>OY782391.1:0-1335835 GCA_963677745.1 Candidatus Altimarinota bacterium
GCGCGACTTTCTGGATGAGAGAGAGTTTATCGAGGTGGAGACGCCCATTTTAATCAAAGGCACCCCGGAAGGAAGCCGGGAATACCTTGTGCCGTCCCGCCTTTATCCGGGTAATTTTTTTGTTCTTCCTCAGTCTCCTCAACAGCTCAAACAGCTATTGATGGTAGCGGGATTTGACAGGTATTTTCAAATTGCACGCTGTTTCCGTGATGAAGACTTGCGGGGTGACCGCCAGCCGGAGTTTACCCAGCTTGATCTGGAAATGGCATTTGTGGAGCAGGAAGATATCATGCAACTGATTGAGGAATTGCTGGTAAAAATCAGCGGTGAGCTGGTTTCACATAAACAAATCCAGACAACGCCCTTCCCCAGGATTACCTGGCAGGAAGCCATGGAGTCTTATGGCTCGGACAAGCCCGATATACGTTTTGGCATGAAGATCGTGGACGTGGCGGATATCGCCGAAAAAACTGAATTTTCCGTTTTTCGAGACGCCCTCAAGGCTGGCGGTCATGTGAAATGTCTGAGGGTGGAGGGTGGATTGGAACTGACCCGCAAAGAAATCGATGATTTGACGGAACTGGCCAAGATACATGGAGCCAGAGGGTTGGCCTATATCCAGATTGCCGCAGATGGACCAAAATCCTCACTGGTGAAATTTTTTACTCAGGAACAGCTGGATCAGTTCATTGAAAGGACCGGGGCCAAGTCCGGAGACATCCTTTTCTTTTCAGCCGGGTCCTTCGAAACTGTCTGCGCCTCTCTCGGGCAGGTGCGTCTGGCCTGCGGAGACCGTTTTAATCTCAGAGACAATAAAACTCTCGCCTATTTATGGGTGTATGATTTTCCCTTATTTGAAAAAGATCCGGTTAGCGGCAATTTGGCAGCCGCCCATCATCCCTTTACCTCTCCCCAGAACAACCAGCTGGAGATTCTTGAACAGAGTCCCGACAAGACAATCGCCAAGGCTTATGATATAGTATTAAACGGTTATGAAGTCGGAGGAGGCAGTATCAGGATTCATAATCAGCAATTACAGAAAAAAATCTTTGATCTGTTGAAAATAAGTGATGAGGACGCGCAGAAAAGGTTCGGTCATCTGCTGGAGGCCTTTGAATACGGAGCACCCCCGCATGGCGGTCTGGCTCTGGGGCTGGAGAGGCTGATCATGATCTATCGCGACGAACCTAATATCAGGGAAGTGATGGCTTTTCCAAAAGATTCCAAAGCCAAAGATCTGATGCTGGGAGCCCCCTCACCCCTGCCCACCGAAACAATTGAAGAGCTCAGTCTGGAAATAAAACTAAAAAAATAAATGCAGAATTTTTTCGTTAAATTACTGGAATTAATTCTGGCCGCCGGCGGCCTGGTACTGGTTTTCTTTCTGGCTAGAGACCGCTATCTGGCTCACCGCAACCTGAAACGCTCGCTGAATATGGTTTTTCTGAAAGTGCAGATGGCCAAAAAGGAGAGTCAGGAGGAGAAAGACCAGGAACAGAAGGACAGTGCCAAGGATTTCAAGGAAGTGATCGGTGTGATGGCGCAGCTCTATGATTCCCTGCATTCCATCTATTCCGGCAAATGGAAAAACTGGTTTACCGGCGAAGATTTTCTGTCACTGGAATACGTGGTTCTGGAAACCCAGATTTATTTTTACTTTGCAGTCCCCTCCGAATTAAGCCTGTTGGCGGAAAAACAGATAACCGGTTTTTTCCCCGACGCCTATGTCGAACAGGTTGAGGAATACAATATCTTCCAGCCTGAATGTAAAATTGCCGCAGCGGCCTTCACGCTCAAGAAACATTTTATGTATCCCATAAAAAGTTTCCAACGGTTAACCACTGACCCGATCAACAATCTGACCAACGCCCTTTCCAAACTCCGCTTTGACGACGGGGCCGTTATCCAGATCATGATTCGTCCCACCGCCAATTGGCAGAAAAAAGGCCGGGAGGAAGCTAAAAACATAATCAATCAGAAACCCTCCAAAAAGGGGCTAGACTTAAACCCCCTGAAGCTGCTGCTGGGAGTGGTAACTTTTATGATGGGAACGGAAGAAAAATCTTCCAAAATGCCTGAATCCCAGGGGCGCACCACCCCCATGACCGACGAGGAAGTCAAAGATCTTGAACAAAAAAACACCGGCAAAGGTTTTCAGACAATCATCAGAATTGTCTGCTCCTCAACCGACGAAAGGGAAGTCCGTTCCAATCTGACCAATATCACCAGCAGCTTTGCCCAATATGCCTCGCAAAGCGCCAATTCATTTTCCAAGGTGAAATACTATCCCGAGCGGAAAATTGTGGAAGACTACATTCTGCGCAAATTTTCTTTTCCGCTGGTCCAAAGATTTAAAAAGAAGATTGCCCTCCTTTCCTCCGAAGAACTGGCCTCCATTTTCCATCTGCCCAACACCCGTTTCAATAAGACCCCCGGCATTCACTGGCAGAGCTATAAAATCGCCTCGGTACCCAAAGAAATTCCCAAGGAAGGTCTGTTGCTGGGATACAATCATTTCCGTGGAGTATCCACCGAGATTCGCATGAAACGGGTGGACCGCTTCCGCCACTTTTACGTAATTGGACAGACCGGTACCGGTAAATCCTCCATTTTTTCCATTATGATCAGACAGGATCTGCGCGAAGGAAACGGCCTGGCGATTGTTGATCCGCATGGTTCACTGATTGCCGATAATATGGCCTATATTCCACGCAGCAGAGCCGATGACGTGGTCTATTTCAATCCCGCCGACCAGACCCGCCCGATGGGGATTAATCTGCTGGAAGCCGACACCGATGATGAAAAGGAACTGGTGGCCATGGATGCCATGAACATCATGATAAAACTGTTCGGCAATGAAATCTTCGGTCCGCGTCTGCAGGATTATTTCCGCAACGGCTGCCTTACTCTGATGTCGCATCCGGAAGGAGGGACAATGGTGGATATTGTCAGACTGTTTACCGACGACGATTTTCAAAAAGAACGGGTCAGTTATCTTAAAAACCCGGTTGTAAAATCATTCTGGACCGATCAGATGGCCAAGACCGGTGCCCGTGAAAAACAGGAAATCATCCCTTATTTTGCCGCAAAATTCGGCCAGTTTGTCACCAATTCAATGATGAGAAACATCATCGGCCAGACCAAATCGGCCTTTGATTTTGCCGATGTCATGCAAACCCAGAAAATTCTTATGATGAATCTGTCCAAAGGTGAGGTGGGCGACATCAACTCCAAACTGCTCGGTCTGATTATTGTTTCCAAATTGCAGATGGCCACTATGCGCCGCCAAAAATACAAGAAGGAGGATATCAAGGATTTCTTCCTCTATATCGATGAATTCCAGAATTACATCACCGACTCGATTGAAAGTATTCTTTCCGAAGCCAGAAAGTACCGGCTCAGCCTGAATATGGCCAATCAATACATTGCCCAGCTGGAAGGCGAGGATGGCAAATCCAAGGTCAAGGACGCCGTTTTCGGCAATGTCGGCACCATGATGTGTTACAAGATCAGTCCGACCGACGCCGAATATATGGCCAAAGAAATGGCGCCTGTATTTTCCAATCAGGATTTGATCAACCTCGATAATTTCAAGGGCGTGATGAAGCTTTCCGTAGACGGCAAACCAACCTCGCCTTTCTCCATAAACGTGCCTTTCCCCTGGCTGGAACCGGGGGCGGATCCAAAGGTCGGTGAAGCCATTAAGCAGCTCTCCAGGCTGAAATTCGGTCGCGACCGTGAATTCGTGGAGAGAGAGATTACCAGAAGAATCGGGATTATTCAGGACTAAAAACAATCTTCAACGCGGTGGTAAGCGGTATTTCAACGTGTCGAGAGAAAACACAAAGATTCTATATAGCAAGGTCTAATACCCGCTCCGGAGTCCGTTTTTTGGTATAATGTAAAGATTTATTAAATTAAGTCTTTGCTCAGATGAAACTAAATAAATTGTTATTAGCCGGTTCAGTCATGTTCTCCTTATTTTCTTTCGGCGAAGTGGCTTGGGCCGAGGACGGTGCGGCAAATCCTGTTCAGCCAACGGTTTACCCCTATGAGAAAACCTACACCATTACCGCCTATTACTCTCCTATTGAAGGCCAAAAGCGTTATTTGAAGGGGTCCCTGGCGGCCGACAAAAAACTCAACGGCAACGGTGTGCACGGGGCAGACGGGACAGACGTATATCCGGGCATGATTGCCGCTCCCAAAAGCGTACCTTTTGGTACCAAAATGAATATTCCGGGGTTGGGGCTGGTGGCCGTACACGACCGGGGAGGCGCAATAGTGCATGCCGGAGACAGAGGTGGCCAATATGACCGCCTGGACGTCTGGATGGGCTATGGCGATGAAGGATTGAACCGGGCCCTGCGCTGGGGCAAAAGACAGGTCAAAGTAACGGTATACGGCATTGACGAAAGTATTCAGGAAAAAATCGATCTCAGTACAATTTCCGGTGCCGATTTGCCCGGAAAGGCAGTCCAGGGGCAGTCTCAACTGACCTTCCGGACTGATTATGGTTACGGTGATAAAAACGAAGAAATCCCTCAGATTAAGCAGAAATTAAAAGATCTGTCTTATTACAAGGGGCAGATTGACAATCAATATGACACAGGACTTTACCAGGCCGTGCTCGATTTTCAGCTGAAGTACGGCATTGTGGACGACGAAAATGATTTTGGGGCGGGATATTTTGGTCCGCAGACCCGCAAAACTCTGGAAAAAGCCATGAACGGTCTGCAACCGTCCCAGGAGGACGTTTTGACGGTGATTGCCGTAGCCAAGGCGGCCAACAACGACGATGCCTATTCCGAGGCAGTACAGCTGGCTGGAAACGGGCTTTCCTTTTTGGCGGTGGATCTCCGGCCAGGCGATTCCGGACAGTCAGTTGTGGAATTGCAGACGGAACTCAGAAAACTTAATCTATTTGGTCTGGAGCCGACCGGCAACTACGGTGAGGTCACGGCGCATGCCGTCTTCAAATTCCAGCAGGGCAGGGGACTGGTGGGAGACCTGAGTTCTCCGGGAGCAGGGGTCTTTGGGCCGGTTACCCGCGAAGAACTGCGGGCGCTGGTAAGCACGCGCATCGAAACCAGAAAAACGATCGCTTCCAACGGCAGCCGTAAGGCATTATTGGCTCAAAAATAAAAAGGCTTCACAATAGAACACCCGTTCTATATAATGGTTACGTTTAATAACGTCGTACCCATGATTCGTGGTGTTCCCAAAACAGAGTTGACCCGCAAACAAAGAGAATTACTGGTAAAAATAGGGGGGTTTTTTGAAAGGGAAGGGTATTACCCATCCACCCGGGAGATCGGCCAAATCCTGAAGACCAGTTCTTCCAATACGGCTTTCAGCCATCTCCAGGCTCTCTGTAAAAAGGGCTATCTAAAAAAGAATACCAAAGGAAAAATTATTGCCATTACGCAGGAGGCTCACCAATTCGAATCGGCAGTTCCCTTCAGGGCTGTTTCCGATTCGCTCTCCATCCCTTATTTTCCGGCCGGCGTTCCGGCCGGGTTTCAGGCGCCGGCCGAAGACGCCGGTCGCGAAATGTTGACGGTGGATCAGTATCTGATCAAAAGTCCCAACAACACCTTTGCCCTGAAAGTCAGCGGACAGTCCATGGAAAAAGCGGGCATCCTGGCCGGGGATCTGCTGCTGGTGGAAAAAAGAAGCGACGCCCGTCCCGGCCAGATTATCGTCGCCCATTTGCCCAGCGGTTTTACCGTCAAACGGCTGATTGAAGAGAACGGACAGAAATTTCTCAAAGCCGAAAGTTCCAGGGAGTATCAGATCAGACTGGAAGAGGGCACCGAAATTTGGGGTATTGTTATAGGCATTATCAGAAAATATTAAATGTGTTTTTTTCAGCGCACTTCATTTCCGACCGCCATCGCCCATATCGACTGCAATGCCTTCTTTGCTTCCGTGGAAGAGGCCTATACCCCCGCCTATCGGGGCAAGCCGTTGTTGGTGGCCGGGATGGGCGCCAGTTGCGTTATAACGGCCAATTATGCCGCCAGAAAGTTCAATATTGGTACCGGCACACCTGTCTGGGAGGCCAGAAAAATCTGTCCACAGGCCATTATTGTGCCGGCCAACTTTCGCAGGTATATGCTTTTTCATCAGAATTTTCTTAAAATCATCGCCGAGTTCACGCCGGACATCGAAGCCGCCAGCATTGATGAGTGCTATATCGATCTCAAGGGCCTCAGGCGTCTTTATCGCAAATCCTATGCGGCCATTTGCGGGGACATCCAGGCCGCCATCAAATCCCGGCTCGGCATTGGCGTGTCTATCGGACTGTCCACCAGCAAAGTCCTGGCCAAGGTCGCCAGCAATTATAAAAAACCCAACGGACTCACAGTGGTCAGCGGCAAGGATATTGAAAAATTCCTCCGTATTATCCCCATCGAAAAAATCAAGGGTCTGGGCACCAATTCCAGAGCTTTATTGGCGAAACAGGGGATAGACACCACCATGAAATTTGTCACGGCGCCTCCGGATCAGATCAAGAAACTGCTGGGCAAGCCCGGCCTGGAAATGCAGCTGGAACTGCGCGGCTTCAGTGTCCGGCCGGTCAATACAGAAACGCCCTTGCCCAAGTCACTGGCCCGCACCCGTTCCTTTACCGTCACCTCCGACCGCCAGATTATTTATCAGGAACTGTTGAAAAATCTTGCTCTGGCTTTCTGGCACCTTCGAAAACGTAAATTAAAAACCAATCTTCTTACTCTGATGCTACGTACCCGCGACTATAAAACTTATGGAGAGGAAATCAGGCTTCCTGAAGATCTCAACTGCGAGGGTGCGATCGTCGGCGCCGTCAAACAGGGCTTTGAACGCCTTTACAGATCCGGCTGGCAATACAGGAGCAGCGGCATCATTACCACCGGTCTCCGTCCTGAAGATATGATTCCCCCTAAACTGTTCCCCAATGAGCTGGAAACAGACCAACAGCTCTCCCTGTTTGAAAAAATCGACCGGATTAACGACAAATACGGCGCCGAAACGATCGCCCTGGCCGGCGGCAAGAAAATCTCCGGCGGACCGGCCGGCCCGGAAAAACTCAATCTGCCGTTTCTGGGAACGGCACATTAAATTTAACTCCGGAACATTCATAAAAATGGTGCTGGAGAGAGGACTCGAACCTCCATGCTTTTGGCGCTAGCTCCTAAAGCTAGTGTGTCTACCAGTTCCACCACTCCAGCATCTGCAAAATGCCTCAAAAATATAATTTAACCACCCATCAAATGCAAATGGATGTGCAGTATCTCCTGTCCGCCTTTTTCACCTACGTTAAATTGAAGCTTGTAGCCTTCCAGCCCAAATTTCTTTCCCATATTCCTGGCCACCAGAAGCAGATGCCCCAATAAAGCCTGATCGGCATCTTCGGCATCCATGATAGTCGGAATTTCCTTTCTGGGGATAATCAGCAGATGGATGGGCGCCTTGGGGAACTTGTCATGAATGACAAAACATAATCCATCCTGGTATTCTATTTTTGAGGGGATTTCACCGTTGGCGATTTTGGTAAATAAACTTGTCATTTTGTTTTAAATAAAAAAGACCCATCCAAAGATAGGCTTTTTTATAAATATTTTCAAATATACTCCGGACTCGTCTGCTAAAACCGTCTACTAAGCAGCCCGGCTCTCCTCCAGGGCATAAACGGCGCGTCCTACTCTGACAAACTGATTATTCTTCTGTAAATTCAATGAAATTGTGCCTTTTTTGACTCTTCTCTGCTTCAAAACTCCGGCAATGATTTCCTGCTTGGTCATGGGGGATTTCTTTTTCAACAGACCTTCAATCACATCTGCCACAGTTCCTCTCTTGTAGCCCCATTCTTTAAGTGCATAAAGTCCGCGTCCAACCAGTACAAACTGGTCATATCGTATCAATTCGTTATGTACCGCCTGTGTGGTGACAACTTTCTTGTCAAAACCGGCTGCGGCAATTCTGTTGGCAATTTCCACAAAATGCAGCGGCTCGCCGCCTTTTTTCAGAACAATATAAGCCTTATCGCGAATACTTCTGGGATTGATATGTCTCCAGGAAGTTAAACCAAACCCTTCAATCACCCGTTTTACTCTTCTGTCCACTTCCATTGCCGAAATAATAAAATCGGCGTCAAAAGCTTTTCCTCTTTCGACCAGAGTGGCCTGGACGTCTTTGGCCAGCACTTCATCAGTGCAGACATCACCTTTCTTGTTCATGATTCCGATTCCGGCGTTGATCACGGCTTTTACGTCTTCAAAAGAAACAGTGGTCAGCTTCCAGAAAGGCTTATAAACATTGGTCTTTTCAAATTTGACAATATCAACATTAATATTGAGCGCCAGTCTGACAATATGAGCGTCGGTTTCCTGCTTACTGGCAATCTTGTTAATTAATTCGGCTACCAGCTTGTTTTCCAGTAACAGTCCTCCGTTGGCCTTCAGGATTTCCTTGGCCATCTTATTAATCATACTTAGTCTGGTGGTCTCCACGGTCCGGCGTAATTTTCCCAGTGCAATCTTCTCAATTTGACGCACTCTTTCCCTGGTTACCGAGAAAGACTGTCCAATCCTTTCCAAAGTCTGTTTTGGCTTATTATCTAGACAAAAACGTTTGATAATAACCTCCTTTTCTTTGGGTGTCAGAACCAAAAACATATCCTCAATTATATCTGTCAAATTGAGTATTTCCTGCACCGCAGGGGCTGCTGAGCTGGTATTGTCTTGAGTCATATAAATCCATTATGTTGCTTCGGATATAAAATATATGTTTCGGTAACATTATTGTCAAGCAAGAAATTTGACATCCTTCACAGTTTGTTTATTACCAAAATCACTATTCAATCTCCCAAGGCATGTCATAATAACGCAATAATTCAGCAATGTCAAATTTGAGTTTGTTTGCATAAATTAAACCGATTAATTATATTCCTCAGGCAATTTCAACCAAAATACTTGAAAAGACCGCTTCTTAAAAGTGAAAACCTGGTCAGAACGCATCGTTATTGGCATTGGGTGGAGGTAATACCGGGCCTCTGCATTTGGTTTTCTTTTTCTTTTTTAATTGTTGGTTCAATCTTTTGGCCCATTTTTACTGCCAATATTATTATTGCCTATACCCTGATCTGGGTTTTCAGGACCTTCCTTTTTTCCTACAATCTGGTCAAATCTTACCAATACAGTAAAAGAGCCGCCAAGAATGACTGGGCCAGGCTGCTTTCTTTTTTGGACACGCCTTCCAAGCTGAAATATCTGGTGGAAAAGAAAGAGTACAGCTTTGATCCGATGATTCTGAGATTAAAGGAGGGGCCTCTGGAACCGCATCTTTTGAAACAAATTGATCATTTAAAGCAAATAGACCAATATCTCAGACCCTCCGAAATTACCCATTGTCTGTCTTTGTTTATCTGCCGGGAGCCCTATGAAGTCATCAAAACTTCCGTAGAGTCATATGTAAAAGCCAATTATGATCCCCAAAAAATCATCTTTGTCTTTGCCTATGAGGAATTCAATCAGGAAGCACTTTCCATCAGCAAACGCATCAAGGCCGAATACGGACACTATTTCCAGGACTATCTGGAAACCGGTCATCCCGAGAATCTGCCCGGGGAAATCAAAGGCCGTGCTGCCAACATGAACTGGTCGGCCAAAATACTGAAAACCTACTTTGAAAAACGGAGAATTGACTTCTCCAAAGTGATTTTATCCAGTTTTGATGCGGATACGGTGGTCAGCCCGGAGTTTTTTAATGAGCTCACTTTCCGCTTTTGTATAACGGAAAACCGTAATGAGGTAGGCTATCAACCTGTACTTTTCTATCACAACAATATCTGGGACGTACCTGTCTTTAACAGACTGGTAGCCATTTCAGCCTCCTTTTGGCAACTTTCGGTAAGCCTTCAAAAGGATGAAAACAAAAGTTTTTCCTCCCGGGCCATGAGTTTCCAGTCTGTAATTGATTTTAATTACTGGGATCCGCTGGTGGTGGGGATGATTCCCGCCAGTTCTGGACGGCTTTTTTTGTTTATCAGGGCCGTCACTATCTGGAAAATATTTATAGTCCGGTCTACATGGACGCCGTCCTCAGTAAATCCTATCTGGATACCATCAAAAGCCAATACAAACAGCTACGGCGCTGGGCCTGGGGGGTATGTGATTTCCCCTTTATTGTCTTCAATATAATAAAGATTAAAGAAATTCCACTCAAAAGAAAATTATATGAAATCTTCCATTATTTGGAAGGAGTCTATTTCTGGGCTACCGGGCCGGTTTTGCTTCTTTGTTCAGGTGCCATTCCCGGTCTGATCAATAAAGATTTTGGCAGCACTGTACTGAGTCACAATCTCCCGATCATTATGAGCTCATTGATGAATTTATCCTGCCTGGGAATCGTGGTTTGTCTGGTTATTACGACTTTGATTATTCCCTTTGAATACCAGAAAAATACCTTTAAAAAAGTCTCACTTTTTTTCCAATGGCTGCTGGTACCCCTGGTCTCCATCACACTTAGTGCCATTCCCGCAATTGATGCCCAGACCCGTCTGATGCTAAACAAAAGACTGGATTTCGATTCAACCGATAAGGCACGTAAAAAAACTAGCCCGACTTCTTCACATATTGCTTCCACAGATTGACCACGTACTCCTCTGCCAGCTTGGCCGCCCGCTTCAATTCTGAAAGCAGATTATTCAAAAACCTTATCTTCATAACCTTGGCATTGATGTCATAAGGTGAAGCTTTTTTTGAAATTAGCCTATTCACTTCTTCTTTTGTTTGCTTCAACTCCATATTAATCGCTTCAACCGTCTGTCTGATCATTTCATCAATCGGAGGAACGGAGGTGATGGTCGTCTGACCGGACCTGGCGGATTTTGCCGATGAAACCGCAAATCTACTCTGCCCCGAGTCCTCTTCCTGCTTTTCCCCGAACTGTCCGCCTTCTTCCTCAGCTCCGCCAACGGTTTCCACGCCCTCAATAACCGTTTTGGTAGTATCCTTAACCTCCGGAAGTACTTTTTCCTCTTTTAAAGAGGCGGGAACAGTTTCCTGCCTTGTTTTTTCCGATTCCAAACCTGTTTTTAGTAAATTGTCAGCCATAATTAGATTTCACTCCATTTTATCACATATTTATCCACTTTTGAATGAAAATATGTTAAAATAATCTATAACAACAACTTTTATGGCCACACTCAAGGAGTACGAAAATCAGGTAAAACTCTACATGACAGAGGAGAATTGGACTGAGGCCTATAAAATCTGCACCAAGATATTAAGCTATGACCCGGAAAATACAACCTTTATTCGACTGTCCCACAAAATAGAGAATGAGGTCAAAAAACACAATTTAAAGGCAATCCAATACGATCTGCAGCAACTGGATCATTTTTTGACGGAACATAATTATGAAGAGTATCTGAGAAAAATTGCCCCTCTGCAAATATATGTAAAAGATTATCCTGAAATTGCCAACAAAATTGTAGGTGCCAAAAAACTGCTTGATCAGCAATATGAAGCAAAACGCAATCAGGCATTCCATGAAATTTCCGAGGAAATAAAGCAAAAAGGAGACTCCCTTGACTATCAAATCACGCTCCAGAAACTGGACAACCTCTACAAGCTGGACATTCGTAAATCCGAAGTTAAAAACCTGCAGAAGACAGTGCGAGGCAGTTATATCAGGCAACAATTGCAGCTGAACAAAGGTCTTTTGGAAAGCAACCGTTTTGAAGATATCATTATATTTCTGCTTAAACTTAAGAAGATCGACCCGGAGAACAGGGATGTAAAAAAAGTCATTGATAGAATCAAGTCTGTCTATCAGTACTATAAAATTGAAAACAAAAAAGATTTCATCTTCAAAACGATCGAAGAAATTAAAACCCTCTACATAACCAGAAAATATGAACTTTGTCTGGAGTTATGCGAAAGGGTTCTTCAAATCGACCCAACCAATGCCGTTGCGCTTAAATTTTCCGCCAAAGCATCCAAAAAAGCCGACAGGCAGTCCATGAAAAAAATATTTACCGATATCCACGAAAACTTCAAAAAGTTCCCTCAAAGCAAAGACTTCAAAGAAAAGAATTACATCAGAATTTAACTGGTTTTCAGCGCGTATTGTTTTCTACCGACTCTCACAAACTGATCTTTGTTTTTTAAACTTAGAATAACAGTAATCGGTTTTACTCTCCTTTGTTTTAAGACATCATTTATTATTTCCTGCTGGGAAAGAGATTCCTTTCCTTTAAGTATGGAAACTATCACGTCAGCAACTGTCCCGCTTTTATAGCCCCACTCAGCCAGTCCGTAAATTCCTCTGCCAATCAGTACAAAATCTTCATGTCTGATCAGTTCATTGTGTACGGCCTGCAAATTAATTTTCTTCTTGTCAAAATTACTTTCAATTATTTTGTTGGCAATATCCATGAAATGAAGCGGATCTTTTCTGGAACGTAATACATAATAGATTTTGTCTCTGAGTGTCCTGGGATTGATATGGCGCCATTCATACAAGCCTACCATCTCTCCTTCCAGCAATTTTATTTTCTTGTCGATCTGGATAAGGGATCTGAATAATAAAATGTTTATTTCCGTATTCTTCTGCCCGATTACATTGGCATACAGGTTATCAAGCCCAGCTATAGACTTGATTCTGGACATATAGTCCGATGCCTGCCGGCAGATAGTTTCCAGTTCCAGCTGTTTTAGATCTGCCAATTTCAAATACGGAGCAAATGCCACGGTATTGGGGACCCTGTTAAACCTTTTATCGACGGAAAAAATCAGTTGTAAAGACTCAACCGAATATTCCGGTCTCAACTGAAGCATTTTTGACAACAGGATATCTTCTCTGACCACTCCTCCGAAATTGTTTACAATTTCAAAAGCCTCATTGCCAATTTCCTGCAGAGGGCAATTCTCAAGATTTCGCTTCAATTTATTGATGGCATTCTTTTCAATCTGTCTTATTCTCTCTCTGGTAACCGTAAAATGCTGTCCAATTTCCTCCAGCGTGGCTTTTTCTCTTTTATCCAGATTGAACCTGCGTTCAATCACATATCTTTCTTTTTGCGTCAAAAGAAGCAGAAAATTTTCAACAAGCTTAGTAAAATTTTCAACTGTAATTGACATAAAATTTTAAGTTAATTTTTATTTTCAAACTAAAATCCTAAACTCCGTTTTCGCAACTCGTGACCAGTATATTCGAACAGAAATTAAAACAAAGAAAATATACTTGTTAAATAATCAAAAAATATCTGCCATATACTAAGGTATAAGATATCCGCTGCAGGGAATCGTTTTTATCAAAGAGTTAATCCCAAATGTCTGACTGATGATTCTTCGTACTTTACTAACATGAACGTCCACCGTATTAGTTAAGACTCTCGAATTCATATCCCAAACCTGTTCCAGAATAATACTGCGCGACATGACTCTTCCTCTGTGTTTGGCCAGATAAAAAAGCAAATCAAACTCTTTATTTTTCATAAAAAGGACTTTATTCCCATTGCTGATTGATCTGTTTAGATAATTTATTTCCAGTTTATCAATCAGTATTTTTTCATCATGGTGATATTTTTTTGAGGCAACAATGGACAGAATATCATCGGCCAGCAAGGAAATATTTAAAGGCCAGAAATAAAACCTGATCTGGCTGTCCCCGGCCAACCTGGCGCCGGGATCAAATTCAGCAAATTCTTCCGGTCTTTCATAAATTACAAAACAGGGGAGTTTGACCGCCCACGATAGTATATTTTTATTGATCGATATCCTGTCCAATATTATCGCCTGACAGCCATCCGGGAAAAAAGGTATTCCTGTTAAAGTCTCATCTTTAATATCTTCGATCGGTAAATTTACTGTAAATATTTTCCTTTTCTGTAAAAGCAATTGCATCCACTCAAGAGCTTTTTTGTTTTTACCTACCAATAAGATTTTCATGAAAGATTAATTAAAGGGTAACAGCATAAAACCGGCGGTAAAACTGTCAAACGCTCCAATCTCCGTAAATGACAATTTAGGCCTATACAAAAAGAATAATTAAATTTAAAATCCTGTAGTCCAAACTTGGAAAACAGTATGAAAGACCCGGTGGAACTGCAAAAACTGCTTAAGGAATTGAAAATCCCTCAATATCGTGGAAAACAGCTTTTAGATGCGGTTTTCAAACAGGGGAAACTCGACTATGATCAGATGGCGGTTTTACCCAAAGCTGTCAGGGAAATCCTAAAAAGCAGACTCCCGATTTTATCCCTGAAAGCGGTCTATGATATTTCCTCAAAGGATCAGAGTACCAGGAAAGCTGCTTTTAAACTTGTCGGCGGAGGTACCGTAGAAGCAGTCCTGATGAGATATCAGGATGGCCGAAATTCCGTCTGTATTTCCAGCCAGGCCGGCTGTCAGATGGGTTGCAAATTTTGTGCCACCGGTGCTCTGGGATTTACACGAAATTTGACCGCAGAGGAAATCACCGACCAGGTTCTATATTTTCAATCCTTTCTGGCGGCGCTTGATGAAAAGATCTCCAATGTCGTATTTATGGGGATGGGAGAACCATTCCTGAATTATGATGAAGTCATGAAAGCTATCGGTATTCTGAATCATCCTGATTATTTCCATCTGGCCAGCAGAAGAATAACGGTTTCCACCTGCGGTATTGTTGATGGAATCAAACGATTTGCCACAGAAAACACCCAGGCCAATCTGGCCGTTTCCCTGCATGCCCCCAATCAAAAAATCCGTGAAAGTATCATGCCCGTTGCCCGACTTTATCCGCTCCCCCAATTGCTGGACGCCATCGAAAATTATTGCCGCAAGACCAACAGAAGGGTGTCCTTTGAGTATGTTCTTCTAAAAGGAATCAACGACTCGGAATCATCTGCCGAAGAGCTGGCTGAGATTTCAACCAACAAATTGATTCACATCAATCTGATTCCTTACAACAATACCTCCCTCAACGACATTTCAGGCAGTGGCAGGGAGAAAACCCTGGCCTTCCAAAAAATATTACAAAAAAGGGGAGTTAATGTTACAGTCAGAGTGTCCATGGGACAGGACATCCTTGCGGCCTGTGGGCAATTAGCAAATAAAGTAATTTAAATATCACCTATGAATGAAGAAAAACAGCCAAACGTAAATCTGAAAATCGATCCTCAACTGGAGCAGGGAACTTTTGCCAATGCCATTTCCATACACGTTAACAATAACGAAGTGATTTTGGATTGCGGCTATCTTCTTCCCAATCAAAGCCCCGTTACCATCAAACTGGTGGCGCGGGTCAATCTGACCCACCAGACAGCGGAAAGCCTGATGAACGTGCTTTCCAATGCCATGCTGGATTGGCGGAACAAGCAGAAAAAAACTAACTCTTAATATTAAAACACCCTTAGTGATGGATAAAATTATATCATTGTGTAAAAGACGCGGCTTTATCTTCCCCGGCTCGGAAATATATGGAGGTCTGGCCAACACCTGGGATTACGGACCGCTGGGCGCTCAATTAAAAAAGAATGTCAAAGATCTCTGGTGGAAGACTTTTGTGGAGCGGAGACTGGATATGGTGGGAATTGATGCCGCCATCCTGATGAATCCCACTACCTGGGAAGCTTCCGGACATGTCTCGGGCTTCAGTGATCCTCTGATGGATTGTAAAAGCTGTAAATCCCGGGAAAGAGCCGATAAATTGATAGAAAAATGGATTCATGAAAACAGTTCTGAGGAACGGCCACGAAATTGGGCTGGTGAAAAAACTCCGGCCAAGGATCTGCTGGAATTTATTAACGATAAAAAAATTCCCTGTCCGATCTGTGGTAAAACCAACTGGACTGAACCCAAGGCCTTTAATCTGATGTTCAAGACCAGACAGGGCGTGGTGGAGGAGGAAGGTAAGGATATCTATCTCCGGCCGGAAACAGCCCAGGGGATTTTTGTTAATTTCAAAAACGTCCTGGAAACTACCAGAAAAAAACTGCCCTTTGGAATTGCCCAAATCGGTAAAGCCTTCAGAAACGAAATTACCCCCGGGAATTTTACTTTCAGGACAAGGGAATTCGAACAGATGGAAATCGAATACTTTTTTGACCCCGACAGCTCTCCCTGGCAGGAAGTATTTGAAATGTGGAAAAAAGACAGTCTGAATTTTGTAACCGATATTCTGGGCATTAAGAAAGAAAATCTGCGCTTAAGAGATCATGAAAAGGACGAGCTCTCTTTCTACTCCAAAGGCACCACTGATATTGAATATAAATTTCCCTTCGGCTGGGGAGAGCTGTGCGCCGCCGGGGCCTACCGCACCGACTACGATCTGAAACAGCATGAGAAGTTTTCCGGAAAAAATCTTTCCTATCTGGATCCCTATACCAATAAGACTTTTATACCTCATGTGCTTGAACCGAGTTTCGGCGCCGACCGTGTTACTTTGGCCGTATTGCTCAGCGCTTATGAAGAAGAACAGCTGGAAGAGGAAACCCGTATTGTTATGAAGTTTAAGCCCGACCTAGCTCCCCTAACCCTTGCCGTGCTGCCGCTGGTCAACAAATTAAACGAACAGGCCGAACACCTGGCCAATGATCTATTGAAAAATTACAGGGTCGATTTTGACACATCCGGCTCGATCGGCAAACGGTACAGGAGACAGGATGAAATCGGTACGCCTTTCTGCCTGACTTTTGATTTTGATAGCTTGAATGATAACGCAGTTACCGTCAGGGATAGGGATACGATGAAACAGGACCGGATAAATATTTCCGCGCTCAAAGAGTATATTGACCGGAAATTGTTTGATTAGACAATATAGCCATTAAAGGCGCAAGTTCATCTCCTGAAATCCCCAGTCCGAATACCTCAAAAATCATCAAAAGCTGGCTTACATATGCTATAATTAGAAGATTAAACAAAAACAAATGTTTGACCTGGTAAATCCAATCGAGCAGTTACAATCCGGAGACATCTTCAATGGGGTGGCAAACCTGCTGATCTATCTGGTTGTTGCAATAATATTTTTGAAGGTACTGCGTGTTGTTGCCAGATTTTTCTTTATTCTGTGGCAGAACAAAACTCATATCTGTTTGAAAATCAGGTTGCCCCGCGAAGAATCACAAAAAGACAACGAGAAAAAAGAGGAAAAGGACTTCAAGGAAAAAATCGGGATCATGGACCAGTGTTTCCGCAATATTCATGAATTGTCCGAACTGAGTCTTCGCAATATTATCCGCACTACGCTTTTTGATTCCAACATTATTTCCTTCGACATCGTTGCCCAGAACAAGGTGATAGATTTTTACCTGGTTACTCCTAAGATCTACCGCGAACTGATAGAAAAACAATTGACTGCTTATTACCCGGATGCAGACCTGGTTCCCGTTGACAAATATCTGCTGGCCAAACCGGGGCAGTATTTGCGCATGTATTTCGCCTATTTGACACAGCCTTACTGGTTCCCTTTCAAAAGCTACAAATTTTCCGAAAACGACCCGCTCAATGACATGACCAACATCTTTTCCAAACTGGAAGAGGATGAAATCGCCGGTTTTCAGTTAACCATGAGGCCAATCAGAAACCGTAAATATAACAGAAAAATCGAAAAAATCGCCTCGACACTTTTCAAAGGGAAAGAAGTCCCCAAATTCCATATTCCCGGGATGGGCTTTCTCAGTAATATTATCGTTGGTTTGTTTTTCGGATATGACAAAATAATCAAAGATAAACCCGACAGTCAGGGCGGATTTGTACGTATGCTACAGCCGCTTGAGGAAAGATCAAAAAAAATGGGCGAAAAAGCCGCCCAGCCGATGTACAGGGCGGTGCTTCGATATTTTGCCTCGTCCAAAAACCGCTCCAGATCGGAAGAGATTACCAACAATGTCAGTCTGGCCTTAAGCATGTTCCGTGATGAATCTTCCAACTGGTTTCAGAACAGAAGAGTTTTTCCGATTGATTCGGTGAATAACTTTTTTATGAAGTTCAATTATCAGAACCGGATGATTGACACGTCTTTCGGCCCGTTTGGTGAAAAGAACAACATCCTGTCGCCGGAAGAACTTTCTTCTATCTTCCATCTACCCTGCAGCCGCTACAATCATTCTCCGGCCATTAACTGGCTTCCCTATAAAGTATTGCCCGCACCTGTGGATACCCCTACTCAGGGTATCTTACTTGGGTATAATATTTACCGCGGCGTTAAAAAGGAGATCAGGATGCTGCGAAAGGATCGCACCAGGCATCATTATTGTATTGGCAAGTCGGGTTCCGGCAAATCCGTGTTTCTCAGCTGGTGTGCCCGCCAGGACATTCAGGCCGGTGACGGAGTGGGCGTGATTGACCCTCATGGCGATCTGATAGAAGAATTGGTTACATTTGTTCCGAAAGAACGGGCCAAGGACTGCGTGGTTTTCAATCCGGCCGATACGGAAAGACCGATGGGTCTGAATATGCTTGAGGCCAAAACCTCCGAGGAAATGGACATGGCTTCCAGCCAGGCGACTGAAATTTTCATCAAACTGTTTGGAGATGAAGTATTTGGCCCCCGTATCCAGCACTATTTCCGTAATGCCTGCCTTACATTGATGGAAGATCAGGAGGAGGGCGCGACTCTCATCGACGTGCCGCGTGTCTTCGTGGACGATGAATTTATGAAATACAAAGTCAGCAAAGTGAAAAATCCGGTTGTCCGGTCGTTCTGGGATCATGAGTATGCCCATACCGGCGATCGCGAAAAACAGGAAATGATCCCGTATTTCTCGGCAAAATTTGGTCCGTTTATTACGAACTCGATCATGAGAAACACCATCGGCCAGACCAAATCAGCTTTCAATTTCCGTCAGGCCATGGACAATCAGCAGATTCTGCTGATCAATCTTTCCAAAGGAAAAATCGGAGATCTCAATACCCAGCTGCTGGGACTGGTGATGGTGGCCAGGGTTCAGATGTCTGCCATGAGCCGTGTGGATATACCGGAAGAAGCCAGAAAGGATTTTTATCTGTATGTGGATGAGTTTCAGAATTTCTCCACCGACAGTTTCTGTTCCATTCTTTCCGAGGCCAGAAAATACCATTTGGCGCTGATCATGGCCAACCAGTATATCAAGCAGCTTGAAAAGAAACAGGACACGGCCATCCGCGATGCGGTATTCGGTAACGTCGGTACCATGATGTCCTTCAAAGTCGGCGCCGACGATGGTGAGTATCTTGCCAAGGAATACGCCCCCATTCTCAGTGAACAGGACATCATCTCCATCGCCAATTTCAAGGCCTATATTAAACTGAATATAAACAACACCACTTCCCGTCCGTTTTCCCTGGAGACAATTTATGACATGTCCGCCTCCAATAAAAAAATTGGTGAAATAATCACTCAATATTCCCGTATCAAATACGGTCGCAAAAAAGAATTTGTCGACCAGGAAATCAGAGCCAGAATTGGCATAGACGTATAGCGATGGAAAAACAAATAAAAAAACTGAAATTCTTTATTTACGTACTGGGCCTGGTACTGGTAATTCAAATTGTTGGCAGTGCTTTGTTCTTCAGAAATTCCAACTTTCTTTATACTTCCAGCCTCAGAAACATCAATTCCCTGATTGGCGAAGTCGGACAGCTTAAGGATGAAAACAGAATTCTGGGCCAGAAAATTGATTATCAGAAACAAATCATTTCACTTAACGACCAGGCGTTAACGGATATTTTTGAGCAGATAGACACTAAACTTTCCAGTCAGGAAGAACTTAAAACGGGTATCGAGGATTTTAAGACAGAATTGGAAACCGAAAAGCAACAGCTGGTTGCGGAAAATCAGAAGTTAAGCAACCTTCTGGATCAGAAAAACACGGAATTGGAAAAAACAAAAAACGCTCAGGAAATCACTACTGAACAAGACGATTTAAATGATAAAATTGAAGCCATTTTGTTCCTCGGGGAAAATCAAAAACTGACCGATTCGATAATCCTGATCACCATCAATCCCGACAAATCAAAAATTTCACTGTTAAGCATTCCCCGCGATCTTTACATACACGGTCGCAAAATCAATGAATACTACGAATTCTACGGAATTGAGAAAATGGAGGAAATAGTCAAAGAGGTTACGGGAATCAAGGCCGATAAATATGTTTTGTTCGATTTTAAGACCTTTACCGACTTTGTAGATTATCTGGGCGGCATCAATGTCCAGATCGAAAAGCAGTTGACCGACGCGAATTATCCGACCGGCGGCTTTGGTCATAAAACAGTCACTTTTGAACCAGGAATTGAAGCCATGAATGGTGAAAGAGCACTGGAGTACGCGCGTTCCAGAAAAAGCACTTCTGATTTTGACCGCAGTCTCCGCCAACAGAAAATCATTCTCGCCATCAAAAACAAACTGGACTCGGTGGATGCCCTGGAAGACGTCAATTTCTATCTGAACGCCTATAAACTGGTCCGCGAAAATATTGAAACCGACCTGAATGTATTTGAAGCGATCCAGACTTATCAGACCTACAAAAACACACAGATCTTTGCCGGAAATATTCTTAGCAATGAAAATTTTCTGTACTCTTCCCGCAGTCTGACCGGCCAGTCAATCCTGTTACCCAAAGAAGGCGACTTTCTTCAGTTCCAGCAGAAAATCCTGGAAATTATCTGATCTACCACCAGACTTTCTTCAGTTTCAGTTTGTAGGCAATGATATTTGTACCCAGATGCAGCAGGGGAGTGATTATCAAAGCAATAAAAAAATATTTTGAGGCGACGGGCAAATTCAGAATCATCATGGCAATCCAGGCACCGATTATAAAATCCACCTGATCAAGAAAGAACCAGGATTTTCCGGGTGCAATCTTAAGACGCCGTTTGAAAAAGCTTTTGATCATATCTCCACAAATAGCTCCCAGACCAATCCAGGCTCCCGTAAAAGCTAGTAATACCAAAGCAGCCACTGTTGACCAGAAATCACCCGGAAACAACACTGGATCGCCGGCAGTCATTCTTGCTATTAACAGTGCCAAAGGTCCTCCCAATGCTCCTCCCAGAATGGCAGTCACAATCCCATAGAATGTTTTATGATCTCCCAGTATTCTTTCTCCAAAAATCTTTGCCTTCATGTCAACCGGGGAACGGAAACTTCTTAAAAAGCCCGTCTTTAAAAAAATGACCGGGAACATATTTGCCAAATAAGCCGGAAAAAAGATAATCAGCGTATTTAACACATCCGCCGGAAGACTAAACAGAATTTTTTCGACCATAATAAATATCGGCAATTAAAAAAAGATTTTCAATAAACAGGAAAACCGACCAGAATATTAGTATCACGTCGTATAAGTTCCAGTTCCAGATCGCATAAATTATCAAAGTCAGATAGATAAAATACTTGCTTAAGGAAAAAGGGTATTTGCCGGCTTCAATGCCGAATTTTAGATATTTGCAAAAATAATTAATAAGGATATTTACCATGTACAGTGCAGACCAAATCGGCGAAACCAGATTATACAACACCAGGCCGAGCACTATCGGAATGATAAAGAAATTATCTATCGAAACATCCAGTGCGCGTCCTCTGATACTTGCCGTATGGCTGAGGCGGGCGACGACACCGTCCAAACCGTCCAGAAAAAAGTTTAACAATAAGATCAGAAAGGCCAATTTTGGCATAGAACCAGCCGTCAGAAAGACCGGAAGCATTAAAAACAATCTGACCAACGAGATCATGTCCGCCGAAATGTGATTTTTTATCAGCCATTTGGAAGGCCTGGCGAAAAATCCGTTTCGCCATTCCATTCCGGCAAAATAAATTCTGAGACAAAAATTTTTAACTTTCTTCATGTTTTTTCATATCTTACTAAAACAATGTATATTTGTCTTGTGTTTTTTCCAAATAATTCCTAAAATAACGCAGCAATCAGGCTGGGTAGCTCAGTTGGTTAGAGCGTGGGACTCATAAGCCCAAGGTCGAGAGTTCGATTCTCTCCCCAGCCACCAAGATAATAAAAAACCCCTTCATTAATCATTGGGGTAAAATTTTTGGTTGCGGGGGGTGGATTCGAACCACCGACCTCCGGGTTATGAGCCCGACGAGCTGCCTCTGCTCTACCCCGCGTCAACGTGTGCTAGATTACTGTATGGAGGTCTTTCTGTCAAAGAAAAAAATCCACCACTTTTCCGCATTACTTAAATCAGAATAAGTGTTTTCCGACAGGTAGTCATTTTTATCTTCCTGCTCTTTGCTTACCTGTTCGGTAGGAATGATAATGACTTCTTCGCCGGGATTGATCAGTCCCAAAGTCTGTTTGGCTATTTTTTCAACATAATTGGGGGAAGTAAAATACTCATAATCCTCCGATTTTTTCCTGTTTTCATCCTCAATCCTTCTGTTGTCAGCCTCAAACTCATTGATTACTTTGTCAATTTGATATCCCCTGTAAACAGACACTGTCAAAGTATTTAATAAATAAATAACCAAAATCAGCTCTACAACTATGATCAACTTTGCTATATTCGATGTCGGACTAAACTTAAAAGGCATATTAAACGATGTCTCAACGAAGATTAGAAACATTCAACTTATACCAGAATATTCATTTCATTGGAATTGGCGGAATAGGAATAAGTGCTCTGGCTAGATTACTGGCAAGAACCGGCCACCAAGTCAGTGGTTCAGACCAGAATCACAGCAAAAACACAGATTTATTGGTTTCCGAAGGAATATCTGTCAAAATCGGCCATCAGGCCGGATATATTCCCGATGATGCCACACTGGTCATACACACTACGGCCATCCCACCCGAAAACGAAGAATTGCGGGCTGCCCGCGACAAACAAATAAAGGTACTTTCTTATCCACAGGCGGTGGGGTTACTGACCCAGAATTTTACAACCATCTGTGTTTGCGGAACGCACGGTAAAACCACCACCACCGCCATGCTGGGACTGGCGCTAAAAAATAACAATTTCAGCCCGACGGTGATTGTCGGCAGTATTGTTAAGGAATTCGACAACAAAAATGAACTCTTCGGG
The DNA here is from genome assembly GCA_963677745.1 of Candidatus Altimarinota bacterium. GTDB lineage: Bacteria > Patescibacteriota > Gracilibacteria > UBA1369 > UBA1369 > UBA1369. Next base: position 22,986 of record OY782391.1, read on the forward strand.
AATTCGGATTATCTGGTTCTGGAATCCTGCGAATATCAGGAAGCCTTTCTTAATTATTCCCCCAAAATAATTATTCTTAATAATATTGACCCGGAACATTTGGATTATTTTGGCACTGCGGAGGCCTATTTTGAGGCCTTCCATAAATTCCTGAACAGATTGCCGTCCGAAGGCGTGCTGATTGCCAACGGTGATGACGTCAACGTAACTAAACTTCTCGAAAAACAAGATTACCCTTTTCAGATAATAAAATTCGGTCAGGATGACAACAATGATTTCCACCTTTCTAAAAACGCACTCGAATACGCGGGGGCAAGCCATCCTCTGAACCTTTCCATTCCCGGTAAGCATAATCAGTACAATGCGGCTGCCGCGGTCGCGGCAGCCGCCCAGCTCGGTCTCCCCGTCGAAACCGCTCTGCAATCCATTTGTGAGTTCCAGGGGGCCGGCAGACGCTTCGAAATCAAGGCCAAAGTCGGCAAAACAACCATAATTGACGACTACGGACACGCTCCGGCCGAAATTCAGGCGACCTTGCAGGCAACCCGCGACAGCTTTGGTCCACAGGCCAAAATATTGGCAGTATTCCAGCCACATCAGTATTCCCGGACTTATCATTTTCTAAAAGAGTTTGGAGAGTCTTTTTCCAATTGTGACAAAGTCTATATCCCCAATATCTATAAAAGCCGTGATTCTGTTGAAGATATTGCCAGGGTTGGAGTGGACGACCTGGTAGATTCCATTAATTCAAACACCCCCGACCGTGCCGAAAATACCCATAATTTTTCTGAAACCCTTAATAGGATTCACGAAAAACTATCCGAATATGACGTCGTCATTACCATCGGGGCGGGAGATATAACCAGACTATCTGACGATCTGGCCAATCTTAACTGATTCTAAATCATGGAAAAAAGATAGACCCACATCGCCTTTGCAATTTCCAGTCCGAACAGGGCAATGATTGGAGACAAATCAAACATCCCGGTCTTGGGGGTAATTGATTTTGCCAGTTTCATCACGGGGCGTGTCATACTGTCCAGTAACTCATAAACCCTGTGATCGGGCCTGACAAACCATGATAAAAGTATCTGAATAAAAATAGCCGTACTCATCAGGTCGCAAAATATACTGCCGAAATTTAATAAAATCTCTTTTATCATAAATCGAAAGTATTCTACCAACAGCCAGTCAGGAAATCCAATAACAAACCCCTATTTTCTTTTCTTTTTTAACAAGGTCCCGATCGCCGCACTGGCGCCCAATACCAGCAGCACTTCCGGTCCTGTCTTGGTGGTGTTTGTCGGGAAAGGACCGCTATAAGCAGCGGGCTTGAGATTATCAGGGACTTCTATCGGGGAGGTGGGGCCTTCACTCAAGGCATTTTTAATTTCCAGCATAAAAGGTATTCCGCTGACAATTTCACTCTTGGCAGTGCTTTCGTTGGCTTCGTCATCAATAGCCGCTACTGCAAAGAAATATTCTTTGCCGTTTACCAGCTCCGGTATGTACCAGGTGGTACTGGCATCTTTTGTCATAGCTACTTTATCCAGATTTTTAACATCATCTCCAAAGTAAACCTTGTAACTCTTGACCATTTTATCATCGGTTGCGGCGTCCCAGACCAGAGTAACTCTCTTATCCGAACCGTAGGCAATCAAACCCGATACCTGTGAAGGTGCACCGGCAACCGGTAGTATTTGTCCATCATCGGTTGGAGGGTTCTCGGTGTCGCTTTGTGTCGTTGTTGTCGTGGTAGTGGTATCCTGGGGAGTCACGATCGTACCTCCAGCCTCATCCACAGTAATTGTTGCTTGATCCTCATATGTTTTTTCATTTTGCATTTCATCCTGCAGCAAGATATTCATCTTATAAATACCCGGGTCGGCGGGAGCCTGCAAAGTACCTATATAAAGGGTTTGATCTTCCGGACTGACGTTTAAGGCAACAATGTCAAAATTTAATATAATCGAAGCTTGGGTCAGGTTCTTTTCACTAAATACTTTCACGTTGATGACTGATCCTGGCTTAATCCCTGTCGAAGGATCCAGTTCCACGCTTTCCAGTAGGGGAGGCGTGGTGTCAATTTCTATATCAACGGGATCGGACGTACCGATTACTTCCAGTGTTATCTGATCGGTATTTACAACATACAAACGGTGTTTACCGTCTTCCAAAGGCTTGGTCTGATAGGAAAACTTGCCTGATGGCCCGACCGGGACTTCTCCGATTTTTTGGTCATTGTCAAAAATCTGGATACTCGAACCTGTTTTTGCAGACCCAGAAACGGTCATTTCAGCCTGACTGTAAGTCCCGGGAGCCGGAGCTGAAATTACCGGTTTGCTGCCGGTACCTTCTGTTTTAGTGCCGGAAGCGCTTCCCACCACAATGGTAGCTTCGCCTTTTTTAAATTTATCCGTTAAATCGTTTACCACCAGCTTGTAGGTTCCGTCCTGGGCAAAACTTAGACCCAGGTCAAAATTGTGCTGACCCAGATCGGAAGCTAAAAATTTATAGTTGGCAGGCAAGGTTACACCAGAACTGTTGTCTCCTTCTGCCGAAAACCTTACTGTTCCGGTATAATCCTGGACTGTTAAACTATCCTGATCAATGGCTTTTACGGTAAAAGAAACATTTTCATTCTTTTTAATGGTGTCGGGCAAACCGGATATTTCGAAACCGTTTAGCGCACCAAAATCTGCCGCATAGGCTTTATTAATGAAATCACCGCCTGCATTAGAGATATAATTTACTCCGCTTCTGAATGACAGTGAAGTTCTCTGATCAAGAACTTTTCCTTCAGCAATGTCGATTGCCATAATAGCCGAGATACCAGCTATGGAGCTTGAAACAGAAAACTTCTGTTGACCGCTGCTATCCGTTGTATCGGTTACAGACGAAATCTTATCGGTGTTTCGTGACGAAAGTAGTTTAACCGTTCTCCCCGGAATGGGATTGGTGTATTTATCAAGCAGAGTAACAGTTATGTTGGCGTTGTCGTTTTCCATACCTACCACGGTTTTATTGACATTTATCTCGGATAAAGCGCCGTCAAGAGCGGCCGGTATAACGTTAAAACTAGTCTTTGAGGTAGTTACTCCGTTCTCTGGCGATACTGCCTTTACAAAATACTGACCTGAAATGCGGGTATGGTAGTCATACAATTCAATTTCCGCATTACCGTCTTCATCCGTTTGGGATGAGATGGTGACATTGACCTGATCAGGCTTATTTACTATGAAATTCACCGGCGAATCGGAAGCAAAGTTCCGGACTCTGAGATAAGCGGGTTGACCAGCCACAGTGTCTGTACCATAGACATATGCTTCACTTTGGGCCAAAACCAATGGAGATTGGCCAAACAGCATAATTGCCATTGCTATCAGACTGAGTTTAATTTTTTTAGCAAACATGTTTTGATGTTTATTTTTATATCCCAATATTATATCATACAAAAGCTTGAAACACAATTCACCAAGCCAAATTCATGGACAAATCCAGACTTAAAACCCCGTTTTTGGGCGGTTTACTATTTTTAGCCTGTTTAATAGTCGGAATAAGCGGAAGTATAAGCCATTCTATTGAGTTTCTGAAAACACTGGAGGTCTCGCCCGATATCATCTATCTTCCGCTGATTTTGCCGTTTTTAGGACTGTTTCTGGCCTTTTCCAAGATCATTATTGGTATGAACACGCCCAATTCTTATGTACCTCTGACAGTAGTCATTACTTCATTCTTTATCGGGCCCCTGTTAAGTATCACAACACTCATTGTTTGCCTTATTGTAGGCTATTTTATGAAGTACATCATTGTTGAATTCAAACTCCATTCCAACGTAAAAACCTCACTGATTTTATCGTTGCTTTCGATCATATTTATCCTGCTTTTGCCCTTTTATCCTTCATCTCTGGTTTTTCAGGGAATAAATTATTCTTTACTGATCTGTTACGGGATATTTTTAATTTCCCTGATAAACGAAAAATATCTTAGTTTCAAAATAACCAAATCCAATCTGATATCCGATTTGAAGATAATTTTCAGCACAATTCTCTTTTCCTTCATTACCTACCTCATCCTGGGCGGAAAAATAGTAACGGGCAGCCAATACTTTGATTTCCCATATCTTAAAGACCTGGTGATGGGACTGCCGGAAATCGTACTGGTGGCTATATTATTGACCGCCTTGATTGGTCGATATACAGGCCTCAGACTGACAGAACTTTGGCGCTTCAGAAAATTAATATTTAAAAACAACTGATGTCCCTAATTAATCGGGGAATATTGGGGATAAACGCCAGAAATCTCCTCTATATCTCACCATTTAATAAAGAAAAAGGCATTGAGATTGCCGATGACAAGATTAAGACCAAGGCCTTCCTTTCAGCCAGGGGCATTCCTGTGCCAAAATTGCTGGGAGTAATTTCGTCCAGAGTAGAACTTTCCAGATTTCATTTTGGGAAACTTGGCAGTGAATTTGTTCTGAAGCCGAATCTGGGTTTCGGAGGACAGGGGATAATCCCAATCGTTAGCAAAAAACATGATTATTTTCTGGATTTTAAAAACAACCAGTATTCACGCGAAGATCTTTCCGAACACATCAGAAACATTCTTAACGGCAACTTTTCTGTGACGGATAAGCCTGATAAAGCCTTTTTTGAAAAATTGATAATTACCGATGAAATCCTGGGCAAATATTCCTTTGGAGGACTTCCCGATATCAGAATAATTGTCCATAATTTAGTGCCTGTCATGGCCATGCTCAGACTCCCCAATAAATTTTCCGAAGGGAAAGCCAATCTTCATCAGGGTGCTTACGGAGCCGGTATAGATCTGGCCAAAGGAGAAGTCACCTTCCTGACCCATAATGGGAAAATTATTAAAGAAATCCCGGAAAAAGGCCCACTCAAAGGCCTTAAAATTCCTTTTTGGGACGATATTCTTAGGATTGCCTGTCAGTCCCAACTGGCCAGTAATCTTGGTTATATGGGGGCCGACATTGCCATCGACAAACATCACGGTCCGGTCCTGCTGGAAATCAATGCCAGAGCGGGACTTGGTATCCAGATAGCCAATCTGACACCCCTTCGTAAAAGACTGGAGAAAATCGAGGGTGTAGATGTCAAAACCATTGAAAAAGGGATCAGGCTGGCCAAAGATATGTTTGGATATTCCATTGAAAAAAACATCAAATCCATCTCCGGCAAAAAAGTGCTGGGGATCTATGAAAATGTTGAGATACTTCAGCCACACAACCCCTGCACCGGGATTGCCTTTATGAACACTTCCAGAAAAAAAAGCTATATAGGCATTGATCTGGCCAAAAATCTTGGCTTAATCACCTCCAAAAAGCAAAAAGACCTGGAAAAACTGAAATTTAAACTTAAATTCAAGATCGGTGACAGAAAAATCACTTCCATTGTTAAAATAGACAAATATCTCAAAAAAAAGTATCAGGTTGTTTTTGGTAACCGCGACTTGGGCGGACATTTTTTGATAGACACCTCGATTAACAATTTAATTTCAGAACAAAGAAAAGGGGAGACAAATAGAATTTTTATCACCAATTATGACCCGCTGGAAACCGATCGTCAGCTTTGCAGAATTATCAGCCAGCTAAAATTTCTAAGCTATTTTAGGCCGCTTAATTTTAACGAGGAATCACATCGTTTTATTTCAGACCGAAGCTATAATCCTCAGTTCGAATATAAGGAGGCTGGTCTCGATTTTTCACAATTAAACAAGGAACTTTCCCGGATCAAATACGATGATACCGAACTGGGCAGGCTTTTTCACAAAAAAATAATTGAATTGGGCAGTTTTTTTGAACTGATCAAAGCCCGGGAAAGCGCCGATTTTACTGAATTATCCAAACAAATCTTCGGCAGTCCAAGTGAAGAAGATCTACAAACCATTCGTGAAACCCGACCGGAAATAGCAGTCTCCCCCAAAAAACAAAAAATAACTTCCCAGGAGCTGAAGGAAATTTTTGAGCAAAAACTCTCTGAGTATGGCTTGAATGACTGGCGGGTCATTCTTAAAAAACATCTTCTGACGAAGTGCGTGGTAAACCGCAATAAAAGAATAATTATAAAAAATCATTCCAGTTTCAATTTGGCTCGCGTGGAAGAACTTGTTATCCATGAAATCGATACACACCTGCTAACCAGTGAGAATGGCAGTAGACAGAAATATCAGCTCTTTAATCTCGGATTCAGTAATTATCTGGAAACGCAGGAAGGCCTGGCGCTTTACAACGTCATCCATTTTGGCAACAAACCGGACGAAGAGAAATATAAAAACATACTTACAGAAGCCATTTCCCTAGCCCAAAAAATGTCTTTGTCCGAGCTTTACAGGTTGATTAAATCCAAAAAAATAAGTGACAGGAGCGCGCTTGACATCTGTTTCAGGGTAAAACGGGGGATCGGGGACACCTCTCTTCCCGGGGCCTTTACCAAGGATTACTGTTATTTTAGCGGCTTGAAAAAAATTGAAACCTTTCTTAATGAAAGCGGCAACCTGTCAGATCTATATTTTGGCAAATACAGTCTTGATGACCTGCCCCAAATCAAGAACATCAGCTCTTTTAAAACGCCGCCGCTTTTACCCGGCTGGCTCAAACCATAAACATGCCGTCTCCAAAGGAGTAAAAGCGGTAATCCCTGCTTTTTGCATATTCATATAGTTTCAGCACATTTTCTCGACCAATGAACGCGGCCACCAGCATGATTAGTGTGCTTTTGGGCAAATGAAAATTTGTGATCAGGCCTTTTACCACCAGCCATTTGTAGCCTGGTTGAATAAATATGTCAGTCTGATAATTTCCCGATACAATAGCGCCGAATCTGGAATAGTTATCCTCCAGCACTCGCACCGAAGTAGTACCGACAGCAATTATTCTCCTTTTTTGTGCCAAATATCCGTTCAGCCTTGCCGCTGTTTCCTGGTCGATTGAATAGGATTCTTCATGCATCTTATGAGCTGTCGAATCGGCAGTTTTTATAGGCATAAAAGTTCCCAGACCGACGTCCAGCGTCACGAACTCCACCTTCACACCCATTGACTTGATCCGTTTGAGTAACGGTTTCGTGAAATGAAGTCCGGCAGTGGGGGCGGCTACACTGCCTTCCTGTTTGGAATAAACAGTATTGTATTGTTTTGGCAAAAAATTGCCGCCTTCAATATAGGGAGGAACAGGCATTTCACCGTGTTTTCTTAAAAAAATCATAAGATCCCGGTCACTGAGATTGATTCTCATCTGTCTGAAACCGTCCTCATCGACTTTTTCCACAGTCAGTATTAAACCATTCTGATCGTACTGAGCACCTGCCTTGAATCTCTTCCCAGGCCTGACCATGGTTTTCCAGCAATTATTTTGCTTTTCCAAAAAGAAAATTTCCCTTTCCTTGCCATTCTCCAAAAACTTCAAGCGGGCCGGAAAAACTTTGGTATTATTCAAAACAAGCACATCGCCCGGCTGCAGGAAAGACGGCAGATCATAAAAAAAAGTATCAACGGGTTTGTTTGTGTTTTTATCAATAAACAGCATTTTTGCGTGATCCCGCGGTTCTGTGGGAAAATTGGCAATATATTTTTTTGGCAAAACAAAGTTAAAATCCTCTACATTCATTTTAGTCGATAAGTTGTGGCACTATTTTGAATGTATTTTGAGGGAAATCAAATCTTTTGTTCTGTTCCTTCAGCAATAGCAGCAGTCCATTTTTCCTGTTTCTGGTCTATCATTGCCTTTCCCGCTGTTCCATCTGCCAGTTTCTTAACGACTACCAGTGTCACATCGTCATCCTGAACATGCTCCTCCACAAATGTCGAAAAGTCTTTTGCTATATTCTGGATTATGGTAAAAGCATCGTTATTTCCTGCATACAAAGCTACCAGTTCTTTCAGACGGTTTAATCCGAACATCTCTCCTTTCATATTCCGGGCCTCGGTAATACCGTCCGTATAAAGTACTATCACATCATCCGTTTCCATTGGGAGCTCCTTTTCCTTAATAATCTTGCTGTTATCGGCTACCATGCCCAACGCAATCCCTCCACTGGGAAAGACGTCAATTGTATTGGTTTTAGCTCTGAATACCAGAACATGTTCATGACCGCACCCCACGTAGGTCATTTTTTTGGACATACCGTCCCATTTCAACATCAACATGCTCATAAACATATTTGACCTGATCCTGGTCTTTAAGCGCCTGTTGGTTTGCACTACTATGTCATATGAAGTCTCGTAGATCTCAGCGTAAGCGTTAATGAGGGTATTGACCATTGTCATAACAATAGCCGCAGGAATACCATGACCGGTTACATCGCCGATGTAAAAATAGGTGGAATTACGAACTTTGATAAAATCCAGATTATCCCCGCCCAGTTCCTCAGCAGATCTGTTTTTTACTGCAATATCAAAATCTTCAATGGTGGGAGCTTTGATCGGAATCAATTCTTTTTGGAGTTGACCGGCAACAACCAGTTCACCGGTTAATTTTTTGCTTTGTTCCAACTGATCGGTGACTCTTTCCAGACTGGAGGTAACTTCATTAAAAAAATGCGCGAACACACCTATCTCGTCTGTCCGTTTTGTAAAGATTTTCTTATATCTTCTGTCGGTAAGAACCGCTTTTATCTGATCCAAAACCAACTTCATCGGTCTGCCAAAATCCCTATAATAAATTATCTCAGCCAAAAACAGCAAAGCAACTCCTATCACGGCCAATTCCCTCAGAGAAAAAGACTCTATTTTAAAGAAATATACATAACCTGCCACCAAAGCAGTTAAAATCACCACCCCAAGCAGCAGATCTATATATATCTTTTTTGTGAGAGCGCCTTTAATTAGCATTTGCTAGCCCTTTTACAAATTCATCCAAAGTTTCATAATAAGCAACCGTCTCAAACAGTCCAATTACCTGCAAAACGTCAATTACATTCTTTTTGGCATGTACAATCACCAGCTTCTTATCCTTCGCAGTAAGCTTCTCATTTATTTGCATTAAAACCCCGATACTTTCACTGTTTATATATTCAAGTTCAGTAAAATCAAAAACCAGATGGGGCTTATCCACAGTGTCGATAATTTCCGCAATTTCCTTCCTTTTTTCTGTCAGTCCGTATGAATCCAGGTTCCCGACGAACTCTACAACCCAGTATTTTTCATTATCTTTCTTTATCTTTATTTCCAATGGAGTGTCTAACATTTTGGTTTTATATTAAATTCTATTTATTGTAACACATCTTTTAGGCAATGGAAAGCAATCAAAAAAGCCCCCTTTTGTCAGGGGGCAATTTTATAAATAAACTAAATTTCAAATCGTGCAAATCTGACTATTTTTATATTTTCACCCAACTTACTGATGTACTCTTTTACCAGTGCTTCAACTGTTCGTTCGTTATCTTTCACAAATGGCTGTTTACTGAGAGCAAACTCATCTCTGGCGCTTTTTTCTTTGTTTACTAGGATCATTTCAATCTTGTCCTCGGGCTTTCCTTCGGTTTTTAGTTGTTCCCGCCAGATTTCCTTCTCCTTTTGAATAAACGCGTCGTCAATATCCTCAGGATTAATGGCTTTTGGATTGGTTGCAACAATTTGCATGGCAATATCGTTCGCCAACTCTAAAAAAACCTCATTTTTAGCAACAAAATCAGTTTCACAAGCCAGTTGAACAAGGGCCCCAACCTTTTTATTGGTATGAATATACGAATAGACAACTCCCTGTCCCGTAATTCTGACAGCTTTTTCCGCAGCCTTGGCAATGCCTTTTTTTCTCAGCTCATCAATTGACTTCTGCAGATCGCCTCCATTTTCTTCCAAAGCCTTTTTACATGCCATCATAGAAGCACCAGTAGCTTCACGAAGTTTCTTAACTTCATCAAGAGATACATTCATCGTTTTCAATTTATTAAATAAAAATATTAACTTACTTTATTCGAATCTTCTGTGTTTTTTGCCTCGTTAGTAGCGGTTGTGCCAGACGCAGGCGCGGTACCACCGGCAGAGGTAGTCACATTGCCACTGGCGGAAAGGGAGTCATTTGGCATAGCTGGAGAAACATTTGCAGTTGAAGAGCCCTTCTCCTGCTTCTCCTGTTTTAATGTATCGGCTCTGTTATCATAGTCAGTCTTGGCAATACCAATTTGCCCGGTAATATTCTCTTTTGAGACTTTCGCCATCATTTCAACTGGAATGATATCTGCTATGCCGCCCAAAACAGGGATCTTCCACCAGAATCCGGAAAAAGCCAAATACATTGAATAGACACCGATAATCAAGCAACCCAACGGTACCAGTCCAAGCAGGAAAGCCATAAACTGACCGATTACTCCGAAAAGTGAAACGATCGCCGCCAGCATGCCCACAAAGAAAAACAAAATTGCGAGCAGTAATCCCTGTTTCGAATGTAGCCTTACATAGGCACTGTCCGGCTTAATGATAATTGAAATTATTGAAACAAAAGGTATATAGGCGATAGCGGCATAAACTTTTTCTTCTTTAGACACGGGAGGCTGTGCAGCTTTCTGATCGGTAACGGAACTAAACATCTTTCCGACTGCCGAGCCCACTTGACTGGCTCCTGCCTGTCCCAGGTTTTGAATTTGATTAACTCCTGCTTTTCCCAGGTCTTTAACCTGTTGTCCGGCCTCATTGCCTACATTTTGGACCTGATTTTTCATAGCATCTCCGATTTCTGCAGTTTTCTCACCAGCAGCCTTTGAAACGTCCTGTACTGATGATTTTACTTCATCTTTTACCGATGTACCGGCGTTCGCACCTTGATCCGCATTAGCCTGCTGTTGCCCGTTATTATCATTTTGCATAACGATATTTGTTACTTTTATGATTATTTTTTAGCCCCTTTACCTTCAATTACCGCGCTTTTTACGGCATTTATTACATATGTAATCGATGACAAAGCATCATCATTGGCAGGAATTGGATAATCTACACCATCCGGATCGGCATTTGAGTCGGTGATAGCTATCACTTTGATCTTCATCTTATTTGCTTCATTCACAATAATCCGGTCTCTGACAACATCGGCAATAAAAACAACCGCGGGTAGTCTGTCCAGTTCCCGTACCCCGCCGAAGGCATCCTGTAATTTTACCAGCTCTTTTTTTATTCTGGCAATTTCCTTCTTGGTGAATTTTTCCAGTTCACCGGTTTTTTCCTGATCAAGCAAATCATTAAAATACTTAATCCGCTTCTTGATAGTGGAAAAATTCGTAAATAACCCCGGCATCCATTTATTGACAACATAGGGCATACCGGTTTCTTTGGCAGCATCCATAATCAGTTTTGCCGCCTGTGGTTTTGTACTCGCCAGCATAATGGTTTTACCGCCGGCGGAAGACTGGCGGATAAATTCCAGAGCATTTTCCATGGCAACTGCCGTCTTCTCCAGATCAAATATATGAATTCCGTTTTTGGAACCATATAAAAATGGCTTCATTTTCGGGTTCCATCTTTGCGTTTGGTGACCGAAATGCATAGCCGCATCCATCATTTCCTTAATAGAATCTTTTGACATATATCCTTTTGGTTAATTTATCCCTTCCTCTTGCGCATTGCCACTGGTACAACCAATGGAGGATTTCGCAATCTGGAGATAAACTTGAAATAAAACATTACGAATTTATTATAACTGCATCAGAAAAGCAAGTTTTTCACCTCAGGGCTTTTGACATTTAAGGCCTAAACTGATATTATATTATGAATAAATAGGCAAAATCATATATATGATGTTACCAAGCGGATCCAGCAAAGCGGATCCTAAAAATCAAGACCAGGGCGGCCGGCAGGGCCCACCAGCCCCCAAAGTAGTTGAAATTACCATCACCCTGCCCACCAATGCCTATTTTTTGTCGGGTATAAGGGATTTTACGCTAAAATTGATCAAAAATATGACCGATTTCAGTGAACAATGGGCTTATCGTTTCCAGTCGATTGTGGATGAACTATGTAACAATGCCATTGAACACGGATCAAAAGAAGGTGAAACCATCAAAATTATCTTTCAGAATGCTGCCAAAGACTATATTCAGATCATAGTGGAAGATACCGGCACAGGCAGCCATCCGCTTAAAGCTGCTGATATTTCCAAAATTGTCAATGAACGTAAAAACCAGACTTTGCTAAACGGTTTGATTCGGGGCAGGGGATTACCTAAAATCGTCGCCGAATGGACTGATGAACTGGAATTTACCGACAATGAAAAAGGCGGACTGAGAGTCAGAGTGAAAAAATTCCTCAACGACCCCAAACTTAAACAAAACACTGGTGGCGGTCTTGAAAATCAGTCGCACATCGTGCTTAATTAAATTAAATAATAAATAATTAACAAACAGAAAAAAGTATGACAGACATAAACATAATCATTGAGGATTTACCGGTAAGCAGCGGCGATAAAATAGCCAAAATTGTAACCTTCAAAGGACAGTTGGACGAAACCAATGTCGACGAGAAATCAAAAATAATCTACTCGCTGATCGAGCAGAATCCCAAAAATCTGAATATTCTGATGGATTTGGAGGGACTTGAATACATGAACAGCAAATCAATTGGTTATTTGACTGACTGGTACAGTAAAATCTCCGAAGGAGGAGGTAAAATTGTGATAGCAAAAGCCAGACCTAACATCCTGGACATACTGGAGGTGGTCGGCCTCACACAGCTGATTACCTGTTACCCAAGCCAGGACGAAGCCAAACTTGCCTTAGTTTCATAAACTATCCATGCCCCATTTTGAACCACTATATCTGGTTTATGGCGGACTGGCTCTTCTCCCGGCTATTATCTGGTTGGTAGTTCTGTATTCCAAACAGAGCAACAAAAAATACCAGATCCTGATCTTTCTCCTCGGCACCCTGACTGTGATACCGATTTTTCTGATCCAGTATTTATTTACGCTTGTCCCCCAGATTGACTTAGTTACGTTTGCCAATGAGCATGTCACCAATCCGCATTTAAACTTTCTGATTTTATATGCCTGGGTGGCGGTAACGGAGGAAATTGTGAAACAATGGATGATTCGTTATCTGGACAGCAAGTTTTTGATTGTTCAGACCATTAATGATTCAATTCAATACAGTCTGGTCTCGGCTCTGGGATTTTCCTTTGCTGAAAATATCTTCTATTTCTATCAGATTGGTACCCAGGCGGGGATAGCCCCCTTATTGGTTGCCTATTTCTTCCGCTCAATTTTTACCACTTGTGGACACCTGGTATTTTCGGGCTTTTTTGGATATTTTTACGGAATTGCCAAGTTTTCGATAAGCATTGTTGAACATAGCAATCTTCAGGGGAAAAAAATGTGGTTTTCCCGCCTTATCGGAAGAGTTTTGAATATTTCACGCATCCAGGCCTATCAGGAAACTACAATCCTGAAAGGACTCTTCACGGCGATTATAGTTCACATGATTTTCAATTATTCCTTGGAAATGAATAATTACACCGGTAACTCCCTGTTTATCGGTTTTGCAGCCATATTTATAATTGTATGTTACCTGATACTGCGAAAAATTCTCAAACATCGTGCCGGTAGTTTGATACTGATCGAGGAACCGGAGGAACACCGCACTTCAACTATGGCAAAAACGGACGAAGAGGTAGTAATAGAATTACTCGGAATGTGGTTTAACAAAGGAAAATTCGTTGATGTGATGCATATTTGTGAGCGATTGCTGAAGCGCGATCCAAACAACAAGATTGTGCAGTTGTTTAAAGCCAAAGCCATGGATCAGATGGAACAGGGGAATCCTTACAAAACGGTATTATCCAAAATGTTTCCGGACGATCAAAACAAAAATGCTAATGCTGGGCCGCAAAAGTGATTGCCTTTTTCAAAGGATGACCTATCATTATCCTGCACTTTTTTCGAATTCTTGAAGTCATTACAACAGGCAAAAATTGCAATAGTCTGTGATTGGTTGACCAATCAGGGGGGGGCCGAAAAGGTTATTTTAGGCTTTCACGAACTTTTCCCCAATGCGCCAATCTATACTTCTCTCTATAATCCCAATAAGCTGGAATGTTTTAACAATGCGGAAGTACACACTTCCTTTATCCAGAAAATTCCTTTTGCCACCGGCCACCATCAATTCTTTCTTAACTCCATGCCGCGGGCTTTCGAAAGCTTTGATTTATCCTCCTTTGATATTGTAATTTCCAGTTCGCACTCCTGTGCCAAGGGAATTATTCTCAAACCGCACACCATGCATGTTAGCTATTGTCATTCTCCGATGCGCTATGCCTGGGATAACCATCAGAAGTATATTAAAGAATACGCCGTAAACGGTCTTTTCAAGAAATTAGCCTCTCTTTTTATTCACAGAATACGACTCTGGGATAGAATAAGCTCCGACCGTGTAGATTATTTTCTGTCCAATTCCGGTTATATAAAGAAAAGGATACGTAAATTCTACCGCCGCGACAGTACTGTGATTTATCCGTTTATTGAACCTGAAAAATTTCATTCCGGAGAGCATTCACAATACTATCTGGCCGTGGGAAGACTTACTTCTTACAAGAAGTTCGATTTGCTCGTAGACGCCTTTAATAAGAACAAATTACCGCTTAAAATAGTAGGAACGGGTGGAATGTATAAAAATCTTCGCAAAAAATCCTCAAAAAACATTGAATTTCTGGGATTTCAATCGGACCAGTCTTTGAGAGATCTTTACTCCCGGGCCAAAGCACTGATTTTTCCGCAATGTGAGGATTTCGGGATCATCCCTCTGGAGGCTATGGCCTCCGGCTGTCCGGTCATCGCCTATGCCAAGGGGGGTGCACTGGAAACCGTAAAAAACCGTGAAACCGGTCTTCTTTTCTCAGAACAGACTGTGGACTCGCTGAACCAGGCCATCTGCGATTTTGAAAAACTTAAATTTGATGAAAACAAAATAATCAACCACGCCCATCAATTCAGTAAAATTAATTTTCAGAAAATATTTTTAAATTATCTCGAAAAAACCTGGCAGGAATACCAACTAACCCATCGGAACTTATGACTTTTATGGAAATGTTTAATCTAATCAGAAGAAATCTTATAATTTTCCTTTTAACCGCACTGATCTGTTTGGGAGCGGGTCTACTTGCCCAAAAGGCCTTTTTACAGATGAAATATGAGAATTCTATATTTCTGGTTTTCGGTGTGGAAGACCGTTTGAAGGGAGGGGATCCCTATGAAAATCTTCAGGCCGCCGATCAGATTACGGAAAGTATACAGGGCTGGATCAAAGATCCCTCATTCCAAAAGGAAATTGCCGGCATTACCGGTAATGATTTTTCCATCAAAGCCAAAAAACAGGAGAAAAACAATCTGCTGATCACCTTCAACACGGCCGATTTGACCGCAAATAACTCCTACAAGGAAGCCATTTTATCACTATTAAATCAAAAGATTTCCGTTTACAACAATAATTCCGATCTTCAGATTAACCTGGCCTCACAGACCTATAATCTTGATGAAAACCGCTATCTCCCCGCAGTGGTACTGATGCTGGCTGGATTATTCGGTCTTTTGATAGGCGTCATTTTTTCATATTTGTATGAAAAAATGACGGGAAAAGTGTCTTTTCTCAAGGAGATCAGCTTTTTTTTCAGCACGGTCCGGCCTTTTTCTTTTAAAAATGAAAAACATTTAAAAACGGGTTTTCCCTTTTTGTACAAACACCTTATGTCGGACAATCCCGGAAATCAGTTGCAAATACTGCACTTTTCCACCCCCTCCAAAGTCCTCCAAACAATGTTTTCCGAACAGGAAAACATTAAGGGAGTCACAGAACTTTGCATTCCCGACAATCTCCAGGACGTCCGCATTGATCTGCCGACAGTTTTGATCTGCCAACCTGGAGCAACTCCCCGCGGCGGATTGGACTATCTTTCCGAATTAAATTTCTCCCGGCTGGAAATTGTCGTTTTCGACAGACTGAAATCGCAGAGATAACAGACCTCCAGCAAGATAAAAGAGAATGTCGCTAGGCTTTGGCATGTATCCGTTTACCAACATCCTTGGCAAATATTGATATGATCGTTGCTATCGGTATTGCCAGTATCAAACCAAGAATACCCAGAAACTGGAATCCCACCATCAAGGCGAAAATAATTATAATGGGGCTTAGACCAACCGCCTTATTCATTAACAATGGAACAATTATGTTGTTTTCCACCTGCGAAATACCGAAATAATAGATAATTATAAACAATGCGTGACCGGCTGATTGATTCAAGACGATTGGCAGAACCAGAACACAGGCCACCACCCTTCCGAATACCGGCACAATCATACAAATGCCTGTAATGACCGAAATCAATAATGAATATTCCACACCGGCCACAGTCAAACCTATAAATGATATAACCGCAGCTGTAATCGACACCAGCAGCTGGCCTCTGATCCAGTCACCGATCTTGATCTTAACCATCTGCAATCTCTTGGTAATGTAAGAAGAATATTTTTCCGGAAAAATCGACACACAGAAATTTTGCAGAGATTGTTCATCCACTGTCATGAAAAATACCAGAATCAAGATCAATATAAAATTCAGCAGACCGTTGGAAATTTGCATGATAATAGACCATAGATTTCCTCCAAGATTCATCAGCTGTGAAGATACGAGCTGCAAAGAATCTTTAAACTGTACGGCCACAACCTTTATATCAACAGCCCTGTACAATTCTTCCAGATAAGGCCTGATCTGTTCGCCAAACGGCAGGTTCAAGGTTGGACTTTGCGAAACTTTCAAAATAAAGTCATTAACCGCTCCCGCCAGACTGATCAGCTGTTCGGCTATCAAAGGCAATAAATGTATGAAAAACAGTGCGACAAGCAAAAATATAAAAACGTAAATCAACAAAACGCCAATTGCCCGCGGAATTCTTTTGTCCTGTAAAAAATCGATCAGGGGATCTAGTGCCGCAGCAATAAAGAAGGACACAAAAAACAAAAGTAATGTATTGCCGATGGAGTAAAGCAGATATGCTCCCAGCAGAACCATCAAAACAGTCATGGTGGATTTAAAGATGCTCATAGGGGAAACCTCCACGATCATTTTATCTATATCCACCTTTACTTCCGGAAGACCTACGCCTTCTGCATCCAGCTTGGAATCTTTACGGAGCCTTAAAGCTTTCTCCTTCAAGCTTGTAACCTTGCCGGTAAGAATTTTTAAAAAGCCTCTCTTTGTTTTATTTTGTTTTTTCATTTTATCCGGTTAATGCAGATATAATAACACTTACAATACTCCAGGCCAAAAATGCCAAAACCATGCCAAACAAGGCATTTGTGATAAACTTTTTACCTTTTTCTTTTTCCTGCGTCAGCCCGCCCATGATGTATAAAAACCCGCCGATAACAACAAACAGTAAAGCAATCAGACTGACGAGTCCCAACAGAAAATTACTGAAATACTGAATAAAATAGGGAACCATTGGCAGTGAAATACGGCCGGATGTAACAGCACAGCCCAGAACTTCTTCCCTGGTCATTATACTATTCTCAAAATTACCGCTGTTATTGAATTTATTGATTTCTTCTTCACAATCAACAGGAGCCTCTCCTTCTATGCTCTTTCCCGGCTTAGGTAAAATAGTCCCTTGCGCCTGTGCCACAACCTGAAATGACAGCAACCCAATCAGCAGCGAAACCAGAATAACGTTAATTTTCCTCATACTGTTCTTTTTTATTTGGCGCAATATTAACACAGCCATTCTATCAGGCCAGGTTTTTTATTCCAATTCTTATTTCATTTACCCCTTCGGCGATCAGTTCTTCAAATTGATCGATAAAATTCATTGAAAACCGGTCAAACCCCCTGAACCTTGAATCTAGCAATTTAAACATGGTACCTGCTTTCCGGATGGCTGTTTTTCTGATTCTTTCGTTATCAACCGGAGGAACATAGGTATTCAGGCCAACCAATCGGATTCCGGAGGTTTTGGCAATTTCGTAGCATTCCTCAGAAATTTCCGCCGGGTTGAATCCGAACTTTTTTATTTCACTGACAACATTCATCCTGACCAAAATATTGGTAATTTTTCCCAGCCTGGCGTTCAGATCACTGATCAGTTTTACCTGTTCTATATTCACAATTGATTCGATCAAATCAAAATTTGCCAGGATTGGAGAGATGTTGTTTTCCTCCAAATCTCCCAAAAAATATTTTTGGCATGGCAACAAATCTGGTTCCATATCTCCCAATTGCTGCAAATTGGAAAACCCAATTAACCTGACTCCGGCACTAATTAACTTGTTAATATCATTCAGCGTCAATTGCTCTGCCAACAATAAAATATTGATGTCTACTGGGTTACGAAAATTCATTTTACAATAATATTGTATTTTTGTAACGATTTCCTGTAATCTGGCAACCTGATATTCCATGAACATGAAAAATATTTCTAATCACAAACTACCATTTATTGCCATAGTTGGTAAACCCAATGTGGGTAAATCAAGCCTTTTTAACCGGCTGATCGGCCGGAGAATCGCCATTACCTCCGACGAGGCGGGAACCACCAGGGACCGTGTCTTTCAGCGCACAATCATTGGCGAATATCCCGTAATCATGGTTGATACCGGAGGACTTGAATATGGCAAGAAAATCAATCTTGAAGCTGAAATGCAGCTCCAGGCCAAATTGGCCATCGATGAAGCTGATTTAATTATTTTCCTGGTTGACGGGCGGGAGGAACCGACCGCCGATGACGTTGCTACAGCCCAGATTCTGCGCAAACAGTCAAAAAAACTATTGCTGGTTGCCAATAAAATCGACAGCGAGAAAAGTTCCCACAGTCTTTTCTCCTGGGCTGAACTGGGCTTCGGAGAAGCCGTTTCTATTTCCGTTATCCATAATCTGGGACTGGAAAAGCTGGAGAAAATTATTGTTCAACAGCTGGATTCCGGAAACTGGACAAAGTCCGAAGAAGATCTGGATCAGACCACTGATAAATCAATTAAAATCGCCTTGATTGGTCGTCCCAATGCCGGTAAATCCTCTCTGGTCAATGCTTTGCTTGGCGAAAAGAGAGTGATAGTTTCGGATATTCCCGGAACTACGCGGGACGCCGTGGATATTGATCTTAAACATCAAAATCAATCTTTTACTCTTATCGATACTGCCGGCTTGCGTAAAAGGGGAAAAATCGAACCGGGAATCGAAAAATATTCCACTTTCCGCACTATCAACGCCATCGAAAGATCAGACCTTGTTTGCCTGGTTTTGGATTATTCCCAGGGCATCCGCGCCCAGGATCTGCATATTTCCTCCTACATTCTGGACGCCAAAAAGGGCCTGATAATTCTGATCAACAAATACGACTTGATGGAGGAAAAAGAGGAGGAAAAAAACCGCATCGGCCGTATTCTAAAAAACCGTTTTGATTATCTTTCCTGGGCACCGGTACTTTTTGTGTCGGCCAAGAACCATAAAAACATTGAGCTGATTTACGATACGGCCCAACAGATCTTTGAAGAGAGAAAAAAACAAATCGACCATGAAGATCTGGTTGATTTTACGCGCGAAGTTTACCATAGACATGCCCCCCCCACCTATGGACGCAAAAAACTGGCATTTTATGATCTGATCCAGATTCCAAGTAGCACTCCGACCTTCGAGTTTATAGTCAACGATACCGACATTGTTCATTTCTCCTACAGAAGATATCTGGAAAACGCGTTCCGTGAACAATTTGGCTTTCTGGGCACCTCCCTGATTTTTAATTTCAGGGAAGTTGATAAAAAGACGTCAAGAAACACCCAGCCGCTTTAATTTTTCCCACCACTGTTTTCTGAAATAATCCCTTTTGTCCTGATTGTGAAACTTCAATCTTGAACTGCTGATTTCGATTGAGGCACTTTCCGATAATTTTGAGAAGTTTTTATTATGTCTTTTGACAAAATACCTTTCCAGCCGGTTTTCCAGCCTGTTTCCCACCCCGCCATTAAAAAGAAATTCACAGAATATGGCAAACAGATTTTTACCCGTTTTCGTGTTTGTCCTCTTGAAAACGGATTTCAGAGGATCGTCAAAGTACAATTTTAACCAATTAATGTTTTTTTCAAAAATCTCCTCGAAAGAATTGCCGTTATCATAGACAGGATAAAGTCCCAGCATCCAAAAAGACATGTATATGTCCTCTTTATCCAATAAAACCGGCTCCAGATCCAATTCAGAGGCGTTTATGTAAAAACTTAAACAAAACCTGCCTTTGACGCGTTTTCCGTGCCGTCTTACGCCCAGTAATTGTGTAAAAGCTGTTAGAAAAACTCTGGCCAGGAAAATTCTTCCCGGTTTTGTAACGACCAGCAAGTCAATATCACTGTCATTTTCCACAACCTTAAACGGAAGATAATTGCAGACCGCCACCATCTCTACAAAGGGGATAGAGCGAAACCACTTACTCCACTTACGGCATTTTTCCAGATAATCTTCCGATAATTTGCTTTTAAAAGAATATAGGGTTGTTAAATTCTGCCGGTCTTTTAAATGATATAACTGATTCTGAAAGCCCAAAATGCCATTTGGTCCCGTCATTTGGTCCAACACCAGGTCCAGATTTGAATTATTGCCGAAAACATATTTATTTATAAACTCCCGGCTGAGAGCCAGGTCAAAAATGTCAAAATAGGCAATCAATGCAATAATTCTGTTCTCCGGAGACCATTTTGCAGGTTCAAAACCGTTCATCATTTCACTTAATAACAAAGCTATCTTATACTAACAGCAAGTTTAAAATCAAAAAGGTGAACAAATACATTGCACATCTGCTGCGCAGCATTCCGCACCGGCCAGGAATATACCGGATGAAAAACTCGGCAGGGGACATCATTTATATTGGCAAAGCCAAGGATCTTTTCAAGCGAGTCGGCAGTTATTTCAGAATGCTTGACCGGCATTCGCCCAAAACACTGAAAATGGTCGAGAATATCGCCGACCTGGATTACACGGTAACCGGCTCTGAACTGGAAGCCTTGATTCTGGAAACCAATCTGATCAAAGAATATCGTCCCAAATACAATGTTCTCATGAAAGATGATAAGAACTATGCCTACGTCAAAATTACCACATCCGAGGATTATCCCAGAATCATGGTTGTCAGGAAAATTCTTAACGATCAGGCCAAATATTTCGGGCCAAAAACCAATGCCGGCCAAATTCATGACACTCTTAATATTCTTCGAAAGATTTTCCCTTTTCGCAACTGTAATCTGCAAATTGAAGACCTGGGAGCTGCAGACCCGGATGATATCAATAAAAAACGGCTGGTAAAAGTTACCCGTGCCGGCATCAAGTATCCCTGTCTGGATTTGCATATCAAGCGCTGTCTGGCACCCTGCGTCGGGAAACCAACCGAAGAAGAATACCGCGAAATAATCAACAAAATCATTGATCTGCTGGAAGGGAAATACCAGGAAATCGTGGCACAGTTAAAGCATGATATGCAACGGGCGGCCATGGACAAAAAATTTGAACAGGCGGCAAGGCTGCGTGACAATATACTGGCAATTGAGAGTATCTATCAAAATCAGCTGGTAAGCAGCCCCGACCGGTCTCAGGCTGACATTATCAATTACTATCCTCTGGAAAACATGGCCTATTTCAATGTTTTTCAGATCAGGGAGGGAAAACTTATCGATCAGCAAAATCTGATCATAAAAATACCTCCACTGGAAAAAAGCGTTGCCGACATTCTTCAGGCTTTCCTTCAAAATTTCTACTCAGATAATGCGGATATTCCAGCTGAAATACTCTTGCCCGGCGAACTGATCGAGCACGGTTTGTTTGAAAACTGGCTGACTAAAATATCAGGTCACAAAATCAAAATATTATATCCTCAAAAAGGCAAAAAAGACCGCCTGCTTGATCTGTCGTTGGAAAACGCTTTCAGTTTTGCCAGGCAGTCGCGAGCCAAATGGGAAGGGAAAATAAGTGAAAACCGAGAAGAAGGTTTGGATAACCTGGGACAAATTTTAGGACTGCCCAACCTTCCCAGGAGGATTGAATGTTATGACATTTCCCACCTGGGTGGAACCAATACGGTCGCCTCCATGGTAGTGTTTGAAAAAGGATATCCAAAAACCGACCAATACCGTCACTTTAAAATCGGTCTGGAAACAGCCGGCCACCCCGATGATTTTAAAAGCATGAGAGAAGTGCTGTTCCGCCGCCTGAAATATCTCAAACCGTCGCTTGACGGCAAACTCGTCACACTCAAAAAAAACGGTGACAAATACGCAATTAAATCGGATAAAAAATTATTGCTGGAATTTTCGGTACAGAATTATACCAAACTAAAAACATATATCTCCGCTTTTAAACTTCCCTCCGCCAATTGGGAAGAAATTATTGACAAAATTATCAATAAATTCGACAGCAAACGCATTTATTTCCAGATCAGTCTCAAACAGGTCAAAAAACTAGAAAAAATGGGTTTGCAAAAAGTGCAAATCGCCATTCCCGATTTTCCAGCACTGCCCAACAGAGAAGTGATGGTTTACGACAAAACCCGCCATTTCAAAGATCAGTCTTTTTCAAAAACCCCCGATCTGATAGTAATTGACGGTGGAAAAGGACAGCTGACCTATGCCGTGAGAGCTCTGGAAGAATTTCAGATAAAAATTCCGGTCATGTCTTTGGCCAAAAGGGAAGAAGAATTTTTCCTGCCCGGTCGTAAAGACTCCATAAAACTTGATCAAACCAATCCCGCCCGTCTGCTTGTCCAGCACTTGAGGGATGAAGCACATCGTTTTGCCATTGAATACAATAGAAAATTAAGGAAAAAAGACTATACTGTCTCCGAACTGGAAAAAGTGCCGGGAATCGGCAAGAAAACTACTCAGCTGTTACTGAAAAAGTTCGGATCGCTGGAAAATATCAAAACTCTTCCCGCTGAAACAATCTCCGAAGTCGTGGGCACCAAAATATCGCTTAAAATTAAATCATTTTTCAACTGAACCATGGATCTGACCCAATTATTACTGATTTTGCTTGTTATATCGGTAGGTTTTCTGATTTATTGGATGACCAAAAAGCCGGCTGCGTCCGAAAATCCCAGCGACAAACTCTTTCTGGATCTTCTGGAGAATCTGCGCCGCGAAATGCGAGATTATTCTTCTCTTACCCGGCAGGAAGTCGGCTCACAGCTGGAAAAGGTCAATGAACAGCTAAACCGCGGTATTCTGGAGAATTCCAAATCTATTCAGTCGCAATTCAAGCAAACCAACGAAATTACCAATCAAA
The DNA here is from genome assembly GCA_963677745.1 of Candidatus Altimarinota bacterium. Lineage (GTDB taxonomy): Bacteria > Patescibacteriota > Gracilibacteria > UBA1369 > UBA1369 > UBA1369. The sequence goes on from OY782391.1 coordinate 46,235, forward strand.
TTTCCAGTCAGCTGGCCAAAATCGACGCGACCAACAAACAGGTTGTAAATTTTGCCGAACAGATGAAATCACTGGAAAACATCCTTAAAAACCCCAAGCAGAGAGGAATTTTGGGGGAATACTTTCTGGAAACACTGCTGGCCAATATTCTCCCCCCCAATGCCTATCAGATGCAGTATCCGTTCAAAAACAGTGAAATTATCGTAGACGCCGTAATCTTTTTCAAAGATCTTATTATCCCCGTAGATTCCAAATTTTCCCTGGAAAAATACAACCGGATTATGGAGGAAAACGACACGGTACAGCGGGAAAAACTGGAAAAGGAATTTAAAAACGACGTCAAGAAGCGTATCGATGAAACCAGCAAATACATCCGGCCCAACGACGGAACAACCAATTTTGCCTTTATGTTCATCCCGGCTGAAGGAATTTACTACAACCTCCTGATCTATAAACAGGGAAACATTGATTTGAATTCACAAAACCTGATCGAATACGCCTTCGACAAACATGTCATTATTGTTTCTCCGACCTCCTTTTACGCCTATCTGCAGACAGTAATGCAGGGACTCAAGAGCGTTGAGCTGGAAAAAAACATCCAGGAAGTGGTGAAACGTGTCGGTGAACTAAGCCGTCATCTCAACGCCTATCAGACTTACATGCAGAAACTGGGAAACAATCTTGGTACGACCGTGAATATGTATAACAGCGCTACCAAAGAATTTTCGAAAATCGATAAGGATGTCGTAAAAATCACGGCAGGGGAATCAACCATCAATGTTGAGCTTGATCAGCTTGAGAAACCGGCATTTTCAGAATAGCCATAATCTGATCTTCTCCAATAGCACCTTTCCTGAGTATTTTCGGCTCATCGCCGGTGCAATCTACGATGGTCGACTCAATACCGAATTGACAATCACCGCCGTCAACAATTCCCGCGATCGGAAGACCTTTTAGTGATTCAGCGGCCTGCTCGGCGTTTCTTGGACTTTTTTGTCCTGAAATATTGGCGGAAGGCACAGCCAAAGGTTGTCCGACTTTTCTGATTATCTCCAGTGTCAGTTGATGATTTGGCATTCTGACCCCAATCGTGCTTCCACCTGCTGACAGAATCGAACTGACGGAAGCCTTTTTACTTAAAACCAATGAAACCGGCCCTGGCCAAAATTTATCAATAATTTTCTCGGCGGCGGACGGTATGGTTTTAACGATTTTCCTCACCATTTGAAGGTCTGAAACCTGCATCATGATCGGTTTTCCGGCCGGGCGGCCTTTTACCTCGTACAGATTTTTTATGGCCTGTTCGTTTAAACCGTCCGCCGCCAGACCGTAGACGGTCTCAGTGGGAACAATCACCAATTCGCCGTTTTTTAAAGCCTTGACCGCTTCATCTACTGTCAGCCTCTTCATTGCTGAAATTTAATAAAATAATTCCTGTTCAGGAATTTACTTATGTAATATTGGTGGGCAAGGAGGGACTTGAACCCTCACTCCATTGCTGGAACACGATTTTGAGTCGTGCGCGTCTGCCAGTTCCGCCACTCGCCCCCTTCGACTACCAGGCAGACAAATTCTATGTATGCAATCAGTCATAGTCAATCCAAACTTTCCAATTTCTCAAAAAACCTCTATATTACTGCCTGCTTAACAAATCTTATGAATAAATTCTGCGATATAACCAGTATTTCCTGTCAGGCCGGCAGAGGCGGCAACGGCTCTTCACACTTCAGGCGGGAGAAATACATCGACAAGGGCGGGCCGGACGGAGGGGACGGTGGCAGGGGAGGGGACATCATTTTCCTGGCCAATGAAAACATCAATACTCTGATCGATTTCCACACCAAAAAGCACTTCCGTGCCGGTGACGGTGGTAACGGTGAAAAAAAACTGATGCATGGGGCCAACGGTGAGGATCTGCTGCTGGAAGTACCGGTCGGCACGCTTGTATATGACAAAGTCTCTGGCACTCTCCTGGCCGACCTGAAAAGTAAATCCACCAAAGTCGTGATCGCCAAAGGTGGCCGTGGCGGATTGGGCAATGCGCATTTCAAAAGTTCCACTAATCAGACCCCTACTTTTTCCGAAGCGGGCGACGAGGGCGAAAAGAAAAATCTTAAACTGGAGCTTAAACTGGTGGCCGATGTCGGAATCATCGGTATACCCTCCTCGGGTAAATCCACCTTGATTTCCAGAATTTCCAACTCCAGACCAAAAATTGCCGACTATCCCTTTACGACGCTGATCCCCAACCTGGGAGTCGTAAATATGAAATCTTTTGACAGCCACAATAATTTTTCCTTTGTGGTTACGGATATTCCTGGACTTATTGAAGGGGCACATCAGGGCAAAGGACTGGGCCATAAATTTTTGCGTCATGTCAGCCGCAATCAAATTTTATTGCATCTGGTCGACTCGACTTCCGCGGATCCGTTTCATGATTATGAGGTAATTAATGATGAATTGTTGAAATATGATCCGGAACTGCTGAAAAAAGAACAGGTTCTGGTAATCAACAAAATTGATGCGGTAGACGCGAAGTCGGTCAAAGAACTGGTCAAAAAGTTTGAGAGAAAATATCCGGCATTGAAAAAAAAGATTTTCCCTATTTCTGCCGTTACCGGTGAGAATCTCTCCAAGTTGATGTTCTATGTGGCCGATCAGGTTAAGGCCTATCATCAGCAGCTACGCCCCGCAAGTCCTGCGGAAAAATTGCCCATTCTCAAACCGGCCGTCTACAAAGGCCCGATTGTGGTGAAATTTGTAAAGAAAAGAGTCGACCCAGTCACCCATCGCTCAAAATCGGTCTGGGATGTCTATTCCGACCGTTTTGAGCAGGTTGTTAAAATGACCAATTTGGATGATACGGAAGGACTGGAGCGCGTTTACCACTTTCTGGTTAAACTTGGCATCAGAAACGAACTTCGCAAAAAAGGCGCCCAACCCGGTGACAGAATCAGAATCGGGGGAGGTAAGGGCAAAGAAATAAGAATGAGACAATAACCAATAAATCTATGATTCTGATTGTCGGCCTGGGCAACCCGGGTGAAAAATACGCTAAGACACGACACAATGTGGGATTTATACTTGTTGATTCTCTGGCCTTCAAGTATCAGGCTGAATTTAAATATGAAAAAAAATTTAATGCTGAAATTGCCGAAATCAAAGCAGGAGATTTGGGCAAAGATCAAATCTTTTTGGTAAAACCCCACACCTTTATGAACAATTCCGGGGATGCCGTACAAAAGATTGCCGCATTTTACAAAATCCCCACTTCGGACATTTGGCTGATTCATGATGAACTGGATCTGCCGTTGGGGGACTTGCGCATCAGAAAAAACGGAGGACCCGGTACCCATAACGGCCTCAAGTCAGTTATTGCGCAACTAGGTGAGAATCTTCCCCGTTTCCGCATCGGTATTGAGAGCAGGGGAACAACCGCTTCTCAGTTGCAGGACACCGCTTCCTTTGTTTTAAGCGAATTTTTCGGACAGGAGAGGGAAACGATAGTTCAGGGACTTGATAAAGCTCTTAAAGCAGTTGAAACCGCCCTTAAAGAGGGCCTCGAAACAGCCATGAACAAATTTAATTAATCTTGCATTGAAATACTAATTCTATTAAACTCGCACCGCCAAAGAATCAAATAATCTTATCAACATGATAGCCATAGTGGAAATTGCCGGAAAACAATATAAAGTTGCTCCCAAAAGCCAGATACAGGTGGATTTACTGGAAGGCAAAGACGGGGATGAAATAAATATTGATAAAGTTCTTCTGAAATCCGATGATGACGGTAAAAACTGCCAGGTCGGCCAACCCTATACCGGTGACTCAATCAAGGCCAAAATCATTGAACATGTCAAAGGCGACAAAGTCAGAGTATTCAAGTTCAAGCCAAAAACACGTTACGCCAAGACCCAGGGACATCGCCAGAACTATTCCATAATTGAACTTGAAAACTTCTAATTATCGGTTTTAAATTTCTCCAGGCCAGAAAGAACACGATTTAAATCAGAGGGTAGACCGATTTCCAGGTCTACCTTTTTTTTGCTCTCCGGATGCGTGAAAGACAAACTGTAGGCGTGCAGAAACTGTCTGGACAAACCTAATTTATCCTTGAAAACCTGATTCAGCTTGTCATTACCATAGAGTTTATCTCCGATTAAGGCATGTTTGACAGACTGGAAATGGACACGTATCTGATGGGTTCTTCCTGTGTGCAGATTGATTTCCACCAGCGTAAAATCGCCCCAATTGGTACGATACCGGCTTCTTACGTTAAATTCGGTATTAGCCTCCTTGGCATTAATCCCGTCAACCGCTCTTTTCTTTCTGTGTAAGGGGTGTCTGCCCAGTGCCGCCAAAATCTGCCCCTGGTCTTCTTTAATATTCCCGGTTACCAGAGCCAGATATTTCTTGGTTATTTTCCTGTTTTTAAACTGATCGGACAAATCCTTGTGTACCAGATCTGTTTTGGCGATTACAATCAGTCCTGAAGTGTCTTTGTCCAATCTGTGAACTATTCCCGGCCTCATCACGCCCCCGATACCCTTCAATCCTTCTCCAACATGGGAAAGTACTGCATTGACCAAGCTTTTTCCCATAAATTTGCCCTGTTCTGCCGGATGCACAACCACCCCCGCCTCCTTGTTCACCACCAGCAGCCACTGATCCTCATATATAACCTCCAGAGGCAGATCGATAGGCTCTATATCCATTTTAACCGGCGCAGGATAGTCCACATCAATGAATTCCCCCTCGGTTACGTGATAACTTGGTTTTAAGATCTTTTTACCGCAGCTGACTCTCTTGTCATCCAGTAATTTCTGCAAATACTGTCTGGAAAGATCCTTTTCCAGAATAGCCAGAGCGACATCCACTCTTTTCCCCTCCAGCTCCTGTCCGATTTTATACTTTCGTCTTTCCGCAAACATAAATTTCCAATATATTAATTCTGGTATAAGATAGCCTCAAACTTATAAATATCCAACTAAATTCCTATGGCAGTAGATAAAGAACTGGTCAAAAGAATCCTAAGTCGCAATGTATCCGATATAGTCGTAAAAAGTGAGCTGGAAAAGAAACTTCTCTCGGGGAAAAAATTGCGAATCAAATTCGGCATTGATCCTACCGGCTCGTTTTTGACTTTGGGACATATGGTGGTAATCAAAAAACTTCGCGAATTTCAGCAGGCCGGACATGAAATATTTCTGCTGTTCGGTAACTTTACCGCTCAGATTGGCGATCCGTCGGGCAAATCAGAGTCCAGAAAACCTCTGACCCAGGAACAGGTTGAGGACAATGCCCGTACCTACCTGGAACAGGTTGGAAAAGTACTGGATCTGAAGAACGTCGAAGTTGTCTGGAATGCCGACTGGCTGGGAAAATTCCGTTTTGCCGATGTGCTGAGACTGGCCTCCAGCTTTACCGTTGCACAAATGCTGGAACGCGATATGTTTCAGGACCGGATCAAAAACAATTTGCCGATCGGACTGCACGAATTCCTTTATCCGTTAATGCAGGGCTATGATTCGGTAGCCCTGAAAGCCGATGTCGAGCTGGGAGGCAACGACCAGATGTTCAATATGATGGCAGCCCGGCCTCTTCAAAAAGCCGAAGATCAGCAGCCCCAATCCGTAATGACCATGAAAATCCTAATCGGCACGGATGGCGTGAAGAAAATGGGAAAAAGCGAACATAACTTTATTGCTGTTCTCGACAGTCCAAAAGATATGTTTGGCAAAATAATGTCCATACCCGACCACCTGCTGCTGCAATATTTCGAAATGTGCACCGATCTGGAGGAAAAGGACCTTAAAGCTATAGGGAAACGGCTTCAGGACGGTGAAAATCCACGCGATCTAAAAGTGGAACTGGGCAAAAATATTGTCACACAGTATCACAACTCTGCTGCCGCGGAAGAAGTGGCCGGAGAATTCTTTAACGTCTTTAGCAAAAAAGGCCTGCCGGATGATCTGGAAACCATCATAATCCCTGATCAGTCGGCCAATTTAATTGATTTATTGTTAAGTCACCAGCTGGTTTCGTCAAAAAGCGAAGTCCGGCGTCTGATTGACGGTGGAGGTTTAAAGGTAGACCAGAACAAGATTTCGGATTATAATTTCATCTTGAAACTGGATCAGGACAAGATTGTACAAATTGGCAAAAGAAAATTTATAAAATTTAAGTCCGCTTAAATTGAAGGTCAAGGAAATTAAAAATCTGTTCTCCCTGCAAACCCTGCAAAAAATCCAGGATAATTATTCGACAGCCCTGGGTATTCCCATTTACATTAAAAATTCCGAAGGTAAAGTGGTGACAAAACCAACCAATCCCGGCAAGCTTTGGGAATTAATCCATAAAGTAAGTTCTACCGAAAATTCATTTTCCGACCAGCTCCAGGCGGCCATCGAGAAATGCAACCGCACCGGACAGATAGTGCTTTTCGAAAGATTCCCGGACGCACAAACCTTCCTGGCGCCTATCTATGCCAACGGGAAAATTGTTGCCTATTTTATCGGGGGACTGGTTAGATTCGGCAACCCAAACCTCGAAACAGCGGAAAAACAGGCCGGCCTTTTGGGAATCAGTATCGATCTTTATCTGGACGCTTATCTCAGTCTGCCCTTTTTCACCCGTGAACGGCTGGAAGCTTCCGCCAATCTGATCAAAATTATCGGCAGTACAATCTATAATCTTGAAAATCAGGGAGTTGAAATCAAAGAGCTGAATCAAACTATCCAGGAAAAAAACTCCGAGCTCTCCAGAAATCTGGAGCTGACCAAAGTTCTTTTACAAACAACCGAAAACCGCTACAAACAACTTTTTGATACCGTTAATGACGGAATATATGTTTCAGACCTGGAAACTGAAATATTTCTGGATATCAATCCCGCCGGAGCCAAGATTCTGGGGTATCAGAGTCCGGCCGACATCATTGGCAAAAACATCCGCAATCTCTATGCCTTCCCCAAAGACAGGGATAATTTTACCAATATTCTCAAGTCCAAGAAAAGTATTCATAACTGGGTAGCACATATCATAACTCCCAATGGCGAAGAACGTTATGTGGAGACAAATGCCACCATTATTACTGATCAGAAAACCAAAAAATCCTTGATTCAGGGTATTTTCCGCGACCTGAACCTTCGCCATCACCGCCCACTCTAATCAGCTTTTAAAATGGATACGCGGACACCGATATCAAAACTTCTTTCGACCACCAAAGCCCATTTAAACCTTCTGAAGCAGGTAGGTGTTTCTACAGTGGGAGATTTTATTAAATATTTTCCCCGAACCTATAATGATCAAAGCAATCTCAGCAGGATTATTGATATTCGTACTGACCAGGTAAACACAATTAAAGGGACAATCAGCGCTATTGTGGAACTAAAAACCCGCTTCGGGAAAAAACTGATCAAAGCCAGATTTACCGATGAAACGGGCAGTGTGGAAGTCATCTGGTTTAACCAGCCTTTTATTAAAAGACTTCTGCACAACGGACAATCGGTCATTTTATCGGGTAAAGCAAAATTTGAACTGGGAAAAATCACCCTGCTTAGCCCTCAATACGAGCCGGTCCAGGAGAAACAACTGCACACCGCCAGACTGGTACCTGTTTATCATGAAACCGAGGGGCTTTCGTCAAAATGGCTAAGAGAAAAAATTCATCCGCTGCTCAAATACATCCCCAAACTTTACCCTGAATATCTTCCCACGGAAATTCTGCAAAAATATCAGCTAATGCCTTATTCGCAGGCAATTCTGGAAACGCATTTTCCTTCCAAGCCGGAAATGCTGGAAAAAGCCAAATCACGTCTGGCTTTCGATGAATTGTTTTTACTGCAATTGAAAGCTCTCCAGAAAAAATGGCAATGGCAAAAATCCGCCACCAAACACAGAAAAATCCTTCCCAGACATCCCGACCTTGATCTGCTGATTGGTAATCTTCCCTATGAATTGACTTCCGCCCAACAAAAAACACTATCAGAAATACTGTCTGACCTGGGAGGCTCTTATCCGATGTCCAGACTACTTCAGGGTGATGTAGGATCCGGTAAAACCATCGTGGCCGGTCTGGCTATTTTTAACACCTTGAAACATGGCTTTCAAGCCGCCCTGATGGCACCCACGGAGATTCTTGCCGAACAGCATTACCGGACAATCACCCAACTGTTTTCCAAAGAAAATTTTAATATTCAATTTTTGTCGGGAAGCGTTAAAACCGCGGACAAGAAAATTGTTCAAAGCGGACTTTCCGATGGCAGAATAAACCTGATAATCGGAACCCACTCCCTGATCCAGGAAGAGATATCATTCGAGAACCTGGGCCTGGCTGTGATTGACGAACAACACCGGTTTGGTGTGGCCCAGAGAAGTCTTTTGAAAGCTCAGGGGGCTCCTCATTTGTTGAGTCTTTCCGCCACACCAATTCCCCGCACACTGGCGATGACCATCTATGGAGATCAGGATCTTTCCATAATTGATGAAATGCCCAAGGGCAGACTGCCCATAATTACCCGCTTAGTGCCTGAAAAAAAGCGTCGCGATGCCTATTTATGGATAGAAGACCGTGTCAAATCCGGCCGCCAGGCTTTTGTAATCTGTCCACTGATTGATGAATCCGATACTCTGGAATTAAAATCCGTACTGACCGAATATGAAAATCTACAAAAAAATATTTTCCCGGATTTAAAAATCGGCCTATTGCATGGGAAAATGAAAGCACAGGAAAAAGACGAAACCATGTCCAGATTCAAGGCCAATGAATTTAATATTCTTGTATCCACCTCAGTTATAGAAGTGGGAATTGATATTCCGAATGCCACAATTATGATGATAGAAGGTGCCGAACGTTTTGGTCTTTCCCAGCTTCATCAGTTCCGCGGTCGCGTGGGAAGAGGGGAACATCAATCCTACTGTTTTCTCTTCATGCAAAACGAATCCGAAGGGGCCAAACAACGTCTGAAAGCCATGGTTGACCACCATAGCGGTTTCAAACTGGCAGAAATTGATCTTGAACTTCGGGGGCCCGGCCAGATTTTCGGGGTACAACAATCCGGCATTCCTGACCTTAAAATGGCCTCTTTAAGCGATTCTGTTACTATCAATCTGGCCAGAGAAGCGGCCCAGCAGATTATAAACACAGATCCGGAACTAAAAAATCATACCGGGCTGGAGAAAAAAATCACCGAAATGGAAAATATTTATATAAAAGATTAATTCTTAATCAATTCAATATGAAACAAAAGATAAATCCGCATTTCGTCAAAATGTGCAAACAGGGGATAGCGGGTGCGGCAATGGGAATAGTTGCCGGATTTTTATTGGGAATAATAATCTATTTCCTGCAATATCCGCTGGTCTGGATCGGCATTTTATTGGATGGAGCGAGAAATCCAAACCTGTGGCAGCAGCCAGGAATGTGGATCTCGGCAGTGATGCCGGGCACATTGGGAATGTCATTTGGTGCGATTATCGGAGGTATTTTCGGATCACTTTATGGCCTAAAAGACTAAGGGGGCGATAGAATGGTCACTTCAAAAAAACAAACGCCTTAAAACGAAAGTTTAAATAGTATTTATAGCAAGGGATCAACAAGATTACCTCATTAAATAATTGCCAGTTTATTTCGTACAAGATACATTATTCTGAATCTTGTTTTGATCTGCTAGGTCAATCGTTTACGATGACCTGGTTTTTAATGGGCATGATGGGCATTTGCCGTTCCAGAACTCCATCATCACAATCATTATAACTCACTAGGCCACTAGAAGTCAAGAGAATGTCAAGTAAAAGTAAACAAATACTTGGCGACGTGACTTTTAGGCCAAAATTAGCGTTTTGCGTTTCAAAAGTAACCAAGCACGTCGTCAGATACTTGGTTACTTTAACAAAAAATAAAAAATGCAAAACATAGAAACAACCTTTACCGAGGGGGACAACATCATCAAAGAATACGCGACATTTGACCCGGAACGCGAGGAACAAAACAAGATCAACGCCAAAAACGCTGAGCTATTATTCAACGTCCCCTTTTTCCCTTATCAGATTAAGGTGCAAAAAGAGCACGGGCTTTCTGATCTTGAAACAAAATTGTTTAGTTTTATTCAGTATTATGCCGGAGGGGGTGGGGAGTTTTACGCCTCAAACCCGAAGTTGGGGCAGTATTTCGGCTGTCATAAAGACACGATTAGCACAGCGGTTGGTGTCCTGGCCAAAAAGGGGCTGGTAATAACTGGAATAAAGGTGCTCGGCAACGGGAATTCGGTCAGAAAATTGAGCGTAGGTGTAAACGCCGAGGGGGGTAGGTATAAACACCTAGGGGGGTCGGTGAAAACACCTAGGGTCATAGGTGAAAAGACCGACATATATAAATTAAAAGAAATTAAAGTAAATACATCTCCTATCGGAGATACGGGCAAGGCCCCAAAAGAGACAAAAGAAATTCAAAAAAAACAGGAATACGGGAAGCCGGAAATTAACCAGATGCTTTCCGCCCTAAAAGCCAAGATCGGGGTCGAGGCATTCGCAGACAGCGGAATTGAAAGAAATATTGCACAGCATTGCATCAACCTAATGGGCCGGATCGGTGTTAAGGAATTTTCCCGGCGGCTTGACTTAATTCTTGACGATGCTTTCAAACACAAAAACTGCAACCGCATTCGGTTCGTTTATTCGGAAATTAAGGGATTCATTGAGCCGGTCCGGCAGACGATCCCATCATTTTAAAAAAACAAAAACAAAAACAAATTAATTTAAAATCAAATGACAAAAGACATCGAAGTTAGACAGGAATTAATCAAGGTCCATTTAAAGGATCAGCGGACGCTGTATTTCCCGGCCACAAAGTACGCGGCTTTCTGCAAAGCTTTAAAAACAGACCAGTTTGTTGAGGTAGAGGGAATGTTAGTCAACCGCAATCTGATAATGACCGTCGAGCCGGAGCGAAACAAAGAAGATGTTCTAATCAACCTGGACCCGGACATTCGCGAAGCCGCGCGCGAACGCTTTGCGCGTTTCAAGGCAGATCTGGGACGCTGGCCGAACACTAAGGAAAAACAAAAAATTATTTTTAAAATACAAAACAACCAATGAACAAATATAACGAAAAACAAAAAGAATTACTTTTATCAGTTTTGGAGGAATACGCGGAGGACGTTGTTTTCTTGAAAGCGGTTAATGCTTTGGCTTATGCCCTTATTCAATTAACCAAAGAGGACAAACGGTAATTACACTCCACAAATTCAGGGCAACAAAAAGGTGTGACCAATGGTTTCGCTGCTCAAGGTGTCGGCTCGAGACTGACCGGCCAGAATCCTACTCACGAACGAATTGTCGGCCTAAAAGCATATTTGCCCCATTACATTATTTGCATCACAAATCATTTCTTAACCACAAAAAAATGAATTTGAAAAATCAGCTTATCGAATCCGTAAGAACAGGCATCATTTCGTCAATCAATGCTCAAAAGGCAGACATCGACAAAATGGCAGCCGAGCATTTCAAGACACTTGACGAACTTATGGACTGGCCAGAGGAAAAGTTCGAGGCCAAATGGACAAACTTTATTTTAGCTTCTGGTGCTGGACCGTTTGCATTCCTGAAAGAAGTTTTGAAACAGGACAAGCGCGAGGTCGAGGCAGAAAAAATGAAGGCTGAGGCCGAGAAGGTAAAAGCGGCTCAGGAAAGCGAGGAAAAGGCAAAAACAGAAAAGAAATAAACGTCAGTTTAGAATCAGAAAATATCAGATGGCAAAACACAAATTCGAAAAGGGCAATCCAGGTGGACCGGGGAGACCGAAAGGCTCCCTGTCCCTGGTGTCGATGTTAAAAGAAAGGCTTGAAAAAATCCCGGAAGGAAAAAAGAAAACCTACGCCGAACTTTTTATCGACAAGGTGCTTAAGAAATCCATAGACGACGAAGATGTCCAGGCAATGAGGGACGTTTTGAATCGCGTTGATGGTTTACCCAAACAACCTTTGGACGTAGGCGGCGAGGTTAAGTTTATTGTCGAGCTGCATGATCGAGATTAAATTACCTTACAATTTGGATCTGGCTTCCCGACCATTTCAGGGCGAGATTTTACGGGATCCGAGGAAAAACAAAGTCCTTATCATTCCGCGACGTCACGGCAAAACAACCCTTGCCATCGCAAAACTGGTCATGGAGGCAATCATAAACCCGAACAAGATTTATCATTATGTTTTCCCTTTCTACAAACAGGCAAAACAGGCCGTTTGGATCGCCCCGGACATGATTAATAAGCTGGTCCCGATGGAAGCCGTGTCACAAAAACACCAGGTCGATTTGATTATTTATTTTCATAACGGATCCCAGATTCACGTCAAAGGAGCTGATAACCCGGATTCCCTGCGCTCTTTGGATTGTCACGGAGTTATCTTTGACGAGCCGGCCCAGATTAAACCCTCCATTTTCGACGAGATTTATTATCCAATCCTTGCCGCTAATGGGGGGTGGAGCTGGTACGTTGGGACACCGAAAGGCAAAAATGCTTTTTATCAGAAATACATCACTTGCCGGAAAGACGAAAAGAATTGGCAAGTTGTCCACCTCAAAGCTTCAACTGCCGGGCTGTTTACCAAGGAGAATCTGGACAAAATCCGCTCCGAAATGACCCAGAAAGCGTTTGCACAAGAAATGGAATGCGAGTTTTTGGACGAATGCGGATCCCTGTTTCACCGGGTCCGGGAGAACGTCGGAGATACACTTGCAAGCCCGGAGCCGAACAAACAATATCTGATGGGGGTTGATCTGGCGAAATACTCAGATTTTACCGACATCACGATCCTTGACCGGCATAGTCACGAGGTTGTTCACCGGGACAGTTTCAACCAAATCGACTGGAATTTGCAGAAAGCAAAAATCGAAAGTCTGGCCCGGAGATACAATAACGCAAAAATTCGCATCGATTCAACCGGGGTGGGGGATCCGATCACCGAAGATTTAACCCGGGCTGGTTTGATCGTCGAGCCGTACAAATTCAACGCCACCAGCAAAAAGCAATTGCTGGAAAATCTGGTCATCATTTTGGAGGAATCAAAGGTCAAGATACCCAATGACCCCAATTTAATTGACCAATTAGAGGCCTACGAGGCATCAGTTAATGAAAGGACAGGGTCGGTCAGTTATAACGCGCCTGAGGGGCTCCACGACGACGCTGTTATCTCCCTGGCGTTAGCCTGTTGGAATCTTGGCCTTAAAATGACGATCGGAGCCGAGGGCAAGAAGTTTAATTTTTCTGTCAGTTACGACAAATTCGGCAGACCATCAATTTAACGTACATCGTCGCAATATTCCTGGTCCTGTTGGACTTGGTTTCGGATAAAATAATAAACCCCGTCTCGATTTTCAAAACACCCGTAGGCTTCAAGGATTGTCAGATCGGAAAGATTACTGGCGCACGTTTTATCGACGGCGTCCTGGCTTTTCCAAACAGGTGATGGGCCGATGTAAACGGGGACTGTTTCAAAAGTGATTGGGTTGATTTCGGCAAACGCTGAAAAACAATTAAAAAGGGTGTCGGCTGAAACTTCCGATACTTTTTTCAGGCATTCGGGAAACCTTGAGCTGATTTTTTCCATGGGTTTTTGTTCCGGGGGACGGGGCGTTTCGACTGGTGGGGTGCTGCAACCGACCAAAGCAAAAGCGAGCCCAATCATCAATAAATACATTTTCATGTTTTTAAATTATTTGTTGACGGAGGCATAATACATGAATGGTGGCCAAATAGCTTGACATTCGACTTTCTACGAGTATCTTGCGGAATTGGCGCAGGGTTAAGCATTAGGAAAAATGCCCAACCCATCAAAAGATTTACAGAATCGGATTGTCTCCGAATTACTGGAAACCTACAAAAACTATCAGGACTTGAATAAGACCCGAAATTCAAGGCTTTTGGAAATTTACAAGGCTTTTTCTACGTACAAAGAGGAAAGAAAGGCTGATTATATGACCGATATTAAGGTCAACAAGGCCCACGAGGTCGTCGAAAGAGTGCTGCCCCGGATCATCGCCAAAAACCCCAGGTGGATTGTCACCCCAAAAACAAATGACTTCTACCCCGAGCAAGCGTTACCGGCTTATAGTCCAGCGGATCCGGCCAGTATAGAGGCTTACAACAAAGCTCAGGCAGATAAACGCCAGAAAACGACAGATTACAGCCGGGCAATTCAGGATTATTTGTCGTATATCTTCGACGAATACCATTTTGAGGACGCCATCAGGGGATTCGCCAAGCCGGGGATTATTTATGGGAAGGCCCGGGCGAAAGTGGGTTACAAATACGAAACAATCAGAAATTTTGTTGAAATTGAGACTGAGGACGGCGAAACAAAGCGCGAAATTAAGGAGGACGTAACGGGAGAATATCCGTTTATTGACGTCAAGAGCTGGACCGAAACCCTGTCCGACCCAAGATTTAAAAACGTCCAGGATTCGCCGGCCGAATTCGAAATTATCAACGGCGTGAGGCTGTCCGAACTGCGCAGAAAGAAAAAGGAATATTTCAACCTGGATAAATTAAAAGACGTCTGCGATCTGAAAGTAATTAACGACGATCTGGATAAATACAAACAGCAAGTTATGACCACGGCCGGCATTTCAACAGTCGGCATTTCCAATCCAATTGATAAAAACGGCCTTTCGGTCCTCAAGGCTTACACGTTATTTGACGAAAAGGACGACGGCAACGACAGACTATTTGAGGCGACCATAATCCCGGATCTGCAAATTTTGATCGGGTGGAAAGAAATTACAAAAAAGCCGTTTGTCGATTTCAGGGTTTTCGAGGACATTGAGACAAACTTTGATATTGGCTTTGTTGAGCCGATAATTGGTTTGATGGACGAAATGTCTTTCCAGAAAAACGCTGCAATTAATTTCGTCAACCAGGCGTTAAACCGAACTTTTGTCTGGTCGCCAAACTCAAACATAGATCCCCGGGATCTGATTTCCAAACCTTACGGGGTTATCCCGACAACCGGCGACGTACAGACCGCCCTTATGAACTGTCAGGAATTACCGATGCGGCAGTTACCAAGCGATTATTTCCAGCTCCAAAATGATATTGAACGTCAAATCCAGACCCAGACATTTACCGTTGATACTTCAAATCCGAAGTCACAACAGGCTTTGACCAATACCGCTACCGGGGCCAGAATTGAATTTTTTGAATCCAACTCAGTATTGGATCAGGTGCGGAAAAACTTTGAATCCGCCCTGTCTCAGCTCGCTTATTTGCTGCTGCAAGAAGCTTTCGAAAACATGGGCGATAACATTGTGCTCAAAAAGCTTGGAGCCGAGGAATATTGGGAAATGAACAGGGAAGTTTTGCGAAATGCTGTCACCCGATACACGATCCAGGTTGAGGTTGGATCCTCAACTTACGATGACATCGCAAACCGCCGGGCCGATGCTATGGCCTTTTGGAATGTTTTATCACAAGCCAAGGACGCCGGGGAGCCGGTCAAGCTCCGATCCGCTGTTGAGGACATTGCCGCAACCTTTGAAAAGAAAGATTTGGCCAAGTATTACGACAATTCGGTCGATATGGCCAAAATTGCAGATACTATGCCGGGAAACCCTGCGAAATTTAATAAGGCATCGATGCCTGAATTACCTCCAACCCCAGCCGAAATGACCCAAAAGGTCGCCGGTGGTGAGTTGTTAAGCGTTAATCAATGAGTATTTTTGAATATTTAAAGGACAGGAACAGTCAAAAGACGTTTGAGGAAACTCAGTCCCAGGCTGAAAAGATGTTTACCTCCCAAAAGGAGGCGATCAAGGCAATCGCGGATTCTACCGGTTACGCCGAGATCCGGGCTTTCTGGGAAAGGGAAAAGGACGCTGCAATTCAAAGATTTTCAACCGCTGCCGTTGATGATCCGACCGCCCGGGCGATGTTTACGCTGGCAGACAGATTTTTGAAATTTCTGGACGTGCGCATTAAAGGCTGACGCTTGGTGGGGACAGGTTTTTATCCTAAACCTGCGCCTATCCTCCCCACCAGGCATGAGCCCTTAAAAGCTCCGATACTAAATAACCCACAAAAAGAATGGCAGACACAAGTCAGTCTCCCGTTGCTGGGGAACAACCCGATAGGGATTCCACCACCAAGGCAACAGGGAAAGACCAAGACGAAAGTCAGGCGGAAACCAACGCTAAAAACATGGTAGAGATCGACGGCGAAAAAGTCTCCCTGGACCAGGTAAAAGAATGGAAAAAGGGACACATGATGGAAGCCGACTATCGCAGAAAGACCCAAGAACTAGCCGAAGCGAAAAGGGAAATTGCCCGAGCCAAACAGGCCGGGGAAACCTCCCCAAGAGCCAAGGAAATGGATCCAGAGGTCAAGAAAGCAATAGAGATTCTCAAGGAGGCAGGCATGGCCACGAAAGATGATCTGCTGGCAATGAAAATCCAGGAGGAGGACCAGAAAGCATTTAGAAAGCTTTTAAAGTCAAATCCTGAATTAATCCCCCATAAAAAAGCCCTACAACAAATCGGGCTTACCGATAACCGGGCATGGGAGGACATCGCCAAAGATTATGGATTCCTCAAAGATTCCAAACTGGAAAAAGCCAAAGCCGCAAAGCCGATTACTGGGGCAAGAATGGTCCCGGGTTCAGAAACCAAAGCGGTGGACATCGCAAAGATGACGCCCAAGGAATACGAATCCTGGAAAAAACAAAATTTAGGAGCGCGAAAGTGGCAATAAACAGGCGAAAACTTAGGATAAAGATTTACTAAATAATTTTTATCTTACAATATGGCTAATACGCTATCTGATGGCTTCAAGACAGTCTGGGCCAAGGAATATGAAACAATATTCTACAAGCTGAACGTCGCAAAACAAGTTTGTGATATGAGCTTCAAACCAGATCTCGCAAAAGGAAACACCCTGAAAAGAGTTTACCGCTCCGATCAGTCCGGCAATCTCCAAACTTACGTTCGGGGAACTGCAATCACAATCAATGATGTTACCGATACCGCCGAATCCCTCACAATTTCCGCTCAGTTCGCTGATGGAATTTACAGAGACGATTTCGACGCTATCCAGGACAACTACGATTTCGCCGCTTCTTATGGTAAGGACATCGCTACCTATTGCTCAAACCAGCTCGATGCTGACGTTTTGGGCGACTGGGATCAGGCGACTTCTACTGTTGATGATGGCTCAATCGGTGGTACGTCCGGCAATGGTATCACCCTGACAACTTCCAATGTTCTCAAGGTGGTCGCTGCTGCAAAAAAGAAACTCAAGAAACAAAATGTCCCTGCCACCGAATTATTCGGTGTAATTTCGCCAGAATTTGAACAGGTACTTATCGAATATGGTGCTGGCCGCGACACCAAGATGGGCGACGATGCAAACGAAGGGGGTAAAATCCTGAAATTTTACGATTTCGATTTGTATGTCTCCAATATGCTCGGCACTTCTGCCGTGCTGCAAATGGCTTCCGATCCCGGAGCCGGTGAAACCGTTGTCATCAATGGCGTTACCTTTACTGCTGCCAATCCTATTGGTGCTGTTGCCGGTAACTTCCTTGTTGGTACGTCTGCCGACGCTTCGCGTTTGGCCCTCGCAACCTTGATAAATGCTCCTGGAACTACAACCGCCGGTGGTGTTGCCGTTTCCGCTGCAAATCAAAGAAAGCTCCGCAATTGCAAAGCTACTGACGATGCTGCTTTGAACACCATGACCCTTGATTACAAAGGCTTGGGCGTTCTGACAGTATCGGAAACTTTGGCTGCTGCTGCTGATATCTGGACCCCTGCATTACAGAAACAGCATTGTCTGTTTGGTCGTAAGGGTGCTATTACGGCCGTTGTCCAGAAAGATCCGACCCCGGAAGTGAAAGAAGTGTCCGACAAGCTCGGTAAAAACGTGCTGGTTGGCATTCTCTATGGTTGGAAAACTTATGCCGACGGAGCCAAGGAATTGGTCGATGTCGCATTGGATTCCTCAGCGTTCTAATTATCAACCGAGTGAGGGGGCGTGATAGGACGCCCAGTCTCACCTAACCAAAATAAATATATGGCTAAAGTTATCGGAACAGACGTCAAACTTGTCGGGAAAGCCGTTTTCAAGGCCAACGACAGATTTGTCACGTCCCCAGATGGTAGAGTTATGGGGGGCAAAATGACCGTCACCACCAAGGCGACGGCAACTGCCATCACCCTGACCGCTGCTGAGGTTTTAGGAGGTTTAATCCTCCAGGATCCAGCCGGCGGAGCCTGCACGACCAATCTCCCAACAGCGGCTTTATTGTCTGCTGCCCTGGGGGGGGCGGTTGCTGGCGATTCAGTTGAATTCACCATCAGGAATACCGCTGATGCTGGCGAGACCATTACTGTTGCTGCCGGAACAGGTGGCGGCACTTCTGGGACTATGACCATCGCTCAAAGCAACACCAAGCGTTTTGTGATTATATTCACTTCCAAAAGTGCATATACAGTCTATTCGCTCGGTACGATTGTTCATTAGTTTGCAATGGAGGGGGCTTAAAAAAGCCCTTTCCTTGGAGGCTAATCACTAATCAAAAAAAACATGGCAGATGATTACAAAATAATGAAAGTTTGGCACAAAGAACGCCAGGCGGAAATGTGGATCAAGGATTTCGCTTTTAATCCTGAAATTCACAAAAAATTAAGCGAACTTTTCCCGAAAGATCACATTTACACCGTCCAAATGGAGGCTCTAAATGCAAAGCTCAAAAAATCACTTGAAAGCGAACAAAAACCAGTACATAGTGAGCCCGTACAGCAAGAAACGGCTGAAACTCCCGACTACGAAAAAATGAAAATGCCCGATTTAAGGGCTTTGGCAAAATCATTGGGAATCAAGACCCAATTCACGGACAAGAAAACAGACATTTTGGCGAAAATTAAGGATACAAACGCAACTAATCCTTAATCCAAGTCAACAATGTATATTGAAAAGTTCCAAAACGTAAACGGATCAACAATAGCGGTCACGGGAACGGCGACCAATATCTTTGATTTAATCAATACGGCCCAAGCCACCACCCTTACCAACGCAGGGTTTTCAAGCGGCGTAAATGCAATCACAATCCAGCCGGCAGGGGGCGATATTCGGGTCACTTTTGATGGCACGACCCCGACAGCGACGGCCGGTTTTCTGATTAAAGGTAATTCGACTGTTTATCTGCCAAATATTCCATTAAAAGCCCTCAAATTAATTCGAACGGGTGGATCCAATGTGAGCTGTTCAATTTTGGTTGGTAAATCTGATATGGGCGAAAGTATGTCGGTCAGTACGCCCCAATCTGGACCCCAAACAGTCATTCGGGCGGCTGCAAATTTACCTCAAACAGCCCAGACCCCTTATTTTACAGTTACCGGGGGCAGATGCAGAATCAAGATCTATGGTGAGGTGACGACAATTGTCGAAAATACCGGGGCGGTAAATATCGATCTTTGGTCCAATCCGGCAAACGGCACGGCAGACGCGGCTTTGTGCGCTGTTGTAAATGCTGCCAACGCTGCTGTTGGAAGCTCAATAAACATCACCGGGACGCCTGCAAATGCGGCAATTATCAATCCATCAAGTACAGTTTTGGACCAGGCAGATTGGGTTGTTGTCCCAGCCGGAACAATTGACCTCAAGACCTCAGCATCAAAAACAGGCGCGACAAAGTGGGTTGTTCAATATGAGCCCATCGACGTTGGAGCGAGCATTGCAGCCGCTTAAATTTAACTAAATTCGTCCAATGGATAACCAAACAACCGTCCAAAGAATCCTGAGATCCGAGCTGTCCTTTTACGGGACGATTATCGCTGCTGTTATCTCGATTGCCGCCTTTTATTTTGGGGTGACAAATCAGATAAATTTAATTGCCCAAAAGCTTGACACTCACCTTGAGGCAACAGCTTATATGCCGCTTAAACTAACGGAAATTGGCGAAAAGGTGGCGGTACTTATTAACCAAAATAAATGAGCCATCAGCGACTAAATGAATATCTCTACGATTTGGAGCGCGTCGAGGACGTCAGAAACAAACTTCCACCAGGCGACAGACGCGGCGAAGTGGATAAAGTCACAAGGCGGATCCGGGAAATGATCTGCGAGGCTGACGGGGCAATAAGTCAGCACCGAAACGTCGAAAATATGCTGGCGCGCATCAGAAACTTAATAAATATCGTCTTAAAATGAGCACATTATCAAGTCTGGTTTCAGACCTCAGGAATTACATAAAATCGGACCCCAACGATAAAATTTGGGGAAGTGCAATAAAAGAATCGGCGATAAATTCCGCTTATTTCCAGATCCAGAAAGACGGAGGTTTCAGATGGCCCCAGAATGAAGCGTCAACAACTCAAGTCACAGTCGGAGGAACGGCGGAATATGCTTTGCCAACCGACTTTATCAGGCTAGAAATGGTCCAGTTTTCCGATACTTTGGGGCAACTCACCCCGACGACAAAACAGGCTGCCATGAGAAATGGCACGACCAGCCAGGGCAGACCATCAAATTACTATCTTTGGAATCAGAAACTTGGCTTTTATTCTACCCCGGACACGGCCTACCCGGCAAACATTTTATACCGAAAACGCCTGGCGACATTAACCGGCGTCCAGGATTCACTTTTTCCGTCCGATTTCGATAACGCGATCGTCCGATATGCGGCTTATATCCTTTGGTCAACGACCAAAAACCAGCCCAAAACAGGGCAGGCGTTGGACGATTACCGCCTGATGTTGGGAATGTTAAAAGACGCTTATTTATATCAAGACACCGCCATGATTTCATTCCCTTATCAACGGGGAGTGTCCAGGCGGAATAAATTTGACCCCAAAATACTAGATGCGTAAAGTTTTCGACAATTTGATCGGGGGACTTTCCAAAAGAGAGCCTCAACTTGTTGGAGACAACCAGTTTGTTGAGCTCCAAAACTTTTTTTATAACCAAGATAAAAGGCTCCAAACACGTTACGGATATATGCGCTATTTCCCGATCGTTCCCGATACTTGCGTTCAGGTCGATTCGGTTGATGCGATTTCCGATTATGTCGCTTCCGATGATGCAACCAACGTGGTCACGGGCGCACCAATCCGGGGGGCCGGATCCCTGAGTTTCGACATAGACGTGAGTTTGTCGGCTACTGACCAGGCGACGGTCACCAAATCCACCCTAGCGGTGAATATTTCCGCTGCCAAAGACTATTTCGGAATGTGGGTTAATGTCCCAACCGGGTTTAATACCAATTTGACTGCTGTTAAATACAGGCTCGGATCTGATGCCGCCAATTACTACGAATGGACCTTGCCGGCAATTACTGAGGCGACCAGCCAATATTTAAAACTGAATTTCAGCGCGGCGACAGTTGTCGGGACGCCGGTTGACGCTGCCATCACTTATGAACGCTTCCAAATGACGTATTCGGCCGGGTATTTGGATCAACTCGGGATCAGGTTTGATGCGTTAATCTGCTATTCAGCCAGCTACAACAAGCCGGTTACCAGTTATTTTTTCAACAGGGACGAGGCCAGCGGAACAAATATCACAATTTGCGTTGCCGGTGACAATATGTTTCTTTTTAACGAGGCGAATTTGTGCTGGGAAAGAATCCAGTCGAGCCTTAGCCAGTTTGAAACGGCGGTCGGAAAAACAACCCATCGCACACGTTGGGAATTTTTCGCTTATAACGGGTCCGGGACAATGGAGGTCGGAATGTGTAATGGCATCGATGATTATCGCGTCTGGGACGGTGTAACGGTTACCAGCTATCCGGCAATGCCTAAATGCCGATATTTTCTGGTATTTGAGGACACTATTTTCGGGGCCGGAGCAGACGCCAACCCATTGACTGTTTATTACACAAACGCCAACCCTGCCAACGCCCAAACAATTAATACCAACAATGTCGATGCCGGAAACGAGGCCGATGGACGGATTAACGGACTTTTCCCCTTGGCCCAGTCGGTGATGATCGGCAAGACGGAAAGAATTTACTATTATGACGCTGTAAATGCTGTCTGCCTTCCCCTGGATTCCCAAAATGGAATGTTTAGCCAAAGAGCAATCAGAGAAGTTGGCAACGGAATCCTTTTACAAACAAAATCGGGAGTTGATAATTTGGCCCAAAAAAGAGCGGTGACTGGAGCGGCGGCAGTTGAAAGCGAGGGTTATTCCAGCGATCTTGAAAGCTTTTTTAACTCGATTTTATACAACAATTTAAACGCCAGTTCAGGGCTTTACATAAAGGAAAACAATAATTATCACATAAGCATAGATACGGACGGGGACAATAAGCCCGACAGGACTTTGGTTTATAGCTCGCTGATTGGGAAAACTTGGTCGCAATACATTTACCCGTCGGCCTATACCTACGGAGTTTATATCGACCCGACCAATTCCTACCATTATTTGATGTGTTCGGCGACCGCTGGGCTTATCTGGGAAGTGGAAAGCGGCTGGGACGATGACGGATCCCCAATAAACTTCTGGTTTAAGACCAAAGAGCATAATTTCCAGACCCCTTATGATTGGAAAGATTTTGAGGCAGTAACCCTTTCAGGACTGAAAAATATCGGGTCCGAAATGCTGATCGACGTTTTGGTTGATGGCGAGATTTTGTATTCCGCAACGCTGGACGATTCGTTTTTGACCTCAACCAGCTCGGCCGTCACCATCGGAAGTCACCCGATTGGACTTGAAACCGTTGGTGGGGGATTGGCAGAGAGCCCGGAGGTCGCATTATACCCATATAAGATGCGATTGGGGGCGGAATTGTTCGCGTCTGGGCAAACTATCCAGATTCAAGGGACATCGGATTCTAAACCGCTTGTTTTGACTTTAGACAGAATTGAGGTCAAATACCAAAACACTACCGATGATATGTTTCCGGCAATAAATTTCGCATAGATTTTCCCTAGACAATGGGGAAAAAGATAGTATCTTCACGAGATAGGCGCAGGGATAAAAATTCGATAAAATGGCAGTAACAATTCCTTTGGAGGACAATTACGAGGCAATATTGACCCAAGCCCTCGCCGCCGATGCCGCATCGCTGACAGTTTACGTCTCAAAAACGCCTGTTTGCACAATCCCGGCCGGAAAAGAGGTCGTTATCACAATCGACCCGGGCAGGGGATTTTTATATCAAGAAAATTGTTTGATGGAATCTTATGATGCCGTCAATAAAACAATCACACTCAAAACAGCCGGACGTGCGGTCGCCAGGTATGCCGGAGATACAGCTACGGCTTTGCCCCATGCTGTTGGAGCTAAAATTATCATTTCCGACAATTACTGGGTTTGGGAAAATACCAATGATTATTTGCCCCTTGCCGGCGGAATAATGACCGGGCCAATTCAATTCGGCGATGCTCTAACCCAGATCCGCCATGATGCCGGCGATATGAAATTCAAATCTGATTCACAGGCCGAGGTTACACTTTCCCAGTTGGCCAGCGGCGCAGGCGTAAACGACAAAACCAAGGTAAGCGCGGCCGATACTACGGAGGGATATTTATTCAGCAAACTGGCGTTTTCGCTTGGTTTGTCCGGGACGATTTTAAACCCGGGGGCGAATGAATCTTATCAGATCGGAATCGACACGACCGAGCCAACTTTATTTTCACAAACAGGCGCGGCAAATAAAGTCCCAGTTGGAACACCCAGCGGTTTGTTGGATCCGTCTTGGATTCCCCAAGAAAACCCTGAAACTGGTGTCTCTGGCAATGTTATTACTGACAAAGAAATACTGAATATTTCCAATTCTAGCGGTAGAATGGAAGGAACGGACGCGGACGCCATCGCAACGGCAGCCGGATTTATTGGGATCGCCAATAGCGCGGCCGGGGGTGCTGATGTAAGTTTAAATTATACGCCTTTCGGCCCAGTTGTTGATATCCCTACGCTGGCAATGGCTGAATATGCAAACGGCGTTTTAACTGCCGCAACTCCAACAAACGTCGTGGAGGACATTGATACCGATGCCCCTACTGCAATTGCCGAAAGAAGAGCGCAGACATTTACTACTGCAAATAACACCTGGGAGGATAACATCGCCACAGTTTCCTTACAGCTTACCAAAACTGGTGCGCCATCGGGTAATTCAATTGTCAGGCTTCACGCTACATCGGGCGGACTTCCGATCTCCCGTGTCGCAAATGAAAGCCAGGCTGCAAGCGACACCGCCGATGCTGTTGCAAACTCAGCCCATTGGAGGGCTCAGACCTTTACCCCTACCGTCGGAGGTTATCTTTCTGATGTCGATATATATTTAACGAAAGTTGGTTCGCCTGGTGGAAATTCTACTGTCACTTTAACCGCTGTTGCTGCTGGTGTCCCAACTGGTGCGGCCTTAGCTACCGCAACGGTCCGGGCAAATTCGGGAATTGCAACGGGGACCATTACCTTTACTTTCCCAACGCCTTATTTACTGGTTGCAGGGACTACCTATGCCATTGTTCATTCACCCGGAACTGTATCGGCTGGCAACACTTTGTCCTGGGACTATCAGAATTCTGATGCTTATGCTGGTGGAAATTCTGCCTATTCAACCAATTCAGGGGGGGCTTGGACCGCAAGTGCCTATGATCGGAGGTTTACAGTTTACACCAATGGGGAATTGGGGAGGGCAACAGTTGCCAACGCCTCAATTGCTACTGGAATTAATCTATTTACGTTCGCGACACCCGTCGCTGTTTCTGCAAATACTGTTTACGCGCTTGTTTATGAAGCTGGCGGAACTTCTGCCGGTAATGTGGTTGCCTGGGATTATAAAAACGGCGATGTTTACGCAGGCGGACAATCCGCAAAATCAACCGATTCGGGTCAGAATTGGACTGCCGAAGCTGGTTATGACCGCTGGTTTAGAATGCAATATGGTGCGATTTACGGGCTTCCGGCTTTTGTAAGTACGGCAACTGGTGGATTAACACTTTTACCTGCCGCTACTGGGTCGGGAGATTTCAATCGCAGAATCGGATTTATGGTAAGTAACAACAAACTGCTATTAAGTGCCGGAATTCAGCACATTTACGCTACTTTTAATTTTACCGCCGATGCGCCGGCTACTGTTGATACAGAAATTACAATTGGATTTAGGCCAATGATGATTTTTGCAAGTGGACGAAATGGGGCAGGGACGACCGTTACAAATGGCTCAATGGGACATTGGATGCAGGGTGGAAGTTCAATGTCTTTGGAAAACAAGGGAACTTTCATCTCTGCCAATGGGGCCAGTCAGTTTTTTGGATATGCTACTGGGAGCCTTTTATATTTTGACAACGACAGTAACCCAGCGGCAGCAAATTTTATCTATGTCACCATGACCGTCCAGGCAACTTCTGCCAATACCGTTACAATTCGGAGAGTGGTTACAGAGGACACGGCAGGCTCAATGACGCCCTATATTTATCTACACATAATCGGTTGGTAATATGAAACAATACTTTGCAAAACACAAAAACGGAAACATCACGGTCTGTAACTGGCCTATCAAAGAAACAGGGGCTGATTCTTACGAATTTGAGATCAACGAACTGGATCTAAAAGACGTCCAAAATGGCGAGAAGGATTGGCGCATCGAGGGTGGAAAGTTGACGGTTGTTGCATCAACCAGAAAGGCAGACTTTTTAGCCGCCCAGAAAGCGGCTCAAGATGCTCAAATTACCATGGAGGAACAGGAAAAAAATCGGAAATTAGAGCTTGTCCAAAAGATTACCGAAGGGAAGGCAAGCCCAGCAGAACAACAAGAATTCGTTAATTTAATCTAAAAATGGTTGCAGAAACAATCACAACGGGAAACTGGGGCAGAAACAAAAAAAGATTACCGCCGGCGGTTGAATCAATGCCGGATCAACAGGTAAAAAGGGGAGTTGATTTAGCCGGAACTCAAGTCCAAACGCCAGACGGAGCCTACACAATGAAACCAGCGAGCGCAGGCGGTTTACCCATGGCAAGGGTCGGACAAACGATCCCGGAACTGAGACAGCCCAGACTTCCGGCAACAGTCGCCACCTCAGATAATCCGTTAATTCAAAAAGGACAGCCGGTCACTACCGCAACAACCGACCCCAGACAAAAGGAGGTCGAAATTATGGTAAAAAGAGCGAAAAACGAAAGCCTCAATGACGAAGATTTGCGCTTTTTGGCCAACAAAGAACTGGAATCGCGGAATGTAACTACCCCCGTCGCAGCTACCTCACCAACCCCGGTGGTTACACCTGACGACATCAACGCAATGACCCCTGAACAAAGACAGGCTTACGAACAAAGCGGATTTAATGACATCAGGGACCAGCAAATCGGGGCAATCGACGAATTCGGCCAGGCACAGCAAGATGTGTTTGGAAAAAGGATCGCCGCTGCCGAAGATCAACTCGCAGAAACAAAGTCACAAACGGAGCTGCAAAATAACGAACTTTTAAAAGCTTTCGAGGCAGAACAACGCCAGGCGGCGGAAGGCTCAAAACAAGACATAATAGAGGCCGGAGCCGAAGGAATGAACACTTTACAACGCAGCGCGGCAAGACGTGGAATGAGCCGGTCCAGCGATACTGAGGGGGCCATCGCGAAAGCAACTGCCAACACTCAAAAACTTGTCGGACAAATTGAACTCGCAACAAATTCGGCAATCAGGACTTATCAGGTTGAACTTTTGGATAAACTGGACCAAAAGATGACCAAATTACAGGACAGGGTCACAAATCTTGGTGATGCTGCCGCCGATGCTGAATTGTCGGTTATGAAAGAAAAGCAGAAAACCTATGTCGATTTAATGAGCCAGGATCCGACCAATCCCAAAAACATGATCGCCCTTGCCGATAAATTAAAAACTCAGCAATTGGCAGAACTCAAGGAAAACAACGAGGCCGCAAAAGCCCTTAGAGCTGATGCAAAAGCCAATTTCCAATTTATGATTTCCAGTTTTGGAAGCCAGGCGTTTGCCAATACGTCACCTGAGGAAATGGCAAATCTTGCCGCAAATCTCGGCGTCCCAGTAAGCACATTATCGAAAATGCCTGCCACCCTGAAAGAACAGGAAAATGACTGGGAAAAACTCAAATATTCCGCTGATCGTCAATGGGACGCTCAAAAATACGCTCAGGACAGGGAGGATAAATTTGCCATTGAGGATTTGAAAACAAGTAACGATTGGCAGAAATTACTTTGGCAGGCTGCCCGTGATGACGAAAAATCCAGCAAACAATTGGATAATATTTTGGCATCGGTTGGCATAGATTATGCAGACAAAGCGTCCGGGGCAACACCAAGCGCGATGACTTACGATGTCCCCGTTCCTCACCCGGTAAGCGGCGACGCTGTTGTTTCTGTGAATACCAACTTAGCCTTGGCGAAGCCCGAAGGTTACAAATATTCTACCAGCGGTGGTCCTTTGGCCGGTCAATGCGCCTGGTATGCTGAACAACTCACAAATTTGGGAGGCAAAAACTGGACCATCGGTAATACGCTTTCGGAAAAACAAAATAATCTCGCCGGAAAGGTCAAACAAGGATTGGCGTTTTATCCAGGACAGGACGAAATAAAGGTTGGTCAGACTTTAATTACCAGCGATTCCCAGACTTATGGCCACGCTGCCGTTGTGAACGGAATTACTGCCGATGGAAAACTGATTTTGACTGAATCAAACTATGCCGGTCCGCTCAAAGTCACAAATACCAGAACGGTTGACCCCAACGATCCGAAGATTATCGGAATCCTGAAAACCACCCCGAAACCCCAATATCAGATCGCCAAGGCGGCGGTCAACGCGATCGGATCCGTCACCGACAAACTGGGACCGCTTGGGAAACTTGTTTCAGGGATTGGAAAAGAAAACCCCAATATCGGCGAATCAATTGCACAGACTTTGGCCGGTTTCTTGCCCTCAGGGGAGACCCCGGAACAACCGACGGAAACACCGACCGAACAACCGGGA
The DNA here is from genome assembly GCA_963677745.1 of Candidatus Altimarinota bacterium. Lineage (GTDB taxonomy): Bacteria > Patescibacteriota > Gracilibacteria > UBA1369 > UBA1369 > UBA1369. The sequence goes on from OY782391.1 coordinate 74,167, forward strand.
CAAAATGCTTTGAACGAAACGCAAATCAGGGGAATTGACAGCCTTTCAGCGGACGAAAAAGCATTACTCAGACAGCAAGCCCCGGAGGTTTGGAATATGTATTTGCAGAGCGGAGGGGCAAAAGACCAGGCGAGCGCGTCTGATGTCAGAATGACCAGAAAAGAGGTTTATTCCATGCCGGTAGTCAAGAACTTTGAGGCGTTAAACGACACTTTCGAAAAGATGGATTCCTCCTACAAGGCATATAAAAAAGGCTCCATTGCCAAGGGCGGCGTCGATCAGGCGTTGGTGATGATGTTTAATAAGATGCTGGATCCGACCTCAGCCGTTAGGGAGGGCGAATATGCAAGAACAGCGCAGGGACAGTCTGCCCTTGATCGAGCCCAGCAGTATGTCGCCCAGTTATCTCAGGGGGGCGCAGGTATTACAGACAAAACCAGATCCGACATGGTTGACCTTGCGAAAGAATTACAGGGCGCGGCGCAGCAACAGTTTAACAGCCAAATGAAATTTTACGTCGATCTGGCCCCGGAACTTGGCACGACACCTCAAAATCTCCTTGGTGCTTATTATCAGTATTACCAGCCCGGACAGACGGGAGGTCAGAGCGTAAAAGTCCAAGGCCCAGACGGCAATTTGTATGAAATGACCCCGGAGGACGCTCAACTTGCAGTCCAACAGGGCGGAAAAATAATCTAAAAACCATGCCAAGCGTATTCTCAAAATATCAACCAGTCAGCTCAGCATCAAGCGTTTTCAGTAAATATAAACCCGTTGAAAAGAGCGGATTTATTGGTGCAAAAGCCCCGGCCCAGACAAACAACGGGGATTGGGTTTCCAGTACCTTATTGGGACTGGGTAATTTAGGGGCTCAGGCGGCATCAGAAGCGGCCAGATTTGGGGGAAATGCTCTAAATGCTGCCGGACAGATCGTCGATCCTGTCACAAACATTAATCGCGTCGCCCAGACAGTCAGTCGCATTGGCGGAGGTGACGGAAGCGTAAATATTATCCCGAAAGAATTACAGCTTGTCGAAGGGGCAACCGGCCTGGTTAAAAAAGGAACAGACTATCTAGCCGACACGGCCGAAAAGACCTCACAGCTTTCAAGCGGAAAAGGGGAGGACGACATTTCAACACAGGCAGGCCGGGCATTGGGCGTCGGGGCTGGCATAATTGGTACCATGGCCCTAACCCCTCAGGTTTCAATTGATAAAATCAAAAACATTTCCCCATTTTTAGGTAAAATCATTCCACAATCGCTGGTTGATACTGCCGTTCAGTCTGGGGGAATTAAAGGCGAAGCCCCAAGCTGGCAAGATTACGCAACGGGAGCCGCTTTCGATTCCGTTCTTTATGGAGGTGGAAAATTGCTGAGAATGCTATCAAAAAAAGGACTTGCCGGGATCCCCAATTTTACCAATACCCAAAAAGGCCGATTGGCAGAACAAGGGCTTACAATGGACAAAATCGGAGACACTCTTTATGACCTCGATTTACCAGTTACGAACAACCGGGAGGCTATCAAGTCCACAATTTCAAACAAAGTGGCCAAGCTTTCCGGGATCCTCGATGATGCAATCGATTCGGCGGACAACGTCCCTGGACTGGTTAAACGTGGACAGGGTTTTGGGGCCGTCAAAAGTGCCGATCTAATCGACGGATTACGGGAAAAGACGCTGGACGAACTGGGAAACCTCAAGTTTGGCCAGGCTCAGCAAGTTTCGAATTCAATTGAAAACGTCCTGGACGAATTCCAGAAAACGGTCGGGTCCAGGGAATATTTAACCAATGCCCAAACTCAGGCGTTGAAAAAGAAATTAGGCGGAGCATTGGAAAGTTTTTATAATTCAAACGCCCAGGAAAAAGCCCTGGACGTGGCAAATGATGTTATCAGGGGCAATGCTCAAAAAATCATCGAAAAAAATGTCAAAGGAGCGGCAGAATTGAACGCCCAGATGTCACCTTTATTGGCAGTACAAAACAGACTGGAAAAGGCCGGAAAATCAAGCGGTTATCTGGGGAATATCATCACGGGAACAGGGGCAATGGCCGGGGATTTTGCCAAAGGGAATCTGCCCGGAGCGATGAAAAATGCAGGGATCGCAATTGGCCTGAAAAATCTAATCACCAGCGATCTTGCTAAAACCGGCCTCGCGAAATTCTCAAAAAGTACCGAAAAGGGTGCATTGGCTCAAATCGGCAAAATCACAAACCCATTAATCAGGACATTAATTTTGAAAGGAATTAGCGGCAAGTAAAAACAGGAAAATTGCCAAAATAGACAGGGTCAGATAAACGGCGATGGAGTGTTTGCGGATCCATTTTATCAGTTTTTCATGTTTCTTGGAAAAGGCCGGCCAATTCTTTTCGGCGTGCTGTTCGGTCAGCGACCAAGCGATTATTAGCAGAATTACACAAATCAGCCCAAGGGCCAATGACGGGAAAAAGCCTGTAAAAATGCCGACGCCTGCCGCGAATATATATTCCATGGTTTTTTGATTAAATATCGTCGTCTGAATCGTCATCATCAATTTGGGTCTGCCCCTCGCGCCCGTTATACCTCACCAGGGCTCGATAAGCCGCGTCCTCGATCATGTTTGGGAGCCAAGTAGCTGAAAGATGGTTTAAAATGATTAAACCGATAATCCACCACAAATTAGCCCAGATCCAGCCAAATACAATAAACAGGATTCCAACAACAAAAGCCCCGAGCCTGCTCCAACCCGTGTCAGTCCCAATATCGATGCTGCCGCCGGTCCAGTCTAAAATCATGGGTTGAAAGATGGCAACGGCAAAAATGAAGCCGACGATCCATAACAAAGCTTTCCAGGCTGGTTTTGTATTTTCGAACAACCATTTAATTTCGTTGGCAATTCTTTTGAAAATCCCGATTTTTTTTGGTTCGACTTCTTTGGTCATTCGCTTTCTATTAATTGTCTTTCGTCCTGGTGATGATAATGCTCTACCCGGGGAGTTCCCTGATCTTTCAATGCTTTCGCGACCGATTTCCATTTATCAACCTCGTGACAGAGTTCCTTTATGCGTTCCTCGTAAGAATAGATCAGAAAGCCAATAATTCCTAAAAAACCACCACAAACAACCCAGAAAAAAGGGTGAGCAATAATGTCTCTAAGTGTAAGGGTCATTTTTTTGATTATTTCAATTTATCCTATTTAAACACAATCATTTGCTATTGGTCAAATGTATTGTCTGAATCATGCCTTGATCCGTTTTGGTGGGGGTATATGATCGAAAAAATAAATTAAATAACCCACAAATTATGGCAAGAAAACAGCCGGTCCAGCTTTCCTTGATACCTCACGAGATCCAGTCAAATATCGTCACACAAAGAGCCGTTGACGGATATATTAACGCCACGGCCATGTGTAAGGCGGCCGGGAGGGAGTTTTCAGAATATAAGAGGAACAAAGCTACTATTGCCTTTATTGACGCCCTTTCTGCCGAGCTGGGAATTTCACAGGACGGCTTAATTCAGTCCATTGTCGGAGGCGTCCCGGAATATCAGGGGACTTGGATTCACCCTCAAGTCGCAATCCATTTGGCCCAATGGCTTTCCCCTCAATTTGCTGTCCAGGTATCAAAGTGGGTTTTTGAGTGGCTTTCTGGTGGAGGAAAGGACACTATGCCCTATCACCTGAGGCGGTACATAGCCAACAGGGGAAATATTCCTCACACTCACTTTTCTATTCTGAATGAGGTTATATTTGGGCTGGTCGCTCCGTTGGAAAGCCAGGGGTACACATTGCCCGAAAAACTGGTCCCGGACATCTCAGAGGGAAAAATGTTTTCGTCCTGGTTGATCTCAAAGGGCATAGATCCTAAAAAATTTCCCAGATATTACCATCGTTACGAGGACGGCCGGGTCGTAGATGCCCGATTATATCCCAACGAGGTTTTGGCCGAATTTAGACAGCATTTTAATGAGGTTTGGCTGCCGGAAAGGTCAAAACTGTATTTTCAGGAAAGAGACCCAGAGGCTTTGCCATATCTGGAACAGGTGCTAATCGCCATCGGTTACAACAAGCCAAAACAACTCAATTGACGGGGACGGATAATCATTAGCTTGCATTTTAAGAATTCCAGCGTATCTTTCGGAATTGGCGCAGGGTAAGAAGTCAATTTATGGCTATCACTTACCTGAGAACACCCGTTTATCGCGGAACAAATGTCGCTGGACAAACTGCAATGGTCAACGGCCAGCCTTATGTTATGAGGGGTGCATCTTCTGGCGTGGCAACCCGGACGCTTCCAAACTATGTGCAAGGACGCCCAGTCACCGAAGATGACATCTCCAACGCCCGAAATGCTCAGGCCCAGGCTGTCGCAACAGTCGGCAATTACACCCCGGACGGGATCCAGATTAATAAAGTCCGCCAAGGGTGGCTTTCAAATCAAAACCCAGAATTGAGGGGAGGTATTGCCGAGGTTTCTGTTAATGGCAAGCCAATTCGCGTACCAAACGCGCTTTTACAACAAATGATGTTTACCGACGCCTGGAATCAGGGCCGGAGCAATGAAGTCGGCGATTTTTTCAATGGCAGAGCAAACCCGGATCCGAAAACTTATGGTTACACAAATTATGACGCGACCCAACAGCGTTTTGACAAGATTTTAGCCGCAAATCCGCAATGGACAAATGACGCGCCGCTGAATCCTTACAAGGCGGCCGAGGAAAAAGCCCAGGCAGCCGCCGGCCGGTATCAAAAAATTATGGACCAGATGGGACAACCCATGAAAGAAAGCCGGGCAGCAGGGGGACAATTTATGGGTGGCGACACTATGGGTGGCTTAAAAAGCGAGGCCGACAAGGCGTTGGCCGAGGCCCAATCATATTCCCCAGAACTTAACGCGCGCCGGGGCCGGTATTTTGGGGAATTGCAGGGTACGCGAATGCTCGAAGCACAAAGAAAAGCTTTTGAGGGTGGCGTTAAACCAACCTATTCAAATTTACCGATTCAGGAAAGAATTATTAAATAACAAATCCAAAATGAAAGATAAATTAATAAAATCAGCCTTAATCGCATTGGGCGGAGCTTTGATTACTGTTTTGCCCCTTTTAACTGTTGAAATAACCGACTGGCTCACAAAGTCCGATCCTATTGATTGGAAAACGCCGGTTGCAATGGCGATAACTGCCGCTGGAACGTGGGCGGTAAACACAATCCGCGAGCTTATTAAAAAATAAATATATGCAGGCAATTTTCATTGAGGCCGGCCATGGAAAGTCTCTTTTAGGCATAAAAAAAGACGTCGGAGCGGTGGGAAAATTTGGCTCAAACGTCTATACTGAAAGATCAATTGTCCTGGAACTGGCCCGGCGCATCATCACGATTTTAAAAGCCAAGCCAGAACTCAAACATTGTTTGATTCAAGGGAATGGTGTCGAAACTGATGCGACGATCAGAGCGAAAATGAAATACGTAAATACAGTAATTCAAGAAAATCGGTTTTTACCTTCCAAGTGTCTTGGTGTTGCAATCCACATGAACGCCAGCGGATCAAATCAACCAGGCGGATTTGAGACATGGTATCAAGTAAACGGGAAAAGCAAGCCACTTGCTGAATATATGGTTAGGGCTTGGCAAGAATACAAAATCACACCTTTGAGGCCGAGGCCGCTGAATAACAATAAAAATGGGCGTTACGGGCGATTCTATACCGACGACGCGCTTTGTCCTTACGTCATTATCGAAACTTCTTTTATTTCCAATCTTGAGGACGTCAAATCAATTATCTCGAATTATGACCGGGCGGCCGAATGTTTGGCACATGGCATAATGGAGTTTATCAGAGCAAATGGCTAAAAAAAACCGTTACTCGCAAACAATCCATCACGTCGTCCCAAGTTCCAGACGGGACGAGGGGTTTGACACTTCAAATAAACGCAATTTAAGGGATCTCCGCAAAACCTACCATGAAAACTGGCATCGTCTTTTTGCAAACAAAACGCCGGCTGAGATTATTGATTCGGTTGTCCAGATGCAGCACAATGTCATAAATCAAAAGGTCAGACGGGTAATTGAGGGGCTTTGCGATTTACCAAAATCTGATTTTTACATTCCAGACGTGTTGACCGAATATGCCGACGAAGATTTCGACCCGATGGACGTTGAGCTGGTCCGGGGAGAATTAAAAAAGCGGATCCAAGAATTACTTGACTGGATCGACGGTTTTAACGGTGATGTTTAGAGTGGATTTCCTGTAAATATTTGTCGGTAACGTGGGTATAAACCTGGGTTGTCGTTATTGAGGCGTGGCCCAAAAGTTGCTGAATTGCAGGCAGGGGAGCACCATTCCTTAAAAGCTCAGTTGCAAATGTATGGCGCAAACTATGGGGAGTAACTTTTTTCTTTATTCCGGCTTTCAGGGCGTAGGTTTTTACAATTATTTCGATCATCGCAACGCCCAGGCGTTTACCATTCCCGGAAACAAACAGCGCGTTTGATTTATCAGTCCTAAGGGACAAATACCGATCAAGACTTTTTCGGGCGACGTCCGAGATAAAAACAAGCCGATATTTTCGGCCTTTTCCTAAAACCCGGACATTGTTACTCAGCACATCGTCCCGATTCAAACTGGACAACTCCCGGACCCGGCAGCCGGTAGAATACAAAACCCGGATTATCGCCGTGTTACGAATCGACCTGAACAAATCACAATCTTTTATCTCAAGTAATTTTTTCAGCTCCGGCATTTCCAAATAACACGGCTCCGGCCTGCTATATTTACAGGTTTCTATTTTATAGTATTTCAGCGTCGGGAAGTCCCGAATAAAACAAAATTTCAGAAATTGTCGGAGGACGATCAGGTGATACTGGACAGAGTTAAAACCGAGCCCCTTTTCCCTTAGTTTTAGGCGGAAACTATCAATATCCGAGCAATCTATCAGCTTTATATCTTTTCCCCGTAAAACCTCTAAAAACGCATATAAACAAGACTTGTAGTTTCTGAGCGTAAAAGGGGAGTAATTTTTGATAATTTCTAAATACTCTAGATATTTGTCAATCAAGTCAAGCACATGGTAAATCCGCCCGTCCACTATTTCACACATATTTAAACAAAGATTAAATAATTTATTACAAATTTATTAACTTTTGTTTGGATATTGTTTTTGCGAGCGTAATTATTTCGTCTGCCTGGTCGGTCCCGACTGCATCGTTTAATTGGTCGAAAATTTCGATCATAGAAAGTGTCAGCTCCAACGCCTTGAGTTTTAAGACGTGAATTTTTTGTTTATTTGTCATCTGGTTTGTGAAGTTTAAAGGTGGATTTTCTAAGCCGGATCCTGTTTAGAATAATGACCCTCGTTTTTGGGGTAGGTTGGCAGGGATTGTCCAGGGGATTTGCCGTCCTTAGCGAGCAGTTTTGACATTCCAAAACATCGAATCCTTCGGAGGTTTTAAATCCTGTCAGGATAAATCGGTGTTTCATGGCATTAAAAGGGTTAAACCCTCGCGCGAGATCATTGTTTTTCTGTCCGATCTGGACAGGTGGTTTCGCAGCCTGAATTCGTTGATTTTTAAGATTGCATAGAACGCCTGTTTGGAGACGCCTAAATATTTTGCCGCCATTTCGGCGTCAAACCATCGTTTTGGTTTCATAAGTTTTGGATTATTTTATTTTTTGTTTAGCGAGCCATTTAAGCGATTCCCTTGCGAGTTTTAACTTTTGTCGGTTGTTTTCGAGTGTTCGGGGATTGGGTCTGATCCCAACCTGGTAAATTTGCCATTCTAAATGCTCGATTCTTTCCTTTAAAAGATATTTTAAGAGTGCTTTTGGGTTGTCGATTGGCTTTGTTTTTGGTGTCATTTTTTGTTTGATAAGAAAATTTGACGATTTGGGTTGGCGTGAGCCCGGTTTCAGCCTGAATGAAAAGGATCGGGGCGTTCTTTCTAAGCAAGTCGAAAAGACGCTCCCGGGTTTCGGTGAGCATTTTGTTTTTTTGGTTATATGTTAATGAAAGGGGAGAAAAATTAACGGGGGAGGTCTGTCATGTTAATTGCGGCTAACTTGTTTTTTCCAATTCTTTCTTGGCTTTTTCAAGATCATCGGCAAGATACCTCAACGCGAAAATGTGTTCGTCCAGGGAATCGCAAAACCGCTGGGCGTTAATCACGGTGGCCAATAACAATAAGAATTTTTGAGTGTTTTCGTTCATTTTTTTGGGGTTAATAAATCCGAGTTTTCGTATATGTTTCCGATAAGTTCAATGTCATAATCATAAAACTCACCTGCCCTATCCCGATATGTCGAAAGGGGGAAATACAACACAGAATTGTTGAACGCCCAAGTGTATTGATTGTATTCAATGGCAAGGACTTTCCATTCAAAGTCGGGTTCTCCATGCTTCCAGTTTTCTTTCAGATTGTTTATGCGAACAAGGTCGCCTTCAAAAATTTCTTTTCCGTTTTTGTCGGTCAGGCCGGTAAACTGCATATAAACACAGTCAATAGTCGGATCAACGGCCGGCCTGATTCTGATTGCCTGTTCAAGGGAAAAAGGCTCTCCCATTGTTTTGTCTGCCTTATTCCAAGCTCTAAATTTTATCGTTCTGGTCATTGGTTGGTTGATTAATTGGTTTGATTTGGACTTCCAGATCTACAAGATATTTTTTTAGTAAAAAAATCGTTTTCGGATTCTGATAATCAAGCTGGTTGGCCTTGATCTGGTTACAGGTTTTGCATAGAAAGCGGAAGTTTTCGGCATCTTCGTAAACCGCGTCGATCTGCAGAAGTTGCCGCATTAATTGGACCGGGATAATATGATCGACTGTTTCAGCTTGGCGGCCGCATGGACAAAGATGGGTTTCCGCTTCTTGCTGCCAAAGAAACAGTTTGGAGTGTTTCTTTTTCATTTATTTGTAGGTGTCAAGAATACCTTTTCTGATAGCTTCCCATTGTTCCTCGGTCAATACCACGTCCAGCAGGCCAGTCGTAATTATCGGCTGGGGGATTTCAGCCATACCCTCTCTACGATTTGACCAATGGTTTTGGTGTTCCTCGTATTCTTGCCGCTGGGCATCGTATTTGGGATTATCTTCTTGTTTTGTGATTCGCAATTTGTAGTACATATTTTGGGGGTTAATTTGGATTATTTTTAATCGACTTTGAACGTGTTCAAAATTTCCTCGGCTCTTTTTAAACTGTGCAGGTCGGATTGGAATTTTTCTATTGCCTGAGCTAAAACATTTTGAACAGAATCTCTTTGCATAATTTTCTGGTGCGGCAATAGGGGGACTTTAGGCAGTTTTATGGAGCTGGGTTTGGGACCACTTCGGGGGTTAGGCAGTCCGGCTGCCTTACGTTTTGCCCACCAGGCTTTTTTTGCGGCCGCCTGCCTTTCCCTGGCGGACGTTGGGTTATCAGTTCCCATTTCCCCGGGATCCGATTCGTCAATAACATCGCTTTCAAATTTAGCCTGTTGTCTCCGGGCTGGGGCAGTCATCATAAGGTATTGACGCCGGACCTCCATATAAAGGGATTTGTCGTCGGCCAGTTCACATTCAAGCGCATCAAAGCTGGTCAGTCCGTCCAAAACACGTTTCGCGTGGTGTTTCGCTTTGTTTTCCCGTTCTTCGGACGCTCTTTCTTCTTCGTTTTTAGTCATTGTTTATTTCGTTAAAAGTTGGACTTCGGTCGGTGTCGGCATAGGGCTCGATCAGTTTATAGGCCGCATCGATCCGGCCCCGGGCATGAGCTGTAACGTCGTTAATTTCCTTAAATAAAACGACCTCGCCCGATTCCAGCCGGCAGATAAGCTCTTTTGTGCAGGTCAGGGTTTGGGCCAGTTCGTCCTTGGCGTCCTGGTTGTTTGTTTGGTCAAACAGTTCTTGAGCTTCCGCATGGTGAGCATAAAGGCTGTCTAAAGGGTTTTTCATGGTTTTATTAGTGAATGAATTATGCGACGAAACCAATTTCCCGGGAGGGGCTTTCCTTTTAAAAGGCCGACGGCTGTTTTTGTTCGCCTGATTGCCGCAACTCGGACCGTTGACCTGGTGGATTTTAGAGCCTTCCGATATTTGTTTCGTTTTGTAGGATCCTTTGGGGTTTTGATAAATCGAGCCCCTTTATTTTGGGTTGTTTTCATCTTAGGTTTTTAAGTGTTTCATTAAGCAAGTAACGGATCAGGTCAATTTCGCTTTCTATGCGATAACCTTCATAGGAAGCGGCCTCAGCGGTGGCCAAAACGTCCCGGGCTCTTTCAAGCCGGCATTCATTATCGTGCCGAAGCCGGCCGGCCGGTTGTTCCTCGATGATGTCCTGGACCCGGGCAATTTCTTGTCTCGCTTCCTCCAATTCGGGTTTGATAAAGGATAGGGATAATTGGGTCATTCTTCTGGTTTGTAACAGTATAAAAAGCCGTAGTCGTTGGTTGCCGTCTTGCCACCTATTTCCTTGCAGTTAGAAAGTTCTGCAAGGTTTAATTGATGTCGTTTGGCTTGTAATTCCTCCCTTGTTTCGAGAGTTGAGCAGCCAAAAAGAAAAAGGGCCGTTGCCGCTAAAAGAAAAATTACTTTTTTGGGCATTTGATTGGCTTAATTTTTAAGTGAGCAAGGCGGTAGCCGGCGAGCGGCCAGTTGTGTTTCTCAGTTAGGGCAAGCCTGCGTGAAAGGAAAACGTCAGTCGGTATTCCATTAGGTAAAATTAAAAACCAAAGATGCCATTGTTTAACTTTTTTCATAAATTTTGTTTGTTTAAGAATATTGTTTGATAATTTCGATAGCTTCGTCTGCCCCGTAGCAAATATGGGCGGCCACGTTGTCGCATTTATTCAGATCGTCGATCCATATTTGTTGGGTGTCGCTGACTTTGCTTTGTTTTCGTCGTTTCATTTCAATAAAAACAAGACTGTCTTTGACAATCACCAGTAAATCGGGCAGTCCGGGGCGTAAGCCCTGCCGATAGTTTTTAGCCTTTTGGGCGTTGCTGGTGGTGTAGGTTGAATTGGGGATCGCGGTAAACTTAAACCCGTTATATTCCAGCCATTCGACAAACGCTGCCTGTTCCTCGGCCTCTTTTGGTGTTTCATTCATGGCCGGAGGGTTAGAATGTCTGGAAAAAGATCATAAAGTTTTCTTGCCTGGACAACCGATTGTCGAGCTGCCTTTTTTTTGTGTAATTTTGCATGGCATTTAGAGCAGCAAATTAAAAGGTTGTCTTTATGATTCAAATTCGGGTGTTTGGGGGCTTCGGAGCGGAAAACAATATGATGGACTTCCCAAAAGAATGTCCGGCTTGTTCCGCACATCTGGCAGCTTAGAAACCCCTGTTGATCGATCAGTTCTTTCTTGGCTTCCGCTGCCGTTTCTAGCATTGGTCGAGCGGTTTAATTGTGACCTCGAAATGCATATTTTCCGGGTAGGCTTCCAACCCGATCACCTGGGCAAACAAAGCGCGCTCGACTTCCATTTCGACGCCTATCTGGCCCCGGTTTTTTAGGGATTTGTTGTTCTTAACCAACACCTCGTTGGTGATAAATTTAATTTCTTGCATTGAAAATTTTTGTTATGTGTTAATTTTTGGGTAAATCTGCCTTATGCCGCATGATTCGATACACCAAATCACTTGGGCGTTGATCTTTTCAGCGGTGCGGATTGCCTCGTTTTCATAATGAGATTCAAAAACGATTTGTCCGTCCTTCCGCACCTGGTATGAATTGGCCTCAAGGTCGGCCTGGTCGCGCTTTTTTTGTGATTCCTCCCAGATTTTCCGTTCCTGTTTGTCTTTCAGGCTTTCGGCTTCTGCGCCCTGCCATTGCTCAAACTTTTGTGTTTTTTTGGTCATCAAGTTGTTGTTATTGGTGGATCCTCGGAAAGTAGTCCTTTACTTTTCAGGTATGCAATATGGGGGGAGGGCTTGGCCGGGACATAACGGCAGTTCCCCATTTTCTTTGCATTTTTCGCCCTCCGCCTATCTGCTCTATTTGTCATCAATTATTTGGTTAAAGTGTTTTTTGAGCGACGTTCGGGACGGGGCAGCTTGAGCCGGAGCAGGGGAGATTCAATTGTCCGTCAAACGTGACGTGTCCACGGACCTGACGGGCGAAACAATAGGTCAGCGGCAAACCCTCGTTATGCGCCTGGACAAAGTCCCAGCCGCAAGGTGCGGAGGCGTTACCGAGCCAGAAAAGAGCGACGAACATGGAAGCGATTAGTTTTTTCATTTTGATTGGGTTAATGAAATAAAAACTATTCACGAAATTTAATGCCCCAAATAAAAACTGTAATTGAGGCGGCGGCGAGCAGGGTCGCCAGTAGTGCGAAGCCAAACAGGGCAGCGGAAATTGTGTAAGTGATAAACATTAAGTAAGCTCCCCAAACGCAATTAAATAAAAGCAGGGAAAGCGTGCATGAGTGGATAGCGAATTTCATTTTGTTTTGGTTATTAATTAAGACGCCCGGGGCTGGCCCGGGTCGGGTAGGGCTGGTCAAGCCCCTTTGATTACGGTTGAAACTACGGGAACAAAATCATGTTTTTTACTTTCGCGCGCCGGTTATAGCCGCAAAACTTCTTTTTTCCGCATGAAGTCGTCCAGTCTGGCTGGTTATAGACTTTCCAATGATATTCAGCGATTTCTTTAATCGAGATTTCCTTTTTCAGGATCCGGGCGATCATTTCCTTATGGTAATAAGAATTCAGCCCGAAAGAATAATCCCAGCTCCCGTCCCGGTTGCGGTTCGGGTGTTTGATAAACGGGTCGAAACTTCCGTTTTCCGCTGCCATTGTCAGGATAAAGTCTTTATCTCCGCCGGAGACTTCCCAGAATATTCGGAGGGCATCTTGGGCAATCGCTCCTTTCCAGCTTCGGAATACTGGAAAGTTATTAACTGGGTTATCGTCTCCGATAAGGCCAACAGCTCCTTTATCAGGTTGTAGTGCGCCCGGAGCGTTCGCCAAATCATCACTTGCCCCGTCCCCAGGCAAAGAATCGCCAGGGCGAGAAATGACAGCAGAATTTCCATCGGAAGAGGGGTTAAAGTTTAACATGCCGGTTTTCGGCTTAGCCGGCGTGCCGGTTAAAAAGAACAGTCCTGGTCCCGTTTCTTGGCCAGATCGTTTCTGTCGATGTTTTCAAGTTTCACCCCGTTCATATCATCTTCGAGTTTAAGAGAAGCTAAATTTTTTATTAATTCGCATCTTTTAACAGCGGTTTCATGCTCGAAATTTTCGAGGATTAACTGAGCAGCAGGGGATTGGGCCTGATAATTGTCTTTCGCCTGGACATCAGGTTGAGATATCCAAATATAAGCGCAGAAAGCCAGGACGACGATTGCCGTCAGTCCGATTACATTTTGCTTAATAGATAAGCCGTTTTTTGTTTTTTCAGTATTCATTGTTTTATTTTTTAGTGGTTAATTTCCTTGCTGCTCTGTTGCAGCGATCGCAGCCGCTAACTTGCCAAGGTTCGTAAACCTTTTCCCCACAATAGCGACATTCGTAGGGGGACATTGATAGGCGGCATTCAAAGCATTTGGTTTCCCAAATTCTTAAAGAATTGCCGCATTTACAGGTTCTAATCATGGCAAATTGAATTATGTTGCCTGACGTTGTTCTGGATCTGGTTTAGGGATTCGACCTGATGGACAAGCCGGAAAACCTGTTCAAAGTCCAGGGGATTGGTAATGTCGGCCAAATTTGATTTGACCTTTTGTTGATCTTGCATGATAATTGTTGGTGAATGAATGATTAAGGCCGTTTGCAGACGGTCTTTTTTAGTGCGCCATCGCTGGCGCGTGGTATTTGCAAAGCATTTCGCGACCCTGATCTTCGCCGTCGTCATCGTAAATGACGGCTTCGGTGACAGCGTGATTTTTGCAATTGGGAAAGTCGCAGGCGACATAGTCGCCGGCATCTTGTAATTTGTGCATAATTTAGAAGTTAGGAGGTGAAATATCGCGGTCCGGGACGACAATGTCGTTTAACCAAAGTTCTTTATCGGTTGCGGATCCGTCTTTTGGAGCGCGGTAATAAACCCTATCGCCGTTCTTAACTACTGCATACCAGGATCGGCCCTCAAAAGCCCCGGTTACCATATCGTTACCGTCTTTGTCCTTGCCCTGGTAAGTCCAGTATTTATTCTTTCCTTCCCGGGCCTGTTTTGCGGCTCTAGTAGGGGAATTGCCGTCCTCTTTTTGGTCATCTTTCTGGGTGTTTTTCCAGACATCTTTGCCTATTTCCAGATAGGAGCCAATCTTGGTGAGGGCATCGGTCATGGCCCCTTTCAGGGCGTCGCCCTTGTCCTCGTTGTCGTTTCCACCAAACTGTTCAAGCTCGATGTCATATTCTTGGACGGTAAAAGTTGCCTTGACAGTAAGCATTCGGGAAACTTTTTGCTCACCTTGTTTTGTCGTATATTCGCGATTTTCCTCGCCCAAACATTCGGCCTTTAATTTCCAGCCGCCTATTCCAAACACTTGGTTTAGACGTTCGGTTACATAGATGGCGTTAATTGAGGAAAGGTGTCGTTTGGTCGGGTGCGGTTTGATTGCTTCGGGCGGTAAAGGCTCTCGAAGCATCGCCGCCAGATTTTCAGGTAGTTTCATTGGATTAATTGGTTACAGAAAAAGACCTGTCATTGAGGCAGGGGCAATTTCTTTCGTTTATAGAGGCTTTACGCCTTTTTTGTGTAGCGATTCCCAGTCTTGCGATTAGGGAAGCTATAACGGGATTTGCGTTTAAAAGCGTCCATTTTGGCTAACAGTTCAGGCGCAAACCTTGCAGCGAGCGTATAATTTAGAAGCTCGGTAATGGTGGTCTGATCTTGGACAGCCTTTTTTTTCATAGAATCAATAATCGACCTATGAATTCGGAATCGACTTTCTTTCGCGTCCTCCCGTGGGAACAGTCCGATTATTGGCATAAGAGATGGAAATTAATTTGTTGGTATTGACCGCATGGCGGCTGCGGAATATAATATCACCGTATTTGATCTTTGCAATCCAGGGATTCCCAGACTTCTCTAGCATTTCGCACAAGATACATTGTGCAAAATAAACATATATTCAAAAGTTACTGT
The DNA here is from genome assembly GCA_963677745.1 of Candidatus Altimarinota bacterium. GTDB lineage: Bacteria > Patescibacteriota > Gracilibacteria > UBA1369 > UBA1369 > UBA1369. The sequence continues at coordinate 89,206 of OY782391.1, forward strand.
TCCCCGTTAATTATCGTCCTATGAATAGTTGCCATGGTTTACAGGCACATTCAATCTCTTTGCCAGATTTTCAACTGTCATATTCTTCAGTGAATCTGAATTTTGAGTTTCCAGAAATTTATAACAAGCAGCCGCTTTGCTTCCGCTGTCAAGACCCAGCATGAAATTTACAAACCTTACTCTGTTTTGAATAGCCAGCAAATCCCCATAATCCCCTTTTGGAGTGCCTTCATTATTGTTTTTGCCGCTAATTATCATCATCAGATTTCTAAATACAATGGCCTGCGTCGGATTCATCGGCACCTTGGCAATATCGGTCGGAACAAAGAGTTTTGATGCCATCTCATACATGGCACGATTGGAAATAATCGAATTTAGTTCAGGACTTACGTAGCCACGCTCCGGACTATTGGAAGATTCCATTTCGTGGCCAAGATACAATATATTAACCTCTTTTTTAAATTCATTTTCACCAACAACAGCTGATCCGTTAATCACACTGTCATTAAAAATATAGACGTTTTTAGGCTTTCCCTGTTCATCCAACAAAGGTTTTCCGTTCTCCATCAATTGTCTTACCTGAAATTCCGATACCTGACCTTCTCCGCTTTTACTCGGAAATTTAATCTGATATACCCCCGGCCTGATCTGATTGATGGCAATTTCAGTGTTTTCCGACAATTTGCTACCGGCTGAAATGTCAACATAGCCATAATCGGAACCGTTGAAGGTGGAAGGAGCGGTTGAAGCCACGGTTTTCGTTGCTTCCTCCTGTTTTTTCTGCTGTTCTTCCAGTTCTTTCGCTTTTGCTTCAGCCAATTTAGCCAATTCCTCATTCCATTTTTCCTCAGTCATCGTTTCGTCGCCCATCCAGGCCACCATATCCGTATTTAAATCCTTGACTGTTTTCTTGGCCACCAGCATTTGTTTGTAGTCGCCCATCAGATCAGCAAACAGGCTTTCTATACTTGTTTTCAGGGGCTCAATGGCTACTTTATCTCCAAGATCGGAAAATACTCCTTCCTTGAATCCTTTTAGCAGACCATCCTTCAATTTTGCCTGTTCCGACCCTTCCGCATTAAAATAATCCTCGATCTTGATGCGATTGTCAGGATTGTCAAAAAACGCAGCGCTTTTAACATTTATTTCTTCGGCTTTCTTTGCTTTACCCGCTTCCCTCTTTTCCGGATCCTCCTCCTTGGTCAGGTCTGTGTAAATTTGGTCGACATACTTGGTAATTCTTTTAAGCATCAATTCATTCCGGATATTCTCCAATTCTTTTTCCTGATTTTTCAAAACAAATTCTTCAATGGACATACTGCTTCTGACCGGCTTGCCGTTTTCATCCAATGCAGTCAGGTATTGATCCCGCCAACCATCCGGTTTGCGGTAACTCTCCGTATTCCATTTAAAATCCCTGAATACTTTTTCATAGGCTTTTTCAGGATTTTGCAGCATCTCCTCTTCCTGATTTTTCTTTTCTTCCTGCTCATTCATTTTGGCTCTGACTTCTTCGCGCACGCTGGAAATCCTTTCAGCTTTTTTAGTCTGAAAACTTTCGCGTTTTTTCTCACGCAATCTGTTCAGCATCGCCAAATTATCGGCTGCCAAACCGGGCATTTTCCGCGGTTCTCCTGGGGCTTGTTCGATCGGGTGCGTTTCTAATGGTTTGGCTGGGGACATTTTTTGGCATTAAATCCCCATATTATATCATTTTTCCAGTCTTTTCACCATATACGTCCCTTCCTGATGATAACCCAGCTTTCGGTAATATTCTCTCACCCCAATGCCGGAAATAACTGCCAGCTTGTGAAAACCGTTTTTTAAAGCAATGTCCTCCGCGGTCTTCATCATTCTTCGGCCCAAGCCTATGTGCTGTGAAACATCCCGTTCCTTGCTATCTATGGACACCAGTTCACCATAAGCATGCACCTCTCTTATCAAGGCAGCTCCCTCCAGTTCCGTAATAAAATGTTTCTTGCCCTGCAGAGAATATGAAGAAAACCTCAATCTGAGCAAAGAACATAATTTATCGCTGTCGGGCTGATCATAACTGATAAAAAACTCCTGTCCGCCCGATGCTTCAAATTGCCTTATATTCATGCTCAAATCTGACAAATTGACTTTCTGCTCCTTAATTTCACGGCTGCGTATATCACGCGACGTAATGCCGCGCAAAGCCATTTCTGTTTCCACAAATTGCCTGAGATTGGAGAGTTTGGAGCCGGCAATAACGGTATCCGAGGGGATGTCCCTGTAAATTCTGGTAACTCTCACATATTCCGGCCAGAGCTGGGTCATTTTTATCATCAATTCTATCAGTTCTGTATCACTGTAACTTTTATATTTCCCGTTACGGTAAACCTGTTCCAGCTGAGACCAGGGCACCACAATGCAGGGATATACTTTCATCCAGTCAGGCCTGTAGGCGGGGTTTGCAAACAACTCCTTCATGTCCGCCAGATCAATTTCGGGTGTAGAGCCGTACAAATTCGGCATCATATGAACATTAATCTTGAAAGCTGCGTCTCGCAACAATTGCATGGCCAGCTTCGTTTCGGCAATGCCATGACCACGTCTGTTCATTTCCAAGACTCTGTCATTTAGAGACTGTACCCCGATTTCCACTTTGGTGCAACCTAGCCGCCTCAGATGCAAAATTTCTTTCTCATTCACATGATCAGGCCTTGTTTCGAAAGATAAACCAATACAGCGGTTATCGGCCTTTTCATTGCGCTTTTGAGCCTCCAATAAGGTTGTGGCCGGGGGGAGCGGGTAATTTAAAGCATTGAAAATGCTTTTGGTAAAATCATTCTGATAGCGCTTCGGATAAAATGAAAACGTCCCCCCGGCCACAACCAGATCTATTTTGTCTGTTTTATGACCGGTTGTCTTCAAGGAAAAAAGTCTGTTTTTGACCTGCCGGTAGGAGGAAAACTTATTCAGTATTGCTCTCATCATGGCCGGCTCATTGGAAAGATAACTCTTGGGCATTCCCGGTTCCGTCGGACAAAAAAGACACTTTCCCGGACAGGGAAAAGATTTAGTAAGTACAGTAATATTGGCGATACCCGATTTGGTGCGGACTGAACGCCGTCTGAGAAACTTTAAAAAATCCGGATTTTCAGCCAGACTCCCCTCTTTAACCATTTCCCGGTAAATTCGTATCAATTCCACATTGGTAACCGATGAAACCCGGTACTTTGAACTGATCTCATTTTTGAGACTTTGCAGCTGCTGCTGGCTGGAAAGCTTTTCGGAGTAAGCCCTCTCAATCAACTCTCTATAGGCATTTTCATTAACTTTTCGCTTCAACATAAATTCTCTGGTTTTCCTTGCTATGACGCCCTAAACTGATAAAGTAATTCTCGTGAAAAAGCAATTATTTCAGCATAAAAAGTGAAAAAAGCAAAAATTGCCAAAATCCTGGAAGACGTCAAGAAATCCTATAATCTGATTGCAGATGAATTTTCCGATACCCGCAATTACAGTTGGGAGGATTTCAATTATTTTAAACAGTACTTGTTTGAAAATGCCGAAATAGTTGATTTGGGCTGCGGAAACGGCAGACTTGTCAATTTTCTGGAAAAATACTACCTGGGAAAGCCATATCGTTACGTGGGACTTGATAATAGCGAGGCGCTCCTGAAAAAAGCCCTGGATCTGCATCCCCACCAGGTATTTTTACCGGGCGACCAAATGGAGATACCTTTGTCCGAAAACCAGGCTGATTTGGTCTTTGACATCGCCGCCTTTCATCACATTCCGTCAGTCAATTTGAGAAAACAATCGCTTTTGGAAATTAAAAGGGTACTTAAACCCGGCGGCATTTTGGTTTTGACAGTCTGGAACCTTTGGCAGAGAAAATACTTATGGCCCAATCTAAAAGCCTGGCTGGAATTTCTGATTAGTTTCGGAGGCATTGCTCCAAATGATCTTTTTATCCCCTGGAAAAACTCCCGCGGAAAAGTTGTTTCTTCACGCTATTATCATAATTTCTTGCCGGTAGAATTAAACAATCTGGTTAAAAAGGCCGGATTTTCCGTAATCAAGGCCTTCCCCTCACGCAACGGACATAAGACCTCTCTTTTTAATAGCTACAACTATATTTTGATCGCCAAAAATGAATAATAAGGTAGATATTCTGGGAATTCCGTTTACATCTCTATCTGAAGAGGAAGTCCTGAATTTTATTAAAAATCATCTTAACAATCACTCCTCTCCCCCTCTTTTTGTTGCTACCCCCAATCCTGAAATGCTTCTGGAATCACATAAGAACTTGTTGTTTAAAAAAAATATTCAACAGGCGGGATTGAATCTTCCGATGGTAACGGGCTAATCTGGGCCAACCGCTTTTTGTCAAAAATGTCAGGAAGGAAAAACAAAATAATGATTGCACTGTATGGAGCATTTAGTCTGCCTGCCTTTCTTTTTCATCGAAAGGTAACCGGACAGCGTTTCCAAAAAGCAATTCACGGTTCGGATCTGACCATGAAAATATGCCAGGATTCCGTAATTGGCAGCCAGGGGATTTTTCTCCTTGGTAACAAGTATGGTCTTCGGGCCAATACAGCAGAATTAGCGGCAAAAAAGCTGCAAAAAATGTTCCCCGCAATCAACATTTCCGGCTATCTGGACGCCACAGCCTCCGACTCTCATATTATCAGTAAAATCAATCAAAGCGGAGCCAAGATACTGCTGGTTGCTTTTGGAGCTCCGATCCAGGAGCTGTGGATAGCCAGGAACCTTTCTGCGATGCCTGATATCAGGTTAGCCATGGGCATCGGGGGAACGTTTGATTTCATTGCCGGTATTGTGCCACGGGCACCGGTTTTAATGAGAAAACTGGGTCTTGAATGGCTCTACAGACTATATAAACAGCCGAAAAGGCTGGGCAGAATTATTAATGCCACCCTGGTTTTTCCCTATACTGTGATTAAAGACCGCCTGAATTCCTCTACCCCGGCAAATCCTGATAAACACAAAATTTCCGGCATTTAGCCTGTCTCAAAGAATCCAGCTCCAGTAGTTGTTCCTCGATCAAATCTATTTTTCGCTGAAAATATTGATCCGAATAAATTTGCTTTAGTATTTCCTGTTTTTCACGTTTTTCCAAATCACTTAAATCCTTCAATTTTTCAATTTGCCGTCTTTCACTTTGAAAAACTATCAAATCGCTTGCATACTCCGCCTTCAGCATTTCAATCCTGGTCTGAATTTTTCTTTCCTCCTGTTCAAATTGATAAACGCCGGCAAATGTTTCATATTTTAATACGGTGGGACTTGATACCTGATCCCCTGCTTTCAAACCGGCAATTCTCGTAAAATAAAACAGTAACGCCACCGCTACCAGCGCCCCCACAAAAACAATTTGCAAAATATTGTCTTTAGTCCTGTCCATAAATAGATTTAAGACCTATTTATATACTATTTCTGGAAAATTGCAAAATCCAGTGCTATTCTATTTCAGCAAAGTTAAACGGGCCCTTAGCTCAGCTGGTAGAGCGCGGCATTCGCATTGCCGAGGTCGGGAGTTCGAGTCTCCTAGGGTCCACCATTATTTCCCCAGTTTTCTAATTGAAAAAAAGCCTTTTTTCTTCGCTTGTTCTTTTTCTTTTTCTTTTTCTAAAGCCTTTTTTGCCTCTTCCTTTTCTTTTTCAGACGGCTCACAGTAACATTCTTCCTCTCCACAATCCTTGCAGACAGCATCTTCTTTGACCTCTTCAAATCTGGTCCTGATTTTTTCCACAATTTGATGTATGAAGCCCAGACTGGCCGTCATCTCTGACAGCGCTTTCATCGGCTCCATTACAACTTCCCGTACTCTTTCCGAAACCTCCTTAAAGTTTGCGGTCATTTTGCTTACATCCCTCAAGACCAGCGTCAGATTTAGAAACAAAACGCACAAAAAGATAACTAGAATCACAAATCCTCCTCCCAATGCGATATATAGAAAATCCAATGACGTCATAATTATTTTGTTTTTAATATTTTAATTAGTATTTCATTGGCTAGTTCAGGATTAGCCTGCCCCCTGGTTGCCTTCATGACTTGTCCGACCAGGGCCTTAAAGGCATTCTCCTTGCCACCAAGATAATCTTGCACCGATTTTTGATTTTCTGCAACTACTTGCTGACAGATTTTTTCCAGTTCTAACGAATCCCCTATCGACTTCAGCCCCTTTTCGTCAATTATCTTCTGAGGATCTCCGCCCTGCAGATACATTGTTTCAAATACTTCGCCCTTGGCAATATTCATGGAGGTCTGGCCTTCGTTTACCAGTTTAATCAGTGCAGCCAGATGTTCCGCAGAAATTTTGCAGCTTTGTATGGTCAAACCGTCTTTTTTAAGTCTTCCGACCAGAATACTCATCACGAAACTGGCAGACTTTTTGGAGTCGCCGGAAATTTCCACCACCCGGTCAAAATATACAGCCAGATCCCTATCTTCAATCAAAAACAATGCTTCCGCTTCGCTCAAACCGAATTCCGACAAATAGCGCTGATATTTTTTTTCAGGAAGTTCAGGAATTTCCAATCGTAATTTCTCAATAAAATCATCCGCCAGCACAATAGGCGGCAAGTCCGGCTCGGGAAAATATCGATAATCATCAGATCCTTCCTTGATTCTCATGAAATAGGTTTGCCCGGAAATGTCATCAAAACCAACCGTAATATTCTGCTGAAGAGTCTGATTATCCGACCAAAGTTGTTTCTGACGTTCTATTTCATATTTAATGGCCGTTTCCAGAGATCGAAAAGAATTCAGGTTTTTTATTTCGGCGCGCGGGTACAGTTTTTGCTCACCAACCGGGCGGATGGAAATACTGGCATCAAAGCGCATCATTCCTTTCTCCATATCCGCATCGCTAGAACCGGTATAACGCATTATCTGCTGAATTGCTTTGGCATAAGCCACGGCTTCTTCCGGAGAACGCAGATCCGGATCACTGACTATTTCCATCAGTCCCACTCCGGCTCTGTTGAAATCAATCAATGTGCCTCCCTGAAAATGAGTAAGTTTTCCAGCATCCTCCTCCAGATGTAAACGGGTAATACCAATCTTCTTTATTTTGCCGTTCACGGTGATATCCAGATATCCATGTTCACTTAGAGGAAATTCAAACTGTGAAATCTGATAACCTTTCGGCAGATCCGGGTAAAAATAATTTTTACGGTCAAAATGCGAATAATTATTTACTTTACAATTGAGAGCCAGAGCCGCCTTGATCCCCTTATTGAGGGCTTCTTCATTCAGTACCGGCAGTTGCCCCGGCATTCCCATACAAACCGGATCAATGTTCTGATTCGGTTCTTTGCTGAAATACTCGGCACTGGAAGGACAAAATATTTTGCTTTTCGTGGTGATCTGGGCATGAATTTCCAGACCTATTACAGCCTCAAATTCCATATCTAATCTTAAATGAATAATCCTTCACAGCTTACCCAAAACCCAACTTTTACTCAACCCAAATCATTTGAAATGCAATCCGATATCTCCAAAAGCCCTGCGGAAAGATGACATAGCCGAGTCTATCTCCCGGGAGTTGATTTTGGCGTCCAGTTCATGCGCCAATTTATTGCGCAACTTGTGGGCCTGCCACAAACCGTTTATATCTGAAAAACTATCCGCCTGCTTTTTTAGTTTATCACCCAAACTTCCCTGAAGACCTTTGATCTTTAACATATGATCTAATAGCTTATCGGCTTCCATAAGCCTGTATCGACCATCCTGGTTTTGCATTATCCTGTTCCAATTTTCACGATAAAACTTCAGATCGGCTGGAGACCATTTCTTACGGCTGTTCCAGACCGCCAGCTGAAAAGCCAGATAGATCAGGAAAACCAGTATTAAGAGAACAATCAGCCAGTTCATAATTTAAAAATCAACTTCTACTTCCTTCATTTCCTGCGCATGTTTTTTGACCATTTCCGACAACAACTTTTTAAGCGTTTTTGTTTCCTCAAAAGATTTATCTTCCAGATATTTTTCTTTGTAGGACATGATTACACTTTCAATCCTGGCTGGATTTACAGCATCTTTCAGCTCCAAACCTACACCTCCGCTTTCGCGGTTTATTTGAATTAATCCGTAATTAAAAACCGTTTGCAGAAAACCCTTGAATTTATTGGTGATACCTTCCACATTCGGATATTCCAGACGCACCGAATTGCGGTCGAACGGACCGTTCCATGTGACATCAATCAGGGTCAGATCCGTTACCAGTATCACGTCGAAATACCAGTTGAACATCATCTTATTCAAGGCGATTACGCCGTAAAGAAGCCAGACTAAAAAGGCAAACCAGATTTCCGGGAAGACCTGCCACAGAAAGATCGGTATAAAAAAATGCAAAATAAATATTTTGAATCCCTTTTTTATCATTAAAAAAGGATGACGGTGAGCAATAAAAAGTATCTTTTCACCCTTTTCCAGATGAGGTCCAAACAGATAATACTGTGTTTTTTCCTTAAAATTGGCCCAGGTTGAAGATTTCTTCACCATTTTGTTTTAATTTTTAGTCAATTCTAAATAAATTCTACACTTGTTTTTGTCACCCAGTAAAGTTAAACTTTCGTGGCTAAAACAGAACAAATGGCTAAAGATAAAGATCAAAACCCGGGATACCTGATCAATTACCTGGAAAAAAAACTACAGGGAAGCCGTCTAAACTACGGGCAACAGAAAAAACTGCTTCTGGCCGCCGATATATCATTGAATGTAATAATTGTGGTGGTATTGGTGGTATTGATGAGAACTTTTATCATGACTCCTTTTCAGGTCTATGGCATTTCAATGTGTAACACACTTAATTACATTAATGATAAGTGCCAGGATGGTTATGGAGACTACATAATTATCAATAAAAGCTCATATCTGCGCCTGCCCGGCTGGACCGTCGGTACTCCCCAGCGTGGTGATATCATTGTTTTCCGCCCACCGCACAACAATCATGAGTTTTACATAAAAAGAGTAATCGGGCTTCCCGGAGAAACGGTCAAACTGATTGACGGTTATGTTTACATTTTTAGCGATAAATATCCTCAGGGCATCAAACTGGATGAGCCATACCTGTCAGATGATAATAATGGCAGTACCTTTGCCACCGGCGGAATTAATGAATTTACTGTCCCGGCAGATCAATATTTTGTGCTGGGAGATAATCGCAAACGCAGTTCCGATTCCAGACTTTGTTTCAAGGAAAGCTCCGCCAGCCCCAATTGCGGTGAAAAAGGAGCGTCTTCTTTTCTGACCATGGACAACATTGAAGGAAAAGCAGCTCTCGTTTTATGGCCCAGACCCGAAATAATCTACAGTCACGAGTATCCCCAAACGGTCTAGTATTATCGTATTTCGCCCCATTTTCCCCTTTCTCACAAGCAATTTAGGGTAATTTTTGAATAATTCGTGGTTTTCCTCTTCAGACAGGGAAAATGGCACTTTTATATTTTGGCATCAAAAATCTTGACAAAACCTCGGTTTGTTGGTAAGTTGATACCTTCTAAAAAATTGCTGTTACTGTTTAGCGCTCATTGAAAAACAGGGAAAGCAGAGAGTAAATTGCCTAAACTTGCAATCGAATGCCAGTTCATGTAACGACACCATCCCTCCCCAAAGTAAGATGTTGTTTCCTGGCGTTCCGTTGTCTTTAGGCAGTTAGCCTCTCTGTTTTCGTCACTGCGGCTCACACTTCTGTGCTGCCGCAATTTCATAAGTTAAGTCCGTCCTGGACTCTCATAGTCGGACGGATTGCATGTTTCTGGGAAGTGAGCCCACGGCTTTACACCCACCAAAGACTCAAGCCCGCCTCCTCCGGCGGTACAATAGGAGGACAATGTGCATGCCGAGGAGGATAACACGATGACGCAATCCAATTTTGGACCCGGAATGTTCGGACAACCTCAACCTACTGCCCAGGTTCAGCCTGGCCTGCCCGTGCCCCCTGCGCCACCCGCACCGCAACCGCAGCCCACGTTCGGAGGCCCGCCTGCGCCTACTGCGCAGCAGGCGGTGGGGCAGCCTCTGCCTCAGATTGCTCCCCCCGCCGGTCCGGTTCAACCCGGCCAGCAGGGTGGACAGCAGTTCGCGCAGCAGCCCGGCCAGCCTCAGCCGCAGTACCAGCCGCCCCCGCGGGCACGCAGCCGCCTGGGCTGGCTGATGGCGCTGTTGGCATTGATTGGCGCGGCCATCGTGGCGGCCATCATGCTCGGGCCGGGATGCAATTCTGCTCCCCCGCCCCCGCCCGGACCGTCCACGCCGCCGTCAGCCTACCTGACTGAGCCAGAGGCGGTGGGAAGCTCCCTGTGCCAGACCGTCCTTGCCGGAAAGCAGGCGGTCAACTGGTACATGGTCTTCACCTCGCTCGAGGCTCGCCAGACCTACGCAGCACGTCTGTGCGTAGGACCTGGGGGACGCTTCCAGGTGGCCGACAACGCCAAGATCGTCGGGCAGAGCGTGTACATCCGCGAAGGCGGGCACGACTCTGTCGGCACGATCGACACGAAGTACAAGCTGAGCGACGCGTTCGCTGGGAAGCTGTACGCCCGTGTGGTGGGCAAGGACGGTTCGCAGTTCGGGTTCGCCAACCCTCTGCTGGTGTACGTCGAGAGCGGCAATGCCTTCGACGACTGCAGCCAGTACAAGGGCATGACGGAGCCGGCCGCCGATGACATGGTGGCCTGGCAGATCTGGTGGCGCTGCAACTTCGGGGACCGCAAGGGCCCCAAGGGAGACCGTGGCCCCGCCGGACCCCGAGGTCCGAAGGGAGATACGGGCCCCCAGGGTTCCGCGGCTCCTTCGGCCCTGCCGCCGATTGCCCCTGTGGATGTCGACACCAACTCGCCGTAAGGCAGAAGGTGCACGCACAGTCCACCCGGGCACACTTACCGACATCAACTCGCCGCAAGGCTCGCAGATGATGTCCAAAACTCACGGGGGCGCGGTGTAGCGGCAAGCGCGAACCTCCCCCCATGCGGCCCGTCTACGCCGCGTCCCCGTGACTATCTCAATTCAGCTACCCGCCCCCCGAAAGGAGGCAATGACGAAAACAGAAGAGGAATAGCCCCAGGTCTACCGCATGGTATGACCCGGGGTTTTCCTTATGTACTTTAAATTCCATCGTCAAATTCTGATCGGCAGATCTGCAAAAAATCAGTCCTTGGCCACCAGATAAAATTCAATCATTGTTACCGCTGCGATCAAAAGCAGTCCCGACCACCAGGTCAAAACTCCCAACAACTGAAACAGCAGGCATCCCAGCGTAATCAATGTCAGTAAAATCCCCTGCCTCAGTGAGACATTAATATGATCGTAATATATTTCATTTTTATTGAACCAGACCCTTATATAAAAACCGACAATCGTAAAGGTGCAGGTTAACGCAAAAAACAGACTGATGAAAAACATCGCCAGTGCCAAGCCGGTGGAAGCCCAAACATCCAGTTTATCAATCACCAGATAAAAGGCCAGCCAGCTGATCAGCGCGGCCACTCCAATTATCAAGATGTATCTTTGGTGTGTCATTTTCTTAACCTAAGCTACTACAAAGCATTGGCTTCTTCAATTTTTTTTATCAGTAACGGCAGTTTTCTCATATCTTCCTCCAGAGTTGTTCGCAGCGCGGGGTTATACAATGCGGCGGCGGGGTGATAAAGGGGAAATATCACCTGTTTTTCCGAAAAAATACCGGTAACCCTTTTGGCCTGGCCATGAATGTCCGAAATCCTGAAGCCGGGCAAAAATCTTGCCATTGAATGCCTTCCCAGCGTCACCAGAAGCAAGGGTTTAATCATTTTCAACTGCGCATCCAGATACTTGAAACAGGCCTCCACCTCTTCCGGCAGCGGATCCCGGTTGTTGGGCGGCCGGCACTTCACCACATTGGTAATGTAGACGTCATCCCTATTCATTCCAATGTCCTCCAGCATCTTGTTTAAATACTTGCCGGCCGCCCCGACGAATGGTTTCCCCTGAATATCTTCATCTTTTCCCGGCCCCTCTCCCACAAACATGATTTTTGCGGAATAACTTCCGGCTCCAGGCACTGCCTGAATTCTTCCTTTACACAAGCCGCAATCAGAACACCCCCTAATTTTCTCCTCAATTTCCCTCATTGGTATCAGATTTTCCTCCATAAACTGCAAATAATTATTCTGAAACAGGATTAGTTTTAACCTCCACTGTACGTTTAATTACAAAACGGATCAATAAAAGTGCCAATCCGACAACACCAAACATGATCGACATTCGCTGTACCTCTGTAACCAGAAACTTAAGCAAATAAAGCAAAAATTCCTGACTGCGGGGGTCTCCCAGATCTCCTTTTATTCCTGTTAAAGCCGCTCCCAAGGCATATGAAAAACCATAACCGGCAATCCCAGCCATCACAAAACCCGTCGAAACATAAGCAAGTATGGAAGAAATTTTCCCATAAATTACCAAAGCGATCAGAGCTATAATTCCAATCAAAACCAGAAAAGACAGATCACGGTATTTTTCAATTTTCACCAGCTCGGCAATCGGGAAAGCCCGGTCAATATTACTCAGTTCTTCCGGAATAGTATTATAGACAGTGGCTTCAAAATTATCGGTGAGAGGTTTCACTACTTCCTCATAGGGCACTGACTTCGGCACACAGGCGGGAACAGTGTGTTCACTGATTTCCAACAATTCATCATTGGAACAGGTAGGTAGCTTTTGATAAATCAGGTAAGCCAGATTGTTACCCACCGTCAATAGATTGGCTCTGAGTGTCTGCAACGATAAAACCAGCGGTCTGGATGGATCCTTTTTGTATAAATCCATCTGATCGGCAAAATCGTTCAGTGTACTGGTAAAAATCTTTTTTGAGAAAACTTTTTCCACCTGCGTGCGCAACTCACTGGCACTAAAATAGCCTTTGAAAAAATCACTTTCGCGCTGTAGTACCTCAACAGTTTTGTCCAGGGTGAAATCATAAACTTTTTGTACCAATTCGTCCTTTGAATAAAAATCCCTGTTCAAATAAGTCCGGGAAATGCCGTATACCACAAAATTAGGTACAGCCAGGACAACAAACATAATCACTAAAAACGAAGCCGTAAGTTTTCTGAGTATCATATTAAAATATCTGATAAATCTCTTTTCGGCGGAATTATAGTTAAATGCTGCCGAAAAGAAAAACTAGGACTGAATTTTGACTTCCGGAATTTGTAAAATATTGCTTAAAAGTTCCTGCGGACTGGCATTTCCAATCTGTTTCTGTCCTTCTTCCGGCAAGGAAGCCGAAAACGGAAGAACTTTCCATCTAATTTCCTGATGAATTCTTCCCGGCATGGAAAATCCGGCTGCCTTTTTATGCCCGCCACCACCGAACAGTCCGGCCAATTGTGCCAGATCCACATCATCTCGCCTGGTTCTGAAAGAACCTTTCACGTTACCCTTCTCGTCTTCATTGATTAAAACAGTAAATTTTGACCCCGGCACGGCATTTAAAAAATCAACCAGCCCTGATAATTCATCCGCTTTGGCATCAATTTCCTGTAAATCATTATTTGTCAAAACCGTCACCACCACTCCCTGATCGTTGATTGAAGCTCGTTCGAGAGCCTTTCCCCAAGCCTTTAAAGTGGTTATGGGAGTGCTTCTGAACAAATTTTTTGCAATAATATTCACCCTCCCCCCCGCCTCCATCAGTTTCCCGGTTATCTCAAACACTTCAAGACTGGTGTTTTGATGCATCAGACTGCCTGTATCATTGTATATACCGCAAAGCATCGCGGTAGCGATCGCCGGCGAGATTTTAATATCCAAAAACTGAAATATTTTATAAAGAATCACAGTGGCTGAAGCGCTGTTGACGTCCACAACATTAACCGTGCCAAAATTATCATTGGAAGGGTGATGATCAATGTTGACCACAGGAACCTTTCCACTAAAGATGCCGGGATATATCTCATGATATTTGGTCATATAGGAAGCTCCTGCATCAGAAACTATAATTAAATCGTAATCCTCATAATTAAATTCTCTGATAAATTTTCTGGATTCGGGCAAAAAATGGAAACGTTCGGGCAAGTCATCAATACAGGCCATCTCGACTTCCTTATTCATTTCCTTGAAAGCCAGATACAATGCAACTGTGGCACCCAGCGAATCTCCATCCGGTTTCTTGTGGGCGATACAAAGAATTCTTTTGGACTCTTTGATCAATTTCCCGAATTTTATGAATACTTCTTGCATCAATTGCTAAAATTAGTGTTAAATTCTAGTACCAATTGATCTAAAGCGCAAGCAACAAATGTCTGATAAAACCACCATAGTTTTCCTGGGAAGTCCAGACTTCGCCTGTTCTTTTCTGGATAAGTTGTCCCGTGACTCCAGATTTGAGGTTTTGGCCGCAATTACGCAGGAAGATAAGCCCAGCGGACGCAAAAAAATACTTACCCCCACCCCCGTTAAAAAACTCGCCCTTAGTTTGGGAATTCCTGTTTTTCAGCCCCCCCGATTGAATAAAGACCTGGAATTAATCGAACATCTGCGCGTACTTAACCCGGATTTTCTGCTTGTAGTGGCCTATGGGCAGATTGTAAGCCAGAAAGTACTTGATTTACCCAAAATTAAAGCAATCAACGTACACGGATCCCTGCTACCCGCCTATCGGGGAGCTTCTCCCATTGAACAATCATTACTCAATGGAGATTCCGAAACGGGACTTTCCATTATGGAAATGGTACTGATGATGGACGCCGGCCCCGTTTTTACAACAATCCGCCAGCAAATTCTCCCCACAGACAATGATCTGACGCTCCGCCAAAAATTATCGGAAAAGGGATCTTCCGCTTTGCCGGATATTCTGATGCAAATTAAAACCGGCCAGCTTCAGGGACAACCGCAGGATCAGTCAAAAGTGACTTTTTGTCAGAAAATCAATAAAACCGACGGGCTGATCGATCCTTTGACTCAAACCGCCCGACAGATTTTCAACCGCTACCGGGCGTTTATTCTTTGGCCGGGCATTTTCCTTAATTTTCAGGGCAAACAGCTCAAACTGCTAAGTCTTCAGCCCGCTGCGGATAACCTCCCTGCCCCGTCCCCCGGAAAATTTCATAGTATTGAGAATCGGCTATATCTTGGCTGTCTGGAAGGAACTTTGGAAATTTTATCCCTTCAGCTGGAAGGTAAAACGGCTCAGAACACCGAAATCTTTCTGCGGGGCAACCGGCATCTATTTGATTAAACTTTCCCTGTGCTTCCGGTAGTCCAGATATAGCATGGCCATCACTAAGGTCAACAGCACCTGCCCCGGCCAGAGAGTGTAAAAATAATGATCAAGCAAACTCAGGGGTACCATCCCGATTAACAATCCCAGGTATATTTTTGCTGGATATTTTTGTTCATTAACCACTCTTCTCATCGAGTAAAAGACCATTTTTATGGCAGTAACAAATATCACCATCCAGAAAAACAGTCCGGCTACACCCAATTCCGCCCAGGCCATCATGAAAAAATTATGAGCGGGCTGCATCAGCCAGGGACTGAGTGTTTCCGGATAATATCTGGCCATTTCCAAAACAAAGTTTCCGGCGCCCACACCAAACCAGGGATTTTTCATAATTACTTCACCGGCAATATTTGTAAAAATCAGTCTTTCATCCCATGATTGAATGGAAAAATTGACTATCCTCGCCAATATCACCTGATCGAGACTGAATACCGTCAAAATAAACAGAATCATCACCGCGGCCAAAAGCAGTTGTTTCCAGTGTATTTTGAAGGCCCTTTCCACCAGAGCCATAATTACCAAAAGAAACAT
The DNA here is from genome assembly GCA_963677745.1 of Candidatus Altimarinota bacterium. GTDB lineage: Bacteria > Patescibacteriota > Gracilibacteria > UBA1369 > UBA1369 > UBA1369. Next base: position 104,999 of record OY782391.1, read on the forward strand.
GGCCAGCCAGGCCGACCTGGAAAAACTGATCAAAATACCAATTAAAAATATGATCAGAAAATGCAGGTTTTTCAGCAAATTCTCCTTTTTTAGTGACTGCAGCAGGAAGGCCAGACAAATAAAAATATATCCTCCGAAAAGATTGGCATGGGCAAAGGTACCGTAAGCCCTCAGCAATTTCTCTCCGCCCAGATTGATTCTGGCAATATTTAGATATTCCGCCCCCAGTCTGGGTTCTCCCAAAAACCACAGTCCCAGGTCAGACTGACTCAAATATTGTCCAAAACCTATAATTGTCTGCAAAACGGCTCCGTAAAACAAATATTTAATGATGGTCTGGCGATCTATCACCTCTGTTATAATGAGATACACCAAAATCCCCAATTCCAGCCATTTATAGGCATATAATAAAGCCAGCAACTTATCTCCGGCCCAAAACACGGAAAGAATATTAATCATTACCACACCCGTCCATCCGGCGATCATCATGACGTCCAGGGAACCCGGCCGAAAACTGAAAAAATCATTTTTACCGTGTCCCCTTACTTTATCAAATGCCGTAAACAACAATGAAAAGATCAAAAACAATTCGCTTAATCCTAAAAAGACGCTGCTGAAAAAATTAAACTGACCGGAAAACAGCTCCGACTTATAAATCAAAGTCTGTATTTGAAGCGGAAAAGACAATAAAAACAATTTTAAACACCAGGCGCTCAAAGCCTTCGGGTTAAATTTGTCTTTCCAGCCAACCCGGTGGTGCAGATTGCTGATGTGTTTTAAAATTCTTCTCATATTTTACTTGGTTGACGCTTTTGTGTCCGTGTTTGAGGTCTTTGCGTCAGCTGCAGTGGAAGTGGTTTTAGTCGTTGTGGTTGATTTGGAGGTTGTGGCGGTACCTTTGGGAATAATGGGAGGTGAAGCCAAAATACCGTCGGATGGCAAAATCTTATTAATGGCGCCTTCAGCTTCCCTGATGGCTGCCGAGGCATTGGAGGTAGTCGCCAGTACGGAATCAATTGCCTTGGAAAAAATCTGCTTATACAAATCCCAGTCATAAATAAGAATACTTTCTGCAAATCCTGACTGTTCCGCAAAAACACCGTAAACCGAATCCTGTTTTTGTGACTCGATCAAATCTCTTCTGGATGTAGGGCGATGGGTCTTTTCATTGTAGTAAGTCAAATTATCCTTGGAGGTTACAAACATCAGAAACTCCCAGGCCGCTTCCGGATTTTCCGAATTTCGGCTGACCGTCTCCACAAAATAATTGGCATAAGCATCTCGTTTTTCCGTCGAGGTCTGGGGGTCGTTAACCTGCGGTACCGGAGAAATCTTGACCAGATCAGGATTAATCGTAGCAACTCCCTGGTCTTTTAACTGTTTAATTTCCGTTTTTATCTGTTCATAGAGATAGGAATAACCAAAGATAGTGGCAACCTTCCCCCTGGCAAAAGCTTCCATCTCCTTTACGTCGGATTTGGGATCGGCCATGTATTCATTCCAGGAATAATTTTTATTGGAGGCCAGACCGAAACTTGTATAAAGTTTCAACGCTTCCACCGCTGGATTATAGGTTACGCTGGTTGAACCGACGGCAGTTTGTTTGGCAAATTCAGCCTGGTTCAGTTTTTCGTTATAAAACGCAACCTTATACTGCAACATCATCAGATAAAGTATATCCATCGCCCGGGAGATGTTATCCGAACGTCCGATGGCGGTACCAGCAACTTCAAAACGCTCAAAACTGTTATCCGCCTTGGTCAGCTTAAACACATCATCCATGAAACCGTCCCAGGTGGCGGCGGGTTTCCCCCGTGACGCAACTCTGTCCTCGTACAGGCCTTTGTTATAATAAAGTGCCAGTGTGTCTATCGCCATCGGCAAACCGAACACCTTGGTTTCTCCGTCTCGCGGGTCCGTAAAAACAAGATCTTTTTCAGCCACACTTACAAAGGTGTCGGCAAAATCCTTTGGACTGCCCATATTCGTCGGCAAAGCAGAAATCTTTTTGGCATTCTTCTTTATCCAGTAATTGGGAACCGAAAAAATATCAGGCCCCTCACCTTCCGCCAATTCATTCAAAATTGTGCGATAATACTCTTCCTGGTCGCTAAACATCTTGTATTTGATGGTTACGCCGGGATGAGTGGAAATATACTGCTGAATGAGAGGTTTCATAATATCCTCCTGATCGAAGAGTTTATAATAAACCAGTTCTATCAATTTTGGCGCGGCGGCCTTTTGGGTGGCCTGTTTTTTCAGACATCCGCCAAGAAGCGTCAGCGATAATATGCAGACCATCACTACCGCCAATTTTTTTTTGATGTTTGTTTTCATAATTCTTAGAAGAATTTTCCTTTATCAAACCGTTGTTTTACGGGTTGATTTTTTATGACTTTCCCGCCAATTATAATCATTTACGCCTGCTTTTCCTACCCATTTTTAATCCTCTCAAAAAGTATTTTTTGGAAAGCAGGTAAAAATACAGATTATGAAATTTGTCAGCGGACAAGGACTTGATTGCAGAAAGAGTCGCCATTAAAGGCCAGTTGGTAAGACAACGTAACAGCAGATATTTAAAAAACCCGGGTACTTTGGCCAGTTTGGGATGTTTTTTGTGAATAATCCAGGCCGACTTGCCGATCGCCTCCATTCTGGCCGGCAGGGACTTTTCATCCATATAATGATGATGGTAGGCCAACGCCCAGGAATTATAATAAAGCTTCATATACGCCTCTTTCTCCAGTCTGTACCCGAGTTCAATATCCTCCCAGCCATAACTGCTGAAGGCGGGGTCAAAAGGATATTTGTCCAAAAGTGATTTTTTGAGGGAAAGATTGGAAGTATAAAAAAAATTATAATTAGCCAGCTTTCTTCCATGCAGTTTTTCATAAGCGAACTGATGGCCTCCAAATCTTCCCAAAATTGATGATCCATTGACCATCCAGCGCATAAAAATGTTTTGTTTCAATTCCGGATGCCAGGCGGTAAAGCCAAGAACCACTGCGTTCTCCTCCGGATACAAATAATGAAATTTCTGATGTTCGTACAAAAAATCGTGGGTAGGAATTATATCATCCTGTCCCAATACTATAATCGTCCCCCTGGCAATTTTGATTCCGGCGTTCCTAGCCACTCCCTGTCCCTGATTCTTTTGCTTGATAAAAACAAAATTTTTGTGGGAAGTCCTGAATTTTTTCAAGACTTTTTCAGTGGAGTCAGTACTCCCGTCATTCACAACAATCACCTCATAATCCACTTCTTGTACCGACTGACTGTACCAGGCAGTCAGCGCTTTTTCCAGAACCTCAGCCCGATTATAAGTTGGAATAACAACACTAAAAAACATGTACTATTGCTTAAACCTGAACAATAGTACATGAATCGGATTAAAACATAAATAGCTTTGCCACAGCCCGGTTACTCTTCCACCGTCACCAGATTTATCTCGTCGATATTCTGGTTTTTCTTATAAGTAATGAAATTGATCTCATCTGCATGAACCTCAGTTATCTTCTTGTTCTTGCCTTCTTTGTCCTGGATATTAATGTTTTTTAATTTGCCTTCCACCATCACCGCCGACCCCTTTTTAAGATAGGTATGGCAAATTTCCGCCAGTTTTCTCCAAGCCACCACATTGTGGAAATCGGTTTGTTCTTTTTTTTCTCCATCCCTGGTGCTCCAGTTACGATTGGTGGCCAATGTAAACTTGGCCAGTTTCACTCCCGACTCCAGATCGGTCATTTCCGGATCGCGGGTTAAATTACCTATCAGTAAGACCTTATTTAAAGTTCTCATCTTTGCTTGTTATGAATTAAACAAGCACAAAGTACTCCGCAATAATGATCCAAAAATAAAATATTATTTAAAAAATATTAAAAAGGACTATGCTGTGACAAAACAAATAATAACCAGCCGGCTTATGAAATTAAAAAATTTCCTCGAAACGAATTATCGCGGCAAAACCGTAATCCTGAGGGTCGATTACAATGTTCCGCTTCAGGGTACACGAATCACCGACGACAACCGGATCAGAGAAAGCCTTCCCACCATCCAAAAGCTTCTCCAGGCCAACTGTAAAATCGTGATACTTTCCCATCTCGGCCGTCCGGAAGGAAAAATCGTGCCCGGCCTCAGCCTGAAACCCGTCTCCAAAAGGCTTCAAAAACTGACGGGCAGAAAAATACTTTTTCTCAACAAGACTACCGGTCCCGATGTGGAAAAAAGCTGCGTTAGCCTTAAACCGGGACAAATTATTCTTCTGGAAAACCTGCGTTTTAATCCTGGCGAGGAGAAAAACGATCTCAAATTCGCTGCTTCCCTGGCCAAATTGGGCAATATTTACATTGATGACGCGTTTGGCTGCGTTCACCGTGCACACGCCTCCATTCACGCCATAACCAAGTTTCTCCCGTCTTTTGCCGGTATATTGCTGCAAAAGGAGGTAAACAATCTGAATCCGCTTCTTGATAATCTGGAATATCCGGTTACCATGGTGATAGGAGGTGCCAAGATAGACACTAAAATCGATCTTATTAAAAGTTTTGCCGGCCGCGTTAACCATTTTATTATGGGGGGAGGAATTGCCAATACATTTCTGGCAGCCAAAAAATATCAGCTGGCCGACTCACTGGTGGAAAAAGAAAAGCTGAAAGTAGCACAGGAAATTGAAATACTTATCCGCAGACATCATCACAACCTTCACCTGCCTCAGGATTATGTGACCGCTTCAAAAATATCAAATCTGGCACTAACAAAAGTATTGTCCGGAAAAATCATCCCCAAAGGAAAGAGAGTACTGGATATCGGCCCGCGTGCCTCCGCCCAATTTTCCGAAATCATTGAAAACTCCAAAACCATAATTTGGAACGGCCCAATGGGCGTTTGCGAATTTAAACCTTTCAGAAAAGGTACTGCACAGATAGCAAAAGCCATTGCCAAAGCCACTAAAAACGGGGCCCGCAGCGTCTTGGGTGGTGGAGACACGGTAGATGCACTTAAACTGATCGGTCTTAAAAGCAGTCTTTTCACTCACGTCTCCACGGGCGGTGGCGCCATGCTTGAATACCTGGAAAAAGGAACTCTCCCCGGCCTGGAAGTTTTGACAAAATAGGTTCTGAACTGAACCGAACTAATTAAACACTATAACGGGACATCTTCGCCTGCCGGCGCTTCATTCTGTGCTTCTGCAGTCAATTGAAGCAGGGGTTTATCCTGCGATTTTTTGGTTTGCAACAACAACTCGTTTTTATTTACGGTAAGCTTCTTTTTTGGCTCCGTCTTCAAATCCTCCAACGGTTCTGCACCTTCGGGCTGTGGAAGGGCCGAATTGGCGTCCTCGTCCACATCCCCTCCTTTGCTCCAGCGCATAATTTTATCTTCTACCACCACTCTGGGTGAACAATATCTCTCTCTGGCCAAACGGATTACTTTTTCTTTTCTTTCCGCTTCCATATCAACCTGGCGCGGAGGCAGGGTTGCCAGTGAAAAGGTCTTGGAGGGCATACCATCGATCAACAGACGCATATAGGCAGTGTATTTACTCAGATTGACCAGATCATTGGGCAACACTTCCTCTCCAAATTGTCCTGACAGATATTCCGCATCATCAAACCCCACCTGATAACTGAGGATTGTACCGACATTGCCGAAAACGGCGTCCCTGACTTCTTCCGGCATCTGGGCAATATACTGATTGGCCATAGTCAGATTAAGTCGGTATTTTCTGGCCTCGGACAGAATGGTGGCAAAAGAATCGGTGGCAAAATTCTGGAATTCATCAACATACAGATAAAAATCGACACGGTCTTTTTCGGGAATATTGGCTCTGCTCATGGCGTCGATCTGGAATTTGGTAATAATCATGGAACCCAGCAGCGAGGAATTGTCTTCACCAATCTTGCCCTTAGACAGGTTGACTACGACGATTTTCTGGTTATCCATGGCCCAGCGGAAATCAATCTTGGAATTTACCTGGCCCAGAATATTTCGCACGATAGGACTGGATAAAAACTGGCCGACTTTGTTGAGAATTGGTGAAATAGCCTCAATTTTCATTCTAGGCTCCATCATTTCAAACTCATTCTGCCAGAAACTTTTTACCAGGGGATCTTCAATCTTCCGCACAACCTTGCGTCTGAATTCGTAATCCTGAAGTATACGCGGAATCCCCAGCATGGTGGTATTGGGATATTCCAGAAGAGACAAAACTGTATTGCGTAAAATATGCTCAAGTCTGGGTCCCCAGCTGGTGGAATAAATCTTCTTAAAGATGCCGACCAGACCGGAAGCCACAATGGTATTCAGTGAAGGATCAATATTTTCCAGCATATTGAATGCAATGGGCCAATCACGGTCCGATGGATCAAAAATAATCACATCATTAGTTCTCCAGGAGGGCACAAAATTCAGCACTGTTTCGGCCAGGTCGCCATGCGGATCAACCACCGCCACTCCCCTGCCGGCCATGATATCGGAATAAATCATGTTTTCCAGGATGGTGGTCTTACCCATACCGGTTTTCCCGATAATGTACATATGGCGGCGCCGGTCCAGTGTTTTAATGCCAAATTCCATATCAACTCCCCGGAAATTGGTCCGGCCTATGCCGGTGACCGGCGCCGCTTTCTCATTGGAGGCTTTTGGCAAATCGTTGGGAGGTTCTATTTTCTTCGATCTGACCCAATAAATATTGGGGGTTTGTACCGTAATATTCGGTAAATGGAAGATGGTCGCCATTTCCTTTACATTCATCAGGAAAGGACTGTCCAACAACCTTTCACGGTATCTTTCCACAATGGACGGCTCCTTATAGATTTTTGACAAAGCAAAACCGTTAAGGGTGGGCATGTTAAACTGCTTAAAGGATCCGGCAATCTCCTTTAATTTTACTACGGAGGCAGCGTGATCTTTCTGCTTTGGTATGTAAACAATGCGAATATTTACCCCGAACAACAGACCGGACAGCTTTTCTTTAGCGGAAAGATCTCCCGAACCTTCCTTTTTTTCTTCTGTCACAGCGGGTTTAAATCTCTTGGGACTAAAAATCAGCGTAACCGGAAAAAAGATGATCCGTAACAGTGAGGAAGCTTTTACAAAATAATTAAAATACCATTTCTGCAAAAATTTCTTTTTGATGGACGAAAAAGAATCGTAAGCTTTTTGAAGATATTTGCCTTTTTTTTCATGAATCGGGCTGAACACATATTGTATCCAGGCCTGCTCGTCTGGATCTGAAAACTTGGCCAGCGTCGCAGTTATGGCTGAAAGAGGATCCACGTTCATCTTGGTGGATTTATCCTCAAATTGGTTATAAAGTTTGATCGGGAAAAAATCGAAATTGGTAAGTGCCAATTCCGCGCCCACCGCCGTTGCAAAAGTGTTTACAACCGAATATTCCAGATTTTCGGAAGATTTATGGACAATCACCTGCTTGTCCCGCCCCTCACCGGTAGATTCAGGCTGATCATTTTTAGCCACTTCAACCATCTGCGGAAGACTGTAATCAGGCACATCCTCTATCTCCACATGCGGATACTGGGCATAGATCTGTCCTTCCACCAGATTACGGAGTTTTTGAGGAAAATGGACGTAAAACCTGATACTTCTGCCAATATTGGCTATTTCAAATGAAATTTTCTCCGGATTTACCCCTTTTACCCTTTCCCACCAGCCTATTTTGGACACAATGCTGTGAATTGTCGAAAAAACCTGTTCAGCCACCAGTGGCCCGCACTCATTATCCTTTGCCACCCGAACCATTAAAACAATCGATTTCTCTTTATTTAAAGCTTTTTTTTGTCCCCAGGAGGCCAATATTTCCATTATAATCAAGAGCAGGTATAAGCCTACCAGCGCACCCAATGACAGATTTATGATCAAAGCCCAGTTCATTATGTTTGTTTATTTATCTAATTTTACCTTATTTAAGGCCTGAAGTCTATATAGCGATGCACCAAAATTATGGCTGACATTTCATCTTCCGTCAGTTTTTTTTCTCTTCCTTTTACCCCTATTTTATCCAGAATCTTATTGGCCTCGAAAGTACTGAATGATTCATCGATGTATTCCAGCTCAACCGACTGATTTTTTTGTACGAGAAATTCCTGCAAAACATCCGCAAACTTCCTGATCTTTATAGTTTGAGAGGTCTCTTGCCCCTCTTTACCCATCGGCAGTCCAACCAGGATTAATTTTATCTCATCCCGAATTACCAGACTGTAAATTTCTTCTAAAATATCAGGCAGACTTTTGCCCTTGATAGTTCCCCTTCCAAAAGCCATCATTCTGTCGGCATCCGAAACAGCCAACCCAATGGAACTTCCTCCATAATCAATGGCTAAAATTTTACCTTTACCCATGTTTCAGCTGGGGTCAGCCTTAATATTGACTTTTATCTTGGCCTTCAGACCTTCCGCCAGTTTAATTTCAACTTCATGAGATCCAACCTCCTTGATATGCAGTTTGTTGGAGAAATTTGACTTATCCAGGCGGATTTTCACTTTATCCACCAAACCTTTAATCAAATCTTCGACGCCGATGGAAGCGTAAAGAGTGTTGCCCTTGGCTTTGCCGTTTATATCCAGTACCACGCCGTCCAGTTTGCTTTTTACCAAGGCGGCTTCTTCCTTGATCCTTTCCGCGTCCATTACCTCCTTTTGTTTCTTAAGCTCAGCCATTTTAACAGCTTCAGCGGTGGCAATCTTGGCCAGCTTGCGGGGAGCCAGATAATTCAGATAATATCCGTCGGCCACGTTTTTAACATCACCTTTACGACCGATACCTTTTACATTTTCCAAAAATATTACCTTCATAAAAACTATAGTTAGGATTATTTACACTCATTACCTATACACCAATCGGCTATATTTACAAAACGATCGTTGATATAGGCCAAATCCTCCAGTTTAATCCCCTTCACTTTATTATCAGTCAAAAACAGATAACTGGGACGATACAAAAACAGTGCGGGCGCCTCCCTGTTTAAAGTTTCAGCCAGTAATTTTTGCCTGTCCGCCTTTTCATCTTTGTCAAAGGTAGCCCTGATTTTCTCTATTTGCTGATCGGCGGCCAGACTTCTAAATTGTGAAAGGTTCAAACCGTCCTCCCGACTCTGACTGGAATGCCAGAAAGGAAAAGTGTCCATGTTATAGCCCATGCTCTGACCTGCAAAAATCATGTCATATTGCTTGGATCTGATCGCATCAAGATATTCCTGTTCCGCCAGATAGCTCAGTTCCACCTTTACTCCTCCCTTTTTCCAGGCCTCCTGAAGGTACTTTCCCAGTATCTGCATTTCTGAGGACTGGGCGGACCCCTCATCATATTGACGTAAAATCAAGGTCAAAGTCATTTCTTTACCTTCCTTGTCCCGTCTGTATATTTCTCCCGGCACAATTTCTCCCTTATCATCTTTTTTGAATTTATAACCCGCATCAAAAAGAGCACCGCTGGCTTCTTTCAAATCCGGTTTGTTAAGCCATTCCTTCTGTTCCAGTTCCATCAGCGGGGTATCGACTCTTATTTTGTTTTCCAATTGTTTAAGCAAATCATCCTTATCGACCAGCTTTATTAGAGCAATTCTAACCTTCTGTTCCTTGAGAATATCGCTTTCCGTGTTGAAAAACACGGCATTATACTGGGGCAGGATATAACTCTCGGTTTTAAACCTGGCATCATAGACCAGTTCGTTCAGCTTGCCCGTCACCCTCGACACAATATTCAGAGAATCCTTGTCTCTCAGTAAACTTTCTTCATCCGGATATATTTTGAATCTCACCTGGGTGATCTTCGGTTTGACGGAATAGTACTTGGCAAACATAGACAGCGTCACTTTTTGCTTTCCGTCATTGGCGATTTCCAGGGGACTCAAAACTTTATAAGGTCCTGATCCGATGGGTTGAAGATTAAATTTATTGTTCAACAATTCATTAACCGGGATTTCCTCCAGAATATGCTTGGGCAGCAATCCGACGTTCAAATTGGTAATAAAAAAAGAATTGGAACTGCTCAAGACGAACTTTACCGTTTTTTCATCTAGCTTTTCAATCTTCACCCCCTCAAAATCAGCTTTCAAAAGCTGATTCTGAAACTGGGCATTCTGAATGACACTGAAAGTAAAGATAACATCATCGGCTGTTACCGGGACCTCATCATGCCATAAAGCATTATCCCTAAGCGTAAAAATATACTCCTTTTTGTCTTCACTGATCCTCAGGGAAGCCAGATCGTCTACAAAACCTTTCATCTTCGGATCGTATTTCAATAAACCGGAAAATATCAATGATGAAACGTCCCTGTTGGTCTGCGAATAATCCGTATAGAGGGGATTTAAAAGAATCGGTTTGTTGCTGATAACCGCTTCCGTATAAACACTGCTGTCTGCAAAAACGGACTCCGGACTAAGCAGGAAAATACCGGTTCTGACTGTAAAGAACATAAAAACCAGCAGACAGACAATACTGATTACTTTCTCTTCCAGAGAATAGGCAGAGATAACCTTTCTGATAGTGGCTAAAAATTGTTTCATAATGGCTTTTTCCTTATGGAAATTAAGCCACAAACAAAAATGCCACCGAACTTAATACAAATAAAACCGCAAAAATAATCGTTGCGTTAAAAATCACTTTTTCCGCACCACGCTTGGTAGTCGCAATGGAACTTGTTGAAGTCATTGAACCTGCGGAAAATCCCGAAGTCTTATTCTGCATCAGAATTGCAAATATCAGTAATACCGACACAATCAGCTGAAAATATTTTAGGAAAGTAATCATCTTGTATTAATAATAGCTATAAACCGACAGACTTATAGCACTTTTATCCGGCAGGGTCAAACCGGCAAAAAGACTAATAATTCTGTTTAAATTGAGTCTTTAAGATTTTTTCAGCGCTACTTTTACTTCCAGGCCGTCTATTTCCACTTTGGTCTCTTTATCCCATTCCATATCACCCTTCTGGATCAGCTCATCCGCCAATGTTTCGCGCATGATGTAGTCGGCATGTTTGGTGACCGCATCAGCAATTTCATGATGCGCCGTGACATCCAGTATAATGTGATCGCTGACATTATAATCGGCATCTTTTCTCAGATCCTGAACAATACGCACCACTTCTCTGGCATAACCTTCCGACAACAACTCCTCTGTTATTTCAATATGCAGTATGACTGTAATCCCATTCTCGCTGGCCGCATCCGTATTGGCATCATTGCCGCTGGACATCGTTTCCAGTGTAAATTCATCGGAAGTCAGTCTGACCTGCGTGCCTTCCCCAACAGTTAATTTGGTCATTACTATCTCACCGTTTTCCTGTATGAAATTCCCCTCCTTGGCTTCTCGTATAATGTCTTGAACCAGTGAACCAAATTTTGGTCCAAGCAGTTTGGAATTTGGCTTTAGGATGACCTTTACCAGATCTCCTACTTCCTCCATTTTCAAGAATTTCACCTCCTTGACATTCAGTTCTTCGGCAATTACTTCCATTTGTTTTTCAACCGCCTTGCTGTCCGCACCTTCCGGAAGTGCCACCTCCACCAGACCCAGGGGCTGTCTGACCTTGATCTTGCTCTTTGACCTGATCTGATGTCCCAAAGTAACTATCGCCCTCACCAGATGATTCTGTTCATTTAGATTGGTGTCGACAAAACCCGCTCTGTACTCAGGCCAATCAGTCAGATGAACTGATTCCTCCCCAGTCAGATTTCTATAAATTTCCTCCGACATAAATGGCATAAAGGGCGCCAGTAATTTGGAAAAAACCACCAATACCGTATAGAGAGTCTGATAGGCCTCATTCTTATCTGTGTCATTCTCTGATTTCCAGAAACGTCTTCTGGATCGGCGTACATACCAATTGGAAAGATTGTCAATAAACTCGATCATCGGCCTGGTAGCCTTCATCAGGTTATAATTCTCCATCTCTTCCGATGTAATCTTGATCAAATTATTTAATTCGGAGAGAATCCAACGGTCCAGTGCATGCTTGGGACTGAAATCCTTGATCAATTTTTTAGGACTCCAGCCGTCAATATTGGCATAGGTTACAAAGAAACTATAGGTGTTCCAGATGGTCAGATTGAACTTTTTCAGAAAATCATCCACATGCTGTTCCGAAAATCTCACCCCGTCACCCAGCACCACCGGTGACTGATATAAATAAAATCTGACTGCGTCCACGCCTTTACTGGCAAAAAGCAGGGTTGGATCGGGAAAATTCTTTTTGCTTTTGGAAAGTTTCTCGCCGTCAGCCGCATTGATATGCCCGGTACAGACAATATTGTTGGAAGCAGGTTTGTCGAAAAGTATGGTTGCCAGCACATGCAAAGTATAAAACCAGCCCCGAGTCTGATCTATTGCCTCTATAATAAAATCCGCCGGAAAATTATTTTCCAGTTTTTCCTTATTCTCAAAAGGATAGTGCATCTGCGCATAAGGCATGTTGCCGCTCTCAAACCAGCAGTCAAACACTTCCGGGACTCGTTTCATCAGATATTTCTCATCCTGTGAATCTGCGTGATCCGGATGCATAAAAGTAATCGCATCGATAAACGGCCGGTGTAAATCCAGGTTGCCCTGATCATCCTGCGGCAGCTTGCCTCCGGACAATTTCTTCAGGTCTTCCATTGACCCGACGCAGATCAGATCTCCGTTCTTGTTTTGCCAGATGGGCAAAGGGCAGCCCCAATAACGGCTTCTGGAAATACTCCAGTCACGGGCCCCTTCCAGCCATTTTCCGAATCTGCCTTCCTTGATGTGCTGGGGCTGCCAATTGATCTTTTCATTATTGGCCAGCATTTTATCCTTAACATCCGTGACGCGTATAAACCAGGAGTTCGTTACATAATTCAAAAGCGGGGTATCGGTCCGCCAGCAATGAGGATAGGAATGGCGAAAGAACTCATCAGAAAACAAAAGTCCCCTTTCCTTCAGGAATTTACCGACATTCTGATCCTGTCCGCGTACGTACTTACCGGCAAAATCCGTAACTTCGGGCTTAAAATTCCCGTTCATTTCCACGTGAACGATCGGTTCCAGTTTATGCTGATTGATCAGATTGAAGTCGTCCTCGCCGAAACCGCCGGCAATATGTACAATTCCAGTTCCGCTGTCCGTAGTAACAAAATCGGCGGTAAAAATCTGAAAATAATTGGGATCTTTCTTGGCGTAATAATCGAACAACGGTTTATATTTTTTACCGATCAGTTCTTCAGCCTTTACTGCGCGCAATAACTTAAATTCTTTATCCTTGAATACGGCCTCCAGACGTTCTTTTCCGACAATATATTGCTGACCTTCCCATTCCACCAGCACGTATTCCAGATCCTTGCCGATTGCCAGAGCCTGGTTTCCAGGCAAAGTCCAGGGAGTGGTGGTCCAGGCCAGTACAAACACTCCCGGCTGATCAACCAGTTCAAATTTCACTGTTACAGAATAATCTGTGACATCTTTATAATTCTGGGAAGCCTCAAAGTTACTAAGAGGCGTCTCCAGCCCCGTTGAAATATGCATGGGCTTGTATCCCTGATAAACCATACCCTTGTCCCAGATCTGTTTAAAAACAGACCAGATCGACTCCATATAATCATTATTAAGTGTGGCATAACCATGCTCAAAATCAACCCAGCGCCCCAGTCTTTCCATAATCTGCTCCCATTCCTTGGTATAACGGAAAACCGAGGCCCGGCACTCGGCGTTAAATTGTTTTATGCCGATTTTTTCTATATCAGCTCTTCCCCGGATATTGTGAGCTTTCTCAATTTCATTTTCTACGGGAACCCCGTGACAATCCCAACCGGCATTTCTGGGAACATAGAACCCCTTCATAGTCCAATACCTGGCCACTGCATCCTTCAGAGCGCTGATCATCAAATGTCCGTAGTGGGGCAGGCCGTTGGCAAATGGCGGTCCGTCAAAAAACACCACCTTTTTAGCCGTTTCCCTGTTCTTCAGTGATTTTTCAAAAATTTTGCCGTCACGCCAGATTTTCAGGTTTTCCAGTTCTATTTCGGCCAAATTTTGATTATTTTTTACCGGTTTAAATGACATATTAAGGCAGGTTAGAAAAACTGTTTCTTATAACAAATTCAAAAAATTGCGCAGGCAGAATATACCACCACGTCAAATCAATGTCTACGATGATTGTACAAGCTCAAAAGACCTTCCTGATCAAATTATTTCTCCAGATATAAATCACGAAACTCCTGAAGCGCCTTTACAAAAACCTTGTCGATATCTTTTATATTGGATCTTAGAAATTCCATCAGTTTTTCCGGCTTTTCAGGTTTTTCCGCCATCTTTTCCAGCTCCGCCTGCTTTTTTGCAGGCAAACTGTCCATCGAAGCCAAAATCAACTTTTGTTCCAGTCTCACATTCAAATCCTCCAGCAGCTGTTCTTCCACCGCTGCAGGCAGCCCCGTCTGTCCGGCATCTTTCAACAATTGTTTCAGAAATTTTCTTACATTGGTATCCATATTTTTTTGTTTATTTTTCTAATTATATATTAACTATTTTGATCCGGGAATCAAATCATGCTGCAGCCTTGAAAGTTCTCTGTTCCACGCCCGCCTTTCCTACATATAACTTCCCGTCTTCCTTTCCAATAACGGCAGCCGATCTTTCTTCAGGGTTATAAATTTGCGTGCCGCCTTTAATCATTCCTGGTTCCGGTCTTCCCGCACTCAAATCCAGGGCCAAATGTTCAACGCCGGAAATTACCTTTATCTCTCCTCCCCGGTCGGAATGTCCGAAAATTACTCTGTTCAATCCCTTCTTATGCAGCCGCTCCAAAGCTTCAACCGCCTCCTGATCAACCTGCCCCGTAACGGGGTCAGCTTCTCCAACCAGAGTTCTGTTATTGGTATCCAAAAATGTATCCACGATATCCTTGAACGCTTTTTTTTCTGAATCAAGAAGCCCGGAAGTCATAAGTAGCTGATCCCTTGTACCAGTCATATAAATATAGTTGAACAGATCCATTGCTTCTCCGATAGAGAAACCATTTTCGACATGTCTGTCGATTAGCTTTACCATAGCTGGAGTTAGTTCAGAATGGACAGATAGAGTGTCATCCGTAAATTCGGCAACCCGCATTTGTGACATGTCATTTAACATTTCATATCCTTCTTTATCATCCCGCATATTTTCGAGAATATGCGGTCCAAGGTAAGTCTGCATGAATTTTCCTCTGAGTCCCAACTTCAGTTTTCTGTTTCTATCTCTGTTAAAATTCTTGGGATCGCTGTCAATGGAAGCACAGTCATGAACATATCTTGGATTGTATTTTTCCAGCTGTTTATTCAGGAAACTGTCATATTGAGTCACAGTTAGACAATCGGCCGGAGGTGCATATTGTGGATCTTTTATAAATCTTTTTATTACTTCTATGCCTCCTCTTCCCTGCTCACTGTTGACGATATTTGCCCAGGTGGGTTTATCTCCGGCAACTTGTCTTCCCGCCAACAGGGCTACCAGAAAATCATCATGATTGCCGCTCAGTACAATTATATCGCCGCCTTCCTTTCTGGCCTCATTTCTCAGATATCTGATTGCTTCCAAAATAGGTAAACCAAATTCCTGACGGTCACCCAAAATATCTCCATGAAAAATCACTCTTTTATTCTTTCCCTTCCAGATCAATTCATCAGCTTTGGTAACCTTATTGTCCTCGATCAGACCGCAACTTGTCATTGTATCGTAAAATATCTGCCAGTTACCGTGCAGATCTGCTATGTGCACTTCTTCCCTGTCCCTTGGCACGTCTTCAATTCTGCGTTCAACAGTATTTCTATAGATTGGCGGCTGCTGGTCTTCCAATTCCTTCTTTGCTTCCATCCCTGTGGGAACATTTTCTGCGACAGCATTATTTTGGGAGACTGTATTTAGAGTGGTTGCGGCAACTGAAGGAGGAGTAATAATTGTACCTACAGGACCCGCCGGCGGAGCAATCGGAGGTGTCGGCGCTCCGGGAAGAGTTGGGCCCAAAGGAGGTGCAATGGGCGGGGTAGGCACAGTTGGTTGTGTTGGTCCAGTAGGTAGTGTCGGCCCTGTGGGCTGTGTCGGACCCGTTGGTTGAGTCGGCCCGGTGGGCTGTGTAGGTGTGGTTGGTCCTGTTGGCTGTGTCGGACCCGTTGGTTGAGTCGGCCCGGTGGGCTGTGTAGGCGTGGTTGGACCTGTCGGCTGTGTCGGCGCAGGAGCCGGTTGGCTTATTACCTGTTGACCATAGTCCAACGTATTTAATTTATCTGCATAAATCGGAGGAAAAATGAATCCTGTAGCTTTTGATCCTTCCTTATTAACCCCCTCCAAAACAGTATAAAGCGTTGTATCGCGGGGCGGATTATCATGTATTTCACTTAAAACATATCCCATTTTCTCCCGCAGAATTGGAGGCGTGGGCAAAAATTCATTGCTTCCCGCTCCTCTTGCCGATGAGAGCACCTGGAATTTCCCGGTCTTGTCCAAAAATCCAAAAGTTAATCCGTCAGGTTTATACCCGGGTAATACTGATCCACCTCTGGGAATTGCAGCAACACCGGGCCCAAAAAAGTCTTTCGGAACCTTCACTATACCCGATGCATCCATGTCAACCAGATTCACAAAATGTTTGCCATTATGTTCCACCAGAATTCCCACTTTCATCTGATCCCAGCTATCCGGGAGGCTTACTCCGGACGGAAGTCTGGTATGAGCCAATTTTGAATCCAAGACGCCGGTCGCTTTAAAATGATAACAGCCGTCGCTATATAATTTTGGCTTCCCGTCAGCAAAATAAAATCTCAGTTCATCAAGACTGGTCGGTTTATTTCCATTATAGTGCAAACTCAAAGGTTTAAACCCGTTGGCATCAAGCAGTTCTTTTGTAACAGGACCTCCGGGAGTTCCGGGAATAGTTTCCGTGCCGGGTAATTCGGTAATCCTGAATCCCTTCTGTTTAAGTAATTCCTGGCTGGCCGCATCCAGTCTGCCAGCCCGATAATGCAGCTGTGCCGGATCAATTCCTTTGTTTCTGAGAGCTTCTTCCAGAGCGGTTCGGTTTGTAAAACCTCCAATCGGATGTTCTATGGGTGGACCTCCTGCCTCGTGAATAATTGACGGCGAAACCCTGATATTACGTCGTGCCAGCCAGTCTGCAGAAGCCTGTTCCAGCTCTCCGTTTCCCTTGAATTTCAAGTGCTGGGTCAGATCTGCGTTGGAAATACGATAATCCCTGTGTAACATTTCCCGGAAAGCCTGTTCCCCTTTCGGCGGAATGTTTTTTGGCACAAATTCCTGGGCTGCTCCTCCGTGAGGATGATAAGTCAGATAAGTTGCAATTGCGGCAAACGATGCACCCATTCCTCCTCCTATCAAAGCTGCCTTGAGATTTTCCCTTCTCTTGAATTTTTTAAAATTTTGATCAGTTAATTCCATCATCTGCTTCAATTGCTGATCCGATATTGCTAATTTTGAATCCAACAGTTGCTGCCAGTTTGCATTGCCCTGCTGGTGCAACAGTTGCTGCAGCATTACCTTTCCGCGGGCGATTGAAACCATTAATGCCAGACGCTGTTTTTCCACTTTTTCTTCTTCAAAAGAAATCAGATCCACACGTGTTTTATCTTTTGTCTTCGGATTGGTCAGCCCATATTCGGAAAGGTCGTTTCTTCTGATTGCATCTGCCAAAGCCGTAGCCAGCTGATCGGGGGAAGGATTGGGAGTGTTAATAGCCGAATCGATCGCTCCCTGTAAATCCGTGGCACTTTTCTTCTGATATAATGACCCGCTGGCCTCCATTCTTTGTTCAAAGGTACCTTTGCGCGCTCCTCGTGGCGTCATTTCACCTTCCCGCTCATATTGCAATGCTTGCCGGCGTTCTTTTTGGGCCTTTGATCTAAGCGTTTCCTTGTTCTTTCTGAACCAGCCAAAACCCGCGCCCAATATTGCTCCGGATGCGATGCCGGCTATTACCGGTGCCATTGACGGTGCGGCTAATGCTCCAATAGTTGCCAGTGCGCCGATTCTTACAGCATGGCTGGTAAGAATTTGAGTACCAATGTTGGCCAGTCCATAACCCATAATTGAAACCGTCGCCGGGGAAAGGAATCGTCCTAGAAACTTGTTTCTCTGAAGAGATTCGATAAATTTTCTGCTGTATTTATCTACTCTGGTTTGATCCTTAACTTCCGTTTTCACATCTACATTTCTGGCCTTACCAAAAACAATGCGGAAAGTGTCTGCAGCATTCGACATATCCAGATTAATCAGTCCCTGTCTGTGTGCTTCCAGTTTATCCAGAAGACCATTTCTTTGTTCAACTGGAATATTTTGTTTCCCTGTTTCCTGTTCCATAAAAGCCACCAATTCCATGCTATCTGCTGACTTAACTCCTCTCAACATAGGCATAACTTCAGCCTTGAATCTCTGCCTGAAGTTGGTCTTATATGCGTCAACAGAATTCGGGGGCTGCGCAACATATTCATCGCATAATTCTTTAATTTTTTGCTGCAATTGAACGTTGGCCCGCTTATCCAAAAGATCATGAGCCTCATCAGTCAGGTAAGTAGCATTTTTTTCAGACCAGGATATTCCGAAGCGCTCGGCAATAGCATCCAGTTCCCCCTCCAGATTTACCTCCTGTCCGGGCTTGGGAGTTTCTCCGGACCAGTCCCCGGGCTTTACTTTTGCTCTACCGCCGGGTTGTGCCGAAATGTTCATCAGTTCCGATCGGTATTTGTGATCGGTCTTCAGTCTCTGCAAAATTTCTTCGAAATACTGTTTCCGATAAGCTTCCATTGCATTTCTTTTCCACCATTTTGCGGCCCACTTGTCGATGCTGATAAATCTCTTCCAGCCGGGTCTGGTGAGCTGCTCCATTTCCTGATCCAGACGTTCATTGGCCAGTCTTTCCGCCACCCGTCTTAATTTCTCGTCTATGTCAACAACGACGATTTCCAGTTTTTTTGTCGGAACATTACGCGGAGGGAGAGTCGGTTGTGTCGGGGCGGTAGGACCTGTGGGCAGAGTGGGACCCGTGGGCTGTGTGGGACCGGTTGGTAATGTCGGGCCGGTTGGTTGTGTAGGGAGTGTCGGTCCTGTTGGTTGAGTCGGACCGGTTGGTAATGTCGGGCCGGTTGGTTGTGTAGGAGTTGTTGGTCCTGTGGGCTGTGTCGGACCTGTTGGTGCAGTTGGAGTAGTAGGACCTGTGGGCAGAGTGGGACCCGTGGGCTGTGTGGGACCCGTTGGTTGCGTAGGGGTTGTTGGGCCTGTCGGCTGAGTGGGGCCAGTTGGCTGTGTAGGTGTTGTCGGACCTGTAGGCTGAGTTGGGCCGGTTGGTTGTGTCGGACCTGTTGGTTGCGTAGGGGTTGTTGGGCCTGTTGGCTGTGTAGGTGTGGTTGGTCCTGTCGGCTGTGTCGGACCTGTTGGTGCAGTTGGAGTAGTAGGACCGGTTGGAACGGTCGGTCCAGTGGGCTGTGTGGGGCCCGTTGGTTGCGTAGGGGTTGTTGGGCCTGTTGGCTGAGTCGGACCTGTTGGTTGAGTGGGGCCCGTTGGTTGCGTTGGTGCAGTTGGAGTTGTTGGTCCTGTAGGAGCAGCCGGACCAGTAGGTTGGGTAACAATTACACCGGGAATATTTACATTCACATGTATGTTTCCCTGCTTTACTTTCTGTTTAATTTTCTGAGGTTCCGGTTGCCTAAATTTCTTTATCTTTTTCTTAAGTTTCTTAATTTCCTTCAACAAAATTTCCATATTCGCCTGGTCTGGTGTTCCTGGAGTTGGGTTTTCTCTTCTCATCTCAGCTAAAGCCTCTTCCAGAGCCAGGATCCTTTTTCGTAACTCTTCCTTTTCATAATCATTCTGGGCAATATTTACGGTAACATTACCTCCATTAAGTGTGTTTGTGGCTGTACCGCCTGACAAACTGTTGGTATTGGTGGTTGTTTCCGTACCTCCGGTAATCGTGTTTGTAGTTGTTTCAGCCCCTCCCGTAACAGTCGTAGTCTGGGGAGCCGCATTGGCCGTTGCCGACTGGGCTCCGGTGGTCGTGGTCTGGGAACCAGCCTTGGCTGTTGCTCTGGAGTTTCCTCCCTTAACTGCAATGTTTTGTGGCGCCTCGTTGATGGTATTTTCTATTGGTCCTGTGGAAGCACTGCTTATGCCACTTCCACCTGCTCCACCACTCACCCCCTCAACTTTTCCGCCTTCCGAGGTTGATGATGAATTTCCACCGGTTCCGCCAGTTACTCCTTCCACCTGTCCTCCTTCAGCTGTTGATGTTGAAGTGCCTCCTTCGGCAGAGGAGGTAGAAGATGATGGACCGGTCTCAGCATTGACCGTTGATGAGAGCTCTCCACCAGTCACCTGTGTACTTTGTGAAGTATTATTTTCAGTCTGAGTAACCGTTTGTACCTGTTGATTTACAACTAATGTTTGCTGGACAACTTCATTTCTTTCGGATTTTTCAGTCTGTTCGATTTCAGTAGGCTTTTCAGCCGATGGACTCATTCTTTTTCTGTTTGTTTCAATGAAATTTGCCGTTCTTTGCCCCCAAGATCCCTTATTTTCTGGATCAAGAAAATCCTGGTAGTTGAGATACTTATCAATTTTGTTTTCATCCTGATCAATGTTTCTAAGCATCATTGTCAAAACACGCACATACCCCTCATGAAAACAAAAAAGTGACTCTTGCGCCTCCACATAATTTGTTTTTCCCATTCCTGCACTTTCAAAATCGTTTGCCCTGATTTTCACGATATTTTCCCAACTGCCTTGATTCCCGGTATCATCCAATCCCCCTTTGATCAGAGACAATATCTTATTAATCTGATCAGCCTTTTCCGGATAAATTTCCTGCAGTTTTTCAAACTCTTCTTTTAATCTGCCGTATCTTTTATTGATATTCGAAATCACACCGGGATTGATATCCAGGGAATTTCCCGGAAATATATCCCGTTCTCCCATCTGTGATTCCTCGTAGTCATCCAGGCCACTCAAATCAATCTTATTCCGCTCTGTCTCACTGGAAAGCTTAATAGACATAGTTTTTTAATTAAATCTCCATATTATAACACAAATCTCTCTTTTTCCAAAGGGTGGAAATTGAAAAACGTGCCTTCTCATGCTAAAATTTCATGATTAACAGAAAATATGTCCGTTAAAAGCAAAATTGAGTCCCCAAACAAGAGTTTTTCCATTATCATCACCTCTTTCAATGAAGGTGATTGGCTTCAGAAAACTGTCGATAGTATCTTGGGCGAAAAATCCTATGAAAATTACGAAATTATTCTCATCAATGACGCATCCACTGATGACAGTTTTGAATTTCTGCAGTCAACCGGATACCGTGACTTGGTTCAATCGGGAAAAATTTCCAGTGAAAAAGTGAACGGTCTGGGAGTGTCTGCGGGACGCCATGCCGGGGCATTAAAAGCCAAAAACGATGTTTTAATTTTTTTGGATGCCCATATGAAAGTGAGTCCTGGCTGGCTGAAAAAAATCAACGATACCATGACCGGCCATAAACATATCAAACTGCTGGGAATGAAAATTTACGAAATTGAAAGCGAACCGCAAAACAGCAAGAACGTTTACTCCTCTTCCGACCTGACGATGGTCTCACCTTGCTGGATAAATCTGGAAGATGCCTTCCCCGGGGAATTGGTAAAAGTACCGTTTATCAATGCTGCTAATCTGATTATCGACAGAAAAGCTTACTTTCAAATTGGTGGCTTTCCTCCTTATATTAAAGGCTGGGGCCCTGAGGACAGATCGCTTTGCCTGGCAGCCTATTACGCCGGATATGATTCTTACCTGCATTTTGGTATTGAAATTGGTCATTTCTATAAAATAAACACCAAACTGTCCTCTGCTCAGATTTCCAAAATGTCCCAAATTATTTACAGCTCTCTGGCCGCCAGTTATGTACTTTACCCACCGTTATTCCATCAAAAAACCGTCCGGAAACTAAAATTGCTGTTTCCCGGCGAAAATTTTGATTCACAATTCAATGAATTTTCCGCTGATCTTCCTCAACTGTCTGAAAGCAAATCTAAACTAAAAATTCTATCAAAAAGGAATTTTAGGAACTTTATTTCTGACCACTCCGACTTTCTTTATTTCATACATCGGAGTGAGCTGGAAGAAGCTCTTACAATTTATCCGGAACACCCAGAAAAAGCTCTCAAATTAATCAACCTGGCACTTAAAGCTCGATTTTTCCCCGACCAAAAACAAAAAACTGACTTTCTGAGTGCCTGTAAACTGTTAAAAGCCTATTTAATTCAATTGATAGACCCTCAAACAGCCATTGAACTGGTCTGGGAAATTTTAAAAACCAGAATCGACTGGATACCGGTTAACTATCTTGCAGCCGAATTGTCCTATGATCAAAAAAATTACCCGCAAGCTATCGCTTTTTATACACTGACTATCAATTTACTGGAGCATAAGGATCTGTATGACAATAATCCGCTGATATCCTTCCCGACCAGATCACTAAACGATCTGCTTTTCCGTATTTCTCAATGCCACTTCTATAGTGGAAACTATTTACCGGCCAAAGAATATATTGAAAAATGCCTTGAACAGGAACCAGACAGGCCGGAATTCCAAAAAGCTTTGGTGGAATGCCACAAACAAATAGATGTCAACACCCTGCAAAACCCAGCCAATTCGGCTGAAGCTATTTTTGAAGTTATTCACAAACACAATGTTTGGGGTTCGAAAGAATCAATCTCCGGCCCGGGTTCAACAATCTCGGCCACTACAACCATCAGAGAGGCCATACCGGAAATTGTGCGAAATTTTAATATAAACTCCGTTCTGGACGTACCCTGCGGTGATCTCAACTGGATAAAGCATATTTTCACCAGTTTGCCCCAATATACCGGTATTGACATTGTTTCAGGGCTGATTGATCAAAATCGTAAAAACTTCGGCTCGGACAAAATCAACTTCTTGCACAAAAATCTTATTTCCGACCAATTACCTCAAGCCGATTTGATTCTCTGCCGGGACTGTCTTCCGCATCTGACACTGGAACAAATCAGGCTTTCTTTAATGAATTTTGTTAACAGCAAATCAAAATATCTGTTTACAACCACCTTTCCCCTCAACCCGATCAACCGAGATATTCAAACGGGCCAATGGAGCATCTTAACCTTCAAGCCGCCCCCTTCAATCTGCCCGCCCCACTTTTAGTCGTCAACGAAAAGCTTAATTCATCCAATTCTGTCAGTAGCAGCAAATCTCTTGGATTATGGCTTCTGGAAGACGTAAAAACAGCCATTTTGCAGGCCGATTCCATCTATAATCAATAAACCCGGCCATAGTTCTTCCGGTCGGGGTAATTTTTCTTATTGGTGGACCTTAGGAGACTCGAACTCCTGACCTCCCCCATGCCATGGGGGCGCTCTACCAGCTGAGCTAAAGGCCCTTATTGAGACATTTTGGTGGGCGCCAAGAGACTCGAACTCCTGACCCTCTCGGTGTAAACGAGATGCTCTACCAACTGAGCTAGGCGCCCCCGTCTGTAAATGTACAATTTTAAGCGACAGAAATTTATCATGCCCCCCCGCCAAACTCAAGCTGTTTTACTGAAATTTTATATTTGAAATTCGGCCCAAATATACTATATTTATCCCGCTTCTATCTTCAAAACCCCTGCGCGGGTGGCGAAACTGGCAGACGCACTACCTTGAGGTGGTAGCGCCCGTAAGGGCATGGAGGTTCAAGTCCTCTCCCGCGCACCAAATACATAAACACAGTTTATGTTGTTCTTTTGACAAAAGATCTGATCAGCCACCCAGAGTAATCTCCAGTAATTTGTTCCCGCGCAAGATATTCAGCCGTATTTTTTCACTATTTGGCTTATTCATGATCACCTCCATTAAATCAACATTTAAAAGTGACTGATTATCCACTTCCATTATTATATCCCCGGAACGAATTCCTGCTTTCTCCGATATGGAAGCTTTTTTAACTCCTCCGGAGGTAACTTTGCCGGCTATATCAACGTTTTCCGCCACCAGACATCCATAGTCCAGCTCCAAACCCATTTTCTGAGCCATTTTTTTATCCAGCAGATAACACTTTAAACCCATATCCATCGGGTCAAATAATTTGTCATTGATTGCATGTCTTTTTAAAAGAGCTGATATTTCATCCGACCCCAGTTCCGTGCCATCGCCCGCCCTGGCCAGCAATAATTGCCCGCCAAGATTGAAATAATAACCTTTTTTGGATTGTATAACCGGATCGAAAAGCAATTTTACCGGCTGGAGATTTTCGGACAAATTCAGCAATTCACGATTCAGATCCAGTTTTCCCGAAACCAGACCCGGCTCCACCAGGGCCTGGTCGAATAATACTGATTCCACGGCCAAAACCGCCTGACCCGTCCTGACATTTCGTTGATCTGCCAAAGAAATCGCATTCAGATCAAAAAAACGGGTCTGTTTTGTTTTTTCCAAAGCAGATTCCCCCTCTTTCAATAACCGGTACACTGAAAAACCTTTTATTTTACCCACCAATTCCAATTCATACAGAACTTTTTCAGCGTCCATGGCCATCATCCCTTTTCCGGACTTATCCTGCCATTGCCCGCCATACAAAACCAGACCGTCGGAAGTTAAAACAAGGGCGGTGTTTTTGCAGGCCTGGGAACCTTCCAAACAGGCTTTTTGAAAATCAATTCCGGCATTCAAAAATTGTGTCTTGTCTTCGCCGGGGAAAATATTGATCAGAGATGGAGCAAACTGTTCCACGGCGGAAATGGTTGCCGATTCTTCCAGGTAAACTTTTCTTTCCGTTACCTTTTCAATATAAGCGGATCCCGATTTGCCGTAAAACTCCCGAAATATATATAAAGTCGAAAGACTGGCCAGGCAGGCAACCAGGAATATAATTATCAACAATCCGCCGCTTTCCTTCCAATTGAGCCTGTTTATCATATCGAAAAATTAAATCTGCTAATCAATAACATTAAACAGACCTCCGGTCAATTTGTGATCCCTACTTTTTCTTCAGCACAATACAGGTGATGTCATCCATTTGTTTGTATCCCTGGCGATATAAATAAACATCTGAGATCAGGGCGTTTTTAATGGACAGTGCGGTTGGGAAATTACTGTATTCCTGAACAATGGCCATCAGCCTTTTCATACCGTACATTTCTTTCTCGTTTCTCCAGGCTTCGGGAATTCCATCCGAATATATTACCAATACATCGCCGCTATCCAGGGGAATATCCCTGACATTGATCAATTGGCTGATGTCAGCCACCATACCCAATGCCAAGCCTCCGGCCGGCAAAAGTACCGTCTGTCCTTCCTTGGCCCGGTAATGAATTATCTGCTCATGACCGGCACTGACATAGGTAAATTTGTTTTGACTTGCCAGCCACTTCATCAAGACCATTGTGATAAACATATTGGGCATCGTTTTTGCTTTCAACACCTGGTTTACCTCATTCAATATCTCATCCAGATTTGCCTGGTCCGCATAGGAATATAAAAGCGCGTTGGCAATTGACACCACTATTCCCGAAGGCACACCGTGTCCGGTAACATCACCCAGATAAAACAGCATTTCATCCTCATTCAGCTGTAAAAAGTCATAACAATCCCCTCCAATTTCCTCTGCGGGAATAATACCGGCAGCCAGATCAATACCGGCAATCTGAGGGACCTTGGCCGGAATAATTCTCTTTTGAATCTGACGTGCCAATTCCAGCTCCTTACCGACTCTTTCCTTATAAATAAGAGCCTTGGTACTTTCCTGTAATTCCGCCGCCATCTTATTGAAAGTCTGTGCCAGATCGTAAATTTCATCCTTGGTTTTCACCTCCACCCGATGCGTCAAATCACCGGTGGCCAGAATTTCCGCCCCCTTTTTCAGAATGTGCAGCGGTTTGGTGATGGTGGAACCAAAAACAATTGCCAGTAATACGCCTAAACTGACGCCAAAGATCGCCAATATGATGATTCTTAATTCCGTAGCCCAAATCCTGGCTGACAATGCACCATAACTCACCCCAAAAATCACCGAATACTCTTCATCCGCCGGTTCCACCAGATAATTAATTTTTTCCGTTGCCCCCAATCCTTTTATAGCCTTATCATCAGCATTTACAGAGTTATAGGTAATTGTCCCGTCCGGCAATTCAGTCTTTTGGAAATAAATAACCTGCTTCTTTTCCGCAGTCCGCACGGACATCTTTTTGGCCTTGATCTGATCAAGTGTTGTATCATCCTCCAGCCATCTTTTGGCACCGGAATACTGGCGTTCAGTATCCTGTTGTGAATCGTACAAAATTTCCCCCTCAAAATTCACCACTTGAATCAGGAGAATATCCTCATTTTTTGCCAAAATATCCTTGATGTTCCTGTTAAAATAAACAAAACTTTCCGGAATCATGTACAACTTGTAATCCTCCACCACCTTATCGGAGGTTAGTTCGGCAAAAGAACGCGCACGGATAAAGATATCCTGTATCAACTCTTTTTCTTTTTCCCTTACCTGCAAAAAGGCCGATATCGTCAACAGAATTACGATAAAGGTGGAAATCCCCAAGATCAGTTTTGACCTTAATGTTTTCATAGCTTCATTCTGATGGTTGAGGGATAAATCAAAGAATCAACGCGGGGCTTAAAATACAGATCGGGCAGATGGGCAAACAGAGATTCAGTCTCAAATAACGGAACTCCGATCAAATCATCTTCCACGGCAATTTTCATGGCTTCTTGCATACTTTTCAAACGGTTTTGCAGGTTAAAATCGTTTTCAGCCGATTCAATCAGCCGATCCACCTTTTCATTCTTGTAATTCATACCGTTATAAATGCCGTAGCCCCCGGCAGTCTTTGAATGCAAAATACTTTTTAAAAAGGGTAAAGCGTCGCCACTGTCATTTCGCCATCCCAGATAGTAAAAGGGCAATGTCCCCTGGGACAAACTGTCCTGAAGTTTGACATCGGTCATGGGAATAGCTTCAACCCTGATGCCAATTTCATCCAACTGTTCCTGAAAATACTGTCCCAGTAATTTCAGTGATTCAGGATAATAAAACTTAACATCAACTTTTTCGAATCCGGAAGTAATTTTTTCCAACTGTTTGGAAGCTTCAATCAGATCATAAGTATACCCTGTGATTGACGGGTCATAGCCAAAAACGCCATTGGAAACAAACTGATTTACAGTCTTGGCAAAGCCATAAGCCAAATCCAAAAAAACCGTTTTATTCAGGGAACGGGCAACTGCTTCCCGGGCCTCCTTCTGGGCAAAAAATTCATCGTTTAAATTAAACATCACAAAACCTACTTCCAGACTTGGCATCGTCACGACAGAAATGCCTTTTTCCTTAAGTATATCGACACTATCGGGCGGCACATTGACCAACAGATCAATTTGTCCTTCCAATAATCCGTTTACGCGCTCCCCCTTATCCGGTACGGCCGAAATTTCCAACTGCCGGAAATATGGCTGTTCACCCCAATATTGCTCAAATCGTTGATAGTCAATTTTAGTAAGATCCGACACCACAGTAACTTTAAACGGTCCTGTGCCGACTGGATGGTCAAAATCGGTAAAATCCTTCTTGATAATCGGCAATTTGGACAGTTTGTTCAGTAACAAAGGATCCGGTTTTTTGGTAACAAAATTCAGGGTCTGGTCGTCAATTTTTTCAACCTTTTCCAGACTTTCCACCAAATCTGACGCCACCCCGGAATATTTTTGGGCCTGTTCATAGCTGTAAACCACATCATCTGCGGACAACACTTTTCCGTCATGAAACTTCACATCTTCCCTAATGTGAAATGTCCAGTTATTCTCAGACAGCAAACCGTAGTAAACCGCCAATACCGGTTGAACATTAAAATTTTCATCCAATCCTACCAAAGGCTGATAAACGTCAATCAATCTGCTTTGAACAGCGGGATCTGCCGAAAAGGGAAACAAATCCTGGGGAGCAAACAAATAGGCAATCTTCAAAACCTGATTTTCCGGGGCCAATTCCGAATATTTGTCATAGCTGAACAGACTGGCCAAAGCCGTAAACTGTTCCTCAAACAACAACGCCCCTCCAGACAGCAGCACCACCAGAGCCAGCATCAGCATTCCCAGTTTTTCAGTAATCTTCTTCAAGGAGATATATTAATATCCCCTGATTATAACAGAAAAACGGCTTTTTTTTAAGTCAAAACGCTATCTTTTCAGAATACTCAGAAAGGCCTCCTGGGGAACCTCCACCCTCCCGATCATTTTCATGCGTTTTTTTCCTTCTTTCTGTTTTTTCAGAAGTTTATCCTTACGGGTTCTGTCACCCCCATAAAGTTTGGCCGTAACATCCTTTCTCAAAGCGGAAATTGACTCTCTGGCCACCACCTTGCCGCCTATAGCCGCCTGTATGGCAATCTCAAACTGGGCCTTGGGAATAAGCTCTTTCAGTCTTTTGGCGGTAGCCATGCCTATTTTATGAGCTTCCGGCCTATAAACAATACTGGCCAGGGCATCCACGGTTTCACCCGTTACCTTTATATCCAATTTTACCAGATCCCCCTGCCGGTATTCGATAAATTCATAATTCATTGAACCATAACCGGAAGTGAGACTTTTGAGTGTATCAAAAAAATCCACAACAATCGAAGACAGTGGCAGTTCCGCCACCAAAAGAATACGATCGGCATCGATATAGGAATAATTTTTCTGCAAACCTCTTTTCTCCTGTACCAAAGCCATTACACCGCCCAAATAATCCTTCGGAAAAAGCATTTCCACTTTCACCCAGGGTTCCTTAACCTGTTCAATGGTGGCAGGATCAGGCAAATCGGAAGGACTTAAAATCAAAGTCTCATTTCTGATACCATCTTTTCCTCTTTGTACAATCTGATAGGAAACCGACGGGGCGGTTATCACCAGATCGAGATTATATTCACGTTCCAGTCTTTCCTGGACAATTTCCATGTGCAAGAGCCCCAGAAAACCGGTCCTGAAGCCAAATCCCAAGGCCGAGGACTGCTCCGGTTCAAAGGAAAGGGCAGAATCACTCAGACGGAGTTTTTGTAAAGCTTCCCTGAGTAAGGGATAATCATCACCATTTACGCAAAAAATTGAGGCAAAAACAAAAGGTTTCACCACCTTGTAGCCTGCCAAAGGGGTAGCCTGACTGCTCTCAGTCCTGGGAATACCGGGTTTCCAGACGGTATCACCGACTCTTGCCTCGGAAACATCTTTCAAACCGGTCACGATATAACCGACCTCACCGGTCAGCAGCTCCTCTGCTAATTCATATTTTGGCTTAAAATAGCCTACTTCAACCACCTCCAGTTCGTTTTTGGAATGAAGGTAAACTACTTTGTCCCCTCTTCTCAAAGAACCGGAAAAAACTCTAACATAAGCCACCACGCCCTTATAAGAATCATAGACCGAGTCAAAAATAAGAGCCTTGGTTTCGGCGGCATCACCGCCGTCAGCCGGTGGTCCCAGCCTCTCCACAACCGCCTCCAGCACTTTTTCCACGTTAGTTCCCTCCTTGGCTGAAATGGCAATTATTTCCTCTCTGGGAATAGACAGCACATTCTCTATTTCCTGTGAATATCTCTCCACATCCGCTGAGGGAAGATCAATTTTATTCAGAACGGGAATAATCTTGAGATTATGTTCCAATGCCATATAGCAATTGGCCAAAGTCTGGGCTTCAATTCCCTGAGTAGCATCAACCACCAAAATTGCCCCCTCACAGGCCGCCAGACTGCGTGAAACTTCATAAGTGAAGTCCACATGCCCGGGCGTATCAATCAGATTTAAAATGTAATCCTGTCCCTTATAGACCCAGTTCATGCGAACCGGCTGTAATTTGATGGTAATTCCTCTTTCCTGCTCCAAATCCATCATGTCCAGTACCTGAGAAGTCTTCATCTCACGTTTGGCGATTGTTCCGGTAATTTCCAAAAGACGGTCGGCCAGGGTCGACTTTCCATGGTCAATATGGGCAATAATGCAAAAATTGCGGATTTTTTCTGTACTCATATTTAAAATTTTGTGAGCACATCTTAGCAAACCCGCTCAAAAACTCAACCGGTCCTCACCAAGAAATAATTTGCCGATAAGCATTAACAAAAAGGCCATTTTATGATAAAATCTAAGGATTAATTAATCTAAATGCAATATAAGGTCCCCCAGGACGTACAAAGAGAAGACCGCATAGTCGGGCCGTTGACGCTCCGTCAATTAATAATCTGTGGCATTGGATTCAGTATTGCCTATGCCATTTACACGGTTCTGGGACGTGATTACGAAATAATTACAGCCCTGATACCGGTAGTCATTATCGGTCTTATAACCGTAATTTTCGCCTTTATAAAGCCGTTAGATTTGGTATTTGAAAGATATATTCTGTTTTGGATTGAAAGTCTGATCCTGCCAAGAAAACGTTATTGGCTTAAGGGAATGGCTGATCCGTCGAGAATGATCTATCTGCCATCGATGGCGCAACAGAAAAAGGTACCGGTCAAAATCGTTGAAAAAGAAGAAAAAAAGAAAAAGTCATTAGCCGAATTAACTGAAATACTAGACAAAAAAATCTAAATTATGCCCAATACAGTCAAAAACTCAAAAATAGTGGAAGGTCCCACACTCAGCACCCAGACTTATCTGCGCATCGCAGAAATCAGGGAAAATACCATAGTACTAAAAAATTCCGGATTAAGAAGCGTCTTGAGGGTATCCAGTATCAATTTCAACCTCAAATCCGAGGATGAACAAAATGCCATAATATATTCCTATCAGGGCTTTCTAAATACATTGGAAGACCCGATTCAGATCGTAGTCCGCTCGAAAAAACTTGATATCGACAATTATCTTGAGGACATTAAACAGAAAGGTAACAAACAAACCAATGCTCTTCTGCAGAAACAAACCTTCGAGTATGTAGAATACGTCCAAAAACTGGTTGAATATGCCGATATTATGTCCAAAGAATTCTATGTGATTGTTCCTCAGGATCCCTACAGTGTAAAACATCAAACCTTTCTGGAAAAATTTTTCGGGTATATCAATGCCAAAGACAGCTATGCGACCATCAAACAACGCCGCGATGAATTTGAGGAATTAAAGAAAAAACTGTCCCAGAAGGTAAACGGAGTTAAGGTTGGCCTGGAAAACTGCGGTCTGAAAGTGGAAGAACTTACGACCAAAGAGCTGATCCAGCTATTTTATGAAATCAACAACCCTGTAACCTCCAGATATCAGAAAGGTGAAAATTGGGATTCCAGCAACCTTAAATCAGATGAAGAAATAAAAGCGGAAGATGAGGGCGTGGGATTATCAGAGAAAAAAGGACCGACAGCTGCAATGGAAACAGCAAAAAAGGCCGAGAGCAACGCTTCGGTTATGAAAGGTTAATTTAATTCTGAAATATTTATTAAGGCGCCTTTTATTGGAATAATAAAAAGCACCGTCTTGGCGACGCCCTACTCTCCCAGGACTGTTGTCCTAGTATCATCAGCGAAGAAAGGCTTAACTGCTGTGTTCGAGATGGGAACAGGTGTACCCCTTTCTCTATAGTCACCAAGACGGTGCTTTTTAATTTCACCGTCAAAATTGGGTGTAGTAAATTTCTCAGTAATCTTCAATAATTGCTAGTTAAAGTGCAAATTAAAAAAGTCAATTTCCTGTTAGTAATTCTCGGCTCAACACATCGCTGTGCTTACACCTGAATCCTATATAGCCGGTAGTCTCCCGGCAGGATAATGGGGAAAATTTATCTTAGGAGAGGCTTCCCACTTAGATGCTTTCAGCGGTTATCCCGTCCGAACATAGCTACTCTGCCGTGCCACTGACGTGACAACAGATACACTAGAGGTTCGTTCACCCCGGTCCTCTCGTACTAGGGGCAACTTCCTTCAATTTTCCTTCGAACATGGAGGGTAGAGGCCGACCTGTCTCACGACGGTCTGAACCCAGCTCGCGTACCGCTTTAATGGGCGAACAGCCCAACCCTTGGGACCTTCTCCAGCCCCAGGATGCGACGAGCCGACATCGAGGTGCCAAACCACGCCGTCGATGTGAACTCTTGGGCGTGATCAGCCTGTTATCCCCGGAGTAACTTTTGTCCGATGAGCGATAGCCCACCCACGTGGAACTATCGGATCATTATCGCCTACTTTCGTATCTGCTCGACATGTTCGTCTTGCAGTTAAGCTCTCTTATGCGATTACACTATTGGCTTGATTTCCATCCAAGCCTAGAGAACCTTTGCGCGCCTCCGTTACAATTTAGGAGGCAACCGCCCCAGTCAAACTACCTACCAAGCAATGTCCCCCTGATTGTTTAAGATCAGAGGTTAGAGACAAAATATAACAAGGATGGTATCTCAACGACCGCTCCAACCGGACTGACGTCCGGCCTTCAAAGCGTCCCATCTATACTGCACAAGCTATATCTCGGCTCAATGCCAAGCTGTAGTAAAGCTTCACGGGGTCTTTTCGCCCTACCATGTTTAATCGGCATTTTTACCGACTCTGTAATTTCACCGAGTCTAACGTCGAGACAGTCTTCACACCATTAAGCCATTCGTGCGGGTCGGAACTTACCCGACAAGGAATTTCGCTACCTTAGGACCGTTATAGTTACGGCCGCCGTTCACCAGGGCTTAGATTCAGAGCTTGCACCCCTCCTCGTGACCTTCTGGCACTGGGCAGGCCTCAGCGCCTATACATATTCTTTCGAATTTGCAGACACCTGTGTTTTTGATAAACAGTTGCATGAAGTCATTTACTGCGGCCAACATAAAATATTGGCAAGGCTTATCCCGAAGTTACGCCTGTTGTATTGCCGAGTTCCTTAACGTTAGTTATCTCGATCACCTTAGTATACTCTACTTACCCACCAGCGTTGGTTTGCGGTACGGTAACCTATTTTTCTCACTACCGAGGATTTTCTTGGCACCTGATATCATATGAATCGCTCTTCCGAAGAAGAGTATTTTGCATCGTAGCTCGCGAACTTTGGCGGATTTGCCTACCAAAGCATAAACTTACTACTTACACGTGAATTCATTAACACGCTCATACTAACCTGATGCGTCTCCCCTGAGTTAGCGCCACCTTTCTCCTTGAATTACTTGTTTTTTCAACCGAAGTCGAAAAAACACATCCTCCAATTTGATCAGCTTTGCTTGGGCGAAAAATAGGCTGTACAGGAATATTAACCTGTTGTCCATCGATTACGCCTTTCGGCCTCACCTTAGGACCGACTAACCCCAAGCCGATTAACGTTGCTTGGGAAACCTTGGGTTTTCGGTGGTTTCATTTTTCATGAAACTTAAAACGTTACTCATACCATCATTTTCACTTCTTATCGCTCCACAGAAGTTCACACGTCTGCTTCACAGCAATAAGAACGCTCCCTTACCGCTCTATACTAAAAGTATAAAACCCGTGTCTTCGGTTATAAGCTTGAGCCCCGTTGAATTTTCGGCGCAGAATCACATAGACCAGTGAGCTGTTACGCTTTCTTTAAAGGATGGCTGCTTCTAAGCCAACCTCCTGGCTGTCTAAGTAACTCCACAACCTTTACCACTTAGCTTATATTGGGGACCTTAGACGACGGTCTGGGCTGTTCCCCTCACGACGATGGCACTTAGCTGTCATCGTCCGACTCCTACGAAAGAGGTCAATGGTATTTGAAGTTTGTCTAGATTTGGTAGACGATATATGCCCCCTAGTCTAAACAGAGCTCTACCCCCACTAACTTTCACGTAAGGCTAGTCCAAAAACTATATCAGGGAGAACCAGCTATCTCCGGGTTCGATTGGAATTTCTCCCCTACCCACAGTTCATCGCCGGATCTTGCAACATCCGTGCGTTCGGACCTCCATCCCACTCTCGTGGGATTTCATCCTGACCATGGGTAGATCACCCGGTTTCGGGTCTAGTGCATGACACATGACGCCCTATTAAGGCTCGCTTTCACTGTGGCTCCGGGTATTACTCCCTTAGCCTATCGCGCCATACAGCTAACTCGATGGTCCGTTCTCCAATAAGTACGCAGTCACCCCGAAGGGCTCCTACTCCTTGTAAGCAAAGAATTTCAGATACTATTTCATCCCCCTCCCGGGGTGCTTTTCACCTTTCCCTCGCGGTACTTGTTCACTATCGATCACCAAATCTATTTAGCCTTGGAAAGTGGTCTTCCCAGATTCAAGCCGGATTGCACGTGTCCGACCCTACTTAAGTGCCTATCACAATTTATTAAACTAATTTATGTTACGGGACTATCACCCTCTATGGTTGTCCGTTCCAGGCTCATTCACTTATTAGATTAACATATTGTCAGAAAAAGCAGTTTCTGAAAGATAGGTCTTACAACTCCCCATACACAACGCCTGCAAGCTTGCATGTATGAAGTTTAGGCTGTTCCCGGTTCGCTCGCCACTACTACGGGAATCTCTATTGATTTCTTTTCCCTAGGTACTAAGATGTTTCAGTTCTCTAGGTTGTCCTCCCTTGCGGGATCATCAGACATTACTCTGATGGGGTTTCCCCATTCGGAAATCTCCGGGTCAAAGCCTGTTTAGCGGCTCACCGAAGCTTATCGCAGCTTACTACGTCCTTCATCGAAATTTGGTGTCAAGGCATCCATTCTATGCTCTTATGAGTAACTTTACTAATTTGCATTTCTTTAACTAACAATCATTGAAGATTATCAGTTAGAAATATTTGAATATACTACAATAATTTCTAATTACAGAGATTATTTACTACACCCGAATTTTTAACGTGCACCAACTGACGAAAAACTTTCAGATTTGCAACAATGGGTTCTCCCTCAGAAAGCCACCCTATTATATTTAGAGTTCTGGCAAAGTCAAGAAAAATCTTGGACTTTTTTTAGATAGGCAAAATACAGCTAAACAAGGTCGTAAACAGGCAGTTGTAGAGTGTGACTTTTTACTAAAATCTAAAAGAATCTGGACAGAAATCCAAAGAGCTGGTCAAAACTGCCCAGGGCATACATCATGCAACCTATCCAAATCAAAAAAGCAAAAATTATGATCAGGGTATAAGTTCCCCCGGCGCCCAGTTTCTGTTCTGCCCATTCCAGCTTCCCGGTGAAATTGACGATTTTCTGGCGGAAGATAATCAACAGCAGAGCAATCGGAAACCCTATTAAAAAGATAACTAATTTCATGTAACAATCTTTATTACTGTTGATATTATACCCCAAAACGGTATAGAGATATAAGACCAAATTACACCCATGACATCCAAGGGAAGCAAAAATCTGGGACTATATATACACATTCCGTTCTGCCGGACACTTTGTGTTTATTGTGCTTTCCCGACCTATGCCAATAAAACCTCCCGCATCGGGGATTACATAGACAGCCTCATCAACGAAATAACGGCTAAATCAAAGGATTTTGGCGAATACCAGGTTGATTCGATTTATTTCGGAGGCGGCACGCCCAGCCTTCTGGAAAGCGACCAGCTGGACAAGATCCTGGCCGCAGTCGGTGCCAACTTTAAGACAGCTCCAGGTTGCGAAATCGGGTTGGAAGCCAATCCGGAAAGCCTTTCGTCGGAAAAGATCGGGCGGTACCGTGAAATGGGAATCACCCGTCTGTCTGTAGGCATACAAAGCCTGAAAGACCGCACGCTCTGGAAAATAGCCCGCCCTCACACAGCAATAAATGCCCTGCAAACATTGGAAACTCTTAATAACGCCGCCTGGAAGAATTTTGGCTGTGATCTGATCATCGGGCTCCCCTACCAGACCCTGGCCGGCTTCAAAAAAGATCTGCAAACGGTAATGCGTTACCAGCCGGCCCATCTTTCGACCTACTTTTTGTCCTATGATACGCCCAAAATCGACACTTTTATCCAGGATATTCCGGGTGAAGACGAGCAGATCGCCATGTATGAATATGCAGACCGGTATCTGAATCAATTGGGATTCAACCATTACGAAGTCAGCAATTATGCCCGGCCCGGCTTTGAATGCCGGCATAATCTCAAATACTGGAACCGGGAGGAATATCTGGGCCTGGGACTGGGGGCACACAGCTTTATCGGCAATGAAGTAATGGAAAATCAGGACAATTTTGAAAAATACCTGGCCGATCCCCCATCCCCCCAGGAACAATTCAAACTGGAGGGAGATCTGGCCGCGGCTGACTATACTATGCTGGCTTTACGCAAATCAACCGGGATAAACCTTAACCGGTATTCAACAAATTTCGGAGATCAGAAAACCTCAGAATTGCTTAAAAAAGCCGCACCCTATCTGAAAACAAAACATCTGTCGTTGTCAAAAGACCGTCTGGTGCCTACTCTGAAAGGCTGGCTGATCCTGGACAAAATCACCAGGGATCTGATCTAACCGCATTTACTCATACTTAAAGTACATACAAGGATATCGGTCTAGTACGAAGAGTATACTTTTCACCAATAATGTCTGAAGTGAAACATAAATTAGTCCAAGACCTTTTATCATCCTTATAGTATCTACGATCAACACAAACATATGCACAGGAATTCTCCGGATATGTTTTAGAATTAAACTCATTGGCAATCTTATAATAGCAATCACGCTTTTCCACCTCCGAGAAAGTTGTTGAATATCGGTGACCTAAACCATAGAATAATAGTTCTGCTAATGTCGGATACCTTGCCTCCCTGTTACTCACTTGAGCATCAATCGACAATTCAGCTTTTGGTTCTGTGATTTCAAATAAAAACTTAAGCTGGGCAATTCCCGCTTTTTCCAACATTTTAGCACTGCTAATATGAACTATATTAGAACCAGCATCAGAAGCAGAAACATAATTTGTTAACACATTTTCCCCAGCATTATTTTGATACCAATGTCTCCCAGAGCCCATAGGCTCCCGTAATGAAACATCCCAGGCTCCAATCATTTCCAGCAACACCGCCCAAGTCGTAGCGTTTAAGTTATATTTCCTTAAATCCCCGGGATATGTTTCCACGATTACACCCTTCAGCCGGTCGCGATTTAAAGCATTAAGTAAAGCCTGTAAATTGCCATTGTAAGTGATTCTACCGGGATTTATTGCAAAATCTCTTCCATATGCCGGAATTCCTCTCAAAACGTTCTCGCATAAAGCGACATACATATCCAAGCCATTACCGGGTTGGATTTCTTTTCTTCGCGTTGTAATTCTTTCAAACCAACCAGGTTTCTTATTGATTTGCAAATCCTGCCATATTTTAAAAGATGCATCTGACAGGGGTAACGCAACTTCATGATACTGTAAAAACTTTCTTAGATCCGTATAGCCGATTCTTTGCTTCTGATCTGCTCTTTCCATTTTCCCATTACTCGAAAACCCGATCGCATTGCTACGATAATCCGGTTCTTCCTGATATTTGAATTTTTGAGTCAGACTTTCCAGTCTCAGTCTTACTGCATCTATAGTTTCTTTTACTCTTTTTGTATCTGGCGTTGAATTATAAGCAGCACGAATATCGACAACACCAAAACCTCTATCCAAATTACTGAGACTTCTGTGAAAATCCTCCAATTTTTCCAAACCAGACTGCCCCCCCACCTGGACTTTATCGCCTGGAAGCTTAATAATTGCAGACATAAAATACTTTAAAAGGTATCTTTTTACACTTTTACGTGACTTTTGTCAATTTACCGGCAATCTATATAAACTAAACATCTTATAATACAGAATAATAGACTCGCCCCGCCCCTCAAGGGATGGCTGATTTTGGACAAAATCACCAAGGATCTTCTAATCTAAAAGCAAAAAAATTTATACCACGACCAAGGGATCAGCAAGAGGACTATTATTATATTCACAGATAATTCTCTTGGGAAAAACATCATTACCATGGCGGAAGGAGATTTTGGATAACTGCCCATTAATACGATAAATACCAGGATTATTGATATTAGGATAAGGAGAACCTTTATGCAGAAATGGTAATTTTTTACATTTTCCCCTTCCCATTCCATAGAATAGCAATTCCCCCATAGTTGGCAATCTGGCCCCCCATTTTTTCATCTGGTCCTCAAAAGACCAATTAACTCTCTCTTGTTCAGTTTTTGGGCCTGGCAATTTAAATAAAAGTTTAATTTCGGGAGTACCACATCTTGTTTTTATGGCAGGCGAATCATTAATTCCTCCTTCATATGAATTCCACTCCAACTGTCTGGCCAACCAATGATCCACTTCATCATCCAAATCACCAACTGGTATGTTGCGTGGATAAACATCCACAATTACCCCAATACCTCTGGGGCCTGTTTTCAATAGAGCATACAAATTTTGTAAATTCCCAGTATAGACAAGCTTACTCCTATCAATTGAAAAATCATCGCCATAGGCCGGCAACTCTCGCAAAACATTTTCAGACAAATCCACAAACATATCCAAAAAATTCCCCTCAGGTATAAGACTTCCTCTGGTAAAAATTCTTTTATACCAGCCGGGGATCTTTTTCTTTTGTAATTTCCTCCATAATTTTAAAGATTTGTCCTCAACAGTGCAATTTGACTTAGATTCTTCAAACAAATCCTTTAAATCATTAAATGATATTGTGACTATCTCATTATTTTTTTCCAAACTCCTGCTTTCGTGTTTTTTCAAATCCTGATTAGCTGGTTTAACTAAAGCAATGGATCTATAATCCGAAGAGCTGTAAACTTCTTCAAGTTTATCTAAGGAGGAACGCAAATGCTGTCTGATCGATTGGACATTCCCATTTATACTATCCTTATCTTTAGCTGAGAGAAGCTCACTGCGAATAGCCTTTGGATCTATTAAACCTTCCAAAGCCCTGGCAACTTCCATTATTTTCTGTGAATCTGATCCACCAGATTTAATAATTGCAGACATAAAACTCTTAAAAAGGTATATTTTTACACCTTCTTTGGCGTTTTGTCAATTCGCCAAAAATCCGACCAACAAAAAACCAACCCTTTATGGATTGGCCTTCATTTTCAATGGTGGGCGATCGGGGACTTGAACCTCGGACCTCGTCATTATCAGTGACGCGCTCTAACCACCTGAGCTAATCGCCCTAACTTCCGGATTTTCAATGGTGGACTCTAGGAGATTCGAACTCCTGACCTCCTCGGTGCAAACGAGGCGCTCTACCAGCTGAGCTAAGAGCCCCAACCCGAACCAAATGCTTTGCATCGATTTGGCTCGCCCATTATAAATACAGAATAAAAAATTGCAAACAGATTTTACCCAATAACAAAAAAACACCCTTTTAAGGGTGTTTTTCTAACATTCAGAATGCAGTAGAGAAAAGATGGAAAATAATTTGTCTAACTAAGTTAGATCGACCTTGCTCTGTCGCATAAATGCGACAGGCCAGTTCTCCTAGAAAGGAGGTAATCCATCCGCAGGTTCTCCTACGGATACCTTGTTACGACTTAGTCCCAGTCAGTTGTATTACCTTAGGCCCCCGTTCGAAAACTAAGGGGACTTTGGGCACTCCAACCTTCCATGACTTGACGGGCGGTGAGTACAAGACCCGGGAACATATTCAACGTGACATGGCTGATTCACGTTTACTAGCGATTCCAGCTTCATGAGGGCGAATTGCAGCCCTCAATCCGAACTAAGAGAGACTTTAGGGATTGGCATCATATTACTATGTAGCAGCCCTTTGTATCTCCCATTGTAGCACCTGTGTAGCCCAAGACATAAGGGCCATGCTGATTTGACGTCATCCATACCTTCCTCCGACTTAAAGCCGGCAGTCTCCTATGAAAAATCCAACATAGGACATGGGTTGCGCTCGTTTACGGACTTAACCGAACACCTCAAGGCACGAGCTGACGACAACCATGCAGCACCTGTCACCGAGTTCCTTGCGGCACAATCGCCTTTCGGCAATCTTCTCGGGATGTCAAGTCTTGGTGAGGTTCTTCGCTTACTGTCGAATTAAACCAGATGCTCCACCGCTTGTGCGGGTCCCCGTCTATTCCTTTGAGTTTTAATCTTGCGATCGTACTACCCAGGCGGATCACTTATCGCGTTTGCTTAGACACTGAAGGGGTCGAATCCTCCAACATCGAGTGATCATAGTTTAGGGCGTGGACTACCAGGGTATCTAATCCTGTTTGCTCCCCACGCTTTCGTTCTTGAACGTCAGTAAATGCCCAGCAAGCTGCCTTCGCTTTTGGTGTTCCTCTGTATATCTACGGATATTACCCCTACATACAGAATTCCACTTGCCCCTGCATTACTCTATTCTGCCAGTTTAGGATGCCTTGCCAGGGTTGAGCCCTGGTCTTTAACACCCTACTTAACAGTTCGTCTACGAACTCTTTACGCCCAATAATTCCGGATAACGCTTGCATCCTACGTCTTACCGCGGCTGCTGGCACGTAGTTAGCCGATGCTTATTCTTGAGGTACCTTCATATTTATTCCCTCAAAAAAGGAGTTTACAAGCAAAAGCCATTCATCCTCCACGCGGTGTTGCTTCGTCAGGGTTTCCCCCATTGCGAAAAATTCCTCACTGCTGCCTCCCGTAGGAGTATGGACCGTATCTCAGTTCCATTGAGGCTGATCGTCCTCTCAGACCAGCTACCCGTCATAGTCTTGGTAAGCCATTACCTCACCAACAAACTGATAGGCCGCAGACACCTCCCAAAGCGCATTGCTGCTTTACTCTTTCGAGTACCATCCGGCATTAGACCCTATTTCTAAGGCTTATTCCTGACTTCGGGGCAGTTATCAACGTGTTACTCTCCCGTCTGCCGCTCCCTGGACTCTGGCTCCAATTGCTTGGGAACAAAGTCCAGGGCGCTCGACTTGCATGTGTTAGGCACACCGCCAGCGTTAATCCTGAGCTAGGATCAAACTCTTCGAATAAAATTTTAGAGACAGTTTCCGAAGAAAAAGTCTCAAAAGTTCAAAAAGTGTGTAGCACTAATCTATAAATAGATTGTGCAAGATTCCAACTCTTCTCTACTACACCCTAAATGTTAATGACCGGCATTGTGGCTTCCCCGAAAGATTTTTGGAGGCTTTAGGTGTAGCGATAAACGCCCCCTTCCCTCTTGGAAGCGTCGGCATAATATATAAAGGATAATTCAATGTCAAGAAAAATCTCAGAGAATTTTTATGTTTTTGGATAAGGACTAAAAGTGGTATAATAGAGCCAGAAAAACTAAAACATAAAGACCAAATATGTTACAAGACACATCGACTCAGGGTAAAGGACAAAGCGGAATCAGAGCGGATTCAATTTTAATTCCCACCGTCATCGAAAAAACCCATCAGGGTGAAAGAGCCTACGACATTTATTCGCGTCTTTTAAAAG
Source organism: Candidatus Altimarinota bacterium (assembly GCA_963677745.1). Taxonomy (GTDB): domain Bacteria; phylum Patescibacteriota; class Gracilibacteria; order UBA1369; family UBA1369; genus UBA1369. The sequence goes on from OY782391.1 coordinate 146,284, forward strand.
ACCGCATCATTATTCTTGGATCGGGAATCAACGACTCGGTGGCCAATACCATTATTGCCCAGCTGCTGTTTCTGCAGGCGGAAGATCCCAAGAAAGACATTACTATATATATACAGTCACCAGGCGGCAGCGTTTCGGCCGGACTGGCCATTTATGACACAATGCAGCATATCAAACCGGATATTTCCACAGTCTGTATGGGAATATGCGCCTCCTTCGGAGCCTTATTGCTGGCGGGCGGAACCAAAGGTAAAAGATATATTCTCCCGCATGCCGAAGTAATGATTCATCAGCCTCTGGGAGGCACGGAAGGCCAGGCCTCCGATATCATCCTGCATGCCAATCACATTACCAAGATTCGCGAAGTCCTGAATAAAATCCTGGCCAAGCATACCGGACAGAACCTTAAAACCATTGAAAAAGACACCGACCGCGACAATTTCATGAGTGCCGAAGAAGCCCTGAAATACGGCCTGGTGGATAAAATTATTGGCTAACCTCCGTTTCACATGTCGAAAAAATCACTGTCTTTTTTTATCATCGGTATTTCTTTACTTTTAAGCGGATGTTTTGCAGCCGACACAACAGGAGGAACCACCTCCGACGGTGGCTCCCAGGCTCCCGGTGAGAGTAAGACCTATTCCAGCAGTCAATTCAGTTTTCAGTTTCCCGGCAATTGGGACGTGATTGAACAAAAAGATTTTACCAGCGATATCCCCAGGGAAACCCAGGTGGTAATCCGCAACAATATCAAAAACGATACTTTCACCGCCAACATCAACATCGTCAAAAACGATCTGCAGACAACCAAAACCAGTCTGGATTACGCCAAAGAAGTCCTGAACCGCCAGAGAACGGGACTCCTGGATTACAAAGAAACCAAACGCGAAATCATCAATATTGGCATCGGATTACAAAGCCAGGAAACGTATTACACGGAATTTGAGGCCAGGTTGAACCAGACCGAACCGGTGACCAGATTTTTCCAGACTTACGGGGTCAAAGACCAGGCCGGCTATATTATAATGGGAGCCAGTTCCCAACAGGAAAATTCAACCGTCATCGACCAGTTGATCAAGACAGTACAGTCCTTCAAGATAAATTAAATTTGGGAAAGGAGAAGGCTGTGGATAGCCGGGGTACGTCGCTCCTTCCGTGTCGGGAGGGAGGATTTCGCAGTTCATGCAGGCTCACCTTGCTGGGCCGGAGTCGCGTCCTTGGGAGCGATCAGCCAGGCCAATGCCGCAAAAACCGCCGCAATCAACAAAGCGACAGCAAAGGCCAGCAAGAACATACCATTGTCTGATTCTTCCAGACAGGACTGATACTCTTCGCCGGAAAGACCCAGCCCACCGCAGCCATTAAGCGCGGCAAGCATTCCGATGAGCATCGTACCTCCAAAGCCAATCAAGATGGCCAAGAAAGTACAAATCAGGGCAACCGCAGTTCTGATGATATTTACGATCAGCTTCAGCATAACACAGCCTCCTTTTTATGAGAGCATCGTCGACAGACAAAGCACGGTTCGATACCGGCCTGACCTGATCGGACGAAGGTGTTATACTATAATATGTATAAGTATTTGTCAAGTTTCCTGTTAAATTTTTCAATAAGTTGCAATATAACTTGGCACAGCTTTACTTTTACCCGTCTCTGATGTAAAAATTTCTCACGGAAAAACTGCAACAAAATCGCGCTGGGATGGCGGAACTGGTAGACGCGCGGGACTTAAAATCCCGTACTGGCAACAGTGTGAGGGTTCGATTCCCTCTCTCAGCACCAAATAGTTACGAGATTTACGGGTTACTGCGCAGGCCTAGCGAACCGCGTAGCCGAAGCAGAAACAAAATTTCGTACAAAATGGCAAACATACATGCTTTGACATTTTGATAGAAATTTTAGTAAATCCCAACTGTAACACGAACTCCCATGTACCCACGAATAGACCTCAAATCCGAACGCCGCAAACAGTTTCAGGGACATAAACACCCCTGGATTTTCAGCGGCGCAATCAAAAGCACCGATTCCGTAATTGAAGACGGGCAAATTGTTTCTGTCTTTATCGATAACCAGTTTTTGGCCCACGGATATTATAATTCCAAATCCCAGATCGCCATTCGGGTACTGTCCTGGAATAAAGAAGAACAAATCGATCAAAATTTCTGGAAGCAAAAAATAGATGCAGCGCTGGAAATGCGAAAAGATTTCGTCTTATCCCCATCAACCACCGCCTGCCGCCTGATTTTCGCCGAATCCGATTTCCTGCCGGGTTTTGTCGTTGATAAATACAATCATTCGCTGATTGTCCAGATTCACACCTTGGGCGCGGAAATGCTGAAACAAAATTTTATACAGGCTTTGCTGAACTCTTACGAAAAAATATTCGGGGAGACTCCCCTCTCCATCATGGAAATTTCTGATCTTCCTGCCAGAAAACACGAAGGCTTGCCTCAGGAAAACCGGGAAATTCTGTGGGGAAAACCGCTGGAAAATGAAACAATTTTGGAGAACGGCTGCCGTTTTGAGATTGATTTCCAACACGGTCAAAAAACCGGATTCTTTCTGGATCAACGGGATAACCGTCAAAGCCTGCTTAATTATGTAAAAAACAAAAAAGTACTGAATCTGTTCAGCTATACCGGTGGTTTTTCTATCTATGCCGGTCTGGCCGACGCCACTGCCATCACCTCCGTGGACATATCAGCAGCAGCAACTTCCCTGGCTACCAAAAATTTCGAATTAAACCAAATCACCTGTCCCCATACCGAAATAACCGACGATTGTTTTGAATATCTGGAAAAAAACGCACCGGGCTCTTTTGATGTCATTATTGTCGACCCGCCGGCCTTCATCAAGTCCCGCAACAATTTTCAGGAAGGACTGAAAGGTTACATTTCCATCAATTCCCTGGCCTTAGACGTCTTGCCGAAAAACGGACTGCTGGTTACATCTTCCTGCTCCGCCGCCATGTCCGACGAGGACTTCCTGCGCATGCTCAACTGGGCAGCCGAAAACTCCCACTGCCAACTGCAGATCATCGAAAAAAAAGCCCAACCGGCCGATCATCCGTTAACCCCCTATTTCCCCGAAGGCGATTACCTCAAATTCGTAATTGCCCGCAAAGTCCGGATCTAATCATTTCTTCAACTTCTGACAAGTAACGCAGTAATATGTCCCGCGTCCCGCCACGCGTGTTTTTTGGATTAATGTGCCGCACTGATAACAGGGATCACCCGTCCGCCCATAGATTTGCAGATATTTCTGATGTTTGCCGGCATCTCCTCTGGTTCCCACAAAATCCGAAATAGTCGTGCCGTTGTGTTTAACACCTTCCCTCAAACAGTAATTTATTGCTTCCTGCAACGCCGACACTTCTTTTTTGTTCAGTTTTTCTGTTCGGCTGGCCGGATGCAACCCTATCCTGAAACAAATCTCATCGGCATAGATATTCCCTATCCCCGCCACCACCGACTGATCCAGCAGACGATTCTTCAAAATCCCCTTTTTCTTCAGATAAAGCGATTCCATCAGCTTTAAATCCAAATTTTCATTTAACGGATCAATCCCCAGTCTGTAAAGACCGGTTTTCTGCTGATAGTCTTTTTTATGATAGAGCCAGATTCTGCCAAATCTCCGGACATCGGAAAAAAACATTTTTCGGGCATTGCTAAACGTAAACTCCACCCGGATAAATTTTTTCAACCGTTCTGACGGCGTAAACAGCAGCATGCCGGTCATTCGCAAATGCACGACCATCATCAGCCCGCCGCTCAATTCAAAAATCAAAAATTTGCCCTTCCTCCCGACATTTTTAATTATCTTACCGGGCAACAGTTGTTCTAAAACATTCGCGGAAGGCAAAACCGCGGCTTTATCGATTATTCTGACCTTCCAGAATTTTTTGCCAAGCACCTGTTTTTCAACCTGGCGCCTGACTGTTTCCACTTCCGGTAATTCCGGCATAAATAAAAGAAAAGATTATTCCTCTTTCCTTCTAACATATTCGATGGCAATTTGCTCCTCTATTTCTTCCAGATCCGTTTCCATTTCCATTTCTTCCAGCTCATGATCTTCCTGTGCTTCCATTCCCAGTTGATTTTGAACCTTTTCCAGCATCTTTAAGATCTTGGTAATTTCCTTCTCCGCTCTAATATTGATGTTGAAATCAATCTCTTCCCTCATATCGGCAATTCTGGATTGTCGGTTCTGGGAGATCAAAACAATAATAGTCAGGAAAATGGCTTCCAACGAAACAATCATAGTCAGGAAGTTGTGGGGATAAGGGTCAAATTTTGGCAACCAGGGAATCAGTTCCGAGTTCCAGAGTATCCAGACAATGTACCAGACCAGATTAAGTGTTAAAAAAAACACCGTACCGAATTTCTCAGTCATAGCATCAGCAAACAGATCATACCATTTGCGGTTATTGTTATAGCGGGACCTGAAAGTTCTGATTACCTGTCGATGCGTTTTCCAGGCCTGTTGTGCAGGATCTGCATCCGGATTACTTCCGTCCGCTCTCCCCGTCTGATTTATATTGTCTGAAGCCATAAATTAGTATTTAACTATTCTCATTATTATAACATTAAACACGAAGCAAGTCTACAAGACCACTGAGGTATATTTAAAGAAATATAGCTAAAACAACACAAAAAAAACAGAAACACTTAAATTTCATGCTAAATTATCTTAATATTTTGGTGGGCCTGCCCGGGATCGAACCGGGGACCATCTCCTTAAGAGGGAGCCGCTCTACCAGCTGAGCTACAGACCCGTGAATTATTTCCTACAAAACAACGCGCCGAAAAATTATCACGGGCAATGAATAAATTCAACTTATTTCTTTGGAATTAATCACTTTAACTAACTTCACTTGTCAATATGCTCCATTTTGACAATTTGAAATAAACTAGGATAATTGCGCCATTGACCCTGACTTGTACAATTAGTCAAAACAGGTCAGCTTCATGCCCCCCGACAAGAAGGAGAATTGAGCCATGTCCATGTCCGACGCCGAATTGCTGGTCCATGCCAGGAACCTTCGAGATCTGGCAAATCTGATCATCGCAGAACTTGAAGGCAGGCAAAAGGAGGTGCCTGCGCCGAACCCGGAACCTGAGCCCGCGCCCGTTGAAGTTACTTCCGTCGAAGCCACTCCCGTCGCCGAACCGGCATCCGTCGCTGAGACCGAGGCCCCCAAGGCCGAGGAACCCGCGCCGAACCCGGAACCTGAGCCCGCGCCCGTTGAAGTTACTTCCGTCGAAGCCACTCCCGTCGCCGAACCGGCATCCGTCGCTGAGACCGAGGCCCCCAAGGCCGAGTAGCTTGCGAGGGACACCGTGCGTTCCCGGACAAAACAACCAGGAGGTTCATCACCAGAAGTTAATTTTTCAGGCCTCAACCGCCATTGTCAGCGTATTCCGCTCGCCGTCGCGCAACAAACTCCCGGCTTTCCCGCACGGACGGCACCACGCTGCCGCCGTGCGGGAAACCAGATTTTCAATTCTCCTTCTTTCATTTGAGCAATAACGATTCAGGTACTAGAATACAGCAGATCTTACCTGAAAATTTTCCATGTCTTTAGCTCCCCTCAAAATTCTGCTTTACACGGATACCCCGCTTTATGGCGGTGCCGAGAAACAAATGCTGCTGCTGGCAAAACATCTGCATCTGGAAAAATATCTTCCGATAGTGGTATGTCGTCAGAGCGAAACTCTGGAGAAATGGTATAAGAATCTACAACAAGCCGGTATCCGTACAATCATTGTTAAGACAGCCTCCAAAAATTCTCCGATCAATTATCTGGAACTTTCCAAAATTATCCGCAAGGAAAAACCGGCGCTGATTCACGCTCAGGTCTGGAATCCGGTGGCCTGTAAATTTGCCTATCTGGCCGCCTGGCGACACCGCATTCCCTTGGTCATCACCGAACATGACCCCTTTGCGCTAAAAGGACATCAGAGATTTTTAAAAAACCTGTTGCTCAGACTGCCCAAAAAAATCATCACCGTTTCCCATGCCAACAGGGAGTTGATGAAAAGACTTTATCCTCATCAGGCTTATAAAATCGAAACCGTACATAACGGCATTGAAAACAAAACAGCCAATCTGTCCGAACAACAGATCCTGAATATAAAAAAACAGCTTTTCCTGGCAGGGAAAGAAACTTTGATCGTTTTCTCGGCAGGCGCACTACACCCCCGCAAAGGGTACAAGTATCTGATCAGTGCGTACAAAAAAATTATTCAGAAAATCGACAATATTAAACTGGTAATTGCCGGTAGCGGCCCCTCCGGATTATTTCTGGACAAATTAATCAAAAATTTAAAACTGGAAAAGAAAGTTATGTTATTGGGACAGAGAGACGATATTGAAAATCTGATGCAGGCAGCTGATCTGTTTGTTCTGCCCAGTCTCAAAGAGGCTTTCGGACTGGTGATACTGGAAGCGATGCAAAACGGACTGCCGGTGGTGGCAAGTGAGGTCGGCGGCATTCCCGAAATCATTAACAATGATAATCAGGGCTTACTGGTTAAACCCGCCAACAAAAATGAACTGGTCAAAGCAATTTTAAAACTGCTTGAGCATAATGAATTACGGAAAAAAATTAAACAAAACGGACTACTGCGCTGGCAGGAATTCTCTGCCGATAAAATGGCCAGAAACACGGAAGCCGTTTATTATCGAGTTCTTAACACCTGACCCCACCAACCATGAAAGTAAAAAGCATCCAAGTCTGCCAGAAATGCGGCTTTCAAAGCCCCAAATGGTTGGGACGCTGCCCCGATTGCCAGGAATGGAACAGTTTTACCGAAGAAACTCAGGTCACGGCCACCAAAGCCAATTCCATCAGTACCTCCCGGCATGAACATAAACCCGTCAACACCGTCCTCAAACTGCACGAACACCAGGAAAACGCCATCAGCCGCTTTCCGGTTAGATTTCCCGATTTAAACACGGTACTGGGCGGCGGAGTAAAGATCGGCAGTCTGATTTTACTGAGCGGGGAACCGGGTATCGGCAAATCCACACTGACTCTGGAACTGTGCAGCGATGCCGTAGCCGCCCGGCTGAGCGTACTTTATATTTCCGGTGAAGAGTCTTCAGACCAGATAGCTTCCCGGGCCCGCCGCCTGGGGATTCAATCCGACCAGATTTCACTGCTCTCCGAAACCTGCCTGGAAAACATTCTCGGCCAACTGGAAACCCTTACTCCCCAGGTACTTGTAATTGACTCCATCCAGGTCCTCTATTCCCTGGATATCGGCTCCCTACCCGGCAGCATCAGTCAAATCCGCTACTGCACCGAAAGACTGATGGAAGTCTGCAAAAGCCGCCAAATCACCTGTCTGATCGTCGGACATGTCAACAAAGAAGGCGAATTGGCCGGCCCCAAAGTGCTGGAACATCTGGTCGACACCGTCTTGTTTATCGAAGGGGAACGCCACCAGCAGCTGCGTCTGATCCGCGGACTAAAAAACCGCTATGGCTCAACCAACGAGGTGGCCATTATGGAAATGACCGAAAAAGGACTCACCGAAGTCTCCAATCCTTCCGAACTCTTTCTGCAGGGTCGAAAATTCCAGGCCCTGGGATCCGCCATTACGGTTACCCTGGAAGGCAGCCGCCCTTTGCTTTTGGAAGTACAGGCCCTGACCAACCCCACAATTTTCGGCTATCCCAAACGCACTGCCAGCGGTTTTGACCTCAATCGCCTGCAACTGATCGGGGCTGTTTTACAGAAATATCTGAAATTAAATCTCAATTCCCAGGATATTTACGCTAATGTGGTAGGAGGATTCAAACTCAGTGAACCGTCCGTCGATTTGAGTCTAGCCATGGCCATCATTTCCTCCTATAAAAAAATACCGCTGCCGGAAAAATCGGTTTTTCTGGGGGAAATCGGTCTATCCGGTGAACTCCGCCCGGTCAGCCATCTGGAAAAACGCATCAAAGAAGCCACCAAACTGGGCTTTACCACCATCGTCACAGCTGCTTCCACAAAAGCCGTGTCATCCGGAGGACAAAGCAAAATACTGACTGTGAATGACCTGGAGCAGGCAGCCAAATTATTTTTCTCCTGAATCCCCTTTTTTATTCGAGCCGGAAAAACTTTACGGCATTGGCAGTTGTCTCCTCTGCCACCTGTTCCACAGACTGTCCGCGCAACTGCGCGACCTGCAGGGCAATCTCTTTTACGTAGGCCGGTTCATTCCGTTGGCCCCGATGTGTCTGGGGCGGCAAAAAAGGACAATCGGTTTCCAGCATATAAAGCGACTGCGGCACCCTTCTTACAATATCCATCAAGACCGTGTTTTTCGGATAAGTCACCGTGGCGGTAAATGATGTTAAAAATCCCCTCTCCCAAGCCCAGTCAGCTTGTTCCAGACTGCCACTAAAACAATGTAAAACCGCTTTTTTCACGTTCATTTCCTCCAAAATTTTTCTGGAATCCTCAAAGGCCTCGCGAATATGAATAACAACAGGCAGATCAAACTCCCCAGCCAGCTCCAGCAAACGCCGGAATCCCTCCCGCTGCAGCTCCGGAGTCTGTATATTTCTGTAATAATCCAAACCGATTTCCCCAATCGCCACCGGCAGTTTTTTCAAACCGGAATACTCACCGGTTCGCGTCAGAACCTGCCTGATTATTCTCAAATTATCATTGTTTATCTGATTTGCCTCATGGGGATGGATGCCGATCACCCATGATAATTCCTCATGTTTCTGTGCAAATTCACAGGCCCGCAGTGAATCGGACATCTCACAGCCGATCAGAACCTGTCTGGTCACACCGGCCTCCCTGGCCCTCTCCAAAACCTCCGGATAATCCGGAAAACTCTTGTGAAAATGCAGATGTGAATGTGAATCGATTAACACACTGAATAAATTAAACTATACTGTAACGGCAAAACTTTAGATCAAAACATGGAAAACGACAATCAAATACTAATCCGTCTCCTGCAGGAACAGAACCAAACTCTGCATAAACTGCTAGACTTCCACCTGCAAAAAGAAAAGCGAGAATTACGCAATAAAATCATCCATTACCTGATTCTGGCCATCCCCTATATTATCCTGATCATTCTGGGATATTACGTATATATGGGGCTGAAAAGCTATCTGGACGCCATCAACAACAATATCAAAACCATCCAGGACGGTTATCTTTCCATCCAGACATCCATGCAGGGAATGATTGATAAAGTTTCCGGAATCCCCGGACAAATCAGCTCTTCACTCAGTAACCTGAATCCCTTCCAATAAGTTAAATTACACTCCGGCCGCCTGGGACAGTTTCTGGGCCTGATCCTCCATGCGGAGCGACTCAAAAATGTCCTGCAAATCCCCTTCCATAATCGCCGGCAAATTTGACCAGTTTTTATTGATGCGATGATCGGTGATTCTGTCCTGGGGAAAATTATAAGTGCGAATCTTTTCCGAACGGTCGCCTGTTCCGATCTGCGCCAGCCGCTGTTCTCCCAGCTCCTTCTGTCGTTTTTCCTGCTCCATGGCATACAGTCTGGTACGTAAAATTTCCATGGCACGAGCTTTGTTTTTGAGCTGTGACTTCTCATCCTGCATCGATACCACCAACCCCGAGGGAATATGAGTGATACGCACGGCGGAATCAGTTGTATTGACACTTTGCCCCCCCGGCCCTCCGGCTCTGAACACATCAATCTTAAGATCGGAATCTTTGATCTGTACATCAACTTCCTCCGCTTCCGGCAATACGGCAACCGTAATCGTTGAGGTGTGTACCCTGCCTTTGCTTTCCGTGACGGGAACCCTTTGCACCCGGTGAACGCCTGACTCGTATTTCATCAGACCATAGGGCATTTCCCCGCCCGTCACCTTGAAAATCATTTCCTTGATACCCCCCGCCTGGGCCTCGCTCTGTCCGATCATTTCGATTTTATAACGGTTGCTTTCCAGATATTTCATATAAGCCCTGGCCAGTTCGGCGCCAAATAGAGCAGCCTCTTCACCTCCAGCTCCGGCTCTGATTTCCACAATGGCGTTTTTAAAATCATTGGGATCCTTGGGCAGTAATTCCACCTTGATGGCTTCATCGATTTTCAACACTTCCTCCTTGGCCGTTTTCAGTTGTTCCTTGGCAAATTCTCGCATTTCCTCATCGCTTTCCTGTGCCAAAAGCTCTTCTGAATCCTTGATCTGCTGTTCATATTTTTTATACTCACGGAAAAAACCGACCACTCTGGAAAGTTCCTTATGTCTGCGGGTCAATTTCAAATATTCGGCCTGTCTGGTCATCATCTCCGGATCAGCCATTTCCTTTTCCAGTTTAAAAAACTCGTTCTCCAGATTCTGTAATTTGTCGATCATCATAAACAGCTTTCATTAAACGTTATTTTGACTGTAAAACTCTACCACAAATACCCTGGGAATCCCAGCCAAATCGGGAATCACACGGTAATCATGTCCACGAAAATATTTTTTCAGAATCTTTTCCATTTCCTCCTGCTGGCCGAAACCAAATTCCCCGGCCAGAAAATCCGGCTTCCAGTGTTTTTTCTTTAATTGTGCAAACATTTTCCTGTACAACTCCAAGCCGTCCGATCCGCCGTATAAAGCCACTTCCGGCTCATGTTTTGCAACATTTTCCGCAATAAAATGAAACCTGTCCTTGCCGATATATGGCAGATTTGCCACCATCACCTGCACCGGCTCCGTCAGTCCGCTCAGCAAATCACTTTCCAGCCAGGTAACTTTATCGGCCAGCCCCAGGTTTTCGGCATTTTTTCTGGCCACCTCCAAAGCTTTTCCGGAGATTTCCAAGCCGATTCCCCTGCCAAAACCCAAAGTTTTGAGAATTGCCAGCAAAATACAGCCCGACCCCGTCCCCACATCCGCTACCACCAGCCGGCCTCCATAACCGTGTCCGTCCAAATATTCCTTGACCAGCTCCACCAACAGTTCGGACTCGGGCCGCGGGATCAGTACATCACCATTCACCCGAAAATCCAGCCCGTAAAATTCCTTATGGCCGGTCAGCTGGGCCAGCGGCTTCCCCGCGGCCATCTCCTGAACGCCCGTCAAAAACTTTTCAGTTATTGCAGGGCTGACCCGGTGACCGGGATAGGCAAACAAAAAAGCCCGGTCTTTCTCCAGCAGTTCAGCCAGCCATACTTCGGCCGCCAGACGGTCCGTCAGACCTATTTCTTTTACCTGTCCCAATAATTGTTCAACCTTGATCATCAATTTTAATATTTTCCGTAAATACTCACTCGCGACACCTGCAAAAATGCATAAAAAAAGAGCTTTAAGTTGATTAACACCTTAAAGCTCCCTTTACTGTTAATAATATTTCATCTTCTCTCTCTTGCTCCTGTGCATGTCGCGCATAACAGCTGCGGCACGAATTTGTCTCTTTCTCAGGGGTTTTTTGAAATATCGGCGGCTTTTCAGCTGCAAAATAACACGGCTGGACTGAACCTTCTTGTTGAACCTCGCGATCAGCCTGTCCACGGATTCTTTGGGATTCCTGATTACTTTTATTGCCATATGTTATTACCCCCTTTCAATGTAGTTAATTGTAAAGCCAACAGAGTATGCATTTTGATACCGGATCTTGTCAAATTAAAACCTTTTATCAGATATCCAGATTCTTGACAGTTTTGGCATGAGTCTGAATAAATTTTTTGCGCGGTGCCACTTCCGGTCCCATCAATGTCTCAAACACTTTATCTGCCGATTCGGCATCATCGATAGTAACTCGCAGCATCATGCGGTTATCCGGGTCCATAGTCGTTTCCCAAAGCTGTTCTGGGTTCATTTCACCCAAACCTTTATAACGCTGCGGATGCACTTTCTCCGGATTGGGAAAAGTATTTTTCTTGAGTTCCATTTCCTCCTGGGAATAGGCGTATAAAACTTTCTTGTTCTGCTCCATTTTATAAAGCGGCGGCTGGGCTATAAACAAGTGACCTTCCTCAATTACCGGTCGCAGATGCCGGTAAAAGAAAGTCATCAGCAGGGTACGGATATGGGCGCCGTCCACATCGGCATCGGTCATCATCACGATGCGTCCGTACCTCAATTTGGAAATATCAAAAGTATCACCAATCCCGGTACCAAGAGCAATAACCATTGCCTTGATTTCGGCAAAACCGAGAATCTTGTCCATGCGGGCCTGCTCCACATTGAGAATCTTACCTCTCAACGGAAGAATGGCCTGTGTTTCACGATTTCTGCCCTGTTTGGCCGAACCTCCGGCCGAGTCTCCCTCTACGATGTACAGTTCCGAGTTGTGAGGATCTTTGGAGGAACAGTCAGCCAGTTTTCCGGGCAGCGTCATGCCTTCGAGCGCGCCTTTGCGCACGATGGCATCACGGGCGGCCCGCGCGGCCAGCCTGGCGCGGGCCGCCAGAGCGCATTTTGAAAACATCAGCTTGGCATCATTGGGATGCTCTTCCAGATATTCGTAAAAAGCCTGCCCGAAAACATTTTCCACGGCAGTCCTGATTTCCGAATTACCCAATTTACTCTTGGTCTGGCCTTCAAACTGGGGATCGGCGATCTTAACCGAAATAATGGCAGTCAAACCTTCCCTGACATCATCGGCAGTCAAATTATCATCCTTTTCTTTTAGAAATCCGGCGGTTCTGCCGTAAGAATTCAAAGTACGTGTCAGGGCGGATCTAAAACCGGTTAGATGCATACCGCCTTCGGGAGTGTTTATGGTATTGGCAAAAGTCAACACCTGATCATTGAAGGAATTGGTATATTGCATGGCAATTTCCAGAGTCCCTTCCTCCACCGTCCTGTCCAGATAAAAAATCCCGCCGATAATCTCTTTGTTCTCATTAAGATGATGAACATAGGAACGGATTCCGCCCTCAAAATAAAACTGATTGCAAATTCCCGTCCGGTCATCCGATAGTTTTATGGAAACGCCTTTGGTCAGATAGGCCTGCTGGCGTAACCTGGACATAATTGTCTCAAAATCAAAAACCACACTTTCAAAAATCTCTTCATCCGGCAAAAAAGTAATTTTTGTACCCGTTTTATCGGTTTTTCCAATAACCTCGACTTCCCCCTGTGATTCACCGATATGAAATTCCTGAAAATAAACTTTACCATCACGGTATACTTCGGCTTTGAGCCATTTTGACAAGGCATTCACAACCGACGCACCTACTCCGTGCAAACCTCCGGAAACTTTGTATCCGCCTCCGTCACCGAACTTGCCGCCGGCATGCAATACCGTCAGAACCGTTTCCAGTCCGGATTTGCCGGTTTTCTCATGCTTATCGACAGGAATACCGCGCCCGTTGTCCTCAACCGAAACAGAACCGTCCTTATTAATGGTCACCACAATATCCGTACAAAACCCAGCCATTGCCTCGTCGATGGCATTATCAACAATTTCTTTGATCAAATGATGCAATCCGGCCACATCCGTTGTACCGATATACATGCCTGGTCTGCGGCGTACGGCAGCCAATCCCTCCAGCACCGTGATATTTTGCGCACCATAATTACTTGAAGTCTTTTGGTCCATCTTTTTACAATTACTAAAACTAAAGCAGTTTGGGAAAAACCTGCACTATTCTACACAACTCCCGGATAAAAGACAATTGAACTTTCAGCCTAAGTTGGTCGTTTTACTCTAGGTACTTTTACCGGTTCGGTAGTCGTGGTGGTAGTCGTCCCGGTGGTAATCTGATTCTGGGTTGTAGTCACCGTCCCGTCAATATTGGTCATAACAACTTCTTCATTGATCAGAGGCTCGGTAACAACCGCAGGCTCAGCTGAAATAATGGTACCCAATTCAAACTGATTGCTGGCACCGGTAACTTTCTTCGCCATCTCCTCAGCCAATTGCTCAATTGATATTTCCTGCTGATAATCCTTCTTGAACTGTTCATACCTCTGCCGTGGCGTCGCCCCTTTCTGGCTGGAACTTACATATTCCGGAGAGTTCAGGAATTTGCTGAACAAAGCGAAATCCTCCAGTCTGTCAGTAAACAGCGCTTTCACCGCCACCTGATAATCGGCCGGCAGTTCTATCTTGGAAATCTCCGAAAACAACAGTGCCAATATATTCTGGGCATCCGCCAACAGCGGAATTTTTCCGTCCAGATAGAAATTTTCCAGTTTTTTCAAAAAATCAATTCTCTGGGCAATCACGTTCTGAATTTCCTCTGCCCGGTCTTTACCTTTGGGTAAAAGCGTCAGATATTTATTTTCCACAAACAATTTTTTGGTGAAATACTTTTCCCGATAAAGTGCAAAATATTGAGTAAATAAATTGTCCAGCCCCTGGTTTTGTCTCTGTACATAAGTAATATTCTCCGAGATTTCCTGCGGGTATTTATTAATCAGATCCTTGAAGGAAGTCATATAGGACTCGAAAACCTGATCCATGTTTTTGGTTTCAGTGCTTTCGGCATAATACCCGATCGTGGAAAGAGTCTCTGTCAAAAACACAAACTTCATCGACAACTCCTCGGGTCTGCCTTTTATGGAATCCAGATAAATTTTTTCCAAAACCTGTTTGAGTGAAAACAGGGAATCCACCGGATTGGCAAAGGAAAGATATTCATATTCAGCCTTTACCCTATCGATATAGCCCTGCTTTAAATCCTCCCCGTATACCATAAAGAGCTCATTGGCCATAGTTGTGAAAGACTCCAGCCTGACCTGAGCTTCCTCTTTACGGCCGTTGTCAAAAAGATATTGCGCATCGTAGAGCAAATCATAAAGAGCATCCAGATTCCGTTTTCCCACTCTTTCATCTGAAAAAGTCAGTGTGTTGGAAAAATCCCTGATCGATTGATCAAGCTTGTAATTGGAAGCGTCCAATGAAGAATATTTAAGTCCTCTGGTTCGTATTTTTTCCAGACGTTCGTTACGGATCTTTGTGGTAAGTGTCATATCCTTCTCGACATTTAAACTTAACCACTGATCTGAAATCAAAGTTTTGACGTCAAACAGACTGTAATTGAACTCTTTTACCATCTTGGAAAAAAGCAGCTTGGAAATGGTCGTCATGTTTTCCTTTACCTTGTCGGCATAAACGGTGGAAGTGGTACCCTGCGGCAAATAAAGTTTGTTCAAAATCTCAGCATTGTTTTCATCAATTACTTTATTGGACTCATAATCGGTCGCGACCAGCGCCAAAACAGCATCGTTTTTATTTATATATACTGAGGCAACCCCTTCTTTTTGTTCGGCAAAAACGATACTCTGACCGGGAAACACAACCGCCGCCTCCAGAGACAAATTCACATCGGCATTACTATAAAGATTGTTCAACCAGATCCTCCCCTGTCTGACCTGAAAAGTATATTTCATTGTCTCGTTGTCCTGGAAAGAAAGCAGGACTTTTGTCTGCCGGTCCAACCGCAATTCGCCGCCCCGGGCAAATTTGAGTACAACGTTATCTGCCGTTTTTGAATCAACAATGTCGCCGGTTTCCAGTGGCTTTCCGTCACTCAACAGTTTTTCCTCTCCGGCCCGATTTACGGAAACTCTTTCCTTGTCATCCATACTGATCACCACTTGACTGCCCCTCTCCGAAGAGACCACCATGGTCAATCCTCCCTCATAAAAAAACGACCAGACAAACAACATCAGGGCCAATCCCATCAGGACCAGAAGGTGAACCAGTTTTGACAGCAATTTTTTCATTTGGACAAAGGCATAATTCAATCCCTACATTATACCCTTTTTTAGTCCTTTTGGTCAATTTCGGAACAACCTTTTCCGGGTAATTTTACTTACAGGTCAAAAAGAGTAAAATACAAACATCCAAAAGACTAAAAACAACAAATGAAAAGCTACAAAAAGCCATTTTCTGCCTTTACGGTCAGCCTTGCCATATTCCTGAATTTCAGTCTGACACCCGCCCTGCAGGCACTGTCCATTACCGATATTAAAGATGTTTCCCCAAAAGATCCACGCGTCGGAATGTTCATCGACCTTATTGAAAATGGGGCTTTTTCTCTGGATAGAAGGGGTGATTTTCGACCGGCGGAAGCGATTTCCCGGGCCGCCTTTTTGAAAGCCTCCCTCAGCTATCTGGGCTTCAAACCGGTCAAAACGCTTAATTCATTCACCGGCTACAGCGACGTACCGGAAAACAGCTGGTTTGCCCCATATGTTAAAAAAGCACTGGAAATCAGAGCCCTTACCAATAATCTTAATGACCGTTTTTATCCCGAACAAAGCCTGACCCGCCAGGAAGGACTGCTTTTGATCATGAGAATTTACGGTCTGCCTATCCCCCTGACCGCACCAGACTCCTCCGAACTTTATTCCGACATCCGCCCCAATCATCCACTGGCCTCGGTTTATGCAGCGGCAAAATCACATTATCTGTATTTTGAAAAAGACCAGGAAGCTTTTCGGCCCAATCTGCTACTGACCAGAGGCGATGCGGCCGACCTGCTCTTCAAAGCCAAAATTGCCTCCCAACTGTTAACTCCGAACGATCATCCCTACGGTTCGGTTACCATTTCGGTTTCCAGTCCCAGTCCGGTGGATGACAGCCAAACCGATCTTCTGGAAAATGAGAAATTTGGCATTCTGCTCGACACTTGGAGCAAAATCAACACACAATTCGTTTATACCGAAAAAGTTTCCCAGGACAAGCTTGTTTACGGGGCAATCGGTGGAATGGTAGACAGTCTTGATGACGCTTATTCCACATTTAACAGTCCCGACGCCGACGGTTCATCCTACATTTATATTCCTGAAGATTACGAAGGTATCGGCGCAGTGATCGAACAAACCGACGGCAATTTCATCATTCTCACCACTCTCAACAATTCCCCCGCCTATCGGGCCGGACTTAAAAGCAAGGATATCATTCAGGAAATTGACGGGAAAAGCCTGACCGGCCTGACCTATGAACAGGTAACATCACTGATCAAAGGACGGGCGGGCACCACCGTAAAATTGAAAATCAAACGTGATTCCACCCTGCTTAACTTTGAAATCGTACGGGAAAAAATCACCATAGAAGCCCTCCAATGGAAAACCGTCGGCAATAATATCAACTATCTGCGAATCGATCAGTTCACCGAATCAAGCGGCCAGGAATTTGCCGATTATCTGGTTGAAATGCAGAAGGCCGGTTCCAAGAAATTGATCGTAGATCTGCGCAACAATCCCGGGGGCTATCTGACCAGCACCCAGGATATACTCGGACATTTTTTAACCGACGGACAGGTGGAATTTTATACGGTGGACCGCAATAACAACAGAACCCAATACCTTTCCAACGGACTGGGGGAATTAAAAGACTATCAAGTTGTGGTACTGGTGAATGAAGGTTCAGCATCTGCTTCTGAAATTTTTGCCGGCGCCCTGCAGGACTATCAGCTGGCCCACCTCATCGGAAACACTACCTTCGGCAAAGGAAGCGTCCAGGAAATTACCAATTACAGCGACAATTCCAGTCTCAAACTGACCATCGCCAAGTGGCTCACGCCCAAACTCCGGGATATTAATCATGTCGGTCTGGTACCCGATCAATCGGTAACCATTTCCGATCAGCAAAAACAGCTGGGCCTGGATCCCCAACTTACCGCAGCCATCCAATATCTGAACTGATCTATTCGTAGGTCTCGGTAGTGGTGGTACCCAGATTGCGCAAAATTTCTTCCGGATTGGTTGTCACAATCTTGTCCTCTGTATAAGAGGCAATAATCTGCATCGCCACGTGTTTCATACCGGCAAAAAACAGCCCCTGTCCGACACCGGAATTGAGCAGCATATACTTCTCCCCTTCTGTCAGATTGAAAGTCTTTTGCAAAACCGCAATAGAAGCCGGCGACTGTTTGAGCAGCAGCGCCATCGCGGAATTGGAAACAATTGGTTTTCCATAGGGTGACTTCATAAAGTCCTCCACATCCTGATTGATCACCGTTATGCCCAGATAATATTTTCTGGCCCTCTTGACCAGCCCGAACAAAAATTTGGCGGAATCTTCATGTTGCATCATCGTCCAGGCTTCATCCACGATCATCAAACGCTTTTTCATGGCAGACCGGACCCTGCTCCAGATAAAATTCAAAATAATATACATGGCTATCGGTCTCAGAGCATCCTCCAGATCACGAATCGAGAACACCATCAGACCGCTTTTCAGATCGACATTGGTCGGTTTGTTGAAAATACCCGAATAAGTACCTTTTGTGTATTTTTCCAGACGCTGCGCCAGATCGGTGGCCCCCTCCATATTAATAAGCAGGGCATGCAAATCCTCCATGGTCGGCACGGGCAGGTTGGAAGGATCGACAATTTCCATGGTTATCCCTTTCAGGGAGTATACGTCGTTAAGAGCCTTATCGATAATTCCCTCCTCAGCAGGAGTCAGTCCTCCCAGCATAATTTTCAATAAACCGTGCAGATTGATGATATTGGACCGGAGCAAATCCCCCGGCTGCAATTCCTCATCCTTGAGCGGAGCGGGCAGATCAAACGGATTGATGCGACGGTCGGAAGTCAGTGAAACGCGCAGATATGCTCCCCCCACGGTCTTGGCCAGTTCTTCGTACTCATTTTCGGGGTCAATCACGATCACATCCACGCCCAGCATCAGATAACGAACAATTTCCAGTTTTACCGAGTAAGACTTTCCGGCGCCGGAGATGGCAAACACCACCGAATTGGCATTGGGCAGACTGAAACGGTCAAAAATAACCAGTGAATCGTTATGACGGTTCAAACCGTAAAGAATGCCTTCATTACTGGTCAAATCGGAAGAACTGAAAGGAAATGTTGTCGACAGCGGGCCGGTATTCATATTTCTGAATACTTCCAGTTCGTCCAGGCAAAGCGGGGTTGTGGAATTAAAACCGTGCTCCATCCGCAGATCGGCCCGCTTGGTAAGAATGAGCTTGGAGCCCAGTATTGATTCCAGTTGTTTGGAAATACGGTCAATTTTTTTAAGCTCATCGGCATAAATGGTAATATACATCGCAAACTGGAAAAATTTTTCCTGTCCGCGCTGAATTTCCGTGCGCAGTTGTTCGGCATCCTCGTAAGCGGTTTCCAGTGCGGGATCACGAATCATACCTTTCTCCGCATTCAAACTCATGGCAGCCTGCATCTGGGTTACCTTCTTGGACAATATTTTCATTATCTTCGCCGAATCGATCGGATAGATAAACTGGGCAATATCCATGGTTGCGTCAAAATTGACGATCGGCGACATCCAGTTCGTATCCAGATAGCGGGGATACGAATAAACCATAAAGGTACGTGCAAACGTGCCCTCAACCTTTAAATTGTCATAATTGATTTCAAATGATGATGGAGCAATCAGATCTCTAACCGTAGCCATTCCTTCCTGAAAGATCTTTTCCGCCTCCATCAAATTTTTATGTTCCTCCGCCAGTTCTTTTTGCGATTCCTTGCCGGTGGCGGTTTTGGCATACTGTCTGGCCGCTTTACTCATCTCAAAGTTCTCCAGCGTGATTTCCGCTTCATCCACACCGGCGGACTTTCCTTTCTCCACCTCTTCTCCCGCGGTTTTTACGGCACCGGCCAGGCCTTTTGACAGATTGGCAAACAAATCCGCCTTGGTTTTGGCATCTGTTTTTGCTTTTTCCTCAAGGACCTTCTCTCCCGCAACTTTTTCCTTCAGGGCTTTTTCATCCGCTTCCTTTTGTTCAGTTTTTTCCTGTTTAATTAATTTATCCTCCGGCTTCTTGGCAATTTCCGGAGAGACTGTCTGTATCAATTTATTATCCACCGGCACACTCGCCACCGGTTTTTCGGGTTCAGCTTTAGGCTCGGATTTCTGCTCAGCCTGTAGAGGAACTTCTTTTAAATCCTTTAACCAGTCCGGAACTTTTTCCGCGGAGGATGATGCTGCCGGTACCGCAGCGGTCGTTGTAAGCGGATTCGTCGCAGATGTGGAGACCGGTGTTGCTGTCGGTATGGAGGCCGGCGCCGGCTTTTCGACGGCGGGGGCAGAAACAGGAGCAACCGCTCCGGCATTTTCTTCTCCTTCAAATTTCAGTCCCTCCAGAGCCTTCTCCTCTTTTTTCAACGCTTCATCTTCCGGACTTCTGACCACATTCTCCAATACCTGTTTTCCCTCATCGTTGAATTTTGCGTTTTCCTCATGAGATTTCAAAGCCAGCAGTTGTTGTACCGCACCGGACTCCTTTTGGGCAGATTCCGCATTTGTTTCCTGGGCTTTCTTAAGCCACGAAGGAACAAAGTTCCCCGTCCCACCACCGGTTCCGTTATTTCCCGTCACATTGTTTTCGGCCATATTTTGGCTTGGCGATACTTATTAAATCCCTTTATTCTACCTTAAAAAGCCTATTTTTTCAATTGGCCGGAAAAACAACTTGTGCTAAACTGTCGCCGAATCCAATTCAACACGTTTTAAAATGGCAGAAAATAGCACAAATCAAGACAAATCCCCTACCCAGCCTGAAAGCGCTTCGGGAGGAGAATTGTTTAAAGATTATACTTTACGCAACATTACCACCGAAATGGAAAGCTCATATTTGGACTACGCCATGAGCGTAATAGTCCAGAGAGCTCTACCTGACGTCCGCGACGGACTTAAACCCGTACACCGGCGCATTCTGTTTGCCATGAATGAAATCGGGTTACGGTCCAACGCGACTTTCAAGAAATCCGCCAAGGTAGTTGGTGAAGTTCTTGGTAAATACCATCCGCACGGCGATTCCTCCGTCTATCTGGCCATGGTCAGAATGGCCCAGGATTTTGCCATGCGCTATATGCTGGTCCACGGCCAAGGAAACTTCGGATCAATTGACGGAGACTCTCCGGCAGCCATGCGTTATACGGAAGCCAAAATGGCCAAGATTTCCGACGAAATGCTTTTTGATATTGATAAAGAAACCGTCGACTGGGTCGACAATTATGATGCCTCCACCAAAGAACCAAGCGTCCTGCCAACCAGAATCCCCAATCTGTTATTGAACGGATCATCCGGTATCGCCGTCGGTATGGCAACTTCGATCCCGCCGCACAATCTGAAAGAACTCAACCAGGGAATCCTGCATCTGATCGACCATCCCGAGTGCAGCATTGACGATCTGATGAAATACATCAAAGGTCCCGATTTCCCGACTTCCGGAATTATTTATGACGTCAACGCCATCAAAACGGCCTATTCCACTGGCCGCGGCGGAATTATCATGAGAGCCAGAGCCGGCATCGAAGAGCGAAAAAACGGGCGTTTCCAAATCATCATCACCGAGCTGCCCTATCAGGTCAACAAAGCCGACTTGATTACCAAAATAGCCGACCTGGTACGCGACAAAAAAATAGTCGGTATCAGCGATCTGCGCGATGAGTCCAAAAAGGACATCCGCATTGTGATTGAACTGAAAAAAGAAGCCTATCCCAAAAAACTGCTCAATCAGCTGTACAAGCTGACCACCATGCAATCAACCTTCAACTTTAACATGATCGCCCTGGTGGAAGGAGGTCTTCAGCCGAAACTGTTGGATCTCAAGCAAATCCTGGAGCATTTCATTACACACCGCGTAACCGTCATCCGCCGACGCACCGAGTATGATCTGAAAATTGCCAAAGCCCGCGCCCACATTCTGGAAGGTCTGAAGATTGCACTTGATCACATCGATGCCATCATCGAAACCATCAAAAAGTCCGCTACCAAGGAGGATGCCCAGATAGCTTTGATGAAGAAATTCAAACTTTCGGAACTTCAGTCCAAAGCCATCCTGGAAATGAAACTGCAGACGCTGGCCGGACTGGAAAGACAAAAAATTGAAGACGAACTGGCCGAAAGACTGGCTTTTATCGCCGAAATGGAAGATATCCTGGCCAATGAAGGCAAGATCATCGATCTGATCCGCACCGAAACCAAAGAAATGTCCAAAACCTACGGAGATGACCGCAAGACTGAGATTGTTCCCAACGCCATCGGCAAATTCTCCAGCAAGGACACCATCCCCAACGAACCAATGATTGTCATGATGTCCCGCGAAAATTACATCAAGAGAATCCCTTCCAACACCTTCCAGTCGCAGGGACGCGGCGGCAAGGGAATTATCGGGGCGACTACCAAAGAAGAGGACGAAATCAGCATCATGATGCAGTGCAACAACCATGATGATTTGTTGTTCTTCACCAATCTGGGCCGGGTCTTCCGACTGCCGGTTTATGAATTGCCGCAGGCCTCCCGCACTGCCAAAGGCACCCCTGTCGTCAATCTGCTGCAACTTTCCGACAATGAAATCGTTACCGGCATACTTCCCACCGGGGAAAAACTGACCGGATCACACCTGTTGATGTGCACCACCCGGGGAACGGTAAAAATGACCAAAGTTGAGGATTTTTCCAATGTCCGCAAATCCGGTCTGATTGCCATCAAACTGCGTGAAGGCGATATGCTGCACTGGGTCAGACAGATCAACAAAGACAATGAAATCATGATCGTGACCAGAGACGGCAAATCAATCCGCTTCAGCGAGGCTGACATTACCCCGACCGGACGCTCCTCAATGGGCGTGCGCGGTATCAAAATCAAAGCCGGAGACACCGTGGTTGATATGGACGTGGTGAAAGATCTCAAGAAATCACATCTGCTGGTCATCATGGAAAACGGTTTGGGCAAATCTTCACTGATTACCGATTACCGCTTCCAGACACGCGGCGGCAGCGGAGTCAAAACTGCCAATATCACCGCTAAAACCGGGAAAATCGTCGGAGCCAAAATCATCGATGAAAATGCCGCCGGCGATCTGATCATCATTTCCAAAATGGGTCAGGTAATCAGGCTCCCGCTCAAATCAATCCCCACTCAGGGCCGGGCCACCCAGGGTGTATATCTGATGCGTATGAATGCCAGCGATCTGGTAGCATCCACCACCATGGTTGAGGAAACCAAGAAAGTCGAACGCCAGCCCGAGGAAGTTTTGGAAGAGGACGGAAAAAAACAGCCCGCACTCTCATAAATTTCACTTGCGCAATTAACTCTTTATCATTAATATTCGCTTACTTTTTAAGACTTAAGTCGTCATGAAAGATAAAATTCATCCCAAGTTAAATAAGGTTGTTTTCGTTGATGTGATGAGCGGCGCGGAATTTGTCACCACCTCCACCCTGAAATCCGACGAAATCAAAAAAATTGATGGAATAGAACACTTTGTTCTGAAAGTGGAAACCTCTTCCGCCTCCCATCCTTTCTACACCGGCAAACGCCGCAGCGATGTCCGCAACGATCAGGTAGCCAAGTTTATCGCCAGAGTCGCCAAAGCCCAGGATAAAAACAAGCCAAAAACTGTCAAAGAAGAAGAGCTGGAAAAACCTGTTAAAAAAGCAGCGAAAAAAGTGTCAGCCAAAAGTAAAAAGGCCTAAATCCGCATGTTTGAATTTAAAATAATTGCCAAAGACCCACAGACGAAAGCCCGTCGTGGGCTTTTTTCGACCCCCCACGGCAAAATAGAGACCCCGATTTTTATGCCGGTCGGCACTCTTGGGTCGGTCAAAGGTCTTTCTCCGGACGAATTATTGCAGGCCCAAGCCCAGATCATTCTGGCCAACACCTATCACTTATATCTGCGGCCGGGACATCAGCTGATCCGGCAAATGGGCGGTCTGCACAAATGGATCAACTGGGACAAACCGATTCTGACCGACTCGGGAGGATTTCAGGTTTTTTCCCTGGGAGCCGGCACAAAAAAAGGGAAATCCAAGGTGAAACTGACTTCCGACGGCGTGGAATTCAAATCCCATCTGGACGGCAGCAAGCATTATCTGACCCCGGAAAAAGTCATGGAAATCGAACATGATCTGGGAGCAGATATTATCATGGCTCTGGATGAATGTGCTCCCCATGACAGTGACAAAAAATACGCCGAAAAAGCCATGCTGAGAACACACGATTGGGCTCAAAAGTGCCTGACCAGACATCTGCAGCTGGAAAAAGAGAAAAATCACCGTAAAGATCCCCCGCAGGCGCTTTTCCCGATTATTCAGGGCACCGTTTTTGAAGATCTCCGCATCGAGTCCACTCAATACATTGCTTCACTCAACACACCCGGACTGGCCATCGGAGGTCTGTCGGTGGGAGAAGGACGGGAGGTCATGTGCCGGATGCTGGAAGTCATGCAGCCTCATTATCCCGAACAAAAACCACGATATCTGATGGGCGTCGGGACCCCGCTGGATCTGCTGGAAGGTATTGAAAGAGGAATCGACATGTTCGACTGTGTCCATGCCACGCGCATCGCCCGTCACGGCTGCTTCTATAATAATGAGGGCAGACACCATATCGCCAATGAAAAATTTTTTAGCGATACCCTGCCTCTCGACCCGGATCATCCGGACAATCCCACCGGGAAATTCAACCGGAGCTATATTCGTCATCTGGTCAAGGAGAACGAGATGCTGGGTATTCGACTGCTTTCCTTAAATAATCTATACTTCCTGCTGAAATTGATGGAAAATGCTAGAGGGGCCATCAGTAAAGGTTACTATCGGGATTTTAAAAACAACTTTTTAAGTCATTTCAGAGATACGGTCTGATCCATCGCCATGCGCATCACACCGGCCTCAAACCGTCTCACAGCCTCCAATTAACCAGCCCACCATGATCAGTTATCTGAAAGGAGAAATTATCAGCAAACACAAACAATCCGTCACTTTGCTGTGCGGAGCCGTCGGTTATGAAACCTTTCTGTCCTCGACCATTCTGTCCGAGATGGAAATTGGACAATCTGCCGAACTATATATTTATACAAGAGTGCGTGAGGATGAGATCACGCTCTATGGATTTACCAAGACCGGCGACCTGGAATTTTTCAAATTATTGATAGGAGTAAACGGAGTAGGTCCCAAAACCGCCCTGGAAATCATGAGTGTTGATGCCAACCAGATTAAAAACGCCATTCTTCAGGAAAATCTGGCCCTGCTCACCAAAACACCCGGCATCGGCAAAAAAACCGCCGAAAGAATCATTCTGGAATTGAAAAACAAAGTGCAACCGGACAGCCTGATCGAACTTCCCGCCAGTCTGGAACAACGATTTGATGAAGTGGTTACCGCCCTGACCACACTGGGCTATCAGCGCGGGGAAATTTATCGTGTACTGAAAACCGCCCCACCGGAAATGGTTTCCTCCGAGGAAATTGTTACCTTCTTCCTGAAAAACGTTTAATAGCAGATGGCCGCCCGTCTATTTTCTGGACCTTTAACCGGCCTTTTCCTCAGATTCTTCCGTCTCCACATCGTTGGTCGGCTCGGATTCCTCCAATACAAAATCGAAGTATTGTTGGGCGTGTTCAAAATCCCCGTTATCCAAAGCTACTCTTATTTTCTCCAATCGATCCATCTGCAAATATGCGGAAGGATCTTTGCGGTAAGCGCTACCAGCGTTTTCATCTTTAACCTTAAACCGCCCCTGTATGGAATTTATTATCTTATCCTTCTTCTTGAGCAGACGCTTCATCTCCCGAACAACCTTTTCAAATTCCTGACGCAATTCAACATCCCAGGCAGCTTCCATTTCCAGAGGCTCAGCCGGTTTCACCATAGCATTTATCATCTGATGCCGAATTTTATGCTGCCTTTCCGACATTTCATTCAAGCGCTTCCGTAATTTAGACAGACGTGCCAATAAAATTCCCAGTGCTGAACCGATAAGCATAATCCTCATAAACCATTGAACCTTGTGCGATGCCCAGAACTGCTCCTGATTCAATCCAACAAATTTTTCCACCCGTTCTCTAAACTGTTTATCAGTCTCAAAACTAACCTCAAACTGTGGATTATTTATGTATGAACAAAACAGTGAACTCTCCCGATCATCTTGTTCGAGACCGCATAGCTGACTACCTATCCTATTACATTCTAGATTTTCTACCCATAATTCATAGTATTTAGAATTTAGCATACGTAAAAATTCACTATATTTCTCCTGTTCAGATATGCTTGCCCCCGTTTTTCTGTTGCACTCGACTGAACCTATTATGGGTTCAATCTTTTGAATTTCCTGCTTTCGGACTTCAAAATCAGCCTGTTCACTGGCCTCCAGAGCATTCACGCCATAAATACCCAGAGCTACCCCGCCTGACATCAAACCGTTAAAAATAAACTGCCTTACGTGCAAGCTAATTTTCTCCCTTCTTAAAGTATCTGCCTCTGTTATTAAAGACTTCTGTTTTTGCCTTTCTACCACTTCATTGCTATGGCCAGCTTTACGCACCCTGTTTTTTAATCTTGGACCAGTCTTAGCTTCTTTCATGGCAAATTTCATTGATTAATTTTTTCTGACTTTGAAACAACCGGCTCAGCTTCCGCCTCCTGCTCCTCTCCTTCCGGCAAGGCTTCCTCCAAAAGTGCTTCAAACTGTTCTTTGGCCTGTTCCAGATCATCGTTATCCAAAGCAATTCTCATTCTCTGCAGCCTTTCTTTAGACAGGTCAGCTACAGGATCTTCTCTATATACTCCATTCCCCGGCTGTCCCTTGACCAGGAGCTGTTTCATGGAGTCAAAAACCGCTTTTCGTTTGCGATGGACCTCGATCATTTCCGCCAAAAGCTCCCGAAATTGTCCATTCAACTCGGATAATTGTGCCCCGCTACTTTCCTGCTCCGTAAAATTATCAACAATCTGATGTACCTGGGCCAATAACTCCCTCTGGGTATTCAGCTTTTTCAAATGATCTTTTTTTCTTCTCAAAGATCCCTTCAGATCAGACCAAAGTGGACTTAATTTGAACAAGCTTCGTATAGAAATTCCCAATGCAGCTCCAGCCAATAGCAGCCTAAAAAAGGTTTTGTAATTATCTTCAAGATATATATCCTCAACCTGCATCTTCACGTAACTGGCAACCTGCTCCCTGAACAGGCTGTCATTGTGGAATTTGCTCTCAAATTGAGAATTATTGAGATAAGGACAAAACAAAGTAGTTTCCCTCAAATATTCTACAGTGCCCCCAAAATCACAAAAGCCATGTTTTCTGCCGCAAGCCTGATTGGAATACCATAATTCAGGATATGTTTGATGCAGCATATAGGCAAAATTGTAATAGTATTCCATCTGAGGCACACTGGCCGCCGTTTCTTTCTGACATTTTGACGAACCAACAATTTCTTCAAGACGCGCTATTTCCGGCTTTCTTGATTCCAAAGCCTCCTGCTCTGTCTCTGCCAATTTGTGAATACCATAAAATCCCATAGCCAGTGTCCCGATTAATAATCCATTCCCCAAAACACATTTCAATAGCGACCTGCGTTCCCGTCTAACTTGGTCTACATAGTACTGAAAAAAGCCTTCTTCCTTTGCCAGTATACTTTTCTTCTCTTCCCGCTCATTGAGATTGAGAAGCTCCTTGGGAATTGCTTTTCTTTCGGGCATAAATCGATAAACTATGGAAAATAAGGCGTGAGTATCCCACAATACCGTGAATTAGTCAACCACCTTGTTTTGATTCGTCTGATCAGCCAATACCGGCCCGACAACTACTGGTATCAAAAGCCCCGTTATGCTAAAATATAGGGGATAAAAACAAAAACTGACAGATGGCGAATTTTTACTTCGGGAGCGGGCTCTCGGCACATCAGGCGGAAGGCAATAATTTCAGCAGCGACTGGTGGGAATTTGAAAACACCATTCTGAAAGACCAGGGACTGGCTACTTCAGGCCGGGCCAGTAACCACTGGGAATTGTTTGAAGAAGATTTTAAGCTGGCCAAAGAACTCGGCCACAACGCCCACCGTTTTTCCATTGAATGGGCCAAAATTGAACCCAGCCAGGGACAAATTAATTACGAAGCCATCGCCCATTATAAAAAAGTCTTTGAGGCTCTGGCCAAATACAAACTGACGCCTTTTGTGACACTATTTCATTTCAGCCTGCCCAAATGGTTTGCTGAACTGGGAGGTTTTGAAAAAAAAGACAACATCCGCCATTTCTCCAATTACTGCAAACTGATCGGAACCACCTTCCGCGACGAAATGAGATATATTGTCACCATCAACGAACCGGAAATTTACGCCTACCATGGTTATCTGATCAAAAAATGGCCGCCCCAGAAAGGCAGTTATCGCCTATTCAACAAGGTTATAAAAAATCTAGTTCTGGCACATAAAACCGCCCACGATGATCTAAAAGCCATCAATCCGGAATTCCAGATCGGCATTTCCAAAAACAATCAGGTCTTTCGTCCCGACCGGCCAAAAAATCCCCTGGACTTCATCCTGACCCAATATCTGCGTTACAGATGGAATCTGTATTTTTTGGATGCAATTAAAAAACATCAGGATTTTATCGGTCTCAACTATTATTTTTACCGCTGCGTGCGGGCAGATTTCAAACTGGTCGACACCTTCTGTCAGATTTCCTATCCCACTTCCAGAAAAACCGACATGAACTGGGAAGTGTATCCGAAAGGACTTTACGTTTTGCTTAATGAGCTTAATTCCCGCTATAAAAAACCTATTATCATTACCGAAACCGGCGTGGCCGACCGGACTGATAAACTGAGGGAAGACGTGATAAAAGAAGGCTTATATTGGACCTTTAAAGCCAAGGAAGAAGGAGTGAACGTCTTCGGTTATCTGCACTGGGCCTTGCTGGACAATTTTGAGTGGGACAGCGGATTTGATCCCAAATTCGGATTGATTAAGGTTGATTACGATGATAATTTTTCCCGCACCATCCGTCCATCCGCCCTGATCTACAGAGATTTGATCAAAAAATATCAAAAAGACCTTGAACAAAAATAATATGGATGAAATATCACTACAATATCAGCAGGAAGCGCAGAAACAAACGCAACACATGGAGGCTGTGATTGAAGCTTTTTATAAGCAGTGCGATTTTCTGAAAAACGAAGCGGAAAAGGCTATTGCCGCACTGGACACCGCTTTGCCGGATCGACAGAATCAAGAAAACCGCATCAAACTGAAACTTAAAAAAGATCTGCAAACTGTCCTTGAACAATTTGAAAAAGAATTAAAAAGAAGCTTTGGACTGGGACTGGTGGACCTGGAAAACATTTATCATAAAAAAGAAGTCCAAAAGATGGCCGAAATCGAACTGGAAATCTCAAAACTTTAATCCAACCACATGAAACTCTATTACCAGACAACCAGACAAGAGACCGGGAAAAAAAGACTGATTTTTCAGATGTCGGAAATGGCTCCCAAAGCCTCCGATGCCATGCAGGGAAAAGAAGCAAAATCGGAAGCGGTACAACTGGGCGAAGTAGCCCCCCAAACCCCCAGTGAAATTTATAACGGGGTGATCAGCGCCGGCAGTAGTTTTGCCACACAATTCAGGGGAGGAATGGCCTCACTGGCTTCACTGGCCAATGTCGATCCCCTTGCCTCTTCATCCGGATCAGGAACCACCACAACAACAGCGACAACCACCACGACCGGCACAACAACTACCGCGGCAGTTACCCCCACCACTGTTACAAAATAAAAAACAAATTTTACAAAATATGCCCAACAAAAACACTAAAATTGTCTGCACTCTGGGACCGTCCTCCAGCAGTACCGAAATCATCGTTAAAATGATCAAAGCGGGCATGAATGCCGCCAGATTGAACTTTTCCCACGGGACAACAGCCTCCCAGCTGGACTTGATCAAAAATATTCGCCGGGCCGAGAGCATTACCGGAAAAACGATTGCCATTATTCAGGATCTGCAGGGGCCTAAAATCAGACTGGGAGTTTTGCCGGACCAGGGAGTAAAAATCAAACTCGGGGAAGAAGTAATAATGGACACCTCCAAAAACATCTATTCCGAAAAAAACGGACAAAAGATTTTTCCTGTTCAGTACCGGTCACTTCATCAGGACGTGAAAAAAGACGACATTATTCTGATCGAAGACGGCATGATCAAAACCAAAGTACTCAAAGTAAAAGGGACTTCCATCACCATCAAAGCGCTGACTCCGGGACTGCTGAAAACGCACAAGGGAATCAATGTACCCACCGCCTCGATCAGTGCCAACCCCCTGACTAAAAAAGACCTGGCAGACCTGAAATTCGGCATCAAAGCCGGAGTGGACTTCATCGCTCTGTCTTTTGTCAGAAAAGGTTCGGATATCACCCATCTGCGCGAAATTCTGCGCCAGCATAATTCCTACATCAAAATAATCGCCAAGGTGGAAAGACATGAAGCCCTGGAAAATCTGGAAGACATTGTGGCCGAAAGCAATGCCATCATGGTGGCGCGGGGAGATCTGGGCGTGGAAACTCCCGCCGAAACCGTGCCGATTGCCCAGAAACACATGGTCAGACTGGCCAATGAGGCCGGTAAACCGGTTATCATCGCCACTGAAATGCTGCAATCCATGATCGAAAACCCCCGCGCCACCAGAGCAGAAATCAGTGACGCCGCCAACGCCGTCTTCGACCATGCCGATGCGTTGATGCTTTCCAACGAAACCGCCACCGGCAAGTATCCGTTACAGGCCATCGAGACACTGGCCAGAGTTGCCCAAAACATTGAACAATTTCAGAAAAAACATCACTGGACCAAATTAAAATACTTCGATTTCAAAGAAAATGATCCGGTGGAAATTTGCCACACCGCCACCATCCTGGCTGAAGAAACCGGGGCAAAAATGATAGTCACCATCACCGATCACGGATTTACCGCCAGAAACGTGGCTAAACAAAGAGTATACACTCCGATAGTGGTTGTCTCCCCTTACCGCAACGCCAAACGTGAATTGCAGATCTGCTGGGGAATCGACAAAATTTTCACCACCAAGTCCAGATCCCCCGACGTACTGGCCAAGCTGCTGGTCAAGGAAAACCTGCTTAAAAAGGGCGATAAGATCGTTATCATCTCCAACGCCTCCACCAGCAACCGTCAAATCACGCTCAAACTGATCTGACCGGTAACCGGGACCAATTATCTGTTGCAGCGTCTATTTCCGGCAACGGCAATTTCCAATTCCCAAAGGAAGCTTCAGCCATTATAATACAGTGGCATTTAATACCGACACCAACCGTGCTGATTTTGGGAATCGATCCGGGCTACGCCACTACCGGCTTTGGCATTATCGACAGTCTGGATGACCGGATCAAACTGGTGGACTTCGGAACAGTCAATACCGCCAAGGATCTTCCCCAACGCGAAAGAGTTTTACAGACCGTTGACGATCTTCGCGAATTGATCAAAGAATTTGAACCGGAAGAAATTGCCCTGGAAGAACTGTTCTTCAGTAAAAATGTCAAAACGGCGCTCAAAGTCGCCGAGTGCCGCGGGGCCATCATTTACGAACTGACCAGACAAAAACTGCCGCTGACCGAATACAAGCCTAACCAGGTTAAGAGCAACATCTGCGGAAACGGCTCAGCACCTAAAATTCAGGTTCAAAAAATGGTACAAATGCTGCTAAACTTAAAACAACTTCCCACTCCGGACGATGCGGCCGACGCCCTGGCACTGGCCATCTGTCACGCCAATCACTTAAAACAAAAAATTAATTTCCTTCAATGATCAAACTCATTTTCCGTCTGTTCTTTCTGTTGATTGCCGCCAGCCTGACCCTGGCACTGCTTTATGTCTTTGAACTTCCGCCATTTCAGAAAAACGTCTCCCCCGCCACCGTGACCAACAATCAGGCTCAGCTGACAGAGGAAGAGGCAAAACTGCCGGAGGAACTCAAAGAAAACAAAGTCGAACGCACCAAAACCTACGATGAGATGATGGAAAGAGCGGCCCTGCTGGAAAAAAACAATTTCCCCGGACTGGCGATCGCCCAATATCAGGAAGCTTACAAAAAAGACCCGGCCAATCTGAAACCTCTTTATGAAATAGGAAAAATCCATCTGCGTACAAGCAGTTACGGCAAAGCAGAAATAATTTTCCAGGAGCTGGTGGCCAAAGATCCCCAGAATATCGAAGACCAGGTACTGCTGGGAAGAAGTTACCTGGGCCAAAGAAAAATCGACGAAGCAAAAAATCTTTTTGACAAAATTACCGCCTCCAGTCAGTCCGTCAAATATTACCAGGGAATCCTGGCCGCCTATTACGGGGATAATGACCGTGCCAAAAAATTGCTCAACGAGTCGGTCAGTCTGGGGGGATCGGATGACTACACTAAAAAGGCCAACAATTTTTTGTCCGCCTACAACGAATATAATTTCAACGTCGAATCCCCCACCATTCACCTGAAAGTCCTTCTGGCACGCAGTTTTAATCAATGCGGCGAATATGAAATGGCCATTCCGCTGTTGTTTGAGGTGACCAAGGAAAAACTTGATTACCGTGACGCCTGGATTTTATTGGGCTATGCCTACCTGGAAACCGACAAATATCAGGATGCAGTGGAAGCTCTGGAAAGAGCCAAGGTCCTGGACAATCAAAAACCGGAAACGCTTTTTTATCTCGGTCTGGCTTACTACAACCTCAACAAATTCGAACTGGCCAGGGAAAACCTGCTGAAAGCGCAGGAATTCGGATTTGAACCGAAAATTCTGGTTGACCAGAAACTGGCCGAAGTTTATCTGGAGCTTCAAAATTATCCCCAGTCAGCCGCCAGTTATGAAAAAGTTCTGGCACTCAACTCCCAGGATGTAAATTATTACATCCGGCCGATCTGGATCTATATCGAAAAACTTAATGAACCTTCCAAAGCTCTTGTATTGGCTCAGAAAGCCGTCCAAGACCATCCCGAAGAAGCGATGGCCCAAAATCTGTTGGGCTGGACTCTGATTTACAATAACAAACTTTATGAAGCCGAGACTCATCTGAAACTGGCCCAGGGTCTCAACCCCAATCTGGACGCCACTTATCTGAATTTTGGCATCCTTTCCGAAAAAAAGAACTCCCCCGATCAAGCCCTGATCTATTACCAAAAAGCCCACAGTCTGGGCCAGGGCAGCGGAGTGGCGGCGGCCGCCGCCACCCGTTACAATCATTTGCTGGCTGCCCTGTCCCCTGCCCCGGCAACCACCCCCGCCAATATGCAGGCTAACCTTCTTCAACAGTGACCCAAGATTTGCTGATCAGTATTATGATGTTTGTCCTCGGCTGCCTCTTTGGCAGTTTTCTGAGCGTACTGGTACACCGGACGCTTCACCGGCAGTCCGGAATTATTTTCGGAAAATCCCGTTGCCCGAAATGCAAACACCCCCTGCGCCCCCGGGAGCTGATACCGGTTCTCAGCTGGCTGTTCCAGAGAGGTCGTTGTTCTTATTGTCACAAACCGATTTCCGCCATCTACCCGGCCCTGGAACTGGTCACCGGACTGCTTTTCCTGACCAATTACAACATGGTACTGGCCAACCCCGCTTTTACCTATTTTGCCAACTTTAGCTTTGACTGGATTTTCGTCGTAAAAATAATCTATCTGGGACTGATAGTGCTCAATCTGACCGCCATCTTTTTCAGCGACCTCCAGAAAAAAGCCATCCCCAACCTTTTTTTGTACAGCTGGGTAATACTGACCGCCTTCAGCTTCCTTTTAAGCGGCGCCCAACCTTTCGACAACCTGCTTGACCGTCTGACAGCATTAGGAATCGCCTTATTGATCTTTGGAGGCCAATATCTGATTTCCAAAGGAAAATGGCTTGGCTCCGGTGACATTTTTGTGGCTGCCGGCATGGGTCTTTTATTGGGACTGAACAGTTTTCTGGTCGCCGTCGCCTTTACCTATATTCTCGGCAGCGTGATTTCTCTTGGTCTGCTGTTACTGAAAAAAGTGAAATTCAGCCAGAGCGTTCCTTTTGCCCCCTTTTTAATTTTGGGAACTCTGATCGCCCTCTATCACGGACAGGAAATCATCGACTGGTATTGGCATTTATTTTTAATCATTTGAAATAAATGAAAACCGTTATTCTTGCAGGAGGCACCGGTAGCAGACTCTGGCCGATGAGCCGCCAGAAAAAACCCAAACAGTTTCAGGCCCTGGTGGACAGACACAGCATGCTTCTCCACACCATTAAACGACTTTCCTTTCAAAAACCCTCCGACATTTATATAGCCACCAACAGTGAATACCAGGATTTGGTCGAGGAACAGACCGCCGGTCTGATACCCCGGGAAAATATCATTATCGAACCCGCACTCCGGGACACCGCCCCCTGCATCGGTTTGATTGCCATTACCCTGGCCCGTAAATTTCCCGATGAAGTGATGGCGCTGATTTCCGCCGACCACCTGATACAGGACACCAAAGAACTTCAGAAAAAGCTGAAAATAGCCGCCGAGCTGGCCTCCCGGGAAAATACGGTCAATCTGATCGAAGTAAAAGCCCTCTATCCCAACGTCAATCTCGGCTACGTGAAAATCGGCAGACAAATCAAACAGATCGGGAACGTGGCTGTACATAAGTTTGAGCGTTTTGTGGAAAAACCCGACCTGCCGACCGCCAAAAAATTTCTGCGGTCCCAGAGTTATCTGTGGAACACCGGTTTGGCTGTCTGGAAAATCTCCACCCTACTCAAAAAATTCCGGGAGTTCCAGCCTGACACCTACTCCATTCTGCAAAAAATCGGCAAAACCATCGGCAAACCGTCGTACCGGCAAACCCTGATCAACCTCTATCCGCTCTGCCAAAAAATTTCCATCGATTATGCGATCATGGAAAAACTCCGGCCTGAGGAAGTCCGTATTATCCCCGCCGATCTTGGCTGGAATGACATCGGCACCTGGGAAACCATCTGGAATGAACTGCACGATGAAGAAAAGAACAACGGCAATGTCATCAAAGGCAACGTACTGCCTCTGGATACTGAAAACTCGTTAATCTATGCCGATAACAAAAAATTAATTGCCACAATCGGCCTGAAAAATTTAATCATCGTCGACACCCCCGATGCACTGCTGGTATGTCACAAAGATCAAAGCCATCAAATCAAACAAATTGTTGCCGCCCTCAAAGAATCCTTCCCCGAAGTACTATAACTCCAACCCACTGAGATTAATTTGCAAGAGATTCTTTCAATTAATGATGACAAATTACAAGTCTATACCTATACTAGGCAGCGCATGAAAAGCTTGGCAACAGGCAATTCTTAAACTAACCCATCACTCACCATTAACTTTCTTTGTATATGAGAAATAACCGCTTTCTGCAGTCAGTCATTATTATAGTGGTTGCCCTGCTTCTGGGATTTTATAACATGCCCGGAGAAACACAAAAAACGATCTTTCCCTTCCTTCCCCAGGAATTTTATGCACAGAAAATCAATCTGGGTCTGGACTTACAGGGCGGATCACAGCTGGACTACAAAGTGGATCTCAGCAAAGTACCTGAAAAAGACCATTCCAGCATTGTTGAAGGCATTATTAATGTTATTCAGAAAAGAGTTAACGGCCTGGGTGTAGCCGAACCGAATATTTACGCATCACAATTTGGCGATGAAAGTCATATCATCGTTGAGTTGGCCGGCATAAAAGATTTGGACAAAGCCAAAGAAACCGTCGGCAAAACCATTCAGCTGGAATTCAAGGAGAGAAGAGATGCCCCCGATCCGGCCTACGCCGCCAAAGTGAAAGAACAGGCCGAAAAGGCCCTCCAGTCGGTAAAAGGACAGGATTTTAAAATTTTTGGTGAAGCCGAAGCCCAGTCCAATCCCGGAAAAGTAACCTATACCGAAAGTTCCGAGTGGCAATTCCAGGATCAATTGACCGGAGATCTTGGCACTGAAACTTTCAAACTGCAGGCCGGACAAGTTTCCGACAAACTGATCGAAACCTCCAATGAATACACTCTTGATAAAGACGGTCAGATCGTCCAAAGCTCCGGTTTAAGCATTGTGAAAGTTCTGGAAAGACAGACTGCGGACAAACAAATCAACGAGCCTAAAAAGGTCAAGACCGCCCACATTCTGATCAGTTACAAAGACGCGTCGGGAGCCCCAGCTACCGTTACGCGCAATCAAGAGGAAGCACTCAAACGTGCTCAGGAAGTTTTGGCAAAAATCACTGAAAACAAACCCGATAACAGTTTTGAGAAACTCGCCAAGGAGTACTCTGACGACGCCAGCAATAAAGACAAGGGCGGCGTGATCGACGATTACATTTATGACAAGGCCGGCTACGTTCAAGAATACAAAGACGCCAGTCTGGCCATGACCAAAGCCGGGGAAATCAGTGCAATTACCAAATCCCCTTTTGGTTTCCACATCATCAAGGCCCTGGAAATCAAAGATCCGGTCAACAAAACCGAAAAACAGGACCAGGTTAAAATTGCCAGAATCTTCTACAACAGCACCGATGACATGTGGCAGGCCACCGACCTCAACGGTCAATATTTCCAGAGAGCT
Organism: Candidatus Altimarinota bacterium; assembly: GCA_963677745.1. GTDB lineage: Bacteria > Patescibacteriota > Gracilibacteria > UBA1369 > UBA1369 > UBA1369. The sequence goes on from OY782391.1 coordinate 182,517, forward strand.
GATATCGACTTCGACCAGCTCTTCCAGCCCCACGTGGTAATCACCTTCAACCCTGAAGGCGCCAAGATGTTTGAAGAGATCACCGGCCGCAACGTCAACAAACCTTTGGCCATTTTCGTGGGAGGCAACCTGATTTCCGCCCCCAACGTCAATGAAAAAATTGCCGGAGGAAACGCCATCATCAGCGGCCGCTTCACAGTCAAACAGGCCGAGGAACTGGCCCGCGATCTCAACACCGGAGCCATTCCCGCACCGATCGTTCTGGTAGGACAAAATAATATTGGAGCATCATTGGGACAGGACGCGCTTAACAAGAGTCTCCAGGCCGGAATAATCGGTCTGCTGCTGATCGCGCTATTCATGATCATCCTCTATCACTGGGCCGGCTTACTGGCCACCGTGGCACTCTGTTTCTATACTGTCACACTGCTCTTCCTGATCAAATCCGCCCTGCCTCTTTATGTGTCTCTGGGCATCTCCATTATCGTCTTTGGCTACTTGGTTTACCGGGTACTGAACAGTAAAGAGTCAGGCCCTGAAAAACTGATCGCGCTGATCCTGTCCTGTTTTGTTCTGTTCTTCCTGTCCTTTCTGCTCTCGACCGCTGTGGTACTGACACTTGCCGGTATTGCCGGTGTAGTTTTGTCCATAGGTATGGCCGTAGATGCCAACATCCTGATTTTCGAAAGAGTTAAAGAAGAACTTCGTGACGGCCGCCCCATCGAATCGGCAGTTACGGTAGGTTTCGACCGCGCCTGGAGCTCCATTAAAGACTCCAACTTTTCCTCTCTGATCACCTGCGCCATCCTCTTCTATTTCGGCAGTTCCATCATCCAGGGTTTTGCCTTCAATCTGGCCGCCGGTATTCTGATCTCCATGTTCAGCGCCATCTCCATCACCAGAGTCCTGTTGGGTGGAGTACTCAATACAAAGTTGGCCCACAGCAAATATTTCTTTGGCATTCCTAAGAAACCAAGCGTGAAATTAATGCCAATTATTGGAAAAAGAAAAGTTTTCTACAGCATTTCCATAATCACCATCATTCTTTCACTGGCCGCCCTGATGATTTTCGGCATGAATCCCAGTCTTGATTTCACCGGTGGCAGTATCATGGAATTAAAATTCGACAAAGCGATCTCCAGCGAAGAATTAAAAACGTCATTATATGAGATCCAGGACAAGATCAACAAAGAAACGTCCGCCCTTCCCGCAGCCGCAATAACTCCCACCAGTCCCGCTGCCGCCGCATCGCTGCCGGTTGCCTCGACAGCCGTGACTACCACCAATCCTGACACAACCACTGCTGTAAAAGCAGTAGCCGCCAAACTGGATATGGGAACCATTCACGTCGTCACCCTTGGCGACATGCTCTCTATAAAATCCAGAGACTTCTCTGCCGAAGCTCACGATCTTATCCTCAAGGAATTAAAAGCTAAATACGGAAATGTTGAAGAAAAACGGTTCCAGTCAGTTGGTCCGACCATCGGCGACTCACTCAGAAACAAAGCCCTAATCGCAGTTCTGTTGGCTTCACTTGCCATCATCTGTTACATCGCCTTTGCTTTCCGCCGCGTCCCCTCCTCTGTCGGTAAATGGAAATTCGGCATTTCCGCCATCCTGGCCCTGATTCACGATATAATCGTTCTGATTGGTGTCTATATTCTTCTGGGATTTGCCATGGGACTGGAAATTGATGCGTTGTTTATTACGGCAGTCCTTACCATTATGGGTTTCTCTGTGCATGACACCATCGTAGTGCTGGACAGATTGCGTGAAAAATTAAAAGCCCCGGCCAAAGACAAGACTTTTGCCGATATCAGTAATGAAGCGGTCAATGAGACCTTTGCCCGTTCCGTAAACACCTCGTTGACGGTTGCACTTGCCCTGTTCTCCCTGGTGGTATTCGGAGCCGAAAATATCAAAGGATTCTGTCTGGCCCTGCTGATCGGTGTAATAGTCGGTACCTACTCTTCCATTTTCGTAGCCACGCCCATCCTGGTTGACTGGTACAATGCAGTACACCGGAAAAAAGAATAATTTAACATTCGATCAATTAGGAGAAGGCCCCGCTGCGCGGGGCCTTCTTTTGTTATTTTCCCCTTCCTCCGAAAATTGCTAATGACAATTGATCAATTTTCGCCTAATATCCCAATGTTTCAGGCGCCAGTAGCTCAGCTGGATTAGAGCGTCGGTCTTCGGAACCGAAGGTCGGGGGTTCGAGCCCCTCCTGGCGCACCATATTGATATAGAACGGCTGTCCTTGCTCCGTTCAACATTTAAAAACATGCTGTTTTCACCATGTCAAAAATTATTTCCCCCAATTCGGTCCGGCAACTGGAAAATTTGACCGGAACAAAAATACCCGATAAAAACAAATCCGGCCTGCAACGGATAATGAAAGATATGCCCGTCCGACTTACCGGACAGTTGGCCGGACTTTGCCGTCACTCGCCCGCGCTGGCCCGCCAATTTTTACCCGACATCGGTGAACTTTCCGGACAGGGAATAAAACAAACCTGGGTGGGAATTCTTGATACCGGTATTCCCGGGCTGGAAAGAATGTATCTGGACCGCTGCATAATTCTGCCCTACAACCAATGCCCGGCCTACTGCCGTTTCTGTTTCAGAAAATTCCATGCCCACCGGTCCCGACCGCCTCTCAGTCACGAGGAAATTAATCGTGCTCTCGATTACATCCAAAAAGATCCCCGGATACAAAGCGTGCTGGTTACCGGCGGAGACCCTCTGATGGATTTACCAAGACTGGAATATGTCCTCAGGGGACTGCGAAAAATAGAGCATTTGCAGGATATCCGGATCGGAACGCGTTCAATCCTTTATCAACCGGAAAAATTCAATAATTCTCTGATCAAATTATTGCTTCGCTTTCACCATCCCGAAACAGACCGCCCCCTGGAAATAGCCACTCATTTCAACCACCCCGACGAACTGACTCCACCGGCCAAAAAAGCGATTCTGAAACTGAATAAAGCCAACATCCGCCTCTACAACCAGACTGTTTTACTTAAAGGTATTAACGATCAGGCGGAAATCCTGCAAAGCCTCTTTAGAAAACTTCATCTGCTGGGTGTAGAAAATTATTATCTTTTCCACTGCGAACCGGTACGCGGTATCGGGCATCTGCGCACCACCATTCAAAAAGGAATTAATATCAAAAAAACACTTCGGGAAAAATCCAGCGGGAGAATCAATCCCCATTACATGATCTGTACCAGGATTGGCAAAGTGGAAATCGGTGTGGACGGCTATATCGAAAAAAAAGAGGGTCGATCCGTCTGGATCAAGACCCCCTATAATATTTCCACTTTTCGTTCCGTTCAAGCCGGCTTCCGGTTGCCCGCCGGTATCTGCAAAACAGACAACAGAGGCTACATTTCTACCAAGTATTTATAAGAGCGTCTCAACCGAATCATCAACCGGCTGGGTTGTTGTGTCCGGGGTAGTGGTAGTGGTATCAGTGGTAGTAGTGCCGGGAGTGGTTGTCGTGGTTGTTGTAGTCGTAGCAGGCGTCGTAACGGCAGGAGTGGTTTCGGCTGCAGCCGGTCTCAACCGGTTATCTGCTGCGGTCTTGGTTTCAACAGTTGTGAAGAAATTCACAAAATACTTTGGATATTGGTCATAACACATAATTGTATAGGCAACCTCGTATTTATCCAGGGATTTCCCATCGTCCATTTTATTAACAAGATGTTCGCAATGGTTTTCCGTAATTTGTTTCAGTTCTTCGGGAATCACAATGGTCTCCTTAACATCTGCTGTTTTTGTCACCTTATGATTTCTAATGAAACGCCAATCCGGAGTTGCTGTCCCGTCTGTCGCATTAGCCACCACATCAATATTTAAAAGGAAAGCAGCCAGGTTCTTCTGTAAGTCGGTATTGGTATTTACCAGCCAGAATCCCATCCCGACCAGCATTACCGGAACCAGTACCAGAGCAATTTTTCTTTTATTCAACATATTTTTGTTTTGTTATGTTTTCTGATGATTATAGCACAAATTCAGCCTTTTAAAAAGACCTTTACAGCGCAATAAACCTAATTCATCCCGAACAGACCCGACTGAGCTTTTAGCGCTTCACAACAACCAGTGTCTTGGTTAATTTGTCGTGAAGTCCCTGCCTCTTTTTGTTCAATAAAACCGGTAAAAAGCCCAATCCCAGAGGCAGCCAGCAAAGATAAAAACCGAACAGACGCAAAACAGCCGTCACCCATCCGAGCCTGGCGCCGTTATAGTCAACAATGCTGATCTTTAAAAGCATCATTCCCAATGTTCTGGAAAACAGCCCCCACATCACCACAAAATACACTGGTAACACAGCTACCAGCCATACTCCATCAAAAGTACCTAAAAAATAGAATGCTTCCTGCCAATTCCCGCCGGCCAGCAGAGTCATAACCCTGCCTGATCCCGGCACAATCAACAGTACCAGCGTCAAAATTAAAATTTTATCAACAGCCAATGCTGCCAACCTCAAATACCAGGCCGCATATTTGAAATTATTGGTAGTTATTCTGATTCCTTCGGTCATATATTAATTTTTAATATTACTAGAACAAACTATCAAAAATATCGGCAATTGTCATCATCTGTCCGCCGGTGTATATTCTGAACATCTAATTTTCCAACTTATGGCAGGAGAATATATCCAAGCCGACACAATCAAGGATTACTGGAAACAACTCAAATCCTATTATCTGGCCGGCAGCTCATTGTACCAGGAGATCGACCAACAGACCTATGATTTGCTGGAAAGGGGCGAACGCGAAGACAGTGACAACCACCTCAATTTTGAAAGACTGGGCTCAGACACGAAGGTCGTAGACGTGGCTTTTTACAAATATCTTCCGGACAGTAAAATCGCCTATCGCATCCATATAGTCGATGAATCCGGCGCACAGGAAGATCATTTCTTCATAATCAACAGTTTCAGCTAGGACTGATCCCGTGAACTACTGGAAGATCCCTTTCCGTTTCCGCCAAAAATACTTTGTTCCAGAAATTTGGCCAGTTCTTCGTTGGTCATTTTTTCTATAACTTTTTTCTCGGCAAAATACAGGCTCAGCAGATCCAGAGCCTCTCTCCATAACCCGTCATATTGGGAGGCAGTAACCCCCAGCATCGGACGAATCAATTGGCCACGGCCTTCGGAGATCAGTTTAAGAAAGAAAGCCTTATTGCGTCTCAGACAGATCAGTAAAGCCTTCCGTTCCAGCATTAAATAGTCAAAAAGCAGTTTTTTTTGCCAGTCCGCTTCAAAATTATACTTTTCGGCCAGTTTTTCAAAACCATTATTCAGATAAAACTCCAGCAAACAGTCCCCCTGTGCCGTAAGGAACATTTTCATTTCGATGGACAAGGCCTGTTTTTCGCTAAGATAAGAATAACGATTCACTTTGCGGATTTATTAAAGAGGTGATTCTACTCACTTCTACTCATTCTGTCAATGCTAATCCTAAAAGGATGACTGTACCAACTATAAAAATGCTAAAATAGCCGCATGAAAAATACCTGTAAACATGACTCTCCCGCTCCTGACAAAAAAGCTCCGAAAAGGGAGTCGTTGTTATCATTTTTCCAATGCTGTATGACCGATACGCCCGCTCCGCTCCCTGAAAAACTGCTGAAACTACGGGAATCTCTGCAACAGCCCCAAATCGCTGAAAGTATTTACCGTCCGGGACAACCTTTCGTCATCAGCGAAGAGATGATAGTGGGCGACTTGCTCTTCAATTTCCCGCAACTGCACGAATATTTTCAGGAAAAACATCCACTGGGACTGCTCTCCCCCGTTCTCGACCGGACTTCCCTGGAAATGTATTTCGCCGACCTGCCTGTGAAAATCGATGACATCTGTAGAGATTTATCTGATTTAATTAACTTCAATAACCAGAACAATGCCTGAGCTTTATGCGGAAATATTGTTACCCAGAAAAATGTCCGGGAGCCAGGAAACGCTTACCTATGTTATTCCCCCGGAACTTGAGGGAAAAATAAACAGAGGCAATCTGGTGGAAATCCCCCTTAAAAACAACCTGATCAGGGGTATTGTCTGGCAAATTCACAATCTGAAACCCCTCTTCAAAACACGCCCGATCGCCAGAACAATCGATGATTTTTTCGGCCTGACCGATATTCAGCTGGACTTGTTGAAATACATTTCCAGACAGCATTTTTGCCCGCTTTATAAAGTTTTGAAACTGTTTTATCCCGTTAACGTTTTTTCACGTAAAAGAGAAAAGAAAGTTGAGAAACCGCCTCTGGACGACTTCACCGCTCCCCTCACCCAGCTGACGCTGACTGCGGAACAGGAAAAGGCCTTGCAGCAGATTAATGAGTCGTCTTCCGGCCGTTTTTTGCTTCACGGCATCACCGGCTCCGGAAAAACCGAAATATACCGCAGGCTGACAAGTAAACTACTTAAACAGGAGCAACAGGTGCTGATTCTGATACCCGAAATTTCTCTGACTCCCCAGACCGTAAATAACTTTGAAAAACAATTCGGAAAAAACATTGCCATTCTGCATTCACGACTTACTCCCGCCGAAAAAATCGATTATCTGACCAACATCGCCCGCGGTCATTATCAGATTATCATTGGTTCGCGTTCAGCCATTTTTGCTCCTTTCCCCAATCTGGGACTGATTATCATAGATGAAGAGCACGAAGATTCCTACAAACAGGACCAGGCTCCCCGCTACCATGCCAGAGAAATCGCGGAAAAAATCGCAGAAATAATGGCCGCCCGGAAAACTCCCATCAAAGTAATCAACGGCTCGGCCACACCTTCCGTAGAAACTTATTTTCAGGCGCTGGCGGGACAGCTGGAACTGGTGGAAATGCCCAGCCGCATTCCTCACAAAACAGCCACCCGTGCCCTGCCTACCATTCATCTGGTCGACCTGCGCGAAGAAATGCGTAAAAAAAATTATTCAATTTTCAGTGAGCTGCTGCAGCAAAAAATTGAACAGAATCTGGATCGGCACGAACAAACGATACTTTTTCTGAACCGCCGCGGAGCCGCCTCGGCCGTTATCTGCCGTGATTGTGGCCACATCGAGGAATGTCCCCGCTGCAATGTGCCCCTCACCTATCATTCCCGTGTGACTGTGGAATACAACATTCTACCCGCCCAGAGACTGATCTGTCACCACTGCGGCAAAATTTTCAAAATTCCCGAGATTTGCGGTGACTGCGGCAGCCACCGCATCAAATATCTGGGACTGGGCACCCAAAAAATCGAAGAAGAACTTTTAAAGCGCTTTCCGCAGGCCCGGGTCATGCGTGCCGATCGCGACACCACCTCCAAAAAAGATGACTTTGAAAAAATCTACCACGCTTTTAAAAAGGGAGAGGCCGATATTCTGATCGGCACGCAAATGATCGGAAAGGGGCTGCATTTGCCCCAGGTTACACTGGTAGGCATAGTATTAGCCGACACCGGTCTGACCATCCCCGATTTCCGGTCCGCCGAAAAAACCTTCCAGCTGATCACTCAGGTTGCCGGCCGGTCGGGACGGGAAAAACCCGGAGAGGTTGTTATACAGACCTATCTGCCCGGCCATTACGCCATCCAGAGCACCCTCACCAATGATTTCACGGGTTTTTACCGGCAGGAAATCCGCCACCGGGAAAGCGGTCAGTTCCCGCCCTTTCAGAGACTGGCCAAACTGACGATCGAAAATCTGGATCAGCAAAAAACCTATTTTCTCAGCCACCAGCTGTTTGCTGATCTGCAGAGCTTCCGTCAGGAACAGTCCGGACTGCTGAACGACATTACGCTTTTCCCGGCCTTCATCCCCCGCCTCAAGAACAAATACCGCTGGCACATTTTATTGTCCGGAAAGGATCCGCAGCTCTTTTTGGAAAATTTTTTCTTACATAAACCGGCCGGAAATGGTATAAAAATTGACGTAGATCCGCTCCACACCATTTGATAAAAACATGAATAAAAAAATAGCCATCACCGGGGTAAAGCCCAGCGGCACACCGCATATTGGCAATTATCTGGGGGCCATGAAGCCAATCATCGACTTCCAGCAAAATTGCCGGACCTATATTTTTTTAGCCGACCTGCACTCACTGACCACCGTTCGCAATGCCACGGAACTTCGCGACAATATCCGCAACGTGACTTTGGATTTCCTGGCTTTGGGACTTGATCCGGAACATACCGTTTTTTTCCGCCAATCCGATGTGCCCGAACATACCGAACTGGCCTGGATCTTTAACTGCATCACTCCCTTTGGCCTGATGGAAAGAGCCCATGCCTGGAAGGACGCCCTAGCTACCGGGAAAAAAGATCCCACGGTCGGACTCTTTACTTACCCCATATTGATGGCCGCCGACATACTGCTTTATCAGCCGGACATCGTCCCGGTGGGTAAAGACCAGAAACAGCATGTGGAAATCGCCCGCGACCTGGCCGAGAAATTCAATACCACCTTTGGAGAAACCTTTAAGCTTCCCGAACCTTCCATTCCGGAAAATATCGCTTCCATCATCGGCACCGATGGCGAACACAAAATGAGTAAGAGCTATAACAACACCATTCAACTGTTTGCCGACGAAAACACGTTGAAAAAACAGATCATGTCCGTTAAGACCGACTCCACCCCCGTAGAAGCTCCCAAAAACCCCGACACCGATACGGTCTTTAAACTTTATTCCTATCTGGCCTCCCCGCAGGAAATCGCCAATTTACGCGACAAATATCTGGCCGGCGGATTTGGTTACGGAGATGCCAAAAAATTGCTGCTCGCCAAATACCTGGAATATTTCGGCCCCGCCCGTCAAAAAAGAATTGAACTGGCCAAAAATTTCGGTTATCTTGATGACGTCTTAAAATCAGGTGCGAAAGAAGCCAGAAAAACAGCTTCCGCGACAATGGAGAAAGTCAGACAGAAGGTAGGTCTGGTTTTATGATGAAAACCAATTTTGGCTATCTAAAAAAAGCAAAATGAAGCATACAAAATACATTTTTATCACCGGCGGAGTCTGCTCTTCACTGGGTAAAGGGATTGCCGCCGCTTCCATCGGAACACTGCTTCAGTCCTGCGGTTTTAAGGTTTTCACGCTGAAACTCGATCCCTACATCAATGTCGATCCAGGAACCATGAATCCCTTTCAGCACGGGGAAGTTTATGTGCTGGAGGACGGTTCCGAAACCGATCTGGACCTGGGACATTACGAAAGATTTATCGGGGTCAACCTCAATCAGGGCTCAAACGTCACCACCGGACGCATTTATTCGGAAGTAATAGCCAATGAACGCAAGGGAGTCTATCTCGGCGGTACGATCCAGGTGGTACCCCACATTACCAATGCCATCAAGAAGAAAGTGTATGAGGCCGGAGAAAATTCCGACGCCGACATTGTTCTGGTTGAAATCGGCGGAACCGTAGGAGACCTGGAAGGAGGCCCTTACATTGAAGCCATACGCCAAATACGCCGCGAAAAAGGAAACGACAACACCCTGTTCGTGCACCTGACTCTGCTCCCCTATCTGAAGGGGGCCAAGGAACTTAAAACCAAACCGACCCAAGCATCTGTGCGCGAACTGCGCTCTTACGGCATACAGCCGGACCTGATTATTGCCCGGGCCGACCATACCATCACCAAAGATCTGATCAAAAAAATTGCCCTGTTCTGCGACGTGGACGAACAGGCGGTCATTTCCGGAGTTACCCTTTGTTCAATCTATGAAGTACCTCTCAGCTATCATGAGCAGAATGTTACCCAGCTGATTGCCAACAAACTGTTGCTGGGCATGGTAGAGCCTAAACTCGATGACTGGATCAATCTCAACGTCAAAATCCACGCAAAAAAAGATCCCCTGAAAATCGGCCTGGTGGTCAAATATTCCAATCTGGAAGACGCCTATTTAAGCGTCATCGAATCACTGAAAATCGCCTGTTACCATCAGGACCGTGAATTAAACCTGCTCTGGATCGATTCCGAAAAACTGGAAAGCAACGATGAAAGAGCCTGGGAAATGCTGAAAGAAGCGGACGGCGTGCTGGTACCGGGAGGCTTTGGCACAAGAGGAACCGAAGGGAAAATCCAGGCCGCCAAATATTGCCGTGAAAAAAAAGTCCCCTATTTCGGCATCTGTCTGGGCATGCAAATCATGTGTATCGAGTTCATGAGACACCTCACCGGCGACCAGCGCTACACTTCGGAAGAATTTGATGAAAACAATGAGGTTGGCGATAAATTTCATGTAATCAATTTCCTGCCGGGACAAAACAAGGAGCGTGAAAAGGGAGGAACACTCCGTCTCGGCACCTATCCCTGCAAGCTTAAAAAAGACTCTCACAGCCGCAATCTCTACAAACAGGAACTGATCGAGGAAAGACACCGCCACCGCTATGAATTCAACAACAAATTTCGTGAAGAAATTACCAAACACGGACTGATTCCCGTCGGAATCTATCCCAAACAGGACCTGGTGGAAATCACCGAACTGAAAGGCCATCCTTTTATGATCGGTTGCCAGTTCCATCCGGAATTTCTGTCCCGACCCAACCTGCCTCACCCGTTGTTCCGGGGATTTATTGAAGCCAGCGTAAAAAATCAAAAATAATCAAAAATGCCACAGTACTCCTATACAGTTCTCAATAAGGAAAACAAACAGCTGACCGGCAACATCAATGCCCCCGATGAAGTGGCTGCCCGCAAGGAATTGAATGCCATGGAATTTTCCATTATCACCCTGACCGACATTACCAACCAGACCCTGCAGGCGGTTGAAGAAATACCGGAAAACATCACAAAATTTGAATTCATCGCCACCGATAAAAACGGTAAAAACGTCATCGGCACCATTCAGGGAGAAGATATTTTTTCGGTTTACAAGAGATTGCTGTATGAATACCGCTTCGACGTCAAACAGCTTTTTCCCAACAATCTGTCGGGCAAAGAACGCGAAACCGCCATGCTGAAAGGAGTCGATGAGCTGAAAGACCGGATCGAGGAGGAAAAAATGGCCGCGGAACTGGATCAGAAAAAACAGGAAATGGACCTGATCGCCTTCCAGCAAAAACAGGAAAAGATGAAGATGCAGGTTGATTTTGTTCTCCAAAAAGTCAACAACATGCTGGATACCTATAAGGATGATCTCGACCCCACCAGAAAAACCAAAATCAGGTATTACGTGGAAAAACTGCTGCGTATTAAAAGCAGCACCAACCTTGATTACATCATACAGACCTGTCAGGACATGCTGACCTACCTGCAAAAGGAGGAAATCTTTCTGCATCAGGAACAGCGCCTGAAAGAAAAAACCAAACTTTCGATCGAGGCCAAAAGTATGATGATGGAATTAAACCGTATCAATAAACCCGCCGGCAAAAACATCTTCCAGGCACTGCGTGACTGGCGCCAGGCCAGAATCACCAACAACCCCGATCCCAATATACTCGACAGAATCATCGACATTCTGATTACACCGCTGATCGGCAGCATTCCCGAAGACGATGAAATATTGTCGGTCAAAGCAAAAATAAAAAACCTGAACGTCCAACTCAAAGAATACCTGACCATCTACTTTCAGGCCCCCGACCCCGAATTCAAGAAAGAAATTAAAAGCACCCTTCTTTCACTGTGGGGACAGCGCAAACAAGCTAAAAAAGAACTTTCCGACCTGATTCGCAAGAAACAAAATGAAAAACTGGCGAATATTGAATTTACCACCGCTGAAACGCTGGAAAGAGAAATATTCGGTGTAGCCGGCTGGGTACTGGCGTTTTATATTATCTACTACTTTGGGACCATTTACCTGAATTCCAAACAAATCGATTTCATCCCGGACACAAAACTCAGCCTGATTTTCCAAACCTCCATCATCAAATACTTTTTCACCTGCCTTTTCCTGTTTGTCTGTATCTTGGGAATCAAAATTGAATTTTTCAGAAGAAAAGCCCTGATAACACCGGTCCTGACGCTGGTCTTTCTGTTTTGCTCCACCCTGATTATATTAAATTATTAATGTTTCCAATACTTCTTCAAATCGGTCCGGTCACCATTTATTCATTGTGGATTCTTCTGGCAGTTGCCCTTTTTTCCTCATTGCTGGTGGTAAACAAACTTGCCAGGTTCCGTCTGATCAAACTTTCCTTTCTGGCCGAAAACAGCCTGCTGATTTTTTTCTGCGGATTAATCTGTGCCCGTTTCCTTTTTGTGGCTTATAACTTCAGTTATTTCTGGGACATCGTCATAACGGAAGGACACCCTTTTGAATTGCTTTACATCTGGGACAAAGGACTTTCAGCCTGGGGAGGACTGCTGGGAGTGTTTTTAAGTATATTTTTATTGGCCAGAAAACAAAAAGAGGATTTCCTGGCCTGGAGCGACATTCTGGTAATAAGCGTGCTCTTTGGAATGGTCTTTGCGAACATCGGAGCCTTTCTGGACGGGCGCAACTACGGCACGCCCACCGATCTGCCCTGGGGCGTATTGATGGAACCGTCACAATATGCCATTCCCATTCATCCGGTTCAGCTCTACGCGGCTTTCTATTCACTGCTAATCGGTATCATCCTCTACCACCTGTTCAATCACAAACTTTTCAAAAGCAGCGGCGTGATAACCTGGCTGGGACTGACGCTTTACTGTTTTTTCCGTTTCATTGAGGAATTTCTGCGTGGTGATGAAGCCAACCTGCTGTTCGGTTTAATCCGCGAAGCCCAGATCTATAGCCTGATTGGGCTTTCCTTCGGCGGTTATATGATGTATAGGTATTTTAGAAAATACTTCCAAGAAAACCATTAACCATGAATAATTTTATTATCGGCTTCCTCGAATATTTCTTCGAATTCAACCCTTCCAAAAGCTTCGGTTTGCAGTGGATCGTCTGGACTATCATCATCCTGGCCTTCTTGAGCGCCATATTCATTTACATCAAAGCAAAAAAAGGCACCACTCCGGTCTTGCGGAAAATCTTGATGGAATATCCCGGAAAACTGATTACCATCAGCATACTTTTAATACTCAACATTTTATCGCGCCTCAACCAAATCGAAGTTCTCTCCATGCGTTTTATTACCTATCTGCTGCTGCTCTGGCTGGTCTATTCTTATTATTCCCTGTACCGCGATCTGACTGTCAGTTATCCCCGCAAGCTGGCCCAGCAAAAACAGAAATTCGTCAGCCTGGAAGAAAAATACCGCATTCATAAGAACAAGAAACGAAAGAACCGTCTGAAAAAGTAGGAAACACACCTTAACTTTCCAGATCCCAGGAATACAATTTTGCCGTAGATTCCAGCTCCGCCTGTTCGGTTAAATACCTGACAAAATAAAGTGTTTTGGGGCTTACCACCTGCAACTGTACCACTCCCAATCCGTTAAACATATCCTGAACATTCTCAAAATTCACATCTGCCAGCAAATAACGGTCTTTCATTTTCAAAATCAACAAATCTCCGGAATGATGTATCAGTAAATCCGCCGAAATCAAACTGACCTGATTTTCAAATCTTCTCAGAAAAACCGGTTTCCCCGTCTTAAAATCATAAGACCAGATTTCCCGCCCGTCCTTTGTATAATGCAATTGTCCATTGGCAGCCAAAGCAACTGAATCTATATGGCCCGTATCCAATGGCAGCAGCTGGTTGTTTTGCAATTCATAAAAAACACCGTCCCGCCTTCCCGGAGAAAAATCCAAAGCCACAAAATTCCTTTTCCCGGCAGTAAAACTGCGCAAAGCAATAATATGCTGTCCCTCTATCGGCTGTTTTGACCAAATCACATTTTCTAACTGTTGATCCAAGGCAGCCAAAAAGTTGGCCTGATAAAAATACCATTTATCCCCCGCAAAAACATAGTTTGCCGGAACATTTACTTTTTTGCTTTCTCCCGTTAACAAATCCACTATATATCTTTGTCCGTCAGCCATCTCCAGATGAGCCAGTTTCCCGAATACGGAGATCGACTTGATGTCCCGCCCGGCTACTCCTTTGGCCTCCCTTAAGTCCGCACCGTCAAAATCTGACCTTAATTTGGCAAATAACAGACGGGTATCCTCACTTCGCCAAAAATAACCTCCCTCCAGAATAATCCGGCCCTCCTGGCCGTTTTCCATCGTCCAAGCCTGCAATTCCTTGGTTTGAGCCAGAACGTCCCGAGGATACAAAAAAACGGATCCGGCCCTGCTGATCAAATCGGCAGCCACATCAATATCTATACTGTAATCCCAGTATCCTTCCCGGCCCACGGCCAATTGATAGCGCCCCGGTAAAACGTTGTTGATCACAAAGGGTAAATTTCCCTCCATTTTCTGGCCGTCCAGATAGACCCTGGCCCTGGTATCGCTGTAGGAAATATCAATAATACCGGTACGTCGTATCTGATTGCTGATAAAATCATATTGAAACCCGTTGGCCCAATACAAAGACACCATTAGAGCCATCACAAAGATCAGCAGCAATGAGCCTCTCCAAAACCAGGTCTGCCAGGAATTTTTCATGGACTAGGAAATATTCAGAATTTCGTAAGTAACCATCCCCGCCGGCACTTTCACGTCGACCTTGGCTCCGGTAATATTATTTAACAGAGCGGCCCCTACCGCCGATTCATTGGAAATTTTGCCTTCCAGCGGATCTGCTTCGGTAGTACCCACAATTGCATACTCCATCACTACGCCGGCATTTTTTCCGGAAAGCGCTCTGATTTTAACTTTATTGCCAAGCTGAACCTGCATTTGACGGCTGGATCTTTGTTGAGCGGCTTCATCATCAATTATCTGGGCGTATTTGACCTGTTCGGTCAGTTGCAGAATGCGGCCTTCCACAAAAGCCTGCTCATTCTTGGCCTCCTCATACTCGGAATTTTCCGAAAGATCGCCATAACTGACTGCTTCCTTGATTCTGGCGGCAATTTCCTTGCGGCGGGAATTCTCCAGAAAATCCAGTTCCTTTTTAAGAGCGGCCAAACCATCCTTGGTAACCAGAGTGACTTTACCCTCCTCCATCGTCCCGACAAAATGGTGTTTTGCTTCCAGAGGAGCCTTCACGGCTTTATGCAACTTTACGACAGGCTTGGCGGCTTTTTTCTCAACTTTTGCCACTGTCTTCTGAGGCTTGGCCGTTTTCACACTGACCTTTTTAAGCTTTTTCTCTGCCATAATACAAGTATGGTTAATTTTTAATTGGGTCTGATTTTGATACTGGTGGGATGTTCCTTCAGTTTTTGTAATACCTTGGCTTCTATCTGACGGATTCTCTCCCTGGTTACATTGAATTCCTGTCCGACTTCCTCCAGAGTATGCCCCACACCGTCCTTCAAGCCAAATCTCATTTCAATTATTTTTCTTTCGCGCGGGGAAAGATACTGCAGCATTTCATGAATATTTTCCTTGATCAGTACGCGATTGGTGGCTTCCTGCGGGAGGACGGCATCATCATCTTCGATAAAGTCCCCCAGTTTGCTGTCCTCCTCAGTCCCGACCGGAGCTTCCAGAGAAACGATATCCTGGGAAATTTTTAAAATATGCTTAACCTTCTTTTCGTCCATGCCCATTTCCGCAGCCAGTTCTTCAACCACCGGTTCACGCCCCAGTTCCTGCACCAGACGGCGCTGGGCATGAGTCAGTTTGTTAATGGTTTCCACCATATGCACCGGAATACGGATTGTCCTGGCCTGATCGGCAATGGCGCGGGTAATGGCCTGGCGGATCCACCAGGTGGCATAAGTGGAAAACTTGAAACCGCGATCCGGATCAAATTTTTCCACGGCCCTGAATAAGCCGATATTGCCTTCCTGAATCAGATCCAGGAAAGACAAACCGCGGCCGATATACTTCTTGGCAATACTGACTACCAGACGTAGATTGGATTCGGCCAGCTTGGACTTGGCCGACTGGTCTCCTTTTTTGATTCTGCGGGCCAGATCTATCTCTTCCTTGGCTGAAAGCAAATTGATTTTACCGATCTCACACAGATAAAGACGAATGGAATCGTTGGCAATTTCCCGCAGTTCCACCGTCTTCTTTTCCACCACCACCACCTTCTCAGCAGCAGCTTCCTGTTCATCCTCCTCGACTGTCTTGGAGGTCAGCATCTTGTCCTTGGCATCAATAATTTCTATGCCCAGATCCATCATCAGTCCCATCACCTCATCCAAGAGCATCAGGTCTTCTTCAGCATTGGGAATAGCCTTCATCAACTCCTGATGGGTCACAAATCCGTGTTCTCGGCCTTTTTTTACTATCTCTCGCACCTTTTCGGGAAACTGCAGCAATTTATCATCCGACGGCTGCACAATAAATTTTTTGGTTCTAGCCATTAATTCAGTAAGGTTAAATTACGTTACACGGCTTAGATTGCTCAGTTCGGTCAGGATCTTCTCCATCTCAGTTTGATCTTTATGGGCCTCGGCTTCTTTTAATTGCCTATTTAAATGCATTCGCATTTTGGCCAGATTCTGATTTTTAATTTTGGCAACCAGATCCTGAATCTCCTTTTGCACCATCTCCTCAGGTAAATCTGCATATTGTTCCTCTACATACAAAGACATCAAACCAGCCTGTGACCTAAGCTCTTCGTCCAGACCGGCTAACATTGCCAAAATAGCTTCCTGATCAACACCTTGAGGATTATAGATTGACAAAAACCGCTTGTAAATAGTATTAACCTTTTCTGAAAAAACCTGTTGCGAAAGGTCGATATTTGTGTCGATAAAATACTTTGGATAATTCAGTAAAAGACCAATCAACAACTCCTCCGGCTGATAGTGCAGTGGTCTGTCGGTTTCCAGAGCCTGTTTGGCCGGGTGATTTTTACTGAAAGTCAGAACTTTCATTTCATCGTAAATCTGCACTTCCGGAACATCCAGATCCAGTGCCAGTTTTCTGACATAGGAATCCCGTTCCACCGAACTGCGAATCCGCCCCACCAGTACGGCAAACTCAGCCAGCAATTTGCGCTGCTCGGCCAGCGAATTTTTATTGAATCTGCTGAACAGCTCCTCGTAATAATAATCGGTAAACAGTTTAATTTCCTTAACAATCTCCACCAGTTGTCCCGGCTTTTCCTTAACAAAATCGGCAATATCCTTACCCGATGGCAACACCAGAATTTTTACCAGAAAATCGAATTCCTGCGTCAGTTCGAAACTACGTCTGGCCGCTTCACGTCCGGCATTATCCATATCAAAAGAGAAAACCAGTTCTTCAATATAAGGTTTCAGCTGGGTCAGATGACGCTTGGTCATGGCCGTGCCGTTGACCGCCACTACATTCTTTAGTCCGTCCTGCCAGGCCATCAGAAAATCCATATACCCTTCCACAATCACCACCTGATGGGCAATTTTGATCTGCGACTTGGAATGGCTGAAACCGTAAAGCAGCTGATTTTTCTGATAAATAGGCGTTTCCGGCGAATTCAGATATTTAGGCTCCTGATCAGCCCGCAGAGCCCGGCCTCCAAACCCGACCACCCGCCCCAGGGAATCAAAAACCGGAAACATCAAACGGCCCCGGAACCGGTCATAAATTCTGTTCATCGAAGTATCCTTGGCCAGAGCCAGGCCGGATTGCAAAATTTGAGCATGTGCATAACCTTTTTTCAGCAAAAACTGATGCGTCATTTCATAGTCGTCCGGAGCATATCCCAGCCGGAACAGTTTGATCGTGTCATTGCTGAGGCCCCGGGAATGCAGATAATTTAAAGCCTGCGCCCCCTCCTCCGTCCATAATTTCTGGGCATAATAATCAGCGGTTGTCTGATGAATTTCCAGCAGGATTGCTTTTTCGTCTTTACGAACAAAATTTTTGTTCGAACTTTTCTCGACAGTCACACCGGTCTTTTCGGCAAGCAGGTTGAGCGCTTCGGCAAATTCAATATTTTCTATTTCCATCAAAAAGCGGAAGATATCACCGCCTTTGTGACAACCAAAACAATAGGCAATTCCCTTCTCGGGACTGACAATAAAACTGGGTGTTTTTTCTGAATGAAAAGGGCAAAGTCCTTTCAGACTTTTGCCGATACGCTTCAAAACCACATACTCCGCCACCAGACTCTCAATGGGGAGACGCGCCTTTATTTCATTGACTGCCTCGCTCATGCACGGTTTTTATTGGAATCACTAACCTTTTAGCCCCTTTTACGGTTATTTTCAACCTCCAAGAGTACCACCGCGAAACCGATAATGGACATGGTAAAGAGCATTCCGATAATAGCCCAGACCTTTTGACCGCTTCCCAGCACCAATGCCATTGCCCCGAACACAGCAGCAGCCAGATAAATCACCAGTAAAGCCTGTCTGTTGGACAAACCGGCGTAGATCAGGCGATGATGAAAATGAAACAAATCCCCCTTGAAAGGTGATTTTTTATTGATAATCCGTCGCAGGATTACCCAGATTGCATCCAGAATCGGAAAACCCAGCACCAACAGAGCGGTGCCCAGCTTGGCTCCCGAAAATATCGACAATCCGGCCAGCATAAAGCCCAGAAACATGCTTCCCGTATCCCCCATCAGAATGCGCGCCGGGTAAAAATTATACCACCAGAATACGGCCACTATTACCCCCAGCAATAAAGCCATAATTGCCACAGCGGTCTGATCGACTGAATGTAAACCCGGTTTGACGCTCAGCAAAAATATCGTCAAAGCAGCGATTCCCGATACTCCCGAAGACAGTCCGTCCAGACCGTCAATCCAGTTAAGGGTATTCATGATCATCACCACCCACAACACCGTCGCCACCAGGGAAAGAACGGCCAGTCCCCCTACCTGCCAGCCCAGCAGATTTATTTCCGGCCCCAGGGGATTGGGTAAAGTTCCCACAAAAGTACCGCTGAAAAACAAACCGACGGCAGCCGCAACCTGCATCAACAAACGGACAATCGGGCTAAGTCCCTTCCAGTCGTCCAGAAAACTGATTACGGCGACCAATAAGCCGATGCCCAAAAAACAGGCCAGTTTTAAATCAAAATTCAGCCAAAAAACACTCCCGGCCAGAAATGCCAAAACCACCACCGTCCCCCCATAATAAGGAATGGGAGCTCTTTTCAGTCCATACTTATGCGGACGGTCCATCATTCCCCATTTCGGGAAATAATAAAGTGCCAGTCTGACCAGCAGATAGGACAGAACCAGACCGGTAATAGCAATGTACAGAAAATTCATGATTAAATTATTGATAATTTATTTCACAAAATCAAGCTGCACGGATTTTGTGTTATAGATTCAACTTTCTGCGGAATTTCAATTGCCCGCCCCCGGCCGTAATTTCCACTATACCCGCCACCCTCCCGCTGTAAATTGCCATGGCTTCACTTTCAATCCGCTCCGGGCCGTTTTCGATAAAATTTCCTTTCGACAGAACACCATATTGTTCCGGAGACAAATTGATCATTTTCCGGCCGGCAAAAATCTGTTCTGGATCCACGCACATTTTCTCCAGATTGGCAGAATCAATTTCCACCAGCTTCACCGCCCGCCCCACCTGCAAATTTCCCACAGCCGTCCTGCGCAATTCCCCGACCATACCTCCACACCCCAGTTCTTCCCCCAAATCATGAGCCAGACTGCGGATATAGGTACCGCTGGAACAATGTACCCGCAATTTCAGCCGGGGAAATTCATAATCCGTAACCTCAACCGAAAATATTTCCACGGGACGCTTTTTCATTTCAAATTGCTGACCCTCCCTGGCCATCTGGTAGGCGCGTTTCCCGGCAATCTGTATGGCGGAAAAACGGGGCGGAACCTGTTCGATTTTTCCGGTAAATTGTTCTTTCAACAATCTTGTAATCAAGTCCAATGAGGGTATGTCATAACCGGAATTTTCAGTGATCGTTCCTTCGACATCAAAAGTATCACTGGTTTTTCCCAAAGCAATTACCACTTCATAGACCTTGTCGCTGGATTCCAGATAAGGCAGCAGCTTGGTATATTCGCCCAACGCCAAAACCATCAGCCCGCTGGCCAGAGGATCCAGCGTGCCGGCAAACCCCACTCTTTTTTGATTGGCAATTTTTCTGAGAGCCACGACCAGCTTGAAAGAGTTGATGCCTGTTTCCTTATCAATCAATAAAAATCCGTTCATAATTCCACGGTCAGCGGTTTGGACAAAATTTCCCTCACCACCTGACGGTCATCCCAGGGCTCGCGGCCATAGGCCAGTACCTGCACGGATTCAGCCCCCTTACCGGCAATTACCACGGTGTCTCCCGGCTGGGCGGAATTGAGTGCAAATTTGATGGCTTCATAACGGGTCGGCATTTTCCACAGACCGTGTCCCTCTTCTCTTTTGATACCGGCAGCAATCTGTTCGATAATTCCATAACGGTTTTCTTCATAGGGATCATCATCAGTCAGGACAATCTGATCGGCATACTGATCGGCCAGTTCACCCATCTTGGCCCGTTTTCCCTTGTCCCGGCCGCCGCCGGTGGCTCCAAACACGGCATAGAGTTTGCCGGGAGTTCCGGCCTTATACAATTGCAAAAGTTTACCGAGACTATCTGCGGTGTGGGCGTAATCGACAATCACGGCATACGGCTGTCCGCAATCAATTTGCTCAAAACGGCCGGCAATGGTAGTGGCTTTCTCCAGGGCCGCCTTGATCACGTTGGCGGAAATGCCGCAGGAAAGCGCCACGGTGGCGGCCGCCAAAGCGTTATAGACGCTGAACTGCCCCGGCATCCGCAAATTGATGTTTACCTTATTATTGGGCATATGCAGAACAAAGGTAGACCCCGTCTGGGCATAAACAATATCGGTCGCGTAA
Source organism: Candidatus Altimarinota bacterium (assembly GCA_963677745.1). Taxonomy (GTDB): domain Bacteria; phylum Patescibacteriota; class Gracilibacteria; order UBA1369; family UBA1369; genus UBA1369. The sequence goes on from OY782391.1 coordinate 203,270, forward strand.
CAATTGCCGCTCTTCAATCCGTAAGTATATTTGCGGTCGGCATTGTACTGATCAAAATATGAAAAATTACCGTCATCCTGATTGACCACCGAAACCTTGGAAATTTTCGGTTTCCTGGCCTGCCGGTTGAGACGGGCAAACAGCAATCCCTTGGCCCTCAAATACTCCTTGAATCCTCCATGATAATCCAGATGATCCTCACCGATATTGGTCATGACAGCCGTGTCAAAATTGATACCCCAAACCCGGTTTTGGACCAGCGAATGCGAAGATACCTCTATCACCGCAAACTGGCAGCGGTCCACTACCATCTCCCTCAACATCCGTTGAACAAAAAATGGACTCAGTGTGGTCATTTTGCTCTCATTGAACCAGCGCCTTTCGGCGATCTGGAAATTGGTGGTGGAAGTAAGACCCACCCTAAAACCGGCCTCCTCCAGTACCAGCGCAATCAGATTGGTGGTGGTGGTTTTACCCTTGGTTCCGGTTACCCCGATCACCTGAAGCTGACGTGAAGGAAAACCATAGAGCAGACAAGCCGTCACCGCCATCAGTTTGTGATAAAAAAGACGCAGCGGATGCCGGTCGGGAATCATTTTTTTGAGATATCTGATCAAGTCGGTCTTGGGTTAAATAATGATTGGTTATGTGGATTCTAATATCTTTTTTCTGCGGGGCAAAATGCATAATGCAATAATCAGCCAAAAGAGCATGGCCAGATCATTTTTAAACAGATAGGTATCCACCAAGCCGTGCAATAACATTACCATCAAAAGTGAAATCCCGATTAAACGGAAAAACTGATCATCATAAACCTTATTCCAGATAATTCTTTTGAAACAAAAGATCACCAGTCCCACAAACATCACCAGGCCCGCCAGGCCCAGATTAAGCCAAACCGCCACCAGCGTGTTGTGCGGATGAATCATCACCCATTCATAAGGCTCATGTCCCAGAACACGCGTCGATTCCAAATTATAAAGCGGCTCAAACTGGCCAAAACCGATTCCCAGCAAGGGATGATTCCAGACCAGATCCCCCGCCACCTGATAGACCTGCAAACGCACACTGCTGGAACTTCTCTGCTGAAATTCCGTAAACAGCTTCCACTTCTCGGTGTTGGCAAACAACAGCAGGCCGGAAAACAGAATAATCACCGCGAACACTCCCAAAAAATAAGAAATTTTCTTTAATAAAAACAGCTGCTCCACTTTTTCAAATCGCCGGTTGATCAAAAATGCCGCCAGCAGAAATCCCAACAGCGCCAGCATCACCGCCATGATCGCGGCATAGGAATGTGTCATTAACAATGCTACCGAATACAAAACGGCCAGCAACATTCCCACCAAAAACCTGGGCAGTTTAAAGCCCTGAAGAATACCCCGCACAATCATTATCCACAGTGCGGTAACCGCCGGGGCCAGATACATAGCCAGATAGTTGGCATTTATGAAGGGGCCGGAAGCACGACCGTCCAGGGTAATGAAATTACCGCTGGTATATTGGTAAAAAGCCCAAATTACCAATGGTAACGCGGAAAAAACATAAGCATAGATGGAATTGAACAGCTGGGATTTGCTTTCCGTGTTGAATCTCAACAGACAAAAATAAAGCCAGGGGATAACGATCCATCCCTTGAGAATTCCCCAAGCCGTTCTTTTTGATTCGTAAATGGAGTTTCCGTCCATCATCAGAGTCTTTTCCGGCACGATCATTACCGCCACCAGTGAAATTGCCAGCAATAACAAACTCAGCACTAAAAAATTCCTGTTCTGTCTGAAAAAGTATATCACATCAGATTTCCATTTTCTAGCAACACGTAATCGGACAATCATCCAGAACAACAATTGCCAAAACAGCAACAAAATCACCGCCAATTCCAGAACATTGAACGGTACCCGCCACATCTCCAACTTAACCAGATAAAGAGGAAAAATCAGGGGCAACACAAAGATCAAATTTTGCGGACGCAGCCAGTCGGGTATCTTCATTTTAAAAAGCTAAAGACCTTCCCGAACCGTCTTATCTTTTTCCAGCTGGGAACGCAGTTTTTGTTCCAGTAAATCGACTCCTTCTTCCACTGTCAGACAATCGGTCTCCGCGCGTAAAGTCCCCTGGGGAACAGCGGCCGTAATGGCCATCAGAATCTTTTTATCACTGGAAAGATGTTCCTGAAATTCAACATCAACCCGCACTACCACGGAAGGATCTTCCATGATCTTGAAAATAGACAGAGACTCCACTTTCCCGGTGATGTAATCCTCCTGCCGGTCCGACAAACGCAGTCCTTTTTGATGAAAATTGATTTGCATGTTTATTGAGGTTAATTCCGGGGAAATTATAAGACCTTCAAGACCCAAAGTCACCCCCTTTGCATTGACTGAAAAAGATAGCCGGGCAGAAGGCTTCTTTTCCTATAAACACCCGAACCTGGATATTTGCGGAAAAGACGATTTTTTGCTAGAATATAAAGATATATTTTTAGGCCTTCATATGGTTAATACAAAAACACAAGCAACTTTTGCCCAGCGTACCGCCACCAGAGTAGAGCAGGAAAACACCTGGCAGCAATACAACGCCGAAGCCAAGTTCAACTCCAAAAGCATGGTCAAAAGCCTGGAGGAACTGGCCGCCAAGGTTTTCCCCTCCGACGCCTTCAACAGCAACGCCTACCAGGAAGCCATGGTAAATTCCCTCACCGAAACCATCTCTCCGGAAATCGGAGTGAAAGATTTCTGGAAAGCTCTGGGAAAAGCCGGCTGCAAAACGCTGCGCATTGTCGAGGGACATTTAAACTTTTTCGACGGCGAAAATCAGAAAATGGACATTACAGCCTATACCCAACCAATTGTCTTTGAAGCCCATTCCAGTTTCTACAAGCAAAGACAGATGGAGCGTGAAGCACGCATCGAGGAAGCCCGCAAGCAATTACAGGAACTGCTCAAGGAAATTCACCGCCGCTAAAGGCAGCCCCACCTCCCCCACCCGCCCGGTGGGCAGAATATCAAAAGGGCCTTAACCAATTCTAAAAAACAAATAAAAAAATAAAGCAACGACCATGAAAGACTTCGAAAACAACAATCTTCTCCGCTTCCCGGAACAAAACCAGAACCCCTTCCGTGAAAAAAGAACGGTCTGGATGAGTCCCGTCGAACAACAGTCGGAAAAACCGGCCGCCGGACCGGGAGTCGACATCAACAAGTCTGATTTTGACAATCTCGCCTTTAAAAACGAGTCCAGGGAAAATTTTGAAAAAATGGGCGGCAGCATCGACCAGACAATTAAGAACCTGCTCAAAAAGCTGAAAGTGGAAAACAAAGAGCTGACCGAAGATCAGATTAATTTGCTCAGCGGAGAATTCCGCGAAGGTCTGCAAAAATCCGTTGCTGACAAATGGACTTCCATTGCCGACAAGATCAAACAACCGGCCAGCCCCGCTCCCTCCCCCGCCGACGCACTGGATAAATTCCAAAACGGACTGAAAGACCTCAATTGTATCCAGATCGGATTGGTCCATGACAACAGTGATGACACCACCAAATTCAAATTTTATTCAAAAACCGGAGAAATTGTTTTCCCCGCCACGGACATCGCCATTCAGTATGTACCAAAACAGGCCAGAGAAGCTGTTGCCGGAATGGAACAGGAAAAAGGCCTGCAGCAATTCACGGTCGCCAAAAACGCCCCCAAGGACAGGATGACTGGAGGAATCGACAACCTGAAATTTCTGGAAAGCCAGGGAGTCACCCCCAAAGACGGCGACTGGGTGGAGGTTATTCGCGGAACTAACAAAATCAAAGCTCAGTATGTGGAAAAAGACAAAAAATTTATTACCGAGGCCAAGACCCCGCTCTGGCTGATCGCCGGAGATAAAATCGAGTATCGACCAAAGGCCGTGGAGAAACCGGCGGCACAAATAGATGTAAACATCGACGGCACACCTTACGGAATCGTCCAGCAAATCGACCTGCCTGCCGGCACTACCTACTTGCAGGTGGCAGAGGCAATCATCAATAACAAAGGCAAACTGAACAACCAGCCCCTGGTGGAAGATGAAACAGTGACCCGGGTTACCAGAACCAAAATCAGCGTACCCGAGTATGCCGAACTGCTCAAAAAAGCCCATGACGCCATGAAAGGACAACGTCTGCCAATTATCATTCCGGAAGCGCCTAAAGGCAGAAAAGAAGCAGGGGAAACAAAAAGAGAACAGCAGGAAACCAAAGTCAGAACTGAAAGAGAACAGGCCGCCAGCAAAGCCACCGATCAGTACGAATCCAAAAAAGCACTGCATACAATACAGATGGAACTGTATAACCGCGACCCCGAGAAATGGACTGAACTGAAAGCCCTGATTGCCGAATATGACGCCAAACTGGCAGCAGTTCCCAAAAACTCGGAACAATTCAATGAGTTATGGGAAGAATTCTGGGACAAAATGGAAGGCTTCTTCAAGAACGCCGGTCTGTCCCGTTCCGTCAGCAACGAAACCTATCTGGCCATGAAAGCCGGCAAAGACAGTTCCGCCTGGAAAGAAATGTGGGACGAAAAAAATCCCGGAGCCCAGAAAATCATCAATATCATCGGGAAAAATCCTAAAGTTTTCACGGATAAAGAGCAGACCAAGCCCAATATGATCAGAAATAATATCTGGAAGCTGGTTTATGATACCGGAGACGGACAAAGTTTTGATTCGGAAGATATTATCAATACCTTCGGCATCAAACTTCCCAATGAGATGAATTACGAGGACGTGCTGGCGCTGGCTGCTGCTCCTGACACCGCCCTCAAAACGCCCGCCCTGAAAAGTCTTAAATCACTCTGTGACCAGTACGGAGGAGCCATCGAGGAATTGGCCAATGCCATCCACGATCTTAACCCAAGCCTGACCCGCCGCGGTGCAGGCAAACGTGAACATGAAAAATTGTCAGAAAAAGCCCCCGACTTCGCCAGGGATCTCAAAACCATGGTGGACCTGCTTAATGTAGACTCCTCCACCGCCATCAAACAGGAAGATGAAAGAAATTATTCCTGTATCGTGGAAAAGAGCGGCAAGAGACTGATGCTCAGATCAACCAAAACCTCCGCCGGACAAACCCTGTCCGTCCTAGATCCGGACAATGGTACTCCCCTGATGAAGGAATATGATTACGGCAGACTGGACCAGCAGGATTATATCGATAAAATCAATTCCATCTTCAATACGATGGCCAAATCGGTCACTGCGGAACGGGCAGGAGAAAAACCGCTGGCCGAAATCGCACTGACTCCCAATTCCAAACCTACTTTCCACAGCCTGCGCGACCTGGAGAGTCTGAACAAAGGTATTCCGGGCATGCCGGTCAAAGATCTTCTGGAAACCGGTAAAACCGGCGGTACCAGATTCGGCTTTGATATAGATAACCTCAAAAACACCCTGACCGACGGACTGAAAACTGCACTCACGCGTATGGGTGTATTAAATAGTGCCAAGTTTGTGGACAGCCCCGCCAACCGGGTGGAAATGCAGGGCAACGATTCCGCGCTGGTAAATGTCCGTTACCGTGGAAAGGATTTGACCATGAAATTTGAAAACACCACTGCCGGATACAATGTATATATAGCATCCGGTTTCAACCAGCCCGCCGACAAAATGACTCAGGTTCATTCAGAATGGGGCTCGATGGACAGTCAGGATGATTTTATTAAGACGATGGATGAGGGCGTCAACAAACTTCCTGCCAATGCTGCCAAGATGGAAACCCAAAACCAGAACTCCGAAAGAATTACGGCCTCTGCCAAATGTTTTACGGATTTTAACAACAAGCTCGCCGAATATGCCAAATCTGTCGGTTACAAGGTCGACCTGAGCCTGACATACAGCCAGTTCGTGGAAGCAGTATTCCGCAGCCACTCCTTTGCAGATCTAAAAACCGAAGGTTGCGTGGCCAAAGTCAAAGGACAGGAAAAAGCCTTTATTCTGACTTCCCTGCCCGCCAAATTGCAGGATATCGGACACAATCTGCAACTATTACAGCTGGTCTACAGTATTAAATTCGGCACAGTCGGTGACCGCAGTTATGTCAACCTGACCTCCGCCGCCAGCGAAAAAGCCCGCGAATCAGTAGATACCCAACAAAAGTACGAACACCGTCTTAAGCAGCTGTTTGCCTACGGACTGACCGACTTCGACCAGGAAGGCCGAAAAGTCACCATGGGCGACACTGGCGTAGGCCGGGAATCAACCACCTACAGCAGCAAAGATGAGTATTTCAAAAAAGCCAGCGGCAACGCCGCCTACAACGAATTCCAAATGTCCTTCCGCCGGTTTGATGCCAACGGCCGGGAAATCATGGACGTGCCCGCTGCCAACAAACGTCTCAATGATCTTTTCCAGAAAGGTTTGGCCAAATTGGACATGTTGAAAAGAGCACAACCTGCCTACAAGGAACTTGCCGAAAAAGTAGACAAGGCCGGCCTGAAAAACCGCGGCCCTCTAGATCTTAACCAGGAAAAAGACTTTACCGATCTGGAGGCGCAGGTGATTAGATTAGGCTACCTGAACTTCTCGGAGATGCAGGAGCTGGAACAAACCAAAACACTGGAAAAAGCCAAAGAAGAATTGGTCGCTAATATCTTGAACCTGTTTCCGGACACCATAGTTGAGCCCAATGGTAAAACACATTCCAAACAAGAAATCGGCACCGCACTCAAACAACTACCATTTGGAGTACTCCTGAGTTATTCATACGATTCCAATACAGATACTCATGCGGGAGGAATACATGTGCCGTTTATTCTGGATGTTTTCGGCAGCAAATACGCCAAACTGGTATTGGCACCCAGTGTAGGCAGCCAGGGAGTCGGACTTACCGTAGGTCTGGCCTTTACCAGTGAAGATCCTCAGAATAAAGAACAGCGCGTGATCGTTTATGGAGGAGTGTCGATGGGAGCCACCCTCGGCCCCAACACCAGCTTTGGTGCAGCCATTAGCGGTGGCATAGATTTCAAAATATGCAAAGCCGATGAGATGGACAACTTCAACTATTATATAGGTTTGAAAGGAAACGCCGGAATTAATCTCGCCAAAAACCCCGCCGAAATGCTGGGTGGAGGTGTGGGTATAAAGCTTCTGGAATGGAAAATCGATACCGAACAAACTCTCATCAATGCCCGCAATAAGAGATTTACCGAGGAAGGAATTAAGGCTCCTCTCGATCAACTGGCAGCCATTTACAAAAATGGCAGCAAACCGCAGGAAATTAAAAATTTCTGCGACAGTCTTAAAGGAAACAAAGCTCTGGCTGAAAAAATCGGTCTGACGGCTGAAGATATGGCTCCAGGAAACGAAGCCAACATACTGATGAAATTTGAACAATTCGTGGGAGCTGTCACTGAAGATTTCTACAACACCTTTGATCTACCGCTAGTCATTGGAGGTGAAGTCAATTTCGGAGTAACACACGGTGTTCTGATTGCTTCCGGAGCAGCAACGGGCAACATTCCTCTGGTTCTCGGAACAATCGTTGGCTGGGGCATACAGTTTCTGGCCAGTCTCAACTTCAATGTTGGTTCCCGCCAGGTCATGACCCGCGAACAGCGTACCAGCGAAGGCAACATGGAAGCCTTCAACGACCTCAAGACCCAGGAGCAGTTCGACAAAGCCTTCACCAGCTTCCGCAGGGACAGCGGTTCACAGGAATACTATACCTCCGGCCGCAATCTCAATACCAAGGAAGGCGGTATTCGAACCGAAATGGGAAAATCCAACAGTGCCAACCTGGAAATCAATAATTTTGAAACCCAGTTGGGGGCTTTCAATGAAACACTGACAGCCAAAAACATTCCGATGCGTATCCAGTCCAATCCCGACAAAACCATCGAAGTAATTTTGCTCAATTCACAGGCAGCCAATAATGAAAGAATTCTTTTCTCGCCCGATGTGGCCACCGTCGTCAACGGACGCATCTTCCTGAAAAATCCCAACGCCCTGACCAACCTTTATTTCAATCAGCAAAGCCGTGTTTATCCGCTGGAGACAAGCCACGGAGCAACCATTGAAACCATTATCACGGTTTCCAACAACCGCTTCAACAAAGCTGCCGACTTCCCCACCGAATTTTCTGTAACCAGACTGGCCGACAACAAAGACAAGCCGGTCTTCGGGGGCGAAAAAGTCCCCGCCGGAGCTCCGGAATCCTATAAACGGATTGAGATTAACCGCGTGGAAATCAAGGGAGATCAGGACAGAATGGCCAACGCACTCAACCAGAGCCAGTCCCAGGAAGCCAAGGAAAATATCAGACCCGATCTTAAGGAACAGGCTAAACGAATTTTAGCCTATACCAACAGCAAGCGCGAAACATTCATCTCCATCACCAACGACGAATCCAAAGAAAACCTGGAAAATCCCAATTATTTTTCACAAAAACTTCACAGCTTTTATCAGGATTTTGCCAAAGACAAGAAAGCAGAACCTTTCAATGCACATGAAATGCGTATGCTGACATTGGAATTGTCCACCCTGCGCTATACCGAAATGATGAACAGTGCCACCGGCGTAACCGAAAGAGCCAAAGTGTTCGAGGACAGAATGAAATGGGCGGAAAAAACACTCACTCCTTATTTTGACAGAAGAATTGCCGAGATAAATGCCCAGCTGGAAGCCACCGGCAAACCAAAGATTACTCATACCGGCAAGGAACTGGCTCTGAAAGCCACCCAGGATCTGCTGTACATGTCCACCAAGATGCCCAAGACCGAACTGCCACCTGGCACATCGGTATTTGTTGCCATCGGCCGCGGAGCTAACGGTCTCAACCAGATTCTGGACGGATCAAAAAATCCCGCCGATGAAGCGGAAAAAGGAATGGTGGATCAGTACGGCTATATCATGGGTAAAGATTACACTCAAATTATCAGAAGGGCTGAACCGGGCAATCTTGACTATGAAATTGGTCTGATCTTAATGGGACAACTTTCCAAACTTCCGGAAACAAAAGATGTTAAAAACTTTATGGACAGCAGTCTGGCCAGAAAACTGGCTTCCAACGGCGGTCTGCGTTTTATCTTGGGCAAACAGGCTTATGATGAAGTAATCAGTCACTACAACTCCCCTTCCGACACCGCCTCTGCCGGCGTAACAAAATTCATGGAAGTTGTAAAACAGGTTCGTGAAGCACAGCTGGCAGGCAAGGAAAGCATCACAGTAACCGGCGAAAAAGGAGTGAAATTCCTGCTGCGCGTAGTCACGAACGTGCAATCCGGTATCTTTAACCGCTGCGGTAACTTCAGCTCCATCATCACCGAAGACGTAGTCATTATGCCTCCTCCGATCGAGGACGCCATGGGACTGTTTGCTGCAGGCAGCGAAGCCAGAACCACCCTCAATGTCCAGACCTACAAAGAATTCCTGGGACTGTTCGGCGGAGTCACCGCGGCAGTTACCCTGCCTACGGGTGGACCAGGCGCTGCACCCGCCAGTACCGGCGGATCGGGAGGTGAAACAGGAGGAACAACCGGATCCGGTCAGGGAGGCACGGTTGAAGCAGGACAAGGAGCAGGTACGGCAGAAACAGGATCATTTTAAATATAAAAATAAAAAATCTTCAAAAAAAAGATATGAAAAAGATATATACATTCCCCGCAATACTGACTTCAATCCTAGCGACAATTCTGCTGATTCCTTCGGTACAGGCAGGATACGCGCCCCAGGTCAGAAATACCTGTACCCTGATGGTAAAACCATACAATACGGAGTCAGGTGCGATTGAAATAAAAGATGATCCAAATACCGCCGTCCGGGAAGGAGAACAATACATCAATTACATCGGAAATTGTTCCAATTATCTCAGCTATGTCACGGCGACAGCCAATTTTCTGGGAAACAACCAGTATAAAATTCAGCCTCCCGATAAAAATTCTGCAGATACCGCTATCAAATCCAATGCCGGAAACATTCGCCTACCGATCACCAATCATCAGCACAATTACTACAACGACTCCTTCCAGGACTCCAAAAACGGTCAAACCTATTATTATCGGGCCATTGTAAAATCTTTTGAAATCAAACTGGAAAAAGATAGCGTGACCAACATTGAAAAAGTTGCCTGTTACACTCCCCGCCCTCTGGGTACACCCGATGAATTCACCACCAACGTTGACTCCTGCAATAGATCATATACATATTGGGGAGGTACAACCGTCCAGACCATCAATAATGCCGATGGTACCAGAACGGTTAAATGGGTCTTTGGAACCAATAACACCGGCATTGCCTATGTTTTGGGAAATGACCCCGGTATAAACCCCAACCTGTCCAATGCAGAAGAACGCAAACTGCCTTTCAGCGTTGATTTGACAACCAAAAACCAAAATTCGGAAATCTGGAGTGCCTCTACCACCTCCAGGGTCTTAATCTCTGAACAATATATCAATGTAAATAATTATCCTGCCAATAATGGAAAAGGATGTAACGCCGCCGGAGTAAACAGTCCACAATCCGGTTGGTGTTATCTTGATCCCCCCCCGCCCACTCATCCACCCTATCCAAATTCTTTCACCCAATATGTAAAAGAACCGGTAACAACCCCTTCAGGAGTTCAAAACACTTTCTACTGGCTGCCGATCGGTTCGGTTGGAACAATCTGGAGAAAAACCGCTACTCCCGATCTGTCCTGTGCCGACCTGCAATGGGACGGAGCATTCCAGAAAAAAAATCTGCTCGGTATTTTCTCACCGGACAACGTAAATCCCAATGCACTGCTGGCCGATGAAGCGGCAGTCATGAAATTTAAAACCATTTATGAATCGGGCGGCGGCGTCAAGCGCCCCCTGGAATACCATTGGGTTGCCTTTTATGGCGATCAAAACCGGCCGGCCTGGTTCACCGACGAAGACACTTTATTTGTATTTGAAGCCTCACAGGCAATGAGTCAATATCTCAGTACCAGCCTCCCGCCCAGACTGTTGAAAGTTGCGCACGCCGCCGCCCAGTCGGCCGCGCAAAGCGCGGCCTCGTCCGCCTCGGCGGTTTCCGGCACCAGTGCTTCAGCCGCCCAAGCAGCTGCTCAGGCAGCCATGCTGAAAATCGGTGCGTTCAAAGACGAACTGAATTCGGTACTTTCCGGAAACCCCCTGATCGACAATGATCAGCAGATTTATTACAGCGGCGGTTCCGAAGGAGTAACGGTGGGAATACAGGCCTACTACGCCGACGGAAAAAACATCAGCGGCGACGGCCCGATGGTCACCACCACCAGTGGTCAGAAACAGAAAGCCAAAAGCTGTCATCTGGAACTGGTGATACAACCACCACCGGTCAACTGTATTGATCTGGATATTTCCCCAAGCACTATTCTCCCCAACACTCCGGTAACCTTTACAGTTACGCCCAAATTCAACCCCAGCAACAAAACCATTCCCCTTAATTACCGCTGGTCAGCCGACCAATTCTCACTTTCCCCGCAATTTGATCTGGGAGACATGAATCTTCTGCCTGGAAGCTCCGATGCGGATAAAAATCCGACCTGGGTTGGCAGTGGAATCTTCGATATCGTTGAAACTTCCGGTAATATCGGCAACATCCTCAATGGCGGCTGTCCGCCCAACTGTGAATACAAAGAACCACTCCCCGGAGGATTTGAAGTTGACCCGCTCGGTCCGGTAACCGATATACAATACGCCGACTTCTCCGGTATGAGCGTTTCCGGCAATCAATTACAGAATGAAATGAACGGCGCCCAAAATTTCAATGCTCTCGGCGCCAACATATTTGCCGACTTCGGTACTGCTGCCGCAGTCAAACCAAGTGCTTCTTCCGCCAATAAAGCTGTCAGTTCGGGAGTAAGTGCAGCACAGAGTGCCGCTCAGGTAAGTGCCAACAATCCGGCCTATCAGCAATTCTCACCGGGTGACCTGGGCGTAAGTCCGGCCTTTACACTACAATCCGGCGGATTCAAGGATTCTTCCAGTTCTTCCGGCTTGGCCATCAATCCTTTCCTGGAAACCGTGGATAATAAAACTTATTACACCGGTGGTCCCGGCAATACCGTCATCACCGTCAAAGGTGAGGGCAAAGATGGAAAAATTTATCCTCTCTGTAAAGATTCCCTGACCATTCCTCCATCAAATGTAATTTGTAAACTGCTGAAAGTTAAATTTCTGGAAAATGGTACTGAAGTCGCAATCGGAGACCTGATTGCCGGACATACCTACACTATTCAGGTGGATAAAGCAGCTTCGGTTAAAAGCGACAATACACCAATCACCAAATACACCGTCGGCGTCTATAACAACGGTGGTCCTGGCTCACTGACTCCGGCTCCCGGCAACGCCGCCAGCTGTTCCGACATTGTCGTACAGCAGGTACTCAACCCCGGACCTTATCCCAAAGCCTATGGAACAAAGACCTCAACATCCGTGGATTGTAAATATGTTTATACTCCCAAAGCCAATGATCAGATAAACCTGTTGGCCGATCCCCATGACAATGTGGCAGACTGTCAGATTAAACAAACCATTCCCGCCGGACCGGGTGAAATTTGTGAAGACCTTAATCTAACCACCTCTCCAGTGCTGGCAGGAAGCAGCATCGCCCAGGGACAACTGGTGGCTTTCAGTACCAATCCTCGCGACACCGGCAATGCTCTGCGTGATCCGGTCGTCTACAGTGAAAGCGGCAACGGTTACTTTGTCTCCAATTCCGGCGCCGGATGCCCGGCCGTACCGGCAGGAAACAATGTTTCGTTTGAAGCACCTTCCAGTTGTAAATATTCCTATCAGGCTCCCGATGATCAGACAGCCGCGACAGTAACAATCAAGGTGAAACAGGATGACGGCGTACCAAACTGCAGCCGCGTCTTCAATGTCCCTTCAATTCCCGATCAACCGGAAATCTGTCTGGCCCTCAACCTGAGAGTCAATGGTCAATATACTTTAAATCCCCTGATTCAGGCCGGCCAAAGTTACACACTGCAGGTAGACCCCATGACCACCAAAGGCCATTCGGTCAATATGGTGGAATGGACCGAAAACGGTGGAGGAAAGCTGATTGGCGTCCCCGGCAATCCGGGTGTCTGTCCGGCTTCCATCGATAACGGTTCTGCCGTCACGCTAAGCGTCTGCCGCTATATTTTTGCTTCTCCCGCCGACGCTACCAATATCGGCTTCTCGGTAAGGGCTGTACCGGATGACGGAGTTTTCAACTGCCGCGCCTCCGCCCAAAACTATACCCCGCCACAAGGCACGCCATACTGCTTATACCTGGATCTGGACTACACTCCGGAACCGTTCAATCCTCTCACCAATTCACAGATGAATGCCACTGTGGTGATGAGTGACGGCAGCAAGTATAACGACTATGTCCGCTTCAATTCCACCAACGGAGCCGGTTATTTCTCCGGCGGTTACCAGGGAACATCGGGCAGCGGCACCAGCGATTTCCGCACCCAGACCGACAGCAATAACAATACCCGCCAGGTCAGCTACGCCAACGGCAATTCCGACAGCGGAATCAACATTTTCCTCTCCGACACTTCCGTAAAGATGTCGGCGGCCTGCCAAAGACAATTGCGCCCGCAACCGACACAGGAGGAGGAATGTGAAAATCCTCCCCGGATAGTCAAGCATGACAACAAACAATATTGTGCCGAAGAAGGTGACAGCGCTTCCTACTGCTGGACAATCGACGGAGCAGGCAATCCGTTGTTCAACAACGGGAAAACCACCGCCACCGGCAATTGTGTAACCTTGAACGGAGATTATTCCAGCTTTGATCTGAAAGTGGAAGACTGCAATCCTCAGTATCGCGACTACTGTTTCGATACTCTGGAAAAAGAGGATACTCCCAAACTGGAAAAGAGAATCAGTAAACATTCCCCTCTCCGCTACGGCACCAAGATCAATTACTCCACTACCGGCAGCCAGAATCAGATTGTGGATTACAAGATTGAATTTACACCGGCCAATTATCAGGACGGCAACTCCATGCTGGTCAGAATCCATGATCCGGCCTTTACCGGAAAACTGCAGGGCTGGAAGACCTCCTCCGACGGTGAGTCTAAAGGCTTAGGAGGCACCATTGATTTCAGCAATATTGAAAACACCGTAAAAATCTCCGGATACGGCCTCTGCCAATCCGGTGCCAGCCGCATGGATAAATGTTTCCTGGTGGATAAAGCAGGCGGCTACCTGGAAATCCGCGGTATTACTTCACCGGACAAACTGACCATCGAATACAGCGGCCAACTAAAATCCGGCCTGACCAATGAAGATTGTCAGCTGGGAGAGTGGTGCAATGAACAATTCATCAACCAGTCCTATGTCACCGACATGCAGTACTGCCGTGAAGAAACCGATTCGGAAGGCAATACAACGGTAGTCTGCGAAGATGTTCCCAAACCTCAAAACCCGCGCTGCGAATATTTCTACAATGAAAAAGGAGAAAAAGTGCTGGTGTCCGGCAACAAGCAGGATTGTGAAATGCCCAAGTATACCATCGCCAGCAACACCACTTTGGCCGAACTGGTCTGTCAGTACTTCCTGACCAGAGCCAGCGGCGACGTCTTTATGGAAGACGATCTGGTCTACGGCATCGATGTTTCCAAATGCTACCCCTTCAAGAACATTTCCTCCACCGTAGTTAAACCGGTCAAACCCATTGAGGGCAATCTGGCCAAAACCGGTACTCCGGAAGTGGTCAACATCAGCCATGAAATCTGTTCCGCCGGCCAGAGCAATTTCGACAATCTCAAACTGAAGCCTGAACAGATCAAGAATCTTAAAGAACTGTTCGGATCGGATATCTCCAAACTGTCCAGCCAGATCTGTGAAGTGGGACTGGTACCGGGTTCGGATTGGAACAAAGAAAATATCTCCGCCTCGATCAGTCAGAATATCGGCAAATTGACCAGATGGAGCAGCGACTTCAATCCCAGCAATCTGATTCAGGGAGTCAGCGACATCCCGGCTGGTGGAGTCTATTACTACAAAGGCAATGGCGATACGGTTACGATCGACAAGCTTTCCATTCCCGAAGGCAGCGGCGCCCTGACCATCATTGTGGAAAATGCCGATCTGCAGATCAATGGCAATATCGAGTATTCCGCTACCGGAGCGCCGGCCGATACGGCCGATAAAATCTCCTCACTGGGAGTAATCGTTCTGGACGGCAATATGTACGTTGCACCCAATGTAGACAAGCTGGCCGGCGCTTACTTCATCCAAAGAACCGCTGATGCCACCGATCCATCATACTATCTCAAAGGCAATGTAATTTCCGGCAGCAAAGCAGCTGCGGGACTTATCTCCAATGTCATGCTGACCGTCAACGGATCCATCTACGGAAACATCGGTCCGCTCTTTGACAGCCGCG
The DNA here is from genome assembly GCA_963677745.1 of Candidatus Altimarinota bacterium. Classification (GTDB taxonomy): domain Bacteria; phylum Patescibacteriota; class Gracilibacteria; order UBA1369; family UBA1369; genus UBA1369. Next base: position 218,622 of record OY782391.1, read on the forward strand.
TGGCAGCCGGTGATATCTCCAAGGATGAAGGTGCCATTACCATCCGTTACGACCAGAGAATAATCCAGAATCCTCCCGCCGGTCTGGCCGAAATTCTCGGAACCTTCAGCCAAAGCCAGATAGCTCAGTAAAACCAATTTAAGAGCTTTCGAAAGTTATTATTCCCAAATCGATAAAAGGCCCCGCTGCGCGGGGCCTTTTTTAAAGATATTTATTTAAAAGCCTATTCTTCCTTCAATACTTAGATCCGCAATCCATGCCATAACATTTTTTTACCTGCGGTTTTCACAAAGGTAAGATTTTCTTACGTTTGCGAACTTCGACTATGTGGAAATAACCCCCATCATCCGCGGATGATGGGGGAAAAGTGAAGAATTGTTTTGCACCGACCGGCCAGCGGATAAAAACCTTTTTCTATTGGCAGGATTTGACGATGAAGACTTCGATTTCGCGGATCAGTTCGCTTTCGTCGGTGGAGGTGATGCGGATGCGGCCGGTCTTGAAACCGGAATCTATATCCAGCAGCCGGCTGTAAATTTTTCTTAATTCCTCCTGGGGAAAACGTTTGCACTGGGTATAGATTTTATCAACCACAAAAGGATGTTCTTTGATGGTTTTGGCAATGGCGGCGGCCGACTGGCCGCGCGCAGAGAGATCCTTGACCTGGCACATAATCCGAAAATGTCTGACCAGCATAAAAAACATTCCCACCGCCTCCTCCCCGCTCTGTATCAGAATTTCAAATGTTTTCAGGGCTTCCCGGGTACGCCTTTCACCCAGCATATCGGTGAGCTTGAAAATGGAACTGCTGGGATTTGGACAAACAACTTGTTCAATCATCGCCCGGTCGATTGTCTTACCGCCGGCATAACCGACCAGTTTATCGATCTCCTTATCCAGATTCCACAGATTATTGCCGACCAATTCGCCTAAAAATCTGGATTCATTATCTCCGATCGTGACACCTTTTGATCTGCCCCGTTCCCGAATCCATTTATTCAAAGTGACACCGGTTTTCAAATTGTATTGCTCTATCTGAGCATGTTTAACCAGTCGCTTGAACAGTATTTTTCTGGCATCCGGTTTGAAATGTTCCCAAAACAAAACCACAGCGTAATCCGGGACATGGTCGAGCATTTTGGCTACTTTTTCCTGGTCTTCGTCCTCGCCCTCGCTTAAAAAGTCGTTGATAAAAATCAGTTTTTTCTCGCTCAAAAACGGATAGGACTCCATGGCGGTCTGAAATTCCGAACCGGTCATCTCCTTTCCCCGGTAAACCAGACAATTGAGATCGCCAAATTTTCCCAGGAATTTGGATTTCCACAACTGTGCTTTTTCAAAAGCCGAAAAGCTGTCCTCCCCGCAAAACAGGTAGATATTGTTTTTCTTTTCCTGATTTTCCGGGAGCATGGTCATGTTTTAGGAGGCCAATAATCTGACTGAATAAATCAAATTTCAGGAAATTTCCGGTGCCAGTCGGTTAACAACTGAAAAGCATGTCCGACTTGCAGCAGTTTTTCCTCGGTAAACTGGGGGGAAATTATCTGCAGACCTACCGGCAAATTCTCACTGCTCAATCCGCAGGGAATACTGAGTGAAGGAATGCCGGCCATGGAAGCCGGAATGGTAAAAGCATCCTCCAGATACATCGACAGCGGATCACTGGAGTGGGAACCGACTTTGTAGGCGGTGCCGGGAGAAACCGGCGTCATTATCACGTCAACTTCCCGGAAGGCCTTTTCAAAATCCTGCTTGATCAGAGTCCTGACCTTGAGCGCCTTGCGGTAATAAGCGTCAAAATAACCGGCTGACAGAACATAGGTACCGGTAAGGATGCGGCGTTTCACTTCCGGTCCGAATCCCTGATCACGGGTCTTGTAATACTGGTCAATAATGTCAGTAATTTCGCCTTCGGGTTTCAAACCGTAACGGATTCCGTCATAACGGGCCAGATTGGCGGACAATTCCGCAGGCATAATAATGTAGTAGATGGCGACTGCGTACTTGGTATAGGGCAGACTGATTTCCTTCAGAATTGCACCTTTCTTTTCATATTCGGACAGGGCGGCCCTGACCAGTTTATCCACCTCTGGACTTAATCCTTCCACAAAATATTCTTTGGGAACGCCGATCTTCAAACCTTTCAAGTCATCCAGCCCGCTCTGACCGGACTTCAGACCGGCAGCGTAATCAGGCACGGCGATTTTGGGAGTGGTGGCATCTTTGAGATCATTGCCGGCAATTATGGTGAGCACCATTGCCAAATCCTCAACCGATCTGGCAAAAGGCCCAATCGTGTCCAGGGACGAAGCCATGGCCGTGACGCCGGAACGGGAAACCCGTCCATAGGAAACTTTCAGTCCGGAAACTCCGCAAAAAGAAGCCGGCAGGCGGATGGAACCGCCGGTGTCGGTGCCGATGGCATAGAAACAGGTACCTGCCGCTACAGCGGCGGCGGAGCCGCCGCTGGATCCCCCGGCCACCCTTTCCAGGTCCCAGGGATTGCGGGTCGGTCCGAAAGCCGAATATTCGGTGGAACCACCACAGGCAAATTCGTCGGTATTGGTTTTACCGGTCAGCACCAGTCCGGCATCCAGAAGCCTGCGAGCCACCGTGGCATTATAGGGCGGTATGAAATTCTCTAGTAGCTTCGAAGCTGATGTCGAGCGTATTCCTTTAGTATTTACAATGTCTTTCAAGGCACCGGGTACCCCGTCCAGTACGGATTTCAAATTTCCCCCGGTCTGCCTCGCATCGGCCTCCGCGGCGGCTTTTTCAGCCACCTCCGGGGTTTCGGTTATATAGGCGTTCAGCCGGCCGTTCAGGTCTTTGCCCCTCTGTATCATCTCCGCCGCCACTTCCGACGGCTTATATTTTTTGGCCCTGATGCCTGCGCTGACTTCCTTTAAAGTTAATTCTTTGAACATGTCTTGGTTTTCAAGGTTATTCTTCTTTAATCACCGCCCGAACGGCAATCTGATTGGAAATTTTCGGCAAAGTGGTCACGGCCAAAAGGTCGTCGGCACTTTCCTCCACCGTCACCTGATCCGGTCTGGTGACATTGCGCAGTCCGTTGACCTGCAGGGTCATTTCCACTCCTTCAGTCTGCACTTCCTCCAGGATTTTCATATAATCCAGCACCGAATTCATCTGACCGGCATATTTTTCGGCTTCCTGGTCACTGATACCGATTCTGGACAAATGAGCGATATGTTTGATTTTTTCGGCGTCAATCGGTTTGGCGTCGACCGGCTGATTTTCATCTTTTTGGCTTGCCATAGAGAACTTTTCAATTAAAATAATTGTAATAAAATCGCCTTCGGACAGCAAAATTCTACACTTTAAAAACACCAAGACAAGATTTTAATTTTGTCCAAGGGCTGGTATAATCTGGTTTGAAAATTTACTTAACAAACTAATCTAGACAAGTGGAAACCACCGAAAACATTATCAAAACCAATGACACTCTCCGAACACTGCGGCAGGTATCCCTGATTTTCTTTCTGATCATTGGCAGTCTGCACATTCTGAGCGGGTTGATGGTCAGTCAAAATCAGATGCTTCCCCTCTCCAACATTGTCAACCGCGTCCTGGACATTCCCTTCGCTCTGATTGGACTGATACTGGGACTTTCACAGGCCAGAATCTCCTCCGACAGTCCCCGCCGCAAGGCCTTCTATATAATGATGATCATCATTTCTCTTTTAGTTTTGGGATTATTGCTGTATGTTAACCTCTTCTTACCCGACAAAACCGTTTAAAATGCTTTTTTGGAACAACCACAAACCACCCCGCGGAAAAATCGTCATGGCCTTTGGCACTTTTGATCTACTGCATGCCGGTCACGAAAACTTTTTGCGCCAGGCCAGAGAACTGGGCGATTATCTGATCGTGGTGATAGCCCGCGATTATACCGTCCGCAGCGTCAAAAGCCGGCTTCCCCTGAACCGGGAGAGCACCCGTCTGAAAAACCTCAAAAAAAGCGGCTGGGCCGACAAAGTGGTGCTGGGAAACCGCGACGATAAACATAAGATTATCCTCAAACACCGCCCGTCGATACTGGCTTTGGGCTACGACCAGTTTGTCTTTACTCAAACCCTCCAGAAAACCCTGATCGACCACAGTCTGGATACGGAAATCGTACGCCTGGAAGCGTATTTTCCCCAAACCTACAAATCTTCCCTGATCCGCCAGAATCTGGAAAAAGCTCCCGCCACACTGCCCATGGGCATCAAGACTACCGTGCAACCAAATTAAACTCATGTTCAAAACAAAATCCCGCAGCAAAATAAAAATTTACGATCTGAACAGCAACATTTTTGCCGAGTTCCTGCGGGGAATCCGGCTGGGCTTAACCAATCTCTGGCGCAATCGTCTGCTCAGCCTGGCCACCATCCTGGTCATGGCCATCATGATCTGTATTTTCAACAGTATCCTGGCCGTAAATTTCATCACCAGACAGGCTCTCAGCAACCTCAATCAGAAAGTTGATATTGTGTTCTATCTGAAAGAAGGCACCGATTATTACAACGCCAGTCTGCTGGCAAGCAAAATCAAGCAGCTGCCCGGCGTCAAAAAAGTCGACTACATCTCAAAAGACGAAGCCCTCAATATTATTTCCAAAACCTATCCGGAAACAGCCGATTTTCTGACCAAATTCAATCTCAAAAACCCCCTGCCGGCCAGTCTGAGCGTCACCACCGAAAGCGCCGAATATCAGCAGAACGTCTATGATTTTCTGGCCTCCAGCCAGCTGCAGCAATATGTGGAAAACAATGACCAGACCAACCGGGCGGACAACCAGGGCATTATTGCCTCCACCGCCAGTAACCTGATCAGCATCAATAATTTTGTCAAACAACTGATTTTCTGGATAGTATTTATATTTATCATCGGTGGCGCCCTCATCATCATCAACGCCATCCAGCTGACAATCTTCACCCGCCGCAACGAGATTTTCATCATGAGACTGGTGGGCGCCACCCCCAATTTCATCCGCCTGCCCTTCCTGACCGAAGGCGTCTGTTACGCCCTGATCTCTGTTACTCTGAGCTTTCTGCTCTTGTATCTGACCGGCCAGGCCCTGGATGTCCAAAGTCTGCAAATCCTGCGCGACCTGTCCAGCCTCAACCTGTTCAACCTGTTCCTGTTCGAACTGTTACTGTGCGGTCTGCTGGCCCTGATCAGCAGCCTGGCCACCGTGGAAAAATATATCCGGGGCAATCTCTCCTATAATTAACCGTCCGGACAAAATTATCCGGCACCCAAAACAAAAATAATGCGCTATTTCCTGACACGAGCACTCATCCTGAAAAAACAGACCAGCGGAGAAAACGACTGGTACCTGACTTTGTTCAGCCCCGAATATGGAATGATCCGCGCCCTTTCGCGCGGTTCCCGAAAAATACTCAGCCACAAAGGCCCGCACCTCGACACCTTAAACCTCTGCCAGTTCCAGCTCTACAGAAACGGCAACCGGCTGATGATCACCGACTGCAAAGTGGAACAAACCTATCTGGAAATCAAAAACGATTTCAAAAAGAGCCTGCTGGGATTCACCATCATCGAGCTTTTGCTGCGCACCATCCAGGAAGACTCCCCCAACCCCGAATTGTTTGAGCTGACCACGCAAACACTGGACAATCTGGCCGGGGAAAGCAGTGAGCTTCATCTGGAAGAATTTAAAATCAAACTGCTCAAGGAAGCCGGCAGCTGGCCGGACATTTCATTGTGCTATTTCTGTCAGACCAAATGCCATGACCACCAGCCGTTTTTTTGCGACTGTGAAGGCCGCTTAGCCTGTTCTTCCTGCCTGCACCGCTGCCCCGAATCAGTCGACGAAATCAATTTTCAGACAATTAAACTGGCCAAATTCCTGGCCGACAAAAACCATTTGCTGGTTAACCTGAAAATCACCCCCCAGGAACTGTTCGGTTTGAAAAAACTTACCACCATTTTCCTCCACAACTACCTGCATCACGAAATCAACAGCGAAAAGATGCTCTACTGCTAAACCCTGGAAACTTTGGTGATGCCTTCTATCCGGTACAGCGTATTGATAATCTCTTCCAGTTGTTCGTCATCTACAATATCAATCAAAATCCGGCGTTGCAGCAACTTCCCTTCTTTTTTGGGCAGTGAAAAACTGATAATGGTCACACGCTGGCTGTTCAAAAATTTTACAATTTCCTTCAGATAGCCCTGTTTTTCCTCCAATTCCAGCAGCAAGGACACCTGATAACGTACTCCTCCGTCCGCCGGTTCCTCGACTTCCAGCCGGGCCTCCAATAAACGTTCTGAAGGTGCATTGGAAACAAAATTACAGTTTACACGATGAATACTGACTCCTTTGGTCTTGGTGATATATCCCACAATCCGGTCGGACAGACGCGGTTTACAGCAATTGGACATTCGATAGGGCATGTTTTTTTCTCCGCCGATCAATAGTTTCAGTGTGCCGCCCGACGCCTTGGCTGCCAATTTGGGAACTATTTTCACCCGAGCGGATTGAGGTTTGCCGGCCCTTTGCGGATTCAAGAGGCTTTCGGCCGATTTACCCATCACATTACGGAAAACCTGGCTGGGAGAAATTACTCCCGCTCCTATCTCTTCCAACAGTTCCTCTCTTTCCTTCACGGAGAGATTTTTGCCCTTATAGCTCTTTAAAAAAATCATATTTTCATCGAGCTGAGCCATTTTCAGTCGCTCCAGCAGAGCATTCAATTCTTCACGTCCCTGTTCCAGCAACGAATCTTTGTCGACGCTCCGGAAATAATTCTTGATACGGTTTCTGGCCTGCTTGGTCTTAACGAACTCCATCCAGCTGAGCTTGGTGTTGACTTTGGGAGTTGTCACCACCTCCACCACATCCCCGTTCTTCATTTCATAATCCAGTGCCACGGCGTTACCGTTGACTTTGGCCATGTAGTAATGATGTCCGACTTCCGAATGCACCGCAAAAGCAAAATCCAGAGGCGTAGAACCCAATGGAAGCTCCTTGACCAGATTATCCGGCGTCAGAACAAATACGCGGTCGTTATAAAGATTCATTTTCAGTTCCGCCGTGCTGATATCAATGGTCTTGAGACTGGTGCGTAAATCATTGAGGGCATTCATCAGACGTTCATCCTGCGGCAATTTGTTGCGTTCTTTATACAGCCAGTGGGCCGCATAACCGTGTTCGGCAAACTTATGCATGGCCGATGTTCGAATCTGCAGCTCGGTGGGTTTTTTGGGATCAGCCGAATTGAGACCGACCAGGGCGGTATGCAGACTTTGATAACCGTTGGATTTGGCATTGGAGACATAATCCTTAAAACGATCGGGCAAATGTTCATATTCCGAATGAAGAACGCTCAGCATTTTATAAAGTTTCTCGATATCCTCCTGACTGTCTTCTTCCACGTCTTCATCAGATTTCAGGACAACTCTCAAAGCGTAGACGTCATAGATCTCATTAAGCGTTCTGGTCTTCTTCTTGAGCTTCTTGTAAATGCTGAACAAATTTTTTAACCGGCCCGACACCTGCACTTCAAAACCGTTTTTGAGCATTAATGACTCCAGTTCATTTTTGGTTTCCTCGATGGTTTTTCTGGTTTGCCCGAGATACTCCTCCATCTCTTTTTTCAGGGCTTCATATTCCTCCGGAAAGACATATTTAAACGCCATATCCTCCAGCTGCAGTTTGAATTCATAAAGACCCAGTTTGGAGGCAATAGGGACATAAACGTCCAGAATTTCCCTGGCATTGGCCTTCTGCTTTTCCTGCGTCTTGAACTGCAGTGTTTCCAGATTTTCAATGCGGTCGGCCAGACGGATCAGAATCACCCGGATATCTTCGGCCAGCGTCAAAAACATATTGCTGATAACCTTGGTGTCGGAAGAAGAGTAACGTGATTTAATGGAATTGATCTTGCCCAGAGCCGAAACCAGCCGGCAAACCTCGGCTCCAAACAGCTCTTCGATTTTCTTCAGATCGCAGCGCGGTGAATAGCAGGCGCTGATCAATATGGAAGCAATAATAGTGGCCCGGTCGGGATTCAGCCGCAGGATTTTTTCACAGGTCAATCGTAAAGCACGCTGATAATAGGATTCTCCCGAATAGCGGTAAAGCGATTTATAAAGATACCCGGCGTGTTCCAAAGCTTTATCCAAAATTTCCCTGTCCTTGCCGGGGAAATAAGGCGCCAGCTGATCGATGTATTGCTGTTCGAAAAGCATTGTATAGATTATTTCTGGGATACTATACAACCTTTCACATATTTATGGAAGAGTAGTCGGAATAGACCGTATCGGGTGTTATTTGACCAGATTCAGATCAACTCCCGGCGTTTCCACGACCGTCACTCCGGAGATCAAAGCCTGTTTGTTTTTCTCGATGGCGTCCAGTCTGATTTTCATAGTAATTAAATCGGCTTCATAATAACCTGCCAGCTTGGAGAGGGCCGCCAGTTTTGCTTTCAGTTCAGTCTGTTTCTGAGTGACCTCCACAAACTTTCCCAGCAGTGTCTGGGCTTTTTCCGCTTCGGTTTCATCCAGAGAAGCAAAAAAGTCCGTTTCATAGCGATCTTTATCGGGATTGATGCTGTTTACCGAAATCTTCAGGTCATCCACCTGCGTATTGATTTCCTTGCGCAGCTTGTTGCCCTCCGTAAAAATCACATTGGCGTCCTTCAAAAACGTTTCCAAAGCCTGATCACGATCGGTCTTGCCTCTCAGTACGTCCTGAATCCGCACCTGATTGGCATAACGGATCTTGGCCAGATAATTCACATAATAGATAAACCGGTTTTTGACATAGTCGGATTCCTTTCCAAAACCATAATAAATCGCAGCCGTGATGCCAGTCTCCCCGTAAAACACCGGATCGCGGAGTTTGCCGAAATAAGCGGCGTTAAAAAACACGTTATAAGCTACGTCACGGAGATCCCCGCCGTTTCTGCCAAAATAAACCGCCGTCTGAAAACCCCATTTTTCCACCATTTCCTGATCCTGCACAACTTTGGCGTTATCGCCTTTCACCAGTTCCAGACCGGAGGGCGCAGCTTTAAACCAGCTGTTAACATAATCCATCAAGCGCAGGGAAGATCCTAACCAAAAAGCCCCCGCCACCAAAGCGGCCAAAATGGCCAGTTTGATTAAAAATTTAAAAAACCTGGAGATCAGACCGGGGCCGGTATTGCCGGTTGCTTCCGCCATAGTCACCTGGGGCTGTTCCTGCATCTTCGGCTTGGCCAACGACGATTCGTTTTTTTGAAATTTTTCGACATCTCTGCCGTGAACCAGTCTTTCCAAAACATTAAATAATCTACCCAATATCCCCTGTTTCGGCGGCAACTCTTCCAAAACTACCGTGTCTTCCTGAATCAGGCTTTCCGACAATTTCTTGGCTTCATCCAGACTGGCCTGCCTTTTGGCATTTTCCTCCTCCAGTGTTTGCTGATGCTCGGCCGGGGTCACCACTTCCGCCACCACAGTCCGGGATTCATTTGAAGTGTCCGGCTCTTCAGTTGCCGGTTCTTCTTTTGCCGACGCTTCTTTTGTTTCCTCTGTTCTGTCCGGCTCTTGAACAACGCCCTCCTCGAAAATCTTCTGGGATTGATCAAGATCGGCGGAAAACGAAGGTTCGGGAGCGGGAGGTGATGGCTCGGGAACAGGAGGTAACGGTTCGGGAACGGGAGGCGAAGGTTCTGGAACCGGTGGAACTTCCGGCGGAACTTGCGGAAGAGGTTGAGTGACCGGTTGAGGAACTGATTTCGGTTTTGTAATCGGGACGGCAGATGGCATCTGCGCTTCAACCATTTCCGTAGGCGTCTCCATGACAGGAGCAATCGGAGCTACGGGTGCCAGCGGAAGCTCCGGCTCTACCGGCGCGGGTTCGACGGTAACTCTGGGAACTTTAATGTCTTTTAAGGGTTCAACGGTGGTCGTATCGGTCAACTCCTTGGCAGAAACATCGCGCGGGGCTTTAACCCCCTCCAGCCCGGCCTGCTTTGACGGTAAAACCAGCGGAACATCCTGGCCTGGGACTGCACCCGTTTTTTTCTTTCTGCGGCGCCGCCGCTTTTTGGGAGGTACGGCGGAAACAGGTCCGGCGGACGGCACTTTCGGGGAGGAAACAGGCGCGGCGGCGCCGGGCTGCCCGGAGGCTCCCGACTGATTGGAATTTCCTGCCTGATTTTGTTTATTTTGTTCGTCAGTCATAAATTGCCGGTTTCTCATTATTATAACACATTTTCACCTTTATTTTAAAACACTATAACTGCTATTATTATGCATAATAAAAACAAAAAACGACAATCATGACCGGAAACAAAAATAAGGGTTCATCTGTCAGTATCAAACAGTCCACAAAAAAGCCGAGCATAAGCCCTGAAATCATTTCAAAGTCCTGCCCGGCACTATCTTACGACACAATTTCGCAATACTGTCAAAGTTTAGAAGCCCTGCTTAATTAATCCGGACAATTACTCCTTTTTCTCGGATTTAGCCTCTCCATCCTTGGCTTTTTCGGCTTCGCCACCCTCGGCTGCGGCACCTTCGGCACCGGCTACCGGTTCGGCTTTCATCTCTTCAGGTACTTCCACTACTTCTTCCTTGTATTCTTCAGCGGCATTTACGGCAACCACCGGACTTTCGGGATCATCCAATACCTCCACTTTGTCTCCCAGATTAAGATCTTTTACATAGACAGTATCTCCGATGTTTTCCAGCTTGGAAACATCAACGGTAATCTCATGCGGAATATCCATCGGCAAACATTCAACTTCAATTTCCTGTTTAACCATGGTGATAATGGCATTGAAATTCTTGACGGCTGGGGACACACCTGTAACCTCCACCGGAACGGTAGCGGTAACCTTTTTCTTCATGTCTATCTGCAGAAAGTCAATATGATCAAAACGGTCGGTCAGCGGGTTATAGGAAAGTTCATGGATCAAAACCGGTACTTTCTCTCCGTTAATATTGAGATTAAATACCTGCGTGCTGCCGGTTTCCTTGTAGAGTTTTCTAAAGTTCTGATACTCCACCGAAACGGTGTGATTTTTGAATCCTCTTCCATAGCATATAGCCGGAATTAAACCCTGTTTGCGGACCAGATTGGCCTTGATTTTCGCGTCGCGAATTTGGGCATCTAACACAAGAAGTTCCATGGTTTTCCAAGTTACAGTTAAAATAACGGCCAGAGTTTAGCCGAAAAAAAACAACTCTGCAACAGATTTTATTGACGCCATAAGCTCCACTCTTCTAATATACTTGAGCAAAATAAATAACCCCCCTTCCCCATGATGGATAAGATGAAAGAATTGATGGCTCTGCAGAAAAAAGCCCAGGCCATTCAGGACAAGCTGGGTAATACCCATATCGAGGCGGATGAAGGACCTTTCACAGTAATTATCAGCGGCAAACAAATCTGCATCGACGCACTGGAAAACGGAAAATCCATGCCGCAACTGGTCAAAGCCCTCAATAAAGCACTTAAAAAATCCCAGGACATCGCCGCCCATGAAATGAAAGATGTAATGGGCCAGCTGGGATTACCGGGAGTCAGTTAAACAAAACAACCATGATTCATCGTCGAAGACACCGCAAGGCAAACAGGAACTGGCCGAAGTTATTGGCAGTATTGGTGATTGCAGCAGTTCTTTTTCTTGGCTACAAATTCCAACAGTTTAATTATTTCATCTCCACTCCGGTCGATGCCGGCAACAATGAGGAAATTATTTTTACCATTAAAAAAGGTGAAAATATCAAGACTGTGGCCGCCAACCTGTATGAAAAAAAGCTGATTCTGGACCTGGACAGTTTTATCTGGTACGGCAAATTGAACAATCTGGACACTTCGGTAAAAAGCGGCCGTTTCGGCCTGAATCAAACAGAAAACAGCAAGGAAATTTATCAGATCATCACCTCCAACGAAAACCGCCAGGCTGTGGTAACCATTCCGGAGGGCTCGACCATACAGGATATCGACCAGATTTTGGCCAATCTGGAATTGGGCAAAAGCGGTGATTTCATTCAGGCGGTTAAAGATTTTGACAATTATTCAAAATACCCTTTTCTGAATAAGGAAAAACAAATGGGGTTGGTTCATCCGCTGGAGGGTTATCTCTTCCCGGACACTTATTATGTTTCCGCCTCCAGTTTTTCCGAAGTTGAATTTATCAGTATGCTGCTGAACACCTTTTCCAAAAAAGCCCTGCCGGTAATCCAACAGTCCGGACGTCCCACGGAAGAAGTGGTCAATGTGGCTGCCATGGTGGAAAAAGAAGCCAACCGCGATCAGGACCGGCCGATTGTGGCGGGTATTATCTGGAAAAGACTGGACGGCGGCTGGATGCTGGGCATAGACGCCACACTGCTCTACCTGAAAAACGACCGTGAGATTGACTATCAGGATTTGCAGGAAAACACCCCTTATAACACCCGTAATCAAAAAGGACTGCCACCCGGACCCATTGCCAACCCCGGTCTGGCCAGCATCCAGGCCGCCGCCAACCCCTCCGACACTCCCTATTATTATTATCTCACGTCCAAAGACGGAGTGATGGTCTACGCCGAAACCGATGCCGAGCATGTCAGCAATAAAAACCGTTACCTCTAATCATCGCCAGCCGGATATCAGAGCTTTGCTCTTAGGAATTGAGCGGCTTTTCCGGTGAAGTAACCGTGACCGGAGCAGTGATGGTGGCGGGAGCGGAAGTAGTTTCAGTGCCGGCCGTTGTTGTAGCAGTGGTGGTAGTGGCAGGAGCAGTTGTGGGAGTCGCGGCAACCGCCGGAGCTTCATAATTGATCTTCACCGTCAGTATCGGCGATTTCTTGCCGTCTTCCGTCACTCCATAGACCTGATAACTGTTCAGACCGGGCTTGAGATTGCCGTAACTGACCTTGATATTGTAAGTCCAGGTGGTGTCTCCGGTCTGGAATTTGCCAAGTTTAAAATCGTCAACCCACATAGCATCGGCGCCCCTGACGGTGCCGGTAATGGCAAAACCGTCTTTCTTTACCACCATTCCTTCTTTGTAGGTGACTCCGTCAACTTTGGTGATAACCGGTTTTTCGATGGAAGTACTTTCGGTTCCGGCAATATCGTTGACCAGATCGGGCTCGGATTTTTGATATTCTATTTCCACTTTCAGAGCATCAGTCTGTTTGGCGTTCTCGTCTATACCGACAAATTCATAAACGTTTTTTCCCGCCTTCAGATTGCCTTTCACCTCCGAAACGTCATAAGTCCAGGTAAGAGCCTCCGGATCCATGGTATTGACCAGAATTTTCATTGGTTTCTCATCTCCGGCCAGCAGCTGCATCAAAAGCAGTTTTTTTGTGCCCTCGGCTACTTTTCCGCTCAAAGACTGGGTATCCTTCATGGTTACCACGGTAGTGCTCTTCGGGGAAACCAGCGTCGGAGCAGCCAGATCACTGGTACCGGTAGCAATGGCGGTATCCGCGGCGCTTTCCGAACCGTCCTGCATAGTCAGATCGGGAGTGGCTTCGCCGTCAGTAATCACTCCGCTGCCGGGATATTTGGAAAAGTCAGTGGGGTTTTCATCTTCTTTGATGTTCCAGAGATACCAGTCGGTGGTCTGGAAAACAGGATCCAGAACTCCCAAAACCGACGGGGATTTGCGGTCATAATATTCCTTCATCACACTTTCGTTGAGCGTAATCTGTTGTCCGATCCCCACGGGAATCGACTCGATACTTCTGGTTTTTCCTTCCACCTGCTCAATAATATCAACCTGAACCTGTCCTTTGATTACACGCAAAATCTCATCACTGTTTTTTTCCAGATCGAAAATCGTCCCGGTGATGGCGTAAGAAGCGTAATTGGTATTGATGACAAAATCGGTCTTGCGGATAACGTTCTGTTTTGGCTTATTGGTCCAGATTGTACCCGAATTCAAATAAATCAGAATTTCCTGATAATCACTTTTCTTGCTGATATCCACCAGTGTGATCTGCGTATCCGAATCCATGCGCAACTCGGTACCATCATAAAATTTCAGGACGCCCCGGGCATTACGCAAAGTTTTAACCGAATCCCCCAGTTTGATCTTGGAACCGTTATAGACATTTTCCCACTCGGAAGTACCGAAACTGAGCACCTTGGAACGGCCTTCGGCCAGGTAATAAATGGCATCGCCTTTCGAGCTGCCGAAAAAGGTTCCCCATAATTGGAAAGCCAGGATTGCAAAAACACCCAAACTGACCAGCACTACAAAAGGCAATAAATACTGGGATCTGGTGCGTCTGCGGAATCTACGCATATACACAGTCACGTTTGTTTTCGTTAATAATTTTCGTGAAAATTATAGCTTTTTCAGCCATATAGTAAAGCCGGAATGAATAATCAATATTTTTAAAAACCCAGTTCTTTTTTTAGGGCGTTGATATCTCGCTGCAGTTTCTGATCGATTTTCATCTGATTGATCACCTTGTTACAGGAATGCATAACCGTCGTATGATTTCTGCCGCCGAAACAATCACCGATCGATTCAAAAGACTGATTGAGAATTTCCCGTATCAAATACATGCTGATCTGCCGCGGCCCCATCACTCCTTTTTTCCTGTCGGAACCGATCAATTCACTCTTGGTCAAACCGAAATATTTGGCAACAATGTCCACCACGTCCTCCAGTCCTCTCACCACAGTCTTATTCTGGTCTTTCAGATCGATGGTTTCCACGCCCTGCTGACTGTTGTTCTTGCGGATCACCTGGGCTACCGAACGAATGGTGGGATTGGAATTTTCCAGCTGGGCCTCACCAATGGCGGTCACCAGCACACCAATCATCTCACGCACGCTGTTGGTAACGTTGAAGGCAATGAATTCCAGTACTTCCGGATCCAGCATCATCTGATATTCGGCGCAGCGGGCCTTGAGAATAGCCAGTCTTGTTTCGAAACTGGGTTTGGCCACCTCGATCAGCATTCCCATACCGAAACGGCTCTTCAGACGGTCGTCAAATCCTTCCAGTTCGCGCGGCGGACGGTCGGCACTCAGAATAATCTGCTTGCCGTTGTCGTATAAATCGTTAAAAGTATGGAAAAATTCCTGTTCGGAAGTCGATTTGTTGGCAAAAAACTGGATATCGTCAACGATCAGACAGTCCAGATTGCGATATTCATCCTTGAACGGTTTGGTATGTTTGCGTCCAATCGCTTCGACAATTTTATTGATAAAATGTTCGGCCGTCATATAGACAACCTTTTTCCCGGGATAATTTTTCAGAATCTCATGGCCGGTGGCCTGCAATAAATGCGTTTTGCCCAGACCGACGCCGCCATAGATGTAGAGCGGATTATAAATTCCGGCCGGCTTGGCGCCGACAGCCATACAGGCGGCGTGCACCAGACGATTCTCGCTTCCCGGAATAAAATTGTGCAGGGTGTAGCGCTTGTCCAGAATTTTACTGCGCATACCGCCGCCGATATCCACTTCCGGCCGGCCGG
Source organism: Candidatus Altimarinota bacterium (assembly GCA_963677745.1). Taxonomy (GTDB): domain Bacteria; phylum Patescibacteriota; class Gracilibacteria; order UBA1369; family UBA1369; genus UBA1369. The sequence goes on from OY782391.1 coordinate 234,078, forward strand.
GCACTTTGCGAGGTTTGCGGGTGGTGCCGATAATCGCCATAAAACTGTCCTCCGACAATTTATCGGGATGATTATCATCGTTGAGAGAAGTTTTCAGTTCATAATTGATGGAAACCAGATCGGGTAAAATCTCCCTGATCAAAGGCATTATTTTATCGTGATATTTATTGCGGACATGTTCGGGACCGATAATGGAGGCAAAGCCGATCAACAGCACCCCGTCACGATAGGAAAGAATGGCGCTTTTCATGAAAAACGACAGAAAATCATTGCGATTGTCTTCCGTATAAATTCGGGAAAGAATCTTTTCCCAGGTAGCTTTCAGATCAATTTGTGTTAGCTCCTGGGTCATGGAATTTTCCTAAAAAATCTAAAAGCCCGTCGATATTAAACAAATAAAAATTCCACTTCAAGACCAGATTCGATTTCATAAAATAGTATCAAAAATCTTTCAAGCTCAAGTGAAATTTGTCTAAAAAAACTGAACACGACCCGCGGTTTCCGGCGGCTATTTGACGAAAAGACGGACAATATCGTTGAACGTCACCAGGAAGATCAAAAGCATCAAAACCAGGAAACCGAAGACGTGAATCAGCGCCTCCCAGCGCGGATTCAGTTTTCTGCCGATCAGGGCGGGTATCAAAATCAGGAAAAACCTTCCGCCGTCCAGGCCCGGAAAAGGCAGGATGTTGATAATTCCCAAACTCAGCGACAATAAAGCGGTGAAGCGCAACAGGGACATAAACCCTTCCTGCACGAATACAAAGGTCATCTGGGCGATGCCGACCGGGCCGGCGACGCCTTCAGGAACGGACAGCCTGGTAAAGATGCTGCCCAGCACATTCACAAACATTTCGGCGGTCAGAACGGAGAGCCGGCCCATTTCCAGAATGGCCTGGCCAAGTGCCTGCCAGACGGGATAGGAGACATCGGAAATTTTCATGATGGAATAAGGCAGGGTTTTGGTATAGAAAACCAGACCGGACTGGTCCGGAACGATGGTTTCGGAAAGCAGCACCCCGATCCGTCCCCCCTCTCCCTTTCGTACATAAAACTCAATTTCGGATCCGGCACGGCGCACCACATAAACCATCTTGTCCTTAATCTGCTCGGTCTTCAGAGCCTTTTGAAAATCCCCTGCACCGGTCAGTTTGACGCCGTTGATCGACAGCACTTCATCCCCTTCCAGGATCCCGGCGGTTTCGGCATTCGATCCGGTTATAACTCCGCTGATAATAATCGGCTGAATCTCCTGTTTGGCAAGGGAATCGGACTCCGCGGTCACCATCGGGAAAATACTGCCGTTGGCAACTCCGTTCTGCTTGATCACATCAATCAAAGGCTGTTTGGTGGAAATCAGCTCACGCTGCAAATCTTCCGGCGTAAAAATCATCCGTCCGTTAATCCGATCAATAATATCTCCGGTCTGCAATCCGAAACGGTTCTGTGGATCCACCCTCTTCACCACCAGCTTGGGAATACCCATGGGATCATAGGCCGTAAAAAACGGTTTTTTAGAATCATTGATACCGGTCAGATCCACTGCCGTATTGCCGCGCTTAACATGAAAAGTGACTTTCTCCCGATCCTTCAGATTCTCTACTTCATCACCCAAAGTAATCTTCACGCCGTTGACCGACAATATTCGGTCGCCGGGCATAAAACCGATATCATTGGCGCCATTTTCTTTGACAATAATCCCCTGCTCCAGTTGCACAACGCCGTTATTGATACCGTTATAGACATCATCCGGAGTAACAAACAAAGGCTGCATACCCCAGGTCAAACCGATAGTAAGCAGTACGAAAGCCAGCAAAAAATTCATCAGAACACCCGCCACCACCACAGCCATTTTCTTCCAGGGCTTCTGGGCGGCAAAACTTTTTTTATCTTTCAAAACTTTGGCACTATGGCTGTCTTCGCCATAAAGTCGGACAAATCCGCCAAAAGGAATAGCGTTGATGGAGTAAAGAGTCTCACTCTTTTTCGGTTTAAATCCCCACAACCGGGGCGGCAGTCCCAGACCGAATTCAGTCACTTTGATTCCGCAACGGCGAGCCACCGTAAAATGTCCCAGCTCGTGGATCAGAATCAGCAGAGAAAAAATGACCACAAAAGCAATCACCGATAACAACCAAATCATCAGATTTTAATTTTATATTTTAAACTTTCATCACATCGGCCTCTTTTTCCTTGGCAGCCTTCTCGATAGTTTCATTGGCTTTATCAACATGTTCCTGAATCTTCTTTTCAGCCAGTTTCTGCTGATCCTCGGTAATCTGTTCGGCGGCTTTCATTTTCTTCACATCTTCCATCACACCGTGCCTGGAATTGCGCACTCCGATCTTGGCTTCCTCGGCCATCTTGGAAACCACTTTAACCAGTTCTTTGCGGCGTTCCTCGGTCAACTGGGGAATATTCAGTCTGATCACAATACCGTCATTCTGCGGATTCAGTCCGATCTCAGCCATCATAATAGCCTTTTCAATGGCCTGCAAAGTACCTCTGTCCCAGGGCTGAATCTGGATGGTTTTGGCATCCGGCACGCTGATGCTGGAAATAGCCTTCAATGGCTGCATTACGCCATAAGCCTCCACCACGATTCTCTCCACCAGAGCGGCACTGGCCCGTCCGATCTGCAGACCGGCAAACTCATCATGTAAATGATCAATGGTCTTTTTGATATCCTCTTCCAGTGTTTTTTGTAATTGCTCCAGTGTCATATATTTAGAGGTTATGTTTAATAGATTAAAAACATTTAGTATTGCCGCGTTGCTGGACAACCGTTCAGGACACTCTGGTCCCGATCTTCTTGCCCTTAAGTATTTCTAGCAAATTCTGGGGATGATTCAAGTTAAAGATGACAATCGGCACCCCCGTCTCCTTGGCCGTGGCCACCGCCGCCAGGTCCATCACGCCCAGCCTTCTGGCCAAAACTTCGTCATAACTGACATCGCGGAGCGGCTTGGCATCCTTGAATTTCTTGGGATCCTTGTCGTAGGCATAATCCACATTGGTGGCTTTCACAATCAAATTACAGTTCAGCTCGCCGGCGCGCAGGGCGGCCGCCATGTCGGTTGTACAGTAGGGATTGCCGGTTCCCCCGGCGCAAATTACCACCTGGCCTTCGGAGAGCAGTTTCCGTCCCACGCTGCTGTTGAAAGTTTCCACCACGCCGCTAACGGGCAGAGCGGACATGGCCTGGGCTTTCACGGCGGCCGCCCGCAATTCGTCCTGCAGGGCAATCGAGTTAATAATAGTGGCCAGCATACCCAGATAATCGGAATTGACCCGGTCCAGATTGGAATCCTTGAAATCACGGTAGCGCCAGAAATTTCCCCCGCCGATCACCACCGCCACCTGGACTTTTTTGGCGACCAGTTTTTTGATCTCCGCCACCAGCTTGGCCATGAATTTGAAATCAATCTCTTCGCCTGTGGTCCCTCCCAACACTTCCCCGGACAACTTCAAAAGTATCCTTTTGTATTTCAACGCACCTAAAGCCATTTATTTGTTAATTAATAAATATGTTACGATCACCCCGATCGCCAGTCCCACCAGAAAAATCACCGGTGATTTTTTCTCCTGTTTCTCCTCCACCGCGCTGGCCAGTTCGGTCAGCAGATTGGAGGATAAAATTATGTCCTCATTTTTATTCTGTTCCAGCACCGACAAAAAATCCTTGGTTGCCACCAGCTGCACAAATTTTTCAAATTTCACCCGGATCAGATCCTTCGGCGAAGCCGCCACATTGGGCATGGAGCTGCCCTCCTGGGGCGATACTTTGATCACCGCTTTTTCCAGCTTTTCGGCAAAACTCTCCATGCGTTCATTGAGAGTATCCTGATCAAACCTGGGGCTGCGAACGGGACGTTCCATAACGGCATCAGTAGTTACGGCGGTGGAAGACGGAACGGCATCAATATGGTGAATCCGAAACGGCAAATCCTCCTTCTCCGTTTCCGATGCGGCAGCCCTTTCTTTGCCTCTGGACTTCAGATCGAGCACCGAATCATCGGCAATTTCAACCGTTTTGACAGGTCTTTTGATTGGCATATTGGAAAGATTATTTGTTTTTATCTTGGCCCAAATATACACTTGACGCTGAAATTTTTCCATGCCAAATTTCAACTGATTTTTCCACTTCAAATTGATTAATCTACGATAGATGGAATACAAACTACCACCGATCGGCCGCATCTACATTCAGGATTATGATTATTCCTGCGGGCCCTGCTGCATTCTCAACCTGCTAACCCTGAAAGGCCGTTACGGCAAATACACTGAAGAAGAAATGATTCTTTTTTGCAATTCCAACGAAACCGAAGGTACAACCCGGGAAGGGCTGATACGGGGACTGGAAAGTTCGGGACTGGAAATAGCCGAAGAAAAAGAAAATGCCTTGCTTGCCGACATTGACCGCCATCTGGGGAAAAAACATTTTGTGATTGTCAATTACTTCCATCTGTACGCCAATGTAGGACATTATGGCGTAATTTTTGACAGCGACCCGGAAGGTTATTATCTGCTGGACAGTTCGCTGGGACTATTACGCCTGGACAAACCGGATTTTGAAAAACACTGGCACAGCCATGACAACACCCTGCGGCACCACCTGATTGCCTTGATTTAAAGTTTATAACGGACTGCGGATATGAGTTAAATCACTGCTACAGACGCTGGTATAAATCTGGGTCGTTCTGATGCTACTATGGCCCAGTAATTCCTGAACATAACGCAGATTCACTCCCGACCGCAACAGATGAGTAGCAAAACTATGCCTTAAAGCATGAAAAGAAGCCGGTTTATTGATCCCCGATAGTTTTAAGGCCCTCGCAAAAGCCAATTGTGGAGTTCTCACCGAGAGTTTCCCGCCTCTTTCACTTACAAACAAGTATTCTCCGGGTGGCTTCCCGGAGCACTCTGTTTTAATGTTCATCAGCAACCTTTCTGGCAACAATGTTACTCTCTGTTTTCGCCCTTTTCCGTGTACTACGCGAATTGTTTTCGTATAGAAATCAATGTCCCGCACTTTTATATTCACCAGTTCATTCACCCTCAGCCCTGCGCCATAGGCCAGCGCCATCATCAGCTGATGTTTGCGATTTTTCACATTTTTCAACAAAACAATTATTTCCCCATGCTGAAAGACAACCGGCACTTTCAAAGTCTTTTTGGCAAACTTGATACTGCTCGGGAAATCGCGATCCAGCGCCCACCGGTAAAAAAACTTGATCGCATTCAGATAAAGATTGACGGTCTGCGGTGAATAGCCCTGATCACGCTTGGCAATCAGATAAGCTTCCACATTTTGCCGATGGGGAAATTGATAACAGTGATGATTTTTATCCAGATAATCACGGATACAGGCCATATATGCCTGATGTGTCCTTTCACTGTAGTTCTTCAGCCGGATCTGATCGGACATTTTTGTAAGATATTTGTACATCTATTTCCCCATAATTATTCAAACCCAAAATACTCCCGCAACCTGACCCCAGAATAAAATTTCCATAAAAACCTTCCTTCCCCCCACAATTTCGCCTAGAATGTCCAAAACTGCCCTCTATCCCCAAACCCTAACGCTAGACCGGAGTTGTGCAAAATTGAGAAATTATGTTATTAAAACACCCTGTACATATTTATAATGCATAGTATATGAAGAAAAAATTGGAAAACAAGCCAGAGGGACCATACAGAACAAATGCTTTAGAAAAAGGAAAAGAACGTCCTTTATTAGAAAGAATCGCCTATTACATCGCTGATATTAGAAAATCAATAAAAGATAGCCAACCTGACTGGTACAAAAAATACGGCCTCTAATTTCTCAACTCCGCACAACAGCGCCTGTGCGGTTTGGTTGCGACCTCTCCCAAATTGCCTGCGGGCAACTTCGCTCAGGCGCGACCGTTATACGCAATAATTTTGAGAGGTCAAAAAAAGCGTTATGTAAGTTAATGTATTTTCAGATAATATGAGAAAGAACATTTTGATCACAGGCATGCCAAGAAGTGGCAAATCCACCCTTCTTAAGAAAATAATCCCAAAATTTAATCCAAAAGTTGGTTTTGTGACTAATGAAGTTCGTAAAGACAACGAAAGAGTCGGTTTTGAATTAGAAACACATACCGGACAAAAAACTATGCTTGCACACGTGGACTTCATCACCAACTTAAAAGTTTCAAGATATTTTGTAGAGATTAAAAATCTTGATGAAATAATACCAAGCGTAGATAAATTTAATGAGCACGATTTTCTTTTTCTTGATGAAATAGGACAAATGGAATTGTTCTCTGAAAAATTTAAATTTCTTGTCGAAAAATATCTAGATTCCCCTAATGTTTGTATTGCAGCCTTGTCAAAAGTTTATAGTGATGAATTTATTGAAGCTATCAAAAGAAGAAACGATATTTTCCTATTTGAGATCACTGAAGAAAATCGCAATGGAAAAAAAGAATATCTTGAAACTTTATTGAGAAAAATAGCAAAAGCAAAAAGATATGTTTCTGAACCAAACAGATTCTCAATAAATCAAAATGAAGTTACTATTGCGACAGATCATGGCACAAGAATACTAACAAAACAAAAAGAAGAATGGATTTGCAATTGTAAATTCTTCAAAGAAAATAAAATATGTAGCCACGTCATTGCACTTGAAGAATATCTGAAAATACATAGATAAAGTACGACCTCTTAAAATTACTTTCTCCTTTCAGTCGAACCACACTGCGCTCTCCTCCTTTCAGTCGTCGGGGCGTATAACAGCGCAAGTGCGGTTCCGCTCCCTTTGGTCGCTCCACCCAACTTTGGCTCCTCTCTTCCAGCAAGTGTGTAAATATTGTACACTTGCTGCGTTCGTAGCCAATGTTCGCACGTTGCGCGGGCGTTGTGCGCAATAATTTTTTCCAAATGATCAAATCATATACTCAAACCACATACGAAACATGCCTAGCCTGCTGTTTATTACAAGCTACTCAAGTCAATTTTGACAATAAAATGGAACTAGCGGTTATAAATCATTCTTTAAAATATTCCAAAGATGATTTCGTTGCGGGACACCTAGATTTTATACATCAAAAATTTGATAAAAGGATCACCAGGATTGTGGATAATAAGTATTTCCATAACTATCTAAAAAGCATAAAACACCCAAATGTAGATATTAGAGTTGAAAAGATCGATCTTAAGACTATTGATAAATACATTGCTACGACCCCCATAATCTTATATATCGATTCCTATATTCTATTTAAAGTTAATCATTATCCACATTTCATAACTGTATTAAGCAAAAAAGATGACGAATATCAAATTTTTGACACATGGGATGGAAAAATCAAAAACCTAAAAAGTGTTTTGTTGTCAAAATCAATTCAATCACTAAGAAATCATCTTAAATTCTGTCCTCAAATTATCATTATTGAAAGGAAAAAATAAAGCGCACAACAGCGCAAGTGCGGTTCCGCTACCCTCAGCTAAAGCTTCGGGTCGCTCCACCCAACTTTGGCTCCTCTCTTCCAGCAAGTGTTGAAATATTGTACACTTGCTTCGTTCGCAACCAATGTTCGCACGTTGCGCGGACGTTGTCTGCCATTGACAAAAGGGATAGCTAGTTCTATTAATACACCCTATTAATAAAGCACTATGGATATTTTTGAGAAAGGAGAAACCGCGTTCTATCATGAAATGGGTGCAATTTTAAAAGTCAAAGTCACTGAAAGTTCATTTGATGGCGAATTTGCAGATTATCATTTGCTCATTCTTGAAGTATTACGTAAAAGCCCACACAGAGATGTCACCTTCAGGGTCGATGAAAAAATTGAGTGTACTGACTGTAAATCCATGGATAACGCCCCTATGCAGGCGTTCAGACTATCAAAAACCTAATATCAACAGCAGACAACAGCGCAAGTGCGGTTCCGCTCACTCCGGTCGCTCCACCCAACTTTGGCTCCTCTCTTCCGGCAGGTGTGTAAATATTGTACACTTGCCTCGTTCGCAGCCAATGTTCGCACGTTGCACGGGCGTTATATGAAATCGCGATTTTTTCTTTCCCAATGAAAAAGCCCATTCACAGATCAAAACTGAGACTATTTGCCGGCAGATTGTACTTTTTATTAAGAAGGCATCTTTATTGGTATTTTTCAAAGGTGGATTTTGTGAAAAATTTTGAAAGCCATTTACCAATTGAAATTTTTGCTCACAAAACTATTTTGCGAAGAAAGCTTAAAGACATAGATATATGGATGCAGGAAAACAAGATCGCAAATTTGAAAATTGCCATAAAAAAGCTTGATGGATTAATTATAAACCCTGGACAAACTTTTTCTTATTGGCGACATATCGGCAAGCCAACAAAAAAAAAGGGGTATCTTGAAGGCATGGTGCTGCATAATGGAACGGTTATTGCAGGAATTGGCGGCGGGTTATGCCAATTATCAAATCTGCTTTACTGGATTACGCTCCACACGCCGTTAACTGTTATTGAACGATGGCGACACGGTTACGATGTTTTTCCAGATGTAAAAAGAGATCAACCTTTTGGTAGTGGAGCGACTTGTGCTTATCCAAACATTGATCTGCAAATCAAAAATAACACTCCCCAAAAATTTCAATTGGCACTCGAAATCACCGATGAATATTTAATTGGCAAATGGCTTTCTGATAAACCGATAAAATTAAAGTACAAAATCTTTGAAAAGGATCATGAGATAAAAAACGAATGGTTTGGCGGATTCTCAAGAAATAACAAAATTTTTCGCAAAGTAATTGATAAAAATAGCAATAAAGAGCTAGGCGAAGAGTTTTTAACCGAAAATCACGCTTTAATGATGTACAATCCGCTAATTGAATATAAAGAAGAAAAAAATCGCTACATCAAATAACAGCACATACTTCGCACTTTGCATATGCGCGACCGTTGTGCGAGAAAATGAACTCAGCAACATCAGGTTTGGCAAAAAACACTTTTAAGGTTATAATACTCTGAAGCCTTTAAAATAATTTATGAAAGATTCAGAAAAAGAAAGCATAACACCTAACTCCAATCAAGAAATATTCGAGGCTGCAATTTCGGCAGCTCTGGAAATAGCAAAACGCGATCAACTCAAGTTAGGTACAACAGTATGTATTGCAGGAGAAGAGCCCTCATATTCATATTCTCTCAAAGAGATCAATGGAGATATGGCACTTATAGAAGATGAGGATGATGAATTAGAGAAGTCAGTACCTTTGAATTCATTATATGAACCAAATGTAGCCTGGAATATTGCCAATAAAATCCATTCCCAGGCAATTTCAATGACCAAACCTGAGAAATTAGAATAAAGTTGATACTAAAATCTTTTCATTTCATCGCACAACAGCACCCAAGGCGGTTCGCTGCGGCCTCACCCAAATGCTCGCGCGGTTTAGCACTTCGTGCTACCATTTTACCGTGCTTCGCACTTTGCACATGCGCGACCGTTAAGTGCAATTCTTTATCAGCTCGATATGATTCTCAAAAAGTTCAAATATATATATCACCTCCTCATTGGTATTGTTTTAGCAATCACATATATTGCTATCAGTCTAACTTTTAAATGGCATGTGTTGCTAGAACCATTTCTATACTTACCCAATGTTTTAAATATAAGATATTTCTGCAGTGGAAAAGAGTGTGTGGGCGTCTTCTCCTATGTAATCTTTGCATCAATGATAATAATTTTCAGTATATTAAGCATAGGAATATCATTCCTGATAAAAAATATTTATAGAAAAAAGAACTGCACTTAACAGCGCCTGTGAGGTTCGACCACGACCTCTCCCAAATTGCCTACGGGCAACTTCGCCCAAGCGCGACCGTTAAGTGAAATAATTATTTTTTCTTATGTGGAAAACAGTATCATCCAAAGAAATTTTCAATCATCCCCGCCTCACTTTAATGGAGGACGAAATAATTTTGCCCAATGGTGTAAAAACATCCTATTTAAAATATAAAGACAATGGTGGTTGTTGCGTCACCGTAGTAACAAAAAGAGATGATGGAAAAATCCTGCTTCAGACTGAATATTCATACCCGCCAAACGAAAAACTTTTGCAATTTCCCGGAGGTGGTGTCCCGGCTTCAGAGAAACCAGAGGTTGGAGCCAATCGTGAATTAATGGAGGAGGCCGGACTAAAGGCCAATAATTTAAAATTGCTCGGCAGTTACCTCATCAATAATCGCCGTTCAGCCATGAAGATGTATATTTTCCTCGCCACTGACCTGCAAGAAGAATGTTTACCCGGCGATATTGAGGAAGATCTTGAAAGTTTCTGGTTTTCCGAAAACGAAATTGGAGATATGATTAGAAACGGGCAAATCGTCAATGTGCACATTCTTGCCGCCTGGAGTCTGTATAATAATCAAAAATAAGTTCGTCACTCAACAACACCTATAACGCTATAAGTAATTTTCATTTTTATGAAAGAAAAAACCATTAAAGAGATTACAAGTTTAATCATGCTTCAAGCTAAAGAAAAAGGGTTCGGCATCACCCCGGAAGAAATAGATTTCCCGCGAAAAATCGCATCATTACATTCTGAGGTTACGGAGGTTTATGATGCCTACAGAAAGAAGGGAATCAAGAGAACTGATTTAATCGGTAAGGAACTTTGCGATGTAATACAAAGGACATTACATTTATGCGGAGTTTTTAAGATAGACGTAGAGAAGGAAATTTTGAAAAAAATAAAAATCAATTCAAAAAGAAGTTGGAATTAATATTTGAAAGCTACTTATAACAGCGCCTATGTAGTTCGGCTGCGGCCTACCCAAATTGCCTGCGGGCAACCTCCCCCAAGCGGGGGCATTGGGAAAAACGCAGATTCCTATCCATTCAAAAATGCTTTTATCTTGTCTCTGCACTCGACACATAAAACCTCACCCCGTACATCAAAATAAGCAGCCCTACTATCCTCATCTTTAAACTCGGGATCATTCCAACCGCGATTCACCATTGGACAATATTTATTGTCTACAACTGCATTATGATGTTTGAGGCCAAATAAATGACCAAGTTCATGAATGATTACCGAGCGTGTTCGTCCAATAATTCTTTTTAGATCCTCTGTATTTGTAACACATCTGGCCTCAAGCGTAGTCACCAAAGCTGTCCCATTTATTCTGTCGGCGGTACCACCAGCCCTAAGCCCACGCACACTGATCATTTTGTCAGTGACTATTAAGCCGTGCCGTATTTGTGAGCCGAACCGATGTCGACGCATGGAATGGAGCACCTGTCCTATATCTCTATGGACACCTTGGTCCGGAATTCCGTTGATCATGTTTCGGGTACCTAAAAAAACATCACAGGCATAAGCATCTGGTGATACTAAATCCTTTACCGAATTCTGAGAAAAGATACGAATTTCGGAATAGGCACCGTCAAAAGCCGATAATGCCGGCTGGCACAACTTTTCTAATTCCTTATGCTCAAGCGCTGTGTCAAGCGGTAGGACAAGCAGGTTTTTTTGCATGATGCTGATTGTTAGAGCGAGTACTCTATAACTTTCTTCACAAAATGTCAATACCCAGAAAGCAACAAGGAAATGCCTTCTCTCCAAACCATAACTGTGCGTTTCGGCTACGGTCCCACCCAAATGCTCGCGCGGTTTGGCACATCGTGCTAGCATTTTACCGTGCTTTGCACTTCGAATATGCACGGACGTTAGGCAAAATTAGCCGGGCTTGGTAAACTATAATTATGAAACAACATAAACATAAAAACAACCTCCTGGATATATTGTCGCATACTGTCATTTATGAATCGGCAAACGGCGAAAAAGAAGAGATGTATCACCTGGGGATAATCTATACAGTTATTTTGAGTAATCCGGAAAATTTAAAAACAGATGCCGATGGTGAAGATTCACAAGGCGCAAGTTGGGTAAAATTAAGTGAATTCAACAAAGAGGACTTTTCGCCATTTGCAAGCCAAAGCATAGCAAAACATTTACAGAAAAAAGGTCGTGCAACCAACAACATCTGACAGCACAAATGAAAATCACAGACGGAGCCAAAATATTTATTAAAAACGACGCTCTAAACAAGTATCTGTTTGTACTTAGAGATAATAAACCAAATATTCCCAATCCAAACATGTGGGGTTTATTGGGAGGCGGTATCGAACCGGGAGAAAATCCGGTCGATACGATCAAGCGCGAACTTGCAGAGGAAATCAACATTGACGTCTTTGACATACAAAAAATTCATTCACAAAAGTTGGTTCATAACGTTCAAGGGCAAAAATATGAAATAACAGGACACTATTTTGTCGGAAAAACAGACGTTGAAGATTTATCTGGAGTAAAACTAAATGAAGGGCAAAAAGTGGCATATTTCTCGCTCAAAGAAATTATTCAAAAAGATAATGTATCTCCGATAATAAAAGACCTGATTAGGATTTATCAGGATAAACTCAGATAATTTCCAATAACACCATCGCTGCAGTTTTTTACCAGTTATATCTAACACTCTCCAAAATATGATCTACATAATTATTGCTTTCATCGTCATTATCGCACTCTGGTCGATCTGGGGATTTTTGGGTTCCAATGTTGAGCAGGCGGACTATAGCGTGGTCAAGCAAATTAATGACTACGAAATAAGGGAATATCCCGCCCATATTGTCGCGCAAACGACGGTGGAAGGATCCTATGAAGAATCCCTGATCAATGGTTTCAGAATTTTGGCCGGATACATTTTTGGCGGAAATAAAAAAAGAAAAAAGATCGCCATGACCGCGCCAGTGGTTGCACAAAAACACGTGGTTGCCCAAAAGGAAGCCGGCTCCAAATCATCAGAAAGTATTGCCATGACGGCGCCGGTAATTGCGACGAACAAGGGCGCCTCGCAAATCATATCTTTCGGCATGCCCCGCTCCTATACGCTGGAAACATTGCCGATTCCGAATGATCCGAGAATAAAAATCGTCATGATTCCGGCCAAGAAATTCGCTGTGATGCGGTTTTCATGGTATCGCTCCGATGCGCGGGTAAAAAGCCGGCAAAAAAAACTGCTCTCGGCGCTGGCCCGCGACGGAGTTGCAACAAAAGGCAGCGTGGCCTATGCTGGATACAATGCGCCCTGGACTCCGCCCTGGATGATGCGCAATGAAGTATTAATTGAGGTTAAATAAAATAAACTCAATCAAATGAATACCCTGTCCGAAGAGGAAAAAAAAGTAATCATCGACAAAGGCACGGAAGCGCCGTTTACCGGCGAATATGTCAATAACAAAGCCACCGGGATTTACGTTTGCCGGCAATGCGGGGCAGCTCTTTATGATTCCAAGGATAAATTTAAGTCCGATTGCGGCTGGCCAAGTTTTGATGATGAAATAGCCGGAGCAGTCAACAAAAGTCCGGACAAAGATGGCATACGTACCGAAATCACCTGCGCTAAATGCGGCGGGCACCTGGGCCATTTGTTTACCGGCGAAAAATTAACCGAAAAAAATCAACGATATTGCGTCAATTCCATTTCCATGAAATTTATTCCGGGAAAATAATCGCTTATATGATCAAAAAAATAGTATTGGCAGGAGGCTGTTTCTGGGGCCTGGAAGAACTGATCAGAAAACAACCGGGTGTGATCAACACTACCGCGGGATACACCGGCGGCCAGGTAAAAAATCCCACCTACGAAAATCACGAAGGCCATGCCGAAGCGGTGAAAATCGAATATGATCCCGATAAAACGTCGTACCAAAAACTGCTGGATTTTTTCTTTCAAATCCATAACCCGACCACCCTTAATCAACAAGGCAATGATCGGGGCACCTCTTATCGATCGGCAATTTTTTATGGAAATGATGGGGAAAAGCAGGAAGCGGAAAATTTTATAAAAATAGTCAATGCCTCCAAACGATGGAAAGATCCCGTAGTCACGACCCTGGAACCGCTAAAAGAGTTTTATCCGGCGGAAGACTATCATCAGGATTATTTACAAAAAAATCCCGATGGTTATACCTGCCACTTAATGTATTTTGACAGTTATCTAAAATAATTTTTAAAATTTAATAAAAATTTATGAAAAACTTATTGGTAAAAATCCTGGCGACTACGGCCTATGTCGCCATGGTTGCGATGAATTACCTGGCCGTCGGTCTGCCGCTCAATAACCGTTCCACCGGCGAAATATCCAATGCCTATCCCAATATGTTCGCTCCGGCCGGTCTGACCTTTTCCATTTGGGGACTGATTTACCTTTTACTGGGCGGTTACGTGGTTTATCAGTTTATCAAAAAGGATAAAAAATCCGAGACACTGCAGAATAAAATAAATCCCCTTTTCATCGCCACTTCCCTGGCCAATATCTGCTGGATCTTTGCCTGGCATTATGATTATATCGGCATTTCGGTACTGATTATGGCGGTATTGCTGATTCTTCTGATCAAAATTGCCGACCTGCTGCGCACCGGGCAATGGAAATCTTGGGGAAAATTGTTGATTTGGGCGTCCTTTAGCATTTACTTCGGCTGGATCACTGTCGCGACTATTGCCAATATCACGGTATTTTTGGTGAGCATCGGCTGGGACGGATTCGGAATTGACCAATATGTATGGACCAGCATTATTCTGCTGGTCGGAGCGCTAATCGGAATCCTGCGGATGAATAAAGATAAAAATATCGCCTATGGTCTGGTTCTAGTCTGGGCCTATCTGGGAATACTGCTCAAACACATTTCCTCCGATGGTTTTGGAGGACAATATCCCAGCATCATTTTCACGGTAGCCATCTGTCTGGTTTTGTTTGGATATTTTGCGGGAAGGATATCGTACACGACCAGTAAGTAAATTTCCCAAACCCCACCCCTATGGAAGAAAAACCGATCACCACCATGAAAGACGCCCAGAAACTGGTTAAAGCCTTTGCCGAACGAAACCGGTGGGATGACAGTCCCAATGTCGACAAGTTCGACCATCTGCATGAAGAACTGATTGAAATGTCCCAGCATTTGAGATACAAATCCGCGGAAGAACGACAACAATTCGTACAGGAACACAAAGAGATCTTCACTGACGGAATCGGCGACCTGTTTTTCGGGACCTGCCGCCTGGCCAACCAGCTGGGAGTGGATATAGAGGAAGCCTTTAATATGGTGCAAAAGGAAATTCTTAAAAAGTACAACCATACCAACGCCGAAAATAACCTTACCGGCAGACCACCGGGCGCAAGATAACATCACCGGGCTTTAAACCAGTTTATCCACGATTTTATGGAAGATCTTCAAAAAGAGAAATATCAGCATTACAAGGGAGCTTTCTACGAAGTAATCGGCCTGGCCAGAGACAGTGAAACTCTGGAAGAATTGGTATTGTACCGTGCTTTATACGAATCCAAAGATTTTGGTAAAGAAGCTCTCTGGGTCAGACCAAAAAAAATGTTTTTTGAAAATGTCACGGTTGATGGACAAGTGATTCCGCGATTCAAGCACATTTCAGATGTAAATCACTTCTAATAAATAAAGTTAAATATTTATGGACAATACAATAGACTCAATCAGCAGCAACAGGAGCAACAAACCAGACAACTGGCAGGACAAAATTCTCCAAGAGTTTCGCCAGCTGATCAAAGAAGCGGACCCGCTGATGGTAGAAGAAATAAAATGGAGAAAACCATCGAACTCGATGCGTGGAGTTCCTGTGTGGTCTCACAACGGGATCATCTGCACCGGTGAAACATACAAAGACAAGGTGAAGTTCACTTTTGCCAATGGCGCTTCACTCGAAGATCCCGCAGAACTCTTCAACTCCAGCCTCGATGGTAACACAAGACGGGCCATCGACATCCACCAAGGAGACAAATTAAACAAATCCGTCCTGAAGGCACTGATTCTGGACGCTGTTGCCCAAAACCTCAAAAACTAAAAATAGTGTTTGTTCAAATTTATTAATTGCTGCTTGAAAAATTCACGGGCTACCCTACCGAGCCCAGCCTTTAAACAAAAGCTCCTAGTCTGCCATATTGACCATTCGGCAAATACCAGCTATGTTCAACCCGTCAATTTAATAACATTATTATGAAAACAACTGGCGTACTTATCACATTATTCATCAGCACCATAGTGCTATTTGGTTGCTCCAACAATCCCGCTACCGATAAAAATACTGCTACGGTAACGGAAAAGAAAACAAGTCAGCAAATCACCGTAGATTTCCTCAACAATGATGGCAGCATTACAAAAATCACAACAACCGAGGCGGAGTTAAACGGTGTAAACGGCTGCTTCATGTACAACGGTAAATGTCTCGTAAAAAGTCCAAACCCGGCTCACAACGGGGCCTATGTCCCGGAGGGCGTGGATTTCTATCCTGCCACGGAGGGCGGACCGAAAAACAGTTAATGAAACCTCTCCAAACCATCAAAAGAGAAGTTCTTAAACTCAATAAGACCACTACCCCGATTGATCCTGATATCCAGGAATTACTGGCTGGCTTAAGAGCTTTTGCTATTCCCACCCGCTATTCCTGCTCCGGACACCGGGAAAGAAACGGGACTTTTCCCTATGTAGACATCTATACGGATGATTCTCACATAGCTTATGATGATTATTCCCCCAAAATGCTCAAAACAAAGGAAACCTTCATCAGGAATAATATTGCCATTCAAAAAAAACTTATCGATCTCCTGACCGAATTCTATAATACCCGCAAAGTTGATTATAAATACCAGATTACCCTTCATACCACGCTGGATTGGGCAGGAGTGAGACTGAAAAGCCTGGGAGCGGATCTGCTCAAAAAAATGCCACCCAAAACCTTCAAAAAAGAACTTGTGAATTATCAGAACGAAATGAAAAAATTCGGTTCATTTTTAATTAAAAAATACAACTCAAAAACTGCCGCATAAAACAGACACATGAACAAACTTTATATTTTCAAGTCCGAAATGACCGCTTCAGTCCACGTCTGCAGCGATAACGAACTGGCTGAATTCACCAGAAAACACAACCGGATCACCCGGAGAAACGACAACATCCCCTACCAGCCCTGGTCGCTGACCTGCAGTATGGAATTCCAAAGAGAGCAGACAGCCGCTGACTTCAGACATTTTCTGGAAACCGGGGCCGGAATGGAGTTTATCCGCAAGCATATTTCCTTCAACCCTTTGTCCGAGCTGAGAAAACTGATGGCCGTGTTGCCAAAATCCTGCCGGTTTTACCTGATGGGCGGGCTGTCGCTGGACGGCCATCTGGGCAAATTAAGCCGGCCGCATGACGATGTGGACTTGATCTGCTGGCGTAAAGATTTGGCAATTTTTCAAAAAGCACTAAAGAAAATCGGGTACAAAACCAGGGTAATCTATTCCAAGAAAAAACCGAAACTGGCTATTTTGATGGAAACAGACGAAGAAAATCCCGCCATTGAAGTGAAAATTATCGACGTAAAACCGGATAATTGTTTTCAGCTAAACTCCAATGCTCCAACTCCGCTGATTTACCCCAAAAAATTCCTCGGTCCAGTAATGGTAACACTGGACGGGCTCAAATTTCCGGCCATCACACTCCCCTTCATGCTGGCTTTGAACGAATCAGGGAAACAGAACCTGAAAAGAATTAAAAAAGAAAATCCCAAACTTTATAAACTACTCGGTTACAAAATCACAAACAACAAGAACGACCGTCAGATTATCCGGAACCTGCTCGGCAAAAGTTCAATCAAGCGTTAAAAATAACCAGAAACCCATAATGCAAAAACACCGGCTAAAACAACAAATTTGGGTACTCGTAATCGGACTGCTGACCATCCCACCAACCGCTTTCGCGATAAATCCATACTATGTCAGTAAAGGCCAGACCATCGGAGCAATCTTCCGGGAAAATTTTTTCCGGGTAAACTTTTTCTTTTCAATCGTCCCTTGGATTCTGTTGATATTGATCCTTATCGCCCTGATTCTTGGATATTTTATCCACCGCAAATACATCGCCTGGCTTTTCTTTGCCGTCTATCCGGTTATTTTTCTGTACCCCATCCTTACCAACAAAGACACCAGATTATCCAATATACTTCTAAGTAACATCCACAGCTTTTATGTGACTGTTTTTATCACTATTGTGGCGTTTACCGCTTCCACACTGTTTAACAAAATCAGAAAGAAAAAACATAAACTTTCCGACAGGGATTTTATTCCGATGGCAATCATCATCGCCATCGTTCTGATTCTGACGTTTTCAAACGTACCATCAGGTTTGCTGGTATGTAACGTCCCGGTTATCAACCAGTCTTTTAATTGCACCCATTATTGAAGGGTCTTCTTTTCGCAGGATTCTCCGTCTTTTGGACTATTGCAAACACCGAAAACCTTGCTGTCATTGAATTTCTCCTCCCATTCCCGGGGATTTCCGTAATCGGCAAAATCACCATACCAGCTGTGATAGGCCAGCGGTTTGTGGGCAGCTTTGATGGGACACCAGTATCTTTCCGTGCGGGCGCCAATCTCCGAGGAATAAGCAAACAGTCCGTTCACATAGCTGCAATAGAGACAGTTGATTTTCTGTATAATATTCAGATAGCTCAAAAACCGCCTGTCATAGACGATATATTCCCCTCTTTTTACCCGCGGAATATGATAAAGAGGCAGGGCAATCAAATTATAGATAGTTACAAACAGATCCAAAATCAGCGCCGGTACTATCATCACATAGATGAAAGGCATGGAAATAAAATGCCGGACATCGGTCGGTACAACATACTTCCAGGCGGGAATCCGGAATTTTTTATTTCGCTCCCGGAATTCCTTTAAAAAGGTAACGGTTCTTTTTTTAATGGAAAATCCGTACTTTTCGGCCATCCTGGCGTATTCCCGGCTAAGCGCTTTATTCAGGGCTTCAATCTGTTCCGTAAGCTTTTTGAATTGGGACATAAGTTAAAATTATGCACTTGCACAAACTTCACACAGTTAATTCACCTCGGACCTCGATCTAGGTATACATACACTGCCCGCAAATAGATACAGACAAATTCCGGTACAAACTTCCCGAAACCTTAAAAATATTGTAAACTGTCCCCGTTTGTAGCCGATATCCTCACATTGTTTATGACCAAGCTGGAAGAACTTAAAAAGGAAATAGATCAAATCAAAGCCAGAAATAAAAAAGTTGAGACCGATAAGGCCTGGGAAACCAGCTCGCTGAGAAAAATCATCGTAGCAATTCTTACCTATATTGTGGTTGTAATTTTCTTTTTTACGGCCGGGCTGCCGAAACCTTTTATCAATGCCATTGTCCCCTCTATCGCCTTTTTATTATCAACACTGACAGTGCCTCTGTTTAAAAAATGGTACATCAAAAATATCTATAAATAACATGCGCGACCAACGCTGGGTAGCTGAACATCGCGGCGGACCATTAAAGAAAGAACAGCACCGGCAATTGATCCGCTGGGCCCGGGAGTGCGCCGAACATATCCTGCCGCTTTTCGGCAAAGTTATCGACGGACGTTTGATCCAGGCATTACAGGTGGCCAAAGACTGGGAAAAAGGGAAGGTTCCCACAGGTACAGCCATGAAAGCCGCCGTGGCAGCACATGCGGTGGCCAGAGAATCTTCCGATCCTGTTGCCATGGCCGTAGCGCGCGCGGCAGGACATGCCGTGGCCACCGCCCATATGGCCGACCACTCCCTGGGACCGGCACTTTATAGTTTGAAAGCCGTCAAACTGGCCGGCAAATCAGTCGAAGCGGAAAGAAAATGGCAGAATGACCGGTTACCGTCAGAAATCAGGGAACTGGTGCTGGCCACAAGAATTATTAAAGAAAAAGCTTTTCATCTATAATTAAGCATGGAAAAAACCACCCGCACAGACCGGAACATAGACAAATACATTGACTCGTTCACTCCCGATGTTCAGAGAATCCTGCAGAAAATAAGGACGATTATAAAAAAATGCGCACCGGACGCGGAAGAAACCATCAGTTATGGCATTCCGACCTTCAAACTAAGCGAAAACCTGGTTCATTTTGCGGCTTACAAAAAACATATAGGTTTCTATCCGACTTCATCAGGCATCCTCGCTTTTAAGAAAGATTTGTCAGTCTATAAACACGCCAGAGGTTCCGTCCAGTTTCCACTCAACTCGCCGATTCCCTATGAACTGATAAAATCTATCGTAAAATATCGTGTAACTGAGATAAAAGAAAAAAATCTTTAAACCAGCCGTTTTTTATTTCTTCTTTCTTTTGACGTTCTTGTAGCTGTAGGACTGGATTTCCTCCAAATTGCTTTCGGTTTTGTAACCCAGTGGCAAAGCCTGACTCAGTTTGTCCACCTCATAATTGCCGTGAATATCGGCATTAACCAGATAAACCTCATCGTTGGCCACCTGGGCAAACAAAGTCAGATATTGCAGACAGGCACCGCAACAGGGAGTCAGTTTACTGTCCACGCAGCAAATAGCACGGAAATTATAATATCCGTGCGCAACGGCATTATCGATGGCGCAGCGCTCGGCACAGGTACCAAGACCACTGATTACGCTTTCCACATTACATCCGCCAAAAATCTGTCCGTCAGAGGTCAGCACACTGGCCCCGATTCGATGCTTGGATCTGTGACAAAAAGCATTCATGCGGGTTTTAGAAGCTACTTCAATCAATTTTTCCACTTCCTTGTCAGTCAGCCAGGGATTAGATGCCAATAATTTGTTTTTCATATAATAATTAATTAATCATGATATTATAACACAATCCCCCCTAGCACGGCAACATACTGCGCCAAATCCAACAGCCATAGACATTAGTTAAAGTTCAGACGATAATTCGAATTGGTAACAATACCAACCCGCAATATCATTAACATCATGAATCAGACAAAACGACAATGGGACAAGCTGACTGAAGAAAGAAGACAACAAAGCATCAATGAAATCATCACTTTTTTTAAAGAATCCCGTGATGAAACCATCGGTGTGATTGCCGCCGAAGATGTTTTGGATTTTTTTCTGCAAACCGTCGCCAAAGATATCTACAACAAAGGTATTGATGATTCAAAAAAACTGCTTAACGACCGTCTGGCAGACCTGCAGGTCGATCTGGACACTCTGCTGGACAAAAGCTGAACAAACACCTGTCTCCCCCGGAAAACTAATAAAATAAATTATGAAAAAAAACAGCCTGCTCACCAAAATTTTGGCTGTTACCGGTACCATGCTGGTCTGGTTACCGGTCCTGGCCCCGATAATTTTCACCCTGATCAGAATTTCCAGGGGCGGCCCGCTGATGATTGACTGGCTGATGCCGGCCGAACTTTTTCCGGCCGTTCTGTTGGGCGGCGGACTTATTCTGTGGGCCGCCCTGCGTGCCCATTTACAGGTCAAACTGACCGCCTGGAGTCTGGGACTAGCAATCGGAATGCTGGTCGGGGGGCAGTGTCTGGCCGTGGTCAGCGGACTGGCCTCGGGAGAAACCGAGGCAGACGGATTATGGTGGGGGCTGGTTCTGACATCATTGCTGATCTATACACTGGCTGTGATTTCCATTGGAATCGGCGGAATTTTATTGATTAAAAATTTGTATTCAAAAAAATCATAAAAAATTTTCCGTAAGAAAATTTGAAGCGATCTTTATCCCTTCAGCTTCTTCTCAATCTCCCCGTCCAGCCGATAAAGTTTCTGGACGCCGTTTTCCAGTAAATAATAATGCCAGACATAGGCCAGCGTCATAATCATCAAAATCGGAGCCAACACCAGCAGCCCCCAACTGGCCGTAAGCAAAATCCCCAAAGCATTGATAAAAAAGATCATCCCGAAAAACAAAGTAATCAAAAGATGAATCAACCGTTCATGCTGCAAAAACCCGATGCGCGCCCGGTGCAGCCGCTGCACCGCCTCCCAGTCAGTACCTTTAGGCTGTTTTTCCAGCAGCCGTTCGATTAATTTAATTTGTTCCCGCAGATATTTATCCATTACATTTTTGTTTTATATTTATCTGTATTGTGCACGTTTTTGGCTTACTTGCCAAGCCCCCCGCTCAACTGTTAATCCGGCCGCACCAATTGCGGCAATAACCATCAAAAAACAATGATGGTAAAATTTCTGAATTTTGCTATAATTCCCGCGCAACTTTTTAATCCAATTCACATGAAAGGATTTCATTCCAATATTGAAAAAGACACCCTGGAAAATAACAATTTCCGCAAAGTGCTCTATTCCGCCAAACATTGCCAGCTGGTGCTGATGAGCCTGCAGCCCAACGAGGAAATCGGCATGGAAACTCATACCGACAATGACCAGTTTTTCCGCTTTGAAAAGGGCCAGGGGAAAGTGATCATCGACGGCAATGAATACGCCGTAACCGACGGTTCGGCCATTATCGTCCCCTCCGGCGCCCAACATAACGTCATCAACACCTCGTCCACCGACGCCCTGAAAATGTATACAATCTATTCCCCTGCCCATCACAAGGACGGTATTGTACGCGCCACCAAGGCGGAAGCCGAATCCCAGGAGGCCGAGTTCGACGGCGTAACCACAGAATAACTCTAAACAACATGCAATTATCAAACAGTTCGGAATTTGATTCCGAAGCCACTTTACGGGCTATAAATACAGCGCTCCTCGATCATATTGCCATGCTCAACCAGAATGACATCGCTGATTTTCGGGCGCAACTTTCTCCCGAAAAACAAAACTCTTTTGACAACGAGGATGACATTGAACAAGTCCGTCTGGTTGCCCTGAGCAAGTTGACCTCCGGAGACCGTGAAACACTTCATCAGATTCTCTCGGAAAATAATTTACCCATGCTGCACCTGCACAATCTGGTCGAAACAATCAAGATCTTTAACGGTCTGTTAAACTGAGCCCTTGACCAACAGATAAGTGAGATAAATCAGATTGCTTACCTCTCCCCGCAAAATTGACCGGGCAGGATGGAAATATCCGGATTTTTCCTCTATCAGATTGTTGAAATAAGCAACCTGGATATACGGCGCATACCAGGCATTGACGTCGGTATCGGTAAAATAATTTTTATCCGCCTTCAACCCCACTGTCATATCCAATGAATTAAGCACAATTTTCAGGGCTTCCACCCGGGAAACCGGATATTCGGGCCGGAAATTACCATCAGGATATCCCTGAACTATTCCCATCTCCCTGGCATAACAAACATAAGGCGTATACCAGACTCCGGCCTTAATGTCCTGAAAACAGGGCTGGTCATATTGGGCCTTCATCGAGTTAAAATCAAAAGTCGGATTACTCTTGCTGTAAGTCAGCGACATGATCTTGACCAGTTCGGCGCGGTTAAGTGTGCCGTCCGGCTTGAAACTGCCGTCGGGATAACCCGAAATTATTCCGTTCGTGTCCATCCAGCGCACAGCCGTTTCATATTGGTGACCGGCAACATCATAAAGCCTTTCTTTGGGAACTGTCGGCAGGGGTGTTTCTGCCGTGGAAAACGGCTTACTGGTGGCGGCGATAAGCCACTGTCCCACCCATCCTTCCGTACCGTTGCCCCGGCGAATCTTATAATACCCGTCAGTCTCGGCAATCACCTTGACCACCTCCCCCACCGGCAAAGTTGTCATAACCACTGATGTGTCCATACAAGGGATGTCGCGCAATCTCGCTCCGGTGGTAACTTCGGCATTCCAGTCACGGTCATAGATGGGATCCTGAAGACAATCCTCCGCCCCCGCCAGACCGGGAAGACTTAAAATAATCAGTAGACCTGTCATAGCGCACAATAATAATTTTTTGAGCATAATTTTATGAGTTAACCAGATAATTTATCATCACGTACTGACGCCGGGAACGGTAAATGAAAATTTATCCGTTCCAGCCGGCGAGCCGCGCCATCATCCACCAGAAGGCCCGGCCTTTGAGATTACAGTTGAGAGGCTGGGAGTGGGCGCAGACATTGGTGGCACAAAGTGGCGAGCCGGAATTGGTCGAACACCAGTTCTGAGCCCAGTTACCCCCGTCATAATCATTATTGTCGGTGGCATTCAGATTAAGAAAATAACTTCCTGCCGGGTTGTAACTCTCGATATCGGCAAAATCAAAAAGCACTTTGTTGTAATCCGAGGCAAATTTTCTGATGGTCTGATTGTTTTGATTCAATTGCCCCGCCTCCCCGCTCCCGTCCAGATGTCCGGTCATATAAACAAAGGTCACCTTGGGAAAATCCTGTTCCAGTTGATCCATTTTCTGCAGATAATCATTCACTTCCGCCGTGGACATCGAGGAAAGCTGGCCGCACCAGGACCACATCACCATATTTATTCCATTGGTATTGTTGTTGAGCAGATTTCTGGTCTGAGTTTCCCAATCTCCTCCCAGATCACCCGACAAGAAACTTTCATTCAGATACAAAGCCCCTCCACTGCCATCGGAACTGTAAGAATATAACGGTTCCTGTCCCTCCAGTACTTCCATTCCCGTCACCAGCTGGCTGCCGTGGGAAGTGTGACCGTAGGCAATTTTGAAAACAGATTTTGCGGCATTCACATAATCATCGGAAACGATTACCAGGTTGGTAGTGGCATGGTTGACCAATAAAGGGACAGTCCGTGAGGCAGTGCCTTTCACTTCCGGTAAATCAACCGTTAAACCACCGTCTGCTGGCACAACCGGCTCCGTACCGGCATTTCCGGAAGTTCCGATCTGGGGAACTTCGCCTTCCAGTGGAGCGGTAAAATGATCTCTGGCGTTGCAGATCAATTTAGCGGCCTGTGCACGAGTCAGTAAATTGTTCGGACCAAAGACGGTTTCACTGTATCCGTTGACAAGTTCTTTATGATAAGCCATGGCAACCACAGTCTTTTGCCAGTCTGTCCAGACATCCCTAAAAGGAACTCCTTCCCAGGCCATCAATGGCAGATGGAGAGCTTTTACCAGAATCGCCGCGCCCTCGGCCCTGGTAATATTCCTGGACGGACGATAAGTATTATCGGAGTAACCGCTAACAATTCCACCGGATTTGGCACCGCAGATAAAAGAGGCGTACCAGGCATTCCCGCCAACATCGGCAAAACAATATTTACCGTCATTAACGGAACTGTCCGGATAATAAGTTTTCATTACCATCTTCAAAAATTCGGCACGGTTAATGGAACTGTCCGGCCGGAAATGAATCCCCTCTCCGGAAACCACAATCTGATCCGCAGCCAGTCCGGTCAGACAATCTGCGGCAAAATTTTCCCGGGCCACATCCTCAAATCCTTCCACCGGATCATCCACTTCACCCGCCTCCACGTTATCCGGAGTCACAACTTCCGGTATCACTTCCGGCTGGCTCACCACATTATTAATTACTTCAGCTCCCGCAGCATCAACCTTCACCACGGTACGGGAACAGTATCTTTTGGGAGAAGCAACCTGACAAACACGATAATAATTCGTCCCCGCAGGCACCGAATCATCGGTATACGACAGAACATCGACATTTCCTTCGTAGTAGATATAGCCGTTATCGGGATAAACCGGATTGGAATTGTCCTGGGATCTGACCAGTTTATAAAAGGAAAATGATTCCGGATGCGTATATTTGCTCCAGCCGGTTTTTACCGAACCGTCATTTTGAAGAACAGCGCTAAAACTGATGCTGTCATCATAAATTACCGGATCGTAACCGGAAGATTCCGAGGTTCCGGTAGCCATAACAGTGCCGTTTACCGCAGAAAATCCGAAAACAATACCGGCCAAAACCATCAAAACGGCCATCCCGGAAAATTTGGATAAAAACTTTCTTTCCATATATAAAATCTATAAAATACTGCCACCAATAATACCCTTTCAGCCCTTCCCCCACAAGTTTTTGAACATGACCAAACCCCAAAAAATCATCATTAACGACCGGATGCAGAAAGGATACTATTATCTTACCGAACCCACCGGCAAAAACTTTGATCCGGAATTTAAACCAGAATTGACTCCCGGCCAAATGCTGGAACTGGGAGTGTTCGGTGGGAAATATCTGACCGACTGCCGCGCGGAATTCCCGACCTCCTGGTTTAAAAACGCCAAACTTTCCCCGGAAAAGAAAAATCCCCAATTGAATTTTTTTGGAGTAGACGCCTCACTGTCCTTGCGCGAATGGCTGAAAAAAGACTGGATTCATCCGGCCGATCCGCGGGGCTGGTTTCAGTGGTATTGCCGCTATTATCTTGGCCGCCGTCTGCCCGAAGAAGACCTCCGTCAAATCAAACGCTGGAAAGCCATTCAGAGACACCGGGCGGCTATTATCAAAAATTGTGTTCCAGGCGATCTGTCCTGCCGCCGCAAACAGAGACAGGCTTTATTGCACTGGGCTTATGATTCCAGAAAAATCTGAACAATTCCGCCCTTCTTAAAAACAAAAAACATCTTATGAATAATACCCTAAAAGACCGGGAAACCGGCCCAAAACCAAACCATCCCGCACCACCCGACCGCATCACCCTCCCCAGTTTCCAATCACCGCTTTATCCGCCCAGCACCCGCCCCGACAAAGAAGTGGAACGAATCGCCGTAGTGACTGCTTCGGAAGTTCAAAATAATTCCGGAGCGGAAGAAATTACAACCAGTTATTCATTGATCGGTTCGGAACAGGAGCCGGAATTGGACATCAATGAATTCATCACCTCCAGTTTTAAACTTCACCGGCATCTGCACAAAGGACTGACCAGAATGAATCCGGCGGAAAAAACGGAAGTCTGTCATTTATTAAGGCAGATACTGAAATATCTGGAAAATAAATAAATAAAAAGGAGGCCTGACGGCCTCCTTTTTTTGTTCCTGACAAATTTACATCATTCCCATTCCGCCCATGCCTCCCATACCGCCCATACCTCCGGCGGATTCACCTTTCTTTTCGGGAATATCCACCACAGCGGCTTCCGAGGTCAGGAATATACCGGCTACCGAAGCGGCATTCTGCAGAGCTACGCGGGCCACCATCTTCGGATCGATAATACCGGCCTTGACCATGTCTTCCATAGCCTTATCCAGAGCCTCTTCATCCAGCATTTCACTGCGGGAGAATTTGGAGAAATCAAATCCCATGCCCAGCTTGGCGGAGATCACCTTGTGAACTATCACATCCGGTTTCAGTCCGGCATTGTAGGCAATCCACATCAAAGGATGAGTCAAAGCATTCATGACAATGCGTGCACCGGTGGCTTCATCGTTGTCCTCCTTGACCAGACTGGCCAATGACTTGGCTGCCTGGGCGAGCGTCACGCCGCCACCAGGGATAATTCCCTCGGCCACAGCGGCCTTGGTTGCCGATACCGCGTCCTCGATGCGCAATTTGCGCTCTTTCAATTCGACTTCGGTGGCAGCGCCAACTCTGATCACTCCCACTCCTCCGGCCAGCTTGGCCAGACGTTCAGCCAGTTTTTCTTTGTCAAAATCGGAAGAGGTCTTTTCCATCATCACCTTGATTTCGGCCACTCTTTCTTCCACCAGATGTTTCTTGCCGCGACCCTCGATAATGGTGGTCTTGTCCTTATCGGCCACCACTTTACCGGCCTTACCCAGATCCTCGACTTCCATATTTTCCAGCTTCAGACCGACCTCCTCGCTGATCACTTTTCCACCGGTCAGTACAGCAATGTCCTTGAGCATCTCCTTGCGTCTGTCGCCATAGGCCGGAGCCTTGACTGCCAGTACGTTGAAGACATTGCGCAATTTATTCAAAATCAAAGTGGCCAGAGCTTCTCCATCCAGATCTTCTGAGATGATCACCAGCTCTTTCTTGCCGGCCGCCGCCACCTTTTCGATAATCGGTACCAGAGTCTGCAGCGAACCGATCTTTCTGTCGGTAATCAAAATCCAAGCATCCTCATAGATAGCTTCCATTCTCTGGGCATCGGTAATCATGTAGGGAGAAATATAACCGTTGTCGAATTGCATACCTTTCACGACTTCTTTTTCCAGACCGGTGGTTCTGGACTCTTCCACTGTGATTACGCCGTCGTTTCCTACCATCTCCAGAACATCGGCAATCAACGTACCGACTTTTTCATCGGAAGCGGAAATTGTCGCCACCTGTTTAATTTTTTCCTTGGAATCCCCCACTTCGATTTTTCGCTCTTCCAAAATATCGCAGACCTTGTCCACGGCCCGGTCAATGCCGCGCTTGAGAGCCATCGGATCGGCACCGGCGGTAATATTGCGGAAGCCCTCCGAAATCATGGCCTCAGCCAAGATGGTAGCCGTGGTGGTACCGTCACCGGCCAGATCGTTGGTCTTGGTGGCGACCTCTTTGACCAGTTGGGCCCCCATGTTTTCATAAGGATCTTCCAGATCGATTTCTTTGGCGATGGTCACACCGTCATTGGTGATCAGCGGTGAACCGTATTTCTTTTCCAGAATTACGTTGCGTCCTTTGGGGCCGATAGTCAGCCGCACCGTCTCCGCCAGCTTCCGTACGCCGGCAATCATGCGCTTTCTGGTATCGTCACCCAAAATAATATCTTTTGCCATAACCGTTTATATTAAATATTAATTGATTAAAAAATTACGCCGGAAAGATCAGTCCGGATTTAGCCGATAACTGCCAGAATGCTGCTCTGGCGGATAATATAGTAATCTTCACCGTCGATTTTCACTTCATCGGCTGCATACTTTGATACCAGCACCTGATCGCCCACTTTAACGTCCATTGGCAACCTGTTACCTTTCTTGCTCATCAAACCGGGACCGATTGCCAAAACCTCGGCCTTTTGGGGACGGTCCTTGGAGGCGGTCTCGGGAATGATAATACCGGAAACCGTAGTCTTCATTTCACTGATCCCCTTCAAAAGGACCCGGTCTTCCAGCGGTTTAATCTTTTTCAGAATGTCATTCATACCATTTTTGGTTAATGATAAATAATTTGCCCAAATAATTTAGCACATACTTATCCGGAGTGCTAATAAAATTTATATTTTTGCCCTCCCTCAGTCAAGAAAAACTTCAGCTTTTCTTTTTAGTCATTTCAAAAACCTTTTTGCCGACCATCATGGCCAAAGCCCCACCCGGAACCAGATTCTGGGCAATCTCTTTGGAAAACTCATATAGATCGTCGCTGGTAAAATTCTTTTTGAGGGTATCGCTGATTTTGGCAGCTTTCAGATTAATCTCGGTGGTCACGCCGTCAAAAGACACCGTAGCCTTTTTATTCTTCAGTTTCCAGAAATACTCAAAGGTATAAATAGGATAAAAGTACAGACTCAATTCATGCACGGTAATATCCTCAAACAGAATCTGATCGGCCTTGATCGGCTTGACCAGAGAACCCAGCACCGTCCGCACCAGCGTGTTGGCCCTGGTCTCCAGATGAACAACGGGAGTTCCGTCTTTGATCAATTCCTCCGTAGAGGCGATCGGACTGCTTGGCGAAAGCAGATATTTGGAAAAATTTCCGGGCTGGTCGGTATTGGCATCGATCATCAATTCCTCCCGGTATTTTTCGCGGCAATGTTCCACGGCTTCCAGCTGAAAATTACCCGTATCCCGATTGACCTTAAAATCCTTTCCCAATACCTCCACATCCTCCACTTCCGCACTGACTGGAACCTGATAGCGGTGATTGCGTTTGTATTCAAAATGGGAAGTTCCCACTACATGCCAGAAAGCTTCGTAACGTTTCTCTTCATAAATCACCTCAATGTCCGCCGGATTGGGTTTGGCCAGTATATTAAAAAGTGAATCGAAAGCCCTGGTCTTGTGATCAACAGACAATAAACGGGCTTTATCCCAGCCCAGGACATCGTCCAGAAGCAACAGTTTTTCGCTTTCCACCCTGATCTTATTGAATTCGGAAGACTCGGACATGTTATTTGGCTAAATCTTCGGCACGGGTTTCCCGCAGCAAATGCAATTTGATCTGTCCGGAAAACTGCAGATCTTTTTCAATTTTTCTGGAAACGTCATGGATTAATTTTACCGAAGCATAATCATCCACTTCTTCCGGTTTCACAAAGATACGCACCTCGCTGCCGGCCTGAACCGCATAGGAATTCCGTACGCCGGGAAAAGCATTGACCGTGTTTTCCAGTTCCTCCATGCGCTTGATGAAACTCTCCATGTTATCCTTATTGGCACCGGGACGGGCCACGGCTATGGCGTTGGCTGCAGCGACCACCATTGCTTCGGCGGTTCGCGGCTCCACTTCGCCCTCATGGGATTCCACACAATGAATTACTTCTTCCGAAATATTAAATTTGCGCAAAATTTCCTTGCCCACCAAAGCGTGATGTCCCTGAATTTCATGATCGGTTGATTTTCCGATGTCATGGAGCAGGCCCGCCTTCTTGCAGATCTCCGGATCGGCTCCCACTTCGGAGGCAATGGTAGCGGCCAGAAAGGCTACTTCCATCGAATGTTTCAGAACATTTTGACCATGGCTGGTGCGGAATTTCAGCCGGCCCAGCAATTTGATCAGATTGAGATTGAGCCCTGCCACGCCGGTTTCATAAGCGGCTTTTTCACCAAGATCCTTGATCATTACGTTGACTTCCTCCTGAGTCTTGGCCACCACTTCTTCCACGCGGGCCGGATGGATACGTCCGTCTATCAGCAGTTTCTCCAGTGAAATTTTGGCGATATAACGGCGAACCAGATCGAATCCGGAAATTACAATCGAACCCGGAGTATCATCAATAATCACGTCAATACCGGTAGCCTGTTCGAAAGCCATTACGTTGCGTCCCTCCTTGCCGATGATGCGTCCCTTCATTTCATCCGAAGGCAGAGCCACCACCGTGACGGTTGATTCGGTTGCCACTTCTGAAGCGTAACGCTGAATGGCGTCGGCTATGATCATCTTGGCTTTGTCCTTGGACTCTTTCTTTAAAACTTCCTCGGCCCGGCGGATATGCTCGGCCAGATCCTGACGCGAAGATTCTTCCACTTCTTTGATCAACTGGGCTTTGGCTTCCTCACGCGACAGACCGGCAATTTTTTCCAGTTCCAGTTTCTGTTTTTCCAGATTAGTCTCCGCCTGTGTACGCAGTTCTTTGACCTTCTCTACTTTCTGTTCCAATTCGCTACGCAGTTGCTCCGATTTCTGAATTTTCTTTTCCAGAGAATCCTCCTTGTCCAACAACCTGGCTTCAATTTTATCCAGTTGTTGACGCTTTTTTTCCTCCTCAGCCTTGTACTGGTCCAATGTCCTCAGGGCCTCATTTCGTGCTTCCAGCAGTATTTCTTTTGACTTCTTATCCGCCTCTGCAAAAGTCCTTTCCGCCTCTTTTTTATCTGCTTCAATTTTTTCTCTTTGAGAAGCCTGTTTGATTAGATATCCGACAGCAATGCCCGCTAGACCGGCCAGCAACAAGGCAATAATTGCATATACTATTTCCATTGCCTTATTGATTATTTTATTTTGACCAATTTATCAAAGCATAGAAAAGCCGGCACTGTCAAAATTTAGCTGTTTTTTAGCATCGGTTAATACCGTCCGCTTATACTTGCAGCAAAGCTTTTACTGATTTTAAAAAGCAAAATGAGAAAGCCTGTCACAATACTAATAATAATTATCGTCAACACGGTTTTTCCAGCCGGCCAATTAGTCCGGTCGCTCGACCTTACTACCGACCATGTTTCCACTGCTGAAAACAGTTTGGTTTTACAAGAGGGAACAATCATTTCTTTGCTGGAAATTGGCTTTAAAAACTCCCCGGACTACCTGCAATTCCGGGTCAGCGGTCCGCAAAAAAATATCAATCTGAAAGGACTGGCTTTTTATGACGACCGGGATTTTAAAACCATCGAAAAAGATTACTTTGTAAACAGCGGGGATATTGTCACCCTTAATTTTGATTCGTCCCTACCGGATGACCCCGACCAGCATGTTCTTTATGCCCTGCAAAAAGGTCTCACCGGCACCACCGAGCAAATTCTGATCCGCAGCGGCGGTCAAAACCTGGATTTTTTATGCTGGTACAAAGAGCCTCCAACGGCAGCGGAAATTAAGGACTTTGAAAAAATCCGCCCGCCGGACCTGTGGGAAGATGAAGACATCGGCAGCTGCCTGGACAGCACAACGGTAAAAAACGGCCAGATACTGGAAAAAGCGGGAGGAGAACAAAACAGCTCCTCCTGGCAGATCCGTTCCGAGCAACCTATTGCCAAAACCACTGACGACCCAAAAACCACAGATGAAAAATCCCCCGCTGCCGACAGTCAAAAAAATCTGGCCACCCTGATTGAAAATTCAGGGGAACTGACTGACGACATTCCTGTTCAAATTACAGAAATATTTCCGCTTCCAGCCTCCAAACAGGAATATGAATGGGTGGAAATCCAAAACACAGGTGACTTCACTCTGAATCTAACCGGCTGGATTATCGATGACGAAGCCGGAGGCAGCAAACCGCACCGCCTCCCCCAAACAATCCTGGAACCGGCCACCCCGGTACTGCTGAATCTGAAAGAACTGAAAATCACACTCAATAACGATGCCGACAGCGTCCGTTTGTTCCGGGCGGACGGCGGGCTGGTCGCCGAACAAAGTTACAGCGGAGGCAAAAAGGGACAGTCTTACGCCCTGATTTCGCTTGATGAGGAAGACAATTGGGCGTGGAGCGACCAGCCCACACCCGGTCAGCCCAATCCCAGGCTGACCGGGGTCAACGGAACCATCATCAGTCCCCCTCAATTCGATGAACTCTACCATTTTGCGCTGCGGGATGATCAGGACGTTTTATATCTGGTGCAATTCACCGAAGACCGGATCAAAGCCCCCCTGGCCAAAGAGATTTTTCTACCCGACTCCCGGGGCCTTTTTACCGGCGAAGTATTGCCCGCCCCGCAAAACCCGGGGGGCTACCAAAAAATTCTTAAACTTTATAACTACGAAATAACCGGACAACCGGAAAACTTTCTCTATTCGCCCGTCCTGATTATTTTTGCTATAATAATCGCGCTGATTATCGCAGCCATTTATTTATTTTACCGCCAGATCCGGAAATGGAAACACTTTCCCTCGGCAATCTCGCCATCACCTTCCTGGCCGGCATAATGTCCGTACTCTCCCCCTGCATCATTCCCCTCCTGCCCGGTTTTGTCGCCTATTTTGCAGGTCTGGGTCTGGATGAGGCCAAGACCAAAAAGCACCGCAAAAAAATGCTCATTTCCAGTCTGTTTTTCAGCCTGGGCTTCACGCTGGTCTTTCTGGGCTTCGGACTGATCGCCGGAGGTTTAAGTCTGCTTTTGATTCAAAATCAGATCATTCTGCAGCAACTGGGTGGCATCATTCTGATTGTCTTCGGCGTGCTGCAAACCGGACTGATCAAGTTTAACCTTTCCCAGAAACATTACCGTCTGGATCATCAAAAAATTAAACTGCCCCTCAACGAATATGGCAGATCCGTTCTGATCGGCATGATTTTTGCCTTCAGCTGGACTCCCTGTTACGGACCGATTATCGGCGGTATCTTTACGCTGGGAGCTTCCTCCCACACCATGGGTGCCGGACTATTGTTGTTTTTCATCTACAGTCTGGGGTTCACCCTGCCTATTATACTGCTTTCATTGCTGATGGACCGTTTTTCCGTCTTCCTGGCCCGCCACCGCCGCTTTTTCCGTTTCGGAAACTGGCTGGCCGGAATACTGCTGATTGTGATCGGCTTTCTGATGTTCACCAACAATCTTTCCAGCATTGTCAATTGGCTGGACTTCATTTACACTCAAAACAAATTAAATTTTTTCTAAAAACAAATAATGTCCAACAACCAGCTGTTTAAATTTCTAAGTGTCTTTTTATTGGGAATGATCCTGGGCTATCTGATCCGGGGTTTCAATTTCAGCCCCCAGGCTGTTTCGCAAATTACCGAGAACGGTTCCGTCAAAGCAATCGGAAATGAAAATGCTCCCGTCACCATCACCGAATACAGTGATTTCCAGTGTCCGCTCTGCAAAAAATATTTTGACGACACCTATTCCCAAATTATCCGGGATTATGTTCAGACCGGAAAAGTGAAATATGTGTTCAAACATTTCCCCCTGAATATTCATCCGCAGGCAATCCCCGCAGCACTGTCCGCCGAATGCGCTCTGGAACAGAATAAATTCTGGGAAATGCATAATCTTCTTTTCCAAACCCAGAACGACTGGTCCGGCAAAAGCGACCATCTGGACACCTTCAAAAGACTGGCTGCCCAGCTGAATCTGAACACCGAACAATTCAATCAGTGCCTGGACTCCAAAAAACACCAGGGAAACGTCGATAAAGATTATCAGGAAGGCCTATCCGGCTCAATCCGGGGAACGCCCACATTCTATATCAATGACCAGATTCTGGTCGGAGCACAGGAAACATCCAAATTCACTGACGCACTGGACAGCCTGCTCAACAAATAAAAGTCTGATCAGGTCTGCAATAAAACTCTGTAGATAATCTGCGCTACGTCCCCCCTCAAAGCCGGGGCGTCGGGCTTATATAATTCCAGATTGGGATTATCATCAATCAGCTTCCTGGACAGCGCCGTATTCACATAGGGATAATACCAGGCATCTTTATCCAGATCCTCAAACATATTCAGTACAGGAGTGGTGGAATCGGGAGTTATTTCAAAAGCTGACATGATTATTTTCAAAGCTTCCGATTTGGTCAGGGATTCATCGGGATGAAATGACCCGTCCGTGTAACCGTTTACCCAGCCCTTTTCTTTGGCCATACAGACCGAAGGTGCAAACCATTGATTATTAACATCCTTAAAGCAGGAATTAAAATTGAGAGCCAAAGGATAAAGTTTTTTTGCGCCAACCAGAGTCTTGACCAGTTCAGCACGTTTCAATTCCTGATAGGGCCGGAATGAATTGTCTTCAAAACCGCTGATTACGCCCATCTTTTTCAGATAGGCCAGGGAATCGAAATATTTGGAATCGGCCTTCACATCATCAAACAAGGGTTCCTCTGCCACCGGCTTCAGTTCTTCCTGCTGATTGAATACCAGCAAGGCTGATTTCACCGCATCCATAGTCTTGGGCATACCGACTACCGCCACAATCACCAGGATTGCCGAAAAGACCAGTGCGATCGGGAAAAAAGCAAAGATTTTGGTAAATGGATGTGTATCGGACTTTCCTTCGTTTACCTCATACTCCTGCTCAGCAGTCCAATTCAGCTTCTTTTTGTTGAATAGTTCTCTTAGTTTCAAGGCTTATTGGGCAGTTATTGACTAATCACGCTAGTATAACATACCAGCATTATTTGTCAATATAGCATGCCACCTTTTACTCCTTGTTCTTAACGACAAATTTCGGCTCATTTAAGGCCATATCCGTCTCATTACCCAGCTTGTCCGCATATTCCACTTCATAAACATGCAACAGGGTCATCAATAACACAAAAATCATGGGGCCATAAACGATTCCAATCAGCCCGAAAAGCAGGATTCCGCCAAAAACGGTCACAAAAGTGATCAAAGGATTGATCTTGGCTGTAGCTCCAATAAAAATCACCCTTAAAACGTTATCAACCGTACTGATGAGGGTAAATCCCCAAACCAGAACGAAAAGCCCCCAGATATTACCGCTGATAAGCATAATTATGCCCATCGGCAACCATATTATCGATGTCCCCACGGTGGGAACCAGTGAAAACAGTGAAACTGCCGTCCCCCAGAAAAAGGCGCTGGGTACTCCGGCTATGGAAAAACCGATCCAGGCCACCATTCCCTGTGCAACCGCAGTTAAAAAGGTACCAAATATGGTGGCTTTGCTGATTTCGGAAAACTTTTGCACCAGCAATTTTTCATGCCTGAGGGGAATGGGACTGACCAATAGGATTTTTCGGAGCAGGTAGCGGCCGTCCTTATAAATAAAATAAAGAGTAAAGAACATCAGCAGCAGATTGAAAATCGAAACCCCCAGATCGGTCAGGAGCTTGGCGCTCTGTTTGGCGGCAAAAGTACTGACAAACTTGGCCGATTCGGTCAGGGCAGTGCGCAGACTCTCCATATTTTGCTGCACCAGAGCAGCCAGTTGTCCGCTATAGGAACCGGAAATATCATAAAAGAAATTCCCCTTCTGCCACTTCAAAATTTCGTTGTAATCAACATTCTGCAGATAAATATTGACGGTATTGTACAATTCCATTGCCTGCCCGATCAAAATCAGCACAAACAACAACAGCGGTATCACTATCACAAATACCACCAGCAAACAGGTCAGAGCCGAAGCCAGGCGTTTTTTGCCGTTTAACCAGACCTCGAATTTGGCATAAATCGGGAAAGTTATGGTCGCAACAATCACCGAAAAAATCAAAACATCCAGAAAAGGGCCGATTACATCCAATAGCCTCAGTGCCAGCCAGATAATTGCCGCAAACAGAAAATAAGCCGGCAACTTTTCCAGAACCAGCGAATCTCCCGAAAATAAAGCGCGCTTTTTCATTTTTATTGAGATATTTATATTTTACCTGGGCAGTATAAACGGAGGCCGTCAAAAAGTGAAGAAAATGCCTGGACCCGATATTATGTTCAGGCAACCGGGGCACTGAACAACAAACCGATAAAATAACCAAAAAGCGCCGACAGAATACCTATCAGCACAATCTGCAGACCGCCCCTGTACCATTTTCCGATGGTCAGACGGGCCTTGACCGCGCCCAGAACAAAGAGCGCCAAAGCCGAAACTCCAACGGATATGTAAGCCGCCCAACTGACCGCCCCGGCAAAATCAATTTTACCGGTATAAAACACAGCAAAAGGAATCAGGGGAATCAGGGCTCCAAACAGAGAGGCCAGGCCGATCAGGACAGCGGCCTTATAAGGTTTTTTACTGTCCACCGGCGACAATGCCAGCTCCTCCCGCATCATGGTATCCAGCCAAAGCTTACGGTCGGAAGTGATGGCTTGGACCAATTGGTCGAGCAGTTTCCCCTTAAATCCTTTTTTTTGGTAAATTTCACGAATTTCACATATTTCCACCTCCGGCATATGGTCAATTTCATATTTTTCCTGTTTGAGAGCACTTATATAGAAATCTCTCTCGGCCAGATTGCTGGTGTAACCTACCGCAGCCATGGAAACGGCTTCAGCCACTGCTCCCGCCAGCGCGCCACCCATAATGATGCGAAAATCCTGACTGGCAGCGGCAATTCCCAAAATCACGCCCAGTGTATTCACCAGTCCGTCCTGTCCACCCAATATGACATCACTCAACCTCTCCCCGGTATTTTTATGATTATGTTCGCCCTTGTGGCTGGCACAACTTTTCGAAGCTGTTTTGTTCATTAAAATTTTTATTTCTGGTGTACCCGGCGCGGTTCGAACGCGCGACCTCAGCCTCCGGAGGGCTGCGCTCTATCCAGCTGAGCTACGGGTACGCATGTCTTTTTTACACTTTTTGGAAGATTAACTCAAGAATTCCGTATTAAGCGTCTGACCTAAGTCGTTAGATTTTCGGGTCTGATAAAAAATGTTCCAAATTATAGTCCAACGGCAGCAGATATTCCAATTTGATTTTCCCTATTTGTCCTCTCACACCTGCCATTATCACGAAAGCTTCCCGCCCTGATTTGCCTAATTCCAGCAAATCCTGCCGGCAAGGTCCACAGGGAACCATTATTCTTTCCGTCTGAGCTCCTTTCAACCCGCCAACTACGGTTACCCTTTTTAATCCTGAACTTAATCCAGCGTTGGAGATGCGTCCAATGGCATTCTTCTCGGCATGCCAGCCTGTCGAGGCTTTTCTCTCGAAATTCCAGCCGTCACTGCACTCCC
The DNA here is from genome assembly GCA_963677745.1 of Candidatus Altimarinota bacterium. GTDB lineage: Bacteria > Patescibacteriota > Gracilibacteria > UBA1369 > UBA1369 > UBA1369. The sequence continues at coordinate 271,741 of OY782391.1, forward strand.
CGTTATACATCCGTAAACAGGCTCCCACCATCAAACCTGACAAAGGAGCTGAAGCCAATTTTCTGGCTTCTTCGGCCAGCATTAAATCTTCCTGTTCCTGCAGAGTCAGCTCATTCCGATCCATTAAGTCCCAGGAGTATTCAGCCGTGACGTGTCTCATAGAACGAATTGTAATTATGTAAAGGTTGTAATCTTACTAAAAACCGGCTGCGGAATCAAGAATATCAATTGGCTTGCATTTTCCGGCGGGATGTAATATATTTCTTACGTAATATATTTCTTACATTATTACATAACATCACCACTATGATCGGCAAAGCAAAATGGTTCAAAAGACGCAAATACGGAGGATGGGGGCTTTCCCCGAAGACCTGGCAGGGCTGGGCCTACCTGGCCGTATTGATCGGTCTGTGCGCAATTATTCAGTTTTTCCCGGTTGGAGACGCCCAACAGAAAACCATCGCCATCCTGGTACTGGTATTTCTGGTGATTCTGGACGTGATCGACATTATGATTCATCTGCCGATGGACGAACGTGACCGTCTGCACGAAGCTGCCGCCGAAAGAAACGCCCTCTGGGTGATGTTGAGCGTACTGGTGGCCGGAGTGGGATATCAGGCCGCCACCAGTCTCTCCAGTGAAGGTCCGCAAATCGACCCCGTCATCATTATCGCCATTCTGGCGGCAGTGATTGCCAAAGCCATCACCAATATCTATTTAGACCGTAAAAACTAATGAAAAACCGCATAGCACAACTCAGAAAAGAAATCGGTCTGACCCAGGAACAACTGGCTGAAGAAATCGGAGCGACCCGCCAGACCGTGATTGCCCTGGAACAAAACCGCTACAATCCCTCACTGGGCCTGGCCCACGGCATCACCAAAGCCCTCAAACAGCAAAGAATTGAGGATGTGTTTCAGCTATAAAATTTTCCCGGGTTACTCCGGCCCTTTAATGTGGCTGATTGCCAATTTAAGACAAACAAGTCATTATGAAGCTGCCTTATCCGGATAATTATTTAAATATGACCAAAGCCCAACATCAGCCCGAATGCTGCCCCAAGTTTGATCCGGCCCCCTGGGACGAAAAACATCACGAATGGCATGGTAAAAAATTCATCGAAGACAAAGTATTCACGCTGTTCTACATGCCCATCAATTTCGGCCAAGTCATGACCCGGATGATGAAAAAGGTGGATGCAGCCGGCGCCCGGACCCCCGAGTATCTGTGCCTGTCCGAACACACTTCCCCCTGGAATATGGACATTTTTCTGGCCGTGGACAAAGACATACCCCATACCAAACATGCCACGATCAGCGGCAAGTTCATCAGCAAAGTCTATGAAGGACAGTTCAAGGACACCGGCAAATGGATGAAGGACTTCGATCAATACGTCAAAAACAAAAAGCTGGAACTGAAGAAAATGTACATGTGGTACACCACCTGCCCCAAATGTGCCAAAAAATACGGCAAAAACTATGTGGTAATCCTGGGAGAAATCAAATAATTAACCTAATCATATGAACAATCCCCCTCTCTGGTTTTATTCAATCGCTCCTTTCTTTCCCCTGTTGATTCTGTGGAGTATTTTTTGGAAAGGCCTGGCCCTCTGGCACTCAGCCCGCCGCGGACAGCCCTGGTGGTTCGTCATTCTGATGGTTGTAAACACCGTCGGCATCCTGGAAATCGTCTACCTGTTTGCCGTCGCCAAGCTGAAAAGCTCAGAGCTGTTCAGTAAGAAGAAATCCTGAAACCGCCCAACATATTTGAATTACCTGTTACACCGACTTGACTCTTGAGCCGATACGTGTTTTAATTACCCATCCTGTACCCGGTAGTTTGTCTGACCACAGCGATGTAGTCACAGCTCCGTGCAGGTGTTCGTTGGTAGCAAGGTCACACAACCCAATGGGAGTATAGGCGCTATGAAAAAAAACGCGAAGTATGCATTGATGTATGCCAAGGACCTCAGCATCCCCCCGAATGCGGAACAGAAAAACACCGAGATCGTGGAGTTCCGTACGTTGATCGGCCTGCTGTGGTTCCTTGTCTGGAACAAGGTCGCCCGGAGGGCCCTGAGTGCCGGACGGGTCCTGCCGATCAGGATCAAGAAAGATTCCCCGGCCAAGGAGGTGTGACAGTATGCCGTCCGAAAGGACAACAACGAAGCATCGTCAGGGCGGCGGTTCACAAAACCGCCGCCCGAAAGCTTCCATAAACCCCCGAAAACCAGTAATAACACCCCTGCCGAAAGTGTGGACTTTTTGGCTGTTTTTTTGATAGAATAACCAATCATTCCAACTCACCTTTAAACCATTTAACAAAAACCTATGATTGATTTTTTAAACCAATTGGCACCGGATTTTTCGCTCAAAGACCAGGAAGGCACCCCCCATAAACTCTCCGATTACAGGGGCGGACTGGTTCTGCTCTATTTCTATCCAAAGGACATGACTCCCGGATGCACCAAAGAAGCACAGTGTTTCAGGGACAGACTTAATGATCTGAAAGACCTGAATGTCCAGGTTCTGGGAATCAGCATCGATAATGAAAAATCCCATAAAAAATTTGCGGAAAAGGAACATCTGAATTTTCCGATTCTGTCGGACACGGATAAAAGCGCCGTCAGGGAATATGGCGTCCGTAAAGGACCCTTTACCAAAAGAGAATCCTTCCTGATCGACCAAAATGGCATGATTATCAAACATTACAGGAAAGTAAACCCACAGGAACACGCCGAGGAAGTGCTCGGGGATGTGAAGGCTTTGTAGAATTCTTTTACTCTTTGTGGAGTCCCCCTAGCCTGATGATTTTGTCGTTCCCGGTGACAGTCCTGAATATGGCCAGCCTGCGCAGCCAACCGGAAAGTGTCAGTTTGTTTCTTTTCGACCGGGAAGGGACGTATTTCTTGTCCACTTCGATCGGCTTTACGAAAGCCATTCCCTCCAGCACGCCCACCGCTCCTCCGTCAGTCAGCGGATTATCACCAACCATCCAAGTGCTTTCAGGATCAAAATCCATGCTCCGACAAACTTCTATAAATCCCGAGGCTGCTGGTTTGGCTTTATTGCCGGAGTAAATCGGGATGTCCATCTCCCGCAGAGGATTAAGTCTTTCCATACCTTTGCAATTGGAATAAACGCCGAAACGCATTCCACTGCTTTTCAGGTTATCGATATGCCCCAGATTTTTATCCAGGATCGGCCCATAGGGAGGGGCAATGCAGGCGTCCACGTCCAATAACACATCCAGTAGAGCTTTGCCGGTCACACAACGCAAAGTGTACACTTCAAAATCGGTAAACTGCTCCAGATAAGCATCAGCGTCGGTAGTCTTACCCAAAATTCCAACGCTTAAAAAGTGCGCCAGTTTGTCGAAATTTATCCCCTCACGATCGGTTTCAGAAGCAAGGACAAGTTCTTTTCCCATGATTATGAGGTTAATTACTACAAAATAAGGAGACAACATAATAAAAAAGGCATTTTATGTCAAATGGGAGAGACGGATTAAACCGACAGCCTCTTCATTATATTTTTCAATTCATCGTTCCTATCCAAGTTTACGATTATCAACCTGTCATTTAAAGATTTAGTAGTAATAATCCCCACCTCAGCCCGCATAGGATTGTCATCAAGCCAATAAAAATCAGACAAAAAATCAATCGCCTCAGTTTTTAAGGTATTCCAGAATGTTGGCTTCAGTGCCTGCAATTTTTCTATAACCGCTTGATCAAAATATTTCGAAAGACGATTCAATACCGCCTTTGTATCGCCTTTGCAGTGAGTCGTTAACCAATAACAATCAAAATTATCGATAATATAATCAATAAACGGCAAAACGTGATCAGCAGTTCGAGTTTCCTTTGCCGTTAATAGGACTCCATCGACATCTAAATACAGTTTTTTCATGAATACCAACTTACATTGGAGAACTTTAATTAAAGTACAACAATAAACGCGGAAACGACAATCACATTGCTGACTGGGGATGATGTGTATTTTTCCCGCTGCGCGGCAAAAAAGCGTTCTTGCTCGCTCACCAATGTGGAAACATGGCTTCCCCACCGGTTTCGCTCGCTTCGACCGCCGAACCCGCTGCTTCTTTGAAGCAGGGTTCTCCTCCCCCTATTTCACAGAACCAAAAGAATTTAGTGGCCGCAATACAAGGAAACAAACGACGAGACGAACAAAACCTACGCCCGTAGGTGTGTGAGCGAGGAGCGCCGTTGACGCAGTAGTGCGGTCTCTAAATTCTTTTGGCTGGGGATGAGGGATTCGAACCCCCGGTGCCGCCTCCAGAGGGCGGAGCCTTACCACTTGGCCAATCCCCAGCAATGCCGAGCCGTAGCTGGTCTTTTTCGGCGCGCATAAATTACACCAAACCCGGCAAATTGCAAAATTTTTTCATCTAAATCTATACCAACAGCCCTCCGGAATCACTGAAATGTATTCCCGCCCGCTCGGCCCGGCTTTTGATCAACCCCTCCACATCCATATAACAACGCTCAATCTGTCCCTCATAATTGGTAAACTGATAGTCAAAATGCTTGGCTTCAGCCATCTCCAGTTCTGCGCTTTGCATGCGGCGTTTCATTTCTTCCTCCGGCAGTTTGCCACGATGCTCGATCCTGGCACGCAAAACATCCATATTCTGCGGTTTGATAAATATCAGCAAAAGTTGCTCTCTTGGCACCACCTCCTTGATACTCTTGGCTCCCTGAATATCGACCTCCCTGATCACCAGCCTGCCCTCATCCAAACCTTTTTCAATCATATCCCGTCGGGTTCCATAGTAGTCTTTCTGATGTACCTGCGCCCATTCCAGAAACTCCCCCTGATCGATCCCCTTTTTGAATTCATCCACCGTTACAAAGTGATACTGTTCACCGTCTTTCTCACCCGGGCGCATGGCCCTGGTGGTATGGGATAAGACAAAAACCGCCTGAGATAACCTTTTCTTAAGCAAATCTATAATAGTTCCCTTGCCCACTCCGGAGGGCCCCGAAATGACTACAAACAATCCTTTCGCCATAGGTATTGACAAGTTATTGTATTGGTTTATAATATTATGATTCTTTGATTAATTGACCTCCTGAAAATAAATCCTGAAACATACTAGCAGATTTGATCGGAAAGACAAAAAATGATATAATGCAGGGATTTATCCGAGCTTAAAACCGGGAATCACGCCCCTTGAAAACCAGGCACCGCGAAAAGTAGTGGACAACAGTTCTACCAGCAAGGCTCCTATCATCAAAACGAGCAGCCCGGAGGAACGCTCCCACGAGGCCAGCCAGCTAATGAGCTGTTGCTCTCTACTTTTCGATGCGGTATCGGCTAATACCCGAAAGATATACCTATATATTGGCTCAGGTTATTATAGATCAGAGTTAATGTGTACGGAAAAGATCAAAAATAAAACCAAACAAAAAGCTAGTCTCCCGTTAAGAGAGACAGCACAAACCAAATAAAAATAAAAAAGGACGATGGTGAGCCTCGTCGTTAAACAAGACACCAAAGAACAGTAGAGAGATGGATTGAAACAATAATTGCCGTAGTTTTGATCCGAGTGTTCCCTGGACTTCACTTTTTCCTCTGCAACTTTATACTTGCGGATAGGAGTGAGCCAAAGCACTTAAAAGGCCCTGTCATTTATATAGACGGGGCCTTTTCCTGTACACAAATTTTTTCTTTTCCTCACTAAACGCGCACCGGTATCGTACTAGAACGGTAAGTCATCGATGGTCACATCTGCCTCATTCATGACCGGAGCGGGGCCGCCCACTTCGTCCGAGGACTCATTCTTTCTGCCCAATCCCCCGGCAAAGCCGGGCTCATTACCGCCGATCATCTCGCCCTTGCGGTCCAGCATAATCATATTGTCGGCCACAATTTCGGTCTTGTATCTCTTCACGCCGTCTTCCCCTTCCCACTCGCGGGTCTGCAGCCGGCCTTCCACAAAAATTTTGCTGCCCTTGCGCAGATACTGCCCGATAATCTCGGCCAGTTTTCTCCAGGCTACTATATTATGATATTCCGCCTTGTCCTGTTTCTGTCCGCTGGAGTCGGTCCAGCTGAAATTGGTGGCGATGGAAAAAGAAGCCACCGTCTGACCTCCGGGAATCTGTCGCAGCTCGGGATCGCGGGTAAGATTGCCGATCAGCTGCACTCGGTTAAGTGACATTGCCATAAGTAATACGCTTTAAATTATAAAAATTTCATGGCCACTATAAACCATGTCAACAAAACTACAATTGCCTAACGCTGGCAAATATTTTAAAAAGTCGGAGCATTGACTTTCGGAAATTTGTTACCTAAAATGCGCGCGCTGCTGAATCTGATAAAAAGATCGGCACGACTTGATTTTGAACATCCGGACATGACACTTGCTGATTTAAAAATCGAACTGGCCCCCAAAACCATCTTCACCCTCGGTGGATTTCCCGTCACCAATACCATGATTACGATGTGGCTGGTGATGGCAATTTTGATCGGACTGGCTATCTTTATACGGGTCCGTCTAAAATATCTGCCTTCCGGTTTTCAGAACTTTGTGGAATGGGCATTGGGCGGAATGTATGACTTTATGGAAAGCGTCGGCGGCAAAGAAGCCCAGAAACATTTTGTTCCTTTCATCAGTTTCTTTCTGATCATTCTTTTCTCCAACTGGCTGGGACTGCTGATGGGCCCGATCGCCGAAGAAAGCGGTTTCCTGCGCGCGCCCACCAGCGATCTCAACTCCACGCTGGGACTGGCCATTTCCGCTTTTCTCTATTTTGAATACATGGGCTTCAAAGCCCACGGCATATTCGGCTATCTGGGACATTTCGTGAACATCAAGGCGATTTTCCAGAAAGGCGCCATGGGACTGATCGACTTTGTGACCGGACTGCTGCACATTATTTCTGAAATCGTCCGTCCGACCGCCCTGTCACTTCGTCTTTTCGGCAATATCTTCGGCGGGGAAATCGTACTGACAATCGCTTTCGCCCTGGTCAATCCGCTGATTCCGGTGCCTTTTATGATGCTGGAAGTAATCGTGGGACTGATCCAGGCCTTCGTGTTTGCGACACTTTTCCTGACTTTCACGTCGCTCAACACCGCTCATGAAGAGCATTAATTTTATCGATCATTGTAAAATATAACCTAACCCAAAACAATGAATACATTTACCATCAATCTCCTGCTCCCTCTCGCCATCGCTTTCCCGGCTATCGCCATCGGTATGATCGGCGCCAAAGGTGTTGAATCAATCGGCCGCCAACCGGAAGCTTCCTCCAAGATCCAGCTCAATATGATTCTGGCCATCGTGTTTGCCGAAGGTCTGGGCATTCTGGCTTTCGTTCTGGCTCTGATCATGACCACTAAATCCTAAGAAACAATCTTAACATGCCAAACATGTTTATACCTGTCGCTTTCGCCACGGAAGCGGTGGAACAGGAAAATTTGACCACCTCCACCGAAACTTCGGCCAAGTCCGAAGAACATTCCGAAGGCCTGAGCATCGAACCGTCCACGGTTGCCTTTCAGGCGCTGAACTTTCTGATTCTGCTGATTCTGCTGAAAATGATTCTCTACAAACCTCTGCTGCAACTGCTGAAAGACCGTGAAAAGAGAATCCGTGAAGGTGTGGAAAATGCCGAAAAAGCCGACCGGATGCTGGCGGAATCGGAAACCACCCATCAGAACATCCTCAAAACCGCCAAAGTGGAAAGCCACGGTATTCTGGAAACAGCCAAGAACTCGGCTGAGATAACACGTCTGGCCATTCTAGACAAAGCACAAACCGAAGCCAACAAACTGTTGGAAAACGGACGCAATATTGTCGACATGGAAAAAAGCCGCGCCGCCCAGGAATTGAAAAACGAGGCGGTCAATCTGGTAATTCTGGCCGCCGAGAAAGTCCTGCGTGAGAAACTTGATCTCAAAAAAGACCAGCAGCTGATCGAAGACAGTCTGGGCAGTTACCTTAAACCCTAATGGAAAAGAATCTCCACTTAAAACTGGGCAAGGCGCTCTATGACCGAGCTTTTCAGGATCAAAACACCAAAGAGGTGTTTGATAACCTGCAGCTGGTCAATGATCTTTTGAAAGACCGCGAACTGGTTGACCGGTTCAACAACCTGGCCTATTCCGGAGACCTGAAAATCAGAAACTGCGTCAGGGAAATTTTTGATCCGCCCCTGGAAAACACCGTCACCGAATTAATGGTACTGCTTATTACCAACCATTATATCCAGCTTCTGCCCAAGATCTTTGCCGGTTTCCGCCGCCACCGTTTTGAAGCACTGGGCATACGTGAAGTGAAAATCCGCACCGCCCGTGAATTGTCGGCCGCCGAAAAATCCCGGATTTCCGACCAGCTGGGCGGAAAACAGGGCAAACTGCATCTGACTTTCCAGCACAACGCCGCTCTGATCGGCGGAATGCAGATCGTGGACCAGGGAAGGCTGACCGATCTGTCGATCCGCAACCAGCTGGCCCAGCTTAAACATCATTTACAAAGTACTGACACAATTTAACCTTAAAGTAATGACATTCGACGCCAAAAAAATCAGCTCCTTTCTGGAAGAACAACTGCGCACCGTAGAATTCACGCCCCAATCGGTGGGAGTGGGCCGCATCACCATGGTCGGTGACGGAATCGCCCAAGTCAGCGGTCTGGCCGACGTACAGATGGGAGAAATGGTGGATTTCGGCAACGATACCTTCGGCATGGCCATCAATCTGGCCCATGATCAGGTTGGTTGCATCCTGTTCAGCCAGGGTAATAATTTAAAAGAAGGCGACACCGTCAAAACCACCGGCAGAATCATGCAGGTACCGGTCGGTGAAGCCCTGATCGGACGCGTGGTCAACCCGCTGGGTATGCCCATCGACAATCTGGGTCCGGTCAAAACCAAACTTTTCCGCCCCATCGAACAAAAAGCTGAGGGCGTAATTTACAGAAAATCCGTAACCGTTCCGCTGCAAACCGGCATCAAAGCCATCGATGCCATCGTACCGATCGGCCGCGGACAGCGCGAATTGATCATCGGCGACCGCCAGATCGGCAAGACCGCCATCGCCATCGATACCATTATCAATCAGAAAGGTAAGGGAGTTTACTGCTTCTACGTAGCTGTCGGCCAGAAACAGTCCACCATTGCGAACGTGGTCAACAAGCTGCAGGAACACGGCGCCATGGAATATACAACCGTAGTCGCTACTTCCGCTTCCGACGCCGCTTCACTTTCTTATATCGCCCCTTATGCCGGCTGCGCCATGGCCGAAGAGATCATGTATTCCGGCAAGGACGCTTTGATTATTTATGACGATCTTTCCAAACATGCCTGGGCCTACCGCGAAGTTGCGCTGCTGCTGCGCCGCCCCCCAGGCCGTGAAGCCTACCCCGGCGATATTTTCTATCTGCATTCCCGTCTGCTCGAAAGGTCTTCCCGTTTGTCGGAGGATTTGGGGGGCGGCTCACTGACTGCCCTGCCTTTGATTGAAACACAGGATTCAGATATCTCCGCTTATATCCCCACCAACGTCATCTCCATTACCGACGGCCAAATCTTCCTGGAATCCGAAGCATTTTATTCAGGTAAACGTCCGGCTCTCAACCCCGGCCTGTCAGTCTCCCGTGTGGGAGGCAAAGCCCAGGTACCGGTGATGAAGAAAGTGGCCGGTAATCTGCGTCTGTCTTTGGCCCAGTTCCGCGAACTGGAAAGTTTCGCCCAGATCGGTTCCGACCTGGATACCCAGACCAAAGCCACCCTGGAAAGAGGCCAGAAAATCGTGGAAGTTCTCAAACAGCCGCAATACAAACCACTGCACGTCAGCAAACAGATTGCCATCATCTATGCCGTCAACAACGGTCTTTTGGATGATGTGGCCAATCAGGACATCCGCAGTTTTGAAAACGACCTCTATGATTTCATGGATGCCAAACATCAATCTCTGATTGAAGTGCTGAACACCGCCCAGAAATTCACCCCCGATCTGGAAAAACAATTGAAAGAAATGATCGCCGATTTCAAGATGGGCTGGCAGACGGTTATTTAATGAACAAATTATCTGAACAAGCTTAAATGGCTACATTACGAGAAATAAAGACCAGGATCAAATCCATTAAATCCACCCAGAAGATTACCAAGGCGATGGAGATGATGGCCGCGTCCAAAATGAAAAAGGCCCAGCAGACGGCCTTGGCCGGTCGTCCCTATGTTCAGAAGCTGGGAGATGTGATCAATAATCTTGTTCATTTGAGTGATCCCCCGCTCCACCATCCGCTTCTGGATCGGCAAAAAGTCCCTGGTACAGTGGGACGCAGCGGCTATATTCTGCTCACTTCCAACCGCGGCCTTTGCGGCAGTTTCAACAGCGGCATCCTCAAGAAAATGATTGAGACTCTGCAAACCGACCCCGATCCTCGCGAAACCGTCATTACGGTCGGCCGCAAAGGCCGCCAGGTCATGGAGCGGGGCGGCTTCAACATCGTAGCCGATTTTGAAAATCTCTCCGATAAGCCGACTTTCATGGATACTATCGGTATAAGCCAAACTATCATCGAAGAATATCTGAACGGAAAACTGGACAAGGTTTTTCTGGTTTATAACCATTTTCATTCCACTCTTTCCCAAAAACCGGTAGTTAAACAGCTTCTGCCCATCTCCGGCGACCTGGACCAGCTCCCCCAGAATTTCCACACCGACTATATCTTTGAAGCAGATAAACCGGAACTTTTGGACAAACTGCTGCGCCGTTATCTGGAAATTGCCGTCTTTCAGACCGTTCTGGAATCCGTTGCCTCCGAGCACAGCGCCCGCATGATGGCCATGCGCACCGCTTCCGACAATGCCAAGGACATCATCGCCCGCCTGACTCTGCATTACAACAAGGCCCGCCAGTCCAAGATCACCACCCAGATTCTGGAGGTGGTCAGCGGCTCGGTCTCACAATAAAGCCAGGGCTTCACTTACATTATAAATTTAAAAAAACTCTAACTAATCCCCTCTCACTATGGCAAAAGGAAAAATCTCACAGGTAATCGGTCCCGTCGTGGACTTCGAATTCGCTCCCGGTGAACTGCCAAAGATTCTCCAGACAGTGGAAGTTCAAAACGGTGAATTGACTCTGGTTGTGGAAATACAGCAGCAATTGGGCGATAATCAGGTACGCGGCATCGCCATGGACTCCACCGACGGTCTGACCCGCGGACAGGAAGCCATCTCCACCGGCAAGGCCATCTCCACTCCAGTCGGACAGGACGTTCTGGGCCGCATGCTCAACGTGCTTGGCAAACCGATCGACGGTCTGCATGATCTGAAAGGAGAGCGCTGGGAAATCCACCGCCCCACCCCCGCCTTTGCCGACCAGTCCCCCACCACCGAAATTTTTGAAACCGGCCTCAAGGTAATCGACCTGATTTGTCCCTTTGCCAAAGGCGGCAAAGTCGGTCTGTTCGGAGGAGCCGGTGTAGGAAAGACCGTATTGATTCAGGAACTCATTCATAATATCGCTACCGAACACGGAGGTTTCTCGGTTTTCGCCGGCGTCGGAGAGAGAACCCGTGAAGGTAACGACCTCTGGGTGGAAATGAAAGAATCCGGCGTATTGGCCAAGACAGCCATGGTCTTCGGACAGATGAACGAACCACCCGGTGCCCGTCTGCGTGTGGCTCTGACCGGACTGACTATGGCCGAATATTTCCGCGACGTGGAAAAACGCGACGTATTATTGTTTGTAGATAACATCTTCCGTTTCTCCCAGGCCGGTTCAGAAGTATCAGCTCTGCTCGGACGTATGCCTTCCGCTGTAGGTTATCAGCCCAATCTGGCCACCGAAATGGGTGCCCTGCAGGAAAGAATTACCTCCACCAAGGATGGCTCCATTACTTCGGTACAGGCAGTATTCGTACCGGCCGACGATCTGACCGATCCGGCTCCCGCCACCACCTTCTCGCATTTGGATTCCACCGTGGTATTGTCCCGCGCCCTCACCGAAATGGGTATTTATCCCGCCGTTGACCCGCTGGCTTCCACTTCTCGTCAGCTCGACCCCAATGTGGTCGGTGAGGAACACTACGCTACCGCCCGCGAAGTACAGCGCATTCTGCAAAGATACAAGGATTTACAGGATATCATCGCCATTCTGGGTATCGACGAACTTTCCGAAGAGGACAAACTGCTCGTCTCCCGTGCCCGCAAGATCCAGAGATTTTTGTCCCAACCTTTCTCCGTAGCCGAACAGTTCACCAACATTGCCGGCCAATACGTAAAAGTTGCCGACACCGTCCGCGGATTCAAGGAAATCATCGAAGGCAAACATGACAATCTGAACGAACAGGACTTCCTGTATGTCGGTACCATCGAACAGGCCGTGGAAAAACACGAAAAGGAAAAAGCCTCACAAGCCGCCGATGCTTCCGCCAAGTCTGAAGCCGCCTCAGCCAAGGCCGCCACCCACGCCAAAAAATAATTATCATCCCTAAGACGCGCTCCCATGTTCCACCTCCACATTGCCACTCCGGAAAAAATGCTTTTCGATGCCGAAATCGAAAGTCTGGTCGTGCCCACCACCAAAGGTGAAATGGGAGTGCTGACCGGCCACCATCCGGTGATCGCCCAGCTGGGATTGGGTGCGATCAAAATTACTCTGGCCGATCAAACCGCCTCGACGATTTTCATCAGCAGCGGTTATCTGGAAGTGAATAACAACAAAGCCACTATTCTGGCCGACCAGGCCGAAAATATCGAAGAAATCGCCCTGGAGCAGGTCAAAGCGGCCCGCGCCAAAGCCGAAGAACTTCTCAAGACCGCCAAGAGCACCGAGGAAGTAGAAAGACTGTATCAGGAACTGAAGATGCAGGCCTTGCGCGAACAGCTGGCGGGAATTGCCAAATATAAGAAAGATTAGAAATAAGCATATGAGTAAAACTCTGCCTCAACTGCAAAATGCACGCGACTATTTTGCCGAATTGAAAAATAAAACCGCCCAGCCGGCCAATATTCTTGATCTGGCTCCGGTCATCCCGCAACTGGGAATAGCCCTGGAGCTGACCCGTGACACCACTGAAATGGAAAGCATGCTGCTCACCGGCAACGACACCTGGCAGCAAACCCGGGAATCAGCCGAAAGAGTGCTTAGGGAAGCACTGAAAGGAAATTATGAAGTGCCGGCCAGCCCGGTCGTGGAAAACAACTCCTTTGAGGCTGTCTCCCATAACATCCATGGACGGATTGTAAAAACCTTTGACTGCGCAGACCTGGAACAGTGCTGTCATGTCCTGGAACATGCCATCAAAAGACTGACCGACCTGAATTAACATCTTCATTCGTAAAAGTAAGATTTTCTTACTTTTACGAACATCAACCTTGCGACAAACACATTCGAATAACTTTCAGGGATGGCAGGGGTTTAGGTCCGGAATAGCTTCCAGAGAACGCCTAAGCTGCAAAGATTCGGTATATCCGCCGATGGCCAGACCAGCGCTGAAAGCTGCCGCCAGGGAAAGCAATACCAGCAGGGTCAGGAGCGCCGCGCCTGCGGCGCGGCGCGAACGATCGCCCGGACGAACACCCGATAGACGTTTTTCCATTGCTTTTTGAGTCATTTTAAGAGAAAGATAGGTTGAATTGTTTTATGAATATGATTAAATACATCTTTTTTCTGGGCAGAAAGCCGCTTTTATCGCTGGCCGAACTGGTAAGTGTCTTGCCCCCGGAAACCGAATACCTGGCCCTGCAGAAAGAATTTCTGTCAGTCGCCCTGCCCGCCGAGCTGCCAACTCCCCAAAAGCTTCTGGACCGGCTGGGAGGTACTACCAAAATCGTCAAAGTAGATCTGGAATCCCGCTCCGGGCAATTGGCCCAAATGATCAGCGACCTGGCCGCCGAGAAGTTTCAGGGACGGACAGACAAGATCCGCTATGCCATTTCGTTACACAGTCTGACAGGAACTTCTGAACAGCTGTTAAAAAATTCCTTGATGCTGACTAAAAAGAAACTGAAAAAATCAGAACTATCCAGCCGTTTTGTAAACAATAATTTCCAGAATCCCCCCACCGCTCTGCTGCTCGGGGAAAACATCCTTGGTAAAGGCGCCGAGTTTTGCGCCGTAGAAATGGATGGCGGAAACTGGCAAATCGGACAAACCGTCGCCATCCAGAATATCAATGACTACACCGCCCGCGACTTTGAGCGTCCGGAACGGGACCCCAAACTGGGTATGCTGCCGCCAAAACTGGCCCAGATTCTGATCAACCTGTCGGGAGTCCGGCCGGAAGCCGCCGATTCCGAAAAAAGCTCAATTTATGATCCTTTCTGCGGTATCGGGACGATCCTGATGGAAGGAATACTGATGGGAATGGATGTGACGGGATCCGACCTCTCCGCCGAAAATATCGACAAATGCCGCAAAAACCTGGACTGGCTGAATAAGATGGTTACCGATAAAAGAGCCGCCCTGGTGGCACGTCTCGGAGCTGAAGCCGTCGACAAACAGCCTCTGGGAAAATCACGGCTTTTCAATAAAGACGCCACCAAAATCATCAAGTCCGACCTGCCGACGAATTTGGGCGCCATAGTCAGTGAAACATTTTTGGGCCCGCCGGTCAGCCGTACCCCCACACCCAGTCAGATTGAGGAAACCCAGGCCATGGTGGAAAACCTGCTGGCAGGTTTTCTGACCAATCTGCAGCCGCTTCTGCCTAAAAACGCCACCGTGGTTTTGACCCTGCTGGCTTATCGTGACGAAAACCGCTACTTGACCCTGACCAAACTCCATCAGCATTTGGAAAAATTCGGATTCGCTGCCGATCCATTGCTGCCCGAACCGGTCATCAAAGCGCTCGGCCTGGACGCCAAAGCCGCCGAAACCATGATCTACGAGCGCCCCGACCAGACCGTCTGCCGCGAGATTGTCAGGCTGAAACCGCTCCCCTGAAGCCGCTTTATTTCCCGCCCAAAAAACATTGCCATTGGCAGATATTTTGCTATATTAAATGCGCTCTGCTCATCTGTTCTTTGGCAGAGTATGTTCCTTTCACAATCAGAGTATTCCCCTGTAGCTCAGTGGTAGAGCAACCGGCTGTTAACCGGTAGGTCACTGGTTCGAGCCCAGTCGGGGGAGCCAATAAGAACAGACTAAAGCCCTTTGAAACAAGGGCTTTTGTAGGTCTGTATAACACAAAATCGACTTAGATCATCTCTACCGGAATATCTCGAGATAAACACCACTCCCTAATTAACTGTACCGCTGAATCCTCCCCCTGTGGAGTTAAATCAGCTCTAATAATCACTTTTTTTATCATCGCATTGGTAATTGGACTACCAATCTGCGCCTCAATATAATCATGATTTCCCCCCTGACAATTGGCAGTATTAAAAATTGCTTTGGCAATCGCTACATGGTCTTTATGCAGCTCTCTGTACCTTATTTCAGTCTGATCAGTAGGCATATTTTCTCGAATATATGCTGGCACTCCGCTGTAATTTAACGAATCGCCTTCTGTAAAGGTGGCATTTTCGGCCAGCAATTCAAAATCAAATACAAACTCCACATTTCCATAATGACCTTTAAGAGCTAAATCATGTTCATTGTGGTAGTCTCCGACCGCCAGGTGATATACAAATTCCCCCTGCCAGCCTAGCTCTGTTTCATATTGTTGCCGCCTGGGTTCAATTTCCCTTGGCCGGTCGTTAGCACCCACCTCCCAGATATTTTTCAAGATCCCGCTTTTTAGAAACTTGACGGCATTATTTGGCTTCATATTCATTACCATACACCTGCTCTGTTTGATCTTTTCAATTTCACTTAAAAACTGTTCGCTATTAATCCCCCAGCCGCTTCTTGCCTGGGCAGCAACCGCCGCTCTGATATTTTTGAATGAACGAACAAGACTGACTTTAACCGCATTTGATAAAGGCTTATCTATAGAGGCAGCTATTGCTTCCTGTTCCACTTCAGTTGTTATATCCAAACTCTGGAACAGCTGCAGAATCTGTTTTTCCCTATCAAGATGCTCAGGTAAGCGGTCAAACACATACCAATCTCTCTTTCCAACTCCCGTACCAGAGACATGAGGCTCGCAAAATTCATGGATCATTTTAGTACAGGTAGTAAAGTCTGCCTGGCTGACTTGCTGCCTGGAAATATTAATTTCAGCTCTCTTTTGGGAAATTTCAATTGCGTTAAATGATGCAAATATTTTTTCAGCCAAGGTCTGATCATAGATCAGATCATTAGGTTTTAATATTGTGTTTTTTCTAATCTGATCAAGCAAGCTATTCAACTTTGAACATAATTTGCTTATATCACCGACCAGTTTCACCTTTCGTGCCAAATCATCATCCTTCAAAATCGATAATAATTCTGCATCTTTCTGTTCGATTTCGAGACACATTTGCCTGAGCGAAACTTTGAATCTTTCACACTGGTCTATCTGATCCTGGGTATTTAGGGATGCTGGGATTTCCGTTCCGGACTCCTCTTGGATTTTATCAACATTCATATTAATAAAAACTGATTACAATATTATAACACACAACAAGCCTGATTAAAACAAGCATAGAAGCCGGTCTAGCGCTAACTAACAGCCTAAAACGGGAGCTTTTTGTTTTCGTCCTGAGCTGATTGACAAATGCTGTATAAACTGTAATAATAACACGCTAAAACCCTATATTCCCTCTCATGACAGCGGAAAAAATGGAAACCGATTTGGAAACACTAACCCTGCGCATCCGGGCTATTCGGGATCAACTTCAACTGGGAAAAGACAATTCAGATCTTGAGTCTGAATTGCGGACAATTGCCAGGAATGCGGAAGGCCTGGAAGATGACCTGAGAGAAGAGATTTCCTATCGGGTGGCCATTGTGATGAAATCAGTTACGATGATAAAAATGGCCCGGATCAGAACACTGGCGGTTGAAGGTAATTTTGTCGATGCCATTCCCCTGTTATTTGAGCTTTCCCCCGATGAGAGACTGGACATTCTTTGCGAAATCCGCAGAGGTCTCTCCGATGAAAAGATCTCCGCTGTCCTACAATATATTGCGACGGAATCACACCGTCATCTGAAACAAATTTTTACCGACAACCTTCGACTCACCAAAATATCAATGGCAGACCACCCCTATGCCGGGCGGTTCCCCACAGCCATCGAATTCGAAGACGATCATCAAATGGACTCTCTAATTAAAGATGGCTGGATACCGGTTGGAGAAAATTTTCCAACCTTCGGCCCCGGGGACAATACCCCGGAAACAGTTCAAAACGCCTGGGAAATACAGGATTTCCTAAAAGAAGGTTTCGAGGCAACCTGCACAGCCAAAGCTTATGCTTTTGAAAATCCGGCCAGCAAAAAAATTGAGGACTATCACACCCAGATTTTCGTTCGACCCAAAGCAGGCATCGAAATTCATCCCGCCTTCAGACAATACTACGACACTGTCAGAAAACTCATACTCGGGGAAAAAAGTTAAGGTAGGGTTATTTTTTCTTTAGATAAACAAAGGTAAGAATACCGCCAATCAGAATTACTCCACCGGACAGGACAATGTAAAGCACTGCCGGTTGCTGTTTATCATCAGATGAAATTGGAACGGTGCTTTCGGATACCACAGTATTGGCAGATACCGGTGCCGCTGTTTGTTCTGACGATAAAGATTTTTCAAGTAGAGCAAAATCGATCTTATCCGCATTGTCCCAGGTGTCTTGTTCCAAGATAATGTCAAAATTATCTTTGATGATTTTTCCTGAAATATCCACATTTGCCATCTCTCCTCCGCTAATATCGACAGTCTCGCTACCATTTAAAGCTGTAAACGAGATTTTACCTTCCAGCACTTTAATGCCGGAAACCCCATTTGTTTCACTGGCAACAAAGGTTGTACCTTTGATACCGGCAACAGCCTGATTCATTTCCATGGACATTGAGCCATCATTAACCATCTTCTTTAAATTCACCCATATATTGCCGGCTACCAGTTTAATTTTACTTTCTTTTTCCGGAGGTGAATCAATCACAACCTCCGAATCCGGCTTCAAAACAAAGGTGGACTTATCAGAAAAGCTCAGAATTGCAGTACTGTTCTCCTGGGTTCGGATATGAGCGAAAACCGGCAGTTTGGTACCCGGTTTGCACAGTTTCCAGCCATCCGGATCGTCATCCGCCCGCCATTCCACCTGCCCGGTCATCCCTGAAAACCTTGCTCCGGAATCAACCTGAACCTGGTCGCTATCGGGTGTGTCCGTCGTCTCGGAAACACCGTACTCACTCAGACGCCAGACAACGATGGAAGAATAGGCCAGAGAACTGGAATTGTTTTCTACAGAACCGTCAGCCATGCCCTGCTGCCTCTCTTCATTTGTATTACCCGTATAGCGGATCACAACCTGATCATCAACGACCTGACCGGTAAAGCTGCCCTGGGTATCGGCAAGCCAATGTGCTTTGATATCGGAAACACCGCCGTGCCAGACATCATTCATGTCCAGTATAATACTAAAAGTGCCTGACAGCTGGCCGTCACTTTTGTCATAATCTCCATTCATTTTTATACTTGCAGTGCCATTGAACCCCTGGTTTCCAACGGTAAAGCCAATGGGGATTGACCGGTCCGCAGTTATTTTACCGCTTTTTATATCCACATTGGCCGAGCTGAATAAAACCCTTTCCGCTCTTGTACCAGGCATTTGATCAGCCCCCATATTTCTGACACCCAGATAGAGAAAGAAATCCGCCTGTGGAAAAACCGTATCGCCTGCGAAAACCGGTAAAACAAGAACAAAAGTTAAAAACAGGGCTGCTAAATAAACAGAAATTTTTCGCATGATATTTAAATGAAGTTAAACCAATTATACACGTTTATCTTCAAAACCACGCGACAGAAAAGCCTTTGGCAACAAGGGCGTTTTAAATTTTGTGCTTAACACTCCCGTTCCAAACCGCCTGGCGGGCTTTTTGGGCATCATATGGGACTTTCAAGGCAGCATGCAAATCCCCTAATTTACTGTCTAAAAACTGATGTTCTTCCCCTTCAAATGTTCTTAATTTCAAAAAGGCGGTAAAATTTGGCGCCACCATAATATTCCACCAATTAGGAATCGGCCGAAGGCCGAACTTGGAAACAAAGTGGTTGATACTTATCTGGTCCGTTTGGGGATGTGCTTTATCATAGATATACAGATCAGCTTGTCCGCCAAGCATCTGATAAATCGCCTGCACCTCAGCATTGCTTAATATAACGCGGAAGGGAGCCTTGTATGGTCTCGAGGTGTATGCCTGTTCACATTCGCCCCTAAAGGTAACACCATAATAACAATCCAAAGATTCGACCTCCAATTTAAATACTTTCCCCCCAACTGTAACTGAAGGAATCGTTCGTTTCATCAATGAATTTTGCGTGTTAAATCGCTGGATCGCCTCCTGATGAGGCAAATAGGTAACCATAGTTTCAATTTCTTCAAAGTTCTTTTTTATGCGGTCATAAACTTCCTTAATTTCTTTTTCCTTTTTTGTCTTTTCGACACTTGGTGGTCTTTGTGCCACATGACTTTCGAGAGTATCTTCAAGAACCGGCTCCGAATTTCTGCTGATATTTTGGTTAAAGGCGACGACCAATCCTAAAACTGCAGCAGCACCGGTAAAAACAAACAACTTTTCGGAAACTCCCGTGCTATTATCCGGATACAGAGCCTCAATATCTTTTGCATAACCTTTTTCCATAGCTTTAGAGTTAATAATTGGAGACTATTATCACATAATTTTCATCAATCCGTCAAATATAACGTTAAAACAACGAGAGACTGAAGCCCTTTGAAACAAGGGCTTTTTATTGTATGGTAAAGCCAGCGGATAAAAAGTCCCTAAATAAAAGTTTATGAAAAAAACACCCTCAATCTTCACAATATCATTCATTTTCTTCACAGCCCTGATCGCCGTAGCCTGCGCGCAAACCAAAGTGCAAACTCCGCCCACCGGCAACACACCGGACGGAGGAAAGACGGAATCCCCCATTGTCAACGCGCCGGATAATGGAAACACTGTGTCCCCAGTTGCCTGTACCATGGAAGCCAAATTGTGCCCGGACGGTTCGGCTGTCGGACGCTCCGGCCCCAATTGCGAATTTGCACCCTGTCCCGGAGCCACTGCCAATCCCGGAACTGTTTCCCTTGCCAATCCGGCATCACAAAATTGCACCAAACAGGGAGGCAAACTGGAAATGCGCAACAACAAGCTGGGCCAGTACGGAATTTGTTTTTTTGAAGACAACCGCCAATGCGAAGAATGGGCCCTGATGCGCGGCGATTGCCCGGTAGGCGGCCTGAAAATCACCGGATATGAAGATGATGCCCAGGTTTACTGTGCCATCACCGGCGGAAAGGTTGAGGGCGTGGGAACAGCAACACCAATGTGCCGCAGAACCGACGGCACGCTCTGCACCGCCCAGGCCAATTTTGACGGCCAATGCCCGGATCCAAGCAACCCCGGTCCCAACGCCGGAAATGTGGAAGCCTGACAAAAAACAAAGTATCCGTACAAATCGGAACAGCCTGCGCCCGAACATTAATCCACTTTATGGTTGTTGCGCCTGCAAATCATCCTGCGCCGCCCTGGAATAAAAAAGCGGAATAATACCATTGATGCATTTAAATCCTTTTTTGGTGACCTTTAATATTCCGTCCTCCAGCATCATCAGACCCGACTTCAGAACAAAATCAATTTCTTCCCGAAAATGATACCTCAAATCAATCCCGAAACTTTTCCCCAGATCGTCCAGCCGGATCACGCCTGAATACAAAGAAATGGCAAAGGCCTTGGCAATCTGTTCCTCCACCGGCAATTGATAATAATCCTGCAAAGGTAATTTTCCTTCACGGATACTGCTATAATAGCTATCAAGAGTTTTATCCTTTTGCCCCTGGTTATAAGCAATTCCTTCGGGAGTTTTTGACTGTGCCCCCATCCCCATTCCCAGATATGAAACGCCTTTCATAGACCGGTTTTCCAGATAAGAACTCAAGCCCAACTCGCCGTTATTGCGGGAAAAAGTGTTCTGGCCATAGGTGGCCTGATATCCCTTTTCCTTAAGATGCTGGTAGGCGCTATCGTAGAGTTTGTTAACATATTCCAGTGAAACCGCCGACTGGTGTGACTCGATATCCGTATCCTTAAAATGGGTACGGTAAAGCGTAATGACCTCCGGATGCTGTGATATGGCAAAATCCAGCGTGGCTTTCAGAGTATCTTCTCCCTGGCTTTTAAATCCATACATCAAATCCAGATTCAGATTGTCAAAGCCCGCCTCTCTGATATTTTTAACCGCCTGTTCCACCACCACCGCAGAATTACCAACCTGTCTCAACTGTTCAATGGAATGACTTTTCACCGCCTGCACACCCATACTGATACGCGAGAATCCCAATTTTCTAATTTTTCTCAATTTATCCAAACCGGCAGCGGCAATTTTGGGAGTTGTCTCGATGCTCCTTATAATCCCCTTCCGGAAATCGCAGTGTTTTTCAACGGCAGCCACAATGCGCCCGATCTGCTCCGCTGAGAGCATGGTGGGAGTTCCCCCTCCCAGGTCAAAACCCGCTAATTGCTTGCCCTCCAGGGCCGGTGCATACAGCTCAATCTCTCTGATCAGAGCCTCTACATATTCTTCACGCTGCATCTCGTTGGTACCGGGCACCACGGCATAATCACAGAATTTGCAGCGGGAAACACAGAAAGGTACGTGAATATATATTGATAAGGGTTCAGCCTGCCTCCACACCTCCAGCACTTGTTCCCAATCGGGAGTAGTGCGGTAAGGAGCCCACAACTGCTTATGAATTGGATAGGCAAAGTTCGCCAGATGATGCTGTTCGAGCCCCTTCTTAAATACGTCGTAAAGCCGGGCTTCCCTGGCGTCTACAATCGCCTGTCTGATCCGGTCGACTATCACTGAAACCGGTTCGGTAAAATCAGGTGCCGTATCAACGGAGTCATTAACTACCGCCCGGTACTCGATGGGAGCCGGCAAAGGTTTGCCTTCCGATGTTCTTTTCTCGCCGGATACGGACATTATTTTTATAAAATATTATACAAGTTCATTATAACACAAAATACAGTATTAGTCCTCCTAACATTTGAGTGCCTGTTCCTGCCGGAAGTTGGAAGAAAGTCCGGATTGTTTGCTGGAATTCCCCCACAACCCCCGTTGATTCAGAACAGGATAGGTTAGCAGAGGTACCACCGTCGGGATAGTTAAAAACGGAACCTCCGTACTGCAGGGAATTTTGATCATTTCATCCAGAAATGACCTGTTTTTGGCGGAGAGGCCTTTGTCACCGCCGATAACCGCAACATCGGCGGCTCCCCAATGATAATTAAGTGCGTTCACTCCTTCCGACGGAGATGTTCCCACCAGACGGAAACCCTGTTTTTTCAAATCCTCCAGAGTTGCCGGCTTTCGCGGAATCGATTTAATCGCCTCCTCTGAAATATTCCAGGACATAATTTTGTTCCTGATTTTCGGCTGCATGAAATCCAGTGACTCCCCGATCAGATAAGTCGCCACATGCGGTACCGGGCGCGCGTCAGATTCCCGTGTTATGGATCGTCCAGCGATACCGGTAGCCAGAATTACCTGCGCCAGTTGGGCCAAGTCTGACGGCATATTCACGTTCACCAGAGCCAGCCTGACCGGCGGAACCCGGCATAGAGATTCCCAAAGTTCCCACTGTTTTTCATCCCAGTTTTGAAGCGGCAATTCAGACATCGCAAAAAAGTAAATGTATTAATAAACCTGATTGTGGCTGCCGACATCCACCAGCAACACCTCGGCATAATCATCAAACTCTTCAAAAACGATTCGGACATCCCAAGTCACCCTGATCGCCCGTTTACCTTCCAGATCGCCGCGCAATGCATGATTGTCCAAAACAGGATCATGAGGATTGGCTTTGAATAATTCAATTGCCTCCTCCACTTTTTCCTGCATCTTGGGAGTCAACTTGTGCCAGGCTTTTACAAAATGTTTTTGGAAAAATAATTTCATTTCTTCTTTGCTTCTAATTTCTTAAAATGAGCCGCCGCTTCCCGAACATTTTTTGCCTCAACTATGTTAATACCCTTTTTCGCCTCCGCCGCGGCTTTCAAAATCTCCTGTTCCTGAGCCACGGTCAGACCGTTTTCAGTCAGCAGCTGTAATGGAATACCCTTATAAATTATAATCTGCTTTAAATAAACCTTGATGGCCGAACTAAGGTCCAGGCCCAGATCTGTCAGGATGGCCTGAGCGTCCTTTTTGGTTTTTTCATCTATTCTGATTTGAATTTGAGTCATTTTCATATGCTGTTTGGGGTAAGGTTCAATTTAATTTTACCCCGAAGTAATGACATTGTAAATACACATCAATACAGTCAGTCGTATCGTTACAATGTCACAACCAATATATCCCGGTCACATTAACCGGAGCTAAAATAATGCATAAATAATCTTACTGGCTGTATTCCGACTTCTGCAGTTTCCCCAGTTCTCCGGTAAAGACGGACAGATGCTGATTATGCCGGTCCATCAGTCGTCTCTGCCTGTCCCCAAAACTCTTCTCATTATCCAGCGCCGCCTTCTGCAAAGAATTAAACTCTGTTCCCAGAGTCTCCATATTAAAAGTTAAATTTTTACCCGTCATGAAAATCTTCCCCTGATTGGTTATCGCAAAGTCCAGCAGGGCCATTTTGTAATACTGTCTGCCTGTTTCCAGGACCTTCAAATCCTCAAAATCCTTGCGGAGTCCGTCATATGCCTCCTGTAATTCCGCTGTGATCGGCGCCGATCCGGCATATTTGGTTTTTAACTGCTCTGTCTTCGCCACCATAGAATCAAACACCTGATTGTTGATACGCTCGGTTTCCATTACCACCTTGGCGGCCGACTGCAACCGTGTCATATCCGTAAAAAGTTTTTTATCCTCCAGCGAAAAAGCGGCCCCGGCACTCTTTACTTCCTGTTCGGCTTTTTTCTTATATTCATCCATTGCAGACAGATACTCTTTGTTGATCCAATAAGACCAGCCGGAATTATTCATACTGAATGCCCTCATGGTCAGAACAGCCACCGGAATCAGGATCAGAATCATCAGAACCAGAATTATTTTTTTCATATTTGTTAGTAATTGCGTGCAATCATATTAGACAATATCAGACTTATGGGAAAATTTTCAACTGTGTTGGGATTTTCGATATCAGATCTCCCCCCGCTCTTTCATTCCTTTCAGCAGATTATGGAAATTCTTCAGGTTAATATAGAATCTGCTTTCATCAATCAACGGGGTTCTGTCCTGTAAATCAATGTGTCGGTCATAAAAAGAAGAAACGGTTGATAATTCAGGCAAACGGCGGCTTCCGCCACCCGAGCTGGTATAAGTACACAAATCCACCTGCCGGGGTTCCAGCTCTTTCAGCACAGGGGCCAGTGCGTTCAATGTGTCGCCGCTATTGTAGTCATTTTCACAAACCAGAATCTTCGCACCTTTCCGTACCGCCTGCCCGGACTGATCTTTGCCCATGTTCTGCCACCGGGGACCCGTCTTCCAGTCTTTGTGCCATTCTATATAACGCACCTGCTTGCCCAAAACTTCCAGCATCAAAGCCAGCGGCACACCCGACCGCAATACGGGAACTATCAGATCATAATCCATTTTGGCGATTTCCATAGCGGCATTGACTATGGCCACCCGGCTAAAAATAAAATATTCATCCAGCCCGTATTTAGAGCAATAATCTTTCAACAAAAGGGTAATTTCATCCACCAGCGGGTTCAATTTACTATATTCCAGCCTGTCAATTCCATAAACACGCCAGCCGGAATCATCCGCGGCCGCCAATTGCTCCGCCACCTTATTCCGCTGTGCCTCCGTGCCAAATTCCAGGGCCAGATTAAATAAGGAATCCGCTGTCTGACAGGTAACCTTGTGATTTCTTAGCACCCTGCCGAATAAATGTTTTTCTTCCTGTCTTAAAAATCTCACGCCATTCAGGGCAGTCCGATAATAATAATCATAAGGCTGAACCGGCATATGTTTTACGTTGGCCGTCACCATCTTCCGCACGGCATCTCCGATATCGTCAATCACCTCCGGCGCATATACCGGCGGCAGAGGCTGACCTTCCCAGACATCTCTGATAATAGTCGAATCCAGGCCGTTTTCGGCAATTCTGGCCTTGACCTCGATCTCGGCGGCTATATGCACATTCACACTGTCTTTTCTGGCGCGCTTGGCGGACTCACGATAATAGGCCGCTTTTTCAGCCCAATCTTTTTGCAAGTCCTCCAGTAATGATGATGGGAAAATTTCTGACATATTTTAGTGATTTTCTGTTTGCCGTTATCTCTTCAAATCAACCGGTCTTTTCCACTGGACGTCCCAGGCATCAGTCTCCGGATTGTGAGCATAAGAGACAATCTGCGGATCGCGCACCTGACGGATAAAACTTTCATAAGCTTTCAGTCTCCAGGAAATTTCTTGGGGGCTTTGCAGATAATTCAAAATACTGCTGCCATGGGCTGCTCCGTAAATCACGGCAATTTTCTTGTCGCGGGACAGTTCGTCCCGACAGAGATCGTCCAGCGCCCGTACCAGATAGACTTCCCTGAAATCATTCAGATCAAATTTGAGAGCTCCCAATGTACCGTTGCGGCCCAGATTATCCAGATCATGCGCCTGCACCCGCAAATCATGTTCCGCTTCCGAGGCCAGCGGTAGAATCATCATACCTCCCAGCAAACCCAGCGCTCCCTGCAACATCCGTCGGCGTGAAACAACCTGTTTGTCCACTTCTTCCGCTGCGGGAACTACCACCTTTCCCGAAAGTTCATTGCCCAGTTTTCGGATTCCGTCATCAATTTTGGGAATAAAAGCAGTGGCAACGCCGCCTGCGGCGGCCAAATATTTGGCGATGGAAATATTATCATTAGCATTCACCAAACCGCCCTCATCCAGCGGGCCCGGATCAATCACTATCAACGGATGATTATGTTTGGCGGCCACTTTTTCCAGTCCGGCAAAAAAACGGGGCGTCGATCCGTTGACAACCATTTCCTTAATCTGCTCATAAGAAACCGCCATTCCCTGACTACGGCTATAATCATAAATTCCCCGGATAATTTCCGGATCAAAAGCATGTTCGGCTGCCGGCGCACCTTCCACAATCACCAGGTCGGCCGACTTCATAATTTCTTCATAATGAGCCATGTGCCTCTCCAAAAGTTCACCGTGATGCACCACCCGGTGCAATTGGACATTGCGGCCATTCAGACCGGTCTCAATGGGCTCAATCCATCGTGATAAATCACTGTATTTCTCGGACATATTTAATGATTAAAAACACAAGATGTTAAATTAATACACTTTTGTGTTTTTGTCAATCGCAGGCAGACTTTAAACTTTCATATGAATACCAGCTCAAAGCTGTGGAAAGAGCCTCACAGCAATGCGGGGCTTTTTCTTTTTACATCGCCGGCCGGCCCCCGCCACCACCCGCCGTCCACCATATTTGCCCACGCCGAAAGGCCCCCAGTTCTGCGCGCACGCGACGGGGGCCCGGATTTGAATGGTGATAGACACCACCCAATGACACAAAGCAAGCCAGGCAGGCTTACTCCAACTTTTTGAGCTCCAGGCGGATACCGGCAGTGGCGGACTTGTACACGTCACGCGCGGCGGCCAAAACCTTGGGGCCTTCTTGTTCCAGAAAGGAGCGAAATGCGGGCAAATCATCAGGCAACTCCCGCCAGGTACTCAAACCCTTATCGCGATACGCTTCCAGCAGATCGAGCAGAGACAGCACGTTGATCTGGGCTGGGGGGAAAACTTCACCGCAAACCCCGCCAGACTCCGAATACTCCTGTCTCTCCTGCCTTTCCCTCTGCATCACATGCATCAGCAACTCGATGGCCATATCCAGAAACCGAAAGGGACGCATTTTGTGCAGCGGAATGGGCGTTTTCACCAGACGGTACAGATCCTGTTCACAAACCAGAGCGGACTCCACAAACCCCAGCGCCAGGTGGACCAAGAGTCTCAACTTGAGTCCGTAGATAATCTTGTAATAGCCACCGGCGTACAGATCCAGAGCCAGATACTTCGCCCGTTCCTGCTGCTCCAGACGGACCAGATTGCATTGGCCTGACATGTACTCAATTTTCTGGCAGGCAATCTTCCACATGAGATCATAATGAAACCGGTCCACTTGGAACGGATCATCATTGTCATGCTCGTCCAGATACTTCTCCACACCGGCCAGCACGCGCAACCTGGCGTTATCCACCGCCAGATCAAACAAATCTTCCAGCAGTTCCGGCTCCAGCGGCGGTACGCGTTTCGGATCCGAAGCCCCATACGCTTCCAGCACCTCATGCAGATAGCCATGCTCCACCGCTATCTTCAGCATAGTAATCTGGTCTTCCCGTCGGCCCATCTTGCCAAAGCATCTGAAGGCGTCCAGAAATCTCATCTCCAGCGAATAGGCGTCCGCGGCATACTGCAGCCCCTCAGGAGTTCCGGACATTTCCCAGGCCCACATGGCTTCGGGACATTCGGCATCCGAGTAAATGGTCTTCTCGCCGTATTTGCGGTGCAGCCACTTGCCGAAACGATAGAGAATCTGTTTGGCTTCCTCTTCTCCCAAGTCATTGGCCAGCATCAGATTCCGGATGATGACTGCCGGCTTGATGAAGTCGGGTACGCCCTTCGCGTCCCAAGTCGGCTCGGTGGACATTGTCCCCGCCACCCGCTTGAACTCGGTGATCTGCAGATGGACGAGCGGCAGCAGCAGACGGCCATTCCTAAGTCTGCTGCAATAAGTTCTCAGCCGTTCCATACTGCGCTCTTCCGTCATCTGCTCGATTGTCATGAACCTCACGTAATAATCACGCAAATCAGCTTCCGAGCCGACGGCAATCAGCATTTGGAAGATCGCTTCATCCAGCTCATCGCTACGATTACATTTCAGATACCACCGGTAAATTTTGTGGGCATCTCTGGAATTACCAACCTCCCTGGCCAACTGCGCGGCCTTCAAGATATTTCCAAGTAGACCGATGGTCTTCGCCGCCAGTCTCCGTGTCTGCGCGGGCAGGTGGATCTTTGCCAGATACCCCTGCTCCTCACGTTCCAGGAGAGCCTCGATGAAGCCCAAAAAGTTCTTTTCGTCCCTGATGCGGCTGACCTTGTCCTTGCGACCAGCCCCGGAAGCAGCTTTCTTTCCCATTATTTCCTTCCTTTCCTTGTGTCAAATTTCGTTCGAAGCAGCATTGCCCGGCCAATAGCGGCCATGGCAAACCGTCCGAAATACAAAAGGAAATATAACACTTTACAGTATTATGTAAAGACCCGTCTACTGAATAACCACAACGTGGAAGAAATTTGTTAACATTTTTTCAGATCAGGTTAACACCTATTGATTATATTCGTATCAAGCTGGTCGCGTGGGCGCAGCACGGTTGCGAGAACGTTCTTGTCAAATTGTTCTCAGGGGTTCGACTCCCCTTGCGTCCACCACGACCAGCTCTTATAATATATGAGACAAGAACGTTCTCAGCACCTGCTGTAAGAAAAGGCCTTTCCAAACGGGAAGGCTTTTTCTTTGTGCAAACCCGCCGCCCCTCGCCAGCATTCCAGCCCCCCCCTTGACGCCCCCTATATAATAGTATACCGTAACCTTGCTTTCATCGAGAGTGCGGCGAGAGAATTGGCTCTATGACCCGCCGGCAACCAGCCCCGCCCCCTGCAAAAGGGTCGGCCAGGCAAGGTGCCACCACCAAGAATGATGAATAAAGGATTCACGCGCCTCCTCCTGGAACAAGCGCACCAAAGTAAAAGGGCGCTCACGCGCCCGCTCGATGAAGGTTAAATCGCAGTAAATGTCATTTAACCCTCATTTTTTATGAAGTACCTGCATAGCTATGATTTCCCCTATCTCGTGGAGGCCAGCTCGCCAGCAGAATTAAGCAGCCCGTTCGGTTCGCAAACACCGGAGGCACCCGCGTCCAGTCCGTCCGGTCCGCAAACGCCGGAAGCTCTCGCCAGCCCCACCGCAGCCATCACGCCCCTCGCCCGCGCTCTGCCCAAAGACCCCTATCAAAACGGCTTCCTCCGCCCCGCCTTCAAAGAGCTCCTGATCCACCTGATCACTATCCAAAGCGTTGCCAATAAAACGCACGGCTGTCTGGTGCTGGACATCCGGGAATGCGGCTATATCACCCCGGAAGGGTTGGTCAGCGAATCCGATCGCCCGCCGCTGATTGAACGGGAACTTCCTTTCCCTATCCCGGAGGGTCTCGCTCCCTGCGACCGCTGCGGATATCAGCAGGGAGAATGCCTCTTCCAGGGACGAATGGTGCAGGTCGCCTGCCCCTGCCAGGCCCAAATTTGCGGCAAGTGCCATACACCGGTCAATAAATTCAAGATCGGCTCCTGCGTCTGGAGTCCCCTGGACGGCCAGCTCTGGAATGTCCCGCTCTGCAGCGCCTGGGCGCACAAATGCTCGCCTCAACACAAGCCGAATTAGGCCTTAATACCTTAATACCTTAATACCTTAATATTTTTAATATGCCCAAAGTACGCATTGATCACATCTTGACGGAATTGGGGTCTGGAGTTAGACATTTCAAAAATAGTAATATTTCATTATTCTTCTGACTCTAAACGACGACGTCGCTCATCCAAAGTTTCTCCTTCATACATCCAATAAACTGTCCCTTGCACACTATAAGGGTATCCAAGAATTTTCTGAGCAGCAGTAGAAGGGCTAGTCATCGCACCGTTATACTCAATACTCTTTTTACCGCTAAGCTTTACCACTTTTGCCTTTATCAACTCATTATCAACAAACGAAATTTCTGCACCAATTGGGATATTTACCATTCCAAAATTAAACGCTGACCGCTTTTCTCTGGCTTGATTCAAGGCCCGTTGATCTTCTTTACTTTCTACATAATCACGCTTAGGAGTAACATTTTCGATTTCCGCCAATTTGAGAGCAGAAACAACTCTATCTGGTGATAATTCGAAAAACTCGCGAGTAGAACGCACTCGATGATCCAAAAAGGCATCCTGCAATTGTTTTTCAACAAAATCTGCATTGGCGACTGTGCAAGCATAAAAACACTCAAAAGGTAGAGGAACACTGGTGGTGTCCAAGGAACGAATTCGTTGCTCAAGATTAGTCGTTCGCCCGATTTTAACATATCCAGGCATTGCCTCGTTAATGAGGATATAAATAATTTCGTTCATTATAAAAATATTATTATCTACAAAAAATGATTTATTCTATACTTTAAGTTTCTTTATTTCCTCAGCCTTTTTCTGTAAATAATCAAAATATTCTGCTTGATCTGGAGAAGAAATCAGCTGAACCTCAACACCCAAATCTACCAAAGAATTAATAAATTCCTTTTCTATTTTTTCCTTATAACTCTTCAAATCAGTAGCATTTAGTTTAATAAAATAATGTTCCTTACCAAAAATATTTAGAAATTTTTCTAATGAATTCATATCTTTTTCCGATTCTTCAAATATGCCTCTATTAATTGCAACCAAGATTGCATATTTCCGAGCAACCTTACCTAACATAGTTTGCGCCTTTATATATTCTTCAGCATTTCCCTCTGCCACTATGGGGATGATATCCATCGCAAAATTTTCATCACATAATTTAGCACCGGGAAACTCCACTTGATATCCCCCCTCCACTTTAACAACATTTTTCTCACTAAATTCTTCAAAGTTGTAACATATCTGTAATTTTCCTGTGAAAATTATTGCATCTTTAAGTACAAACCATAAATTCCCTTGTTGTTTTGCCTTTAATGCGACATCCACCACATAGGTGGTAGCCGTGTATCGCGGTTGATGTTTAATTTCCTGAACGATACCAGCAATAGTATCAATTTTAACCTCGAGCGCGGGAGATGACTCGGGTTTCTGGGGAATAGAATTTATAACATAGTAACCAGCTAAAGAAATACCAGACAAAACTGTTATTAAAATAATAAATTTAACAAATAAATAGGAATTGTTTTTCATAAATATAATTTACTTTTATTGTATTATTATATCACAACCCTTTGCTTCTGTAAATTGAGGAAAAAGTGCAAGTCGCCTGCCCCTGCTAGTCCCATATTTCCCCAACGTTCATTGCTGTGATCGATAAATTCAGGATCAGCCCTTACTACATGACTTACCAGGGGACCTCGCGCCCCATGAGACAGGAGATGGTCCAGAAAACAGAAATAGGCTATAATAGCTAGATTTAATTGCTTTATGGCTAAATTTACAAATAAAAGAGGCTGGTATCTACTTAACAAAGCAGGTTTTTACATTCTAGCCTTGATACTTTTTAGCATTACAACGTTCCTACTCAACCGATGGGTCTCCCCCTATTTCCCCGAACATGGAATACTGGAGATACTTCTCCAAATATTCATTGTAGTCCTATTCATTGCAGCAATGATAGAAGCAAACCGCTGGTGTAAAAAAACAAACAATTACCTGACTGGTGATGACGGCGAGGTAATTATTGAAGACATTCTAAAAAAACTCCCTGATGAATTTATCGTCATCCCTGACCTCAAACTACCCAAACAAGGAAACATCGATTTTGTCGTGGTGGGACCAACCGGCATTTTTGCTTTGGAAGTAAAAAATTTCAGACAACTATACAATTTCAATTTAGCTAAAAATTACAGGAAATCCTCTGTCTATCAAACCAACCGGAATGCCATAACCTTGGGGACCTATCTCAGAACAACATTAAACGACCCATACGTAATAGCAGTGCCAGTTCTGGTCTTTGCTAAAGAACAAAACCTACCAACCACTCCAAAAGCAGAAAATAGCAACTTAAAAACGGTTTGTAGTAAGCATCTAATAGAACTACTAACAAAAAAAGGACGTGTGTCAATTTCCAACTCAGAGGTAACAAAAATTGCAAAAACAATCAAAAACACCTGTTCAAGAGATTAAATCTCATTAAATTTATATTCCCAATTTAATCGCATAAATCAGCTGAGCCATTTCCCCTCGCGTCACTTCATGGGTAATGGAGGGATTAATCAATTTCAAGAAAGTCTTTTCATTTGCTGTATTCACATACACGTCATACCAATTTGCCCCGGTTGTAGTAGAAAGCGGAACCTGCAAAGCAAGTAAAACAATCTTCAATGCTTCAGCCAGGTTAACATTGTTGGTTGGCCTGAATGTCCCATCCGCATAACCGCCAATGATATTTTTGGATTTCGCATAACAAACATAGGAAGCAAACCATTCAGAATGGACATCGGAAAAACAATCCTGTCCTGATCCGGATGTAGAAAGAGCGCCAATCACAATCTTGGTAAATTCTGCTCTATTAACTGGATTAGAAGGTTTGAATGATCCATCACTATATCCGGCAATAATTTTATTATCTTTCAGATACTTAATTGCTGGGTAAAAAGAATTTGAAGGTAAGACATCCGTAAATACAGCCTGTACCATCGTTGACTCTGGAGCCGATGGGGACAACTTGCACTCATCAACATTACTAAATTGGACCGAACTCCCCTTCCAACCATCAGTGCAAATTACACTGCCATCGGAATCTGCTCCTGCAGCACAATTTACGCCTTCATGACCAGAACATGCGCCAGCTGCAACAGCTATTGGAATAGAACAGACAATACAAAACAGAATTGGCAGGAAAACTGCACATCCAACCGCACTACCAACTTTCCTTTGTCTTCCCTGAGAAGTTAAAGGAACTCCGGTTGATTTAGAAATCTTATTTTTCAACCCAGATATGCCAACAGCCCTTTTCCATGAAAATGAAAATCCAAATTTTCTACCCATAGTTTTATTTTTTTATTTGCATATATATTACTATATCCTAATCAATATATACAATAAACTCAGCAACCGCTGCGGGTATTAGTAGGTAAATTGTTCGAGATTTGTTATTGCCTCCCTATGTGAGCGGGTTCTGGGATGTCCCACTCTTCTGAACATAGGCCCATCAATGCCCGACTCAACAAAAAGAAGTGGAATTAAATCTTAATAGCGTTTATATGAGCAAAGTATAGATCGATCACATCTTAGCGAAATTGGGAGTCTACAAGATAACTTAAACACTGAAGTGGCCGACCACTTATTCAACAAAATTGGTTTTTACGAGGATCTCGTTTTTA
Organism: Candidatus Altimarinota bacterium; assembly: GCA_963677745.1. Lineage (GTDB taxonomy): Bacteria > Patescibacteriota > Gracilibacteria > UBA1369 > UBA1369 > UBA1369. The sequence continues at coordinate 304,937 of OY782391.1, forward strand.
TGTTTTTTTTCTTTTCTGGAATCGGATACGTAATCATTCTTATGTTTTCTGGTCGGATTGCCCTTACTTTCTTCTTTACTTCAACCTTCTTGGAAATCTTTGTCCACAATTCAAACAAGTATTCAATTCTTTCCTTATCAGTGCTAAAGTTTTTCCTTCTATAGCATTTATCTACGGCATTATCTAGATCTCTGTGTGCCTTAACTAAATCGCGAGGCATAGTTAATGGATCATAAAGATATGCCAAACTAACTGATGAATATTTCACTCTTATTTGCAAAATTTGCTTTACGATACTTTCGACCTCATCGATTTGGTGTTTTGATGGGTTCTCAGGCCAAGGGTAATTATTATAAACAAGTTTATTCGAATATCGATAGTCACTTTTCAGTCGTCCACAAACATACCTCACCCAAACCATATGCATTTCTGATGTAAGCACTCCAAAATGGTATAGATTTATCTTAGGTATTACCAAACAGGTATCACCAGCAATAACCGCTGGGCCTAAAACGCCCATCGGAATATATTTTCTATGTTCCGATGATACCCTCGGAATAAGTAGATAATTATCAACAGGTTGCCTAATTTCACCAAAAAGATATGGCGTAGAAGCCAATTTTTTTGTTGCAGGTCTTTCACTGTTTAATCTATACGCCCTCACCTCCATAATTCGTCTATAAACTTCCGTATTGTCTTTCATTTCTTGTGGATTAGCACCCACAAGCCAAAAACACCATTTCTTTACCTTATTTATAAATTCATAACTTCCAACAAAAGGCTTAATAAAACTTTCCGTTGATGGATCACGTTTGAGCAACTCATTTTTTTCCATATCAGATAAAAGTAAATGGCCGCCATCATTGGGCATATTACCAAATACTATTTCGGGGACGGGTGAAACCGGCTTGCTTCTTGAAAGGATAACAACATCATCACCTTCAACAAGATAAGGATTGATATTATTAACTCTCAATTTACTAGGCAGGCCTTTAATATCTGAATATTCAAACAAATACTTCTTCTTAATATCAAAATTGGCATAACCGATGATCACCACGTGAACCGCAGCTTGACCTGGAGCCTCGTTTGACCATGAAAATGTTCGATGAGCAAAATGAATCTTAATTTTGTATGTATTGAACAACTCATTCCATAATATCCCAACTTGCTCTCCTTGTGTGATTGAATTCGTGGAGACAAAACCTACTTTTATTTTTGTACCTTGTATAAATTCAGCTGCTTTTATATACCAAGCAGTAACATAGTCTAAAACACCCGCACCTTTAACGCCCCTGAAAACATAAGCCATATCCTCTTTTTGCTCTTTACTTTGAAATTGCTTACCAACAAATGGCGGATTACCCAAAATGTAACTCAATTCATTTTGCGAAATCACCTCTTTCCAGTCGCACCTTAAGGCATTCCCAACATAAATATTTGCTACCTTTTTTAACGGTATTCGAATGAAATATTGTCCAAGTTCCTCATAGACCTTCATATTCATCTGATGATCAACTAGCCAAAGAGCTACTTCAGCAATTTTCGCAGGATAATCATCCAACTCAATTCCATAGAAAGAATCAACATCCAACTTTATCAACATTTTTATATCTATAAAAGTCGTTTGTCCGGCACGAATCTCACTTTTATATAAAGTTTTTAAAACTTCAATTTCTAAAAGTCTTAATTCTCGATAGGTAATCACTAGAAAGTTACCGCAACCGCACGCTGGATCAAAAAATTTTAATGAAGCAATCTTCTGATGGAAATTTTCCAAAGACTTTCTATTATTTTTTATGCGATGGAATTCTTCATATAAATCCTCTAGAAAAAGTGGCTTGATAATTTTTAAAATATTGTTTTCTGATGTATAGTGCCCACCAATATTACGTCTCCATTCCTTATCCTTAATTGATTGAAATAGCGAACCAAAAATTGCTGGTGAAATATTACTCCAATCAAAACGACAGCATTTCAGTAGAGAATTACGCATTTTACTATCGAAGGCTGTTATTGAAATGGTTTCTTTAAATAGTGCACCATCAACATATGGAAAAGCTTTTAAATCATCGTCTAACGTAGTAGGCCGATTATCTTCAGGCGTATTAAGCACCTGGAACAACCCTGCCATACAACCTCCTAAATCACTTCCATCCTCTTTTGTTTTCAAGCAAATGTAATCCTCAAAAATCCCTTTTTCAAATATTCCTGTATCATCTGCAAATAAACTGAATAGTATTCTTATTAAGAATAAATCTAGATCTTTTCCATTGTAGCCTGAACTTAATAAGTCATCGTAAAGCTCGCCCATTAATTTTGCAGCTTTGATATTGGCGGGGTCCTCGGGTTCGATAACAACTCTTGAATAACCTGCAATAAATCCAAACAACTTAATATTTTCATGTAATTTTGAAACCTCAAATTCATTTACCTCTCCATTTTCCAGGTCAAAAAGGCGAATTTTAGCGAAATCAGAAACAGCTATATATCTTGGAAATTCCTCATCTTTTAAATTATGAGTATAACTTAACGCCTGCTCATATGCTTTATCTAAACTTAAATCTTTAGATTTAGCCTCCACCATCATTGTTCCTGGCCAAAAAAGGTCGATCCATCCTCTTCTATTATCTAATTTTTTGGCAGGTTCATCGAATGTGGCTACACGCCTTCTCGAAACGCCAAAGACATTAAAGAACTCATTCCAAAACGTCTGTGCTTCCGCTCGTTCACGCGATTCATCAGACCAATTTCTAGAAAATTCTATAGCTCGTTTCTTGATTTCATTCCAGCTTAAAGGCATTTGTTTTTTGTTTTTATATCTACGTATTTTATCATAAAAACCTATTCCTTCATAGGCTACAAGAGGCATGAATTAAGCAAACATAACAAGTCCTCATCGCAAGACGGGTGTAACTTGGCTACCACTAATCAACCTATTACATAACTGTAAACAGCTAACGCATTGATAACGTTTAGTATAAAACACTATATTTTTAGCGAAATCTGTTTTAACAAGGCGAATAACGGCTTAAACGTAATCTCCTTTGAAAAGTAAACAGAGCTAACAGGAACCCTTTCAAAAAGGCCTTAATTCTACCATCATGTCATATTTGTATGTATATTATTTACTCACTCGTGAAGGTTTTTGCTATAATGTCCAGTTAGTGTTACAATTAACATGATTAATATATATTGCCATGCTTAAGAAAATTGATTGCCTAAAAGTTATTAGAGACTATAAATCAAAATATGCTTTAGATACTACCGATGAAAACATAATTGCCGCCATTCATTTGATGAATACTCACGGAGTGCATGTTGACGCCGCACTTGATCAGAGCTCGCGGAGTAGTAACGATCATGGTATAGATGCATGGTTCTACAACGAAATAAGTAATGAATTATATATTTACCAAAGCAAATTAAGTAATAGTAAAACACAGGCGCTCTATGGTTTCGGAGATCTTGATGCATCGAGACAATGGCTTGAACAAGTTATAATCACGGGAACAACCGAGAAAGCACCAACAGATAATCAGTGTTTATACAACCTATATTTGAAACTTGGACAATTTAGAAAGAATGTTAAAAAAATCCACTTTATTCTTATTTCTCTTTACAACCAAAATGAAATTGAAGACTCCGTTGAATTTGAAAAATTAAAAAATGACCTCATAAAATCCGCACTTAATACCTATATAACAAAAACCTTAAAAGGTTCTCTCGTCCTTGATACTTGTGAATACAATCTAGAAAAACGTCTTCCAGAATCAGTAAAAATATATCCAATAGATAAAATTCCAAATACCGAAATAAATATCAGAGCCAATGCAAACCTAAATCTCGCATATATAAAACTTGAAAGTCTAATCCAACTTTATAGACAAAGAGGAGATATTCTTTTCGATAAAAATGTCCGTCTATCTTTACTTTCTAATAAAGAAGCACGACAACGTCTTGTTCACCCGATGGAAGAAACATTTATTGCAATTACAGAAGGGAAATTAAGCCCAAACATTTTCCCCTTCTACCATATAGGCATTACCATTGCAGCTTATAAGTCAACAAATATAGAAAACAACCTATTACAACTCGAGGCTCCAAGTATAATCAATGGGTGTCAGACAATAATGATTGCACATGAATTCCTTAAAAAACTCGAATTATATAATAACAAAAAGGCTATTGATCTATTTAAAAAAATAAATGTTATTGCAAAAATAGTTGTAGGAACATCAGATGAAGAATTAAAAGAAATTACTAACTCCAACAATCGTCAAAATCCTATTGAAAACTGGCAGCTTTTTTCAAATGAATCAATTCATATTGAGATTGAAACAAGCCTAAAAGATGCAGGAGTTTTTTATGAACGTCAACAAGGAAAGTTTGATGCTTTAATGAAAAATGCCGACAACGCAAAAGATTATCCATCTACCGGCCGCGCGTGTGTTAAAGTTGTCGATCTTGGGCAGTCAATAGCATTAGCACGTTACAATCTTCAATGGGCAGCCAAACCGTCTGAAATATTTCTGAACAAGATTAATCACGATAAAATCTTTGACCAAACCATCCCAGACTTTCCAAATGACATTGTATTTGTGTCAAATATATTTAAAGCAATGAAACGCGGGTTATCTACATTTCTCGAAACCCCATCACAGGCAAACAGCACATCACCATTAATTTTTAGAAAACCTATTGTACGCATGCATATTTTTTATTTGACGCTGTTGTATTTCTATCAAAATAATTGGAAACAACAAGCACGTGCCGAATTTCATCAAACATTATTAAAAAAAGCCAACCCAAAATTGGTTGAACAAACTCACACATTTTTTCAAAAATTTATCACAAAAACACGAAATTGGTATGTAAATGAATCAAAAAACCTAGCAATAGATGTATCAAAACGTAGCCTAGATAAATATTTTGAAGGTTTAGCTATTGAACTTGGCATTGATGCAACAAAAGGCACTATTCCTTTTACAGCAAATGCAATTGATTGGAAAAAATATATTTAAAGATCTACAAAAGATAAGATAAATCATTATTTCATCTTCCCCATCACCCTCACCATCGCCAGCGTGTCCCGCTCGCAATAATTCAGCAGATTCTGCCGCACCCGATCCGCATCCTCCAAGACCTTCCCAAAGTTCAACTGCAACCACCGGAGACCCGCCATCGTCCCCTCCCGGATGTCCTCCAGATTGTCATAGGAAAGTTCCGGCACCAGCGCGGGCAGCACCGCCTTGATCGAAGTGCTTCCCCGAAAATCCGGATGCACATATAAAAGATCTTTGAAGATATCCCGCAGGTCATAAATCCGCCCGTTCACCGACTCCAGAAAATCCCGGTACTCCGGGTACATTTCGGCCATTTCCTGATTGCGCGTCATTTCAAAAGATTTGTACCAGACAATCACCGACCCCTGATCATCGGCGATATCGTGCTGTAGTTGTTTTAGCAGACCCGGCACGGGATTCTCGCGGCCTTCAGCCAGGTGTTCATAATGTTCCAGCTTGCCTTTTGCGCCCTTTTTCGGCAGCCCACCCTTTTCGACCGTTTTACCCGCTGCCATCGTTTTACCCGCTGCCCCCGGCTCCCGCCGCACATGCAGCGAATATTGAAAACAAACCTGCTGATACGGGCGGGTAGAGTCCCACAACGGAATGGCCGGCCCCACCGTCTCGTAATCCAGAAAGTAGAGCGGATATTGGAGCTTCTTGAGGGCCTTTTTGATCCCCGCGCGGTCAATAATCGGCTGCTGCGTCTTGGCGGTTAGCACCTGGGCGGCCTGCTCTTTGCCGAGCTCGATGTCATCGGGAATATCCTCGATGCGCCTGATGCCGCGATCCAGCAGTTCCACCAAGGTACTTTCGCTGATTCTGGTCAGATCATAGATGCTGTTGGTCTCCGGAATGCCCGCCTGCGGCCAGCAATACGGGATAAAAGGGCATTCGTAGGGGGCGTAGCATTGCTTCACGATGCGCACCTTTATTTCCTCCGGCGCTGCCATCGCCTTGATGGCTTCCGGGATCAGGGGCTCTATTTCTTTTGCGGTCGCTACCACGTCGTCCGTGATGTCCTCGATGGTCAGCAGCTCCTGCGCGTCAATGTCGCCCTGGCGGACGTATTCGTTGTTCAGGTGCACCAATGCGGTTTTGCGCACCTTGTACCCGGCCTGCTCGAACGTCAGTTTCTGAAAAGCCAGATCCGGCAAATGCTCCGGTTTGACCTGCGTGGTGGATTTGACCTCATAGATGTCGTAGGTGTCGCTGTCCGGGTCATGCGTGACGAAGTCGGCGCGGGCATAGAGCATCACTTTACCGCCCTTCGTCGCCTCGTGCGCACCTGCGAGCCCCTTATACTGCGCCCTGGCCACCAGCTGAGGCTGCGCCCCCGGCAAAAGTTTCGCCGCATAATCCTCCACTGCAAAACCCTGATCAAAAATCGCCTGCTGCTGCTCGCTCACTTCTTCCGGCAGCAAATCCCGCCGGTTCTTGTAGAGCCACAGGTACTTCTCGCACTGCAAAAACTTCATAAAATCGGACTTGGAGAGCATGGGCGTGAACTTGGCCGTATAGGCGGGCTTGGCAGACATAATATTTAATTATTTTTACGTAATTTTAATTTGGTCAGGATTTGAAGCCCCTCTGCCAAAAACAGTGTCACCAAAGTCCAGTATTCGTTCATATAAACAAAAATCCAAGGTGCTCTGAAAATGTCGTAACGCACCGGTGCATCAGGACCGCAATCACATCCAAAATCAATATAATAATCACTTTGTGCGAGCACATTATTATGGACAATTAAAACAACAAATAAAATCAGGATTAATGACGTTAAAATAAAAAATATAAGTGAAAAACGCCTCTTAAAATACAAGATCGCCGCAGGAATCAAAAAGAGTAGTGAAATTCCCCAGAAAATAAAAAAAATTTTATAATTTGAACTCCAAAACAATTCATTGCCATCCCAATACCCCGCAGGTGGCCGAGCAGGACAAGAACAAGCCATCACCACAGGTACAAATAACAGAAATGCGGCAATCAACTGGAACCAGCATTTTCTAAAAAAATTCATAAAATTTTTATTTTAACTTTTTCTTCCGCAATATTTTAACATAAATTTCACCTTAGCTTAATCTCAACCATTTATGATCGCTTCAGCTGGCCCCTGGGGGTACAGCACAGTCTTTTCCTGTATTATCTTCCGGATTTCAGGTACAGTTAAGAATCCTCTAAACAACCACATGAAAAATCATAAATATTTGTACATTGTTCTGGCGGGACTGATCGTCAGCCAATCTTCATTCACGGCCCTGGCATCCTTCAGCGATGTGCAGAGCGGCAACACCTACGCGGACGCCATCAATTACGCCGAACAACAGGGCATAGTTGGCGGCTATCCCGACGGCACTTTCAAACCGGCCAACAACATCAACCGGGCTGAATTTACCAAAATCATCATCGGCGCAGCTTTGGATTATAATTCCGCACAGGATCCTTCCGGTTATGACATTTATGCTCTGGCCGGAGTACACTTCAGCGACGTCCAGGCAGGCCAGTGGTATATCCCCTATCTCCGCAAGGCCCTGGAAAACCAGGTGATCGGCGGCTATCCCGACGGCACTTTCAAACCCGCCAACAAGATCAACTTTGCCGAAGCTGCCAAAATTATCGTGGGAGCCTATAAATATGACATAACGGCAGATCCGACCACCTGGTACAAACCCTATGTGGAGAAACTGGCTGAAATGAAAGCCATACCGGCCTCCGTCACGGGCTTTGATTACCGCATCAACCGCGGAGAAATGGTGGAAATAATTTATCGTCTGCAGCAAAAGATCACCAACAAAGATTCCAAAACTTATGCGCAACTGGCCGGCACCTCAGGTGGCACTACGACACCACCCGTCTCCCCGCCCGCCACCACCAACACCAATCCGCCCAAAATCGGCAGCTGCCAGATCTACCCCTCCGACAATGCCTGGAACCGGGACGTCTCGGCCGATCCTGTGGATCCCAATTCCGCCAATTACATTGCCAGCATCGGAGCATCCGGACACCTGCACGCCGACTTCGGCGGTAATGGCGAATATGGAATTCCCATCAACATTGTAGGAGCAGGTCAGGCATTGGTACCCATCAACATCACCGACTATCCCGAAGAAAGTGATCCGGGACCGTATCCCGTCCCGGCTGACGCTAGAGTGGAAAATGGCGGGGATGCCCATCTGCTGACCTTGGACACCGCCGGCTGCATTTTATACGAACTGTATGTCGCCGCTAAAAACGGTAGCGGCTGGGACGCCGCCCAGGCCTCCAAATTTGATCTGAAAAGCAATGCCCTCCGCCCCGAAGGCTGGACTTCCGCCGACGCCGCCGGCCTGCCAATTCTGCCCGGGCTGGCCCGCTATGACGAAGTGGCCGGCGGCGCAGTCAACCACGCCCTGCGCTTCACGGTATCCGAATCCCAAAAAGCCTACATTCACCCCGCCACGCATTATGCCAGCAGCAACACCGACTCCAATCGGCCGCCTATGGGGCTGCGTCTGCGACTGAAAGCAAATTATGACCTGTCCGGTTTCACCGGCGAATCATTGGTAATTCTGCAGGGATTGAAAAAATACGGCATGATTGTGGCCGATAACGGCTCCAACTGGTATATCACCGGTGAAGCCGACACGCGCTGGAACGACGACGATCTGAACCAGCTGAAAACCGTCCCGGGCAGCGCCTTTGAAGTGGTACAATCAGGCACATTGATTAAATAGTCCCGATCAGAAAATCGGCCAACAGCAAAACCCCGGTCAGTCATTAGACGAAACGGGGGTTTTATGGTAAAATAATATAAATAAAGTAAAAACAAAAATTTCATGATCAATTACCGACTTTTCCGCAAATTTTGGCGCAAAAACCGCTATCTGCTGCTGGCAGCCCTGCCACTGGCAATTGCCGGTTCTATTCTGCTCCAGTCCGGAGCTCCGATTCAAGCCGACATCCTGGCCGTTACAGAAAATCCCGCACCGGTTTTCCCCACCCTGATTCCGGATCAAGCTTATGTGCTTCAGGATAACGTCAACTACAAACTTTATTATGCCGGAAATGATTTTGCCTCCATCAATCTGGCCGAATCCTCAGACGGAGTGACCTGGACTCCTTATGTGGGCAACCCGGTTTTGGCCGAGGGGCCGGGAATACAGGGCGAACACGCCAACGTTCATTTTTACAGCGCCGGCTTCACCGGCGCCAATAGCGGAACCAATCCCAGCGCCACCACCATGTACTACCGTATGTGGTATCAGGGCGCAGTTTTTAGCATCGCGGGATGGAGATATGCCGAATCCCCGGATGGGATCACTTGGAACAACCGCATGGCCGTCACCCAGTCCGGCACGCCGGTCTATAGCGCCGCCACTGGAGCAACCTATGGCATCGCCGACGCGGTCTATACACCTGGAGGTGAAGGCGGAGACCCGGCCAAAACTTTCCGAATTTATGCCAATGTCCAATGGGAAATTGCCCCTTATGCCGGTAATGAACTGGTGGTAATGGCCTATTCGCCAAACGGTTACGTCTGGACCGGTTACGATCCCGGCGCCGCCGGCTACGCCACTCCGGTTTTTGCCGGAACGCTTACCCCCGGCGATTTCGACAGCGATCACATCGGCTGGTTCAAAGTAATTAAAAACAGCGACACCGACTGGGAAGCTTTTTATTCCGGCGGCGAAGGTACTACTTTTCAAAACTTAAACGGTATCGGTTACGCCACTTCCGCTGATGGCATCAGCTGGGCGCGCCGCAAAACGCTTTTCACCACCAACGACCCCGTACTCTGGCGCGCCAAAAGCGTCTGGATGCCTTCGGTGGTCAAAACCGGAAGTAATACTTATAAAATCTGGTTTCTGGGATCCGACAATCCCGCCATCGGCGCCTCCGACTGGATTCAATGGAAACTCGGTGGAGCTGACTTGATCAAAGACATCACCTCTCCAACCGTAACTGTCACCAGTCCCGCCGCTGCCGCTTCCAATATCTCACCCGGCCAGGGCGTCACAGTAACTTTCAGTGAAGCAATGGATCCCGCAACCATCAACGCCACCACCTTTACCTTATCAAAAGGAGCAGTCCCGGTGGCCGGAACGGTAACCTACGCCGGACTGAAAGCAATTTTTATACCTAACGTCACTCTGGATTCCTATTCAACTTATACCGCCACCATCACCACCGGCGCGCAGGATGCTGCCGGAAACGCCCTGATCTCCTCCACCACCTGGAACTTCACCACCGGCTGGAATTATCATGACTGGACCGATCAAGGGTTGAATTATACCGCCCCGACAGGCGACGCCTATTATCCCAGCGTTATTTATGACTCAAACGGATTCGGCACGGCCGCCCCGCAATACAACATGTGGTATTCGGACGGAGCAGGAGCAACTTTTCTGGTAACCTCCACCGACGGAACAACCTGGGGAGTGCCCACCACCATGGTCGGACTTTCCAATTCCCACCATGTGCAGGTACTTTATGACGCTAATTGTTTCGGCACACTTCCCTGTACCGCCCTCACCACCAAATACAAAGTCTGGTTCTGGGATATCGGCGCACCGACCATTTACAGCATTTCCTCCCTGGCCACCGCCGAATCGGCGGACGGCATCAACTGGACCGGCAAAACCGCCGTCAGCCAGAATCCGGCTGCCAAACTGATTCAGGACCCCGACTCCGGCCTCGGCTGGAATCGCGGCACCTACGGACCGGTTAATGTATTTTATCAACCGGCCGGAACTAACTCTGGCACCGAACCCTGGAATTATAAATATGTGATGTACTACAACGGTACGGACGGCAGTTCCGAAGACACCGGCCTGGCTTATTCCGCCGACGGTCTCACCTGGAACGCCTATACCGTTAATCCGGTTTTGAGCGGCTCCAATATCGGCGGCACCGAAGCCTGGGATTGCGGCAGCTCGACTTACGGCACCATCTACAAGGACGCTTTGGGATTTCATTTCTTCTATAGCGGCCGGGGACAGGATGACGGGCTGGGAGGTTGTACTTTCCCGCCCAGTTTTGTCGGAATTGGACTGGCCTCATCCACAGACGGTAAAACCTGGGGCAAAGACCTCACCCCAATTTTCGAAATCAGCGACGGAATAGCTTATCGCGCCGGCAGAATCTATACGCCATCCGTGATCAACGATGGATCAGGAGTACTGCGCATGTATTTTTCCGCCAAGGATTCAGTGGGTGGACCCAAGACAATCGGCTATGCCACTCTAACTCCCCCTGCCACCTTGCAGGTAATCAAAAATGTGATCAATGATAACGGCGGCACCTCCACGGCCGGCTCGTTCAATTTACATGTCAAATCCGGTGGAACCGATGTCAGCGAAAGCCCCCAAGCGGGAACCGCTTCACCGGGTACGCAATATGCTTTATCTGCCAGCACTTACACCGTCAGTGAAGATTCCAACAGCAGCTATACAGCAGCCTTCAGCGGCGACTGCGATGCCACCGGCAACGTGACTCTGACAGCCGGACAGAATAAAACCTGCACCGTCACCAACAATGACATCGCCCCGTCTGGTGGCGGAAGCAGCGGCGGAGGCGGAGGATCGGCCATGTTCGGCCAACCTGCCAGCAGCGGCGGGGTACCACTAACTTCCGATCTTCATGGTTCAGCAGTAACCCAAATCTTTCCCGAACCATCCTGCGGCAGAACCGTAAACACAATTGTCCCCTTCACCGACAACAATACCGGCTGGTCCCAAGACTACATCGATACACTTTATAGGAATTGCATCGTCGACGGAAAAACCGAAAATCTTTTCCACCCGACCGACAATATCAGTCGCGCCGAATTGGTCAAAATTGCTCTGGGATCGTTTAAGCTGGGAACTTCCAGCTATGAAAGACTTTTCCAGGACGTTTTCGCTTCAAACTGGTTTGCACCCTATGTGATCAGGGCAGCCAAGTTGGGTATTGTGGAGGGATATATCATTAATGAGCAAACCCTGCCGTTCTTCAAACCAAATCAGTCCGTCACCCGCGCCGAAGCAGTCAAAATTCTGCTTACCGCCAAGGGCATTACGGATTTTGGTTCTCTGGAAACAAAATTTGCCGACGTCAGCAAAACCGACTGGTTTTACCCATATGTAACTTATCTGGAAAATAAAGGCGTAATCGAAGGCTATACCGGAACCGGCAAATTCCGTCCCAACAATTACATCACACGTGAGGAAGCCGGCAAAGTGGCAGTCCTGATCACCGACCTATAGTTCCATAAATAATTCCGGATCACCTTGTTCTGTACTATTTCTTTTCCCCGTACAGTTTGAAGGAAGCGGTACATTCTTCGACTTTGGCATCACCTTCACCCGTATAGCAGGTCACCTGGGCGGTGGTTACGCCGATAGCAGTCTTTACCTCGCAGGCTACCTTTTTGTCTCCCAGAGGCAATTCATTAAAACTGATGCGTCCGGTAAAATCCACAGCAGTCATATTTTCAAAATATTTTTCGTCCTCGGTTTTGATCATATTGGGAGCAGCATAAACCAGATTGGTCGGGAATCCCTTTTCCATACAACTTCCCTCCCCCTCCGTAAATCTGAACAGCTTGTAAGTATTCATGGCATCCATGATGTCCATACCGACATCGGCAAAAGCAATCGGCTTATTCTCTACCTTTTCTTCTGCCACAGGAGCCTTGTTTGCCTCAGTTTCTGAAGTCTTGGACTCACCTCCCGCGCATGCTCCCAAAAAGAGAACCGGCAAAATCATCACCCCCGCAAAAACAATCTTCTTCATAAAGAATAATTAATGGATATTGCCTGCACACTAACATGAGCAGACCGTAAATTGAAACAATTATTCTTTCACCGGGTTAACTGCAAAAACTGCTAAAACATTGTGGTCCATAATATTTGCCCGCCCCCCCCGCCTCTTGACATTTCTATATTTTATGTTATTATAACACCTCTTAATTATAAAAGATGCCCAATAAAAACTCTTTGTCCGGCCTTTTATTGATTGGTTCCCTCGGTTGTAGCGGAGCCCTCACCGGTGGTTGCGCCATCAATAGCGCGGGCACGGTCACACAACACCCCGATATCAACGAAATGGCCAAGGTGAATGTAGCCCCGCCTGCCGAGACCGTACAGTTCATGGATAAAAATCTCGATCCGGTCCTTCAGGAAAAAACGCCGTCACTTCCCGTTAACTATCCGAGTATTGAAGACAGCTGGATCAAATCCACAAAATTACGCGGCATTCAACACGAGCTTTTATATCGACTCAATGCCCTGGGTATCGAATATATAAAAACATGCGCTGAGCCAATAGAGAAAAAAGAGCGGGAACTGATCATGGGGTCATTCGTCACCGCCAGAAATAATTCCCAGCCGCGGGTAAATAACTGCGAAACAGAATTCAGAATCACCCGGAACGATCAATCCAATATATCCGACCAATGCCGAAAAATATTGGATTCGGCTGAAGGATATCTCTATCAAAAATACTACTTTGAGGAAGCGGAATTGCTGCAACAGCAAACCGATTGTTATAACGATTTGCTGAGCGGACAACCCGGCAGGCCTTAGGGCAGCCTCCCCCAAAACAAAAGTGCTATAATATCCACGACATGACCAAAACAAACCCCTCACAACCCGCCACTGCCCAAGCCTGCTTTGCCGCCGGCTGTTTCTGGGGTACGGAAGCCTATTTCAAGCAATTGCCGGGTGTCCTGGACACCGAGGTCGGCTACACCGGCGGCCACACTGAAAATCCCACCTATGAGCAGGTGCTGCACGATGACACCAATCACGCCGAGGCCCTGCTAATCACTTTTGATCCCTCCCGTCTCAGTTACGCGGATCTGCTCAGGCATTTCTGGCGCATGCACGATCCGACCTCGCTCAACCGCCAGGGTAATGATGTGGGCGCGCAGTACCGTTCCGCAATTTTTTACACGACGGACGGACAGAAAAAAGAAGCCGAAGAACAAAAAAAACAATTGCAGAAAAACCCCGGCGGCTACTGCCACGTGAACCTGTCACTGGCCAAAAAGCCTCTATAAAAAAGGTCTGCCCAAGCAAACCCCTTGATACCTCATATATTGTAATCCATTACATCATCATTTATTTAGCCAGTAAGAATTATCAACTGCTCCCTGTTGATAGTTTTTCCAGTAATTGGCATCCATTTTCCCCTGCGACAAATCGTAGTAGAAAGTTTTCATGGCCTCTATTTTTCCGGCCATATAGGGATCCTGCCCCCGCGCCCAGGACTGGACACACTCCGGCGAAAAAAGTATCTGCGCCACCACCGCCCGATCCTCGGCCGCATTCTTTTGCTGATAGCCGAAAACAAAGCCGTCCGGCTTACCGGATTCACTGAAAAACGGATAACTGGCGCTTGCACCTTCGCGCATATCATAGACAGTTCCTTCGGGATTAAGTTTTTTCCATTCGGGAAAGGATTTGGCTTCTTCCTCCACCAACTCCGGTCCATCAAAAAAATGCTGTAATTCATGAAGCATCACTGCCTTAAAAGCGGTTTCTTCCATAATTCGCGGAAATTTATCCCCAAGATTTATTTGTATTTGATGACGGTCTCCGATACCCAAATGATTGCCAAAGGTTTGCCGGCCAAGCTCCACGAACATGAGCTTGCCCCGGATCATCTCATCGGGAAACAGATGCAGGACGTCAATCGTCCATTTCAACATATTCAAACGGTCAATCTCTCTGCATGAAGCCACCTCATCATCCGCCTGCGGCAATCCCACGTATAAACCATAACGCATATGCAGCAGGGCAATATAAGCCATATTATCGCGTTTGATCTCTTCCTGATAAAGAACATTTTCCACACTGTCCTTGACGGACTGAGCGGTTGCGGCCTGGGTCAAAAGACCGGCCGACAGCAGAAATGGCGAGGCCTTGATTAACAGGGAACCCAGCTTGCTTCTACTGCTCCCTTTGTTCAGCTTTGCCTCCTCATACTTAGAAATATTGTGAACTGGCAACTGATTTTCTGAATTTTCCTTATTCATCAAAATGGATTTAGGGAGTGATTTAGGAAGTGTGAATATACTTTATTTTAGAACACAAGTCAAGTGGTCTGGTGAAAAAACCATAACACCAGTTAAAATTTAGATCTACTTTTACCCGGAAATCTGATTAGACAGCCAAAAACCCAAAATACCCCAGAATTATACCCAGAATCACCGCCACGCCACCCAGGTAAGCCGGTGGTTTGATTTTGTTTACTATCCGGTGCGACATTTTCAATAACGGTTCCGGGAAAAGCAGTCCCGCCATACCTTTTACAATTGCACCCCAGCCCAATATAGTAATCAAAACCGGCCAGTTCCAGACCCAGACATTATGCACCGCCACCATCAGACAGCCCAAAATCAGGGCCATAAGTGCAGCTACATAAGCCATGCCCGGACTTTTTATCAGATCATCCATCAGTTTGCGAAAATAACCGGGATTGATAAAAACACCCAGACCAATGCTCAGATAAACCAGAGCACCGATACGTGCCAAAAGAATGGTATTGGACATAAATAGACGGGGTAAATAGATAATTAATTGGCTGATCAACCCCCATCATAGTCCGGAAGCGGCCGATAAGCTATAAAAAAGAAAAACAGGCGGAAGGTCTGCCCGGGCAGAACTTTGCACGACAGAAATTTATTAAATTAAATTCAGATCTGGTTAAGATCAATCAACTATCATTACTTCAAGCTGGCCGCTGATGGGGGCAGCTGGGTAGCGGTAGCAATCTTGCCAGACTGTTTACCGGGGGTTCGACTCCCCTTGCCTCCACGAGGGCCAGCCCGTATAATAAATTCAGGCAAGATTGTTACCAGCTCAAAGCTGCGGAAAGAGCCTTTCCAAACAGGAAGGCTTTTTCTTTGTGGTCGATAGTCCAAACACCCTAAATAAGCTATAATAATGTGATTAACCAATCATATGGCCAAGTTTCTCAAAGCAAGAAGCAGATATCTGAAAAACAAAAGTATATTTATCTTACTTTGTCTGCTCCTTTTTGCGATCTTGATGATAATAGTTGCCCAATACTTCCTGATTCATCCTATCGTCACCAATATCCTCACCTCCCTCCTGATCCTAGTTGCGGTTCTATTATTTATTATTTACTGGAAAAAGAAATCAAGTTACTGGGAAAAAATCAGCGACAATTATGACCAAGGCGACACTGGCGAACTCAAAATCCAGAAACTCCTGACACAGCTCCCCGATGATTACCAAGTCCTTCCCGACATCCAAAAGCCCCAGGGAGGCAATATCGACTTTGTGGTGGTAGGTCCGACCGGAATCTTCGCGCTGGAAGTAAAAAACTACAAAGGCTCCGCAAAAATCGGGTTTAACGGAAAATCCCTGACCTTTTCTGGCAAACCTCTATTAAAAGACCCTCTTGGTCAAACCATCAGTAACGCTATTACTTTGAGTAAATTCCTCAAAACCGAATTAAAACAACCCTACCTTTCGGTTATGCCGGTATTGGTCTTTGCCGGGCACCAAATCTTACGTTTTGGTCTACAGCCGGTAAAATGTAATGCGCGTGTTATTCGCAGTGAGTATTTATTGGAACTTTTGACCCAAAAAGGCAACCTGGCAATCTCAGCGCAGGAAGTGGAAAGAATCGCAAAGGAAATCAAAACGGGTTTCCAAAGCCACCAAACAGAGTAAAAAGTCTGTGCGCACAGACTTTTATGTCCATTCAACGACTCCAATAAGCCATATTATATCCACGAAAGTATGCCCGGGCAGAACCAAATCCTTCAGAAATGGCTTAAGAATATTTCATTATGAGGTAAGGTCTGTCGTTTATATTGCCCACAAGCTGGTAACAGATGGGAGCAGCCGGGTGGCGACATCTACCCTGTCAGATAGACTGTCAGGGGTTCGACTCCCCTTGCTTCCACCGTTACCAGCCCTTATAATTATCAAGACAGGATAGATGTCGGCCCAAAGCTGCAGAAAAAGCCCCTCCTCACGGACGGGCTTTTTCTTTTTTCACGCTATTCCGGGGAAAATCCGGGGGAAAGTCATCCCCTCTTTTTAGGCCACCAGCGAATCCAGCAAAGCCTTTTGTTCGGCCAGCACTTCATTCACGTCATCCATTGAAGTTTCGGCCTCGGTCAATTCTTTCAATTCATTTTCCAGTTGTTCGCGCATGGCCAGAATCTTGAAGTAATTCTGTTCCAGTTTGCCCGGAATCAGACTGACCGCGTTCATGTCGCTGAAGCGCAGACGCAGCTGGATAAATTTATCGTGAGCAGCCTCGATCTCGGCCAGTTTTTTGGCAATTTGTGCTTTGCGCTCGGCCAGTTTCACAGCATCCTGTCCGTTGCCCAACTGCAGAGTCATCTTCTCGGAGCCTCCCGGTGAAGCCAAAAGTCTGCTGGCGGTTTTCAGAAAGGACAACATCTTGCGGTCCATACCGGAACGCAACAGCCCTGCCCTGGTAAAATAAGCAATGCGGTCGTGGAAAGCCTCCAGCGAACGCTTATGGAACGGTCTCAGAACAAAAATTTTCGGTTCCGAGGTCGCATCCATCAAAGCCACGTCACCCAGCACGCCCTCCGTGAGCAAATCGGCCTGATCGGCCATCTCTTGTCCGGCGGGATCGGCGCTGAAATCCACAAAATTGACCAGTCGTGATCCTTTGTGTTTGCTCTGCATATGAGTATTTACATAGTCAATCAGACGGCACATGGCATCCGGATCAAAGCGGTCATCGTACCTGTCACAGACCGTGCGGATAATAATATCCGACTTGGAAATACCCAGCATCCGGGCGTTTTCATCAACCATTTGTGACCCCATGTTGTAGAGCATGCCGCTGAAAATCCAGGATTTTCTGGCCATCAACGATCTCTGTACCGGATGAGTGGTTCTCTTAAATGTTCTGTACTGATTTCTCTGGCGCAGAACTTCGGAAATCACTTCATTGGTAAAGAAATCAGTGCGTTCAATTTCCTTTCTCCAGGCCAGATATTTCTGACGTTCTGCCGGATTGTCGGCAAAGTGTTTGCCTGCCAGCACTATATCCAGGATGTTGGCCGTCCAGTGACGTGAATCGTCAATGTCCAGACTGGAATCTTTGACTATTTCCTTGAGAGCCACACTGTCACCCATCTGTTTCAAAAAACCCAGATTAGCCACCACCATTGGAATATATTGCTCGGGCACCTCTTCGGAAATAAAAATACAGTCGCCCAACAGCACTCCGTATTTTTCCTCGGGGTCCAAAGCCTGAATTTCTTCGGCCGTCAGTGTGACAAAATCCGCCGCGAATTCATTCGGCTTGGTCTGTCCGGATTCCCCGTCACTACCCGAAGCAACCGGAGCAGGTAAAGCCCGCGTACGGTCATCCTTAATCCCCAGAGCATCGTACATTACCTGCATGGGAAATTTGAGTTCCGTATGGGGTTTGGTCTCCCAGTAATGCAGAGCCAGCGCCACTTTCTCTTTTTCCCCGTCCTCCAGTTGCGTAGTCATTTTGACGGTTTGTTCCTGGCGCAGACTCATGCCCATGCCAAAACCACCTGGCGAATTTTTATCTGACATAATAAATAATCGGTTAAATTATTGGTGGCTAATTTAACACTCGCTATCTAGTTTGTCAAGTCGCCGCCTGCAGCTTGCCCAGTTCGCGGATAAAGGCTGCCAGATGCTGATCATGCAGATCCATCAGACGATTCTGGTCAACGTCAAAACTGTTCTGTTTCTCCAGAGCAGCCTTTTCCAAAGAGTCATATTTTTTAATCAGATCTTTCTGATTTAAAATCACTTTATCCCCCTGCAGGGAAATTTCCCCCTGATTGGCAATCACAAAATCCAGAAATGCCAGCATCGGATCCGCCCTGCCCCGGTCCAGTTCTTTCAGGTCCTGAAAGTCTTTTACCAGTGAGTCATAAGCCGTCTGCAATGCGGGTGACAAAGTCGACGTTCCGGCATATTTGGTTTTCAGCTTATCAATTTCCCCTTTCATGTTATCAAAAAGCTGCTCGTCCAGCCGCGTGGTACCTTCCACCACTTTCCTGCCCGCCTGCAATCGTGTCGCATCCGTAAGAATTGTTTTATCATCCAGTGAAAAATCCCCCTCGATCAGGTTCAGATCTTTCTCCATTTGATCCAGAAGCACATTCACCGCGGTATTATATTCCTGGTCAATATGGTAGGCCCAGGTACTGCCGTCTCTCACCACCGGTTTCATGGTCATTTTCATAAAAACCACCACAAACACCAACGGGATAGCAATCAGAATTAAAAATATCGGTATTAATTTTTTCATATTTATTATTAATGTGTCTTCAACATATTGACCAAGATACGGCTTTCTTCAATCTACCTGAATTGACAATTTGAATATTAATTGTTAAGTTTGCTATGTCAGAAGTAAGCTGATTCAATAAACAATACCCTATGAATCGCTTTGAATTCTTCGACCGCATCCCCGCCATGACGCAAGATCAGCGTCAGCGTATTCATTGGGCCTATGCCCTGGCCAAACAATGGCACAAAAACCAGTCCCGCGATTCCGGCGAGCGGTACTTCGAACATCTGCGCGGTGTTGCCACCCTCCTGATTGACAGCGGTTACCGGGAAGCCGATTACATTATCCTGGCAATTTTACATGACAGTCTGGAAGACACTTTTATTTCCCTGTCAATGCTGGAACAACTGTTCGGCCCGGAGGTAGCCCGGGAAATTCTGACGGTTTCACGCGAATACGGCGTGGAGGATCCCCTGACCGGTCTGGTGGTAAAAGCCATCACCCGCACCAAACAGGAATATTTTGATTCGATCAAACGCTGCGGCCGACGGGCAGCCATCGCCAAAAGTGCCGACCGCATCCACAACCTGTCGGACATGATTGATCCGGACGAAAAATCACGCTGGACACCGGAAAAGTGTCTGGCCAAAGTGGCCGAAACCCGCGAATGGATACTGCCGCTGGCCACCTCCTATGAACCGCGTTTTGCCGCCAAACTGGAACATCTCTGCGACCTGATCGAACTGAAAGCCAAACAACGTCTGGAGGAAACCCCGCCGCCCGTCCCCAAAAAAACCGCTGTCAATTTCGATTACACCGCCGGAATATAATCCATCCAGACGGGCAAAGTGATATAAGGTGCAAAAATCACAATCAACACCAGAAAAACAATACCCGCTAACATCAGGATTTTTTGTTTTGCAGTGCCCTGCCTGATGATTCCGCCAAAATAAACCTTCACAATAAACACAGCCATCAAAGCGCCCCACCCTATGCCCAGATAATTCCACCAGGGATGCCTCACCGGCAAGATGGCCAGAATAATGGCATACAGTCCCAGCAAAATCGCCAGCGCCAGATCCATATCCTGCCGCTTCACCGCCCGGCGGAACAGTATGATACCATTGGCAAAATTCACCACCACCGCCAGCATCACCAGCACAAACAGCGCCAGCAGCAGATTATGAATCATCAATTGAACGACCTGTTCAGACATCTGCCGGAAAATAATCATTGTACTGATTCTATCATACCAATGGTATTATTTTTTCTGAAATAATATATTTTTCATGCCCAAGCCTTTCCTCATTTCTTTCGCCGGCCCGATCGGCAGTTCCAAAACGCCGATCGCCCACTACCTGAGCTGTGCTCTGGAACTGCCGGTTTTCGACAACGACGCCATCCGCTCGGAAGTGGCCGAAGACTGCGGACATTTCGACGAGACCGAATATCTGAAAAGACGTGACACCCGCCTGCGGAAACTTCTAAAAGAAAAAAAATCCTTCATCTATTCGACCAGCGTGGACCGCGCCTGGAGCAAATACCGCGGGGAAATTCTGGACAAACACAATTACAGAACCTTTCTGATCAGCATCAACATCAGCAAAACCCGCCTCAAAAAACTCTGCCTGACCAAAAACTATCACGAAACATTGAAAAATATTGACGAAAATTACCACGACCATCTGAAATTCCTGAAAGAACATCAAAAAGACATCAATCTGCACATTACCGACGCCACCTTCCCCAACCGTCTGGAAATCAGTCTCCAGGCCGTCAAGAAATGGCTAGCCAAAGGCTAAAAGCCCGTTTTTTCATCTTTCAGCCCGACCCCCCTGGAAACATTGACAAACACTATCTAAAGTGCTTTAATACGCTCTATTTTTGATTTATCATGATTCTCACTACCTCACCGCTGTCGGATCAATCAGAACAGGCGGAACAATCAGACCTCCTGAAACCAAACACTACGCCCGATATCCCCGGGTTTACCGATGTTTATTCGCAACAAGCCAGGGAAAAGGCCTGGAAAAACGTCCTGGAAGTGGCCGGCACACTGACTCCCGGCAAAACCATGGCACTGATGGAAGACCGGTTCGCGCCATATTGCATCCCGCTGATCGGAACTTTCACAGCTGAGGATATTGATCAAAAATTACCGGAATTTGCCCATCAAATCCTCCATGAGTTTCAGCATGAGCTGATTTTTTCTCTGCTGGACAACCGGTTGTATCAGTCCCAAAAAAACGGCTCTTGTTTTGTCTTATGGGCCAAGAACCTGCTGGAAAACACAGCTGTCCCCCCCACACTATACAAGAACTGGAAAGCCGGATTTCCGGATGATTTCCAAACCAATCTGGTTATTTTTCTGCAATATCTGGAAGCCAGCCACATCAATTATGACCCCAATTATTTTATCGAAACGGTCAATCAGGTGGACCGGGATTTAAGTCCATATCTGACCAACCGTCTTCAGGGAGACAGCCTTTATCTAAAAGTCATGTCGGCCGCTGCTCTGCAAAGACAGGAGATAGAAAAAACCCAGGTGCTTTTTGGCAATAATGCCTGGGTCATGCACCCCTTTACCGATGTGATTTTGGAAATGATTCAGGCAGCCTACCCCGGGCAAAAACTGATGACCGGACACCCCCAGACCATCCTGGATTATCCGGAAGAAGTCCACCAGGCTTACCTGCGGGACATGGGCAGAATTTTCGACCGACATCCCGAATTGACCCGTCCCGCTGATATCCCCGTAAATGTGGCAGGTGACTTTGAAGATCCCCTGAGAATCGGCAAACAATATTGGGAAATCCTGGCCTCTACTCCCCTGCCTCCGGAAATAATCAATAACCCGTCCACCGCCAAAAAATACATGAACCGTCAGGGATCGATTGAAAAAATCGGCAACAATGTCTTCCATCAGTGGGGAACTACGCTGGTAAAAAACCTGCCGGACAAACGTGCCGATGGCACCGTTATCAACTATACCAGCGACAAAAACATCAGGTTTTACACCGAATATCAGTCCAGGATGAGACAGCTTCCGCTGTTCCTGGGCATCGACGTGTTCCTTGATATGTACAGACATTGTACCGGCCTGAAGAAGACCCAGTTTTTCCGCGCTCAAGTAGCCCCGATTCTGGATTCAGACCCGTCGGGAGTCAGCCTTTACAAATTTTTTAACAATTACAACTGTGATCCGGATTTCCGCCGCGATTTGCTCGGACTCTTGAAACACAAGGAAAAGTATCTTGACCATTTCATTTCATTGGCCGGAAATGCCCGGATCCCCCGACTGGCTGCCTTTGCCATGAAAGTACTGGCCGATTATTGCGGCTCCAGCTTTCCCCCTCCAAATTCCGACGGTCTCCTGATACCGGTTGTGGAAAAAACAAATCCACGACTGAAAAATGTAATCAGAAAATTGTTTCCTGATGAAGAATCCCTTCATGACCAGGTACTGGCCGAAAATTTCATGGTATTCACTTATTTTGTTTACGCCAACAATTTCACCTATAGCCACAACCAGACATCCAACGGTATAACGAAAAACCCCATTCTCATGTCGAGCAGGGGTGAGGTAACTCCTTATCAGAAAGAACAACTGTATATCCGTCTCTTCACCACCATTCTGAACCGCAGGGAATTTTTGGATAAATTTATTCTGGAAGAACTGAGAACAAAAGGACTGACCTATCTGGCAGTTGGATTAAAAGAACGCCTGGCCGCCTTACCCGTCCTGGCCAGACAGAGCGAAGAACATCTGGGAACTATCCGGCTGCGACTGGCTTCTCCCAAAAGAGCCGGACAAGAAACTTTTGAACTTCTAAAAAAGATCGACCGGTCCAATCAACCGGATTTCGATAAAAGTGAAAATTTCGTCCGGAACTGTCCTCCTGCTCCCTGCCCCCTGAATTGCGTAATTAGCGTCGACCTGACCGGAAACCCCGGTGAAGACTTTTATGTCGTAATCGGCAACACCACTCCGCAAATTATCCCTCCGGTCGACTTTCCAATGCATCTGATCAGACCACGGCTGGTATCCGACGCAGTACTGCTGGAAAACATCACCCACAATCTGCCCGACGGAGAATCCGACAAAATCCCCGATGAAATAAAGGCAATTATTTACCGGCTTTTCATCTGTGCCGTCTACACCTACCTGCTGGAAAATCACAGTGATTTATTGGTACCTCCGTCCGACTCCACTCCACCGGCCATCCTGCCCGGAACTCCGGCCGCAGCCGCATTGCCTGACTCCGCCCAAGCAATTCCTCCCGTCCCGGACCGGCGGCGTCCCAAAAAGAAAGACGACAAGGACACGCTGCTGACTGTGGATATGCGTGATGACCAACAGGAGGAAAGAAGCCGTATGTCCACGCGCATCAACGCCAGACTTACCGAAAACCAGGAGAATCTGCTTAAATTCCTAAACGGCCAACTGCCTGCGGATGAACTCCCCAATCTGGTTGTACACCGCCAGCTGCCCGGCATGGAGGAAAAACAGTTCGTTTATCAAAGAATCAAACCGGAAGATCTGCCCGCCATGCTGGCCGCAGGAACACTGTTCGGACCTGATATTCATATTCTGGTTGGAACGCCCTACCTCTGCGCCCAGGGTTATCTGGGACAAAAAAACCTGCCGCTCCGGCAAAGTATTTACCGCATCTCCCGCGACACCAGAACCCTCAATGCCGAAATGGCCTATTATGACTATTACCAAAAATCCGGACTGCCCGATCTGGGACCACTACACAGCGTGGATGCCGTCTTGCGCCTGCGTGAAAACGCCGACCCCGGACAAAACGGCGACTGCGCCTCGATTAAATACAGCGATCATCTGGGCAAAGAGCATGAAGTAGTGGGAAAAGTTTCCCGGCCCGATCCGGCCATCCATATCATGCAGAGACTGCAGAACGACGGCTATATGGATCATTGGATACAATCACAAAAACGTGTACTGGAACAGGAAATACTCGCCGCCCAAAACGACACCCGCCTGACCGACGAACAGAAAAAGCTGGAAACCACCATTAGAACAAAAGAGCTGGAAAGTCTGGAAGAACTTAAATTAAAGCTGCTCTACAACACCCGTCTGTTGCCCGACAAAATCCGCGGGGAAACAGGCTCCTCCATCCAGATCGGTTTGGGTTGGGTGGAAACAGATATTTCTTTTAACCAGGGAACTTATATCAGTATGGAAGAATTTCTGATCGCCCATGCCGACCAGTTCCCGCTGCTGACAGACTTTATTAAAATTCCTGCGGAATGTCCCGAGCAGAAACGGCCAAAAACCACACTGGAACTGGAAAAACAGGATATTATCCGTGAAATTCATTCTTTGGCCGAGCTGGTTACCTATCAGAAATACAAGGATATCTTCGGGCAGAAAACCGACGCCGCCAATGGCAACGGCAATGGTAATGGGAATGGAAACGGGAACGGACAAGCGGTAAAAAATTCGGCCGACAGCCGTCAGAAAACGATGCTGGCCTGCGAGGCCCATTTGTCGGCGCTCATCACACTTTACAAAGACCTCCAGCCGGTCATGGACCGGGTGCTGGTCGGCTCGAAAAGTTTTGATCTGCTGACCATCCGCGGCGACCAGGCTTTCCTGTGGGAGGTAAAAAGCATTAATACCGGCGACCGCAACGAAGATAAACAATTGCGCGCCGCCCTCGGCCAGCTGCCTGAATATCAGTTCTTCGGCATCGAAAACCGTCCGGAAATAAATTCGGGAATCACCACCGTCACCAAGGCCGTTTTACTTAGTGAAAAACCCCAAATGCTCAGTAATGGCAGCAACCAGACCGCCCAAAATTACCTGAAGTTTCTGGAAAACCAGCTGGGCATATTCACTTTTTGGCTGGAGGAAGGCCGCCTAAACGGATCACCCGCGGCCATGGAAAAGCTGAAAAATTTTCTACTGCCTGACCAATCCGCCCCACCCGAATGATCCCCCTCCTCCGAACCTCTCCCGTCAGAAAACGTTTAAAAAGAGCCCGGCGGTTACGCCGGGCTTTTTTCATATTTATAATTCCTAACTTGTTTCACCAACCACAATCATCTTGGCCGATTCGGCGCGTGTGACATTATTGGCCGGACCGCAGACACCGGTCGGATTGCCGCTGGCATCTTTATATCCGCCGACAATTCCATGGGCTAAAGCAAAATTGAAATACGGAGCATACCATTCCGACTGAATCACATCGGTACAAGCGTTGTTGGCAGCCGCAGCAGCAACCTGTTCAGGGGTAACCCAGGTCAGCAAAATCATTTTGAGTGCCTCACTGCGAGTGGCATTGGCGGTAAGTTTGAAAGTACCATCGGTATAACCTCTGACAATTCCAAGCTCCTTGGCCTTGGCAATATAAGCCGCAGCCCAATGACCGGCAGGGACATCGCGGTATGGAGACACCGTAACCGCAGGAAGTACTCCATATTTTACTTTCATCAACAAAACAATCAGTTCGGCACGCGTAATCCGATTTTCGGGTTTAAACTGATGAGTCGCATTGCCGCTGGCATCGGTATATCCATCCACACCGGCCTGATGCAGTTCATTGATAAATGTCTCCGCCCAGTGACCGGCAACATCGTTAAAGAAAGCTGTTTCACCGGTAGTTTCCGTAGTCGTGTCGGTGGCAGTAGTGTCATTAACATTGTTTCCGGTGGTACCGGTACAGTTGGTACCGCTGCAGGACGCACGACCAAAGGCCGCCGACCCACCACCTCCGCCTCCACCTCCGCCGCCTCCGCCGGCACTGACAACCGTAAAGGCGAAGCTGTTGGTACCTGATAAAGCATTACCGGCCAAATCCTTGGCGGTGGTCAAAGTAATAGTCACGGCAGATCCGGCCGTCCAGGCGACCGCATGGGTCAGCGTTACCGTCTTATTGGCATTGGACCATACCGGAGCAGCATAAACCTTACCGGTACTGTCGGTGAAAGCAAAAGTAGCCGTATCGATAGCTTCACTGAAATTGATAACTACCGTTCCCGCCTGAGGCACACTCACGGCCCCATTGGCCGGTGCGCTGGAGGACATTGTGGGAGGAGTATTGTCTGCATCATATTCACTGAAACCGGTAACATCATACGTAAGAGTCTGAGCCAGGGCACTCCAAACGAAATTGGAAACCGTACCATGCCCGCCGCTCAGCACATAGGAATCCAGCGGACCGGCAGTATTGGGAATATTTTCAATCACAGCACCCAGATCATCTTTCACCGTTAAAGCGGGTTGCACTGCCGTAGGCATACGCATCATCAGAGTGGCTCCATAGTCCAGAGCGTAAAGAGCCGAGCTGTCCACTCTCATCACAGTATTGGAAATTGTCACGTTGGTACCGAAAGCCGACAGCGCATTTACCGTCCCCATATCAGTCAGATTGACCGGATCGGTAAAGGTAAGTCTGCCATAATCATTCACACCATCATTGGCATTGAAAGATAGTCCGACAATATTGGTGAAATCGATAATATCGGAAAAATCAGTCGTAAAAGCATTATTCAGATAGGTAAACGCCGGATCAAATTTCGGATTCACGTTGAATACCCCGACAAATGTGTCTGAGAGATTGCTTTCAGTAATATTCCCCGCATCATCAATTAACTGGAAATTCATCACGTAACCAGTCTGCTGGGAAGGCCAAGCTGAAAGATTGGCCAGGTCAAAATCAGAAGTTGAGGAAGTGGGGCTACCCACCGTCATAGGATCAGCTTTGGCAGGATTGGCAAAATCCCCGGTATTGCAAAGACTGTTCGGGGAATCATCTTCCATGGAAGTAAAACAGAGATTTACAGCCGCCAGAGGATTACCATCAACCTCAACGATATTATTCACCTGCACTCTCACATGATCCTCTGCCGGACTGTCATAGTAATACCAAAGGTTGGTAGGCCAAGTGGTTGCCGCACCGGCCTGGGTGAGTGCCACGACCGGAGTAAGCACAGTAAAGAGAGGTTTAATAGTATCAATCGTATAGTTGTTGGTGCCGGCGGTTGTCGTTACATTTCCCGCATCGTCAGTGACAGTCACGGTAACGTTGTTGTTAATATCGTCCTGTGAGGTTAAAGCCAGAAAACTCGTATAAGTACTGGCACCGGGAAACGATCCGTTGCCTGCCGCAGGACTTCCCGAACCATCAAGATCCACAGTATTAAAATCGACCGAAGCAATATCATCATTGGCACCACTCAGATAATCAGCGCAACCTGCTGTGTTATCCCAGGTTGGCGTGGCAAAATCGCCATTGTTGAAAGCTCCACCCGTTCCATGCGCACCCGCAACAGAAATACAAGCAGTCGTCACAACCGGAGCCTGCGTATCAATATTAAATACGGCCGGAACACTCGGACCTTCCACGTTACCCGGTACATCCGTAGCCAAAGAACTTTCGACAGTAACCCCCACACTCTCCTCGTCAACATCGGTCAAATCAAAAGTTTCATACCAGATATTGGGACTGTTCCATAAACCATTGGTAATACCATCAGCATTGGACACAAAAGCCCCTACATTTCCGGCAAAAGTAATCGTAGGAGTTGAAAGCGGATCCATCGGTTCGCTATAAATAACCGTAGCATCCTGTAACAAAGTTGTGTCATTGAGCAATACCGATCCACGATAGACATTTGCGATAGGAGCAGCCTCGTCATCAACAGTTGCAGCCACCCAATCCTGCGGCTGATTACTATTTACATCAATTACATTACCCAAATTAGTAAAACTCAAAGTGGGCGATACCGCACCACCGGTTTTGCCCGCATCGGCAGACACATCCAATCGCACATCAGACCCGACTGCCACACCAGCATAAGCATTGGTTATATTGACACTGCCCGGATTGGGAAAAGACCATTCCCCTCCGCCAATACCCGACATGTTTACAGGCTCGGTAAAACTGACATCAACGCGGTCTACCGTACCGTCGGAAGTTATATCTTTATAGTCATAATCAATCGGCACCGGATTCGCATAATCAAACATACCGGTAATGGTAAAATCGGCGGAATTATTAGGATGAGCACTGGAATCAACAATGTTATTGCCCGCGGTAAAACTCAAGTCCGGTTCTGTTCCGGCAATACCTACTCCGGTAATATCCGCATTGGCAGTAGCATCCAAAGACACTTGATCCTGATTTGTACAGCTACTACAACCGGTAACATCAAAACCTGTCAGATCATTTGGTGTCGCCGCCCAGTCAGTATCCTGATAGACATATGTCACTCGTTCGGAAAAAACCACCCCGACATAATCAACCTGTCCATCATTATCAGTATCAACATAATGTGCCCCAAGCATAATCGGAAGAGCAAAATCCGTAGCGGCAGTGGCCCCCCCCTCAATGGCAATGCGATTTCCTGCTGCATCTCCTAAACTCCCGTTGGCAGTAATCTGTACCGTGGGTGTAGCAGCAGAGTCACAACCACTATTATTGACACGAACACATGAACCGGGATTTTCCAATAATTGAACCAGAAATTGATCATCGTTGGCCACTCCGGCGGTATCATAACCGGTAACCGTATAGCCCGGCACAGTTACTGTCAGCGTGGAAAAATTATCATTTAAATTTTGCGAGGCAAACATTCTGATCGCATCAATTTTACCATTGGCATCCTGATCTTCCGTATGCCGGGCCACAATCGTCGGGGTGATTGTATCAACGGCAAGCCCTTCTCCACCACCCAAATTATCATTAACCTGATCATTACCATGAACATCGCGGGCACCAATAATACTATTTGCTAAAAGAGTTACTTCCTCATTGACATCGGCTACTGTAAAAAACGCCCGATAGGTGTTTTGGTCCATCCAATATGATGAACCTGTATTAGTCAGAGTACCTGAAGTAATGATGTTTGGAGTAAAACCAAAGACTGGAGGTAGCGGGCTCATATTATCCTCACTACCGGTAATCGGATTCGTAAAATCAACCGTGATATGAAATGTATCAACACCGACCAGTGCATCATTAATTAAAGTAGTACTCAAAGCAGACGGCACCACATCTGACACCGGAGCGGCTGTATCCACCAATTCCGCCATATTGTTACTGAACCCAGACGCTGCGGCCGGATCATCGGAATCCGAAGCCGTTATCATAACTTTAGAAGACGGACTTCCGCCAGCCACATCAATTCCGCTGGCACCGGCATCGGCAATCATAAAAGTTGTTTCCCAAAGATCATTGACACCATTATTACAGGTATCCACCGCCAAAGCCTGCATGAATGAACCTCCATAAGTTGTTAAATCAACAGTTACCGTTGGAACTGCAGTAGTACAATCACCATTTGCCACATTATCGGTATTGCTGATGTCCGCATCGATTTCTATGGTATCACCGATATTGGCAAAGGTATTTCCATCGGCATCAGTTAACAAAGTTAAGGAAACACTATTGACAGTGATACTCCCCGGTGCCGCCCTGGCCACCTCAATTCCGGTTGCATTTAAAACCAGACTGGCTGCCAGAACAATCAGTGAAAAAGGCACTAACGGTGTTCGCCGAAAGTGTCGGTGAAATATTTTCATAATTAAAAATTAAACTTTACTGCAAAAGAAAATACATCTTTATTACAAAATGTTCTTTAAAAATGCTTGCCCAATTTCCGTTTTAAAGCGTGCCTCCGATTAATCCGGTCCACCACAATAAAAAGAAGCCATCCTTGCGGATGGCTTCTTTTGTACCTAACTAAAACCTTACTCTGTCCCCTAAGATTTTTTAAGATTGTTCACAAAGTTGAATACAAGATAAGTTATATCTGGCTTTACAAGTGTATTTCCCTTGAAGCGACCCGACTTGCGTCAAGCGACCCAAGCTTAATTGGTGATATTCAGACACGAACCTTGGTAAAGACTTTCTTCACCAGTATTTCATATAGATGATCTTACCTTGAACAGCGTTACCACTATTCTCGTTCAATCACAGAATGTTTTCTTCCTTTCCTGTCTTTCGATAAGAAGGATCGTTAACACCCTCATAGAACCAACCAGTTCAAACACATTTCTTTTTTATTCATCCTTCGGGACTCCCCGAGAACGACATAAAAAAGGAACAATCCCTATTGAGCGTCCCTCATAACCCCTTTCGAAGTTACTTAAGCGAGCAAGACCGAAGTCTTACTTTAACAACAGGTTTTCTTAGAGAACCTACCCACTTTCGTGAGGAGGAAAGTTTATAGGAAGGGCCGAAAAACCATTTTATGGTCTCTCAACTCTTCCTAAAAGCTTTTTTTTGTGATGTCAAAGAACGGTTTCTCTTTTCAGTCTTCATATCATTATACTACCGACAAACTAATATTGCAAGAATAATCTTTTATCGTCTGCCTACTTACGATAAGATTTTGAACGAATGGTTTCTGTTATAAGATAGCAGTCGTAATCACCACCGTATGAATAAACATTTCCGACTTAAATCCATAGTGGGCCGCGGTGCCCAGAATATAGTCGGCAGACTGGAAGATGACGACCGGCTGATCAAATTCCCCCACTGGACCGGTGCCAGATGGGACAAAAGCAGCGCGAAAAGCATCCTCGGCGATCTGGGAATTCATCTCCGCCGGAGCAATCCCATTCCGGAAACCAGCGTTGTGACCGAGCCTACCATTGATTTCGGCAGAAAAATCATCAAACCGCCCTTTGCCGTGCTGGCCGAGGAAATCAGGGGAAAAGCACTGCGTGAAGCCGATCTGGTTAATCCGGACATCAAAGACCAGTTCAGTACCCTCATCAAAACCTCTCTGGCCATCCGGGAAGAAACCGGCTCCGGCGTGGACTTCATGGGCTTTGAATCAATCGGACATCTTTTTGAATATTTCCTGGGCAAAATTTCCGCTGACCAATTGGCAGCCTGTAATATTTTGATCGATTCCCGGGGACAAATTAAATTGATCGACACCAGTCTGCTTTCACCGGCCCGCGCCCCCTTCGGAGTGGGCTGGGCCATCGATTTCCTGATCGACGTACAGCACGGTTTGATGGCTGAAGTCCTGCAGGACCAAGAGCTGCTGGGTAAATGCAGCACAGACAACCACTCCCGGCTGATGACAAAACTGGCGGAAAAAGTTTATCAGTTGTCGCGCAGCCAAGATCCAGAAAAATTACCGGATCTCAGATCACCCCGTCACCAAAATTTATTAAATGCCAACCATGCCCTCCCCCTTCACGGCCTACATCCTGGAGTGCAGTGATCAAACTCTCTATATTGGTTCCACCAACGACCTGCCCAAAAGACTGCATGCCCACAATCACCTCAAATCGGGGGCCAGATATACCAAAGCCCGGCGTCCGGTCCGGCTTATTTATCAGGAAAATTTCGAAACTTTCAGCGAGGCCAAAAAACGCGAGGCCGTTTTAAAAAGACTTTCCCGCAAAGAAAAACTTCTGCTAATCGCTGCCGGATTGCCCACTACAGAACGGATTTGATACAGCCTTTCCATTTTTACCAGAGCGGAGCTTCCACCAGTTTTGCCGTTTCTCCCCAGACTTTCAGAGGATTTGACTGATGAGGATGACCTTCCACCTGTACTATTTTCCAGGGAACCAGCTGATCCGTTGGCAAACCGTCCTTTTCCAGAATGGCTTTGGAAGGCAAAAAGACCAGATTCTCCTCGTCCATCATGCGAATCACCACCATAGTATAGTCCTGCTCAAACTTTACCGAAACAATGCGACCGCCCAGCGTAGTGTTTCGGTCAAAATCGTAACTGTCCCTGGGTTCAAAATTCTGATCGGGTGACCGCTTGATGGTATCAGGATTCATCTGATAGTTGATGGCTGCTATCTTCCAACTGCCGTCTTCTTTGGCAAATCCCACCAGCATTTCAATCCGCTGTGTTTTACCGGGATTCTGGACGTCGTTAAGGTTGGCAGTCAGATTAAGCGCAGCTTTTTCTCCTTCGGTTCCCAAATTTTCCACCTGATAAGAGATAGGCTGCATGGCCACCGCCATATCGGCAAACTGCGCCAGCTCCTCCGGTCCGATTTCCGGCGGATACATCTCCGACTGTAACCGGCCGGTTAAAAGTTTTTTGGCTTCGTCAAAATTTCTGGCGCGCACCGCCGAAACATATTGATCATAGACAGCCTGTAAATCGGCGACAGCAGGTGAATTGGAATTATTTTCGGTCATGGTAAATAATTAGAAACTAATCCAATTATAAACCTTTTTACCAAAAATCTTCACGGCAAATCTGACCAGTCATCATCAAAATCAATCTTCAATTCTTCAAGATTGTGTTTTTCATTCTTGTCCCGGACAATCGTGCTCACCACCAGGCGCTTGAAAAGAGCCTGATTCAAACGATAGATCAGCACGCCCCCCAACTTCCCCAGGCAGGTTAAATCTTCTTCCCGGATTTGAGAGACAACCTGAATTACTCTTTTCTGCTGGCTCAGATCATTACAGCGATCGATAAATTTACTTTCAATAAATAATTTTACCTTTGCCAGCCAGTCTCCCTCCAGATCAAACAGATAAACTATCCCCTGATCCACCAGTACCCTTTCCATCTGTTGCGGCGTGGGAGCCAGTTGCTCCTCCTCCATTTCAAACAGATAAGCCATACGTCCTTTCAGACGGGGCAGTTTACCAATATCCCCCGCGGATATTTTGGCTTTCACTATCCTTTCAAACACCGCAATCGCCCGGCGCTTAACGGCGCTGATAATGCGGCTGCGTTCCTCTTCTTCAGAAGCCAAAGTCATCTCAGACAACCTGGTGCCATTGAGCAATACCTGCTCCATCAAATCATGCACACACCTCTGAAAAGGATCCAAAGCTCCCAGTACTGGTGGATTACCGGAAGTCTCCGTTTCTTTATCATCTATTTTTTCTGAATTGTCTTTCATCAATCTGGCCATCATCATAGATAAGACGGTATCTTATCTCATTTTAGCGTTTTGTCAACAGCCTTTGAGCTTCTAAAACGATCGTGAATTCTGTAAAATCAAAATGTGTTTTTAATTTAAATTCCAACATGAATCTAAAAAAACAAATGATCGGAATAGGACTCTTAACAACCATTTTACTGGCCGGATGCGGCGCAGCCACTTTCGAGAATTTCAGTCTGATCGGTTCGGCCAAAGATGTTAAAGATTCCACCATCGGAAAAAATATCCAGAAAATATATATGACGGACGGTAAACTGGAAGACGTGTGCAGCGAACAGGCCAATCTGATTACCGCCGCCAACTGGAAAGTCAGTGACGAAATGCGGAAAGAAAGCACTTACCATACCGCCACCTACACCGACGGCCAGGCCTATCTGACCCTGATGTGCAGCCAACAGGAAAACAATGCCGGCATCAAAGTAACTTTGACCCTGCAAAAATAAATACCTAACAACTTATCTTATGTCCTTTAAAAAAGCAGTCTACCTTTTTCTGACGATGATTCTGTTCGTGATGCTGATGAGCATCATCCATACTTTTCTGAATTTCTGGTATTTCTACGCCTTCGCCACCGAGCTCAGCCAGCCCACGCTCACCACTTTTTGGCTTTTCTCCACCTATCTGCCGGTCTATGTTCCGGTCCTGTTGCTGATCGCCGGACTGATCAGCGGCTTCTTTGTCGGCATGCGCTGGTGGCAGATTGTATATGTGGAAAAACGGCATTGGAGCTTCCGGAAAAAGACTAATCGAAAAAAATAATGAAAAATTTTTTCAGGATTCTGCTTTTTTCTTTTATTATTGGCAGCTTTTCCTCAACCGCGCTGGCGGTACCGCCACCTGATTTTCTTTTTAATATCGGTGGACAGTTGATTCAGGTTTTTTCCATATTGATGATTTTTTTGTCGGCCGCCTCAGTCACCGTTACCCAGTTTTTAAAAGCCTACCTGAAAAAATTCAAACATAAAAAAGCGCTCTGGATCGGATTGGCAGTAGCGATTGTGGCAATCTCTTCCCTGAGTGCCTATTTTTATCAGCAATACGCTCAAAAACAGGCTTATCAGGAGTGGATTTCCGAAAGTGAAGCGGCTCAACCAGTCGGTGACAATTTTGAAAATCCGCTGGATCAGCTGAAAATTGCCGACACTGCCACTTCCACCACTCCCGCCTCAGCAGCACCCGCCATCGCTGCCCCGTCCGAACCGGAAAGCCGCTATATCCAATTTATCAGACAGTACTATTCCAATCTGACCAACGGCAAAATCGACGAAGCCTATGCAGTCTCCAAAAAATCCGTACCCCTGGAAACCTTCCGCAGCTGGTATACCAACACCAGTGCTATTTCCATCGACAGCCTTCAGTCTATCGACCAATATAAATATTCGCTGCGTCTGACCCTGACCGAAAATAATGAGACTCAGTCCTATGCCACTCTGCTGACCCTGGCCGAAGATGCTTCCGGACAAATCCGGATCGCCGAATCCCAGGTCAGAACACTGGGTGCGCCCGTACCGGTTACCACCACTTCTGCCGCAACTACTGCAACAACGATTCCTGCCACTGCGACCGTTCCGGCCGCGACGCCCGCCGCCCAGCCCTCTCTTCCGACTTCCGACGATAACAGTTTCTTCAATCAAAACCGCACTCTGCCCGTAGCAATCAATAACACTGACTTCCAAAAAGCAGCCGGAACCAATCCTCTTCTCTATGTTCTGGATGCCCGCGAAGACGAGGAATATGACATCGGGCAGTACCCGGGCAGTCACCACATCCGTTTTGCCGACCTGGCGGCGGGCGAATGGATACAGGTACCCACCGACCGCGTCGTTTACGTCTTCTGCTGGTCGGGCATGCGCGGCAAAGAAGTGGCGGATTTTCTGCGGACCAAAAATATCGTCGCCCGCTATATTGAAAATGGCGCCGACGACTGGGTGAATTTCGGCGGCCAGTGGAACGGCAGTGTCAAATTTTCCTCCCGCTATGGCGAAGCCCGTTATCAGAAAGTTTTCACTTTGAGCGAAATGAAGAAACAGATCGAAACGGGCACAGTGATCGTGGACTCCCGGCCTGCCAATAAATATGCCAAACACCACCTTCCCGACAGCATCAATATTCCGATGATTTACACCTCCACCAGCAAAATACCGGCCGCCCTGGCCCAGGTACCGGCGGGCAAGACAGTAATCACCGTCTGCGATGATTTCATCAGTTGTTTTGACGCCAAAGTCACGGGAATCAAGCTGGAAAAAGAGGGACATATATTCTTAGGCCGTTATAACAAACCATGGGAATTTTAGAAAACCTGATTGTGTTTCCACGGGATTTTGACCGGTTCAAAGAACAGATCGGCAAAAAAACTCTCAACCTGAAACAACTGGTTGATCTGGACTACCGGGTCCCGGGCTATCTTGCCATTCCCTCCTCCGTCTGCACCCGGATTTTTCAGGACTCCGGAAAAATCCTGCTGGATCAGATTTGCCGGCAGATCAGGGAAGAAGCTCCCTATTCACTTTATGCCGTCCGCTCCAGCGCTTTGATCGAAGACAGCAGTGAAAAAAGTCTGGCCGGCCAGTTTCACACCGAAATTGAGGTTGCCCCCGACCAACTGGCCAGCGCCATCATGACGGTACTAAAGCAGGCTCACCATTTTTTGGACGGCCAACTCGGACAATTTTCCATACTGATCCAGCAATATATTATTCCGGATTACGCGGGAGTTGCCTTTACCCGCGACCCCTTGGGCAACCGGGAAATTGTCCTGGAATATCATCGCGGCCGCGGTGAAGAATTGGTGAGCGGTAAAATCAAACCGGAGCGGCTGAAATTTCTGCCCGGCAATGTCCCCGCCGTATCGGCCCTTCCCGATTTAAAAAATATTGCGCGAAAATTCCGCGAAATTGAAAAACATTTCGGATTTGCCCAGGACATCGAGTGGTGCCTGAAAAACGGAACATGGTATTTTCTGCAGACCAGACCGGTT
Organism: Candidatus Altimarinota bacterium; assembly: GCA_963677745.1. Taxonomy (GTDB): domain Bacteria; phylum Patescibacteriota; class Gracilibacteria; order UBA1369; family UBA1369; genus UBA1369. The sequence continues at coordinate 341,145 of OY782391.1, forward strand.
ACGACCATCAGCGTCAGTCAGTATGAACAATGCCTGTACCTTGATCAAATTTTGCCTGCCGGAGAAAATTATTATTATGAAAAGACCGAAATTTCAGAGATTGCACCCGCTCCCACACCTTTCACCTGGAGTCTGCTGGAGAAAATCTATGCTCCCAATGGACCGGTTTCCCAGGTCTATCAAAAATACGGAGTCCATTACGCCGGAAAAAGTTTCCTGCTAAAAATCGGCAATGAACTGCTGGTGGACCGGGAACGGGAATTGGCAAACTACCTGCCTTCCTACAGTTATTTTTCCGGGAAACAACTCCAGCCACGTCTGGCCCGCCTGTCGGGAATTTTTAAAACCATTGGAAACATCCTGGCACTGAACCGGATTTCACTTCAAAACGATACTCTGTCCAAAACAATCAAAGAAGCACTGGAACAACCGGCGGAAAAATCTCCGGACTTCACGGAGCTGCTGCAACTGTTTATGAACAATTACCAATTGATCTTCGAAGCCAACCTGCTGGCCGACAAAGCTCTGAAAAATCTGACCCTGGCCGTTAAAAACGAGCCGATCGGTATCGCCGATTTACTGGGGGCCAGGCCCCCCTTCAATTACGAACCTCCGCCGGTACCCGTTCTGCCCGATTCCAGTTGGACTGGCAACGCTCTGGAGATCGCCAATGAGGAAAATTTCACGGTTTTCTCCCCCGCAATTCACGGCAGCAAGACGGTTGACTCCTGGTGGAGAGACCTTCCGGCCTGGAAACAAACCTGGCTGAAACCGGTTATCTCCCAGGCTCTCTATTTCACAAAAATCCGCGAATACGGACGCTGGCTGACCGTCAAAGGAATCAACCAATTACGCCGGGAAATTTTGGAACAAGCCCGGCAAGCCGGCTTCAAAACTCCCCGGGATGCATATTTTGCGGAAATCGAAGAACTTCTCACGGGAAATTTCTCCGAAAAAAATTGTCGGCCCCGCAAAATCATCTTTGAAAAACAATCACAATTCCATTTTCCGTCACGGCTGACCAATATCTGCCATGAAGAAAAAAAACAACTGCAGGGAGTGTCCGCCGGCGTAGCCGGCGGACAACTGGTGACACTCGACCAGTTAGACGCACCGGGGGATAAAATTCTCTATACCAAGACTTTGACACCCGATCTGACAGCCTATTTCGACCAAATCAAAGGAATAGTTTCCGAAGAGGGAGGTTTGCTTTCCCACCTGGCCATCATGGCCCGTGAAAACAAACTGCCGGTGATAGTCGGATTCAGCCTGTCTGACAGCAAGATCAAAATTGGCGACCGCCTGCGGATCGACGGTAATACCGGAACGATTTCCAACGGTTGAATTACTCCCGCCGGTCAATCAAAGACACCCGCAAACCGCCGCATCCAGTTGCCGGGCAACTTCTGTTTCCGGACACTTGAGAACAAGGGACATTTCCCGGGCCAGCATTTCCCGGGCCTTTTTAAGCAGCATGCTTTCGCCATAGGACAGAATGTTTTTTTGAACCTTGGTTCTGGATAAATCGCGAAAGACCTCTGCCAGATCAAAGACCGATCCGGTAGTCATTTTCTCTTTATAAACACGGAAACGCCTGACCCAGATTTCATCCGAATCTACCGGACGGTTTCCCAGAATTTCAAAAATTTCCTGTACCTGCTCGCGGGGAATCAGCAGACGCATCCTGACCTCTTTGGACATTTCCAGAGGAACCATCACTTTGTGCTCGGTGTTGATTATTTTTAAGACAAAAAACTTTTGTTTTTGCCCGGCAATAATCATCTCTCTCAATTCTGTCACTTCCGTTACACCGAAGCCGGGATAGACCGCCAAATCTCCGACCTTAAATCCTTCCTCCGCCTGTTCGGAAACCAGCTCGCCTTTCTTAACTTTCACCCCGTGATCATCCGGCCGGCCATAAAGCCCCTTCACTTCATCTTTTTCCAGCACCGAAACGGCAATTTCATATCTTTTGTTCTCGGCTTTGCGTATTCCGGCCACCTCTCCGGCCACTTCATCCGGCGGCTTGGGTCCGCTGGGCTGTACTACTTCGGCTGCCTCAATGCTCTGTCCGTCTTCCAAATCCCTGTCAGCCTGCCAAACCAACAGATCTTCTTCAGCCGTCGACAAAACTTGCCCTTCGTTTTTATTGTCCGGCATCATGCAATTACATTTAATTACACCACAAGCTTGGAACCTGTCGTATTTTTTGTCAATAGGAGCTGGCCGTAAGACTAACCCCAAACCCACAACTAATCCCCGAAATTTTTATCCAACAAAAGTCAGAGCCATCCCGCGTTTTTCGGCGCGGCCTGTACGTCCGATCCGGTGTATATAGTCGTCATAAGTGGCCGGCAAATCGTAATTGATCACGTGACTGACATCGGCAATGTCCAGGCCGCGCGCCGCCACATCCGTGGCGATCAGTACCTGCACCCGGTTGGACTTGAAATCATTCAGAGCCGACTGTCTTTTGCCCTGGGATTTGTTGCCGTGAATGGAAGCCACCTTAAAACCGTTATTGATCAGATGTTTGGACAGCTTTTCCACACCGTGTTTGGTTTTGCCAAACACCAGTACTTTCTGGAATTCTTTTTTGACCAGCAATTCCTGCAATATATCAACTCTCTGTCTGCCTCCGCTGATGCGGATAACGTCCTGATCGATAGTGGCCGCCGTATCACGAACCTTCACGGAAATCCGCTCGGGATTTTTCAAAAAGTCATTGATTAGTGCCTCCACCTCGCGGGGTAGAGTCGCAGAAAAGAACAGCGTCTGGCGATCCTTGGGAATGGTGGAAAATATCATTTTGATATCGGGCATAAATCCCATATCCAGCATCCGGTCAGCCTCATCCAGCACCACATTGTGACAAATGCTGAGATTGAGCACCTTTCTCTGAATCAGATCTTTGATGCGGCCGGGAGTACCGATGATAAAACTGACGTTTCTGCGTAAATCACGAATCTGCGCCATAATATTGGCACCACCGATACAAAGTGCGGTTGTAATCCCCAGACCGGAAGAAAAGATAATAAACTCCTCTTTGATCTGTTGGGCCAGTTCTCTGGTCGGAGCCAGAATCAATACTTTTTCATTGCGGTTTTTCAGTACTTTATTCAGTAACGGCAATAAAAATGCCGCCGTCTTGCCGGTACCGGTATTGGCGATGCCCACCAGATCCTTGCCTTCCAGAATCAACGGGATGGACTGATCCTGAATTGGCGTAGGCTTCAGGTAGCCCTTGCGGATGACATTTCTTTTCAGGCTTTCTTCCAGGGCAAAATCTTTAAACAAGTACTTGGGAACAAATTCCTGAACCTGTTCGGTTGCCGCGGCTCTGTTGATAAATTTGGACACGTCAATCTGCTGGTCTCTGAACCCGCGTTTTTGATTTCCTCCAAAATGTGACGGCCCCCCCCTTCTGCCGCTGCGGCCGCCGTAGTTTCTTCTATACATAAAAAGTTTATAGCTACTAGAAAACCGATAATATATTAAGAACACAAGAAAGTCAATAGCGCAACTATCAAATCACCAGGAGAAATTTTCCCCTAAAGCAACGACATTTCCAGGCGCACGGATTCGGCGATTTGCCGCACTTCCCACTCCGCTTCCTGAAGCGGAGAACTGCGGTGGAACTGCTGGGATGTCAACAAACGTTTTCTGCGCAAATATTTTCTCAGGTATTTTTTATTGAAAACCCACAATACCAGTCCGCAAACTATAATAATTCCCGCCAGCTGGATATTGATCACCACCGACTTTAACAGTTCCAGGTTTTTGCCCAGCGTATATCCCAGACTGCCCATCAATGAAGCCCAGGCCAGACCACCGGCTATATTAAGTCCCAAAAACAGCGCATAAGGCACCTCAAACACACCGGCCAGCAAAGCCGCATAAATTCTGAGCAGCGGCGTGAATCTGCCGATAAAAATAGTGGAACTGCCGTATTTAAGAAAAGTAATTTCAGCTTTTTTTATTTCGTGGGCCTTCATGATCTTCCATTTCTGCAGTTTGGCAAACAGGAAGTCTCTGCCCAGTTTTCGGCCGATCCAGTAACCAAAATTATCGCCGACTATCGCCGCCACCGCGGCCAATCCGATCACCGCAAAAATATTCAGATGTCCCTGGGCAGCCGCAATACTGCCGATCAGCAACACCGTCTCCCCGGGAAACGGAAAACCCGTACATTCAATCAATATACCCAGAAAAATCACCCAATAACCGTAGGTTTGAATCAGATTTAATATAAAGTCCCAGTTTTCCATTAGTCACAATAAAAAACGACTTAAGTCAAGCACGGGGAGTATATCCTTTTCAAAAAAAGAAAACCAGCCCAAAAATGGATCTTTTAAAAGGCTTTTTCTCCCGTTAAAGCACATTGGCACCCCGGCCCCCGTCAATTACGGTTACCTGACCGGTGATATTGCGTGCCTCCGGGGAAACCAAAAAATAAACCGCGTTGGCAATATCCTGCGGCATATTGAAGCGATGAAGGGGAATCGAACTGATCCGGCGCTTCACCTCCGCCGGATTTTTCATAAACGACATAAACCCGCTCCAGGTATAGCTGGGAGCAATGGCGTTGACCCGAATCTTGGGAGCCAGCAGCAGCGCCAGTGATTTACTAAAATGTATTACCGCCGCCTTGGCCAGGGCATACTCAAAACTGCTTTTGCGCGGATAAAGACCGGCCACCGAAGCAATATTGACGATATTGCCCTTGATTTTCTGTTCCAGCATTTTTTTAGAAACCATCTGTGAGATGAAATAGACGCTTTTCAGATCCACCGACATGGCATGATCCCAGTTTTTTTCAGTTGATTCAAAAAAGCCGTTTTCAGGATATACCCCTGCATTGTTGACCAGAACATCCACCCTGCCGAATTTTTTATAAACTGCCTGTACCAGCTTTTTCATCTCGGACATTTTGGAAAAGTCCGCCTCAAAAAACTCGGCCTTTACTCCATAATCCTTGCGCAGGGACTTCAGCAGGTCGTTCTCCTCTTTATCCCAGACATGACAATGCAGAGCCAGGAAAGCCCCCTCTTTGGCGAAGCGTTCGGCGGTCGCCCTGCCGATAGCCCTGGAAGCACCCGTAATAAACACAACCTTTCCTTTATATTTCATATTTTGATTTTATTTTTAACATTTTATCGCAACGGCAGACTGATTTCAAAATTTACGCCTTTCCGTCCGGCATTGGACAATAGATTAATACGGCCGCCCAGCTCTTCCACCACCTGCCGGCAAAAATACAAACCGATCCCGTGTCCCGATTGATCCTTGTGTTGGGGCGCCCGATAGGCAAACTCAAACAGTTTTTCCGGATCCTCATCACCTATCCCCCTTCCTTCGTCCCTGATCGAAATCATCAGTTTATCAGCCATCTTGTTGAGAGTAATCTCCAGCGGCTGGTCGGAAGGATGCCCGTACTTGTAGGCGTTTCCCACCAGATTTTCCATTACCTGCATCAGCAGATTCAGATCAACCGCCACTGTCCCTTCCAATCCGTCAGTCGTCTCAAGATTACCGTGAAAGGAGTGTTTTACAAACTTCTGATGAAAATTCTTAAGCAAATCAACCAGTGACATTACCTTCAGCTCCGGTTTGATCTTTCTTTCCCCGGTTCTAAGCAGCCGAAGCGCCAATGCCGAATTGAATTTCACCTGTTCATAGGCGGCCGTTATCATGGTGCGGTAATTTCTCCTCATCTCCTCCGGCTCACCCCCCGTTCCGACTGTCGTGGCCTCCATCTCGGCCGCCATCAGAACGGCCGCCACCTGATTGGCATTATTATGTATCAACAAAGCCACTGCCTGGCGATTGTCTTTTTGTTCTTCTCCGTTTTCCCAGTTTCTCAAAAAACCGTCCAGAAAAATCTTGGCCAAACTTTGCTTCAGATTGCTTTCCCTCGATTGTTGCGCGTCCGGGAAAGTGATCTTGACCCTGCTCTCACCCACGGCAAAAAAAAGTGACGGTTTAAGCTCTATCATACTATATGTTCTCACCCCGGCCTCGGAATCGCCTTCCACGGAAAACTCATCAAACAGCGGTGGTAAAGAAAACTTTTCCAAAGGCCTTTTCCCCCATACGATATCCCCCTCCGGAAAAAAATATTTTAAAATCATCTCAACCCCCTCTTCTTTACTGGAAAACTTTCTGCCCAACAAATCCATCAGTTCCCGCAACTGCGACCCATTGAGTGTGGGTTCCACCGTCATTTCCGCACTGTCTCCCTCCTCCTGTCCCTGACTCCTACCCAACATTCCGTTTTTTGACATTGGAACTTTTTATGGGCCTGTCTGATTATAGACCTACCCCCGCCATTGTCCATCCAATAGTAAATTCAATTCTCGATCAGCTGATGAAAATACCAGCGCACCGAGTTCCAGTTATTGTTTCTGGGCAACAGAATATATTCACCCTTGTCCTGTTTGCAGGCCTCCTGTTTTGCTTTCAGTTCTTCCGGAGTCAATTGCAAATTCTTTTTATCCCTGGCCAAATCGTCCAGACATTTTTGCTGTTTCTGCTCGCCGGTATTCTTGGATTCCAGAACATTGCCTGAAGACAGAACGTTACCGCTCTCAATTTCAAATCCCTGATAACGGAAATATGAGGCTATAGCCTCGGCCAGATTAATATCCGTTTCGGTTTTTTCCAGCACGGTCTTGGCCATTCCCGACAGTCTATCCGCATCGCCGAAGCCGAAGGCCCTGGCCTTGGTCTGAACCGCCTTGATGATCATCTGCTGTCTTTCGGCGCGGGCAAAATCACTGCTGGTGTGGCGCGTGCGGGCCAGCCGCAGCGCCTGTTTACCCGACAAATGATAATCCCCAGCGCGGTAATAGAGCGTCGACCAGACGCCATTGTCCAAAGTCCGGTAAGTTGGATCAATCACCGGATCGTCCAGATGCACATCAATTCCCCCGATCAAATCGATCACGTCGATAAAGGCATACATGTCGATCAGAATATATTTATCAATCTGGTAACCGCTGATAGTGGACAATACGCGTTTCATCTCGTCCATTCCGTACAGCGCGTAATAACTGTTAATTTTGCGGTTGTTGTAGTACAAATCCCGCGGCAAACTGACCAGCGTAATTTTCCTGGTCACGGAATTAATATTGGCATAAATCATAGTGTCGACCAGTCCCCCGTTTTTTCCCGCCACTAAAATATTCATCTGCCCGTCAACCACCTGGGCTTTATCTCCATAGTCAGGAATTTGCGACGGCAAAATCAGGTCTTTTTTTTTGAGCCGTCGGTCAGAAAGGATTTTATATCCAGCTCCTGCTCGTCCTTCAGCACTTTGATCATTCCCGAACTAAGCTCCAGAAAAACGGAGAATCTGACCTTTCCGGACTGATCGGTCACATCAAAAATATATTTGTTGTTTTCCTCACGGGACTTCTCGGCAACCTTAAGTCCCAATCCCTGCAGCGTTTCCACAAAAGCCTTGTCCTTCACCAGCCCCTCCAACTCCTGTTTTTTCTTGAGCAGTTCCTGTTCCACCTGCAGTCTGGCTTTTTCCTCGGCCAGCTTGGCATCGGCCTGAACCTGCAACTTTTTGGTTCTGACCGCATCCAGATTTTTAATCATAAAATCGGCCAGTCTGGCGGAAAAAACAGTCTTGGTATAATCGGCCAATTTTTCTTCCCCCAAAGCGCTCTGTACCATAAATTTATTTTCATCGGCGCTGAAAATCAGACTGTAAAGCGGTTGACCGAACAGCAAATTTTTTTGTCCGTCAGCCAGTACATCCGTCCCGTCAATAAATTTAACCTGCAACTCGGCGCGTTCTCCCGGTTGCAGCCTGGCGCCGGTCAGCCTGTCCGACAAAACCTTATCGACAAACAGAGCTTCGAATAGCGGCTGCGCCGCCTGACGGTTTTTCACAATATCACTCTCTTGGACCACCGAATCCAAAAAAGCAAACATCGCCACGGCATTGTCTGATCCTTTTTCATCTTCGATTCCGGTCTTTTCCCGACTTCCCTGATCTACCGAATAATTCTTCTCCGGCAGCAACAAAAACCTTCTGATTTCATTCAAATCATCCGCAAAAACCTTTACGTCTCCCACCAATCCGCCCATCTCGTCCACCACGCCCTGATTATACTTATCGACCCGGTTGACCGTACCGTTCATCAGCCAGATCTGCGCACTGTTCCAAAGCAGCACCACCAGAATAAACAGCAGCGTGTAGCGGCTCCAGCCGGACTGTGACAACAGTTTCTTAACCGATTCCTTGCTGAGATCCTGAATGTTCTTTACATCATGTTTCACCATAACAACTGTCGACATAACTTGTCTTGCCCTGCTATTTAATCCCAAATCGGATAATAGGGCAAACAAATTTATTGCCCGAACAGTAATGTCCTGATAATATACCGCGGAATATGAAAATAAACACTTCACAATTGGTTCCAAGCCTGATTTTCCCCCTGGTGGTAGGCCTCACCAGCGGCTATTTGGCGATGGATGGCATGGCCGGGTTTTATGAAAACCTGGTCAAACCGCCGCTCAATCCCCCGGGATGGATTTTCGGCCCGGTCTGGACTCTTCTCTATATCACAATTGGACTGTCTCTCTATCTTTTCTGGTCGGCCCGCGGCAAAGCTTCCGCCAAACAAAAAGGTTACCTGTTTTTTATTCTCCAACTGGTCTGCAATTTTCTCTGGTCACTGATTTTCTTCAATTTACACGCCATCTTATGGGGATTGGTGGATATTATACTGATGTTGATTCTGACCATCACCACTATCTATTATTTCAACAAAATCAGCCGCAACAGCGCGCTGTTGCTTCTGCCCTACCTGGTCTGGATTTCCTTTGCCACTTATCTGAACGCAGCCATTTTATTTCTGAATCCCTGAACGCTTAAAAATCTTCAGGGTTCAGTTCTCCCAACCCCGTCACAAACTTGTCGGCCGGGTAATTTTCCAGATCATGACCGTCGGGCGGTTTCAAACCGATACAATACATACCGGCCAGTTTAGCTGCAATCATGCCGTTTCTGGCGTCCTCCACCACCACACATTCGGATGGTTCGCGGCCCAGTTTGGCCGCGGCTTTCAGGTAAACTTCCGGATCGGGTTTGGTTTTGCTAACATCGTCAGAAGTAACAATTACTTTGAAAAATTCAAGTAATTTCAATTTCTCCAGAACTTTTTCCGCCCTGGCCCTCTCTGAACCAGTGGCCAAGGCAATATCCCGGCCATCTTTAAATAATTTTTTTACAAGCTTCCTGCTTCCTTTCATTGCTTCGAGTTTTTGATACTGAGGTTCCTGAATCATTTGTTCTTTCTCCTGAACGGCTTTTTCTAAATACTCTTCCAGACCATACTGCTTCAATAACTGGCCGAAAATTTCCCTGGTAGTTTGCCCCGCAAATCTAAAAGTTACTTCTTCCGGACTGATATCAATACCATATTTACCCATCACCTTTGACCAAACCTGTGCATGGAATTTTTGTGTATCGGAAATCACTCCGTCCATATCGAAAATTACCGCTTTTTTCATTTTTATTTTTTTACTGCAAATTGAATCTGATCATCCACGAAATCGATAAATATTTTATCACCTTCTTTAATTTTTTCCTCCAGAATTTGCAGGGCCAGTTCATCCATGATTTTAGTCTGGATCAGACGCTTGAGCGGACGCGCACCAAACAGATCGTCAAATCCGGCTGAGACCAGATACATGGCAGCCATTTTGGATATTTCCAGATCAATATTCTTCTTCTTGAGACGCTTGCGGACCAATTCCACATGCAGTTCCACAATCTTGGAAAGTTCTTCCTTGGTCAGACGCTGGAAGACAATAATATCGTCCACGCGGTTCAAAAATTCCGGCCGGAAAAATCCGTGCAGTATTTTCAGCAGGACTTTTTGTTGTTCATCGGGATCCTTGGCCAGATCGGCAATTTCGGCCGAGCCCAGATTGGATGTCATAATGATTACCGCATTTTTAAAATCCACCGTGCGCCCCTTGGAGTCTGTCAAACGCCCGTCATCCAGCACCTGCAACAAAACATTGAACACATCGGGATGGGCCTTTTCGATTTCATCAAAAAGCAGAACGGTATAGGGATGCCTGCGGACGGCTTCGGTCAGTTGTCCGCCTTCCTCATAACCCACGTAGCCGGGGGGCGAGCCGATCAGGCGAGCCACCGAGTGTTTCTCCATGTACTCGCTCATATCTATCCTGGTAATCATCCGTTCATCATTGAACAAAAACTGGGCCAAAGCCTTGGCCAGCTCGGTCTTGCCCACACCGGTCGGTCCGGCAAAAATAAATGATCCCATCGGCCGGTTCTCTTCGGAAATTCCGGCACGATTGCGGCGGATAGCCTTGGATACGGCATCAATGGCTTTCTTCTGCCCGATCACTCTCCTGGCCAGTGCCTTGTCCATCTCCACCAGTTTCTGGGATTCCTCTTTGAGCATCTTGGTCACAGGTATACCGGTCCAGTGCGATACAACTTTGGCAATATCTTCTTCCGTTACCTCTTCTTTTAGAATTTTCCGGTCTTTCTGAACTTTGGCCAGTTTGGACTGAGATTCCTTGATCGATTTTTCCAGATTGGGAATCAGCCCGTAATTGATTTCGGCTACCTTCTGATAATTGCCCACTCGCTCGGCCTGACCTGCCTCCAGTCTCAACTCATCAATTTTTTTTGTGGATTCCTTGATCTGATTGATCGATTCTTTTTCGTTTTTCCAGTGCAGTTCCAGCTCCTTGTTTTCGGCGTTCAGATCAGCCAATTCCTTTTCCAGTTCTTTCAGTCTGGTTTTAGCCTCTTTATCGTCTTTCTCTGCTTTTAAAGCTTCCTTTTCGATCTCCAGTTGGGTAATGCGGCGGTGGAGTACGTCAATTTCAGTTGGTTTGGAATCAATCTCTATCTTCAACACCGAGGCCGCCTCATCCATCAGATCAATGGCCTTGTCGGGCAGGAAACGGTCGGTGATATAGCGGCTGGACAGCTCCACTGCCGCCACAATTGCATTGTCGCGAATCCGTACCCCGTGATGAACTTCATACTTTTCCTTGATGCCGCGCAAAATGGAAATGGCATCCTTCAGTGACGGTTCACTGACCATCACCGGCTGGAAACGGCGTTCCAGTGCCGCGTCTTTTTCAATATATTTGCGGTATTCCTTGAGAGTCGTAGCCCCCACGGTACGTAACTTCCCACGGGCCAGCGCCGGCTTGAGCATATTGGAAGCATCGGTACTGCCCTCCTGCGCGCCGGCGCCCACAATCGTATGCAACTCATCAATAAATAAAATAATCTCGCCGTTGGAAGCCTCGATCTCGGAAATAATCGCCTTCAGCCTTTCTTCAAATTGGCCGCGGTATTGCGTTCCGGCCAGCAGATTCCCCATCTCCAGACCCAAAATACGTTTATTTTTCAGGACATCGGGAACATCGGAATTAATGATCTTATTAGCCAGACCTTCCACCACTGCCGTCTTGCCTGTTCCAGGCTCCCCCACCAGCACCGGATTATTTTTGGTACGGCGGGAAAGAATCTGCATCACCCGGCGGATTTCATCATCACGACCGATCACCGGATCCAGTTTTCCCTTGGAAGCCAGCTCGGTGAAATCAACGGTATATTTTTTCAGCACCTGGTATTTCTCCTCCGGATCTTTGGAAGTGACTCTCTGGGTAGAGCGAAAACCTGCCAGCACTTTGAGCACTTCGTCCTTGCCCATCTGCACCAGCTTGGCTACCTCGGCCACGTCCAGCAAAGCCAGAAAAAGATGCTCGGTGGAGACATATTCGTCATGCAGTTTGGCCGCCTCGCTCTCGGCATTTTCCAAAACCTTCTTTAGTGATTGTTCAAAATATGTTTGACCGGAGTTTCCCGACGTGCGGCTATTATAGTTATCGCCGCCGCCGGACACCACCGGCATCGAGGAAAACTTTCCCTCGATCGAAGACAAAATAGCCTCCGGATTTTTCTCGGCTTTTTGCAGGAGCCCCGCCACCACACCCCCTTTTTGCTCAATCAAAACAGACAACAGATGCCAGGGGGTCAGGGTCTGATGTGACTTTTTGTTGGCCAAATCCAGCATCGCCTGTATGGCTTCCGTGGCTTTGGTAGTGTAATTTTCGAAATTCATAAAATTGGGGTTTAAACGCTTTATTAAGCATTCCAAACCCAATTATAATACCGTTTAGCACTCAAGGCAAGTGATTGCTAACGTCTTTTTGCATTCTTTTCCTCAGGCCATTCATCGATGGTAACGACCATCTCGGCAGCTCCCGCTGCTTGATCAGTTACTACCGCCGGAACGAGCTTTTCTTCTTGCACCCGTAAGCATCTCTTCTCCAGCTCTGGGCCGGCAATTCTGATTTTCTTTTTTTCCCGAGCGGCCTTAGGGATTTTTTCCTCATCGGAAGGTACCCGCCCAAACAAATCCCGATTGGCCGAAATCAGCTGTATGGCTTCAGAAGCTTTCATCTCCAATTCTTTTAGTCGTCCGGCAATCTCCTGCGGATCATTCAATTTCGGCAATCCGACAACCCATTTTTGTACCTCCAGCATCAATCGAACAAATGACTGAACCTCAGCCGGCACCTCCATCTGTTGATAATGTTTACTGATAGCCTGCCTGGAATCAATGGCTGGAGCAGAAACAAGCTTTTTTACGGCGTAGCTTGAAGCACCGGCGGAAAACAAAGCCGGTATCAGCACATAGAAATACATTAAAATTTTTGGTCCGATCGGACCTTCCATCTGCGATAAAAACGTCAGCATATAACTGCACAAAATCACCCCCGGGACAGATATCGGCAGTACTGCGCCCGGTCTCAAATGATCCCAATAACTCATCTGTTTAAAATGATCCAAACGTCTTTGCACTCTGGAGTTTTCCCCCATCAGCAGCCAGGCAAGTATTCTGACCTGATCCAGTTCACTGGCAGTACCGGTAACACTCATTTTTGTAGCAGTTTGAATCAAAGCAATATCCAGCCAAGTTTCATTTTGCTCTCCGACAAATTCGATCAATTCCTGAGCCAGCATCAACGGATTCTCTTTGTCTTTTTCCCGAAACTTGGCCAGCCTTTGCTCCATCTGGCTGCGCGCACTCTGCCTGTATGACACGGCCTCTCCTGACGGTTCAGGAACAGACCGGGCAATTTTATCCATTAACTGTTCTGACATTCGATGTTCAAAATCACCATTGCGATGCAAAGAATCATAATCATGGATAGACGCTTGGTCTGGCGGGATAATTAAAGGTAAAGCATCATATTCCGCTTGAATCTGAACCAGCTGTTCCTCACTCAATAATTTCAATTCCTGAAAGAGTTTAACTCTCAATAAAAGCGAATGCCATAAAGCACGTCCATTCCTCCGGTGATCTGTTTCGTCCAGAACCAATTGCTGCAACAACTGTAGGTCTTTGGTCTGATCGGTCAGAGAAGAGCATATTGTGGCAATCTCAGGTAACAGCGCATCCAATATCTCACTCGAATTTTTGCCAGAGGATAAGGAGTCCATATTCTATCAAAAATACTAAAGACTGCATTTTGCGATAATTCTACCATTTTGTCAATAGTGACTTCTACCCCTCACCGCATTGCCAGCTCTCACTAACTATTGACTTTTAGACCAAATATTGTAAGATACACCCTTAATAAATCCCTCTATGACTCCCCGGACCAGCAGATTTGCCTTTACCAAACCCGATGGCACCATGGATAAACCACTGGAAACAGCGGACTTCGAACAAACCTTCCGGGAACTGTTGCAAATTTTATCCAACCCGCCCCAAAAAGTTGATAAAAACACTTTTCATTGCTTTGGCGGTACCCGCTGGATCATTAACTTCTCATCCTTAAACGCTTACCCCGGTTTCATTGGTTACCTTTGCAATATCCATCTTTCCAATTCCGGAAAACGTGAGGACTCCTATGACGCGAAAACAATTAAACCACACCGCTTCCAGCTGATGGCCAGAAAAAATCCTGAAAATCAGTTGAAGTGGATTGGATTGGTCTATCGTGAAGAAACCGGGCAGGAAATCTTTCTTCCCCGTCCGGTAGGAATGGATCTGGAAGAATTTGCCAAACAGGTCGTCTGCCTTTTGCAGGCGGAGGAAGGTTTTGCAGTCGAAGAAGGCAGCCTGCATTTTGACCTGGATAAAATAAATCACCTGACCGAGCAAATTCGCGGGCGCGTCGCCGCCAGCTTCACCAGTTATAGCGACAGACAATTCGCCCTGGAATATATTGGTAATCCAACGGTTATTCCCGAACCGGAACAAAGAACCACTCCTTATTCCGAGCTATTGCCCCAATTCGAGGTTCCTGAACTCCGCGCCCAAACCCGCCGCCGTGTGCGCGACGTAGCCAGCGAAAACGATTCCTTCGGCAAACAGCAATGGCGCGCCACCCTGGAGAAAAATTTCCGGGAGGCTTTTCCGGAAGGAGCAAAATCCATTCACCCCATAGAGCGCTCTGTACTGTGCTTTCCCGGAGCCGGAGGCAAAGAAGCCGAATTCTGGAAAAGACAGGGATTCCAAGATGACGAACTGGTCCTGATTGAAAAAGATCCCCAGATCGCCACTGATTTGAAACTTAAATACCCGCTGGCCACGATCATCAATCATGAAATGGGCGACCGCTCCCGGACCCGACTTTTTGATTTACTACGTAGGCAGATGCCCCTGATGGATTTAATGAAAAATCCCCGTTTTTCAGTGATCAGTCTGGATCCGGAAGGCCGGCTGACCGAAGATTTCGTCGCCGACATCATGGATATCACCGAACATGCCTCTTCCCCGCTTTTCTTTGCGGCAAACTTTAATCTGAAAAGGGAAAACCATCAGATAGTAAAATTATACAAAAAAATTGATACAGGAGCCGGACCATATCCCTGCCATCAGTGGCGCACGGATATAATCAGGGCACTGACCGATTATATCTTTGACAGAAATCTCTCCGAATCACGACGTAAAAGGGACAGCATACTGCACGACCAAAGAATTTGGAATCGTGAAACTACTTGTGATGGAAATTACGAAGGCGACAGCGATGCCACCCGCATGTATTGGACCATGGCCAAATTAACCAGAAGATATGGAGAATCTTGACTCACAATCAGCAGCCGCCACAGCGGAAACCAGCGAGATGTTTTCCACCGTCAAAAAAACTACCGAAAAGGCAGCTCCGCTTGACGCTGCCCTGGAACTGGCCGAAACCCATCCGGATTTTATCGAAACCCTGGCCAACGGGCCGATCCCGCGTCTGCCGACGCTGGAACCGCGACAATATCAAACTGATTGTCTGGAAAATCTGCGCCAGGCCTATCTGGACGGTGTGATTTCCGCTCTGGCTGAAATCGGTACCGGAGCAGGAAAAACCGCCATCGCCCTGAATCTGATCGCCGGAATCCCGGGAAAAGTGCTTTGGCTGGCTCCATCAAATGCCGCCCTCTCCCGCGCCGTGGACGAAACCGAAAATCTGCGACTAAACAAAAAATGCCAGACCCTTAATGGCAAACCGATCGACCCCGACACCGATATCGTGTTCTCCACTGTGGGGATGCTTAATTACAGCGGGAAATTCGAGCAATTCGATCCGGAAGAATTTTCCCTGATTATTTTTGACGAGGGCCACCATTCCATGGGCAAAGCCACCCGCAGAATGCTGGAGCATTTCCAGGCCTATCACCTCTACCTCACCGCTACCCCGGAAATGTGCGCCGGACATCTGCACAAATTCGCCCGGCCGGTTTTCCGTTACAGCTCCGAAGCCTTGATTCATAACGACAACTTCCCTTTCTGGACGCTGCGCCGCTATGAAGTCACCGGTGAAAAACTGAATGAAGCCCGAGTAATCGGTGATAATTATGCGCTGGCCGCAGAAGAGGAAAATCAGGTTCTGAATATGCCCCACCGCTATGCCATCACCCTGCAGGTCTTACAAAAAACCGTTCCAGCCGGTGAAAAAACCATCAGCTTTTTGCCCTCGGTCGCCGCTTCCCGCAAATTTGTGGAGGACATTGTTGCCAAACATCCGGAACTGAAAGGCAAAGTTGTACATGTGGACGGAAAAATGGACAAGCGCGTTGTCCGGGCCATCGCCAAAGAGTTCCGTTCAGGCCGCATCCTGGCCGTCTGCTGCAATGATCTGTTCACCGAAAGTCTGGATATTCCGGACATCAAGCACGTAGTTCTGGCCGACCCCTGCTGTTCGCCGCGCGTACTGCTGCAGAGAATCGGGCGCGGTGCCCGCCCGGCCAAAGGCAAAACCCATCTGACCATCCACGACGTTATTTCCACCGTGGCCAACCTGGAGGATGCCCGCAAAGGCACCGCGCCGCTCACCGTCGCCGCCGCCCTCAAGGCTCAAACCTACGCTCCCGATATTGTCCTCAACGGCCCCAATAAAGACAAAGTGCTGTTCGAGAAAAGCGGCGGCGACGGCCAATCGGTAAGCTTTGTTGATAATACACAGGTGGAAACCGAAGACCTGCCCTTTCATGAAAGAATGATTGACATGACTTTCATGTCCAACCCGGACAGCGCCTTTGCCCTTTTTAAACTCTTCGCCCGGGAACATTTCCAGACAGCAGTGGAAAACCTCATCCTCTATCCTGACAATTACACTTCCATCAAACCGCAGCCCCGCGTCCGACTGGCTTATGCCGATCAGCATGAAACCATCATCACCTTCCGCGATGCCGTGACAGCCGTCCGCCTCTATCGCCTGCAGGACAAACTGCTGCAACTGATGCAGGAAGATCTGGACACGCTCTGCAGCAGTTTCAATGATAGAGTAAAAGCGGCAAGCAAAACGGAGCAGAAAAAGGCCAAGACTGAATCTGCAGAAACCCCCAAATCCCAACAGCTGCTGCAAAAGATAATTCGTGAATTAAAAGAACAACCACCCGTACCTGATTATTATCGCGACAGAAGCGAAATCAACAAAGTTGTCCTGCTGCAAAGCCAACACCTGATGAGTAAAAACCCAAAAACACTTTACGGAATGGGTACCTGGCAGCCTGACCAGGAGCCCCGCAACCAGGCTCTGCAGGAATATTTTGAAACATCAGACGCTTACCATCATGACAAACAAACCGGCGCGACCGGCAGAACATATCCTTTCCGCGTCAAAAAACACAGCAACGAACCGGATGACATCGTCCGCGCAAACGTAGGTAAAATCTTTGAAGAAAGCCAGAAAGTGGATAGCAATAATGAGCTGATCTGTTCGCTGTTGAACGAACCCGACACCTATTTTCTTTACGTCGCCCAAAAATTTCCCCAGATGTACGTCTGGTTCGAACTGGTCAGCAAAGCTCTGCGCCAGGGTACCTACCAACTATATTTTTCCCCGAAGGATATCAATCTTGATATGGCCAACTTTCTGCTTTTTGTCGGAATAATAGCTGGAGACTTTGCCTTTGAATCCACATCTTCCTGGCCGGAATTCCATATCAGCGAAAGTCATGAACACAACGCCCACAGCAGCTATCTGGTAGTCAGTCTCAATCATCTGCGACCAGGCCAGCCCCCGCTCACCACCAAACCTCCCAAATCCCCACTGGAACTGGTTAATGCCGATACTCCTCCGGAAGAGGCACTGCGTCGTATCGCCAATAATACCCAAAAAGAAATCGACCTCCCGGCCTATCTGGAAAAGATGGAAACCATGTCCGAACAGGTACTGATCCAAAGTAAAAATAGGGCTGGAAATTATGCACCCCGCTCTAACGTTTTCAGACAGCTGTTCCACAATCCCGATACTTTTCTAAGCCACAGCCCGCAAGCGACAAATATCTGGCGGGGACTGGTCAAATACATGGATGCCTCCAGTCGTCTTTCCACGGAAGAAAAAAGAAAAAACAATGACTGGAGCACCGGAAAATCTTATGATTTTCGCGTTCAAAAATCCTCCTATGCCTTTGCTCCGGAAGTTGTGACTAGGGCCGACCAATTTAATAACGAATGCAATAAAATCACCCCCAACCTTAAACTGCAGCGGGAGGTATTCGGAGAACCGGACACCGTTTTTCTGCTCACTCAAAAAGATTATCCGCAATTACAGGTCTATTTCAGGATGGTACACGACGCCTTGTCAGAGGGGATCCCTGCTTTATATTTCACACCCGAACAAATCAATTCCGACCTTAGCAACTTTCTGCTTTTCATCGGAACTCTATCTGGCGATCATGATTTTGAGGACACGAAAGTCTGGCCGGAATTTTTCATAGAAGATGTCATGACCAGTGAAGGCCCCTTTCTGACCGTTAACCTGAAACATCTACGCCTGAATACTTCAATACCCAGACAGTCCCGCTCCAGAAAAACCAAAATCGCCAAGGACACCCCCAATCTGATTGCACTGGAAAAAGCCGTCACCGACATCAAACCGGTACGCTGGAGCCGTTACCGGGAGAAAATGTCCAAAGTATTTTCAGAAGTCATTGAAAATAGTCTTCAGTACAAATCCAGATTCGAAACAGTCCAGTCGGAAATGTTTTCTGCTGATTTTCTCACTCCCGGACACACTCCTACTCCAAGAATGGAAAAAGCCTGGCAGGGTATCAGGGAATATTTTATGACCGCTCAGGTACGCCGCGCAAAAACCCCGCCCAAAGACCGAAAAAAATATCCCTTCCGCGTGGAAATCAATCATCCCGCTGCCGGCAGGCTGGTACCTTCCCGTGAAATCATCCGGGCGGCTGAAACCCTGAACACTGCATTCAACACACCTCATGACAAAGTTGACGATGTTAAATGCGTCCATTTACTGGATCAGCCGGATGTCTACTTTGCCTACATGGCCAGCAACTATCCCCAACTGAGTCTGTACTTCAAATTGGTGGCCGAAGCCTTATCCAAAGATATAAAAGTCCTGACATTTTCAGCAAAACAGATCAACAGCGACCCCGAAAATTTCCTGCTCTTTCTGGGCACCATGTCGGGCGACTGCCAGTTCATGTTTGAGAATCCGGTATTCCCAGAATTCTGGATTTCGGACGGCCGTCATGGAGAAGGCTCAATCGTTGTCAGTCTCAAGCATCTGGATCTGCAGATTGCTCAGAAGTAGCCTCCTTTTGACCTTCCTCCTCCTGTTGAGCTGCTTTCTGTTCCAACTCTGCCTTGTAGACCTGCCACATGCTGTTTGGCTTATTGCGGAATTTCGCGGTCACATGGGCATAAAAAGCGGTAGACTGCATTGTGGTTATACCAAACTGACTGCTCAGCCACTCAGCACAATACTTTCTGGCAGAATCACAATCCATCCAGTCCTTCGGATCCATTTCTGTACGCTTGGCCAGTTCAATAAACGGATGGAACTTCAACCAAGCCTTGTGTTTCTCATCCTTTAGCATTGTCCCGGCCCCTTCACGCAACTCAACATCTAAAGCTAGCGAACGCATTTCACCAAGAATCCCGCTTAAATGATGGATAACCGTCCTAAAAAGCAGATCAATGGAAGACAGTTCTTCCTCCTTAACTATCTTTCTCTTGCGCCCCTTTTTCAAAGGTTTAGCCGGCGCCGGTCGCAATGCAGCCTCCAGCCTCTTTCCGGATTCGGTAATGTCCACCATCTCGTCCACCATTTGCTGAATATTAAGTATTTCAGCCAGCTCCGGAGGCAGATTTTGTTTTTCTATCGTAGCTACCGCCAGGAAATATTTTTCACTCATACCTTCCAGCATGGCCAGCAGACTGTCGCGTTCACTGATGGGCATATTACGGTTGACCAGCATTGAGCGGGTCTGTTGGCGCATCAACAAAATAGTTTTCAAAACATCGCTCAGATGATGCTGCGGCACTATTTCAGCAGTTTCAACCAGTTCCCTCGATAACCTGGCCTGTAATTCTTCGCCGTCAATTAAAGTTGTCATAAAATTAAGTAAAATTCGTTGATGTAACTATAATCTAGTCTAAACATTTGTCAACATTTGCCATTCCTGCCAATTTCTGCCACCATACTCGCGCAAATTGGCGGCGTTATTATAGAAGCCGACCACTGTCACCAATATTATATGGAACTCATCGCCACCTGCGCTTTCGGACTGGAAAAACTGGTTTATCAGGAGCTGAAAAAGCTCAGCCTCTGGGTAGTGAAAACCGAGGACGGCCGGGTCACCTTCAACGGTGAACACGACGACATCGCTCGCGCCAACATCTGGCTGCGCACAGCCGAACGTGTGCATATCAAACTGGCCGAATTCCCCGCCAAAACCTTCGATGAACTTTTCGACCGCACAACCGCACTGGACTGGCCGGCCATCCTGCCCCAAGGGTCCAGCTTCCCCGTGCTCTGCACCACCAGCAAATCCACACTGCACCACGAACCGTCCATACAGAGCATCGCCAAGAAAGCCATCGTAAAAAACCTGCAGAAATATTACGGCATAGACCAGATTCCCGAAAAAGGACCGGAATATTCCGTTCTGATCCGCCTGCATAACGACATCTGCACCATCAGCATCGACACCTCCGGCGAAAGCCTGCATAAGCGCGGCTACCGTCCGCAGGCCGGCCTGGCACCGATTAAGGAAACCCTGGCCGCCGCTTTGGTACTGCTTTCCGACTGGACACCGGAGCGAACGCTTTTGGATCTGTTCTGCGGCAGCGGGACTATTCTAATGGAGGCGGCCATGATCGGTCTGAACATCGCCCCCGGCCTCACCCGCCGCTTCGCTTTTGAAAGCTGGCCGGAATGGACCCCGGACAAACTCGCCGCCCTGCGCGCCGAGGCCGCCGCCGCCCGCCTGGATCTGCCCATGCACATCTACGGCTATGACATCGACCCCAATGCCGTGAAAATCGCCCAGGCCAATTCCACCCTGGCCGGGCTGGAAAAAGTCCTGCATTTTGCCATCACCGACTTCCATATTCTCAATTTCGACAAGATGAAGGACTGCACCATCATCACCAACCCGCCCTACGGCGAGCGCCTGTCTGAGCAGTCCGAGGTGGAAAAAACCTGCCGCGACCTGGGCACCTCTTTCGTCAAAACCACCAACTGTTCCCTCTTTCTGATCACCGCCTTCGAAAAATTTGAAGAAGCCTTCGGTAAAAAAGCCGCCAAGAACCGCAAACTCTTCAACGGCAAACTGAAGTGCTATCTCTACCAATATCCGGCTGTCTGAACAAACCGCATCCGACAGTCATTTATCACCATAATTTCCCGGCAGAAAAAAGCTGTGCTAAAATGCCGGCGTTTAATTCTTTTGTAATATAAATATGACCGAAAACACCACCGCCGAACTCACCGCCGCAACAGTTGAACAGATCGCCGCGGAAAATTTTAACAAATGGAATGCCGCACTCCAGACCAGAGACGCCAAACAGGTCGCGGCAATCTACAGTGAGGACTCCACCTTTCTGCCGACCATGTCCGGAGAATTCAAAAAAGGCCGACCCGGAGCCGAAGAATATTTTCATCATTTTCTGGAAAAATTCCCCTCGGGAGAAGTTATAAACGGGGCCGCCCAGATTCTTTCCCCTACCAGTTATCTGCACTCCGGACTTTATAATTTTACAGTCGGACCGGAAGACAAAAGAGAAGTTGTTCAGGCCAGATTTACTTATGCCTGGTCAAAAGACGAACAGGGCAACTGGTTAATCCGCCACCATCACTCTTCCGTCAAACCTCAATAATCATTTCCATGTCTGAATTATTGTTATATAGCTGGAACGTCAACGGCCTCCGTGCCGCAGAAAAAAAAGGCTTCATCGATTGGGCGCGTAAAACCGGTGCCGACATAATTGCCCTGCAGGAAACCAAATGCCATCCCGAACAGCTCTCCGAAAAAATCCTCAATATCGACGGGTACAAAAGTTACTGGAAATCCGGCGAACGCAAAGGCTATTCGGGAGTAGCCATCTATACCCGCCTTAAACCTCTGAAAATTCTCGACACCTTCAACGACCTGGTTCTCAACGATGAAGGCAGACTGCTCGGCCTGGAATTGGAAAACTTCTTTTTCTTCACAGGATATTTCCCCAACGGCGGACAGGGCATGCACCGCGTGGAATATAAACTGGACTTCTACAATCGTTTTGAAAAAATGATTGAGTCCCTGCCCAAACCCGTCGTGTTTTGCGGCGACGTAAATACCGCCCACCACGAAATCGACCTGGCCAGACCCAAAGAAAACCGCAACACATCAGGTTTTATGGACGTGGAAAGAGCCTGGCTCAACCACCTGATTGATCAAAAAGGTTACATCGACTCCTTCCGGCATTTCCATTCTGAACCCAACCGCTATTCCTGGTGGGATATGAAAACCAAAGCCCGCGAGCGGAACATCGGCTGGAGAATCGATTATTTTATTGCCAGCCCCAAACTAAAATCTCATCTGTTGGCAGCCGACATAGACTCACACGTTCAAGGATCGGACCACGCCCCGATCTATCTCAAAATTAAAATCTGAGCTGAGAACGAATCAGGATTTCACTTTCTTACCGGCGTACTTTTTCAAATCCGACTTCTTAACCACCAGATTGAGCAAAGACTTGTCAGTCTTCTTGGGAATCTGGCAAACGGCTTCTTTGCACTGGATTTTTCGCAATTTCTTTTCCTTCTGATAAAGCTTGTGGAAAGTATCAATCATCACAATCGCCTCATCGTCATCTTTGGCGATATAGACATAGTCAAAATCCTGCGGACTGACCAGATTGCCCGGCAATACGTCCTTTTTCATCCAGGCTATCAGATCCTTCCACATATGTCCGATCAAGATAATTGGCTTGTAATCAACATGATGAACCTGAAGATGCTGCCACATATAATACAGTTCCAGCAAAGAACCAATACCTCCGGTGGTAACCACCATCACATTGGACAACGCCAGAAAAGTATCCAGACGCTGGGAAAAATGCCTGAAACGATGCCGTATTTCCAGATGTCTGTTGCCCTTATTTTCAAAAGGCAAATAAATCACCAGACCGATTGAATCGGCCACCCCTTTGGTGTCACCGGCCATATGACCGGCATTGGCTGCCTCCATCAGGCCTGGGCCGCCGCCCGTAACCACATCATATCCGTGTTGGCCTACTTTTTTGGCCAAATCAAAGACCTCCTGATAAATTTTATCACCGGCTTTAATTCTGGCCGAACCAAATATCGCCACACGAAAATGACTTCTTTTTCTGATCTCCCGGTCGATATCGAGTGACTTGATTTTTTTATGATTCACCAGTTTCTCCAATTTGATTGCCATATTGTTTTTTATTTTAGATTTTTGTAATCCCTCCATTTTACCATATTCGGACACATTAAAAAAGCCCCCCGATCCCCTCCCGGCCAAAGAATTCACGCTACTTACCGGCAACCAACATTGCCCTGGTCAGTTTCTTGGACAATTCCACTCCCGGTTGATCATAGGCATCTATTCCAAAAAGCTCGCCCAGATAGGCCACCGACATCTCCAGAATAACCAGCAACTGCCCGAGACTTTCGGCATCAAGTTTATCCAGAGTGATTTTTACCGACGGACGGTTTTGTTTTACCAGCGCCTTAAAAGTCCCTTCCAGTTCTTTTAACAACAACCTGTTAAAAGAAAGATTTTCCAGATAGGACAGTTCTGGCGGATGCCAGTTTACATCCCTGGAAATTTTCAGATCGGTCTCCGGACGGGCCACTTCCAAAAACAAAAACAACTTGTCATTCGGACCTTCGTTATAGAGTTGATTCTGAGCATGCTGATCGGACGCACCCAGGGCCGCCACGGGAGTAATTCCGACTTCCACCCGCCGGCCTTTCCGGTCAAACTTTTTCCCGATGCTCTCTGCCAAAAGCTGGCCGTACCAGTCTGCCAGTCCTCTTAATTTCTGCGCATAGGGCCAGAAAACAGTAATAGATTTGCCCTTTTTGTATAACAGATATTGAGTCAAAGCCAGCCGCCAGGCCGGATTGAGCACAGTATTTGATTTCAGGGATTCTGTGCGTCCCTTGCGGGCACCGGTCAGAATATTGTCAATTTTGAAACCCGCCAAAGCCGCCGGCAACAACCCCACCACCGTCAGTGCGGAAAAACGTCCACCCACCTTTTGGGGAACGGGAAAAACCGGTAAACCCGGCGTCTGACCGGCCAGTTTCCGCAATAATCCGCCGTCGGGATCGGTGACAAACACAAAATGCTTTTTCCAGTCCAGTTTTTTGGAAACAATTCTGTTTTTGAAATACAGAAACTGGGCTAGAGTTTCGGCTGTCCCGCCGGACTTGGTAACGACCAGAAAGAGGGTCCGACGCAAATCAACACTCTGTTCAAACTCGGACAATAAAACCGGATCAATATTATCCAGCACGGTTAACCTCGTTTTCGAATTGTCTTTTTCAAATAATTTACCCAGAGCCTGTCCGATACATCTTGCTCCCAGCGCCGACCCTCCGATTCCCAGAACCACAATCTCCCGATAAACCCCCTTCACCCCGTCGGCAAAATTCTTGACCGCTTTGACAGCGGCACGATCATCCAGAACTTCCAGAAAATCCTGTTTCCGGGATTTGAATGCCTTCAAATAAGCGGGAAATCGCTGATTATATTTTTGGTATTCCTTTGAACGAAGTCCCTCCGCAGCGGCAATTTCTTCCAATGGACCGAAATCAAATTTCACCATATTTATTTTTGCAAATTTTTAACTTTCTCCCAATCAGCCAGAAACTGGGCAATACCTTTGTCGGTCAGAGGATGCTTAAACAGCAGTTCCATCACCGACGGTGGAATAGTGGCAATATCGGCACCAGCCAAAGCGGCCGCCGTCACATGTTCGGGATGGCGGATGGAAGCCGCCAACACCTTGGCCTCAAAATTATAATTGCCGAAAACCGTCACCATTTCCTCCACCAGCAGCATGCCGTTTTCGGAAATATCATCCAGCCGGCCCACAAACGGGCTGACCAGTTTCGCGCCTGCCTTGGCAGCCAAAAGCGCCTGATTAACAGAAAAAACCAGCGTCACGTTGACATTCACGCCTTCATCGGTCAGAGCGCGGCAGGCGCGTATGCCATCCATGGTCATGGGCACTTTGACATACACATTATTGGCCCAGGTTCGGTATATTCTGGCCTCGTTGATCATTCCCTGAAAGTCTGTGGCAATCACTTCCGAACTGACCGGACCTTTGACCACCTCACAGATTTCTTTGATCCTCTTTTCCAGTGAAACACCTTCCTTGGCCACCAGTGAAGGATTGGTAGTAACCCCGTCCACAATCCCCAAAGTGGCATATTTCTTGATATCCTCCAGATTGGCTGTATCCAGAAAAAATTGCATATTTTTGTTTTAAATTAATTCATAGCAAGTTTAAGCCAAAGACAATAAAAAGGAACAGTTTAAAGTTGACAAAAAGGGCTTTATGGACAAAAATTACACCTTATTTTTGCTCTTCACTGAACATTTACCCCTCTCCTAATGACAATTAATCTGCCATCTCAACAAGATCTCATTGCACCGGACAGAAACCTGCTGCTGATTGACGACGACCCCGTTATCCGGAGAAGCATCAGAAGACTGTTGGTTAAACATTTCCGGCTGGTTTTGGAAGCAGCCGACAGACTTTCCGCCCTCCAGGCCATCAACGGTCTGGGAGAAACAGACATCATCCTTTCCGACCTGCATCTTTCCGCAGGAAATCATGGAGAAGGTTTTCAAATCGCCGAAGTCACCCGAGAAATGCGAAAAGAAAGAGGCCTGACCTTTATCCTCTGTAGTAGTGAAAGCACCGAAGGGGGCCTGATCCAGATTGGAAATCAATTATCCGCCGGCATAATCGATGCCTTTATTCCAAAACCCTATGACATCGAAGATTTGAGAATAACCATTCAAGAGGCTCTGCGCAATACGCAAAACCGGCAATAAATTGCCGGTTTTTCTACTTTCATTTTTTAGTACTGAGGAAATCCCACGGATTGAATCCAGAGGATTGGTGGATCAACTAATTATCCCATTTCCAGTGTATCACCTCCGGTAAATCCACACCGTTCTCCATCACGTATTTTTTATGCAATTCCAGTTTCTTCTGATATTTCTTGATCAGAGCCTTGGCCTTGCGGGCGTATTTTTTATTATTAACGCCGGCTTTTTCCAAAGCCTCGATAACCATCTGGAAACGGGAGGTGCCGTTTCTGACCTGCATGTCAAAAGGAGTAGTGGTTGAACCCTCTTCGTTGTAACCGTGAATGGAAAATCTTTCGGCATGGGGATGTCCGAACAGCAATTTCTTGATGGTTATTCCATAGCCGTGGAAATTGAAGATAATTGGTTTGTCCTTGGTGAAATATTTCTCAAACTCTCCCAGATTGGATGGCCCCAGATGCCTTTTGGCAGGGCCAAAACCATAAGCGGTCATCTCACTCACACAGACAAAACGCGTTTTAAATTCAGGTATTTCATGGCGAAGAATATCTACGGCGGCCACCATTTCCTCAACCATATAATCGCCCGCCGCCCCCAGCACTATATCCGGATCCCGCGACCCGTCCGGATCAATCCAGTCCCAGACCATCACCCCCTGATCAAACTGGCGGCGGGCTTCCTTCACCGACAGCCATTGCGGCAAATCAGTTTTACCTGCCACCACCACATTCACTTTGTCCCGGCTCTTGAAATTCTGTTCCCAGGTCACCATCAAACTGTTGGCATCCGGCGGGAAATAGACCGATACAAAATCACCGTTTTTTTCCAGGGCGTTACTAATGAATCCTACGTTCTGATGGGAGAAACCGTTATGTTCCTGTCTCCAGCAATTGGAGGTCAGCAGATAATTCAGTGCGGAAATCGGTTTGCGCCATTTGATTCTCTTGGCCTGTTTGATGAATTTACAATGCTGATCCACCATACTCACGTTGATCATGGAAAAAGCTTCATAAGTGCCAAACATTCCATGACGTCCGGTCAGTATGTACCCCAGCAGCATCCCCAGTAAGGTGTGTTCGGACAGCATTTCAATCACCCGGCCCTTGGTCACGATGCTTTCATCCTCTTTTTTCACCGGCCAAATATACTGTCTACCGGCACCCACGAACAATTTCTGCATTTTGTTTGATTCGGTCTCATCCGGACAGAAATAGCGGAGCGTCTTGTCCTTTTTCAGATCATTTACAAATACTTCAGTCAGCCATTCGGTGGCCAGACGGGTGGATTGCCCCATCACTTCTCCATGATGACCTTTGAATTCAAACTTCTCCGGTTTAACCATCGGCAGCTCCTTCACTATCTGCCCCCCGTAGGCATGCCTGCATTTGCCCATACGCAAATCGCCCTGCGGAACATATTTGATGACTTTGGGCAGGGGGCGTCCCTTAGAATCCACCAGAGTTTTGACCTGATATGATTCCAGCCAGTCGGACAAAGCTTTGAACTGCAACGGATCATGTTTGGGATCAGCCAGCGGGATACCGTGTGAGCGGTAATTATCTTCAATTTTTTTGTCACCGAGTTTTTTCACGCCGCTCCAGCCTTTCTTCGTACGCAAAAGAATCACCGGCCAGGCAGGCTTGGACACACCTTTCTTTTCCTTGGACTGCCTCCAGATTGTCTTGATATCCCAATAAGCCTCATCCATGGTGCGAGCCATGTCTTCATATAATTTATCTCCGCTTCCCTCCACGATATATGGTTTGTAACCATAACCGAGAAACAGATGGGTCAGTTCCTCATCGCTCATCGTTCCGTAAATAGTCGGACCGGAAATTTTATATCCGTTGATATGAACAATCGGCAATACAGCGCCCGATTCGGCAGGATTAAAAAATTTATTGGAATTCCAGGCGGCAGCCAGCGGTCCGGACTCAGCTTCGCCGTCACCCACCACGCAAACCACCATCAGACCCGGATTGTCCATCGCGGCCCCAAAAGCTGTAGCCAGTGAATAACCGAGTTCACCTCCTTCCAGAATCGAACCGGGCACATCCGGCGTCACGTGACTGGGCAGTTTATAGGGCCAGGAAAAACCTTTCATCAGTTTGCCCATTCCTTTTTCGTCGCGGGACATTTCTTTGTAATATTCGCCCATCGTGGCATCCGCAAAATTATTGGCCAGAATAGCCGGAGCGCCATGCCCGGGACCGGTAATAAAAATTGCCTTCTGCTTATAGCGGGAAATCAAAAAATCAGTCTGGGCATAAATAAAATTTAGCCCCGGAACCGTTCCCCAGTGTCCCAGTATCCTTTCCTTAAGATTGTCCTTGGACAGAGGTTTCCTTAACAAAAAATTGTCCTTCAGATACAATGACGCAGCTCCGATATAATTTGTATAGGCATGGTAATCCTTAAACCATTGGAGCTGTTCGGCCGTCAAAAAACTTTTGGTCTTGGAGACAGCCTTGGCAGTTGACTTTACCATTTTGAAATTTATTAAAATTTGTTTTTGTTGAGAAGAGTATAGCAGAAAAAAATTTTTATGCATTCGAATTTTTGGCAAAATCTGGCTAACCCAATACTCGGACTGTCCCCCATGGACGGCGTGACCGACGCTGCTTTCCGTTTTATCGTCGCCAAATACGGACAGCCCTCCGTTATTTTCACGGAATTCATTAATGTGGAGGGACTGGCCCACGGAGCGGTAAAGACCCTGCCGGCCTTCCTTTATGACCCGATTGAAAGACCTCTGATCGGACAAATATACGGCATCACTCCCGACAATTTTTATCAGGCCTGTTTTATCGTCGCCGAACTGGGGTTCGACGGTATCGACATCAATATGGGCTGCCCCTCCAAAGCTGTATCCGGCCACGGCGGCGGCGCCGGTCTGATCAAAAAACCCAAACTGGCCTGCGATATTCTCAAAACCTGCCGCCGCGCCGCCGCCGACTGGGCCGCCGGCAAAACAGTCCGGGAAGCCGGTGTCCACCAAGACCTCCTGCCCTTCATCCGCCAACAGCAAAAACTTCGCGGCGGCCCTCCCCCGCGCCGCCTGCTCCCTGTGTCCGTCAAAACCCGGCTCGGTTACGACAAAATCATCACCGGATCCTGGATTGAAACACTGCTGTCCTGCGAACCCGACAACATCACCCTGCATGGCCGCACCCTCCGTGAAATGTACACGGGAGAAGCTCATTGGGACGAAATCGCCAAAGCGGCAGAAATTGTCCACGCCGCCAAATATCCCGTCACCATCCTCGGTAACGGTGACGTGAAATCCCTGTCCGACGCCCGCCGAAAAATCGCCCAAAACGGCGTGGACGGTGCCCTGATCGGCCGGGCCAGTTTCGGCGAACCATGGATTTTCAGCGACGCACCTCCCCCCGACCTCCCCGAAAAATTCCGCATTGCTTTGGAACACTGCCAAAAACACGAAGAAATTTTCCGGATCAACAAGGCCGCCGGTTCCACGCTCACGCCGACCCAAATTTTTGCTCCCATGAAAAAACACCTCGGCTGGTACTGCCGCGGCTTCGCGGGCGCCAAAGAATTACGAATGCAATTGATGAGCGCCGACTCCACCGCCGAAGTCAAAAAAATCCTGCACCCCTGGCTCGAATAAAAGCCCCTCCCCAAAAACCTCACTGGTCTTTTCCCAGTTTCTTCCGCAGCCGCGCATCCATGTATACCATCTGCTGCTCATTATAACCGAAATAATGAGCGATCTCGTGCAGCAACACCTCCAAAATCAAATTCTCCAATTCCTGCAGATTTTCCACGGAAGCCAGAATGGTTTTCTCAAATAACGTGATTTTGGACGGCTGCACCCCCCGAAACACAGAATAGGGAGCGGTTTTGGGCACTCCCTCAAACAGCCCCAGCAAAGTTCTCCGGCTACCGCGATAGGGTTCCGGCGGCCATTCCTCCACCACAATATCCACGTTTTCAATCTGGTCACGAAATTCCTGCGGGACCTTTTTTTCCAAAGCCCGCCGCACCATCAATTCAAATTCCAGACTGTCCAAAATCATAATATTGTTTATAATTTACCCGCATCACCCGCTTTCATCAATGCAACAAATATTCTACCACGGCCGGAACCTGCCGTTAAAAATAGATTATCATCCGCTCAAGAAATCCCGTCTGGAAATCCACCCGGACCACATTTTGGCCACCCTTTGCTATGACCTCAGCACTAAACAGCAATCACATCAACTGCAGATTCTCACCGAAAAACTTTACCGCCGTTCCACCGAACGCATCATCGAGGAAACCCTGCTGCTCCTGAAAACTTATGCGCCTCGCCCCATCCGCGGCATCCGCTACAAAAAAATGCGTTCCCGCTGGGGCTCCGCCTCCGCCAACCACAATCTGAATTTCAATATCGACCTGGCCAAATTGCCCCTGGAAGTCCAGCAATATATTGCCATTCACGAGTACTGCCACCTGTTCGAAATGAATCACTCCGCCAAATTCTGGGACAAAGTCCACCAATTCGATCCGCTCTACCGTGAACACCGCCGGCAGCTGCGCCGTTTGGAAAAAAGCTGGCGTCCATCAACACCTGTTATTGCAGCGCCGGTTTTGGCAACACCTTCCGCTTCCGGACAGGATGGTTTTTGGAATAAACTTTTCAGCAACAAATAACCATTTGCCGATTTGTTCAATTTAGGTAAAATCTCCCTGTAAGTCCGACCTGCGGACTGCCCACGACTGCGGTATTGGTTCAATGGTAGAATGCGACCTTCCCAAGGTTGAGACACGGGTTCGATTCCCGTATACCGCTCCAAAAAATTATGGAGAAAAAACAACTGGAAATCATTTTCGGGCTGGCCAGACAACTCCCCATGTTTAAAGGCATTGAGGACGGGAATTTGCGTGAAGTAATTCAGGAAAGATATGGAAACAGCCCCCTGGACAAACTTGAAGCTTTAATTAAAAATTTAAAATCACAAATAGAAATTGGCGCACAAAAACTGCAAAAAAATGTTGAAAAAGTGAAATCCTTAAAATTTCAGGAAGAAACACAGTCAGAGAAAGACAAAAAACTGGCAACGGATCTGCTCAAGCGACTTGAAGAATTGTAGTTTTGTGGTACAATTAAATAAATACATTATAAAAACAAAACTATGGGTGGCGAAATTCAAAGTGAATCAGCAGACCAGGCCAAGGCAGCTCAACAGGAACAAGCCCGGGCCGGCTTCCAGCAACTTGAGGAAGGACAACCGACAGAGCTGAAAGAAGGAGCCGACAAGAAAAATAAGACTGAATTCGAGTATTCCCCTGGAGAAAACGGGCCCGCTGCCACAAAAAGTGCTGATTTTCTTAAAACAACTAATAAATTCAAGAAAGATGATACCGACGAATACATACAAGACTTGAAAAACGCCATCAGCAAACTTTGGGATGCTCAAAAAATAAAAGTTAACGACGTAAAACAGGGCAAGGGCGGCGTTGGTAGAACAAAAGACCTCACAACAGTAGAGTCTGATACTGAAGTTGATTACGGAGGCGGTAAAATAATCAAATTCAAAATGACCAGCAATGTTGAAAACAAAACGCACCAGCTCCAAGTCCGCGTTTAAATTTAATATTACAATCCAAAAGCTTCCACCTGCTCTGCCTTCAGTGCCGGTCTGGTCTTGAAAGTCGGTAAAACAATCCCCTGCACGCCGTTTTGCAAAGCTTTCCGCAAAGCAAGCAATCCTCCGATATCCGCAAACTCTTCCCCCTGATATCGAAAGACGTCCAGATCGATATTATCGTTATTCAGAAATTCCTGCATCAGCAGCTGCCGGCCTATCCCAGTAAGAAATTCCCCGCTTTCATGCCCGTCAGCAAATATACTTTTTGACAAATCCAGCCCACTGCGCTTGGCAATCACATAAGCACATGTCCCGCCCTCTGCCACTTTGTGAGGGTGACAATAAGCGGTGATCTGGTCAAAATCAGGCCTCATCCACCGTATCATATCGCACCACACTTTTCGTTGTACCGCTTCCATTGGCCAGTCCAATACCCGCTGCAACATTCCTCTGTTCAATTCTACCTGACCAAGAATAACCATCTCTGTTCTGGCCAGATTTTCTACCAGGGATTTAACCTCTCCTTCATAACGAAACCAGACTCGCCGCGGCAAAGCAACCTTTTCCCCGATTCCAGGCAATTCTATCTCCCCCTGTGTTTGAAAATAATTTTCCAGATTATTGTACATATTTTGATTCCCGGACTATTGACTAATTCGGATTGTATGCTAAAGACTAAACATTCGCAACTTTTGATTTTCCTGTCAGTTGATATCCAAGAATTCCAATAAAAAAATATCTATCCCCTGTAACAAATATGCCCAATCATCCCGAAATCCCCACCGCCATCACCACCCTCAACGGAACTGCCCTGCCCTTTAGTGAAATTGACAATATTTTTGCCCAATCCGACCTGGGAAAAATTCTGCAGGAAAATATCCGTTATGAAGGATACAAACCTCCCCACCTGCCCAAAACAGACTGGCAGAAAATATTGGGCGCGGACATCAACAATCTTGCCCACATGCCGTTGACCAGAGGAATCACCCGCAGTTTTCTGCGCCATCAGCAACAGGAGATTCCCTTCAGCCAGGAGAATTCCCAAATCCTGCTGCTGGCCGCCACCACCCATGACTGGGCCGAAGCAATTGTCGGCGATAAAAACGGTAATCTGAAGACAGAGGCCGACGAGGCCAAAGAATCAGATGTATATGCCCAGCTGTTGAAAAAATATTTGGGAAATCTCCTGCCGTCACAAATATTGAATAAAGCTCATGAGACAGCCACCAATCGTGACTCACAATTGGGCTGGATATTCAATTCCATCGAGAAAATAGGCTATCTGCGCAGCGGTCTGAATGCCTGGGAAATAGGCCAAAAAGCCGATCCGGATCTTAAAAAGCACCTGCATTGGATGGCCTCCAACGTTATCGGCAGTCAAACTGTTCCCTTAATCCGTTATGCCGAAACCCTATATCCCGTCTACCAATACCTGGATAACGCCCGTTTCAAAATTATCCGGATTTTCCAGGAAATGCCCAAAAATGTCTTTGATCAATTTCCCGTTGACGACAAAAACGAACGAGCCGCCCAAATCGAAAAATTTATGGACGCCAAAAAGGCCTGGTACAGAAGTCTGTTCGGACCAATATTTTAGATTTGCTTATCCGATTACCTTGGGCTAATATGCCGTGGCCAGCCTTTTATAAATGTTTTAAAGTATACTTTTAGGCCGACCGCAGTAGTATAAAAAAACTTTCAAGATTTTCCCTATGAAAACCCTCTCAATCGCCATCATCGCTCACGTCGACCACGGTAAGACCACTTTAACCGATCATCTTTTACGCCAGGGAGGTGCTTTCAACACCCATGAAAAAGTGGAAGAACTGGTAATGGACTCCAACGACCAGGAACGGGAACGCGGCATCACCATTTTTGCCAAAAACTGTTCGGCTTTTTATAAAGATATCAAAATCAATATAGTAGACACTCCAGGCCATGCCGATTTCAGCTCCGAAGTGGAACGCATCCTCAAAATGGTGGACTGCGTGATTCTGCTGGTGGACGCCAAGGAAGGCCCCATGCCCCAGACCAAATTTGTACTGGCCAAATCACTCAAACTGGGCCACAAACCGATCGTGGTCATCAATAAAATCGACCGTAAAGACCAGCGCGCCGAAGTCGTGGTGGATCAAGTTTTCGACCTGTTCGTCAAACTCGGCGCCACCAATGAACAGCTGGACTTCCCCATCCTCTATGCCATCAGCCGCGAAGGTATTGCCAAATATGAAATGGCGGATGAGGGCAAGGATCTTACCCCTCTTTTCGAAACCATCCTCAAACATGTCCCGTTATTCGATGAATCCCTGTCCGAAAAACCTCTGCAGTTGCAGGTGACGAACCTCGGTTATGACGATTACATCGGCCGCATCGCCATCGGAAGAATTCTCAAAGGCGTACTAAAAGTCGGCCAAAACGTCACGGTCTGCAAAATCGACGGCAGCAGGAGAACTTCCCGTGTCACCAAAATTTTTATCTACGAAGGCATCCGCCAGACGGAAGTCAATGAAGCACCTGCCGGCGAAATTGTGGCCATAGCCGGATTCCC
This sequence comes from Candidatus Altimarinota bacterium, assembly GCA_963677745.1. Classification (GTDB taxonomy): domain Bacteria; phylum Patescibacteriota; class Gracilibacteria; order UBA1369; family UBA1369; genus UBA1369. The sequence goes on from OY782391.1 coordinate 375,136, forward strand.
GGACATAACCATCGGCGAAACCGTCACTGACCCGGCCCTTCCGGTACCACTGCCGCTTCTGCAAATAGACGAGCCAACCCTGCAGATGAATTTTCTGGTCAATAACTCACCTTTTGCCGGCAAAGAAGGCAAATATGTGACCACCCGCCATATCAAGGACCGTCTGGACAAAGAACTGCAAACCAATGTCGGACTGAGAGTGGAATCACTGGAAGGAACAGATGGCTACAAGGTGTCCGGCCGCGGTGAACTGCATTTATCGGTGCTGATTGAAAGCATGCGCCGCGAAGGTTTTGAACTGCAGGTATCCCAACCGGAAGTTATTTACAAGGAAATCAACGGCGAAAAATGCGAGCCGATCGAACAATTGATCATTAGTGTCCCCGAAGAATTTTCCGGAACGGTAATTGAAAAACTGGGCCGCCGCAAAGGTGAAATGAAAGATCTGGTCACCGAAAACGGCGTTACCCGCATCGAATACGAAATTCCCACCCGCGGTCTGCTGGGATTCCGCTCGGAATTTGTGATGGATACACGCGGAGAAGGATTGATGGATCACAGCTTCATCAGATACGACCTCTACCGGGGAGCCATTGCCCAGAGAGGCAACGGCGTGCTGATTTCCGGTGAGAAAGGTGTTACCGTAGCCTACGCGCTCTTTTATCTTCAGGAAAGAGGTACCCTTTTTGTCCCGCCAGTCACTCCAGTCTATGAAGGCATGATTATCGGTGAAAATGCCCGCGGCGAGGACCTGACTGTCAATCCCTGCAAGGAGAAAAAGATGTCCAATATGCGCACCACCGCCTCCGATCAGGCCATCAAAATAACCACCCCCCGCGAAATCACGCTGGAACTGGCACTGGAATACATCCAGTCCGACGAATTGGTCGAGGTAACGCCCAAATCCATCCGTCTTCGCAAGAAACTGCTTACCGAATTGGACCGTAAAAGAGGTTCCCGCGACGTTGTTGCTTAATTTTCTGTTTCCGGCCGGCAACAACTGTAATATTTTAGGGTAAATTCGGTTATATATACCGTAAAACAGCCTTAATTTTAATTATGAGCAGGATCGTCATGTCAAAACAGCCCGGCAAGGAAGAAAACTTCTCCGAAAAAAACGGTCAAATTTCTTTTGTCAGAACCACCGCCACCCCGATTTCCGTGAACAAAATTCATGATATCGACGAATACGCGGATCTCCCTGCCGTCAAAGAGAATCCATCCGATTCGGCGGAAAAAATCTCCGGGCAAAGCGTGAAAATATTGTTCGGAAATACCGAAAGCCGCAGGGAATATTATGCCCCCACCCATCTGCTGCACACCCTCCCGCCCGGCTATCCGATTACCGGGGCCATCGACCTTTTGCTTAAATTTCTGGAAGGGCTGCAGGAATGCCGGAAAACCGAACTGGCCAATCTGGAATCCGTTCAGCAGCTCAGGGAAAAACCTCAGGGCGATCTCAACCGGCAATGGGAAGTTTATATGGCTGCCTGTGCAGAAAGAGACAAAGCTTTGTTCAAATTCACTCACAAAAAGACACTGACCGCTCTTCAAACCGGCATTACGGAACAAATCAAACAATTGCACGGCTCACTTAACCGTCTTTCAGTATCTAATTTTCCCCCTCCGGAAACCGTCCCTGTGGACCAGGCCTTCAAAGATTATACGGAACGCCTCGACAGATGTCAGAAAAGCCATGAGGAAACTCTTCATACGGTACAAACAGACATCAGACTCTGCCAGTTGCGTCTGAAGGAGCTGGTTGATCAATATTTTGACGAAGCCGAAAAAATCGACAGCAAGACCTGGGAACTTTGTCTGGCCAATCAACAAATCTATGAACTGCACTGGCAGATTATAAACTTTATCAAGGATCTGGAACCTGATGTGGCAGATCAGTAAATCCCCTCTTTAAGCTAAGCGGATTTTGTGCTATAATAAGCAGATTATTGTTATAGCACCACATGGCTGCACCCATTAATACCAATACAGATGTCGGTACCGGCGCCGAAAGCGGGACTATCGACTTTGCCAATCTGGGCCCTTATCTTCTGACCAAATTTCTAGGGGTACTGGAAGCCGCCCTGATCATTATCATCGGTATTTTTGTGATCCGTTACGTCAAACGCTACCTCAACAAAATCGCTCTGGAACACGAACAACAGAAAACCGCCCTCAATCTTTTCGAGAAATTGACCACCGGTTTTATCATAGTCATTTCCATCACCCTGGCTCTGAAAATCGTAGGAATAGACATGACCCTGCTGGTCAGCGTCACCATCCTCGGTCTCAGTTACGGTCTGCAGGACATCATCAAAAACTATGTGGCAGGCATTTTAATCATGTTCAAATCCCCCTTTAAAATCGGCGATATCATCAACATCAAGGGACATACCGGCAAGGTAGATAAAATTGATTTTCAGTCCACCACCCTGCGCACTTTTGACCAAAAGGACGTCACGATTTACAACAGCGACGTAATGACCCAGTCTATCATCAACCATTCCCGCAGCGACATCCGCCGGCTGGAACTGGATGTCACTCTGGGCTTCGGTTCGGACTACCTGCATGCCATCAAAGTGTTTGACCAGATTGTTCGAAACCATCCCAACGTGCTAAAAAAACCGTCCCATAAAATTATCTTCAAAAAGTTCGAGGACAACGGAATTACTTTTACCATCCGCTGCTGGGCACAACTTCCCTGCAACCTGCTGGCCATTAAATCCGATCTGGCTCTGCAAATCAGTCAGGTTTACGACGAAACAGTTGTCTTCCTGCCCCACGGCAAGGATATCCAGGAAAACAGCGACTACACCCTCAGTGAAACCAACAAAGCCAGACAGGAAGCCCTGCGTAAAGCCGGCAACCTGACCGTGGACGACACCCAGCCCATCCCGGCCGACGCCGAATTGATCGATTTCGAGGAAATTGAGTAGGATTTGCCGTTTTGAAAATTTGACATTTACCTGACTCTCGTCTTTAATAAGGCAGCTTTCGCATGAATATATCAAAAAATTCCCTATGTCCAATAAGCACGTCAACCACCAGCACGGTCTGCATACCATGAATCAGACCCGCCCCAAGAGCAAGGTTAATAAGAAAATCAACAAGGCCAAAGCCAAAGACCGCAAGGCCCCTTTGCTGGCCGCATTGATGGAAGCCCGCTATGGTAAAAAAGATGCCGTGAAAAAAGTCAGCAAACCGGCCAAAAAAGTTACTGCAGCCAAAAAAGCCACTGCCAAAGCCAAAGTCAGCGCAAAAAAAAGCGCCGCCAAGAAAACCTCCTCCGCCAAAAAAGCTTAAATAATTCCGGTCCGCCGGCCATCAAAAACACCTTACCGATCCGATAATATAAGGTGTTTTTTACGTTTCTCCCCTTATCATACCCCTCAAAAAATGGTATAATAATGGGATTATTTTTGAAACAAAAACATGCAAAACGAATTTAATATAGCCATTTTCCGCCTCTTCATCGGCGGGGTGATTGGTGCGATAGTGGGATTAGAAAGGGAAAAAAGCATGCAGATGAACAAGGAGCAGAGCCCCATCGGCATCCGCACCGACATCCTGATCGGCATCCTGGGAGGCACTTCGATTTATCTGAGCCAAATCATCAACGACTGGGTGTTTATTGTTTCACTGGTCGCGGTAATCTGCTTCAGTTATTTGCCGCTGATCCGCAAAGAAAACGCCGGGGAAAAAATCATGAGTTACAAAACAGCCATCAGCTCCATCATCGTCTTCCTGATGGGAGCTTTAGCCTTCACCGGACAAATCCAGACAGCTCTGGCCGTTGCCATTATCACCACCTTTGTCTTGTCCCTCAAATATACACTCAAACAGTTTATCGTCGGAGTATCCTATCCCGAACTGATCGATGGCGTAAAATTCGTCATCATTTCCTTTATCATCCTGCCGTTCCTGCCCAATCAAACCTACGACACTACCCTGATCAGTTATTTCGACCCGACGGCGGCAGCCATCCCCCTTAATACCAGCATCATCAATCCTTACCGCATCTGGCTGCTGATCGTTATTGTCAGCGGTCTCAACTTTCTGGGTTATATCCTGGTAAAAATCTTCGGCAGAAACAAAGCCTACAGTTTAACCGGCCTGATCGGAGGTTTTTATTCCAGTACCGTTACTTCACTCAATCTCTGCACCACCAGCAAAGAACACGTCGACCTCACCTATCCTTTCGTAGCCGGCATTTTGCTGGCCTGCGGCAGCAGCTTTTTCAAAATGTTTGTCCTGATCAGAACCCTGAACGCCGAACTCTTTAACCGCCTCTTCCCGAGCCTGCTGGCAATGTGCGGATATCTGCTGTTATCGGGCTGGTTTTTCAAGAGAAAGGCCGAGAAAAAAGTCAAAGATGTACAACTCCAAAGAAAAAGTGAAATTAAACACAAACAACTGGTAGAGGTAAAATCACCGCTCAATTTGAAAAGCGCCGTCAAACTGGCGGTTTTCGTTCTGCTCACCATGCTTGCCGCAAACCTGATTCTGCGCTATGCCGACATCAACCTTTATTATGCCCTGGCCGCGCTGATGGCCTTTTTCTCGGTGGACGACCCCGTCATTATTTCCACAGCCGATATTGCCGGCAAAGCGATGTCCTTCGATATCGCCAAAAACATTATTCTGGGTGTAATCTTCCTGAATTTTCTTCAGAAAGTCCCGATGGTTTACTTTTTTGGAAACAGGAAACTGATAAAACCTTTGGCACTGGGATTTTCAGGCCTTCTGCTTGTCACCCTGACCGCTCTGCTGTATCTTTAACGGGCCAGGACTTAACCCCCGCTGAATGCAGCTTTTTAGGCGACGCAAAGCGAAAAGTTTCTTTAAAAAAAATGATAGACGGCCGGAGCTGAAAACCCGCCGCCGCATTTTCGGACGCGCCAATATTACCCAGACCGCCAGTCCTTACTCGCACCGCGGCACCTCCAATCTCAAACTGCGCAAAAAAATCCGCCACACCTCACTGGGCAGAATGGCTATGCCGCCATCCCAGCTTTCCCGTCAAAAACTTTCCAAAGTCAAAAAAATCATCATTGCCATTCTAATTGTCTTCACTCTGGGCGGACTGTTCTATTTCACCTTCTTCACCGAATTTTTTCTGATCAGTGATTATCAAATCTATGAAGACGGCACCCAGATTACCTCCAATCTCAAACTTAACCAGACCGCTTCCGAAATCCTGGCCAACCAGAACATCCTGCTGTTCGATGAAAATCTCCTTTCCACGGCCCTCCTGAAAGACAATCCGGAATATAAAACTATCACCGTTAAAAAAATCCTGCCCAAAACCATCGAGATTGAACTGGAAAAATACCCTGTGGCCGCCAACATCATCGATATAATCGACGGAGCGGACGGCATCAAAATTCAGAAGAAATACCTGGTCAACAGTAACGGCATGATCATCATGGAAAACGAGGAAAATCCGGATCTGCCCTATATTCGCGTCTCCACCAAACAGGCTCTGGGCATCAATGCCTTCCCGCTGGACCAGGAAAAGCTCGATTACATCATCAAACTGGTCGTTTTGTTTGAGGAAAAATTCGGCATAAAAGTCTCGGAAGCCGTCTATCTTAAACAGGCCCGGGAAGTCCATCTCAAAACCGAGAAAAACTTTGATGTCTGGTTTGACCTCACCAAAACCATGCTTTCCCAAGTTGACAAGCTGAAAAAAGCCCTTCCCAAACTAGATATTTACAAAACTCCCCTGCTTTATATAGACTTGAGAATAACGGGCACCAATGCCGAAAAAATAATCTACAAACGAAGATAGGGCATCCCCGGCAACCTGCAGACCTAACCATTACATCTATGACCTGGGCATTTTTAGGAATAATCGTAGGCACCATCATCGGTCTGGCACTGAATTTCTCCATCCCCATCGAACTGACCAAATATTCGGCCGTGATCATTATGGGTATTCTGGACGCGCTCTTTGGCGCCATCAGGGCCGAAGCCACCAATGACCAGTTTGACGGCATAATCTTTATTACCGGCCTGCTTTTCAATATTGTCCTGTCTGTGCTGATCACGATTTTAGGTGATAAACTGGGCCTGGATCTGTTCCTGGCCGCCGCTTTTGTCTTTACCTTCAGGATTTTCACCAATGTCGGGGCAACCCGCCGGCACCTGCTCGAGCATTACATCACCAAATCCAAAAAAAGCGCCTGAAACCCAGCCCTTTACCCCCTGCAATCAGGCCATAAAAAACAGGCTTGGCAAAATGCAAAGTTTTGGCTTTTCTAATTGTCCGAAAGCCGTTTTTTTGCTATAATTAGATGAACAAAAACAAAATAAATAAAAAAACATGTCCAAGACTTCTAAAATTGCCCTGATCAGGGAAATTCTCGACAGCGCTGAGGCTTCACTGCGTTCAGCCAAACAAATGCTGGCTGAAATGGCCGGCGAGACGGGTCAGAATCAGATCGCCAAACTGGCCGAAAAGGTCAGCTCCCATAAACAGGTGGGCGAACAGCACGTGATCGAAGGAACCTTCGACGGTCAAAACATGATCGGACCGGATGCCAGAGTTTATTCCGTCCCTGCCAATTACGCTTCCAAATCCAAACTGGTGGCCGGTGACATTCTCAAGTTGACCATCACCGAGGACGGCACCTTCCTCTATAAACAGATCGGACCGGTGGAAAGAAAGAAACTGGTCGGCACCCTGACTTATGATGACGGAATTTACCGGGTTATCGCCGGAGGAAAATCCTTCAAAGTGCTGCTGGCCTCTGTGACCTATTTCAAAGCTGAAATCGGTGACCGCATTACCATCGTGGTACCGGAAAGCAGCGAAGGTGAATGGGCCGCCATTGAAAATGTTCTGCCCCGCTTTGAAGACGAGGATGTCAGCCCCGATGATTTTAAACTATAAAAGGCCGTCAGCCGGCAACCAAACTAAAACAAAAAAATTATGGCGCAATTAGATAAAATTTTCAAAACCGCCGTGCAGTACAAGGCTTCCGACGTCTATATAACCACCGGAACCAAGCCAATCCTCCGCATCAACGGCGATCTGATCTCGATTGAGGAACATCCTGTACTGTCGAAAAAAATGGCCGAGGATTACCTGGCCGAGATTCTCACCGACAAACAAAAAGAAGAGTTTGCCAAACAACTGGATCTGGATTTTTCGCTGGAAGTACCGGGCGTATCCCGCTTCAGAGTCAATCTGTTTGTCCAGAGAAAAGGCATCGCCGCCTGTTTCCGTCTGATTCCGGAAAACGTCCACACTCTGGAGGAACTGGGACTGCCCGACAAACTGAAAGAAATTTCCATCGCCGACAACGGTCTGGTTATCGTTACAGGCGCCACCGGTTCGGGTAAATCAACCACCATGGCCGCCATGGTGAATGAGGTCAACCAGAAGGACGCCCGCCATATTATTACCGTCGAAGACCCGATCGAATATGTCCACGAAAACGCTAAATCGGTCATCGACCAGCGTGAAGTCGGAACCCATACCTTAAGCTTTGCCAATGCGCTTAAATCTTCCCTCCGTGAAGATCCGGATGTAATTCTGGTAGGTGAAATGCGCGACCTGGAAACAATCGCCCTGGCCCTGACCGCCGCCGAAACGGGCCATTTGGTTTTTGCCACCCTGCATACCAACGGAGCGGCAGCTTCCATCGATCGTATCATCGACGCCTTCCCCACCAACCAGCAAAACCAGATCAGAATGCAGCTGGCCGGTTCACTCCGGGCGGTGGTTTGGCAGACCCTGATGAAAACCAGGGACGGCAACGGCCGCGTAGCCGGTCTGGAAATAATGATTAACAACAGCGCCGTCGCCAATATGATCCGCAAAAACAAAACCCATCAGCTCAATTCGGCCATTGAAACCGGCTTCAAAGAAGGAATGCAAACGATGAAGAAATCGGTCACCGAGCTGCTGGAAGCCGGAATAATCAGTGAAGAAGTGGCTCTGGAAAACACCCCCGAGGAAATTATGGATATCAATGCCAATAATGCCCAACAATAAAATAAAATACAGTGGTTCTCTGCTCTTCAAAATTTTGCTGGTGACATTACTGCTGGCGGCCAACGCCGGCCTGACTATCGCGGCAGACGAGCCTTCCCTGCTTGATCAAAAACAGTACGGTTCTTTCAATGTAAAAAACTATCTGTCTGTGGGAGAAAAAAGCACAGGGATGACTGCAGATACCTCGACCGGCACCGCAACAGATAAAACTATCTTTGCCACAGGAACCACCGGCACACAGGACCAGAAATATCTCGAGGCCACCAATCCCACCGCCGCTTTCATCGTCCAGGTCATCAACCTGATCACGCTGACGGCCGCTTCCCTCAGTTTTCTGGCCATAGTGATCGCCGGCTTCATGCTGATGTCTTCCGCCGGCAACGAAAACCAGCGCACCCGCGGCTTGGAAATCCTGCAAAAAGCCATCGTGGGACTGGTTATCACCCTTTCCGCCTACTTTATCGTAGCTTTTGTACAGAATCTGCTTTTTGAAACCGTTGCCAAATAATATGAAAAAAATCCTCAAAAATTTGGCCATGCTATCGCTGCTGATGACAGCACTTCTGTTCCCTGGTTTTACACCGGCGCAAGCCCTGGACGCCACCACCGTCTGCATGTTTTTATCAAAACAGACCGACCCCATCCCGGAGCTGAAAGACAAAATGCTGGTGGTCACCGAGGAAAGACTGGGAGCCGCCGACGACAAAAACACTTTTAATTGCTTCCGAAAAATCCAATGTACTGTCAACAAACCCGATGCTGCCACAAAGGGCACAACAGCTACGGATCTAATCCGTAAATGCGAACCAACCTACACATCAAGCAGCTGCACCAGTACTCCCGCCAAAGACATGGAAACCCAAATGGGCATGAAGGAAGGCAACACCTATACCATCTGCGAACCGATCATGGTCTATGTGTCGGCCGCCGGAACCGAACTTTTGTATTATTACATGGGACAGATTTACCGTTATACGGCAACCGTGGGCGGTTTGCTGGCCGTGCTCATTTTGATTGTAGCAGGTGTGATGCGTTCAACTGCCGGTGATAACACCAATCAGGTCACCAGCGCCAACAACCTCATTAAAAAATGTATATACGGTTTGGTGGTGCTGTTTTCATCAGCCATCATCCTCTACACCATCAATCCCAACTTCTTTGTAACCTCATGACCAAAAAAGCTGCCACAACCCGCCTGAAATTTCTAAAAATTGCCGTGATTAGTCTGGGAGTGGTTATGTCATTGACCAGTGTTACACTTGCACAATCAACTCCAGCCTCCGATAGCGGAACTTCCGGCAATAACGGCACCGTCACCCAGCCCAGTATTATTCCCGCAGGTGCCTTAGACAATCAAAAATTATACCTTCCCTATAACTCTTCCGGAGAATCCACCAAGGGCTATATGGAAAACCGCCTATTGCCGGGAATCGCCAGCTCGATCATCGGAATAACCGGCGCTTTGGCACTTCTGTTCACCGTTATCAGCGGCATCATGATGCTCGTCTCCTATGGTAATACCGATATGTTCGGCAAGGCCCGTAAAGCTTTGATCGCTTCGCTGGCCGGAGTAATTATCGCCGGACTGTCCTATGCCATTGTAAAAATCATTTCCACCATCAATACCGACTCGGCAGCTACTCCCAAAACCACTGCCATCGTAAAAATAATCGCTTCCCACGACATACAAAATGAAAACACCCACCTCTACAACTAAAAAAATTCTGGCTACTCTCGGTCTGCTCTGGCTGTTGTTGCCGGCAATTTGTCTGGGAGACAGCTCGACTCCCGCCACTCCTCCAGCAGGTAGTTCTACCCCAGCAACACAGACACCTACGACACAAACCGGCAGCGGAACAGTTAAGGAAAGTGACCTGTTCTACCAATTTTCTTACACCGATCCCAAAGCCAACACCGGAACCAAAATTGCCGCAGTCAACGCTCTTCCCAAGAAAGACTGGCAAAGCACTCTTACCGGCATCATTAAAATTCTGCTCAATATCAGCGGAGGATTGACGCTACTCTCCTTCACCGTCGGCGGTGTTATGATGATTATTTCCCAGGGCAACGGTGACCTCTTGGAAAAAGGTAAACGGATTACTTATTATTCTGTAGCCGGATTGGTGATCATAGCTGTTTCTTATGCTTTGGTAATCGGTGTATCCGAACTTAATCTCGTCGCACCAGGCTCAGGCGCAGGAGGAAACAACCCTACCAGCGGACAGGCAACAACTCCAGCCGCACCGGCAACTCCGGTCATGGGAACTGAAGGAACCCCTGTTGGGGGATAGAAACTTAACATATGAAAAAAAACAAACTAAAAAACTGGCTTTTAACTCTCTTGTTTCTTGGAATACTAATTATTCCACAATCAATAGCGTTTGCGTCTGCCCTGCAAACCGAAGATCTCATGACCAGAGTCATACTGGATCCGGCCCTCAAACCGGATAATTCCCCAGGAGTTGTAATCGGAAACGACACACTCGGTAATGCCGGAGCGGAAGCTGCTTTCGGCAATTATGTATTACAAGTAGTGGCGGGAGGTTTGATTACGGTTGCCGCTCCGGTTGCCATCATCATCATTGCCATTGCCGGACTGATAGCAACTGTTTCTCACGGAGACCAGGGACTTATCGATAAAGCCAAAAAAACTTTGACCTGGGCTGTAATTGGATTGGTAATAATTATATTTTCCTGGGTCATCGTGAAGGCCGTGATCAGTGTCGTACTAATGAGTAATCAGACTGCTCCGGCCAGTACCACCAACGGAGCACCGGCCTCTCCCGCCCCGGCTGCCACTCCACCGGTACCCGGAGACACCGGCGCACCACAAACTGGCGGCTAAATAATGAATCACTCCCCCTTCCTTTGCTCCAGTTTTGGAAACAGCACCCCTGCTTCGCTACCCAGCAATTGGGAGGTTTTCAACAATCCAAAATCTTTTTTCCCGACCCAGCTGTATCCATCCGTAGAAAAATGCTCATCATAAATTTTTAGAATCTTCGCGGCACTGTCCGGAATAAAAGGCAACAACATCATCCCCAACTGACGTATCAGTTCCAGCAGATTGTACAAAACCTCTGCCAGACGCGTCTGGTTATCTTTGGCCAGTACCCAGGGTTTGGTGTCTTCTACATATTTATTGGCGACAAAACCCAGCTCCAGAATTGCTTCTACCGCTTTCTTCAAATCATATTCAGCCAGATGTTTCTCCAGATTGACCCAAGTCTGTCCCACTTTCACTTCAAATCCGTCATCAGCGCCTCTCTGGGGTACGGCACCGGCAAAATATTTGCGGTTCATGGCCAGCACACGACTGACCAGATTACCGAAAGTATTGGCCAATTCCTCATTGTAAACAATATCAAACCTTTCCTGGCTGAAATCCCCGTCACCCAGCGTGGGAACTTCTCTCAGCAAATAATAACGCAGGGCATCCCGTCCGTATTTCTGCAGAAACTCAAAAGGCTCTTTGACATTACCCAGCGACTTGCTCATCTTTTGTCCTTCCGAAGTGATAAAACCATGAACCATGATAGTCTTGGGCAATTCCATACCGGCCGACATCAGCATCCCGATCCAGATCAAAGCATGAAAACGCACAATGTCCTTGCCTATAACATGAACATCGGCAGGCCAAAACTTTTCACGGTCTATCACCGAAATGTAATTCGGCAAAGCGTCACACCAGACGTACATCAACTGACCGGAATCGCCAGGCACCTCAATCCCCCACTTATAAGACTCCTTCGAACGGGAAAAACTGACATCCTCCCCTCCCTCCTCAATCAAGCCGAGCAGCTCGTTTTTACGCGATTCCGGAACAATCTGGATTTCGCCGCTGACTATCTTGGCCCGGATCTGGCTGACATATTTGGACAAACGGAAAAAATAATTTTCCTCTTTGACCTTCACTACCGGTTTTTTATGAAGTGGACAATTGCCCTCCACCAGTTCCTTTTCCAGATAAAATCTCTCGCAACCGACACAATACAAACCTTCATAATCGGATTTGTAGAGATCGTCCGAATTGGAAATTTTTTTCCACAGCTCCTGTGCAAATTGAATGTGCCTTTCCTCGGTAGTCCGGACAAAATCATCGTTGGAAATTCCCAGCTGCACGGTCAAATCCTTGAACAAGGCCGAATTTTCATTGACCAGTTCCTGCGGCCAGACTCCGCGTTCTTCGGCTACTTGGGCGATTTTCAAACCATGCTCGTCCGTACCGGTCAGAAAAAACACTTCCTTCCCTTCTAGCCGGTTATAGCGGGCCAGAACATCAGCCTGCAACAGCTCCATGGCAAACCCCACATGCGGAGCGGCATTAACATAAGGAATCGAAGTCGTAATGTAAAACCTGTTGGCTTTGGACATGTATCTGTACGTAAAAAGGGGTAAAAACTTTACCCCTGAAATCTACTAAACAATGAAGTTTTAGGCAAATCCTAAACTGACTGCCGGTGGGCGCGGAATTATTTTTTTGTTTGAGGTGACTGTGCCTGTTGGGAACCCGGCGCGGGAGCCTGGGCAGGAGTCTGTTCAGGCGGTGCAGTTGGTGGTTTGGCACTGGCCGCCACTGTTGCCGGTGGTGCCTCAGGTGCAGAAAATGAAGGGTTTTTAGCCATAAATTCCTTTTGTCCATCTTTGGAAACCTTCCCCTGTTGCAAAGCTTCTACAAACGTCTTCATGTCTACATACCCGGCTGGAAGCTTCAAATCCTTACCCAAATTTTGGGATTCAATCACTTTTGCTATTGCTTTCTGTAAATTAGGACTTGCCTGATACCCAGATTCCACCAAAGCGGCTCCTATTGCCTTTTTGGCATCTTCCGGGGTCTTAGCGTCATTCAGACTTACAGTTGCTTTTGGAGCTTCCGGGTTAGCGGGTGGCGCAGCAGTCTTTCCACCTTCCGGTGTGGCAGGCTTGGCGGCTTCCGCCTTGGCTGCAGCCGCATCTGCTTTGGCAGCATCGGCTTTCTGTTGTTCAGACTGAAGATTTTCCATTAGAGGGACATCATCCGAAGCCAGTTTCAGTACAGTAGCCAACACATCCTTCTGGCCACCAACTGCCATTTTTGACCGGCCTTCATTGGGATTATTCCATCCCGGAGCCGCCGACACATCCACACCTCTATCGGTCTTGGTAAAATGCAAAGTCATCGGTATACCATTGCCAGCAGGGCCGATACTGACATTGAACATCATCTCTTTCTGGGACATCGGGGAATTTTCGGGAAGATTGGACATAAAAACATTTCCCGGCTTGAGATCCTTGCAAGCCTTGATGGCATCCAGAGCCGGACCACCCAAATCTCTGTTCATAGTAGAGCCTTCAAACTGTGCAAAAGATATTCCATGATACTGATCACGACGCGATTCAAAAGCCGCGCGGGCTGCCTGATCCTGGGCTTCCTTGGCCTTATAATCCTCATAGGGCTTTCTCTTGTCCTCATTAGCCTTATATTCGGAAAAGAATTGTTCCGGAGTCTTTATCATCTGTTCAAGTTCTTTTCTTACTCTCTCGTCATATTGTTTCGTATTTTCTGTTAATTTTTTTGGTGTTACGATTACTTTATTCAGATAATCTTTCAGCGAAGATATGTAGCTCTGTTTGGCTTTATCAAATTGATCAGCCGTCAATTCAGAAAAAACCGTCTCCTTGATCCTTGCCATACGACCTTCATTCACATAGGAAGCCACCAGCGAACGGCATCTGGGCATTTTATCGGCCCCCTGCACGTCACCATATCCACTGACAAATTCCTTGGAAATTATTTTTATAATATCTGTCCTGGTAGCGGGTTTGGACAGAGCGTCTATAACAATCTTTTGGGAAGCGGGATCTTCCGGTTTAAAATCTTTTTCCTTTCCCGTCAGTTCGGCCAACACCTTCCACATTCTTTCCTGATACTGTTTCTGGGCATCATCTCCGGGAATTGTCGCACCATCGCTCACTCTGGCCATCACATAACTCTTGATAGCATCAGTATCTCCCTGGACTTTCTTGAACACTTCCTTAAGAGCGGCTTCTCTTTTTTGCGCATCAGGCATTTCTTTGGCCGACTCATTGGTAACGCCGATACTATCCTTAGGCGCTTCCGGTCCGGTTTTGGCCGGCTCTTCTTTTTTCTCTCCGGCTGTACCACCCGGAACAGCTTCTGTAGCTGTTTTAGCCTCAGGCTTAGGTTGAGGAACCATAGTCAGCAGTAAATAACCTTCCGCGACGGCTTTTCTAAATTCCGCAACATTCGGACGATCCTTTGTTCCTAAATTAAATTGGCGGGCTTTCATTCCTGGAAAAGCCAGGTCTACAATACCTTCGGCAGTAGCTCCTTTCACGGTTACATCTTTGCACAAAACAAACGTCCCCTCCGGTCTGTCTTCCGGTCTGTCTAATGAGGCAAACTGGACAGGCATTTTATTAATTCCCTCCAGAACATTCTGGAAAATTTGCTCCGTGGCCTTTTCACCGCCGGTCCGGGCCAGATGATTGCGTTGTTCGGCTACCAGCTTCATTCCCCACTCCAGAGCTTCCTGTGGTTGTCCTTTAAATTCACCCAATTTTTGATTTGAAGGTATCAAATAATATTCATACTCTCCCCTCCCGTCGTGGACCATTTGCATTCTTTGAGGCGGATCCAGCTTCTGCATCCAGTCAAAATCAAAATGATGTCCGTTGTTAAATTTCCCAAGATTATTCTCCATTGTTCCCCCCTTACCGTCAGGAAGAATATTTCTGGAAGACCTTACCGACAATAAATCTCCAGCCCCGGCTGCTCGAGCTGCCGCCTTCATTTGTTGGATTCTGTTCCCATTATCGGACTCTTCAAAAAAGCGCCTCTCCTGTTCTGCCGATTTTGCCTTATCGCTGTCTCGCTCACCATTTTTGTTTTCAACCCAGCTCCGCAACTTTTTTAATACCCTCAAAGCATCTGACAAACCTGAGGCATTAAACCGGTATTCTTTTTCTCCGTTTAACCCAATATTATTCTGTTCAACCACAACTTCAATCCGTCCGTGTGGTTGTGGAAAAAATGTCACATCGGGATCGTCCCCCAAAGCCCCCGTCTCCCAGTCAAATTCGTATTTTACCCCGCCATTCACCTTCTCAGGACCACTATCAATTTTTTCGCCCCATTGTTCAAAATTGCCCTTATACTCAACATTAGCCCTTTGCAGCTCTTGTCCTAAAGTCCCCTTGTTTAATATTTGGGCAAAATGATCCTGCATGTCATTGAGAGCATCTTTCCCCTGCCCCCTCGGAGTATATGAAACAACATCAACTTTTCTATTATCTTTAGTGATAACAAAGCGGCCATCATTGGTCAGAAAAAACTCACAGGGAATAACACCATCATTAAAAGGAAAATCAACTTTCACTGGAGAATCAGGCCTGGGTGCCACCTTATAATTAAGAATTGCCTGCATTACGTTTAAATAGCGTTCATCAACCCTATCAAAATCCTGCGACTGAACTTCCGAAGCTTCTTTTTTGCCGGACAGACGGCGCGCCACTTCCGTGGCAGTTGCATCAAAACGGGTCGGCTTATCCACTCCCTGCTGGGGAGACTTACGCTCTTCCTCGGCCTGGGCTTCGGCATTTTTAATCAGATTTTCATGGGCATAAGCATCAATTCCCCGTCCCTTCTGCTGGGCGTTGAGAGGATTGGAAGTGGGTGCTACCACACTCTTTTCCCGAGCAGCTTGTTGTGCCCTGGTTTCACCTGGTTGAGCCGGTTTAGGCGTCTGAGAAAACAATAATTTGCCGTTTTGGATTGCCACTGCGTCATAGCCGTTAGCCATCACCTGTTTCAGAAAGATAGAAAATCTTTGGGCTTCAATCTGATCAGCCGGCACTCCCTGGGGAGACGGAACAGTTTTATCAACATAATCAAGCAGTGCCTTGCTAACCTCAGTTTCATTAATTCGGGCAGGCTTCCCTTCCTCAGTAACGGAAGCGCTCAAAGCTTTGGATAAAGCAGCCACGTCCATTGTGGAAGTCAGCGGAACCGCAGAAGGTGAACTGACGGTTTCCAGATTTTTAACGTCAGTTCTTTCCGTTTCGGCTTTTTGTTTTGCCTCTTCTTCCTGTTTAGCTTTTGCATCGGCCTCCTTTTGCTCCTTTACTTCACCGGTAAGCACGGCTCTCTCCACTTCGGCCGTACCAACCAACTCTCCCGGCTTACTGGGATCTTTGGCATCCTTATCATCCAACTTGTAGTCCTGTTTGACCGGCTCCCCTTTCTTGTCAAAAAACATCCAGTAACCATCGACAATTTGAAACTCTTTTACATCTTTTTTAACCATCATGTCGTTCAGAGCCCGGCTTTCATTCGCGCTAAAAGCAGTGGAGTTCTGCTTGTCCGTTTTGCCAAGATTCTGCATCAGCCCATTGAGCAGAAACAAATCCACATTCTTTAATTTCAATTCACTTAAACCGGGAACCTTGTCCAGAGCGGCCTTCAGGGCAGTCCGAAAATTCAGTACATTGACCGGCCCCTTTTCACCGCCGATTTTCACCTTATCGGCATTCATACCTTTCAAAAGATCGGCCAGCTGCTTAACCTGCTCCGCAGTCATCTTGGTATAATCAAGTCCCTCTTTCAATTTTGGAGCCTCAGCGGCTTTCGGAGTTTCAGGAGAAAAACCAACCAGCCGACTGGTTAGAAAAAATTTTTCTTTTGTGATTTTAAACATGACTGCCATTTAATTTTTTATTTTAATTATGATATTTGGGAGCCTCCCTTGGTCACCGAGTCAGTTCCCATTACCGGCACAGCATCCTGACCTTCGACGTCCTTCAACCCCTCTCTAAACTGTTTTCGCAGCGCGGACATTTTTTCTTTGATCTGTTGTTTTTCGGTTTCCCTGAACTGCAGAATTGGCGGCATGACAGGAATTCTCATGTCCACGTTATCCTCGGGAATAATTTCTTCCCCTTTGAAGAAATGAAACACACCGTCAATCACCCCGACATGGGAAGCCCCTTCGGCGATTTTTTCCATCCAGATCTGCTCCAGCGACCTTCTCTGTTTGTCGTTTTTCTCAACGGAAGACCTCACCATAGCCGGCAGATTTTCAAAAACCGGCTGGCAATTGGCTTTCAGATCCTGCAGGGTGATTTTCAAGTCAGCCTTGATCGGACACCCGCCGTTGATATTTTTCCAGTCATTCTTATCCTGCCAATAATTACCGAAGCGGTCGTTGAGACCTCCCGTTCCGTTGGACTGCTGATTGTCATTTAACTGTACAACCATATTATTTAAGGTGTTTTTTCTGAAGCGGTTTTATATAAAGAGAAGTTAAATACCGGCAAAAACCCCGGAGCCTTGTAGCGGACGTCCAGGCTTTTTATGACATTCCCGGCGGCTGCAAATCCCAGACTGGTTATCTCGGCAAAATCCTTCACCAGTTTGGGAGCATTGGGATCCGAATCAGTGCTTTTTCTGGCAATAACACGGTAATAAATATCCGCCCTGGCCAGCTGGCTGGGATCATTCATATTGGAGATTCCCGCCACATTGGGATTCACCATGTTGGTCAAAATCAGATAGTTTTCCTTGTGGTTGTCGATAAACTCGCGCATCTGGCAACCGGTCGGATCACCGATTGTGGTTCCCTTGATCAGGGCACCGCCGGTTACGGCGGTGCCGGCGTCGGTTTGATAACATTCACGGGCCGCCGACCAGAGCGTGACATCGTTCAAATCGTCCGCGGCGTTCAGGGCGGCGGCCGAAGGCGGTTTTTTGCTTAGACTGGGAAAAACACAAGTCTCGGCCTTGGTATTGTTCTGTACCGCGCGAATATTGGCATCGGTTCCGATACAGACCGGACGGTCGGGAGCATTATTGGTTACTCCCGGATAAAAGTCGGCAATCGACTCGGTTCTTTGCACACCGCCGTCTATCAGCGGTTTCCCGTAAATTTTCCAGCGCAGGACGTCAAAAGTTTCCAGTTTCATTCCCTGAAAAGGCCCGAACAAATCGCTGCCATCGCGTAAATTGAGATAATACTCAATCAGGAAATCGTTAACACTGACCGGCGTCCCCGAACCATCGGTACTGTAAAGGGGAATAATATGAGTTTCATTGAGTGCCAGCTTTCTGTAAGTGGAACGCGGGCAGTCCTCATAAACCTGTTGTTTGTTAT
This sequence comes from Candidatus Altimarinota bacterium, assembly GCA_963677745.1. Classification (GTDB taxonomy): domain Bacteria; phylum Patescibacteriota; class Gracilibacteria; order UBA1369; family UBA1369; genus UBA1369. Next base: position 393,286 of record OY782391.1, read on the forward strand.
AAGCCAGGGCAAAAGGAGTGCGGGCGCTGGCGATCTGGCAGTCTGCAGTTACCTGCCCGGTCTCGCCGCTGTAAGCCGTTCTGTCAACAAAAATTGGCTGGCCGTCGGGAAAACTGGGCACGGAATCGGTTTGATTGCTGGTCGTGAATTCATAGGCAAATGACGGGTCAAGCGGATCGGGTCCGGCGCCGGCGCCCGCTGCAGTATCGGCTGCATCAGCGGGAAATTTACCCACCGGTTCGTAACCGGCCAGGTTTTTTGAAAGGCCCAGAAGAGCGTTTTCCACTCCCGCCTCAGCAGCATAATAGGCTTTATTGGCATCCACAACTGACTGTGTCACCCTGATTTCCCGTATCACCAAAGCACTGATCCCCAAAGTCAGCGTCATCAAAATACCCAGCATCAACAGCGTGATCAGCAAAGCCGATCCCCGCCTTCCGCCCAATTGTAAGTATATTTTGAACATTAATTTCTGGCGGTAATTAAAGTCGAGTATTTTAAATCAAATTTCACTGTATTCAGCTTAGAGCCGACATCCACGCTCAGCCGGACCACAGGCTGCAGCTGATTGGCGAGATTACTCATAGAAGCGGGATTTTTCGGATCTCTTTTGGGATAAATTTCGAACTTCAAATCATTCACTTTTAAATTGGCAAAAGAAAATTCCTGATAGCCGCCGCAGTTTTCGGCGCTGGCCGCAGTGTCTTCATAACCGCTTTCCGGCTGCCAGGAACCGTTACTGTTTCTGAATCTTTTGATACAAACCGTTTGTTTTTCCTTATTAAACTTGAGGATACTGCCGGACAAACCGTCCCGGGAAATTGTCCGTAAATTGTCACCGGAATCAATTGTCAGAGAACTGGCGTCCTCACACCTCACCAAAGCCATCTGATTAAAATCCAGATTCTGAACAAAATTCTGGTTATAGCAAAAATAATCAATTCCCCCCTCCCTCATTTCGTTATTCACGTAATCCACAAAATTACGCAGTTCGGAATACATCAGACGCGTCTCATTGGCAGATTTCTGGGAACGGATAATCTGCAAATAAGCATCGGTGGCAGTGACGATAAAGATCATGAAAATACTGATGGCAATCAGAAGCTCAATCAGGGTAAACCCTTTTCTGGCCTTCATCCGGACCACCCGTTCTTTTCCCCGATTTTTGGTAATGATCATTTTCATTTATTTCCAATCGGTTAATTCCGTCGTTAAAACAACTTTTCTGGACTGACCGTTGATCCCCGACCAATAAACAATCGAATTGATCCGCAGTCCATCGGGCTCGGTAGCCCCGGGCAAAATTCTGAGCGGTTCCACCCTGATCACCCTGTGAAAACCTTCCCTCACCAGTGTTTCCTGCGAAACCGCCAGAGTCTCCAGAGATTCCTGCGGCAATTGCTGAAGAGTCACGGGCAAACAACGGGGTAAATCAACTTTATTGCATTCTGTCTGAACCTCCGGGTTATTTACCACCTTCAGAAAAGTCGGTGCGCCGCTCATCTTGTCAAAAAGCTTGGCACCCCAAACGTTGACCACCGAATTCTTGGCGGCACCGTCAAAATCCAGACCAAGCAACACATCCGAATCACGCACAAACCTGACTGCCTCCACCCCCTCCTGAGCCAACCCGTTGGCAATCAGACTGTTCATGTTATCGGAGTTGGTGCGAAGCACCACGGTCAAAACACTGACGGCACTGGTGATTACCATCGCCATCACGCTAAAAGAAATGATTACTTCGGGCAAAGTAAAAGCGGTCCGGCCGGACTGTTTTTCCGGGAAATTTTTCCAGCTATTTTTGGCGGGGAAAATTCTCATCTGTCGAAACATAATTTTATCCCTTAATTATACCAAAAAATCGGCTTTTTTGAAAGGCCGTCCCAAACTTTTCCCGGGTGACTTTGTCAGATTCTCTTTACCTCACCGGTAGCCAGATCGAAAATCACCGCCCGGCTATATTCCGGGCTATCCACATCCTGTACTGTCATCTGTAGTTTTTGGCTTTGTACAGCGACCAACTGACCACCGCCCTGCTCCAGGATTTGAGCGAAAGGAGGTTTGAAATAGTATGTTTTTTCGCCGCCGTCTCCGACAATTATCACTTTTTCGTTAAAAACCTCGCTTTTTCTGAGATTTTCATCTCCAACCGTCTGACAGGAATCAACCGTGTCACCCTGTACGGCAAGATAATCACCTTGTCCGAAATACAAACCGGCAGTTACCCCCGTACCGGTCACAATTTTAACCACATAACACTGAAGTACCTGCTGACCGCCGGAATCGGTGCTTCTTTGGCCGCTTCTAGCCATCACCTGGGCCTCCCGTATCGTTGACACCAGAGTGTCTGTGGCAAACTCCACACGAGCCTGCTGTTCCACCCCTATATAATTACCCACCGCCAGCACCGTCAACATGCCGATTATGGAAATTACTATCAAAAGTTCCACCAGCGTAAATCCTTTGCGCGCTCTGCCTTGAAGCCTCTTCCCCGCCCCTCCCAAAATGTCGGAGCCGCTTTGCTTCATGTATTTATACTAAGGAAGACAGTTTGAACACCGGAGAAAGAATGGCCAGCGCCAGAAGCGCCACAGTTACACCGACCAGGACAATTATAATCGGTTCGAAAAGACTTGTAAGACGCTTCAAACTATTATCTATCTCCTGATCATAGTGATCGGCGATCTTCTCGGAAATTTTTCCGATGGAAGCCGTCTGCTCACCCACGGAAAGCATTTGGGTAATGGTTTCGGGAAACAGAAAGGGCGAGTCCATCAAAGCTGCCGAGATTTTCTCCCCGTTTTTGACCTTGGCTATGACTTCCCAGGTTTTGAGGGAATACATCTGCGAAGCCAGACTCTGGGCAATGATTTCCAGAGTTTGGATTACCGGCAAACCGGCCTCGATCAGAATTCCCAGATTGGAGACAAACTGACGGGCATAAACCTTTCTCAGCAGCACTCCAATCACGGGCATTTTAAGTTTCATAATATCCCATTGATAAGCGCCGTTCTCGGATTCCGACCAGATCTTCAGCAAGAAATAAAGAACGAATGCTCCAACAATTATCGCCCACCAGTAACCGGTCAGAAAATGGGAAATACTGATCAGTACTTTGGTCATCACAGGCATATCGCTTTCCTTCATTCCCCCCTCCATCAGCATACTGACCAGCGAGGGAATTACAAAAGTCATCATGCCGGCCGCGGCAATCACCAACACGCCCAGAATGGCCAGCGGATAAATGGAAGCAGTGATCAGCTTCAGCTGCAGGGCATTGGATTTTTCCAGCTGGGCCGAAAGTTTGAATAGCATCTTATCCAGATTACCGGCTGCTTCGCCGGATCTGACAATACCAATCTCCATTTCCCCGAAAACATCTGAAAACCGTGATATGGCATTGGAGAAATTGCTGCCCTGCCGGAGATTGTAGGAAATCGTATTCAAAATCCTGGAAAAACGGATACTTTCCGACCGGTTGGCCAGAATATCAATTGCAGCAATCAGCGGGATACCCGCATCAATCATCACCGCCAGCAGATGGAAAAAATAGACTTTTTCCTGCAAACTGATCTTACTGTGATCAATCAGGAAATCTTCCAGTCTGGTCAGCATTCCCTCCCTGGAATTATCATAAGTACCATAGACCACCGACCGTCGCGGGTCGGCTTTTTTGGGATTCTTCAGTAGTTCGTTCAGTTTTTTATCCTGATGTTCCTCCATATTGTTTTTTTAGAGTCCTTTTTGAAAATAGGTTTCCATACTGATGCTGAAATTCACTCTTTCCAGCCCTTCGGTTTCGCCAAACTGAACCGTAATGTTCTTTACCACCAGTTTGCGGGCACTGTTTTCCAGTCCCTTGAGAAGTCTGAGCAAATCTGACTTGTTACCGGTCAAACTTAGACTGATGGTTCCTTTTTTGACCTCTCCGGCAACTCCCGCGGACGTGGCGGCGGAAAAGCTGATACTTCCAATATTCACATCATTTTTTCTGGCAATATCCGCCAATAAAATTATCAGCTTATCCTGTTCAAAACGTTCGGGAATAGCCGCCAAAACCGTTTGCTGCTGAACCTCCCCGGCACCGGCCAGGTTGGCCTGGGCATCCTGTAAAGATTTCAACTGATCTTCCGCCAGTTTCTTTTCTTCCGCCCGTGCCCTTTCGGTCACTTTCAAGGCGTTGGTGACATCCCAGGTTGGCTTAAACCAGAACATCCCGACTCCCACCAGGGCTACCAGCAGAATCAAACTTATCAGAGAAGATGTTTTATTGCTTTTCATATATTCTAATTATTTCTTGGAACTTTAATGGTATCGGTAGTTTTAGGCACCGCGACTTTTGCGGCCGTATCAGTACCGACAGTATTTATCTGCAGCGAATCCGATCCGGTTTCCGGCTTACGGTAATCGGTGCTCAGAATAAAACTTAGCGTGATTTCTCCATTATCGGTGGTTGACTTGGCAATGGATGGAACATAGGCATCCTTGAAAAAGATGCTGTTGTTGAAAGTGGACAAAATTCTGGCTACTTCTTCAAAAGGAGGCAGGGCCGCAGGCAGCGAAACCATATTGAGTGAAATTTTTCCCAGACCCGTACCGGAATATGACAGAACTGTGACGGTTGGATTTCCTGTGGAATCCTGCGGTATCAATTTATCAATCTCCGAAATCACTTCGGACCAGCGGATTTCCTCAGTCTCAATTTTTTTAATGGCGTCGGAAGCGTTTTGACTGATCTCCACCTTGTTACTCTTGATCGTATCAATCTGGGTTTGGATATCCCGGGTCTGTTGTTCCATTTCAGTGGTACTGGCCAGTATTCTCCCTTTGTCAAAACTCAGAAATACTCCATAGAGTACTAACCCCAGTACCAGAAATAGCAGAATATAGTTAAGCGGGCCGCTTCCGACCAGTTTTTTATTGACCTGGCTTTCAGCATCCGCTGCACTCTGATTGGACTTAATTGCCATAGTTGCCTTTTATTAAATTTGATCTTAATATTTTACCACAATTTTAGCTCATTCGCAAAGCCTAACCACCTAATCCCCGCTTTCCTTTTCCGTGAATTAAACTTGGTTTCAACAGAAAACACAGCGATTTCAACAAAACCAAGAGCACCACATTGAATACCACTCACAAATTTGCTATCTTTTTGCTACACTTTTTGTGAATGGTTTAAATACTCCTTCCAAATGCCAAAACAACAGCAATTAAACATACGCCTTGATCAGGAACTGTACAAAACAGCCCGGAATAAGTGTAAAACTCAACTGGGAATAGGTTTAAGTCCCCTCATTAAAATTTTTCTTAAATCTTTCGTTACCCAGCCCGGAGTTGGATTCTATGTAGGGGATCAAAATTTATGTGAATTATTTACACGCTGGTTAATAAAGAAAAAGCTGGAAATCGGAAGAAAAGGCTGTGCTCCTTTGCCCGGCCCCCACCTAAGAGATCTGTATGATCTTTCACCGGGGAAAAAGACATGACCAAAACCAAGAAAATCAACCAGTCCTTTAACTGCCTGCATTGCGGACAATCCAACCCGCCCGCTCTCCGCACCTGCCGCAATCACTGCCGGGAATGCCTTTATAGCCTGCATGTTGATCTGGAAATACCCGGAGATCGCGCTTCCCTTTGCCATGGACTTCTGGAACCGGTGGGACTTGAACAAAACAGCAAAAAAGGCTTTATCATTCTGCATAAATGTCTAAAATGTGGTTATAAAAACCGTAATTTAACCGCCGACGACGACAATTCCGATGCCCTCATTAAACTCTCTCAACAGCAAAATCTCAGCCAGACTTGAAACCGGTGATGCGGTGATTATCGGCCTGTCCGGAGGACCCGACTCGGTATTCCTGTTTCATCAGTTGCGACTATCCCCCCTTCGGCTGAAACTGACGGCCTGCCATGTCAATTATCATTTGAGGGGAAAAGACAGCGATCTGGACCGGCAATTTGTAGAATTATTATGCCAAAAACACCGAATCCCCCTGGAAATTCTGGAGGCGGGGAAATTAACGGAAAAAGGCAATCTGGAAAATAACTGCCGCCAGCTCCGTTACCGCTTTTTTGAAAAAATCCGCCGGCAAAAGCAGGCCAAAATGATCCTGGTGGCGCATCAACTGGATGATCAGATCGAAACTTTTCTATTGAATCTGACCCGAGGCAGTTCCTTCCGGGGAATCACCGCCATGCGTGAATATGATCCCGACCGGAAACTGTTCCGTCCCCTGCTGGATCGGTCCAAAAAAGATATTCTTGCCTGGCTGAAAAAACACCGGTTTAAATTCCGCCTTGACCGGAGCAATCTTTCCGACCGTTTTTCCCGCAACCGCATCCGGCTGAAAATTCTTCCGGAACTGGCACATCTGAACAGCAATTTTCTGGTCACCGTAGGACAGTCTTTAAACGAATTGGCGGAACAGCTGGACTGGATTGATCTGCTGGCCGACAAATGGCTTTCCGACAACCTCCTAAAGCCAAAGCCGGTTACTTCCAAAAACCCGGTAATCGGACTTTTCCGGCTCGATATTTTTCTTCTGGAAAAACCGGTTTTTCAAAAAATATTATTGCAAAAAATGTTCCGGAATATTTATAAAAAATCCCTGACCCGTCATTCACTCGCTGAGATTCTGACCACACTTCGCAAAAACCGTGCGGGACTGAAAAAAGAATTCGGACAGGCCACTTTCCTGAAAATAATCAAAGAAGGCAAAAACGGCAAAAGAGAAGTTGTGATAGAGCCCAAACTCCATTAAAATATCCGAGCCACCATACTAAAATAAATTAATACATGCCAATCGCTCAAAGTTCGGGACAAAAACCGGGATCCAATAATTTTCTGGCTCTGATAGCCATTATTCTAGCCATATCCGCCCTGGCGGTCATCTGGAACGGAGGCAGCACCGTCAGCAAGAAAATCACTCTCAACCAGTTTATCGAAGAAGTTCAAAACGGCGACGTGGCGAAGATTTCACTGGACTCCGAATCAGACCGGATCAATATCACCAAGGTCGACGGTTCACAGGCCTATACTTATAAAGAAGCATCAGCCACCCTGGATGAAATACTGGCAAAAGTACCGGAAGATGTAAAAAAAGACATTGAAACGGATATCCAGCCCATCTCCAATAACGGTTTCTGGCTGACTCTGCTAATCAATGTGGTCCCGATCCTGTTGATCGTCGGATTCTTCATGTTCATGATGAGACAGGCCCAGAGCAGCAATAACCAGGCCATGTCATTCGGTAAAAGCAAAGCCAAACTTTTTGACGGCGCCAAGAAAAAAACCATGTTTGGAGACGTCGCCGGGGCCGAGGAAGCCAAGCAGGAACTGGTGGAAATTGTCGACTTTTTAAAAAGCCCCTCCAAATATTCCCAGATGGGCGCCAAAATACCCAAAGGCGTATTGCTGGTCGGCCCGCCCGGAACCGGTAAAACCTTGCTGGCCAGAGCCGTAGCCGGAGAGGCCAATGTGCCGTTTTTCAGCATCGCCGGTTCGGAATTCGTAGAGATGTTCGTGGGTGTCGGTGCATCGCGGGTACGCGATCTTTTCCGCAAAGCCCAGAAAAACGCCCCCTGCATTATATTTATAGATGAAATCGATGCCGTCGGACGGCAAAGAGGCACGGGACTGGGTGGCGGCCATGACGAACGCGAACAGACCCTCAACCAGATCCTCACCGAAATGGACGGCTTTGAAAACGATACCGGTGTGATCGTCATGGCCGCCACCAACCGGCCCGACGTACTGGATCCGGCCCTGCTCCGCCCGGGACGTTTCGACCGCCGCGTGATTATCGACCTGCCCGACCTCAAAGACCGTGAAGCCATCCTGAAAGTCCATGGCCGCAACAAACCCATCGAAAAAGAGATCAACATCACCACCATCGCCCAGCACACGCCCGGCTTCTCCGGCGCCGATCTGGAAAACGTCATGAATGAGGCGGCCATTCTGGCCGCCAAGGAGGATCGCAAACAAATCACCCAGGACGACCTCCAGGAATCGGTGGAAAAAGTAATGATGGGACCGGAAAGAAAATCCCGCGCCCTTTCCGACAAAGAACGGGAAATCACAGCCTATCATGAAATCGGCCATGCTTTGGTCGGCCATTCCACCAAAAATTGCGACCCCGTCCACAAGATCTCCATCATCTCCCGCGGCATGGCGCTGGGCGTCACCTGGTTTCTGCCCGAGGACGACAAACATCTTTACACCCGCTCCAAGTTTTTTGACGAAATATGTTCGCTGTTCGGCGGCTACTGCGCCGAAATTGAATTCTTCGGGGAAATGAGTACGGGAGCTTCCAACGATCTGGAAAAAGCCACAGCCATCGCCACCAACATGGTCACCAGATACGGCATGAGTCCGCTGGGACCGGTCAGTCTGGGTGAACATCACCAGGAAATCTTCCTGGGCCGTGATTTCGGACACGTGAAAAATTATTCCGAGGAAACCGCCAAAAAAGTTGATGAAGAAATTAAAGCTCTGCTCGACCAGGGACGTAATTTCGCCGCCGACACCATCCGTAACAACAAAGACCTGATCAGAAAAATTGCCGGGGAGTTGCTCAAAAAAGAAACTCTCAGCCGCCCTGAATTTCTGGAATTTTTCGGAGAAACGGAAGAACAGGACGACCAAAAACGCGACATCCCCAAAAGCGCCAAAAAAAGAAAACCAAAAAAAGTTAACCTGCAGCTCCCGGCCTAGGAACTGCACCAATGTTTAGTAAAATTTTCAACATCTCCCATGACCAAAGACCATGACAAACAGGACAAAAAAACAGTCAAAAAAGTCAGTCTGAAGGAGGCTGAACAAAAGATCGATGTTGCCGAAAAAGAAATCGGCCAGCTCTCGGTCGATGTCTACGAATCGCCGGCCGAGTTGATTATTCTGGCTCCGATTGCGGGCGTAAAACTGTCCGACATCAACATCAGCCTGACCGATGATATCCTGACCATCAGCGGCCAACGCAACCTGGAATTCCAAAGCACCGGCGACGACTACCTGATCCAGGAATGTTTCTGGGGCGAATTTTCACGCTCAATCGTCCTGCCCGACAATATTGACCAGAGCCGCATCGGCGCCAGTTTTAAAGACGGCATTCTGAAAATTTCCATACCCAAAACCCCCGGCAATAACCGGACCAAACTGATTCGCATCAAAAATGATTAAACCAGTTACCAAAGCCATTTTCCCGGTAGCCGGATTCGGCACCCGTTTTCTGCCCGCCACCAAAGCCCAGCCCAAGGAAATGCTGCCGATCGTGGACAAACCGGTGATCCAGTATCTGGTGGAAGAAGCGGTAGCCGCCGGTATCACTGATATCATCATGGTAACCGGCCGTGGCAAACGCGCCATCGAAGACCATTTCGACACCAGTTTCGAACTTGAACACACACTGGTGGAAAAAGATAAACATGCCCTGCTGGAAGAAATCCGCAATATTTCCAAACTGGCCAATTTCGTTTATGTACGACAGCCCAAACCGCTGGGCGACGGACACGCCATTCTCTGCGCGCGCAACCTGATCGGCGACGAACCGTGCGCCATTCTGTTCGGTGACGATATAATAGACGGCAAGGTCCCGGCCATTAAACAGCTGATCGATGTCTACAATGAAACCGGCTGTTCGGTGATCGGCGTCAAGGAAGTCCCCAAAGCCGAGATCTCCAGCTACGGAGTGGTAGGTGGAACCGCAGTCAAATCCGGCAGTAAAAACCATTCCATATATCACGGCCTCTATGAGGTAAACCGGCTGGTGGAAAAACCCAAACCGGAAAAAGCTCCTTCCAATCTGGCCATCATCGGAAAATACATTATCACTCCCGATGTTTTCGACTGCATTGAAAAAGGCGGGCGCAGTGCCGGCGGCGAACAAAGACTGATTGACGGCTTTGAAGTACTTTTAAAAAATGAAAGAATTTTTGCCAAAACTTTGGAAGGACGCCGCTACGACACCGGCCAAAAAATAGGACTGATAACGGCCAACATTGACTTTGCCCTCAAACGCAAAGACCTGGGCCCGGAACTCAGAAAATATCTGAAATCTCTGGAGCTATAGATCGATCCCCTGTTCCTTTTTGGAAAATTCCATAACTTCCCTGCCCTCTCTTTCCACTACTATATAGGGCAAATCACATTGCACCAGACTGATTGCCTGGGGCTCTCCTTCCAGCTCTTCTGCAAACACCACCGCATACAATTCAATCACATGAAGGTTCTGATCCCGTTCTGTCACAAACCCCACTACCGTACCATCAGGACTCAAATCACCAATCTTTAAAAATCTTTCCGATTCACTAATCTGCCCCGCCAGAACATTTGGATCAATTGTCAGTTCAAGTCTTGACAAAGCCTCGTTTAAAAAGGGATTTTCGCTTAAAAGAGCCATATTTTTAATATTTATTTTCTTTGGAATTTAAGTAAATCACGATGCCAAACAGATTGTCAAAATATTTTCCAAAATGAGCAACTGATGGTTTGAAGAAAATGACCCTGTAAGCATTGAAGAAACATGGAAATTTTGCTATGATATGAAGATTTACAAAAATACAAAAAACAAAATGTCCAGAGAACCCCAAGAATTTGATTACCTTCTAGCCGAATCGGAACGTCTGAAAATGGCCGGTGAACACCTCGAAGCCATCCGGATTTGCGAAAAAGTCCTCGCCCAGGATTTGGATTCCCAACTGGCTTACGAAGAAATCGGCGATAACTTTCTCAGCATGAGGGAATATGAGAAAGCGGAAAAAGCTTTGATTCAGGCACTTCGTCTCAACCCCACCTCGGCCAACGCCCACTATCTGATCGGTTTTGCCCATTCCGCTATCGGCAACTGGCAGGATTCAATCGAACATCTGGAAACCGCCGATAAAATTCAACCAAATCATCCGGAAATTCTGCGCTGTCTGGGCTGGTCAATTTTTCATTCCGGCGAGAAAAAACAGGGACTGGTTATTTTGGAAAGAGCCCTCAACCTCAGCCCCAGAGATCCGCTGGTCTTAAGCGACCTGGGCATCTGTTACCTGAATGACAAGGACTTCGACAAAGCCAATGACCTGTTCCGCAAGGTTCTGGAAATCGAACCGGATAATGAGAAAGTCAAAGAATGTCTCTATGCGGTAAAGTTCTTCAAAAGCGAATTCAAAAAGTTTCGGGAATCAAAGAAATAACCGGATCCCCTCTCTGATATCGGTTTACATCAACACTTTCTCCGGATGGGCACTTTTGACGATGGCACTCGCCAATAAAACGCCTTCAGTCCCCAGCGCCAGTGCCGCGTCCAGATCCTTTTTGGAGGATATCCCGGCTCCGCATAACGGTATTATTCTCTTGCTGTTTTTCAGATTGTATCCTCTGACAATTTTCACAAATTCCTTAATCTTATCAGCATGACTGCCGGTAATGGATTGGCCGGATGAAATAAGTGATGATTCCTCGTAGGCAATCATATCCGGATTAAATTTCACAACCACCCTGGCTTCCGAAATGTTTTGGACACAAACCAGTACAGGGAATTTTACGGCCCGGCATCTGGTAACAGTTTTTTCAATCACCTCCATCGGTAACTGGTGTTCGGAATGATTCAAAATGGTACCGGCCGCCCCATTGGATTGCAAACTTTCAATAATGTTAAAACCGGTGTTTTTATCGGGAAGACCAAAATCCGCATGCTGGGCAAAAATCGGGAAATCAACCTTCTTCTGCACCCGGAAAACATCAACCACCTGGACCGCAGCAATCAATTTCAATTTTTTAGTGTATCCCTGCAGTTTCTTTGCCAATAATTCCGCTCGTGTCCCGGTGGATTCCGGATAGGTCTTAAAATTCACCACTACAATCGGTTTCATAAAATGAACATTATATTTTCCACAAAAGTTGTTATAGCACAATGTTTGCACAAATCGGTCAATTTCCCTTGCAAAAGCTGCAAATATTGTCAAAATATGGGCGATCCTATCAGTGAGTAATCGCTGGTTTTTAATTCCTTCCGGTTTCGGCCGGAAACGATCCTTAAAAACGAGAGGAAAGTCCGAGCGCCCGTTAAGCATAATGGCTTCTAACGGAAGCAGCTGTAATCCAATTCTCCCGACGCAAGTCGGGAACAAAAAAACTTACAGTATGGAAAGTGCCACAGAGACTATACTAGTTTTGTCCGATCCGCTTCGGCGGAAAACAGCAAAACCAAAGGTGAAAAGCCTTGCCGTCCGGCCTGAACTTCGGTTCCGGCCAGGCGAGGTGCCTCCGTGTAAACGGAGTGTTATGGCAAACCCCATTTGGCGCAAGGTGGGATGGGAGATTTCGGGATCACCTGGCTTAACAGGTCCGAGACTCCCCACCGCTTGAGCCGGCGCGCAAGCGCCGGCCTAGATAGATGATTACACTGCCGTACCGGCCCAAAACGGGCTTGCATGGCAGACAGAACTCGGCTTATGATCTGGTAGGATCCTTTATTATAGAAGATGAAACCTCTTGAGATTTTTTTCGGTGTACTGCGCATTCCAGTAGATCTGGTACTGACAATTTTGGCCTTTTTAATTGCCTACCAGATCAGACTGAACACTGATCTGATCCCGGGCGTACAGCTGCCCGTTACCATCTCCACCTTCCCCGAATTCCAGGAATACTTGGCCGTCACTTTAATCGCCGCCCTACTGTTGCTGGCGATTTTTGCCGTATTCAATCTCTATAGTCTCAAACGCCCCGAGCCCCTCAGCAAGCAGATTTCCAAAATTCTGGCCGGTTCAGTGATCTGGCTATTTTCCATTATCACCTACTATTTCATTGTCCGCACTTTCCCCTTCTCCCGTCTGGCACTTTTTCAAAGCTGGCTTTTCACTTTTATCCTGATTGTGTCGGGACGCTGTCTGCTGCAATATTTCCAAAACAAACTTTACCGCAAAGGCATCGCCCAGACCCGGGTTCTGCTGATCGGAGCCGGTGCATCCACCGAAGAAATCGTTGCCAACTTTTTTAGAAATCCCCAATACCGCTGCATCGGCTATCTGGAAAACGAAGACAAAAATCTTCCCAAAATCCATTATCTGGGAACCATTGAAAATCTGCAGGAAATTGTCCAGAAACACCGCATCGAAAAAATCATCCAGTGCAAAGAACAAATCAGCGAAAAATTGGAAGGCACGCTGCTGGATTATTGCCGTGAAAGCCAGCTGGAATACAGTTTCATACCCGATCAGCTGGAAATGCAGCGTACCAATATCGAAATAGAAACTCCCGCCGGAATCCCGCTGATCACCCTTAAACCCACACCTCTGGACGGCTGGGCCAGGGTGATCAAAAGAACTTTCGACTTTCTGGCCGCCCTGATTTTGTTGACAATCCTGTCCCCCGTTATGCTGGTTTGCGCCATTTTAATAAAAATTGACGACCCCAAAAGCACCATCATTTTCAAGTATCTGGATGACGGTTCACGGGTGCAGCGAGTCGGTCTGAAAGGAAGATTCTTCCGCTTCTACAAATTCCGCACCATGAAACCCAATACCCACAATCTTCGCTATACCGAACTGTCACATCTCAATACCAGACAGGGAACCCCCATGGTCAAAATCAAGAACGATCCCCGGGTCACCAAAATCGGTCGTTTTCTCCGCAAGACTTCTTTGGATGAACTACCGCAGCTGTTCAACGTCCTGAAAGGGGAAATGTCTCTGGTCGGACCCAGACCTCATCTTCCTGAAGAGGTGGCCCATTACGACCGGCATCATAAATTTGTTTTGACAGTCAAACCCGGCATCACCGGTATGGCACAGGTCAGTGGCCGCAGCGATCTGGTCTTTGATCAGGAGGTGAAACTGGACAGTTATTACATTGAAAACTGGAATCTTTTACTGGATCTGAAAATTTTAGTTCAAACGGTGTTAGTTCCCTTTAAAAAATATGACGAATAGCGTAAGATACGCACGTTACCGGCCCCCCTATTATTTCCGTTTAACCAGTTAAAGTAATGGTACGCAGACTGATCGAGAAAATCATTGGAGAACCCAATGAAAGAGCCCTCAAAAAAATCCGTCCCCTGATCCCCGAAATCAATGCCTGGGAAGAAAAATACCAGAAAACCCTGACTTCCGACGAAGACTACCCAAAAAAAACCGCAGAATTTAAAGAAAGATATCAGAAAGGTGAAAGTCTGGACGATCTGTTACCGGAAGCTTTTGCTCTGGTCAAAAGCGCCTGCCGCCGCATTTACGGACGTGAATTTACCATCGAAAAACTTTATTCCGAAAAAAGCGAGGCCGCCCAGGAAGAGCTGGGAAAAGAAGAAGGTAAATCCCCCGAGGAAGTAGCCAGAGAGGCCGCCGCCAACAAATATGTCTGGCGCATGATCCCTTTCGACGTACAGCTGTTGGGCGGAATAGTCCTGCATCAGGGGAAAATCTCCGAAATGAAAACCGGTGAAGGAAAAACCCTGGTTTGTACCATGCCTCTTTATCTGAACGCACTCTCCGGCAAAGGAGCTTTTCTGGTTACTGTCAACGAATACCTTGCCCAGAGAGACGCCGCCTGGATGGGAATTATCTTTAAATTTCTGGGACTGTCAGTGGGGGTGATCCTCAATAACATGGCACCTTCCGGCAAAAAAGCCGCCTATCAATGCGACATCACTTACGGCACCAACAGCGAATTCGGTTTTGATTATCTGCGCGACAACATGTCCGCCAACTCCGAAACTCTGGTACAGCGGGAACTGAACTATGCCATCGTCGATGAAGTTGACTCAATCCTGATTGACGAAGCCAGAACCCCGCTCATCATCTCCACGGCTGCCGATGAATCCACCGACAAATACCGCAAATATACCAGCCTGGTCAAATCCCTGGAAGAACAGGAAGACTATGAAATTGACGAAAAACAAAGAGCAGCCACGCTGACCGAGGCCGGCATCGCCAAAATGGAAAAAATGATGGGAGTGGACAATATCTATACCGACGCGGGTTTTGAGGAGGTACATCACATTGAACAGGCCCTCAAGGCTCATTACATTTTTAAAAACGACGTTGATTACGTCATCAAAGACGGTGAAATTTTGATTGTGGATGAATTCACCGGACGCCTGATGCCCGGACGCCGCTATTCCGATGGTCTGCATCAGGCCATCGAAGCCAAGGAAAATGTGGAAATCAGAAGGGAAAGCAAAACTCTGGCCACAGTCACCCTGCAGAACTACTTTAGGCTGTTTAAAAAACTGGCCGGCATGACCGGTACCGCCAAGACCGAGGAAGAAGAATTTCTGCAGATTTACGGGCTGGAAACCATTGTTATACCCACCAACCAGCCGGTCACCCGTATCGATCAGTCGGACGTGATCTTCAAAAATCAGCGGGGCAAATTCATTGCCGTGGCCCAGAAAATCCGCGAAGCGCATGAAAAAGGACAACCGGTATTAGTCGGTACGGTATCGATAGAAAGATCCGAACTGCTCAGTAAAATCCTGCAAAAGGAAGGGGTCCCCCATGCCGTTTTGAATGCCAAATATCATGAAAAAGAAGCTGAAATCATTGCCCAGGCAGGTGTCAAAGGAGCTGTGACCATCGCCACCAACATGGCCGGCCGCGGTACCGACATCAAGATCGACGAGGAAGTAAAAAAACTGGGAGGTCTGCTCGTAATCGGTACCGAAAGACATGAATCCCGCCGTATCGACAATCAGTTACGCGGCCGTTCCGGCCGCCAGGGAGATCCGGGCGAAAGTCATTTTTTCGTATCGATGGAGGACGAATTGATGAGACTGTTTGCCGGTGAGAGAATTCAGCGCATGATGGAAATGCTCAACCTGCCGGACGAAACACCCATCCAGAACAAGATGATCAGCAATTCCATCGAAAGCGCCCAGAAAAAAGTGGAAGGACGCAATTTTGATATCAGAAAACACCTGGTGGAATACGACGATGTGATGAACAAACACCGCGAAATCATCTATTCCCGCCGCCGCAAAGCCCTGGGCAGCGAGAATATGAAAAACGACATAATCCTGCTGATTGAAAAAGAGGCCGGCAGGATTGTCCGCAACAATACCATTTCTGAAGGACGCGAATACGATTGCGAGAAAATGATCGAGGATTTAAGCGTCCTAGCCCCGGAGGTAAAAACACAGGTTTCCCTGGAACAATTAAGAGACCTCAATGACGAAGAGGCCCTGGCGGAGCATCTGAAAACTTATCTTTTTGAGATTTATGGCAATAAAGAAATGCGTCTGGCCGAACCGGAAATTTTAAGACGCATCGAGAAAAGCATTTCGCTGTCGGTCATCGACTCCCTCTGGATGGACCACATTGACAACATGCAAAACCTCCGCGAAAGCGTTTCTCTGCGCGGTTATGGCCAGAGAGACCCGCTGATCGAATACAAGGAACAGTCCTATCTGATGTTCATGAAACTGCTGACTGACATTCAGATTAACACGGTTGCCACGCTTTTCCGGCTCAATGTCGAAACCCAGTTGCCGGTCCATTTGCTCAAACCCGAATCCCCTGTCCAGAACATGATCACCAATGCCGACAGTTTTGAAAACAATCTGAATTCCAGCAATCTGAAATCCGCCGCCTCCGGCGACGCAGCCACCTGGGTCATGTCCAAACCCCCGGAAAATCAGACCCGCACCGTCAGCGCCAATCGCCAACCCGCCAATGACGGCCCAAAACTGGCCTGTGACGGACTGGGCCGCAATGAGATTTGTCCCAAATGTGGTGTAAAAACAAAAAAATGCCCATACCAAAAGCAATAACTCGCGCCCTCAAAAACGACACAACACTCTCCAACCGGATTTTTTTCTTCGTGACCGGAGTGTTTTTCTCAGCCATCTTCTTTCTGATTATGCTGAAATTTTTGGGTACCTGGGGAGTTTATCTGGCCTTGGCCATGAGCATTTGCCTGAATGTCTGGCTGAAAAAACACCGCAAGCAAAAAATGATGACCAACGCCTTCAACAACGGCCTGATTACCTTTAATATCATCGTAACAATAGCAGCTGTGGTAATCCTGATTGTTTTCTTTGGCGCAATACAGACTTTACTCAGTTAAACGACCAGAGCTTCATTCACTTTCACCGTTTCATCTGTTAAAATCAGGTCAATTTAAATATTCCCATGAACAATATCGAAAGTCTCCTGGCTGACATTAAAACAAAAGTCGCTCTTGAAAAAGTGGAGCTGATTTACGAAGGATATTATTACCGGCAGGAACAGATCCGTGGTGCCGTTTACAGTTGTGAATACCAGGGCAAACCGGCCATCCTGAAAATCGTCGATGATGAAAGAATCATGCTGGAACTGGACGCACACAAGGATTTCCTGGCCAAAAACACCAGCAAAAAGCTGCGTGCCCCGCAAATCTACCAATCCGAACAAATTTCGCCCTCCTGCACCTGGATCCTGATGGAAAAAATTCCGGAAGGGCAGGTATTTGATTTCCAGTACATTGAAAAAAACCGTGCGGAATTTCTGGAAATGTATCTGGAATACCGCAATAATTTTCCCGCTCAACCTTCACGTCAGCTGACCCTGGCCGAATATCTGCCGTCCAACGATTTCCACACCATGCGTCTGGCCCGCTGGGCCGATCTGGGCAACACCCGGGAATACCAAGACTTTTTGAAAGACGGCAAAAGGATTGTCGACCCGGCCAAACTGGCCGATCTGTTCAGCAGCAGCCTCAAAATCATCAATCAGGTTTTCAGGGACCGCCCGATGATCTGGAGCAAAGGCAATTTCTGGCCCAATCACCTGATCAAAACAGCCCCCGACCAGTATTACCTGCTTGACTTCGGACTAACCAAAATGTATCCCCAGGGCTATGAACTGGGAGCCATGCTGTGGGCCTGCCACCTGATGTCATTCCATTTCAACGATCCGCTGGAAACCTGGCTGGCCGGAGTGGAAAGCTGGAAAAAAGATCTCACAGAACTGGCCCAAAAACTGAATTATCCCGAAACGGAACAGCTGCTGCGCGGCTGCCTGCTCGAACGCGCCTGGGGCAGTATCTACGCCGACACGCTGGCCACCGACAAACCTGCCCAGTTCAAGACCAAAATGATGGAATATCTGATCAGACTGGTGGAGCAATTGCTGAAATAATAAAGTAATGCCATGAAAAAACTCCTGCTGACCTCGGCCGCCATCACCAACCGCAAAATCAAAGAAGCGCTGATCGCTCTGGTGGACAAACCGCTGCCATTGTTGAAAATCATCTTTATCGCCTCTCCCGCCCGTTCGCCGGAAGAAAACCAATATCTCCAACAGGCCAAAGATGAACTGACCGACATCGGAGTAAACCCGGTAAACACCTCCACCATTTATCTGGATCACCCGGTGACCTACCAAAACTTCAAAGACGCGGACATGGTTTATGTTTGCGGTGGAAACACTTACTATATTCTCCAACAAATCCGCCGCTTCTGTTTTAAACAAGCCCTGCTTCAAGTAGTGGAATCCGGCAAAGTCTATTTTGGAGTGAGCGCCGGTAGCATCATTGCCGGACCAAGCATCGATATCGCCGGGATCGGCGACACGGCCGACAGCAATGAGGCCGACCTCACCGATACCGCGGGTCTGGACATTGTCCCTTTTGCGGTTTCTCCTCATTACACCGACCAGGACAGACTGGCGGTTGATCAGTTTGAAAATGAAATCGCCTATGACGTGATACGCCTGACCGATGAACAGGCTGTGATGGTAAAAGGAGAAGAAATTACTATTATTTAACTGCGACCATTTAACCGGCGGGCAGAATTTTCAAACATTTGAGGTAAACACCATGAAACACGAAAAAAAATCTGGCCGGATTATTTCCAGAAAATCCTGGAAGGGAAAAAGACCTATGAACTGCGTCTGGCCGACTGGGAATGCAGAGAGGGCGACATCCTGTTTTTGCGGGAATGGGATCCCACCACAAAAGATTACACTCGCCGCAGCCTGGAGAAAGAAATTACCTATGTGGGAAAAACCCTGAACATGAACACTTTCCCACAGGAAGACGTGGATAAATTCGGCTATCAGATTATCGCCTTTGGCCAAAAACCCGCTTCACAATTAAAAGACGAACTTAGTTTTTGCCTCAAGCTCTGGAAGGAAAAAGGAGGCTGCACCTTCGGCGGGGAAACCCGCTGCGAACAGTGCGCAGCTCCCTATCTGCTGCTAAAAATGCTCACCGGAGAAGTCCTGCATGGGGACATAAAAAGACTGACTTTAGAGGAATGGGGAAAAAAAATTTCAACCATTAATTAACATCAATGTCCGAAAACAAACTCATCCGCGATCTGATTCCGGAAATTATCAAAGCCAGAGGAGCCCGCCCACTGACCCACATCGCCGGCCAACAGGAGTATGCAACGCGTCTGAAAGCAAAACTGCAGGAGGAGGTAGATGAATTCCTGAAGGACAAAAATGCCGAGGAATTGGCCGACATTCTGGAAGTGATTTATGCTCTCTGCGACCAGATAGGCATCAGTCGCGACAAACTGGAAAAATTACGTGCAAAAAAAGCCGCTGAACGGGGTGGATTCAAGAACCGAATTGTTCTGGACGGAGTGGAAGAGAAACAACAACCTTAATAAGCACCACACAAACCCGGCAAAAATCTTTTATACGGACTTTATCACTTCCCGTTTTTCCCGTAACAGATTTTGCCATAATTGTTCCTGTTCAGCCGGGGAAAGGTCATAATGATAACCCCAGCCGTTTTGTCTGTTGACCGCGCTCAATCTGCGGGAATAAACCCGGTATTTGTTCATCAGATTATCCAATCCAAAATAACGGAAATGCAGCAACTTCAGCTTTTCACTTTCCGGGAACCATTTCACCTGCCCCTCCGGCTGGCAGGAATGACTGCCGGCAGAATAATTTATTGTAGTAATCAACGCAGGATCGAATAAAATCGTCTTATCCAGATAGAGAGCGCGAATTCCCTCATGGATTTCCTCATAAATCTGCCCAGTCCCCACTGGCCTGCTTTCACTGACCATGTCATATCCGGCAGGAGTGGCAATCGTATAAGCTTTTTTCTTCCAGTCCTCAAAAAACTGACTCCAGTCCGCGTGATACAGAAATTCATCGGCATCACAGACAATCACCAGATCAGCTTTCCCGGCGCTCTCTTTCCAGCAGTTGTTTTTAATTTCCAAATGCACCAGATCATTAAATTCATTATTACTGCCAAATGTCCGCCATTTCACTTTCTCCCCAAAACCAAGCGCAATCTCCCGGGAATTATCCGTGGAAAAATTATCATGAATCGTCACCAGATCAACAAATTGCAGATAATGACGCAAAAAATAAGGCAAAATAAACTCCTCGTTATAACACAACGTATACAGATGTATCACCGGTTTAATCATAAACGTTACACTTAAACCAATAATAACAACTCGTACTATTCGATGTAGATCTCCCTGGCCTTGGCTCCATTCACCGGGCCGATGGCGCCTTTTTCCTCCATCATGTCCAGCAGGCGCGCTGCGCGCGCATAACCCACCTTCAGGCGGCGCTGCAACAGCGACGCCGAAGCCTTGTGCGATTCCATCACCACCCCCAAAGCCTGCTCGTACATGTCATCACCCAAATCCTCATCGGACAGGTTGGAACGCGGCAATCCCTGCACCGAATCAGCGGCAATTTTCGGGGAAATAATATCTTCGTACATCGGCTCTCCGTGCAGTTTTACATTATTAACCACCCGCTCGATCTCCTTGGTGGAAACGTAAATTCCCTGGATACGCACCAGTTTGCTGGTACCGCCACCCAGATAAAGCATGTCGCCTTTGCCCAGCAAATCCTCGGCCCCAATCGAATCGATAATGGTACGCGAATCAATCTGGCTGGAAACGGCAAAAGCAATTCTGGAAGGTATATTGGCTTTAATTAAACCCGTAATAACGTCCACCGAAGGACGCTGTGTGGCCACCACCAGATGCATTCCCACGGCACGGGCCATCTGGGCAATGCGGCAAACCGAGGCTTCCACTTCCTTGCCGGTGGACATCATCAGATCGGCCAGCTCATCAATAATTACCACAACATTGGGCATCTTTTCGGGAATTTCTTCAGGCTCTTTGCGGTCTTCCGGCATCGATAGAAATGTTCCGCCTTCCTCAACTGCCACATCATCATGAGCCTTTTCCACAGCTTCCTGGAATACCCCGCCGGCCTCATTCTGTTTATCCTTGGCCGCAACCTGTTTCTCCCGCACCATCTCATTGTATTCGGTAATATTTTTTACCCCGTGATCCGAAAGCATGCGGTAACGTCTGTTCATTTCCGCCACACACCAGCGCAGGGCAATGGCAGCCTTTTCCGGATCCTGAATTACCGGCGTGAGCAGATGGGCCAGTCCGTTATAGGCTGTCAGTTCAACGCGTTTGGGATCAATCAGAATCAAACGCAAATCGGAAGGTGAATTCTGATATAGAAGTGAAATCAAAAAAGTATTTATTCCAACCGACTTGCCAGAACCGGTAGCACCAGCTACCAACAAATGCGGCATAGTGGTCAGATCTCCGCACATCGGCTTGCCGGCCACATCGCGTCCCAGCGGGAAACGCAGATTGGATTTAATTTCCTTGTATTCGCGGCTTTCCAAAACTTCCCGCAAATGAACAATGCTGCGATGCTCATTTGGCACTTCTATTCCCACCAGGCCTTTACCGGGAATGGGAGCCTCGATGCGAATGGCGGTAGCCGCCAGAGCCAATGCCAGATCGTTTTTCAGAGCGGTAATCTTGGACAGCTTGATTCCTTCGGAAGGCTTGAGTGTATATTGAATAACCGTCGGTCCGACATGAACTTCATGCATAGAAACTTCGATGCCAAACTGTTCCAGTTTGGCCTGGATCTTATGGGCATTGTCGGCCAGCAGTTCGTCATCCAGAGCTACATCCGGGACAGCCGGAGACAATAAATCCATGGCGGGCGGCGACCAGTTGCGGTCAGCCTCGCTCGACCGGGAAGTCAGGGCTTCATCCGTCTCATTTTTTATGGAAATTTTGCGTGTTTTCAGAGGCGACTGACCGCCGTCATCCGAAGCACCGGCGCTTCCGCCGTCAGACTGGTCATCACCCTGACCCGACCCTCCGGCACCGGAGGAAGAAATCGCCGCCCGCCTGATTTTCAAAGTTGATCCGCCCTCGGCACTCTCAACAGGCATGGAAAAATCGCTGTCCGGCATCCTTTCAATCTTTCGCATCAGATCTTCTTCCGAAGATTCATCTTCATCGTCCAGAACCGCTTCAGCCCTGGCCCCCCGTTTGATCTGCAAATCATCCACCTGATTCAGATAGATTTTAGGCAGACTGGGCTTGAGCATTTTCATAATAGTGAATAGTGACAGCTGAAAAGTCAGCAGCACACCGGTCAGCAGTAAGACCAGAAACACTGCGCTGGCTCCCATGGTCCCCATTTTCAAAACTTCCAGAAAGAAAAAGCTGGTCACAAAACCGACATATCCGCCATACTCACCGTTTTTGGCCACGGCATAAATATTTTCCATCGGCACGGATAAATGAAGAATGGACAGAACGGCCACCATCATCACCACCACACCCAGAATTCTGGAAAGCGGCAAATCGATGCGACGGGACAAAAAATACATCAGCGAAACCAGAATCAGCACAAAAGGGAAACCGTATATTCCCCAGCCCAAAATCGGTTTCAAAAATTCCAGCCAGGCCTGGCCGACAATCCCGAAACTGTTATTCAGACTTAAAATGGTGAACACTCCCAAGCCCAGATAAAACACTCCGTAAATTTCCCTCAAAATCGATTTGGGAACATTGAGAGTGATCGCTGGTTTCGCCCTGCGGCGGGAGGTCCTTCTGGAGGTATTTCTGGTGGTACTTCTATTTTTCCTTCTGGCCATATTGAAAAACTATGTAAATTACTGCGCACTAAACTGCGCAGACAGTATAAACAAATCCTAGTCTTGCGGCAAATCTTCTGCTATATTCGGCACGTTAAAATTTAAGTTCTCTCCCATGACTGTTCGTACACGTTTTGCCCCTTCACCAACCGGATATTTGCACATCGGAGGCCTGCGCACCGCCCTTTACAGCTATTTATATGCCAAACAGCAGGGTGGAACATTTGTTCTGCGCATCGAGGACACCGACCAAACCCGTTATGTAGAGGGTGCCGTGGAAAAACTGATCAGGGTAATGGAACAGGTCGGACTTTCCTCTGATGAAGGTCCGGAAATCAGCACAAAACCAACCAACACTTACAAAGATACCCGCTACGCCCAACTGTCCGAAAAAGGCGACAAAGGCCCCTATATTCAGTCCGAACGCCACGATCTCTACACCAGATATGCCAATGAACTGCTGGAAAAAGGCCATGCCTACCACTGCTTTTGCACGCCCGAAGACTTGGACAAAATGAGAGCCGAGCAAACCGCCGCCAAGCTGGCCCCCATGTATGACCGGCGCTGCCTGAAACTGACCGCCGCGGAAGTTGAGGCAAAACTCAAGTCCGGAACGTCGCATGTGATCCGTCTGAAAATGCCCCGCGACCGCAAAATAGAATTCAAAGACCATGTCCGCGGCCGGGTTACCTTTATGGGAAATCAGGTTGATGACCAGGTGCTGATCAAATCAGACGGCCTGCCTACCTATCATCTGGCCAACGTGGTGGACGATCACCTGATGGAAATTACCCATGTCCTGCGAGCCGAAGAATGGCTGGCCTCCACTCCCAAACACATCGTCATGTATGAAGCCTTCGGCTGGCCGGTACCCGAATATGCCCATTTGCCGCTAATCCTCAACGCCGACAAAACCAAACTTTCCAAACGCCAGAACGATGTGTCGGTGGAGTCCTATCTGGACAAAGGCTATTCCCCCGAAGCCCTGCTCAATTTTGTCGTACTGATGGGCTGGAATCCCGGCAAGGGCAGCGAACAGGAGATTTTTTCTCTTGATGAAATGATCAAAGCCTTCAGTTTGGAAGGCATCAATAAATCCGGCGCAGTATTTAATCCGGAGAAACTGGATTGGTTCAATCACCTTTGGCGCAAAATCAGATTCTTTGAAAAACTGGACGCGGAAGCCCAAAAAATCTCTCCGGAAATTGCCATTACCGTCAGCAAACACCACGATCATCTTTATCAGGTGCCCCAACGTAACGATTTCCACACCCTGCTGGAAAAACGCTCCGCGCTCCTGCTGGAACTCTGCCCGCAGATCAAGACACATCCCCTGTTTGCCGGCCATGAAAAGAAGTTTTTCCGCTCCCTGATCGTCACTGAAGACAAAATTTTACAAAACCCGGCGGATTGCTGGAATCAGATCGCCTACCTGTTTGAACCGCCCCAACTGGATCAAAAACTGCTTTTAAACGCCAAAATGGGTGTGGAAAATCAGGAACAAATACAGAAAGCCCTGAACATGGGCAAAGAACTTTTGGAAAAACTGGTGCCCAGCCCCGATCTGGAAGAAATCAAAACGCTTTTCCTGGACACTATCAAGGAAAGAGGGCTTAAAAACGGGCAAATACTGTGGCCGCTGCGCGTCGCGCTAACCCACCAGGAATTCTCGGTAGGTGCGTTCGAAACTATCTGGACTCTGGGAAAAGATGAATCCCTAAAAAGACTTGCCGAAATTGGCTTTTAAAGGCAGAATACTAATCGCAATAAGAGTAAAACCATGAATTTTAGTGAATTGTCACAAATTGTGCGTTACCTGAGAAAGACTCTCCCCTGCGCCAACTGCAAATCCAATTATGAGGCCCCCAATATTGAGGTGCTCTCCACCTTTGACGATCAGGGATTGTTCAGTCTGGAATGCCCGGGCTGCCACAACCAGGTTCTGGTTCACATCACGGTCAGTGATGAGGAGAGAAATCTTTCCGAACCCAAAAGCCCCGGCAAACAGATTATCCGTGCCCACCGCTCCATCACCGAAAAAGAAATTGATAAACACCTGCTGCAGGGCGCCCAGATTTCTTCCAACGACATCATCGACATGCATCTCTTTCTCAACCAGTTCAACGGAGACTTTAAACAACTCTTTTCCAAACTAAAATGAAAAGCCACCCAATCAGACTCCTCGCCTTACTGCTCCTGCCCGCCGCCATCCTGGCCGGTTGCCAGACCATGCAGCAGTCCGCCCGCGAATTACGCTCCACCATCGATCAGACCGTCACCAACGTCCAGGACAAAGCCAACACCGTCAAAACCGGGATCGAGGACAAAGTGAATCAGGTGCAGTCGGGCGTGGAAAAGGTAAAAACCCAAGTTAATCAGACCTCGCAAGCCATCAATGAAAAAGTACTGCAGATTGACGAAGCCGGGCAAAAAATTGATCAAGCCAAACAGGCGCTGAGCGAAGCCAACCAGGCTGTGAGCAATATCGTTAAATAAACGGTCGGCCCCCCACATCAAATCACAAAACTCCTTCCATCCATGCTCATTCTCGTCATCAATTCCGGATCATCTTCCATTAAATTCCGGATTTTCAGCAAAACGGGAGGCCATTTTCAGTTGCTGGTAAAAGGACTGGCCGAAGCAATCGGACTTCCCAACTCCCAGTTGGGTATGGAAAAAAATGATCAGACCAAACTGCTCAAAATCCCGCTTAGAAATCATCTGGAAGCGCTACAAACCATCTTTACCTATCTCAAAAAATACCGTTTCCTCGCCCCTGGCGATCATTTCAGCCTGATCGGCCACCGCATCGTCCACGGCGGCGAAAAATACCGGCAACCCGTCAAAGTCACTCCTAAAATCCTCAAAGATATTGAGGATCTTTCGCGCCTGGCCCCGCTGCACAATCCCGCCCACATTGCCTGCATGAAAGCTTGCATCAAGCTTTTCCCCAGAGTACCGCAGGTGGCCGCCTTTGACACCTCTTTCCACGCCACCATGCCGGAGACCGCCTACTTATACGCCATCGACCCCCAACTGCACAAAAAATTCGGCATCCGCCGTTACGGTTTTCACGGCATCAACAATCAGTACGTCACTGCCGAAGCCACCAAAATTCTAAAAACCCTGCGGAAAAAGCATCAAAAAATGATTTGCGTGCATCTGGGTAACGGCTGCTCCATGACCGCCATCAAAAACGGCCGTTCGATTGAAAACAGCATGGGCTTCACCCCGTTGGAAGGTCTGATTATGGGCACCAGATCCGGCGATATTGACCCGGCACTGCTGGAAGTATTGAGCAACAGACTAAAGAAGAATCTCCACGACACCACCGAATTTCTGAACAAGCAGTCCGGTCTGCTGGCTATGAGCGGAATCAGCTCTGACATGCGCACCATCTGGGCGGCCGTCCAAAAGAATAATCCCCGGGCCACCCAGACTCTGAATTCTTTCTGCTATCGCATCGGTAAATATCTGAACGCTTACATCGGTGTACTCGGCGGCGTGGATGCCATAATTTTCACCGGCGGCATAGGCGAAAACGCCTGGTATGCCAGAGAACGCATCTTTACCTATCTGAAACACCTGGGCATCAGACTGGACGACCAGAAAAACCGGCACGGCGAGACTTTCATCAGCAGCCGCGGCAGCAAAGCATCCATCATGATGATCCCCGCCAATGAGGAACTGGAAATCGCCCGCCAGGCCACCCAGCTTTTAGCCAAAAAACCATGAAACTCTATCCCAACACCTCACTCTACAAAGAACTCCTCAAGAGCATCGACCAGATCGACCAGCTTTTGACCGGTAAAACGCCTTCTGTGATCCTGCAGAAACTGGACTCGGAACTGGTTGACCTTTCTTCCGCCCTAGCTCTGTCCCTGGAGGAAAAAGAAATCGAGCAGGTGGATTACAAATTGTCGCTGCTGGAAGGCAACATCATCAAAATAATCCAGCTGGCGCATTTGGCCCATCACAAACATCAGATTGCCCTGACCGACCTGGAAAAAATCGAAGAAATTCTTAACCTGCTGCTCCAGAAAATCAAAAACTTCCCCCGCAAAAGAAAAAACGTTCTGATCCTCAGTTCCATCATGGGACAAGGCCACATGAGCGCCTCCAAAGCGATTGTCCAGGGCGTGGAATTTCTGTACGGCCGTGATTACAACGTCTCCATTATCGACTTCTACGAAGTAATCGGTTCATTGTTCAATAAAGCCACCGTCAAGGCCTATGAGGGCTCCACCAAGTACCTGCCGGACGCCTATAAATATTTCTTTGAAGCCACCGATGCCAAATGGCCTGTCAAATTTCTGAACCTGATCAACTACCCTCTCAACGCAGCGCGCATCGAAAAACTTTTCAAATCCTACAATCCCGATATCATCATTTCCAATTATCCGATCTGGGAATATCTGGCCGAACTGATTATCAAAAAGATGGGAAACATTAAATTTTTGAGTCTGGTCACCGACTCCATTTCCATCCATAACGCCTGGGCTACAGCCAAGCCGGACGCGCATATCGTGGCCAATTTCGAGACAGCCATCTCCATGAAAAAACTGGGCGTGCCCGAGGACAAAATTCAAATACTGGGCTTCCCGGTCAAACTAGAATTTTCCACTCCCACCAATCGCACGGAATTTTTAAAGAGCCTCAACCTGGATCCAAACCAATATACGGTCGTTTTGATTCCGATCACCGAAAAAGCCAAGGCCACCATCAAACAGATTTCGGAAATCCGCGAAAACTTCAGTAACATCAATCTGATTGTGATTTGCGGCAGAAATGCCGAACTTTATCCCAAACTGGAGGAATTTGACCATCAGCCCAACACCCGCATTATCGGCTGGACCGATCAAATGCCCGAATTCATCAAGAATTGCGACCTGGTTGTCACCAAAGCCGGCGGAGCCACCGTAATGGAATGTATCGCCTCCAAAAAACCGATGGTGATCACCAATGTCATCCCCGGCCAGGAAATGGGCAATGCCGAACTGATCAAACTTCATGAACTGGGCATTATCCAGAAAGAAGCCAAAATGAGCATCAACGAATGCGTTGAATACATCCGCAAAAACCACGACCGCATCCTGGAAAACCTCTCCCGCATCAGCAACCCCGACGCCAGCCTGAAAATTGCCAGGTACATCCACGAGCAAATAAAATAAGTCCTCACTTCCTGAATGAATTGTTTATTGGACTTTGATAAACCTCAATTCCCCTACCCCCAATTCTGTTTTAAATCTCCCTTTACTGGAAACTTCCAGCAATCTTAAAACCAGATGTGGCATTAAGTTGAATGGCTGAAATAACATTTTTTCAATTAGTCGATAATTCTTTGTAGGATGATCGAAGTCTGTCCTTTTTTCTGGATCTATAATTTCTTCCATTGAGTAAACAAAATCAGACTCCTCAGCTCTCACTCTTGAACGAATTTCATCAATAACATTTCTCACCAGGTCAGGTCTGGGCATATCTGGATAGCCCTTCAGACGAGCAATACGATCTAGCAAATCATCTGCTTCTTCAGTGGAGAAAACCCATTTATGATCATTGGCTTCCTTCAATATGGAATTAAGGGGGGCCTTAACATCCCTTTGATAATCAAATTCAAATATCTCCATAATCGTTTAGAAGAATAAAGTTAGAGTGTACTATAGACCACAATCTAACTTTTGTCAACAAGGTGTACCCCCCTCTAAATCATTATCAAAGCGTTGTCCTGTAGACGGACTTACTGGTCAGCACATACATCGTATTGGTGTCTTTATCGACATATATATCCTTCAAATCCGTCAGATCATCCAGAATATATTGTCCGGTGTAGACTGCGCCTCCGGTCCGGTCGTCTTTGTTGTAAACCAGTACACGGCCTTCACCCGGTTCCAGCACAAAGATCTGGGTCATGTCGGCCTCGGTGAATATCTTGGTTGGTGAAATCAGATTCTTGACCGGCAGTTTCTTGATCGGAAAATCTTCTTTGTTACCCTGGAACAGCTTAGTGATATAGCCGTCCGATCCCAGTACATAGACATTGCCGTCAATTGCCAAATCAACGCCGTTCTTCAGATCCACGCCATTGGCATAGGGCTGCGCGGCGTCAAACTTATCGCGTCTGCGGGTGTATCTCCAGATCTGGCTGGCCAGCGGATCCAGGACATAAATCTTGTTGCTGTAGGCATCGATCACTTTGCCTTTCTTGAAACTCTCATCGGTAGTCTGCAAAAAGCTCATGCGGTCATCCTTATATTCAATCAGCTTGCCCGATTCTGTGAAAAACAGCACCGAATCAAGATCATCATAATTCACGGCGGAAATGACTTTTTCATTGTCATCAATAGTCAGCGGATCGGCTACTTTATCCAGCAGAATCGGATAAAGAGCATTATATTCATAGGCAAATAACTTGTCCTTGAGGTTGACCAGCCCCAGGGCGCTCACATTGGCGCGTTTCTGGGAAAGATCGGCCATTAATTCCATCTTGGGATGCATCACTCCGTCCAGCTTGTCACGGGTTTCCAGGATCATATCCAGTAAATCGCGCGCCTTGGACTTGTGATAACCGCTGTTTAGCACCTCAATGGCCTTTTGTTCGGCATCGGTAAGCATTTCTCCGGCTCTATCCTTGTCAAATTGCCCCGTGGTGATAGCCGAATTGATTTCCTCCCGGATCTGCACCAGATTATTGGCCAAAGTCTGGATTTTCTGATCTTCATCGGCTTTGGAACGCAGCCACCAGACCCCGAGCGTCAAGACAAACACCAGCAGGATAATCGAAACCAGAATCTTATCCTTGCCCCAGTTGCTGAAAGACCAGGGGTTTCCCGTCCCGCCCCGTTTGCTTCCCCTGTCCTCTGCACCCAGATCGGAAACTCGCTGCTTTACATTGGAAACGGTCTTCCCGAATAAAGTTTTCAGTTTACCCACCGACAGATTTTCCCGGGCGGCTTTCCAGTTCAGAGGCTTCCGCTGCGCGGGCACCTCCTCCTCCACTTCCTGAAAGCCCTCTTCGCGGTTATGAGCGTATTCTTCGGACATCACGACCTTTTCCGCAGCCCTGGGTTGTCCGGCCTGCATGGCAATCAACCCGATTTTACTGATCACTTCACCGTGCAGAAAATCTTTGATGGTTACAGAGGTATGTTGAAGATTGCCTCCCACATGTCTGGCCAGATCGGTTTTGGACACATACCGCAGCAGCCTGGTTGTACTGATCAATACAAAGTCGCCGGGTTCCAGATCGCCCGAGGCAATATTGGTAAAGATATCTTTGCTTTGTTCATCCTGTAAATCATCACTGATGGTGGTGGTAAGCCGTTTACGCACCAGATAAGCCTCCGCCTCACCGCATTGAGTCAGATAGAGTTGATTCCCGACCACCGCGGCAATTATCACATTCAGTTTGCCCAGCCAGTCATTGTCTCTTTCCTGTTTATATTCCTTAAGAGCCCGGTTAACCTCCTTCAGGGCTTCCTCAAAACGTTCGTACCCGTCAACTTCGCTGTCCGCAAAGAATATCCGGCGCATCCGGTCAAAAATAATTTCGCCGATTTTATCGGGATCAATGTTGTTTTGGGCAATTTCCAGACAGATAAAAACCTTGCCGCTGTGTTCTCCTCCCTCTCCGAGGTCATAGGCGTAATTTTCCACGAAACTGCCTTCATCGCTGCCTACAAATAAAAAATCGTATTGCGTAGTAAACTGCTGCTGGGTAGACATTGGATTTTTTCTTTATTGTTATTTTTGCTGTTTTGGGCAGCCAGAGTTTAACATAAAAATATAATTGACACAAAATAAACTAAAAGTTATCTTCTGCTGGCCAATTCAACAATATCGACCATGCCAATTGCCAAACTTCAAAAGAGAAAACATCTCAAAATCCACGGTTTCAGAGCCAGAATGAAGACCGCAGGGGGAAGAAAAGTCCTGTCCGCCCGCCGCGCCAAAGGAAGAAAACAGCTGACAGTAAGTGATAAATAGCAGCGACCCCATCTTCGTTGAAAATTTTTAATGCTCAAAAAAACTCAACGTATTTCCAAAAATCAAATCTCCTGGGTGCAAAAGAAGGGTTCCCGCTTCTCCAACCAATACCTGTCTATAAAATTTTGCCTCAACAGGGAGAACTTTTGCCGCTATAGTGTGGTAGTCAGCAAAAAAATTGCCGCTTTGGCTACCGACCGCAATCTGCTGCGCCGTCAGCTTTACGAAATCATCGGTCAAAGACCTGCCGGCGGCCAAAATTTGGACTATATAATAATGGTCAATCTCCCGCTTATCCCCTTATCCTTTACGGAGAAAAAGAACCAGTTGCTATCTGCTCTGGAACAAATCTCCGCCAAAAACAACCAATAGTATGGATAGTAAAGCCCTCAAAAACATTCTCAATCAGGCACTGACCTTTCTGGTCATCTTTTTGATTGTGAACTTCGTCTACAACCAGTTTTTCAATCAACCGGCCGAACCCAAGACCGGCCTGCAGTTTTACGTAGCCCAAAAACAGCTGGGCCAGAACGATCTGGTCGCGGCTCATCTGGATAACTTTACCACTCAGG
Organism: Candidatus Altimarinota bacterium; assembly: GCA_963677745.1. GTDB lineage: Bacteria > Patescibacteriota > Gracilibacteria > UBA1369 > UBA1369 > UBA1369. The sequence goes on from OY782391.1 coordinate 424,711, forward strand.
ACATCATTCTTAAATCCCGCTGCCCGGAACCCTCTTTCCAGGTGGAAAAACTGGAAAACGGCCAATGGAAACCGGTTATCGCCACCGCCAAAATTGACTGCAGCGCCCATCCCGACCAAACCATCAAAGCCGGAGAAAAGTTTGTTTACAATTTCCGCAGCTGGAACCACGAAATCTTCGGCGAACTGGGAACCTACAAATTAAAAACAATCATCGGCGACCAGTCCCTGGAATCGACCCAGTTTGACATCGTCAATATGTCATTTTTCGGCTGGATCTGGACCACTCTAATCCATCAGCCTATCTACAACGCCCTGGTTTTCTTTGCCAGCATCCTGCCCGGTAATAACCTCGGTCTGGCCATCATCCTCCTGACCATCTTAATCAGAACCATCTTACTGCTGCCCAATCAGAAAGCTCTCAAATCCCAGAAGAAACTCCAGCATCTCCAGCCCAAACTGGCGGAACTAAAAGAAAAACACGGAGGAGACCAGCAAAAAATCGCCCAGGAAACACTGTCCCTCTACAAAGAGCATAAAGTCAGTCCTTTTGGCAGCTGTCTGCCTCTGCTGATTCAGCTACCCATATTGATCGGCCTCTTCAACGTCATCCAGACCGGCATGGATCCCGGCAGCAGTTACCTGCTCTACGGCCCACTGAAAAACTTTGATCTGAGTCTGGTACAAACCAACTTTTACGGCCTGCTGGACCTGACTAAAATAGACTTTATAGTCCTGCCGGTAATTGTGGGCCTGCTGCAATTCCTGCAACTTCGCCTGAGTCTGGGCAAACAGAAAAAAACTGTAAATACCGGCGAAAAAAAGAAGGGTTCCGAAATGGAAATTGCCAACCGCACCATGACCATGATTATGCCCTTTATGGTAGCATTCTTCACGGCCTCCATGCCTTCCGGCGTCGGTCTCTACTGGGCATTTTCCACGCTTTACGGCATCGGCCAGCAGGTAGTGGTCAACCGCCTGCATGACCAGGAAAACACCCGCATTCAGGTGGTTCCGGCCAAAGGCAATAAAGAGAAAAAACAGTTATACAAGGAACTGAATGAACAAAGAAAATCCGGCAACGAGCACGACGGGCAGGAACCGAAAGATCAGGACTCCAACGACCAGGATCCGCCCGTAACCGTCATAAAAGCTTAATATCCTTAATTATTCAACCAGTATGGAAAACAGAATCCATCAAACCCTGGAAAAAATTCTCAGCATCATGGGAGTCAGCATCAACAAAATCCGCGTTGAGACTCCGGAGGCCAACAGTTACAGAATCAATATTGAAACCTCCCACCCCAACCTGATGATTGGGCATCACGGCGAAAACATCGGTGCGGTACAGCATCTGCTGAAACTGATTCTGTGGGCCGAATTGGACCGTGAAGGCACACCCCGCCCCGAAATCAACCTGGACATTGAAAGTTACCGCCGCCGCCAGGAACAACATGTCATTCAGCTGGCCGAGAGAAAAGTGGAAATGGTCCGCAAATTGTCTTCACCTCAGAGTCTGCCGGCCATGGCCCCTTATTTCCGCAGAGTGGTACATCTGCATTTGGCCCAAGACCGTTATAATGACGTCCAGACCGAAAGCCAGGGACAGGGCGAATATCGATTTATCGTGATCAAGCCCCAAATCACTATCTAACCGGAATATATGTCTACCACCAGTTTCCGTTTGATTATCTGCCTGAATCTGCTGCTTTTTTCCTCTTACAGTCTTGCCCCGCTCACCCTGGCCCAGGAGGCGGTAACAACTGCTCGCGTGGCCGCCACACCCGCCACCGACCTCTTTCCGGATTTGCCGGTCGGCAACCCCTATTATGTGGGTGTGAAATATCTCAAAGACCAGGGGCTTATTCAGGGTTATCCGGACGGCACTTTCAAACCAAATCAGGAAATTAACCGCGCCGAAGCCCTGAAAATTCTGGTTGGTGCTATCAAATTCAACAGCATGAATCCGATTGAAAGGCCTTTGGTGACCCTCGAAGCTTCTCCCGACCTCACGGCCTCTCCCTCCTCCGAACCGTCCGACTGCCCCTTCCCCGATCTGGAAAAAGACACCTGGTATTTTCCTTATGTCTGCGAGGCCTATCTAAACAAAGTGGTATCGGGCTATCCCGACGGCACTTTCAAACCCGAACAAACCATCAATAAAGTGGAAGCCCTTAAAATGGACATACTGCAGGGAGGAATTCCGCTGCAAACCAAATACACCGACAATTTTGACGATATCAGCCCTTCCGACTGGTTCTGGGATTATGCCCGGATCGCCGACGAAAAAAGCTTCATCGTGGCAGACCGCACCGGTAAGCTGAACCCCGCTGAAACACTCAACCGCGGCGACTTTGCCATGCTGGTCTACCGCACCATCAGGGCGGTCCAGAATAACTCGGAATTTGGACGTGCCACCTTTTACGGAGGCCGCTTTGACGGCCAGAGTACCGCCACCGGTGAAACCTTTTTAAACAGTGCTATGACCGCCGCCCACAAGACCCTGCCTTTCGGCACCATCGTCCGCGTCACCAATCTGGCTAACGGCCAACAAACCGACGTCCGTATCAATGACCGCGGCCCCTATGTCAACGGTACCATCATCGATCTGTCCAACTCCGCTTTCGCCGAAATTGCCAGCCTTTCCACCGGCGTCATTCACAGCGAAGTGGAAATCATCAAACCAGCACCTTAAACAACATGACGCTCTCCGAAGATCTCATCATCGGCAAAAGGGGAAAGACCATCCCGGTAAAAACTCCCCTCTCCCAGGAAATCAAAAAAAGCATCTACATGCTTATTTTCACGCTCCTGGCTATCATGGTGCTGGTCAGTATGGCTTATCTGCTCAATTCCAGCCAGACCACCCAAAAAGGCTATTCCCTCAAGCAGCAACAGCTGGAAAAAGACCAGTTAACCCAGCAGACGCACGACCTGGTGGGAAAAATCATCCAGGCCCAGTCCTTTTCCAGCATCCAGAACAACGAATTGGTCAAAAAAATGACCAAACCGGAAAAACCCGTTTATCTGGACGTAAAATAATACTTTAATTGGTTTGACTTCAGAAAAGATCACAATATAATAAACCTGCTTCGCGGAGGTACGGGTGCAAAGCAATGACAGGCTCAAAAACAATTCAAGGCGATATCGTCTAGTGGTCAGGACAGAAGGTTTTCAACCTTTAAACCGGGGTTCGATTCCCCGTATCGCTACCAAATTTACTTCTTCGACTCTTTGGAATCCTGGGAATCTTTAGGCTCTGTTGGTTCCTTGGCCTCTTCCTGATCATCACTGTCATCCAGAAATCTATATTTAATCTCACCATTTTCATCTTCGATCGTTTCAATTTTGCGTCTGGTGCTCTTTCTGGCGCCTAAAGCCGACCCGTTTCCACTTTGCTGATCCGAACTTGGAACAGCCCACTTCTCACAAAGTTTTCCGGCTCCGGCCAAATAATCCGCAATTCGTTCGACTCTTGATGGCTCTCTTGAAGCCTCTTCGGTTAGTACAACCAGAGTGCCTAACAGTCTGTGTACATGCATTTCAATTTTATTTCTTAACGTCTGGTCCTCAATTTTACTAACCTGCGAAATTATCAAATCAACAACTTCCTGATTTTTCAGGTTCTTTGCCTCATCCAGAGAACGGGCAGAATCCAAAGATTCTCCATCGAATTCAACCACCGGCTCCTGCTTGACTCCTTCCTCGGCTGAAGACCCTTCTGCACTACCTTTGGACAAATTATTTGATGCTGCCATATACAATAAATTAGCTTATTGAATTAATTTGAAGAGCTAAATTAAACATAATTTATAGGATATTGCAAGTTTTTTGTAAAAAAAATACAATAATTCATCTCTATTATTATCATTCTTTGACAAAGAAGGCCAAAATAATGCAGAATAACCACCAATCATTGAAAAATCCCCATGAAAAGAGAAATTATCGGCGTAATAACTGATATCGACGATACCCTGATCCCTTGGGAACCTCCCCATGCCAAAGCCTACCCGGCAATGGCCCGTGCGCTTAGCGAGGCCAGCGGACTGCCTTTCGAAACAATCCGCAGTAAGATTCAGGAGGTAAACACCAAACATGGAACTATTGAATATACCGCTCTGATACAGGAAATGTTTCCCCTTCCGTCCGGCCTGACCGATAAAAAAGCGCTGAAGGAAGCCCGGGCACAACAACACCTGCTGATCGAAATTGCCCGGGAAAGCAGTGCCAAAGCCAAAGAAGGTTTGATTGAACCCTTCCGGGGAATTGAAATTTTACTGCAAATACTGCATACCAACCGGCTCGCCCTGGTGGCCCTCAGCGATGCTCCCAAAAACCTGGCTTACCTGCGTCTGAAAAAAGCCGGCCTCCTGCCCTATTTTGACATGATAATCGGATCCGAATCCCCTGACGACAGCAAATTTGCGCCGGCCCATCGCATGGAAGATAAAACTTTTGAAGTCCCTACCAAAACATCTGAAAAGAAAAAACCCCACGCCGAATTGGACCGCTTGCTTGGAATAACCGCAACCGGAATCGGAAAACATTATTTTTTCATGGGAAACAGCGGCTTTTCCGATCAGGGAGAGGCCCAAAAATACGGCAGTCTCTTTTATCATACGCTCTGGGACACCGGCACTCCTGAAGAACGTGCCATATTACTGCAATATGCCCCACAGGTTTCCCTCGACGATCAGAACAGCAACGATCCTGATTCAAAGGTTCTGATCAAACCCGCTTTCGAAAAAATTGAAGCAAAAAACACCCAAATACTGATCGACGATTTACAACGGAGAAAAATCATCAAATAGACATTCTGAAATCTCCTGAAAATCATTGTGATTTTGATCGATTTTTTATTTTCATAACAATTCGGCATAAAAAGCCAGTAATATTGCCGTGTGGAACAATACATTAATTTACTAATCTGACAAAATTGCCTATCCTTAAACGGCAATCCAATCAAACAAAACATGCTGATTCAAGTCGACAGATCAAAATGTATCGGAGCCGCTCCCTGCGTGGCCATTGCCGGTGATGTCTTTCAACTGGATGATGAAGGTAAAGCAATCGTCGTCGCCCCGGTCAAAGACGAGGCCAATGTCAGACTGGCCGCCGAATCCTGTCCGGTCAGAGCCATTTTTCTTTACGACGACCAAAAAAATCAGATATTTCCCCCTCCGGCGGAAATCGCCCGCCCTTACCAGGAAAATTAATATGACCACTCTTACGCAGACATACCGTATTGACCCCGAACTCGCCCGCCAGGCCTGGTCTGCCATCTGCGAAGCCTCCACCATCGCCATTATTTCCCATCGTCACCCCGACCCGGACAGTGTCGGCAGTAATCTGGCGCTGCGGGAACTTCTGCAATCCGAAGGAAAAAAAGTTGATTCATATTCCCTTGATTCCCCGCCCCCCTCCTGCCGGGAATTGATCCCTGACTGTTGCGAATTTTCCTCAGAATTTGATCCGCAAAATTACGATTTGATCATCTGCGTCGACTGCGGCAGCCTTTCTCAGGTTGCTTTTGATCTTTCCACCAACCGGACCATGCCCCTGATCAATATTGACCACCACACTTCCAATAATAATTACGGCCAGCTTAATCTGGTTTTTCCAAGTGCCTCTTCCACCTCCGAAATAATTTTCAAACTGCTGGAGATCTGGGAAAAACCGGTCACCGTCAGTCAGGCCACCGCACTGTTAATGGGGATTTATTTTGATACCGGCAGTTTTATGCATTCCAACGTCAGTTGTGAACTGCTCGAAATTGCCTCCGGCCTGATTCTTCGCGGTGCAGACCTGTCACTGATCAAACGCAGCCTTTACCGGAATTTCAGCGAAAAAAAATTCCACCTGTGGGGAGATGTTCTGGGAAGCGTCAGGGTAACTGACGAAGGAGCGGCTGTGGCGGTAATTACACCGGAAAATGTCCGGAATCATCTGACCGGGCCGGAAGACACCGGCGGCCTGATCGATTATGTCTGCATGGCCAAAGACAGCCGGTTCGCACTTATGGTAACCGAAGAAGAAAAAGGCCAGCTGCGGGGTTCCATCCGCACCCGCCACGACCAAGTTGACGTCTACAAAATTGCCCAGACTCTGGGAGGCGGCGGCCACAAAAAAGCCTCCGGTTTCAGCTTCCCGGGCACCATGAGAAAAGAATCCCTTTGGAAAATAACCAACTAAACTATGAATCAGATCATAGTGATTAAAGACAATGGGCAGGAAAGCCCGTTAAACCAGAATGAGCTGTTGTCGGCTCTGCAAAAAATCGCCGTGGAAGAAGGTCAAAACAACTTTTCCACGGAATTTCTCTGGGAAAAAACCGGCAAGTATCTGGAGATTTTTCTGACCGGACCCCAAAAACAACTTACCGAAATTCAACTGATCGGCCTCCTGGCCAATATTTGTCTGGAAAACGGCTTTGAAAAGGTCGCCCGGGCCTTGCAAAAAATCCATTCACTGGCACCCGGCAGTGCCGATTACGCAGGTTCATCCACCGGTAAACTGACCAAAAACACCCAGGAAAAGATGAAAAAGCTTTATCTGCCCCCTGCCCAAAACAACTGCGAAACAGAGATCCTGGTCAACAAAATCGCCTCCCACAAAACTTCGGAAGAATTGACAGCCAGAATCGCCGCCCTGATCGGACAAAACAAGTTTTTCCCCCATCAAAACGTCCTCAAAGGCCCCCACGCCTACGAATCGATGCAGATTACACTGGAAGACAATCTGAACGATATTTTCGACCAGCTCAAACAGGCGGCCATCAATTTTCAAAATCTCATTTCCACCAATCTGGACTTTTCCAAAATCCGCCAGAAAATGGCCATGATCAAATCCACCCGGGGCTTTTCCTCCGGGCCGATTTCTTTCATTAAAATTTACACTTCGACTTTTGAAACGCTGCGCCAGAACCTCAGTACGGAGCTGATTCCCCAGCAAAGTTTCACCCTAAGCATTCATCATCCCGACATTCTGGAATACCTGATCTTTATCAAGAATTTCCAAAAAAACTCCCTCAACAAACACCTGCGCTTTTTTATTGAGATATCCCCCCAGTTTCTGGATGCACTGGCCAGAGAGGAAGATTTTGAACTGATCAGCCCCGAGAACGGACAGACCGTCAATCTGCTCAGTGCCAAAAACACTTTTGATCTGATCGTCTCCACCATTGTGGAAAACCCCCAGCTGGGCATCAAACAAAACAAAAGTTCACACAGTAATTTTCTGACCGTTTCCGGCCTGATCAATCTGGCGGGCTATCAACCGGGCCCTAACTTTCCCGGGGACCTGTTAAACGACCTGAAAACCATCCAGGATTACCTGCTTAAACAAAAACACCAGCTGGAAAAACTATCCAAAACGGAAATTCACACCGTGATTTTCTTCAGCGGCTGGATGGACTTTCTGATGGCCAGAAAAATTGCCTACGGATCGGTCAATTCCATTCAGGAAGCCGGCACGCTGTTTGCCGAAATCCGCAAATCAGCCGACCAGTCCCTGGAACTCTCCATCAATTTGCATTCTCCTTTGCTCAACCTGGTCGAAAGCCACAAAGGCCTGGAATGTTTCGAACAGCTGGCCACCCTTAAAACCAATCTGGACGGACAGGAAATTCATCAACTGGACCCGATCCTGAGGGACTATTTGTCGGAGCTGGGAATGGCCACCAATGATATCACGCGACTGATCTACGATACCAATTCCTTAAACGACCTCTACCAGATCCCTCTCAACATCAGGACACTCTTCAAGACTTCCCGCGAAATCGACGCCCATTTCCATCTGGAACTGCAGAGAGAAATCGAAAACATTCTGCAGGGAGAAGTGGAAAAAAAGATTTACTTCGAAAATCCGCTCGACACCGAAAAACTCAAAGAAACTTTGCTGGGGAAACTGAAACTTGGTATAAAGAATATCGGATATTTCCATTTTGGTCCGGTCAGCAAATACCAGGAAAATACCGAAACGGACCAGGGAAAAAACTTTCTGTTAACCCTCAATAAAAACAAAAAACGCCGCCACCGCGAAATCCAGCCCCCGCTTTTTCAAATCAAAAAAACGGAAGAAATCTTCCTGCCTCCCGTCTCCAACCAAAGCCCCAGCCAAAATCAAAATTAAATCATGCTCGATATCATCAGCACTCTGCTCGTAATAGGCGTATTACTGCCCATCCTTTATTTCACCAGCAGTAATTTCAATAATATTTTTGCCCTGGTCGCCCTCATACTGATTTCCGTTCCGACCATCATGGCTATGATCAACGGGGCGCCCTTTGTCCCCACCCCCATGAAACGGGTCAAAGAAATGGTGGCCCTGGCCAAAATCAAAAAAGGCCAGGTAGTTTATGACCTGGGCTGCGGGGACGGCCGTTTTGTCTACGTTGCCGCCAATCATTACGGGGCCAGGGCCACCGGAATTGAACTTTCCCCCCTGGTTTATGCCTTCGCAGTGATCAGAAAATGGTTATGGAGATCCAAAGCCAAAATCAAATTCGGCAACTTCAAATTTTACGATCTGTCCGACGCCGATATCATTTTCTGTTATCTGCTTCCCGACACCCTCAAAAAAATCCAGCCCGAACTGGATAAACAATTCAAATCCGGCACCAGAATTTATTCCTACGCCTTCACCATCCCCGGCTGGAAACTGGTGGAAACAAAAGAAAGGGTTCAAAATCTCAACCTTGGACCGATTTTCGTTTACGAAAAACCATAAACACCGCCAGATAATACAGACAGGCCAACCAGATCTGGCCCTGTCCGAACTCCACCTGGGCCAGCGGTACTGCGGCCAGAATTTTTACAATTCCCAGCATCAGATTTACCAGAACAGTTGATATTCCGGTAAAAACCAAAGCCAGAGGCACGGAAAACAGTCCCGTCAGCAACTGGATGGCACCGGAGAGCATCAGATAGGGAATCAAAGGACCCACCAGCAAATTGGCCAGAGGAGAAATCAACGAAATACGCCCGAAACTGAAAAAAATCAAAGGCAGCGTGATGACCTGCGCGGCCAGAGTCGTCACCAGTCCTTCCCACAAAATACTCTGCCAGCCGGAACCCGCCAGAAAATCCAGCCTCCCGGCGAACCAAATCAGACTGAGCGTCGCCAGCAATGAAAGCTGAAAAGAAAGATCGAAATTCAAAAGCCTCGGATCAACCACCACAATTAAAAAAGCGCTCAACAAAATAATCTTCATCAGATCCACCCGCCTGCCCATCGTTTTGACAAAAAGCAGCAAAAGCCCCATCACTCCCGCTCTGATCACGCTGGCACCGGCTCCCGTCAAAATCACAAAAAACGTCACCAGCAACACCGTAATCACAAATCGAAGTTTTCTGGAATATCGCTGCAAACAAATAATCACCATACTGATAATCAATGTAATATTGAAACCGGAAATAGCCAGAACATGGGTCAACCCTGTAATCTGGAAATTTGCGGACACTTCCTGCGGCAAATCCCCCCTCTCACCAATCAATACCCCGTTAATCAATGAAGAAACCGGCTCGGACGACGTTTGTCTGACCGAAGACAGTAAAACCCCCCTGATCCGATAAATTATTCCGGGCAAATCGTATGCGCCTTTCTGCAATTTTTTCACTATCACGGTTTGTTGGAGGAAACCCTTTAAATGACGTCTGAATAGAACGAGCTTTCTATTATCGGAAATTTTTTGGAGATCCGTCCACCGGCCCGCTATCAGGAGTTTTTCACCATAAGAAATCTGCTCCTGTACCACTAATGACACCAGTAATTTTTGTCCGGCCTCCCTCCCCTCACCGGAAATAACCTCCACAACCATTTCCTGCAGCTGACCCTTTTTCTCGGGCAGGGAAATAACCCTTACTATCCCCTCCCACCTCCCGGACAAATCCGCCGGAACTCCTTCTCCCAATAAATCCAGGGCAAACCTGCCCATCCCCAGAACAATAGCCGCAGCCAATACGGTCAAAAAAACCATTTTCTTTCCCGCATCAGTCAGACTTCTCCGGCTTTCCCAAAACCACAACAGGACAGCCAGATTCAACATATAAAATATAAAAGACTCCCCTGCCAGTAATGAACAATTACTGACCCCCGCCAGAAATCCCAGTACCGCCGTGGCAATCCAAAAATCCCGGTTTAAACGCATAGACCAAGTTTAGACCGGCCACTTTAATCCAAACTAAATTACTCATAAAAAATCCCCGGTAAGAAATTCTTAGCGGGGATTTTTATCGACGGAAGAATACTAGAGAGGCAGAGCGCCCAGAGCTTCAGTCGGGAAAGGTTGTGCATCGGCGGGAACTTCAACAGTAACCGGTTTGTTCAGATCGGCAACCGATCCTTCCAAAGTAACAGTTCCGCTGGGAGAAGATTTTTCAGCATTCTCCTTGATGGTCAGTTGACCTTTAACTTTGATCAAAGTTCCGGAAGTCTGTCCTACATAAAAATCACCGGTAAAATCAAAGCCTTCCAGACTGGCTTTCATTGAAGTCTTTTCTTCTTCGCTGATAGTCTGGCCCTGCAGTTCACTGGCTTTAACAATAAAAGTTGCAAAAGCATCCTTATCAAGAGCGCCGGTATAGTGGTAAGCTGTCTCACCGCTTACAGACTGATTGTCGACAAAAGCAACATTCTTGAAAAACTTGGTTTCCTCGATCAGAGACTTCATTTTCTTCTGATCTTCGGTCATGGTTGCAGCATCACCCTGGGGCATTGACTTGGACATTTCAGTCAGAGCTTCCGGAGGAATGGGTAAAGTCCACCATTTACCGACAAACTGGGCCTTCATTTCTTCAGGAATGGCTATTGCTCCCTTACCGGTTACATTGTCCAGGTTAAGGAAAAGAGCCTCTTTGTTCATTCGGAAGGCCAGGGAAGCGTCTGCTCCGTCCTGATCTGCCATCATGCTGCCCTTAAGGGTCAGGTTTAATTTGGGGTCAAGACTGTCCTTGGTATCAATTCCTCCAGTGGCCTTGACATCAAAAGTGACTTTCTCCGGCGGCTCATTGACTGGGCCTTTCAGATCTCCGGTCAAATTGACGTTATAAGTGTATGAAGTCAAAGCGGAAAGCTTGATCAAACCCTCCTGTAATACTGCCTCGGGAGCCTTTTTCGGGGCTGCGGGAGCTCCGACATCCTGACATCCGGCTAGAGCAATGGACATCGCCAGAAGCCCGGTCACTGCCAGAAACTTTGTAACATTTCTCATGTGCAATTGTTAAAAAAATAAATAAATTCGCCCCAGGATACTAACCAGAAAAACTTCTGGCGTCAAACTGAGAATTTGATTAGAATAGGCAGGCCAACTTTAAATCAAGGCCGAAATCCGGCTTAAATTTTCTTAGCATGAATTTTAAAAAGCGCCGCATTCGCAATCATCTGCGCAAAATTGCCCAGAACACCACCTCCGACCAGCCCGTTTCCTTACTTCAGCAACACCGTCACGCCTCCGCTCTCGGCTCCCGTTACATCCACCTGATCACGATCGTCGCCGGAATTATTATTCTGCTCGGTTTTTTCTGGGTCACGGTCAGCATAATCAAGAGTCTCGATTTCGGATCACTGGTGTTTTCATTCGGCAAAGAATTAAAAAAAGACACTCATAAACAAACCAATTTTCTGCTGGTTGGCGTTGGTGGCGATGAACATGATGGATCCAACCTGACCGACACAATCATCATCGCCAGTCTTTCCGAAAAAGACAAAACAGTCAAAATGCTCTCCCTGCCGCGCGATTTATATATGGACGATCAGCAGACGGGCGGACAGAGAATCAATAAAATTTATGACACCTATTACAATAAATATAAAAACTCCCCCAAGGCCATGACCAAACTGGGGCAAGTGATAACAGGAATGACAGGAATCCCCATCAATTACTATATTAAAGTTGATTTCAACGGATTCGTAAAAATTGTAGATGCCCTGGGCGGAGTAGACATCGATGTTGAAAAAGCCATTTATGATCCCAACTATCCAAGAGGTGAAACCGATAAATATGAAACCTTTTCCCTGCCGGCGGGACCGCAACTGCTGGACGGCAAAACAGCCCTCAAATTCGCGCGCAGCCGCAAAACAACCAGCGACTTCGACCGGGCCAAAAGACAACAACAGTTACTCTCCGCAATCAAAGAAAAAGCCCTTAGTCTCAATCTTCTGACCGATCCCGGAAAGATCCAGAACCTCTATAACTCCCTGGCCGACAGTCTGGAGACCGACCTGTCCGTTGCTGAAATAATTGAATTGGCCAAGATTTCCCGCGATATCAACAAAGACCAGCTGGAATCAAGAGTCTTTTCCGATGATTTCACCAGCTGCGGCGGACTGCTCTACACACCTGTCCGCGATTATTTTGCCGGAGCCGCCGTACTGCTGCCCGCCGGCAACAGTTTCGACGAATTGAAACGGTTCAGCGAAAATTATTTTTACCTGGCCGGAGATAACAAAACCGAAATCCAGGTTCTGAACGGAACAAAAATTCCCGGACTGGCTTTGGACTATCTAAACCGGCTTAGCAGGGATTGCCTGAATGTGGTTTATTACGGCAACGCCTCCGACAGAGACCTGAAAAAATCTACCATCTATTACCTGCCCGAAACCGGCCCCAATGGAGAAACCCAAATCCCCAAGGCCATTGAACTGATCAAACAGACAATCGACGCTCCACTGGTAGAAGGAATACCCCCCGATTACCTGTCCGGCGATAAGCGGATCAACACCCGTATCGTTGTCGAAACCGGCGCAGACTACAAAAAGCTGACTTCCGAAGATCCTTTTAATAAATTGCTTTATACAACCCCGGTCGCACCGGTTGAAGAAGTAATTCCGGAACCGGAAAAACCTTTGAACTCACCGGGTTCGACCAATGGGACTTCCACCAATTCCACCAATGCGGACAGCTCCACCGCCGCTGCCGGAACCACAGCCCCCCCGGCCCCCGCCTCGCCCACTGTGCCCCCCCCCGCCCACGCTGTGTCCACAACTGTTCCACCACTTTCATCCCCTCAACCCTGATGCTGGACGTCCTAATCAGCCTTCTGGCTGTACAAAACCTGATTTTCTCCGAACCCGCGTCAGAGGGTCTGTCTTCACCGCCCCCGCTTCCCGAAAAAATTTCCGCCTATCCCGAAAAAACCGGGATTTCCCTGAGCCCCATCCTGGGCGCAAAATCCGTGCTGAGCCTGGATCTGGACACCGGAAAATTTTTATTTGACCGGAATATCAATGAACGGCTGCCAATGGCCAGTCTGGCCAAACTGATGACAGCTCTGGTCATCCTGGAAAACCATTCGCTGGACGAGATCGTAACGGTCGACCCGCGGGCGACTCAGATTGAACCGGCCAAGATTTTCCTGCTGGCCAATGAAAAGATTACCGTCAGAGAACTGATCAAATCCCTCATTATCAAATCGGCGAACGATTCAGCCCTGGCTCTGGCCTATTACGACAGCCCGGACCTGGAAAATTTTATTGCCAAAATGAACAACCGGGCGCATCAGCTCGGCATGAATGACACTCATTTCCGCAATCCGGTCGGTTTTGACGATCCCGATCAATATTCTTCAGTCAGCGATTTGTCCATTCTGGCCCGCACCGCCTACAAACAACCGATCATCCGCCAGGCGGCCACCATCACCAAAACCACGCTTTCCTCCGTCAATCAACAACAAACCCACGAAGTTGAGGCAACCAACCTGCTTTTAAACAGTTATCTCAAAGTCTTCGGATTAAAGACCGGTACCACCGACCTGGCCGGACAATGCCTGATTACTATTGTCGAATCTCCCGACGGGCCAAAAATCATGAATATCATGCTCAACAGTCCGTCACGTTATGATGATAGCAAAATTCTCTCTCAATGGGTTTTTGATAATTACAAGTGGCTATAAAAAACAAATATGAATAATTCAATTATTTTTGTAACTGAGAATCTGAGATACCTGATACTGATCTTCGGCTCACTGATAATGTCTTTTTTAATCTCCATCATGCTAGCCCCGCCCTTTATCCGGCTGCTGCATAAATACAAAATCGGGAAACAGCTGAGAGACAAAGCTTCAACCGGCGAAGAAGCTGTCATCTTCAAGGAATTGCACGCCAAAAAAGCGGGAACACCCACCATGGGCGGAGTAATTATCTGGGGCACCACCCTGTTGGTCGTTCTGCTTTCCAGCGTATCAACCTGGTTTCATATCACCGATAATCCCCTTTTCAACCGCGCCGAAACCCTGCTGCCCATCTTCACCCTGATCGCCACCGCCATCCTGGGCGCAATCGATGATTACATGAACCTGAAAGGACATGGTAAGAGCAAAGGAATAGATATAAAACCAAAGTTTTTATTGCTGGCCATTTTTGCCACCCTGGGGGCCTTCTGGTTCTATTATCGTCTGGGCTACCAGAGCATACACATTCCTTTCTTTGGCGATGCTGTACTGGGCATCTGGTATATTCCTCTATTCATTTTAATCATCACGGCCACCGCTAATGCCGTCAATATTACCGACGGTCTGGACGGACTGGCGGGCGGACTGCTGACAATCGCCTTTCTTTCTTTTGCAGTAATCGCTTATTTAAAAGGATTATTGATTCTTTCCGCTTTCTGTACGGTCATTGCCGGTTCCACTATCGGTTTTCTATGGTTCAACATTATACCGGCCAAATTCTATATGGGTGATACGGGAGCCATCTCGTTGGGAGCAACACTGGGCGTAATAGCGATGCTGACCGACTCCGTATTGACTCTCCCCTTGATCGGCTTCATTTTCGTTGTCGAAACCGTCTCCGTAATCATTCAGATTACTTCCAAAAAACTTTTTCACAAAAAAGTCTTCCTGATCGCCCCCCTTCATCATCATTTCGAAAAACTGGGCTGGAGTGAAGCCACTGTTGTCATGAGATTCTGGATAGTGGGAGGTTTTGCCTGTGTTCTGGGACTACTTCTGTGCGCATTCTGACAGACAGCCACCCAAATCCTGACTGGCCTGGAAATCTACGATTATTTTGGAACCGGTATCAATATTGTCGGTCAGGATTTCTTCCTGTTCTTTTTGCTGAACATATTCCGGATAATCCGCCAGTATTTTGTCCAGATCAGCCAAAAGCTGTTTCTTTTCGCGGGAATTTTCAAAGAATTCCTGACCGGTATTGCGCAACTCCATCACCATTTCCAGAGGAATGCCATTTTTGCGGTAATATTTGACGATTACGATCAATTTTTGCAGACTGTCCATTTTCACCTTGTTTACCATGGCTGAAAAGCGCTGATCCCCCTTGCTCTTCAATTCCGACTCAATGGCAGTAAGCACTTTGAATTGTTTGATTTGCTCATTCAAAAGCTCAAACAAACTGCCCTCGATTTCAGCCACCTGGGAATTCTCCACCTCTTTCACCAGTTCATCGAGCCCCTGCAAATAATTTCTGAATACAGCCTCCGCCTCCTTCAGATAATTTTTGGAAATAAGATTCTGCATTTCCAGCAATCTGTTCTGAGCCCGTTCCAGAAGATAAGAAGCCCGGTCGGCAGAATTGGCGATAAAATTGGAACTGGCCTCCATCACTGCTTCCTTGGCGGAATAAAGTTTCTCGCCGGGTAAAACCAGGCTCAAGGCCTTTTTCTGTAGTCCCACTTCTTCCCTGATCAACTGCATCAACCGGTCCGTCTGTCCGGAATCGGCTTTCTTTAACAAATCATAACTGGCTGTTAT
The DNA here is from genome assembly GCA_963677745.1 of Candidatus Altimarinota bacterium. GTDB lineage: Bacteria > Patescibacteriota > Gracilibacteria > UBA1369 > UBA1369 > UBA1369. The sequence goes on from OY782391.1 coordinate 440,417, forward strand.
CTCCCTGATGCCTGTCTTATACTGCAACAGCAAGGGCGTGGCCTGGCGGCGGATCAAAATATCCTCATCCGATTCATTCAAAAATTCCTGTGCCTTGATAAATCCCAGATGTACGTCCAGAAACCTCTGGCGGGCTTTTTCCACCTCACCATTGTCAAAAATCGCTTTTGTACCGTCTTTGAAATCGGCCAATAACCCCAGCGAGTTATCCGAAGCCACCGCCGACTCCACAAATTTTTGATTTTCCTCCTTTAAATTTTCCTGATGCTGTTTGTCCATAGCCAGATTGGTCAGGACCCATTGATCCTGGGCAGTATCACTTTTCTCCACCACAATCCCCCGGTCTTTGCCTTTAACCAGAAAAGGAGAGGAGGAAACCTCCGCGGTAAAACCGGCTACTACCGGTTGTATGTAAGTCACCTGGGCTGATTTTTTGCTTAAATCCACAACATTATCAAAAACCATCAATTCCGTGCTGTCATTACTGGTAGTTAAAGCAAATACAGCCCGCGAATCCACGTCGGTCCGGACATTCTCCGTTTCAATCATAAAACTGGACTGGTTGCCCACCAGATTATAAACCGACGCCCAAACACGGCCAGCCAGCAGGGACAACTCAACCTGGGTCTGAACGGCATCATCGGGCATCACATAAAGTTTCTTGATTTCCAGAGAGGTGTTCTCACCCAGCCTGGTCACACTGTCGTCCAAATAACGGATTGCCACAAAGCTGTTCAGCTTGGTGAAAACCAGGTCTCCTTCCTGAAGACTGAAATTTTTATCAACAGCCATTATGCGTCCGTCCCTGTTCACATAAACCTCTCCCTGCACATCCTCCAAAAAAGTCCATTTGGAAGCCCGCGTCACCCTCAGTTCCAGTGGGGACGCCACAAAAAGTCCCAATACCAAAACAAAAACCAACGCCGAAGCCAATCCGGCGCGCCAATTCCGGGAATTCGCGAACATGGAAAACCCAAAACGGGCCCTGGATTGAATTTTTTCCATCAAAATCCGGTAGAGCAGATTTCTCTGGCCACTTGCCAGATAAGCAGGAGCAGAAACCTCCTCCACACCGTCCACCAGTGATTGCAGACTGACCGGCAGAGACTCCTGCCCGGACGACAGCCGGCCCATCAGACTGGCTTTCAGACCGGACCTCTGGCTGTCGGAAAGATACTCTTCCCGGCCGAGCCCGGCCAGGCTGTCGGACAACCCGCTCAGGTCCTTTTCCAACAGTCTATCCCCTGATTTTTTAAACAATTTCCACATATTACATTTACCCTAACGGGAAAAGTCCCAATCTGTTACTAAGATTTAATACCCATCTCCTGCAAAATCCTTTTCAACTCCTGAAGAGCCCTGAATTTCAATACACGCAAAGTCCCCTCACTTTTCTTTAATACATGCGACAATTCCGGATTATCCAACCCGTTGATATAAGCCAGCGTGATCACTTCCCGATAGCTCTCCTTAAGTTGTTGCATGGCCTTTTTCAAACTGCGGCGGGACAGACTTTGTTCGGCCAGAAAAATCGGGCTGTTGTCATGACGCAAATCGGCCTGATCGGGATCAAGTTCGGAAGTTCCGCGATCATAGCGGTAATGGTCGATCAGGAGATTGTGGGCAATCCTGTACAGCCAGGAAGAAAAAGATGCCCCCGACTTGCGTTTGTAAATTCTGATATTGTCCCAAACCTTGATAAACAGGTTCTCGGTCAAATCGAAAGCCTCCCCCTGAGTGGTTTTGAAATAAAAATATTTATAGACCCGATCAACATAATGGTCATAAAGTTTCGAAAAGGACTGCATATCCCCTTTCTGCACCTGTGTTACCAATTGTTCGATCGTTTCTTTTTCCTGTTCCGTCTGGCTGTTTTTAACTGTCCGTTCTGGCATTCAAATTTTTCTAAACGGATAACAGCATACTACAAACATAGCAAAGTTCAAATTGTGCTTTTGTCAAAAGCGGCGTAAGTGATTCAAACCGGTAAAAAATTCCAGCTAATTAGCCTTGGCAATTACATTATCGCCGTAAACAAAATTGACCTGACTGGGCTTTCTCATATGATCAATGGATCCGCTGGAAATAATCTGGGTCATGGATTTGGCCTTGGCCAGATTGAGTGTTCTGAGATCACTTTGACCCTTCAGCTCCTGATGGGAAACTTCCAGCCTTTTCAGAATATAACCTTTGGTGGCAACTTTATTAAAATTCCACAGATAAAGACTGCCCAACAATAAAGTTGTAATAAACAGCGAAACAATCATAAAAACCGGACTAAATTTGATCTTCACCAGTTCCTTCCCGGCCCTTTCCTCTTCCTTCTTTTGGATAATTTCAGTCTGTTTGGCCTGTCTCAGGTCATTTCTATAGGGACTGTATCCGATGATTATATTGCTCATTTTTACTTTTTATATTCGCTCCGCTACCCTCAGTTTTGCGCTGCGGGCACGCGGATTGGCCGATACTTCCTGTATTCCGGGAACAATCGGTTTTTTTGTTATTATTTTTAATTTTGGCTCCAGATAACGGGTGGTCAGTTCATGGGGCAAATTGACATACTCCCGCGAATTATCGCGAAAAAAATTCTTCACAATGCGGTCTTCCAGTGAATGATATGAGACTACGGCAATCCTCCCCTTTGATCTCAATACCTCCAGTGAACCGTCCAGTACCTGCTGCAGGTTTTCCAGCTCTTTGTTTACCTCAATACGCAGAGCCTGGAAGATTTTCGTGGCGGGATGAATCCTGCCTTTTTTACCTCCCGACAATACTTCCACAAAGTCCGCCAGTTGTTTGGTGGTAACAAATAAAGCCTTCTGTCGCCCTTTGACGATACCCACCGCAATTCTTCTGGCCGATCTTTCTTCGCCGTATTCCCGAAAAATTTTGGTCAGCTGATCCAGCGAATAAGTGTTTACCACCTGGGCTGCAGTCAAAGACTGTCTCTGATCAAATCTCATATCCAGATTCCCTTCCTTGGAAAAGGAGAACCCTCTCTCAGCCTGATCCACCTGGGGAGAAGCCAATCCTAAATCCAGCATCAATCCGTCAATTTCTCTAATCTTCAAATCCTTCAGTTCAGGAACCATACCGGCAAAATTTCCGTGAACAAATTTGATCTGAGAATTAAATTGTTGCAATTTTTCTTTGGCCTGTTCCAGATTGTTTTTATCAAGATCAAAAGCGACCAGGTTGACTTTCCTGCCACTTGTTAAGACAGCCTCGGAATATCCTCCCAAACCCAAAGTTCCATCGACCACGGTCTGACCGTCAGACAAATTCAAAGAATCGATTACTTCCTTTAATAATACCGGCTGATGAGTTGGCTTTTTGTTTTGTTCCATTTATTTTACCCAGTCTTGAGTAAATCTTATGTGCAGCCGCGTATAACTTTTTTGAACGTAGCGACTAATCTGAATTTATAGCCAAGAAAGGGCGATGTCAAAGATTTTGAACAAAACAGTATAACTTTTTTATACCATCTTCTTTCAAAGCAGCTCTAAAACGGCTACGGACAAAGGCAAATTAAAAGAAATAAAAAATCTTGTCGCCTTATAGGCTTGTTGCATAGTTTTTTTATACTAAAAGCACAAATCAGCCGTTTCCCATCCTTACAATAATTATTAAATCAACAAAAATTACCAAAACCACAGAAAACCGCACAAAAGTAAAAAATATTCACTTGTCCCGCCATTTCTATGACTATATATATGTGTTATAATAACACTGAGAAACAAAAATTTTAACAAAATAACCATGGCAAATTCCAAACCAAAAGTGGCAATCAACGGCTTCGGACGCATCGGCAGACAAATCATGCGCATCAATATTGAAAAAGGATACCCTCTGGACATTGTCGCGGTAAATAATCTGGGCGACAACAAGACCAGCGCCCATCTGCTGAAATATGATTCCAATTATGGCACTCTGTCCAATTCCGTTGTCTGCGAAGATGAAAAAACCATCACTGTGGATGGCAAAAAAATCCAATACCTGCAGATTAAGGACCCCACCACCCTGCCCTGGAAAGACCTGGGTGTGGACATTGTGATCGAATGCACCGGACTGTTCACCGATCGTGAAGGAGCCGCCAAACATTTGCAGGCCGGAGCCAAAAAAGTGGTAATTTCCGCACCCGGCAAAAATGTCGACATCACCCTGCTGATGGGAGTTAACCAGGACCAATATGATCCTGCCAAACATAACATCATATCCAATGCCTCCTGCACCACCAACTGTATGGCCCCCGTGGTCAAGGCTCTCAATGACAAACTGGGTATTCAATTCGGTCTGATGACTACCGTTCATGCCTATACCAATGACCAGAGACTGCAGGATCTGGATCACAAGGATTTGCGCCGCGCCCGTGCCGCCGGCCAGTCCATCATCCCCACCACTACCGGCGCGGCGCAAACCGTCGGAGAAGTGATTCCCGAGCTTAAAGGCAAACTGAACGGCCATTCAATCCGCGTACCGATTCCGGTGGTTTCCATCCTGGACTTCACCTTCCTGGCCAAACGGGCCACCACCATTGATGAAGTCAACGCCATCTTGATCGAAGCTGAAAACGGCCCGATGAAAGGAATACTGGGCGTCTCCAACGAACCTCTGGTTTCCATCGATTATAAAAAGGACGAACGCTCCTCCATCGTCGACGCCCTGTCTACACTGGTCATGGAAGGCAACATGGTCAAAGTACTGTCCTGGTATGACAACGAATGGGGCTACTCCACCCGTACCGTGGAAGTGGTAAAACTGATTGGAGACAAGCTGTAGAATACCGCCTCAAACCTTATCCTTGGAAAGCATCTGCTTTAATTTCAACAAATAATTTCCCCTGACCTCTTCGGACATCTGATAAAGGGGCAAAGATGCCACTTCGATCATTTTCCGGAGTCTCCCGGAGATCGGAGCGGCATCATTTTGTGCGTCAGAATATAAAAGCTGATAAAGTGGTTCCAGACTGCAATACAGTTTGATCAACGACTCCCTGCTTCCGTCCTTGATGAGTTCGCTGATTTTCCAGATTACCTTTTTCTCAAAAGTTAAAAAATCCCTGTTCAGATAAAACAGCCGCAGTTGAACAATAAACGAAACCACGTCTTCTCCCCCCATGTCTGCAGCAAACAACACCATAGTATCCCAATTATTTATCGGGATCACTATAAAATCCCCCAAGCCTGGCGGCTACTGACAAAAAAAGACAAATTAATTTTCCAGGCCTTTACCGGTATTGATAATCACCACCTTGGCGTTTTGTGGAATATCAGGTCTTTCTCTTCCCACAAAAGCCGCGAAAGCCGCAACTGCCGAATACTCCGACCTTATCCCGACATCCTTGAGAAGATTATAAGTTCTTTCCAATTCGTTATTATCCACTTCAATATAGGTATTTTCCCCGTCCCCGAAAATCTTGCATAAAATTGGCAATACAGCCGTAAACGGAGTGGTTAATTTTTCGGCATGGGAAGCCTCGTGATAGTCATCCAGCATCAGCTCGTCCTGCTTCTTTTTCAAAGCACTGCGCAACGGATGTTCCTGTTTCGGACCAACAGCGATGATTCTGGTTTTCAGCCCCAATTCCTGGATTCCAAGCCATAAACCGATCACAATATCCCCGCTTCCGCAGGGCACTACCACATAATCGGGCGACTGATCGGCAATCTCGTAAAAAAGCTCTTTATACGCCACCAGACTGATCGGCTCAAAACTATTGGTCACGGCCCAGATGTTTTGCCAGCTCTTTTTACGTTCATATTTATCATATTCACGGACAATTTCCACGAAATCCCGGGGACGGAGTATTCCATTATAACGGCTGCCGTCAATGGTAATCACATGTCCCCATTCTGACAAAGTAGACTTTCTTTCCTGAGTCACCCAGGGAAAAACCAGGCTGGTATAATCAATTCCCGCCCGGGCGGCATAACGGCTCAAACTGTACCCGGCATTACCAGCGGTCAAACAAACAATCTTATCCACTTTCTGTTCCAGAGCAACATTGATAATAATTTCGCTTCGGCGATCCTTATGCGTCCCGTAAGGCAGGCAACTCTCGTCTTTGATGTAAAGATTGGGCAGGTTAAACAGCTCGGCCAGCCGCTCAGACCGAATCAGAGGAGAATTTTGCGCTCCGTAAGCCACACTCAAAGAACTAAACGGCATCCGGGAACGAAACTTGGGCAAAGTATATCCGCCGGTGAATACCAGATTGGAATAATTTGGTGTATTACAATCCTCACAACAACACGAATTGAGCTTGAAGGGATATTCTTTCTGACATTTAACACAAGTCAAAGCTAAATCACTCATAATTAATTTATTGATAGTCTTTAATTACTCCAATTTTCTGATCCTCCTGCAAGGTCAGCTTAAGGACAAAATCGGTATTGGTACCCCGACAGGTCAAACCCAACTTTTTTTGGGTTCTTTCCCTGATCAATTTCATTAGGGGAAGAACAATCTTCCCCTGCATCTCGTTTTTATTCTGGGAATAGGAAGACCGCGGAAAGTCCCTGCAGGATACTTCTTCGTTTCTTTGGTTCAACAAAACGGAAAGAAGGGTCAAAGTTGCCTTCTGCGAATGAAGATCGGCACCGGAAACCACTTTTCCCCCGATCATAATCGAATTATCCAGCTGATTGCACAAAATATCATATTCCTTGGCCAAATCGTCAACTAGATGCCCGCTGACAAATCTTCTGCTGTCACGTTTTCCGCTGTAGGTGAATAAAAGTACCGACGAAGCATCAATGAAAGCGGAGAATCTTTTGGTATCCAGATTCTGTTCTACGCAGACTCCGCTGCGCCCATAGCCGTCCAACCAGCTCAGATAATCCACCGAGAGATTGGGAAAACTTTTCTGCATCTCGCTGAAAGCCTCCAGGAGATTCACCCTGTTCTGTTGCGAACCTGTCACAAATCCCACCCCTCCTCCCATCTGAATATTATTGGTATTAAATAAACCTACGGGCATAAAAGCATTTTTCTGAAGCAGACTGGCATTAAGTTTCAGCAAAAATTCACTCATGTAATGAGAAACCTCGTCCATAATTTGCGACACAAAATATCGTTTACCGACCGTGCCGATAAATTTTCCCGCCTCATCTTCATGATAACCGTGCAATAATAGACAATGAAGCTGTCTGATCATGGTCAAAGACAACACCCCATACAGATCATAGAACTTGTTAACAATGGGTTCATCGGTCAGCACGCAGTTTTCGTAAAAATCCGGAAACATCGGTGCCTTTTCCACATCATCCCCAAAAATATGCCGGAAATGAGCTTTAAAATCATCATACTGATTGAAATCGGAATAGGTTTTCTGAATCACCCTCTCCGCAATGCAGGGTTTCCCGGAAAACACCACTCCCATATCAATCGGCCAACAGGGTGCAGAATCCAGATCGGAATACAAATCATTGAGGCGGTATCCCCAAAATGGCACTTTCCCCAGTCCGGTAAAACCGTTTTCCTTCAAACTGCTGTAATCTCTTGATCTGATGGTCTTGGCGGGAAAGGTGATGATCGGGTAAGAACTGGATACCAAAGAAGCAAAAACGCCCGATCCGGTCGAATCCCCGTTCTTGAAGATGTAGTTAATATTCCAGGCTAAATAAAAAACCTCGCTGAACAGTGAATCCTTGTTTTTCAACAACTCCATCGGCGGAAAATTTTCCCAGTGCGTCACCTCATCTTCAGTCAGACACCCCGACATGACATACAATAATGTAGCCAGCAGAGATGAAAAATTGCCCGGAAAACTATACCCGTGAGCCATCGGTAACTCAGTCAGACAATGGATCTTGCCCCCTCTGACCTGACCGTTGGTCATCTTGTGTAATTTCCGGTTAACATAATCCCCGACTTCCGAAATCGGGAAGATCGCCCGTTTCAATGAACTGACTTCAAACCTCCCGTGGGCTGGTTGATATTGATACATATCACCAAACTCCAGAATCTGGCTACCGGTCGGTTCAATACCGATATAAGTTTTAAAAGGTATTTTTTGGGCTATGGAAATTCCCCGGTATCGTTTAACAAAGTCCTCAATCCAGTTAAAAGAAAGACTGGTGGAAAGAACAATGCTGCACTTTCCAAAAAACTCCTGATAATTTTCAGAAAAAGTCTGCTGCAACACGGCTGAATTTAGGGAAGTCCTTTCCATAATTCCGTGCAGTGAACGCTAATAATCTAATACCTATTTCTACAGGCTAAATGGTAATTATGCAATAGAATTCGTTTCCCGCATCATATTGCCAGCGCTTTTTTAGCACTGTATAATCGCAGTTGCTAATTTAATTATCGATCCCCCATGAAACTCGACCGCCGTCTGGAAGTACTTAAAGCAATCGTGCAGCATTTTGTGGAAACCGCCGAACCGGTAGGATCCAATACCATTCTGGTTTCCTACAAGTTTCAGGTCAGCCCCGCCACCATCAGAAATGATATGGCCTCACTGGAAAAAGAAGGACTGATTTACCAGCCACACACCTCCTCCGGCCGCGTACCCACCGATCTGGGGTACCGCTTGTTTGTGGAAGAATTAAACGAGAACCAGGACGAAGTAAACAAGGAAGCCAAACTGGCCATCGCCCTCGGCCAGAAAGAATTACAGATGCATAAGGTGAAACAAAAAATCCACGATCTGGTTTCACTGCTCGCCCATGTCACTAACGTTGCCAGCTTTGCCACTGTTCCGGATAATCCGCGCACTTTTTACATCGGCCTTTCCAATATCATCCGCCAGCCGGAATTCGTCGCCGACATGAGCCGGGCCAGCCAGGTAATTGAGGTGTTTGAGCAGGGCGACCGTTTTGTAAATATTCTCAAAGGTCTGGATATCGACGAAAATATCAAATTTTTCATCGGCAAAGAGAACCTCATCCCCGAAATTCAAAGCTGCACTTTGATGGTGACTACTATTCAATATATGGGACATACCAGTATCATCGGGCTGCTGGCCCCTACCCGCACCAATTACGCCTTCAACCGGGCCGTACTGGAACAAATTAAATCACTAATATAAATTTTTCTAATCATGACTGACGAAAACACTGCCTCCACCGCAGGAGACGATAACAATGTCGCGACCACCGCTAATCCCGCCACAGCAGGCAACGGCGACCAGGACTTCTCCGCCCTGCAAAACGAACTGGAAGACACCAAAAACAAACTGGACGACCTGACCCGGATCAGTCAGCACGCGCTGGCCGATCTGCAAAATTTTAAAAAACGCAGCGAGGAAGAAAAGGCCAAATTCATCGTTTTTGCCAACTCCCTGTTAATTACAGAACTCCTGCCGGTTCTGGACAATATCGACCGGGCCATCGTCCACCTGCCGGAAGACCCTGCCGCCAAGGAATGGGCTAATGGCATCATCGCCATTCTCAAACAACTGGAAGAAACTCTCAAGAAACAGGGTCTGGAAAAAATTGTCACAGAAAACCTGCCCTTCGACCCCAATTTTCATGAAGCCGTGATGACCCGGCCCGGAGAAAAAGACCTGATCCTCCAGGAAATGGAAAAAGGCTACAAAATCCAGGACCGCGTTTTACGCCGATCCAAAGTTATCGTAGGTAACGGTGAATCCCCTGCCGCCCCCAACCTCACCACCCAGTCCGCCGCAGCCGGCAGCCCCAAATAATAATTGACAATTAAAAACTGGCACTCTATAATTAAGAGTGCTAATAACAGATATACGAAGCCAACAAAGTAAAAAATTAATTTAATAAATTTTATGTCTAAAATCATTGGAATCGATCTTGGAACAACCAACTCCTGCGTAGCTGTAATGGAAGGCGCCGATGCCGTCGTTATCTCCAGCGTGGAAGGCGACCGCACCACTCCCTCCGTTGTTGCCATTAAAAACGGGGAAAGACTGGTAGGCACCATCGCCAAAGCACAGTCGATCACCAATCCGAAAAACACCATTTATTCGTCCAAAAGATTTATCGGACGACAGTTCAGCGAGGTCGGAGACGAAACCAAAAGAGTCTCCTTTGAAGTAATCAAAGGCAAAGGAGGTGAAGCCGAAATAATGCTTGACGGCAAACCGCGCGTCCCAGCAGAAATTGCCGCCATGGTTCTGCAAAAACTCAAAGCCGACGCCGAAGCCTACCTGGGAGAACCCGTCACCGAAGCCGTAATCACCGTCCCGGCTTATTTCAACGATTCTCAGAGACAGGCCACCAAAGATGCCGGTAAAATTGCCGGACTGGACGTAAAAAGAATCATTAATGAACCAACGGCCGCCGCCCTGGCCTACGGTATGGACAAGAAAGGGCAGAATAAAAAAATTGCCGTGTTCGATCTGGGCGGCGGCACCTTCGACATTTCCATTCTGGAACTGGGTGACGGAGTATTTGAAGTATTGTCGACCAACGGGGACACCCACCTGGGCGGCGACGATTTCGACGCCAAAATTATGGACTGGATCATTGCCGAATATAAAAAGGAAAAAGGCGGAGATTTGTCCAAAGACCCGATCGCCCTGCAGAGAATCAAGAACGCCGCCGAAAAAGCCAAATGTGCCCTCTCCACCCAGCACGAAGTAGAAATCAGTGAACCTTTCATCACTATGGACGCTTCCGGCACACCCCAGCATCTGAATTTAAAATTAACCAGAGCCAAACTGGAAGATCTGGTGGCCGATCTGGTGGAACGTTGTGCGGGACCCTGCAAAAAAGCCATGGACGACGCCAAAGTATATGCTTCCGATCTGGATGAGATAGTTCTGGTTGGCGGAGCCACCAGAGCCCCGGCAGTACAGGCCAAAGTAAAAGAATTGTTCGGTAAAGATCCTCACCGCGGAGTAAATCCGGATGAAGTAGTGGCGCTGGGAGCCGCCATCCAGGGCGGAGTACTGCAGGGCGACGTCAAGAACGTAATTTTGCTGGACGTCACTCCCCTTTCCCTGGGTATTGAGACACTGGGCGGAGTCAGCACTAAACTGATTGATCGCAACACCACCATCCCAACCAGCAAATCACAGGTTTTTTCAACCGCCTCCGACAGCCAGCCGGCTGTGGAAATTCACGTATTGCAGGGCGAACGCCATCTGGCCGCCGATAATAAATCTCTGGGTAAATTTGTTCTGGACGGAATTCCACCGGCTCCGCGCGGGGTGCCTCAGGTTGAAGTAACCTTCGACATCGACGCCAACGGTATTTTGAACGTCAAAGCCACCGATAAAGCCACCAGCAAGGTTCAGCACATTACCATCACCGGTTCCTCCAACATTTCCAATGAGGAAATTGAAAGGATGAAGAAAGAGGCCGAACTACACGCCGAGGAAGACAAGAAGAAAAAAGACTACATCGAAGCCAGAAATCATGCCGAAGGTCTGATCCTTCAGTCTGAAAAAACCATTAAGGAAGCCGGTGACAAAGTTCCCGAAGACCAGAAAAAACCGGTACAGGAAAAAGTTGATGCCCTCAAAAAAATTCTGGAAAACCACGAAGCCAAAATCGAGGAAATCACCAAAGGTACCGAAGATCTTTCCGAAACCATTCAGAAACTGGGAGCTGCCCTCTATCAGCAGGCCCCCGGCACAGGAGCTCCGGGCTCTACTCCGGACGATGGTGTCCGCGTAAAAGAAGATCAGCACACCGATGGTACAGCTGAAGGTGCTTCCAACTCCTCTTCCGACAACGTCACCGAAGGAGAAATTGTGGAAGAAAAGAAAGACGAGGACAAAAAATAACCCTTTCCCCATGTCTGAAGAGACGCCCAATCCCAAATATAAAATTGGGGACATTGTTGTCGTAAACCGTAAATCCGGAACAGAACACAAAGCAGCCCAAGCTAAAATAGTCAAAGCCCTGTACAACCAGCAGGGAAATGAACAGTGGTATTATTATGTGGAAATATTCAGTCTGAGAACCGGACGACCCGAAGTCGACTCCCAGGCTTATTCAGAAACGGAAATAATTTCCAGAGCCTGAATTAAAACCTCAATTATTCAAAAATAATAGCATCATTGCCCTGTTTTGTGTTATAAATTTCACGCACTAGAAGTTATACAAAATTTATGCTCGACCTCAAAGCTCTCCGCGAAGACACAGCCGCCTGCAAACAAGCCCTTGCTAAAAAAAGAGTATCCCCCGAAAGCGTCGACAGAATGCTCACACTGGATGAGGAAAAAAGACAAATTCAAACCCAGCTGGAAAATTTGCAGGCCGAACACAACCGCCGGGCCGAAGCCATCTCCACCGCCACTCCCGCCGACCGCCCTAAAATGGTCGAGGAAAGCAAAGCCCTCAAAGACAAATTCAAATTTCTGGAACCCACTTTGCTCAAGCTGGGAAACGAACTGAATGAACTGCTTTTCACTACCCCCAATCTGGCCCACGATTCGGTACCGGAAGGAAACAACGAAGATGATAACGTGGAAATCAGCCGCTGGGGCACTCCTCCGGACATCAAAAATCCCCAGGACCATGTAGCCCTGGCCACCAGACTGGACATTCTGGATCTGGACCGCGCCGCCAAAATTGCCGGTGCCAGATTTTCCGTCCTAAAAGGCTATGGTGCCAAACTGGAAAGAGCTTTGGGGGCCTTCATGCTGGACACTCAGACCAAAGCCGGTTACCAGGAGGTTATCCCACCTTATCTCGTCAACCCCGAATCAATGTTCGGAACGGGACAGCTGCCCAAATTCGAGGAAGATCTTTTTAAAGTGCCTTTTGGCGACGACAAACTTTACCTCATCCCCACGGCCGAGGTGCCGGTTACCAATCTCTATCGCGATGAAATCCTGGATGAAACCATTCTCCCCCTGCGCCATTGTGCCCTAACTCCCTGTTTCCGCAGCGAAGCGGGCAGTGCCGGCAAAGATACCAAAGGTATTATCCGCCAGCATCAATTCCACAAAGTGGAACTGGTCAGTTTCTGCAAACCCGATCAGGCCGAACAGGAACTGGAAAGATTGACCGGCCATGCCGAGGCAGTTTTACAGGCTCTGGAACTCCCCTACCGCAAAATCGTTCTTTGTGGCGGAGATATGGGCTTCAGCGCACACAAAACTTATGATCTGGAAGTCTGGATTCCCTCCCAAAATACATACCGGGAAATCAGCTCCTGCTCATGGTTCAGCAATTTCCAGGCCCGCAGAGCCTCCATCCGCTATAAAGGTGAATCAACCGGCGGAAAAACCCAGCTGGTCCACACCCTCAACGGCTCGGGATTGGCTGTGGGACGCACTTGGGTGGCAGTTATCGAGAATTATCAACAGCCGGACGGCAGCATCACAATACCGAAAGTACTCCAGCCCTACCTGCACGGACTGGAAAAAATCACTTCCCTCTAAACTTTCCTCAGAAAAAATGCTAAAATATAATTAGACAATCAACAAAAACAAACATGCTTGCAATTTGTTCAGACAGTCTCAAGGGGTACGGCCTAAACCGCATTTTCAAGTTGGTCAAGGAAGCCGGTTTTGACGGCCTGGATCTGAATATCGATCCAAAAAACTTCGACACCCAGAACGCCGAATACGTAAAAACACTGGTCGATCAGTATCAGTTACCGGTTCTGGCACTTTCCACCCCTATCACCAGTTCCGCCAAAAAAATCCAGGGAGCAGTGGATATGGCCAAAACACTCGGTACCAAAGTAATTGTCATCCAGCCCCCCAAGATTTTTGATTTTCAATATTCGACCTGGCTCAAAAACGAAATCCCCAAGATCAGACAACGTGAAAACATCTCCATTGCGCTGGAAAACGCCCCCTCGGAAACTTTCCTGGGAATTATTCCGGAGCATTCCATGAACAATGTGATCGACCTGAAAAAATTCAAACATGTCTGTGTCGACACCACCCGCGTGGCCACCAGAAAAGAAGACCTGATCCGCATTTATAAAGCCCTCAAGCCTTACCTGGTCCATGTCCACCTCAGCAACCTCAAAAGCGGTACTCCTTACAGCCTGCCGGATACCGGTATTCTGCCCATCGAGAGTTTTCTGACCAAACTGAAACAGGACGGTTTCCCGGGTACCATTTCCATGAAAATCAATCCGAAATTTTTGGATCTGGAGGACCTCAACAAACTCAAAAAACATCTGGATGATCTGCTGAAGTTCTACACCACCTACTTCACCAATATCAAAACCCTAAAATCAACCGAGTCAGCGTGAAAAACCTGATCGAACTTTCCGGCGTCGGTAAAATTTATCACCTGGGACGGGAAAAAATCCCCGCTTTGAAGGACATTGACCTGTCCATCCGGAAAGGCGAATTTTTAAGTATTATCGGGCCATCCGGTTCCGGCAAATCCACCCTGTTGCATCTGATCGGTCTGATGGACAAACCCGACCACGGCAATATTATTTTTGAGGAAAACGATACAAAAAAACTGAACGAATCGGAGCTGGCCAGGTTCCGCTCGGAAAAAATCGGTTTTGTCTTTCAGGATTTCAATCTGATGGAAGACCTGACCCTGGAAGATAACATCGCCTTGCCCTTACTGATCCAATCGGGCAAAAACAGTCTCTCTGACATCGAAAACAAAAGACTGAAGTTTTTTCTGCAAAAAATGGATCTGGAAAACCGCAAAAAACACAAACCGCGACAGGTTTCCGGCGGACAGAAACAGCGCGCGGCCATAGCCCGCGCGCTGATCACGTCCCCTTCCCTGCTCCTGGCCGACGAACCGACCGGCAATCTGGACCCGCACACCGGCCATCAGATCATCGAATTGCTGCAGGCGCTGTGCCGTGACAACCAGACCACCATGATCATAGTCACCCATGACCAGCAGGTCGCCGATCGGGCCGACCGGCTGATCCAGCTGAGCGAAGGCCGCATCAGTTCACATTTATCCGCCAAAAAATATCTCGGTTAATGTACATCAAACTAATTAAAAGCAGCTGGAAAGCCGAACCAAGGAAAATTATCCTGATGTTTTCCGCGCTGACACTGGGACTGGTACTGATCACCCTGCTGTCCGCCCTCAACAGCGGACTGAAAAATTTCTTTTTTGCGGAAAGCCAGCAGGAAAAGATTCTCCGCGAATTGAATGTTAAAACCAAAAGCCAAACCCTGGGACTAAGCCTGGTTAACCTGATTCCGCATGCTGAACTGACCACCGCCACCCTCGATCAGATCAAAAAGATACCCGGTGTGGCGGAAGTTCTTCCCACCAATACCATCAGCGGCATTTCCTCTTTGCAGATCGGCATCCTGGGACAGTGGTTTCAAACCGACGCTCTATTATATGGGGCAGGTTATGAACTTCTGGACAGTAAAACCGTCACGGCCAACGCCTGGAACAATTATCAGGAACCTTACCCCGCTGTAGTTTCGTCCAAACTGATCGATCTCTATAATTTTTCTTTCGCCAATGCCAACAACCTGCCCCAGTTGACCGAAGAAAATTTTCTGGGTTCGGAAGTCAGAGTCCTGCTCAATCAATCCACCTTCTTTGCCGCCAATACAGGAGAGGTAAAGGAACTGCGGGCCAAAATTATCGGATTCTCTCCCAACGTAAAATTAATCGGCCTGACACTGCCGCTACCGGCCATCGAAAGAATCAACCGTGACTTCCTCAACAAAAACGACTCCTACTTCCTGGACGCAACCGTCCGGGTCAAGTCCCCCAAAGAACTCAGTGCGGTAAAAAGCCGCCTGGAAGAATTGGGACTGGATGTGAAAACCGCCGAATCAAGTCTCAAGTCACTGGAAAAACTGTTTTTTCTGACTGATCTGGCCCTCAATATTTTCCTGGCAATCATGATCATCATGGCCGGCCTGTTGATCTCATCAACTTTCCTGGCCAAAATTGCTGAAAAAAGCAGGGAAATTGCCATTCTCAAAACACTGGGAATGACCGGACCAAGAATTTCACTTCTTTATCTGCTGGAAGCGGCTCTGGTAGGACTGGGGGCCAGCATCGCCGGAATCATCCTGGCCTATTTAATCTCCCTGCCCCTGGAATCTTTGATCGCCTATTCGGTAAAAACTCTCATCAATAAACCCGAAAGATTTTTCCAGTTCAGTCCGGGACAAAATTTATTGTTAATTTTATTCGCGGTTTTAATATCCTGCCTGTTCGCCTATTTTCCCTCTCGCAAAGCGGCAAAACTCGATCCGATAGAAATCCTGGCCAGGTGAATGGATAATCACTATTCGATCAAGTCAAGTTGTTTTTGTAGTGCATCCGATAAATGTTTTGACAACCGGACCGTGGTACCTATACTGGCGCTAGGCTGTCAGAGAAGTATCAGGAGTTGATTTTACTTACAACCAAGGCAACTGATCATTGCTGAAGTTTATCACCCTGCGATACTGTCGATTGCGTTGTTGAAGATAGCAATACCATCATACGGAGAGACTCTCCCGATTATGGTAATTGTCCCAGTATATTCATTATTTCAAGAATATGCCGAAGAAAAAATCTTCCACATCGAAAGCCAAGAAGCCACTAAAAAAAGCCGCAGCGTCAAAAAAGACCGCTTCGGTCAAAAAGCCGGTTAAGATTAAGAAAGCCCCGGCCAAAACTTCCAAACCGGTAAAAAAGACAGCAGCCAAACCAGCCCAGAAAAAGAAGGCTGTAAAGAAGGTTTTGAAAAAGACCGTCTCCAAAGCTGCCAAAAAAGCTTCCCCCGCCAAGAAAAAGCCCGCTGTCAAAAAAGCACCGGTTAAAGTTAAAAAACCGGCCGCCAAAGTCAAAGTCAAACCGGCTCCCCAGAAAACGGTCAAAAAAAACGTGCCCGTCAAACCCGTAAAAACGGTTAAAGCCAGCACGCCCAAAGTTCCGGCCAAAAAAGTTGAAAAGCCCGCCAAGGAAATCAAGGCCGTACAGCCAAAAGCCGCTCCTCAAACCGCCGCCAAGAAAACGGAAAAAGAACTTCCGGCCGCTCCTGCCAAAAAAAGCAAAGAAAACGTCCGGGAAATTCCCCGCAAATTAAACAAAGACTTTTCTCTGGCCGAAGAAGTTTCAAGACTGCTGCCCAAGGAAAACATTATCATGAAAGAATCGTCCAACCGGAGATTCTTCACCGATCGTATTGATAAAGACATTGTTCTCCCCAACCTGATCGAAATCCAGCTGGATTCCTATCGCTGGTTTCTGGACATCGGTATCCGTGAACTGCTGGATGAAATTTCTCCGATTACCGATTTCTCCGGTAAAAAACTGGAACTCCAGTTTTTGGAACATTCCGTGGACGAACCGAAATACGACCCTGAAACCTGCCGTCTAAAAAATCTGACTTACGAAGCTCCCCTCAAAGTCCACGTACAGCTGATCAACAAGGAAACCGGTGAAATCAAGGAACAGGACGTCTTTTTGGGCGCCATTCCGCTGATGACTCACAAAGGAACCTTTATCGTTAACGGAATCGAAAGAGTAGTTGTTTCCCAGATCGTCCGCTCCCCCGGCGTGTTTTTCTCAAGAAATGCCGGTGCCCTGAACTCCTTCAACGCCAAGATCATCCCCAAACGCGGTGCCTGGCTGGAAATCGAAACCGATAAAAAAGGTATTATCAGCGTGAAAATCGACCGCAAAAGAAAAATCCCCGTGACTTCGCTGCTGCGCGTTTTCGGTTATCCCACTGACGACGAAATCCGGGATGTTTTCAAGGATGTGATCGGAGGTCCGGATAAAGACTATATATTAAATACTCTGGACAAGGACACCTCCAAAACCGTCGACGAGGCATATCAGAACATTTACAAAAAGATCCGCCCCGGCGACCTGGCTACTCCCGAGAATGCCAAATCACTGATCCAGTCGATGTTTTTTGATTACAAGAAATACGATATGGGACCGGTGGCCAGATACAAACTCAACAAACGTTTCAACCTCAACACTCCCAACACCAAAGATTTTCATACCCTGCAGGTTGAAGACATCGTTTATATTCTGAAACATCTGATTCAGCTCAATAACGGCATCGGCAGAGAAGATGATATCGATCATCTGGCCAACCGCCGCATCCGTGCCGTGGGTGAACTGGTGCAAAACAAATTCCGCGTGGGTTTGCTGCGCACCGACCGTATCGCCAAAGACCGCATGACAGTGATGGATCTGGAAACGGTTACCCCCACCCAGCTGATCAATTCCCGCCCGATCACCGCCGCCCTGCGCGAATTCTACGCCAGCTCACAACTTTCCCAGTTTATGGATCAGACCAATCCGCTGGCCGAACTGGCACACAAACGCCGTCTGTCCGCCATGGGTCCCGGAGGTTTGACCAGAGAAAGAGCCTCCTTCGACGTACGTGACGTGCATCCGTCCCATTACGGAAGAATCTGCCCGATCGCCACTCCCGAAGGTCCGAACATCGGTCTGGTCGTGCATCTGGCCACTTATGCCCGCGTCAACAAATACGGCTTCATTGAAACTCCTTACCGCACCATGAACGACACCATCGCGGTCAAAGATATCAAGAAACTGAAAGGCAAGAAACTGCGCTCCGACCTGATCAATCCCGCCAACGGCAAAATTATTCTGACCAAGGAAACAGTGCTCGGTGAAAAAGAAATCGCCAAGATCAAGGATTTGGGATTTGAAACCATCAAAGTTTTCAAACACACCACCGACGACGTGCGTTATTATGCCGCCGACGAGGACAACGACAAAGTGATCGCGCAGGCCAACACCAGACTGGATGAGGAAGGACAGATAGTCGATTCGCTGGTTTCCGGAAGACAAAACGGAGAACCGGAACTGGTTCCGGCCAAGAACATCACGCACATGGACATCTCCCCGAAACAGATTATCTCCGAGACCACGGCCCTCATTCCGTTTTTGGAACACGATGACAACACCCGCGCCTCCATGGGTTCCAACATGCAACGTCAGGCCGTCTCACTGATCTCTCCGGATGCTCCGGTGGTCGGTACCGGTATGGAAGAAATAGTCGCCAAGAGTTCCGGCCAAATCTATCTGGCCGAAAACAACGGTACGGTTTCCTACGTTGATGCCGAACAGATAGTAGTGATCTACGACAATGGTAAAAAAGCCATCTACAAACTCAACAATTACGTCCGCTCCAACCAGTCCACCTGTATTCATCACCGGGCCAGAGTCAACAAAGGCCAAAGAGTAACACGCGGTGATGTCCTGTCCGACGGTCCGGCCACCGAAAACGGTGAATTGGCCCTGGGCAAGAATGTCCTGGTCGCCTATATGGCCTGGAAAGGTTACAACTTTGAAGACGCCGTAATAGTATCCGACCGCATCGTTAAAGCCGGCTATTTCGATTCAGTACACATTGAAGCATTTACCATCGACGTCCGCGACACCAAGCTGGGCCCTGAAATTATTACCCGGGACATTCCCAATGTCGGTGAAGCCAGACTGAAAGATCTTGATGAAAACGGAATAGTGAGAATCGGTGCCACCGTCCGCGAAGGTGACATCCTGGTCGGTAAAATCACCCCCAAGGGCGAAACCGAACTTTCCGCTGAAGAAAGACTTCTCCGCGCCATTTTTGGCGACAAGGCCAGAGATGTTAAAGACACCTCGCTGCGTCTGCCCGGAGGTGAAGGCGGCAAAGTGGTGGGAGTTCAGATCTTCTCACGCTCCAACGGCGATGAACTGCCGACCGGAGTCAATCAGCAAATTAAAGTAAACGTCGCCCAGACCAGAAAAGTATCGGTAGGTGACAAAGTGGCCGGAAGACACGGAAACAAAGGTGTCATCTCGGTCATCGTGCCTCAGGAAAATATGCCATTTTTGGCAGACGGCACCCCGATCGACATCATTCTCAACCCGTTGGGTGTGTCATCCCGTATGAATATCGGACAGATTCTGGAAGTGCATCTCGGCTGGGCCGCCAGAAAACTTAATTTCACGGTTGCCACCCCCGCCCTTAACGGTATTCACACCGACCAGATCAAAGAACTGCTCAAACAGGCAAAACTGCCCGAAGCCGGTAAAATTCAGCTTTATGACGGTATTACCGGTGAGCCTTTTGATCATCAGACCACAGTGGGAATTGCCTATATTATGAAACTATCCCATCTGGTTGAAGATAAAATTCACGCCCGTTCAGTCGGTCCTTACTCTCTGGTCACCCAGCAGCCGCTCGGTGGTAAAGCCCAACACGGAGGACAGAGATTCGGAGAAATGGAAGTATGGGCACTGGAAGCTTATGGTGCCGCCCATACCCTGCAGGAAATGCTGACCATCAAGTCCGACGATATCTATGGCCGCGCCAAAGCCTACGAATCAATTGTCAAAGACGAACCGATCAAGAAACCAAAAACCCCTGAATCGTTCAACGTTCTGGTACGGGAACTGCAGTCATTGGGTCTTTCCGTTAAATTTGAAAACTCACACACCTCGGCTGAAGATGAATACGAAGGTAACCCCGAACTGGAAGATGTGGCCGAAATAGAACCCGAGACCAGAGAAAGTCTGGCCCTGCAGGCGGAGATTACTCAAAAAATTGCTGCCGAAGGGGAAGAAACGGATAAAGTTGAAAAGAATGTTTCCGGAATTGAAGTGGTGAAAGACACCGAAGAAGAAAACCTGGAAGTCAAAGAGATCAAGGAAGAAGGAGATCCTGCCGACCTGGAAGATTTCGCCAAGATGGAAGCGGAACTGGATCTGGATCAGATCGACGCCCCGGAAGAGGAACTGCGGGCTATGGAAGAAAATCCCCTGCCCCTGGAAGATCTGGATATCCCTGAAGTAGATGAAGACGTTAAGCCCTAAAATACTTCATAACACAGATGGCCTATGAGAAGTGTCAATAAAGTAATACTCATCGGAAATCTCACCCGCGACCCCGAACTGAGACAAACTCCGGGAGGGCAGGCGGTCTGCACCTTCTCAATTGCCACCAACAGGGAATGGATCACCAAGGACGGCGGTAAACATTCCCTCACCGAATATCACGATCTGGTCGCCTGGGCCAAACTCGCCGAAATCTGCAGCACTCACCTCAAAAAAAGCAAACTGGTCTACGTGGAAGGATACCTGAAAACCCGCAGCTGGGAATCTCCGGAAGGAATAAAGAAATTCAAGACGGAAATTGTCATTCAGGATCTGATCATACTGGACCGCAAAGAATACACAGCCTACAGCAGCGAAGAATTTGTCCCCCAGGATTATCCCGACGCACCGCCCGCCGCCACCGACATCGATCTGAACCTTGGTCTGTAAAAAAATCACCAAGTTAAAAACCCCCCGTTTAAACAATTAACTTCAAAGTAAAATGAGTTTCAACGACAATAGTAATTCAGCCCAAAACAAAGCCCGAGAGGCCTTCGATAAAATTTCCATTTCGGTTGCTTCACCCGAAGAAATTCTGTCCTGGTCATTTGGGGAGGTAAAGAAACCGGAAACAATCAATTACCGGACACAGAAACCGGAAAGAGACGGTTTGTTTTGTGAAAAGATCTTCGGTCCCACCAAAAACTGGGAATGTTATTGCGGAAAATACAAAAGAATCCGTTATAAGGGAATCATTTGTGAAAAATGCGGAGTCGAAGTCACCCACTCCTCAGTCCGCCGCTCCCGCATGGGACATATTAAACTGGCCGTGCCGGTAACCCATATCTGGTTTCTGCGTTCCACACCTTCCAGAATCGGCCTGCTTTTGGATCTGCCCATCAAAGCCATTGAACAGGTCGTTTATTTTGCCGCCTATGTCATCACCGAAGTTGATGAAAAAGCCAAGGAAGAGGCCCGTGAACAGCTGACCAACGAATACAAGAACCTCCGCAAAAAAATCCAGGAAGACTCTTCCCGTGCCACCGCCGGTGCCAATAATGAAAAAGGCAAAACCGACAAAATCGAAAAAGATTACTCCCATAAACTGGACGAACTGGACAGCCAGCACAAAAAGACCAAGGAACAGCTGGAAGGAATCCGCATCACAGCCATCTACTCCGAACTGGAATATCGTGAACTTTCAACCAAATTCGGTCAGATCTTCAAGGCTGGCATCGGCGCCGAAGCCATCCGTCATATTATCCAGAACCTCGATCTGGAAGTGATGATCAAAAATCTGGACAAAGAACTGGTAAAATCTTCCGGACAGAAGCAGAAAAAAATCATCAAAAGACTGAAATTGGCCGGAAGCCTGCTCAAAGCCGATATCCGACCGGAATGGATGATCATGACTGTCTTACCGGTAATTCCACCGGATCTGCGTCCGATGGTACAGCTGGACGGTGGAAGATTTGCCGCCTCCGACCTGAATGACCTTTACCGCCGTGTCATCAACAGAAACAACCGTCTGAAGAGACTGATGGCCATCGGCGCTCCCGAAGTGATCTCGCGCAATGAAAAGAGAATGCTGCAGGAAGCCGTAGACACACTTTTAAATAATTCCGCCCGCGCCGGCAAAACAGTTTTCAATTCCGGGGACAAACGGAAACTCCGCTCCCTCTCCGACATGCTCAAAGGTAAGCAGGGACGCTTCCGCCAGAACCTGCTCGGTAAACGTGTCGACTATTCCGGCCGCTCCGTAATCGTGGTAGGTCCTTCGCTGAAACTGGATCAATGCGGTTTGCCAAAACAGATGGCCATGGAACTTTTCAAACCGTTTGTGATCGGCAGACTGATCCGCGACGGACTGGCCCACAACATCAAGAGCTCGGAAAAACTGATTCAGGCCGGTACCAAGGAAGTCTGGGATATTCTGGAAGAGGTCACCTGTGACCGCTATGTACTTTTAAACCGCGCCCCGACACTGCACAGACTGGGTATTCAGGCTTTCCGTCCCGTACTCGTTGAAGGTAAAGCCATTCAGATCCATCCGCTGGTTTGTACCGCTTTCAACGCCGACTTTGATGGAGACCAGATGGCCGTCCATGTGCCGCTTTCCAAACCGGCCCAGGAAGAAGCCAAGAATCTGATTTGTTCCAGTCACAACCTGCTTAAACCATCGGCCGGCGAACCAATTGTTACTCCGGTACAGGACATGGTATTGGGCTGTTATTATCTGACCAAGGAAACTCCGGGCAAAAACGGTGAGGGCACCAACTATACCGATCTGAATGAGGCAATCCTGGCCTGGAGAACCAGCAATCTTCACCTGCAGGCCAAAATCAAAGCCCGCTTCCGCGGAGAAATCCGTGAAACCACTCTGGGCAGACTGATTTTCAACAGTTTCCTGCCGGAAGAACTCCCCTATTACAATCAGACTTTTGGCAAAAAACAATTGAGCGCACTGCTTAACGACGCCTTTCTGATAGTCGGCGGCGCCAAAGTCGCCGAGATCGTCGACCATCTGAAAAAAATCGGTTTTGAATTCGCCACTTATTCGGGTCTATCCATCGGCGCCGCCGACATGATCATCCCCCCCACCAAGGGCAAGATCATCGACGATGCTTCGGGACAGATCAAACAGATCAACAATCTGTACCAAAGCGGTCTGATTACAGACAACGAGCGTTACAACCACACTATTAAGACCTGGAACAAAGCCAAAAACGAAATCTCCAAAGTGATGATCGACGGTATCGATCCCGAGAATGATCTGCACTATATGATCAACTCCGGAGCCCGTGGTAACTGGGGACAGATTACCCAGCTCTGCGGAATGAAAGGCTTGGTGGCCAATCCTTCCGGTAAGACGATCGAACTTCCCATCAAATCCAACCTCAAAGAGGGCTTTACCATTCTGGAATACTTCATCGCCACTCACGGAGGACGTAAAGGTAAATCCGATACCGCCTTGAAAACCGCTGAAGCCGGCCATTTGACCCGTCGTCTGGTCGATTCGGTACAGGATATCATCATCAAAGAAATCGATTGCGGGTCCGTCCATTCCCATATTGTCACCAAAACCGAATCCGACCGTATCGGTGAAAAACTGGAAAACAGAATTTTCGGACGTGTTCTGGCTGAAAACGTGGTTAACCCCAAAACCGGAGAAATAATTGCCGAAAAAGGCCAGGAAGTTGACCGGAAAATCATCAAACAGATCGAAGACTTCAACGTGGAGGAAGTTAAAGTCCGCTCAGTCATCACCTGCCGCACCCGCGGCGGTATCTGTGTCCGTTGTTACGGCAGAGATCTTGGTACCAACAAAACCGTCGAACCCGGAACAGCCGTCGGTATCATCGCCGCACAGTCAATCGGAGAACCTGGTACGCAGTTGACGATGAGAACCTTCCACATGGGTGGAGTTGCTTCCGAAGAAGGAGACATCACCCAGGGTCTGACCCGCGTGGAAGAACTGTTTGAAGCCCGCGCCCCCAAATCACCGGCCATCATGACCGAACTGTCGGGTATCGCAGAAATTACCAGCAAAGGCCAACTGACCGAAATCAAAGTCACCACCGAAGAACCTCTCGAAAAAGACTATCTGCTGATCGGAGATCTGGAAGCCACCGTCAAAAAAGGTGACGTGGTAAAAGAGAAAGAAATCATTGCCAAGTCCCCGCTGAGCAAGAATATGATCAGAGCCGAATTTAACGCCAAGATTCTGGAGGTTAACACCAATCACGTTCTGCTCCGCAGCATGGATCTGATTTCCCGCACCTATAAGATCCCCTTTGGTAAAATCATCAAGATCAAGAACAAGGCCAAAGTTCAAAAAGGCCAGTCATTGACTTCCGGCCACCTCAACCTGCGCGATCTGATCAATCTGACCGACGTCTACACCGCCCAAAAATATCTGGTTTCCGAGGTCCAAAGCATCTACGCCTCACAGGGACAGACCATCAACGACAAACACATTGAAATCATCGCCCGCCAGATGCTCTCCAAAGTCAGAATTGTCGACCCCGGAGAAACGCATTATCTGCCCGGTGAAGTGGTAGACATCCTGGAAGCCGAAGACGCCAACCTGAAAATGGAAAAAGAGAACAAGAAAATGGCTTCCGTGGAAAGACTGCTTTTGGGTCTAACCCGCATCTCGCTCCACACCGACAGCTGGCTCTCCGCAGCCTCATTCCAGGAAACAATCCGTGTTCTGGTCGAGGCTTCCACCACCAACAAAGTGGATGTACTGGAAGGTCTGAAGGAAAATGTTATCATCGGTAAACTGATTCCCGCCGGCGAAACCTACAGAAAACGCCACCCGGAACTGGTCGATGAATTTGCCAACCTGGGAAATAAAGAACCTCAAATGATCGAAAGGCCGAAATTCTATCCGGCCATCTAGTTCAAAAAAACTTGCAATATCAAGTATCGTTGTGTAGATTGTTGCAGCATTTACCACCTCGGAATCACTAAAAAACTTCATAAATATCACCTAATTCAAGACAATGCCAACCATTAATCAATTAATCCGCAAACCCCGCAAGCCAAAACTCAAGAAGAGTAAGTCCCCGGCCTTGCTGACCGCTTTCAACTCGCTGAAAAACCGCTCGGTTAAAAACTGCAGCCCGTTCAAGAGAGGCGTTTGCATTAAGGTTGGAACCATGACTCCCAAGAAACCTAACTCAGCTCTCCGCAAATTCGCCAAAGTCAGACTCACCAATATGGTTGAGGTTAATGCCTACATTCCCGGTGAAGGACATAATCTGCAGGAACACAGCGTCGTGTTGATTCGCGGCGGCAGAGTAAAGGATCTGCCAGGTGTACGTTATCACATTGTCAGAGGCATTCTTGATACACAGGGAGTTCAGAACCGCAAACAGGGTCGTTCCAGATATGGAGCCAAGAAACCCAAAAAAGCATAATCAGTAAAAAAATTTAATCGACACTAAGCAATGGCACAGAAAAGACTACATATTATCCCGGAAAATTCTTCCCCGCTGCAGGAAAAATTCATCAACTGCGTTATGAAACAGGGCAAGAAGAGTACCGCCCAGAGAATATTTCAGGACGCTATGGATTTAATAGCCGCCAAAGGACACAAAGAACCGGTCAAAATTTTTGAGAAAGCTTTGGAAACAATCAAACCGACTCTGGAAGTCAAAGCCAAGAGAATCGGCGGCGCCGTTTATCAGATTCCAATGGAAGTAAAAGCCAACCGCCAGACCACTCTGGCCATCCGCTGGCTGCTGGAAACCACCCGCTCCAAAAGAAACGCCCCCATGGCCAAGAAACTGGCCGACGAATTGATTCTGGCTGCCAACAACGAAGGCGCCGCCATCAAAAAGCGTGACGACGTAATCAAGATGGCCCAGGCCAACAAGGCTTTCGCCCATTACGCCAAATACTAGAAGCAGACCCGCGGCTTTTTGGCCGAAGTAAAAAAACAATCAAAAAGAGGCCCCCGCTACGCGGGGGCCTCTTTTAAAACAATTTATCTGTCCCAATCTTGGCGGACCTTGACTTTGACCAGCTTCATCTTTTTAACCTTTTTCTTCCTCCAGACCAATATTCCTAACGGAAAGGGTGCAATAGTCAGTAAGATGATTGCCAGCCAGACCAAAAGAGCATCCTGACAACTAACTGTGATCTGATAACCGCCAAATGTATAAATCCTGCAAACTGCCCCCTCCGCCCCCAGCCGTCTGCCGGGAGCAGCCGGCCTGAACAGATTCACCTCGCTGCAGGTCAGATCCTCACAAATTTCCGGTGCCACCGCCTTCAGAATTTCAGCCCCTACCTGCTGACCAACAGCCTGCACCTGTTGGACAATCTGTTGCTGTTGCTGTTCCGTCAATTGGGAAACCGGAGCCGGCTCTTCTATTTCTGTAACCGGTTCGACCGGAGTGGCAGGCTCCTTGATGTCGGGCAATTTAAAAGGCTTCTTGACGGGAGGTTTTTCTACAACCTCGGGAACAGTTGGCCCTTCGGGACAATCACCCGTTAACGAACAGGCCGGAGTTCCCCAGTTTATCGATCCGCTGCCACCGCCACCGCCCCCACCGGCTGGCGGTGGAGGTGGCGGTGGTGTGACAGTACCGCCACAAGCACTTAATACGGCAAAATCCCCGGTACACTCGGTATAACCGGGGCTGGCATTTACACCTCCGTAATAGTCAATGCTGTCATTAAGTTTGTAACCGCTGGAGCTACTGATATTGGCTTCAGGATTAACAAAATCAACCGCCTTATAGCTGGCGGAGCTGCTCTGGGCGTTAGCCAAGGCTAAACTCGCCAGAAATATGGCTGCCGCAAGGGAAATTCTAAACATTTCCAGTCCCAATTGTCTTATGTTAATTTTCACTACAGCTGTTAAATCTCTAAATTATAACACAAAAAGCCCCTCCTGCATATACCCGGAAGCTGTTTCTTGACTTCTCAATAACAAAACTTATAATGGCCGCGACTTTTTAAATTTCTAACCTTTTTTCCAAGTTATCATGTCGAACTTTGACCTCAGCAAGCTCCGTAATTTTGGTATCATTGCACATATTGATGCCGGTAAAACAACTGTTTCCGAAAGAATCCTCTACTACACCGGAAGATCCTACAAAATCGGTGAAGTGCACGAAGGTGCCGCCACCATGGACTGGATGGAACAGGAAAGAGAAAGAGGTATTACCATTACCTCCGCGGCCACAACCTGCCACTGGAAAGATTATCGTTTTAATCTGATTGACACCCCAGGCCACGTGGACTTCACGGCCGAAGTCGAACGCTCCATGCGCGTACTGGATGGTGGAGTAGTGGTTTTTGATTCATCCCAGGGCGTTGAACCCCAATCTGAAACAGTCTGGAGACAGGCTGATAAATACGGCGTTCCCCGTATCGCTTATGCCAACAAACTGGATAAAATCGGCGGTGATTTTGTCATGACCATCAATACCATCTGGCAGAGACTTTCCAAAGACGCCGTAGCAATTCAGTTACCGGTAGGCATCGAAGGAGATTTTCACGCCATCATCGATCTGATTGAAGAAAAATGTTATGAATTCCACGGGAAACTGGGAGAAGACGTGGTGGAAGTCCCGATTCCGGAAAACATGATGGCTCTGGTAGCCGAATATCGAAATACATTAATCGAGAAAGTGTCCGAAACCGACGACGCACTGATGGAAAAATATCTGAAGGGTGAAATCCCTACAGTACCTGAAATTAAAGCTGCACTTCGCAGTGCCGTACTGGCAACCAAGCTCTTCCCGGTCATGTGCGGATCAGCTTTAAGCAACAAAGGCATTCAGCTGGTGTTGGATGCAGTCATTGAGTACCTTCCTTCCCCCGTTGATATCGGCGTAGTCAAAGGAACCAATCCCGATACCGGCCTGGAGGAAAGCCGCCGTCTGGTCGACGACGAACCATTTTCCGCCCTGGTATTCAAAATCGCCACCGACCCTTATGTCGGGAAACTGGCTTATTTCCGGGTATATTCCGGAAAGCTGGAAGCCGGCAGTTATACTACTAATATGAACAACGGCCGCAAGGAAAGAATCGGCCGCATCCTGCGCATGCACGCCAATCAGAGAGAAGAGATCAAAGAAGTACACGCCGGAGACATTGCCGCGCTGGTAGGTCTGAAAGAAAGTATGACCGGCAACACACTGGCTGATGAAAACCGCCCGATTATTCTGGAATCCATTGATTTCCCGGAACCGGTTATCAAGATCGCCATTGAACCTAAAACCAAGGCTGACCAGGAAAAGATGGGCATGGCCCTGCATAAACTGGCCGAAGAAGATCCGACTTTCCGCGTTTCCACCGATGAGGAAACCAGCCAGACTCTGATCGAAGGTATGGGAGAACTTCATCTGGAAATCATCGTTGACCGTATGCGCCGCGAATTCAAGGTTGAGGCCAACGTCGGCCAACCGCAGGTTGCCTACCGCGAAACCATCACCCAGGCCGTCAAAGCCGAGGAAAAATACGCCAAACAAACCGGTGGCCGCGGTCAGTATGGTCACGTACTGATCAACCTGTCCCCCAACGAATCCGGTAAAGGATACGAATTCGTCAACGCCATCGTCGGCGGTAAAATCCCCCGTGAATTTATTCCGGCCGTTGATAAAGGTATTCAGGAAGCCCTGACCCGTGGCATCCAGGCCGGATTCCCGGTTGTGGACGTGAAAGTGGAGCTCTATGATGGTTCCTACCATGACGTGGACTCCAATGAGCTGGCCTTTAAGATTGCCGGTTCCATGGCCTTCCAGAAAGGCTGCCGCTCCGCCACCCCCATTATTCTCGAACCAATTATGAAAGTAGAAGTTACCACCCCCGATGAATATTTCGGTGATGTTATGGGTAATCTTTCCTCACGCCGCGGGCAGATTTATGAAACCAGCAACCGCGGTATGGCCAAGGTGATTGCCGCCTATGTCCCGCTTTCGGAAATGTTCGGTTATGCCACCGATCTCCGTTCCATCTCTCAGGGACGCGCTGCCTATGCCATGGAATTCAACCGTTACGAAAGAGTCCCCAACAATGTTGCCGAAAAAATTATCGCCGAAAGAGCCAAAGGAAAAGCCTCATAAAAAATATTGCAATCAAAAATCTTTTCGGTTAATATCACGGGGCACTTGTCCCAAAAGACAATTTATTAATCTAACTCTCTAACCCTATGACTGAAGTTTTTCAAAGAAATAAGACGCACGTCAACGTAGGTACAATCGGCCACGTAGACCACGGTAAGACTACTCTGACTGCCGCTATCACCTTCTACTGTGCTGAAAAGGGTATGGCCAAAGCAAAGAAATACGATGAAATCGACAACGCTCCGGAAGAAAAGGCCAGAGGTATTACTATCAATACCAACCATTCCGAGTACGAAACTGACAAGAGACACTACGCTCACGTGGACTGCCCCGGTCATGCCGACTATGTAAAGAACATGATTACCGGTGCCGCTCAGATGGACGGTGCAATTCTCGTTTGTTCCGCTGCCGACGGACCGATGCCTCAGACCCGCGAACACATTCTTTTGGCCAAGCAGGTAAATGTCCCCTATATAGTAGTGTTCCTGAACAAGATGGACATGGCCGATCCTGAGATTGCCGATCTTTCCGAGATGGAAGTACGCGACCTTCTGACCAAATACGGTTACGACGGTGCCAAGACTCCGATCATCCGCGGTTCCGCTCTCAAAGCTCTGGAAAATCCAAAAGACCCTGCTGCCACCAAATGCATCCAGGACCTGCTCGACGCTCTCGACACCTGGATTCCCGACCCTGTCCGTGAACTCGACAAACCTTTCATGAT
The DNA here is from genome assembly GCA_963677745.1 of Candidatus Altimarinota bacterium. Classification (GTDB taxonomy): domain Bacteria; phylum Patescibacteriota; class Gracilibacteria; order UBA1369; family UBA1369; genus UBA1369. The sequence goes on from OY782391.1 coordinate 470,398, forward strand.
GGCTATTGAAGATGTCTTCTCCATCAAAGGCCGTGGAACTGTAGTTACAGGAAGAATTGAAACAGGCATTATCAAAGTAAATGAAGAAGTTGAAATTATCGGTTATCGTGAGACCAGAAAGACAGTTGTAACTGGCGTTGAAATGTTCAAGAAACTGCTTGATCAGGGTCAGGCCGGTGACAACGTTGGTCTGCTGCTCCGCGGTATTGAAAAAGACGACGTGGAAAGAGGCATGGTTTTGGCCAAGCCCGGATCCATTACTCCTCATACCAGTTTTGAAGCTCAGGTTTACGTACTGACCAAGGAAGAAGGCGGCAGACACACTCCATTCTTCAAGGGATATAAACCACAGTTCTATATCCGCACCACCGATGTGACCGGTTCAGTTGAACTTCCGGCCGGCGTAGAAATGGTTATGCCCGGTGACAACGACATCAAGATGACTATTACTCTGTCCGTCCCCGTAGCTATCAATGACGGTCTGCGCTTTGCCATCCGTGAAGGCGGCAGAACAGTCGGTGCAGGTGTTGTAACCAAGATTCTTAAATAACCACGCACGAAGCGAATGCGTCCCCCCTCTCCATCCCCCATAATCAATCAAAGTAAGCAATGGCAACTTCAAAGCAGAAAATCAGAATCAAAATTCAGGCCTACGATCACAAAATCGTTGACGATTCCTCCCGCCTGATCATCGACACGGCAGAAAGAACCGGTGCCATCGTGGCCGGACCAATCCCCTTGCCTACCAAAATTGAAAAGATCACCGTGAACAGGTCAACTTTTGTTCACAAGAATGCCCGCGATCAGTTTGAAATCAGAACCCATAAAAGATTAATTGACATCACCGAATGTACTCCCAAGACGGTAGACTCTCTCACCAATCTGAGTCTGCCGGCCGGAGTAGACATAGAAATTAGAATGCTCCAGAACGCAGAGTAAAATCTACAATCTGACTCTAATTTTATGTTACCAGGACTGCGGGTTTCCCCAAATCTTCAGTCCAAATCTCTGCCCACCAAGCTTTAATCAGGGCAAAGAAGTAACCTCTAAAATAATATGAAAGGAATACTAGGGAAAAAACTAGGAATGACAAGGGTTGTACGCGAAGACGGCAATTATGTGCCTGTCACCATCGTACAATGTGCCCCCAACACCATCCATCAGCTCAAAACCACCGAGAAAGACGGCTACAATGCCGTGGTTTTGGGTTTTGAACCAAGAAGAAACCCCACCAAAACCAAGAAATTCTACTATCTCAAAGAGGTCAGGGAAGATTCTCTGGATCAACTGGAAAAAGGAAAGACCGTTGATATTGCCGCTGTTTTTGTGCAGGGTGACAAGGTCGCTGTAACCGGAACCACCAAAGGTAAGGGTTTCCAGGGTGTAATGAAAATGTGGAACTATCATGGCGGTCCCGGAGGTCACGGCTCACATTTTAAGAGAGAACCGGGATCTGTAGGTTCACGCGCCAAACCGGGAAAAATCCACAAAGGTCATAAAATGGCCACTCATATGGGCAGCGATACTCAGACCCTCAAATCGGAGGTTGCCTATATCGACACCGAAAATCACTTGCTCGGAATCAAAGGCCCGGTACCCGGTTCCATCAATTCGTACGTAACCATTAAGAAACTCTCCTAAACATCATGGCAAAGATTACTATATACAATCAGGAAGGTCAGCAGGTTCATGAAGTAGATGCTCCGGCAGCCATCTTTGATGTCAAATTCAACAAAGACCTGGTACAACAGGCACTGATCCGACAATTATCCAACCGCCGTCTGGGCATGATTGCCCATACCAAGACCAAAGGAGAAGTCGCTATCGGTCAGAAAAAGCCCTTCCGTCAAAAAGGAACCGGCAACGCCAGACAGGGTGCCACCAACAACCCCCATCAGATTGGCGGAGGCGTATCAATGGGCCCCCGCAACAACCGCAACTTCAAACGGGACATGCCTAAGAAGCAAAGAAGATTAGCCCTTTTCTCCGCTCTTTCCGAAAAACTGAGAGAGAAAAAAGTGATCGGTCTGGATAAATATGACGGGGCCGAAATCAAAACCAAGCTTCTGGCCACCGCCATCGGGAAATTACCGGTGGAAAAGGATCTGCTGCTTGTGATGCCCGCCAAAAATGAAGTATTGGTAAAATCCGCCAACAATCTTCCCCACGTTAAAACCATCCTGGTCAATTATCTGAATATTGCCGACCTCCAGAAATACGATACTGTCGTTTTCCTGGAAGAAGCCATTGGAAAGATGGAAAAGATTTTTCTATCCGCCAAATAACTCATCTTAAAAAATGCACGCACTTAACATCATCAGAAAACCAGTCGTCACTGAAAAAACCGCCATCCTGGAGGAAAAAAGAATTTACACTTTTTGGGTCAGCCCCAAATCCACCAAGATCGACGTTAAAAAAGCTTTTCAGGAACTCTATGGAGCCGAAGTAGCAGCAGTACGCATAGTAAAAACCAGCGAGAAGATGCGCAAACTGCGCAAAGGCGTCTACAACAAGAGAAAAGAATCTCAGAAAGCCTATATCACGCTCAAGGGTAAAACCAAGCTAGACCTGAACAGATTCGGAAAAGCGGAAAAAGAAAATAAGGTCAAGCTGGCCGTTTCCAAGTCCGCCGATAAAACCGAAAAGGCCGCCAAGGCCCCCAAAGCAACCAAGAAAACCGACAAACTTCCCAAGTCAAAATAGTAATAGTTCTTAATCACTACGACCGTGCCAGTAAAAAAGTTCAAAGCCACAACACCAGGTAGAAGACACATGAGTGTTCTGGACTACTCAATCATCACCCGTCGCAAACCGGAAAAAAGCCTGACCACAGGCAAAATGAGCCAAGCCGGCAGAAACAACCAGGGCAAAATTACCGTGCGCCATCAGGGCAGCGGCCATAAGCAACTGCTTCGTCTGGTGGATTTCCGTCAAACCGACAAAATCGGTATCCCCGGCAAAGTTACCAGCATCGAATATGATCCAAACCGGACCGCTTTGATAATTCTGGTCACTTATGCCGACGGCGACAAACGCTATCATCTGGCTCCGGAAGGCATTAAGGTCGGAGATCCCGTTATCACCAAGGAAAAAGCCAAGATTGTTCCCGGAAACCGCATGATGCTCAAGTATGTTCCCACCGGTTATAATGTTTTCAATATTGAACTGGAGAGAGGTAAGGGCGGCCAGATCGTAAGAAGCGCCGGAGCCCGCGCCAATCTGATCGCAGTTGAAAAAGACCTGGCCCAGTTACAGCTGCCTTCCGGTGAAATCCGCACCGTCCACAAAAACTGCTACGCCACCGTCGGAATCGTCAGCAATATCGACCACAGCCTGGTGAAAATCGGAAAAGCCGGCCGCAACCGCTGGTTGGGCATACGTCCGTCCGTCCGTGGTAAAGCCATGAATCCGGTTGACCATCCGCATGGTGGAGGTGAAGGAAACCAGCCTTGCGGTCTCCCCCATCCCAAAACCCCCTGGGGCTATGCCGCTCTCGGCGTCAAAACCCGCAAACGCAAGAAGTTCAGCAACAACGCCATCGTCACCCGACGCCATGGCAATAAATTAATGAAATAAATTAACTATCGTTAACTAATCAAACTGCCATATGTCCAGAAGTTCAAAGAAAGGACCGTACGTAGACCCAAAACTGCTCAAGAAAGTCAATATTCTCAATGAGACAGGACAAAAGAAGGTTATCAAAACCTGGGCCAGAGACAGTGCAATTTCCCCTGAATTTGTCGGCCACACACTGGCCGTACACAACGGGAAACAGCATGTGCCGCTTTATATCACGGAAGAAATGGTCGGCCAAAAACTCGGAGCATTTGTTCACACCAGAAAATTCAAGGGACACGGTGGCAAATTGGCCGCCCTGACCGGAGCAGGCAGTGGATCCGTATCGTCAGCTACAGCACCAGCGGCAGCCGCACCATCTACACCAGCCAAATAAACATTCATCCTATTAAGCAAAAGCAATGAAAGCAATTCTCAGATCAATAAGAATCACCCCCAAGAAAGCCAACCTGATCGCCGGCATGGTACGCAACAAGCCGACCCAGGAAGCCCTCACTATTTTGAAATATACTCCCAAAAAGGCTGCCAAACTCCTGCATAAACTGCTGGCCAGCGCCGTAGCGAACGCCGTCAATAATTTCAAACAGGATGAAGCCGGTCTGCTGGTCAAGGAGATTGTAGTGACCAAAGGCCCCACTTTCAAACGAGGCGTACCGGTCTCCCGCGGCCGTGTTTACCCTATCTTAAAGCGAACTTCCAACATTACCGTTATTCTGGAGATCAATCCTGACGCCGCCTCCCCCAAGACTTCCAAAAAAGCCGCCGCCGGAAAATCTGTCAAAAAAAGCGAGCCGGCCGCCGAAGTCAAAACCGACAAGAAAGAGTCCGGGAAGACTAAAAAAGCCGCTAAATCAACTGCTAAATAAATTGCCAACTAACTATTTATAATACTCTCCACTCATGGGACAAAAAGTAAATCCAATCATTCAAAGAATCGGCATTATCAGAACTTGGGACTCCAAATGGTTTGCCCCCAAGAAAAAATTTGCCAAATACCTCCACCAAGACCTGCAGATTGAAAAAATCATCAGCAAGGAATTGGTCGATTCAGGCGTGGGTAAAATCGAAATTCAGCGCAGCGCCAACAAATTCAACATCATCATCCACACCGCCAAGCCGGGAACTATCATCGGCAAACAGGGTGCCAACGTGGATGTTCTGCGCGACAAACTGAAAAAGATTTTCAATGAAGATTTTGTCATCAGCATCCGTGAAATCAAGAAACCGGCCATGAGCGCCAAACTGCTGGCCGAAAGTATCGCCGCCCAGGTTGAGAAGAGAGTTTCTTATCGCCGCGCCTGCAAAATGGGTATAGAAAGAGCTCTCGAATCCGGCGCCAAAGGTGTGAAAATTGCCGTATCGGGCAGATTGAACGGAGTGGAAATTTCCCGCAGCGAGTTTTTCAGCCAGGGAAAAATACCTCTGCATACTTTCAGAGCCAATATCGATTATGCCGTTTATCACGCCAAAACAGAATACGGTACCATCGGTGTCACCGTCTGGATTTACAAGGGAGACGTCTTCCTGAAAAAAGGTGAATATATCAGCACCGAGGAATAATCATATTTCATTGACCTTAAACTAAATCAATAGTAAATTTCACAGGCCTTAATTAAATCAGAATAATATGTTCGGACCAAGAAAAACTAAATACAGGAAAACTCAGAGACTCAGAGGCGGCGAAGAAGGCATTGCTACCAAAGGGTTTCGCCCGGCCTTCGGAGCTCACGCCCTCAAAGCGCTGACCGGATCGGAAATATCTGCACGACAAATCGAGGCGGCCCGCCGCGCCATGAGCAGATATATCAAACGCGGAGGAAAAATCTGGATCAGAATTTTCCCCCACAAGCCGATCACTCAGAAAGCCGCCGAAGTACCGATGGGTTCCGGAAAAGGCGCCCTGGACCATTATGTGGCCGTCGTCAAAAAGGGAACAATTCTCTTTGAGATGGATGGAGTCGACGACGCTACTGCCAAAGAAGCCATGAGACTGGCTGGACAAAAACTGCCGGTCAAATGTAAATACATTAATGCTAACGAAATATAGTGAATATGATGACACTTGATGAAATCCGCAACATTTCGGCCGCCGAACTGGAAAAGGAAATTGCCAGTAAAAAGCAGGAACTTTTAAAGCTGAAAATCCAGACCGGCTCCGGCCAGTCCAAGGAAACAGGCAAAATTTCCGAACTGCGCAAAACAATTGCCAGAATGCAAACCGTTAAAAAAGAACTTACCAAATCAGCCAATTAATTCTCTCTAATATGGTCAGAAGTAAAAAAGGCACAGTAGTAAGTGATAAAATGGACAAAACCATCGTGGTGGTCGTCCACACTTACAAAATGCATCCCAAGTACAAGAAGAAATACCGGACTTCCAAGAAGTTCTATGCCGACGATCCAAACAAATCCTTCAAGATCGGCGATGAAGTCACTATCTACGAAACCAGACCACTCAGCAAACTGAAAAGATGGACTGTGGTAGAGCCAGCCAAGCAATAACCAAGACAATTAAATTACCCAACTATGATACAGTTAAGATCAATGGTCAATGTGGCCGACAACTCCGGCGCCAAACTGGCCCAATGCATAAAAGTCCTGGGCGGACATCACAGAAAATATGCCGGTATCGGTGACATAGTAGTAGTAAGCATCAAGAGCGCCGCGCCAAAAGGTGCCGTCAAGACACATGCCGTGGAAAAAGGCGTAGTAATCCGCTGCCGCAAAGAAACCCGTCGCAAAGACGGCAGCTACATCCGTTTCGACGAAAACGCCATTGTGATCATCAACAAAGACAACGAGCCGAAGGGAACCCGTGTTTTTGGTCCGGTCGCCAGAGAATTGCGTGAGAAAGGTTTCCAGAAAATTATCTCCCTGGCACCCGAAGTATTATAACTCATTTCAGACGTCCTAAATTTTACAATTATGAAATTAAAGGTTAACGATCAGGTAATGGTGATTGCCGGCAAAGACAAAGGAAAGAGCGGCAAAATCATCAAAATCAGCCACAAGAACAACAAGGTTACAGTGGAAAAACTGAACCTGCGCAAAAAACACATCAAGAAACGCCAGAATCAGCCGGGAGAAAAAATCACTTATGAAGCACCACTCTCCGCCTCCAACGTGATGGTTATTGATCCCAAAACCGGCAAACCGACCAGAATCAAATATAAGAAACTGGCCAGCGGAAAAAAGGAAAGACTGTCCGCCAAAGGTGAAGTTTCCCTGGATAATCTCTCCGGAACCGTTGCCGCCAAGACCACCCGCAAAAAATCCTAATACCCGCCCACCAAGTTAACAGACTAATTTGACCCAAATGACCAAAGCACTCAGCCTTAAAGAAAAATTCGTTACGGAAATCGCTCCCGAATTGAAGAAAAAAATGAACGTAAAGAACATCAACGCGGTTCCCAAGCTTTCCAAAATCGTAATCAATGTCGGTATCGGCAAGTTGATGGCCGGAGGCAAGGACTACTCCGACGTGGAAAAAAACATTACTCTGATCGCCGGACAAAAACCGGTAGTCGCCAAAGCCCGCAAAGCCATTTCCAATTTCAAACTGAAACAGGGCATGCCGGTGGGAGTACACGTGACTCTGCGCGGCAGCAAAATGTATGATTTCGTCTCCAAATTTGTAAACATAGTATTACCCCGGACCCGTGACTTCCGCGGAATCTCTCCCAAGAGTTTCGACGGGCAGGGCAACTACTCCTACGCCATCAAGGAACACACCGTTTTCCCGGAAATCAACCCCGATGACATTATCAAACATCACGGTCTGCAACTGACTTTCGTGACCACAGCCAAAAACAACGAGAACGCCTACCTGTTGTTGAAAGCACTCGGATTCCCCTTCCAGGAAAAAAAGGCAAAAACCATCAAATAATTATTCTAATTCAATAATCGCTGCACAATGGCCAGACTCTCTCTAAAGGTAAACACCGAAAAACTCAAAAAGGCATTACTCTCGGCAATCGCCCGGGGTAAAAAACCCCTGTTCCCCACACGCGTCTACAACCGCTGCAAAATTTGCGGTCGTAAAGGCGGCTATCTGAGAAAATTTGAAATGTGCAGAATCTGCTTCAGAGAAAATGCCAGATCCGGTAAGATCATGGGCGTTCGTAAATCATCCTGGTAAAAATATCATCTCCCTCTAATCCTAAAACTATGTACACAGATCCCATCGCAGACTTGCTCACCCGCATCAAAAATGCTTCCAGAGCCAGAAAAGAACAGGTCTCCGCACCATATTCCAAAATCAAGGAACAAATCCTGATGAACCTGAAGAAAAAACACTTTATCGAAGACTTTCAGGTTGAAACTGGCAAGCGGGCCCATTGGAAGTCCCTGGTCATCACTCTCAGCCCAGCCCATATGGACATTGAAACCAAGAGAATCAGTAAACCGGGCCAGAGAATCTACCAGACAGCTGCCGAGATTAAAAAAGTCAACGGCGGACTGGGCACCTCCATCATCTCCACGCCCAAAGGAATCATTACCGATGACGAAGCCAGAAAGATGAAAGTGGGAGGAGAAGTCATCTGCCAAGTATACTAATCAATTAAACTGCTAAGCACCCAACAACCATGTCAAGAATTGGAAAAAATCCGATAGCGGTTCCCGCCGGAGTCACAGTGACCATCAACGGGAATACCATATCAGTCAAAGGCCCGAAAGGAGAATTGACCCAGAATTTTCATCCCAACATGAAAGTTACTCTGGCCGACAATCAAATTACCGTTGCCCGTCCCAATGAGATGAAACTGAACCGCTCACTGCACGGACTGACACGCACCCTGCTCGCCAATATGGTGGAAGGGGTAACCAAAGGTTACGAAAAACAGCTGGAAATCCTCGGCGTCGGTTACAGAGCCAGCGTCAGCGGAGCCAAACTTAACCTCAGCCTGGGTCTGTCTCATCCGATCGACTTTGAAATCCCCAAAGGCATTACCATCGAACAGGACAAAGAGAAAAAGAACATTCTGATCATCAAGGGATTTGACAAACAATTGCTGGGCGAAGTTGCAGCCAAAATCAGATCTTTCAAGAAACCAGAACCATACAAAGGTAAAGGTATCCGCTATGTCGGTGAATATGTGGCTCAGAAAGCCGGTAAAGCTGCTGGTAAAGATAAATAAGCCAATATCCGCACTAAAATAATCTAATTCCATGAAAAACACTAAACTCATCCAGAGAGAAAGACGAAAAATCAGGGTAAAGGGAAATATCAAGTCCGATAAACCCCGACTGATCGCCTTCAAAAGTCTGAACTTCAACTATCTGCAACTGTTTGATGATAAAAAGGGAGTAACCTTGGCCGGTGTATCGGACATCAAAGCTAAAAAAGGCCCCAAAGTCGACAGCGCCAGACAGGTCGGCCTGGAAATAGCCAAAAAAGCCAAAGAACTCAAAATTGACGAAGTAGTATTCGACAGAAACGGCTACAAATATCATGGACGCATCAAGGCCATGGCCGACGGGGCCCGGGAAGGCGGCCTCAAGTTTTAATTTTAAAATAATTAATTTTCACAGTAATGATGAAAAAAGGCAGAGCACCAATCAGGGAAGTCAAAGAATTTGAAGAGGAAGTTATACAGATCGACCGTGTTACCCGCGTGGTAAAAGGTGGCCGCAGACTTCGTTTCAGAGCAACTTTGGTTATCGGAAACAAAAAAGGCAAAGTAGGAGTGGGAATCGGAAAATCCACTGAAGTTACCGGTGCCATTTCCAAAGCCATTGCCCAGGCCAAAAAAAATATGATCACCGTACCGATGGCCGGTCAAACCATCCCGCACCGCGTACAGGTTAAGTTCAAAAGCGCCAAAGTTCTGTTGATGCCTGCCATTCCCGGTACCGGTATCAAAGCCGGCGGCAGCGTACGCAAAGTAATTGAACTGGCCGGTATCAAAGATATTATGGGAAAATGTTTCGGAGCTCCCAACCGTCTGAACAACAGTCAGGCTGCCATCGAAGCCCTCAAAAAGCTGCGGGCAATCCCCTGGCTTAAGACCAAAGCTCCTGCCGCCGGCACAGAAGAACCAGCCGCAGCTGCAGCAGTTAAAAGACAGGATGACCGGAGAAACCAGGGAGGACCAAGAGGTCCCCGCCGTCCCCCTTTTAGAAAACCGGCTGGAGCCCCCTCGGGAAAATCCGAACATCAGCAGGCCCCGGAAGCCCCCCAGACTCCCAAAGCTCCCCCAGCTCAGGCCGGAGAAAAAACTGAATAATCTAACTCACTTATAATACTATAAAGTTATGGACGCACTTTTAAACCTCAAGAGAAACAAAGGAGCCACCACTACCAGTAAAAGACTGGGCCGTGGAAACGGTTCCGGCCTGGGTACCTATTCGGGACGCGGCGGCAAAGGTCAAACCGCCCGCACCGGTGGAAGCATCAAACCGGGTTTTGCCGGAGGTCAGACTCCGCTTTACCGCAAAATGCCTAAATACAAGGGGTTCACCAACGTCAACCGCCAGGAATTCCAGGTGGTCAACGTAGTCGACCTCAACCTGTTTGATGACGGATCCGAGATCAACGCCCAGAGTCTTTATGAACAAAAACTGGTCAATTCGCCTTCCGCCCCCATCAAAATTCTGGGAGACGGCGATCTGCAGAAAAAACTCACCGTCACGGTAGACAGAGTATCCGTCACCGCCAAAGAAAAAATTGAAAAGGCCAAGGGAACCGTTACGGAGTTAATGACCAAGGCCCCGGTCAAAAAAGAGACGGCCTGACCGCAGGCAATTTTATCAACTATATTAACCGCCAAATTTATCACTTCCCAAAATGTTCAAACAAATACAACAAATTTGGAACTCCCGAGACCTTAGAAACAAAATACTTTATACACTGGGAATCGTAATAATTGTCCGTCTCCTGGCACAGATCTCCATTCCCGGAGCCGATGTTAACGTAATCAGAGGAATTTTCCAGCAAAACCAGCTGCTGGGAGCTTTTAGTCTGCTGACCGGAGGTAATGCGGAAAATTTCTCCATTATTTTGATGGGATTATCTCCTTATATTAATGCTTCCATTATCGTCCAGTTATTGGCGGTAATTATTCCCAGCTGGGAGAATCTTTCCAAAGAAGGTGAACAGGGACGCCGGAAACTGAACCAATATACCCGCTGGCTTTCCATCCCGATTGCCTTCATCCAATCATACGGAATGATCGCCGTTCTCAATTCCCAGGCAAAATCTTCCATTATCCCCAATATTTACTCTCCCAACGTGATCATCCCGATCATGATTACCCTGACCACCGGTACGGTCTTGATGATGTGGCTGGGCGAACTGATTACTGAAAAAGGCATCAGCAACGGCATTTCCATCCTGATCTTTGCCGGTATCATGTCCAGCATTCCCGCCGCCATCGCCCAAAACCTGACCCTGGCACAGCAGAGCAGCGAGTTCCTGTTTCCTTTTGTAATTGAATTACTGGTAACACTGATCCTGACAATTATAGTTATAATTATCGGCGAAGCGGAAAGAAGAGTCCCCATACTCTATGCCTCCCGCAGCGTCCGGGGCGGTGGTGAAAAATCCAATCTGCCCATGAAGATCAACCAGGCCGGCATGATTCCGATCATCTTCTCGCTCTCCATGGTCAGTATGCCAGGGATTATCGCCCAGTTCATGAAAAACTCTCCCAACGAGACACTGAAAGCGATAGCCGACGTAATTTCCACCAACTTCAGCGCCAATTCAGCCGTTTATTTGATTACTTACTTTCTGTTAATCATAGCTTTTACCTATTTTTACGTCAGCATTACTTTCAATCCCGAACAGGTTGCGGAAAACGTACAGAAACGCGGGGGCTATATCCCCGGTATCCGTCCCGGTAAACAAACCGTCAAATACCTGGCCGACATTTCCTCCCGCCTCAATTTCTGGGGAGGCTTGTTCATCGCTATAATTGCCATTTCACCGAATATCATCAAAGCTCTCACCGGCGCCTTCTCCATGGGTAGCGTAGCTACCATCATCAGTGGTGCAGGAATGATCATCATCGTCGGGGTAGTTCTGGAAATAATCCGCCAGATCAACGCTCAACTGGTCATGCACGATTACAACAAGCTCTATTAAACAAATATAAAAACTTCAGCCAATGAACTTAGTTATTTTTGGCATTCAAGGGTCCGGAAAAGGCACCCAGGCTAAAATCATGACCGATCGCTATCACTTGGCCAACTTTGAGACAGGAGCAGAGCTCCGCCGGCTGGCCAAAGAAGACAGCCCGCTTGGCAAAAAAATCAAAAAATTCACGGAAAGCGGAAAACTGGTACCGGCGGAAGTAATAATGCAGATACTGGACAATTTTCTGAGCCATGCTCCTCACCGCCAACGCATAATTTTCGACGGCATACCTCGCAACCAGAAACAGCAAAAGGCTTTCGACCGGATTATGAGAAAATGGAAAAGAAAATTTCTGGCCATCAACATTACCATCCCCGAAGAGGAAACGGTAAAAAGATTATTGCTGCGGGCCAGGCATGACGATACGCCGGAGGTGATACGCACCCGCATCAAAATATTTCAGAAAAACACTTCTCCCGTCATCGAAAAATACAGAAAAAACAGAGAAGTCATCGATATCAACGGTAATCAGTCCATCAAAAAAGTGGCGGCGGAAATTGCCAAAAAACTCGACAAAGATTTTTTACCCCGTTAAACATTAAAATCTGGAAAGAGGGAAACTATAAAATTCCCCTTAAAAATTCGGAAGAACTGGCTCTGATGAAAAAATCAGGACAAATTTTGGGGTTGGTTCTGTCGCAAATCGAAACATATATACGGCCCGGACTGACTACTTTGGAAATCGATCAATTGGCCGAAAAAATTATCAGACAGGAAGGAGGTGTTCCGGCTTTTTTGGGATACCAGGGATTTCCCGCTTCCACCTGCATCAGTATTAACGAAGAAGTTGTACATGGCATTCCAGGCAGCAGAAAGATCCAAGCAGGCGATCTGGTCACCGTAGACTGCGGTGTGAATTATCATGGAATGATCACCGACTCCGCCATTACGGCGGGAACAGGCACCGTTACCGCGGAAGCCGAAAAACTCTGCCGGACCGCCGAAAAAGCCCTGCAAAGAGCAATTGAAATCGCCAGACCCGGCATCAGAACCACCGAGATTAGCAAAACCATCGAAAAAATCGTCCGCAAAGAAGGTTTTGGTATCGTGGAAGATCTGTCCGGACATGGAGTCGGTTTCAAACTGCATGAAGATCCCTATATTTTCAATTTCTACAACGGACAGCCCGGCCCGATTATGCAACCGGGCATGACACTGGCCATCGAACCGATCATCACACTTGGAGCAAGCAACACCAAAACTCTCCAGGACGGCTGGACAATTGTCACTAAAGATGGTTCATTGTCAGTGCAGGTAGAACACACCATTGCGATAACCGAAAAAGGTGCTGAAATACTAACTAAACGCCCCAAATAAAAAACAAAAAAAATAACTTGCAATCTAAAATTTCGTCATGTAGAATCCTAACGCTTTTTAGGTTGGAAAATCAGGATTTTACCCTTAAAATAACAGTAAATTCGCCTTATGGCAAAAGAAGAAATTGAAGCCTCTGGAATAGTGGTGGAAGCCTATCCGAACGCCACCTTTAAAGTCAAACTCCTCGACGAAAGCTTCTCTGGACACGAGATTTTGGCCCACGTATCAGGAAGAATGCGCATCAATTTTATCAGAATTTTGCCGGGCGACAAAGTGACGATTGTGATGACACCCTATGACCTGACTAAAGGCCGTATTACCTTCAGACACAAGGAATATGGCAAAGGGAAGCCAATGCCGGAAGAACCGGAAGCTCCCGCAGCAGCCAAATAATATTTTTCAATAATCAAACCAACAGTCATGAAAGTAAGATCATCCGTCAAACCAATTTGTTCCAAATGCAAGGTAATCAAACGAAAAAACGTCGTCAGGGTTATTTGCGTTACCAAAAAGCATAAACAAAGACAGGGTTAATTTATATTCTTAATAATCCCAAGTAATTATGGCCAGAATCGCTGGAGTCAATCTTCCTAAAGAAAAAAGAATCGCTATCGGCCTGACCGCCATCTATGGCATCGGCAGAGCCCTGGCGCGCAAAATACTGCAAGACCTCAAACTGGACGAAGATACCAAAGTCCAGGATCTGACGCCTGAACAGGAAAACAAACTGCGTGACCGGATCGCCGAATGTATCACCGAGGGTGATTTACGCCGTAAAATCCAGCTGGACATCAAATACCAGCAGGACATCGGTACTTATCGCGGACTTCGCCATAAAAAGGGTTTACCGGTACGCGGCCAGCTGACCAAAACCAATTCCAGAACCAGAAAGGGCAAGAGAAAGACCGTTGCCAACAAGAAGATTGCCACCAAATAATCATTATTCATCCTAATCATTAATTCTACCATGGCCGAACAAGAAAAAAAACCAGCCGTAAAAGCCAAGAAAGCCCCTGAGAAGGAAGTTAAAAAAACTGAGGCTGCCGGCGAAAAAACCGCCCCGGTTGCCGCCACCCCCGCCACCGCTTCCGCCGCATCAGCCGCAGCCACTCCCGCCGAAGGCGAAGTAAAGAAGATTAAGAAAAGCAAATCCAAAAGGACTGTGACGGAAGGAAAAGCCTTCGTTCAATCAAGTTTTAACAACACCATTGTCACCATCACCGACCTTAACGGAAAAGTGATAGCCTGGAGTAGCGCCGGTTCCAACGGATTCAAGGGAGCCAAAAAAGCCACTCCGTACGCGGCCCAGATTTCGGCTGAAGCAGCCATTAATAAGGCTCTTCTTTACGGAATAGAAAAGCTGCACGTTTTCGTCAAGGGAGTCGGTGCAGGAAGAGAACAAGCTGTTAGAGGCCTTCACTCCAACGGCGTGGACATCGAATCAATCACCGATGTCACTCCTGTTCCGCACAATGGTTGTCGTTCCAGAAAATCCCGCCGAGTTTAATATTTGTAATTTTTCCGAAAAATAATGTCTAACACTACAGGTCCCAAATCACGTCTTTTTCGCCGCTTCGGCATAAGACTTCCCAGCAACAACGAACTGAAACAGACTCATCCCACCTTAAAAAAGGCTTATCCACCCGGCATGCACGGGCCCAAAGGAAGCTTCTCCAAAAAATCGGAATACGCCCGCCAGTTGATGGAAAAACAGAAAGCCAAGGTGATTTTCAACATCACTGAAAAGCAGATGCAGAAATATTATGATATGGCTTCCAGCCGCGAAGGCATCACTGGTGACGAATTGCTCCGCCTGCTGGAACAGAGACTGGACAACGTGATCTTCCGGTCCGGTTTGGCCACCACCCGCTATCAGGCCAGACAGATGGTTAATCATGGTTTGATCGAGCTTAACGGTAAGGTTGCTTCCATCCCATCCATCCAGGTTAAACCGGGGGACAAATTTAATCTGGTCAGCAAAAAGAAGGATTCCCCCGTCTTCAAGCAAAATTCAGAAAGAGGAACCAAAGGCCCAAAGTGGCTGAACGTTGATTTAAAAAATATGACCGGATCAGTGGACAGAACTCCCGACAAAGGAGAACTGGAACCTCTGGTTTCGGCCAGTATGATCGTTGAGTTCTACTCAAAATAAAATAATTCATTAATCCTCTTCTAATGCATCAAATTCAAGAAGAAATTGGCATTCCCAAAATCAAGGTGGAAAAAATTAGCGATTCACACGCTATTTTCACCGTCAGCCCTTTGCCACAGGGCTACGGTATCACCATTGGAAATGCTTTCAGAAGAGTACTTTTATCTTCACTTCCGGGCGCTTGTATCACCGGTGTGAAAATTGACGGGGTAACCCACGAATATTCCACCATCAAAGGAGTCAAAGACGGCATTTTGGATATTACACTGAATCTGAAATCGATTCGCCTGAGAAAGAGCTCCCCCGAAGTCAGCGTACTAACGCTTTCGGCCAACAAAGAAGGAGAGATTTATGCCAAAGACATCAAATGTTCATCCGATGTGGAAATTCTGACCCCTGACCAGTACATCACTACTCTGGAAAAAGGCGCCAAACTACACATGGAAATCAAAGCGGAAAAAGGTGTTGGCTATATCCCCGTCTCGGTTAAACAGAAAAACGATTACGATCCGGAAATCATCCTGATCGATTCGATTTTCACTCCGGTCAAAAAAGTCCGTTATGACGTTGAGGCTGTTCGTGTCGGCCAAATGACCAACCTGGACAAACTGATTCTGGAAATCGAAACCGACGGATCCATCACTCCCGATGACGCCCTAAAATTCAGCTCCAATATCCTGCAATCCTACTTCAACCTGTTTAATAAGGAAAACATCATGGTTGAGGCGGAATACATGAGTGACTTCCAGAAGATTTCCCAGAAACAGGAGCTGGAAGAGAAAAACAAGCCGGTTCAGGAAGCCTATACTCCGATTGAAATTCTCGGTTTCTCACCCCGAACCCTCAACGCACTGATCAACGGGGGCATCGGCTCAATCGAACAACTTTCCAAATGCACCGAAAGCAAACTGACCAACTTGCGTGGTTTCGGCCGAAAAGCATTAACTGAGGTCAAAGACGCCCTCAAGAGCCGGGGTCTGAATCTGGCCGAAGAATAAAACATTGTAATCAATAAAGAACAAGTAACATCCTATTATCATGAGACACCAGGTAAAAAAAACACGCCTTGCCCGTCCTATCGGTCCCCGGAAAGCGTTGATCGGCAATTTAGCCACTTCACTCGTTTTACACGGCAAAATCCAGACGACCAAAGCCAGAGCTAAAGCCATTCAGCCGATTATGGAGAAACTGATTTTGGCCGCCAAAAACAAGGACAAAAAAGCCGCCATCCGCGAGACCGGCGCCATCCTGCAAAATGAACTCAGTTCAAAAATTCTGTTTGAGGAACTGGTCAAAAAATATCAAACCCGCGCCACCGGATTCACCAAAATCACCGATATCGGTTTCCGCGCCGGTGATTCGGCTCCGTTGGTACAAATCGAATTATTATAATCACTCATTACTACCGCAATGAAAACCGCAGAGAAAAAGAAAGCAATTTTTAAGACTTATTCTCCCAAAAAGACCGACATCAAGCCACAGTGGTTGTTGGTCGACATCAAGGGAAAAACACTCGGCCGCATCACCAACAAGATCGCTGATCTTCTTAGAGGGAAAGGTAAAACGACTTTTTCCCAGCACCAGGACTGCGGTGATTTTGTGGTCGTTATCAATGCCGCCGAAGTCAAACTGACCGGCAAAAAAGACCTTCAGAAAGAATATAACTGGCATACCCGCTATCCCAACGGACTCAAAACCGTAACCGCAGAGGTACTCCGCCAGAGCAATCCCGCCAAAATCATCGAACATGCCGTAGCCGGAATGCTCCCGCACAACAAGAACAAGAAGCTGATGATGAAAAGACTGAAAGTGTTCGCCGGTGCCGAGCATGATCATACAGCTCAGAATCCCCAACCAATAAAACTATAATTTCCATAAATCCCAAATTCACATGCCAGTAAAAGAAACAGCTCCCGCCGCCCCCAAAACAATTAAGAAAGCCTCATCCGTACAGCAGTATTATTATGGTACGGGAAAAAGGAAAACAGCCGTTGCCCGGGTCAGACTTTATAAAAACGGCAAGGGCGACCTGACCATCAACGGTGATGACGGGGCCAAACATTTCACTTTAAAAAAACTCTTTTCCGTCCTGAACGCTCCGCTCAGAATCACCTCCCTGACCAAAAAATTCGACATCAGTGTCAAAGTTGACGGCGGAGGAATGGTTTCACAGGCGGAAGCAATAAGACACGCTATTGCCCGCGCCCTGCTCGAATACGATGTGGCACTCAGACTGACCCTCAAAAAAGCCGGTTTTCTGACCCGCGATCCCAGGGTCAAAGAAAGAAAGAAACCGGGTCTCAAAAAAGCCCGCCGAGCTCCGCAGTTCAGCAAACGCTAAATCTCACCATTTATTCATCAGAAAACACCCGCCCAGGCGGGTGTTTTTTATTTCAACAAAAGCCTGTATTGCTGTATAACATATATGAAAAACTTCCAACCATATGAAAGCAATACGCTTTGATCTTATTACCATTTTCCCCCAGATTTTTGAATCATATTTCCGCGAAGGAATGATTCGCAAAGGTTTGGAGCAGAAAATTCTGGAAATTCATGTCCATAATCTGCGCGACTATACAAATGACAAATGGGGAAAGGTGGATGACATCCCCTACGGCGGAGGGGCCGGCATGGTTATGACTCCCCAACCGCTTTATGACGCGGTCACGGCCCTCCGCCGTAAAAATTGCGGCCCGGTGGTGTATCTGAGCCCGAAAGGAGATACTTTGACCCATACCCGTGCCGTTAAAATCGCCGGAGAGCTGGTTGAAATGAAACCGGGCCGTGGCAAAAAGGCGGGAATGATACTTATTTGCGGACGCTATGAGGGCATAGACCAGCGTGTCCTGGATCTGTGCGTGGACCGGGAAATATCCATCGGTAAATATGTGCTGACCGGAGGAGAACTGCCGGCCATGGTACTGATCGACGCCGTTTCCAGATTTATCCCGGGCATCCTGGGGGACGAAAACTCCCACCTGGAAGATACATTCTCACGAAAACTGGGCGGCAAAAAAGAATACCCGCATTATACAAAACCCCGCCTCTTCAAGGGACTGTCCGTCCCCGATATACTTCTGAGCGGCCACCACGCCAATATAGAAAAATGGCGCCGCAATCAATTAACCTAATCGCATAGAGCATGAAAGAGCAACACCATTACGCTTATCAAAACATTTTTGAGACCTTTGACAGCAGTGAGCACGGACTGGACTCCAACGAAGCCGATTTCCGGCAGAAAAAATACGGACCGAATCAGCTCACCGAAAAGAAAAAGAAACTCCTGATTTTGCGTTTTCTGGAAGAATACAAAGACCCCATGACCCTGCTGCTTCTTTGTGCCACGGTCGTTGCTTTTTTTTCGGGTGACAATACCGATGCCATCCTGATATTGATAGTGCTCATACTTAACGGAGCTATCAGTTTTATTCAAAAATACAGGGCTGAAAAAGCCATCGAAGCCCTCAAGAAAATGGTTTCCCCACAAGCCAGGGTTTTTCGTAATCGACAGCAGATACTTATTAATACGTCGGAAATCGTCCCGGGGGACGTAATTATAGTCAATGAAGGAGACAGTGTCCCGGCAGACGCCATTGTCTTTGCTTCCAATGAACTGCAGTGTTCGGAGGCAGTCCTCACCGGAGAATCTTTTCCGGTTACAAAAACTCCTTTTGATACGGTAGAAAAAGGCAATCTGACCACGGTTGAAAATATAATTTTCACCGGTACGACCATCGTTCGTGGCAACGGCAAAGCGCTGGTTATCAAAACGGGAATGGAAACCGAATTCGGGAAAATTGCCAATTTAACACAGGAAACCGAGAAGGATGAAACCCCTCTGGAAAAAGAAATCCACAAGATTGGAATATTTGCCGCCCAGACCACCCTGATCATTATTTCTCTGATTTTCATCTTTGAACTGCTGGTTCATCAAAGAAGCATTCTCGACAATATTGTTTTTGCAACATCCATAGCCGTGGCAGCCGTACCGGAAGGGTTGCCGGCAGTCATCACTATTGCCCTGGCCTTGGGGGTACAGCGGCTATCCAGGAAAAAAGCCGTCATCAGACAGCTTTCCTCGGTGGAAACATTGGGAGCCACCACAGTGATTTGTACGGATAAGACCGGAACGCTCACTAAAAACGAAATGACCGTAACGGAAGCTTTAATTGATGATTTTTACTTAACTTTCCAGGGTACGGGATATGCTCCAAGCGGGAAATTCACGGTTTTCACCTCCAAGGAAGAAAAACTTGAGCTTGATCACAGCAAATTGACACCGGAATTCACCAGACAACATCTGACCCTCACCAGTTCCCTGAAATGGTTCAGCCTCTGCGCCGAACTATGCAACAATTCCGACCTGGTTTTCAAAAATAATACCTACACAATTATTGGGGATCCAACCGAGGGCGGGTTGCTGGCTATGGCCAAAAAACTTTCCTCAAACCTGGATTCCGAGTTGAAAGAAAACCTGGAATTGCTGATGGAACTGCCTTTTGATTCGGAAAGAAAAATGATGACCAAGATTTTTTTGGATAAAAAACACAATAAATATTTTTCTTTTACAAAAGGAGCTCCCGAACAAATCATCCAGGCGTCGGATCAGAGAATGCACGGTGGAAGAATGGCCATCCTGACCAAGAGCATCAAAGAAGAATTACTCCAGACCAACGACAAACTCAGCGATGAAGCGCTGCGTACCATCGGATTGGCCTACAAAGAAATTTCCCCCTACGAAATAAACGACATTATCACCCAAAAATCCTTTGAGGAAAAACAACACCTGGTGGAAAGGAAGTTAACCTTCCTGGGTTTGGCCGGGCTGTCCGACCCGCCGCGCGAAGAAGTCAAAGAAGCAGTGGAAATGACCAAGATTGCCGGCATCAAAAGCTATATCATCACCGGCGATAATGGCTTCACCACTGCGGCTATCGCCAAAAAAATCGGTATGATTTCGGAAAAACAGCATTATGAAATCATTACCGGCGAACAGCTGGACAAGCTTTCAGACCAGGAATTAAAAGAAAAATTTAAGAACAAGTCGCTCAACATTGTTTTCTCCCGAACCCGCCCCGAACATAAACTGCGGCTGGTTTCCCTGCTCAAAGAAAACGGCGAGGTAGTGGCGGTCACCGGCGACGGCGTAAATGACGCACCCGCCTTGAAAAGGGCGGATATCGGCGTGGCAATGGGGATAACCGGATCGGACGTCTCCAAACAAGCCTCCAACATGGTTCTAATGGATGACAGTTTCGGCACAATCGTCACTGCGATCAATGAAGGAAGAGTAATTTATGCCAATCTTAAAAAGTTCATTTATTATATTTTTTCCTCCAATATCGGTGAGGTATTCACCATCTTTTTCAGTCTGATTATCGGTCTGGCAGCCCCTATTTCAGCCATCCTGATCCTGACTGTAAATCTTGTCACGGATCTCCTGCCGGCCCTGGCCCTGGGCGTGGAACCGGCGGAAAAAGACATTATGAAACAACCTCCCAGAAACCCGCATGACAAGATCATGAACCGCAGTTTCATTAAAAGAATTTTGATCACCGGATCGCTGATTGGAACAATCATTCTGGCACTTTATGCCTACCGGCTGTTTCTCGGCGGATGGACCTATGGCAGCCCGGTTCCCGATCAACTGCTGGAGGAAGCTTACAGCGTTACCTTCATTGCCATGGTAACGTTGCAGGTCACCAATTCATTCAATGCCAAAACCAAAAACACCTCTATTTTCCGGATTAATCCGTTCAACAACTGGAAACTGATCTGGGCCAATCTTTCCTCCGTCCTGATAGCAGTGGCAATTATCGAAATACCCTTTCTACAGACCATTTTTCACACCCGTTCATTAAGTTTGAATGAATGGCTGCTCATTTTGGCCGGATGCGCGGCTCTCACGGTCATCACCGAAATTATCAAATTATTCAGCAGAAAAGATCTATCACCCCTGCAACCCGATGCTTCAAAAACTTAAAACCCTGCTGGCAACACGTGGCCGGTTCAGGCTGTCTGTCCATGTAACCCCCAAAAGCCGGCAAAATCAGCTTGGCCAGGTGGAAATCAGCTCGGATCATCAAATCAGTGTTAAAGTGAAAATTACCGGAGTGCCCGAAAAAGGACAGGTCAATGAAAATCTGCTCCGCTTTCTGTCCAAAAACCTTGATCTGCCCCAATCTTCGTTAAAGATCATTTCCGGTTTCACCAGCCGTCACAAAATCATAGAAATCTCCACCAATGCTCTACTATAACCTGGGAGAATTACAGGATCTGCTCCGGAAAACCGGACTTTACACCGAGAAAAAACTGGGACAGAATTTCCTGTTCAATCCGCAGGTAATACAAAAAATCATCCAAACGGCGGATCTGCAGGCGGACGATCAGGTGATAGAAATCGGACCGGGACTGGGCATCCTGACCATGGAAATACTGCCCAAAGTCAAAAAGCTCATTTCCGTGGAAAAAGATCAAAAACTGATTCCCTACCTGCAGGATTTATTTCATAAATATCCGGATTTCCTGCTGGTCCAACAGGACGTTCTTGACTACCCGCCTCCCGCGGGACCCTACAAAATCGTCGCCAACATACCTTATTACATCACCTCGCCGATTATTAACCACTTTCTGCAGGTCGACCAGTCCCGCCGCCCTGACAGTCTGACTATACTCACCCAGCTGGAAGTGGCTCAGAAAATCTGTTCCAAACCCGGCGATCATTCCGTGTTAAGTCTGCAAACACAGCTCTACACCGAGCCAAAAATCATTGACCGGATCAGCCCCTACAATTTTTATCCCACTCCCAAAGTCCAGTCAGCCATTCTGCACCTAAAGACACTGCCGCGGCCGCGCCTGCAGCGCGACCGCGAATTTCTGGAAATAATCAAAAAAGCCTTCAGTCAAAAACGGAAAAATCTTTCCAACGCCCTCCAGGGATTCCATAATCTAAGCAAAGAAGACCTAAGCCTGCTACTGCAAAAAGCCGGACTGGAGCCGGGTGCCCGTGCGCAGCAACTGGACTTCCAGGATTGGGACAGGCTGCTCGATCTGATTTTTGGCAGAGTCTGATCCTCCCTAAAACTGGGATAACTGAATGGATTTTTTCAGACTGGCCAACTCCTGCAAATCTTCACTTCGCTCCGATTCGGAAAGACCGGACATCTTGTTAACAACCGACTTCAGATCCGTCCTGACCTGGTTTTTATATTTTTCCAGCTGAGCCTGTTCCCGGTCAAAAAGCTCTTTCACCTGATCAACATCCTGACAAAGGTTCCCCTGCTGTAATTTCTCGGCAAGCCCGATTCTTCTCCACAAAGCCCCTTCCAGGGACTGCTCCAGATCAACGCCGTATAAAAACTTGCCGTGTTGCTGTTCCAATTCCTTTATTTCAGCCTCACGGAAATAATATTCATATTTGGATCTCCAGATAAAAAAGTTTTTCAACACCTCCAGGGAAGACTGCCAGGCCAAGTCACGGTCTTCAAACAAAGTACGGACAATCTTCTTCCCTTCCATTCGCATTCCGACATATACGAATAAATTCACCTGCCCGTCCTTTTTAAACAAACTGGCACCCACCTCTTTCCGCGACAACAGATCGGGCAAATAATGCCAGATTTCTTCAAACTTGATATTGCGGACCTCTTCCTCCCGCCTTAACTTCTTTAAATTCTTGCGTAAATGCCACCTGTCCACCTCTGTCTTAATCTCTTCCAGGCTTTTCCCTTCAGCCATACTGATGGTCCCCGGCCCGGAATTTACCACAAAATACGGATCAAGTTTTTCATATGATTTCAGATTGGCAGCGACCACCTGATCGTCCAGCCCCAACAAATCTTCAACCGACAGAACCACCACCGGCCCGCTGGGAAAACGATGATCGTCATAATGATAATCCACTTTATACTTTTTACCGGCCAGATAGATTTCCTCGGGAAACAATTTCCGGATTTTTTCGCGATCCCCGGCTGAAACGACTTCTTCCCAATTGATTTTCAAATAATCCCGCCCCCGTTCCGACAACAGATTATCCAGAGCCTCCAGGGAAGTGACCGGCCGGCCGGCTTTATTGATTTTTTCCCAATACCAATCGCCTAAAACCTTGGTGGTAAAAACCCATTCTTCCCGCGACAGCTTGGCGGCGTATACTTTAAGTTTGGCGATTGTCCGGTCGTTTTCTTCAATCCAGCTGTATTTCCAGGCCAGCTGTTTCTTAACCAGTCCCTCCGCTATCAGATAATCCTGGGCCTGCTCCTTATTTTCCTGGGCCAGCTCAACTATACGATCTTTGACTATCCGGTTCCCCCGAAACAGCACCTCTTCCTCCTGTACCGCCTTGCCGGTTTTTCTGTCAAACCAGACCGGTCCCCTCCTGTATTTACAAAGTTGCGGGGCTATTTCTTCCAGCCAGCGCGGATCAATGACTGTATTGTTACGGGCAAACAAACGGGTTGTTTCGACAATTTCCGCCGACACGAAATAATGCGGTGAAATCGTAAACAAAGCCGATCCCGGGTGAATAAAAACATTTTCGGTGCTGCGCATCCGATAGGTCTGTTTGCCTGTGGATTCGCAAAGATTTTGAATAAAACCGGAAGAAATTGATTTTAGAATCCCCTCTTTATTGGAAAGATCGACCGACAAATCGGACTGTTCAGGTTTGACCAGATAGCGGGAAAATTCGTCCTTGGCAAAAATATTCAGGGTGTCCAGCAACTGCCGGTAAATCTGGGCAATTTCCTTGAATACCAGATAATTCAGATAATTGGACTGGCAAAACAATTCACGTTCCTCTTCAGTCTTGATGATTTGCAGGCGGTTCCAGATCACCAGAAAAACCATTAAATCCGAAACCATCTCCAAACCGGTAAAAGACCTGTCAATCACCCTTTTGGTAAAGACCCTCCTCCCCCGGCGCAAACGAAGTGTCTTGTATCTGGGCCCGCCGTTTTGTGCCATCCTCTGGAAATTCCTCTTGGCCCGGTCAGCCTCATCCTCCTCGCCAATCGGCCGCAAGAAAGGATCTTTCACGGAAAGTGATGAAGCAATGATGGCAACTTCATTTACGCAATGATATCGCTCGGCTGCCAGTAACATTGCTGAAATCCTCGGTTCCAACGGGAGATGGGCCATCTTCACGCCCAGTTCGGTCAGATTCTGCCGCTCATCCAAAGCCCCCAGTTCGATCAGATTGGCAATGGCATTGCGGAAAGCTTTGGGCTCGGGAGCATCGATAAAACTGAAACCCGTCAGATCATTTATTCCAATCAACAGCATATGCAAAACCACCGAAGACAGATCCGACCTCTGTATTTCCGGCTTGGTATATTTTTCCCTGTTTTCAAAATCCCTCTTGGAATACAAACGCAGACAAGTCCCTGCCTGAACGCGGCCGGCTCTGCCGGCCCGCTGAATAGCCGAGGCTTGGGAGATCGGCACAACCTCCAGACTGCCGATGCCCGTCCGAAAATTAAAATCGGTCATCCTGGCCAGACCGCAGTCAATTACGTATTTTATTTTGGGCACCGTCAGGGATGTCTCCGCGATATTGGTGGCCACCACGATCTTCATTTTTCCGGGATACTCATTATAGATCAGTTCCTGCTCGTCCATGGAAAGCCGGGAATAAAGAGGCAGACAAATTACATTGCCTTTCCCCAGTAATTCAATTTCCCGGATAGTATGAAAAATCTCCGCTTCACCGGGCAAAAAAGCCAGCACATCCCCGCGCTCCGGTCCCTCGGCAATTTTCCGGATCAACTGGGCAATTTTTATATATACATCATCATCAAACTTGACCGGTTCATAAATTACGTCAACCGGATAGAGACGTCCCGACACGTTGACTATGGGAATGGGCCGGGGATTGCCCATTTTATCCGAATTCAAACCGGCAAAAAAACCGGCAAACTTGGAAGCATCAAAAGTGGCCGACGTCACCAGAATCTTCAATTCCGGCAAACCACCTGCCTTCCTCTTAATCTGAATATCGTTCAGTAATCCGATCAGAAAATCTATGTTTAAATTACGCTCATGAGCCTCGTCCACCAGAATGGCATCGTATCGGGCCAGCAAACCATCACCTTTCATCTCCTGCAGCAAAATACCATCCGTACAAATTCGGATCAGGGTGCCGGCGGTCGTTTCATCATCAAAACGTATTTTATAACCAACTTCTTTTCCCAGTTCCACCTCCATTTCATGGGCAATCCACGAAGCTATCGATACCGCCGCCAACCTCCGGGGCTGGGTGCAGGCAATTTTAAACTGTCCCAGGGTCGGATCTGTTTTTGCCACATTGGACAATGCCTCCAGTATCATTTTGGGGATCTGGGTAGACTTTCCTGAACCTGTTTCACCTACCACAATCACTACCTGATTTTCCTCGATCGCCTTTACAATCTCCCCCCTGTGTGCCGTAATAGGCAGAATCTCCGGATAATTTAAACGCATCAATTTGTCTTATCAACTAAAAGTATTTTATATTAGTAGAAACAAATTCACCAGAAATAAGAAAACATCCCATGAAAGAAGATCTTAAAAATTTCCTGGAAGAACAAAAGTGGTTCCTCTACAAAAATTACCGGGATTATTTACCCGAGCTCGAGAATCAGGTCAGCTCCGGTCTGGGCAAACACAATATCAATCAAATCCATTTTCCCCATCAATGGTCGGCCGGCCGCAAACCGGTTCCGCAAAATTTTCTGGTAATGGATCTGGGCGGCATGTATCTGCGGCTCTACCTCTGCCAAATCAATGCGAAAGGCAAACTGACCGTTTCAGATCAATATAAAAAACCCTTTTACGAAGATAAGATCTATACGCCCGAAATATTCTTTGCCGATTTAAAAAGACATCTGGACCTGTTTTCACATGACCTGACTTCCCTTCCCCGGACACTGATTTTTTCATTTGGTAACGCCCTCCATCCCCATTTCCGCAAAAACGGGGTACTGGATGGCAAAATCCTCTATTGGGGGAAAAATCATCAACAAAGGGGAATGATTGAACTGGAGTTGGGACAGGAACTGGAAAAATTTCTTGGACAACGGGGCTATCCGGGACAGACCGTTTATGTCATTAACGACAGTTCCCTGGCTCTGCTCTCCACCGCTTTCGCCGCAAAACCTTTGCCAATCATCAACCTGGTTGCCGGAAGCGGCACCAATATCAGCGTCGGTTATGACACCGTACATGGTTTTAAGCTGTTCAATCTGGAATTTGGTAACTTCGATTTCTTTCCATACTGCAGCCTCGACGACCGGCTAAATCACAAAAGCCGCATACCCAACAAATTCAGAACCGAAAAACTCTTTGCCGGAGCCTGGCAACACCATCTCTTTCGCATAGTTCTGGAAAAAGCCGTCATCAACGGGGTTATTCCCGACCAAAAAGCTTTCGCCCAATTCGAGACCATGTCCGCCGGTCAACTGGAAGAATTTTTCCACCAGAAGAAAACCATCAGCCATTTCCCGGAGTTACGGGACCTCTGGACGGCAATTACTGAAAGAGGGGCTTTTGTTTGCGCACAGGCCGTCTACAGCATCATCGTCAATCTTAAAAACAATCATCTGGCCAAAGAAAAGGTGATTGTCTCGGAAATCGGAGCAATGCTTGAACATAGTGTATTTTTCCGCAAAACTTTCGAAAAAGAGCTCAAAAATCTGGTTTGCCAAACAGCCAATCTGGAAGGAGTCAGGATAAAGACCACCCTGATTGACAAAACCATCTGTCCGGGTGCCCAAAAACTGCTTGAACTTTGCGGGAAATAAATAAGACTGTCTTCACTTCCAGAACGCCCTGCCAACATGGTAAAACGGGGGTTTTTGTGTTATAATATGGCGATCTAAACATATCTGGAGCAGATCTCCAAAAATCACATGGGTTTCGAAGGCAGACCAACCGGGTTTATCAGCGAAAACAAAGGCTCAGCGCCCAAAGACACAACTGCGCCCGAAGGTCGGGAAAAAAAGGAGACCGGTTCTGCTCTGGAAGAACTGATTAAACAAGCCAACACACTGGGAAGAGAAGGCCGTGACGCGGCACTAAAAACACTCAGTGAGCAGCTGGCCGGCTGCAAAGACCAGCTTGATCCGGCCATCCGGGAAAAAATTTTTAACCCCGACGGAAGCCCCAATCTTTCACGAGCCTGCGGGCAACTGGGTTACGGCCCAAGGTTCAACAATCATCTGACCACGGACGGCAGGGTAAAACCAATCGAAGAAGTCCCCAAAGAAAAAGACGAGGAAGAAACTTCCGGTCAAAAAGACCTTCCCGACCGTCCCCGCAACGCACCGACCGGTACACAGCTGTTTGAATCCTGGGGCTTAAACAGGGATGTTAACAGCTTCCCCGACGAACTGGCGGACAAGATCATTGCCGAGATCGAAAAAGGTAATGTGCCCGATTCTGTACGCAACATGAGTACCATTTCCATGCGTGGAACAAATGGAGTGAAAATATCCTTCCGGACCTCCAACGGTTACCTGGCCGTGGGCTCCAATGAAGATAATATTCGAGTTCCCCTTTCCGGCCCCATGGCCAAAAGGATTGCCGATCATTTCGGATGGGCACTTCCCACCGCCGATATGGCCATGGAAACAGACAGAAAAGCTAACCTTCAACTGGTGGTCGGTGGAGAACAGGACATCAGTCGTATGGCGGACCTGGAATGGTCGGTTAGACATAATAAAAAAGCCAAACAGAAACTGGATAAATATCTCTCGGACTATAACGAAAAAGCCAGACAAGAAAACCGTCCCACCATCACCGCGGCCGATCTGTCCAAAATGCTGATCAGAGGAGAGAAAAAGAACATCTTTATCGGCCGCGGAGCCACTAAAAACAACGGAGGCGTGGGAATAGGCGGACTTCTGGACGGCAGGGGTAATCCCATTCAGCCATATCAATACCCTCATGCCGGGGAGATTGACATAAACAAAAGGTCTGGAGGGCATTGTGATTATTCTCAGGATATTGCCCGCATTGACCAGACGATTGAAATTGCCGAAACCGACGGCACCGTTAAAAGAATGCGTCTCTATGATGCCCTCAGAAACCCCCGTTATGCAGCCGTTTTGAATGCTTCGGATTATGACGCCAACAACAATCACACCTTTGACGCCGACCTTGCCTATACCAGCCCCGAGGAAAAAGCGAGAATCCTGGAGCAAAGAAAACGCCGGAACTGATTTTTTAAGACAATCCAAAATCGTCCTTCCCAAGGTTAATTTGCCCCTTTGGACTATTTGATCTAAAATCTTAGCCAGTCCATTTATTAACTTTTCATTATGAAAATCACCGCTAAATTGCTGGTTGTGATTCTGTTCGGGCAACTCCTCTTCGGATTGACCGCCCAGGCTGCCACTGCACCGGCTCTTTCCGCCCCACCCAACACTTTCATTTATCTTGAGCTGAACACAGCCAAGAAAAATCCTCTACAGGGTAAACTGGCTACCATGATCAGGGAAAATGCTGCAGATACGGACAATCAGACCGTCCTGAACACTATTGCCGACAACATTGAAAACACTAACATCGGCTTCAGCCAGTCCTTCCACCAGACCGACGGTAGTGAAATTTATTTTCTCTCGGTAGCCCTGCCGGCAGAAGACTTTGACGCAATTATTAACGGAATGACAGATGAACTGCAGAAAAAAAATCTGGGGGGAAACAGAATGCTTTACCTGACCAGTGAAGACTTCTTTTTTGCCTATAAAAACGGAAATTTAATTGCTTCCAACAAGGAAGGCATTCTGTCCGACCTGCTGATCCAGGAAAACATCAGTTCACTTCAACAAAATCCGGATTGGCAATTTTTGCAGGGCAAAAGCAGCCCGGAAAGTTTTTTCAAAATGTTCATCAACTTTGAACAACTTCCGACAGACCTGACCACAGAACAGAACCCGGTTCTCGGTGAAATAAACCTCCAGGATATGGTTAAATCCGAAGGATTCAGCTTATTGCAAACCACCAACGGTTTGAATGGAATCGTGACTGTTAATCCCGGCTTCAAAACCAGCCTCAATCCCGCCAATTTGGCCTTCTCTCCCGAACTGTTCAAAAAAATCGATGCCTCCAACCTGCTTTTCTTTAGTGAATCCAATAACCTGGCAACCAATCTGCAGGAAAGCATCAATACCCTCTCTCAACTGTCAACTGACTCCTCCCTGCCTTCACCGGCCGAAATTTACGACGAACTGTCCACGGCTATCGTGGAAATGACCGGACTGGATCCCGATACCGAAATTGCCCCGCTCTTCCGGAATAGAGCTGCTTTTGCCCTTCATTCGCAGGTCGGACAACAATATTTTCCCGGAATCACGCTCATCTCAGAGGTCAAAGGACAGGAAACTCTGGCCAAATCAACTTTGGACAAATTACGAAACAAAATTCTGGCTTCAATCGAAGGAAATTTCAAGGCCACCTATGAGATGGAAGAATCCTATCAGCAAAGTCTGCTCGATTATGACTCCACCTACCAACCCACTCCGCTCCCGCCACTGGCCGAACTGGAAAAACAGTTTTTTACCAGTACTTCCGTTACAGTAAACGGCACAACCTATGATCAAATCAGCTTCGATCCGGACGCTTCCAGCTATTTCTATGCCAACGGAGAATACAAAAGCGACCCCAAAATGGTCACCACCATCTCCACAGCTGTTACCGGCGACGGTTTAATGATAATCAGCACGCAGAAAGACCTC
Source organism: Candidatus Altimarinota bacterium (assembly GCA_963677745.1). GTDB lineage: Bacteria > Patescibacteriota > Gracilibacteria > UBA1369 > UBA1369 > UBA1369. Next base: position 500,287 of record OY782391.1, read on the forward strand.
ACTAAAACAATTTCAGCAAACAACAGCCTGTCAGCCGATCCGGAATGGCAGAAAAGTTATACCGGCGGACAGATGCTTGATCTCAGTTTCGTTAACCTCATAAATATCAGCTCCTATATTAAATCTCTGGCCCTGGAAAGCGGCGCAACGGAGGAAGACATCAAGCCGGTTATGGATTTCATGGCACCACTGAAAAGTCTCTACGCCAGCAGCACCTATGAAAACGGTTATTATATAGGCAATCTCAAATTCAATTTTGACCTTAGTCAAATGTCCCAACTGATTTCGTCAGTCGAAAGTCTGGTCACATCGATGACCGACAGTTACAGCCGCGACTTTGGTTATGAGCCGATTGATTCCCTGGAACAGGGACTGGTGAAATCCTTTGGATTCAGCGACGTGGACGAAGGCGCCTGGTACGCCCACTATGTCAACACTCTTGCCTACATCGACATAATGAAAGGCTACGGAACCGAATTCCATCCGAATCAAAACATTACCCGGGCCGAGTTCGTAAAAACTCTGATGTCCGCCTATGATTACGCCGGATTCTATACAATCGACCAGCAACCGGCATCCAAATTCAAGGATGTCCCCGCAGACGCCTGGTTCGCACCTTATGTCAATCGCGCCACTGTTCTCTCCGTAATCAAAGGTTATTCTGACAACACTTTCCGGCCCAACCAGCCAATCAACAGGGCTGAAGCCATGACCATGCTGATCAACTTGAGAAGAGCTTCCAACAGCCCGGATCCCGGCCTCAAAGAATTGCCGTTCACAGATGTCCCGCCAACCGACTGGTTTTATGGGGCGGTTCAAAAAGCGTTCAGCCTCAAATACGTCACCGGTAAGACCGCCACCGTCTTTGCCCCCTCCGATTACTTAACCAGGGCAGAGACAGCCGCCATCATTACCCGGTATCTTGATAATTACTAGAATTAATTAAACGAACACTCTACGGGACAAGTCATAGAGCTGGCTCAAATGAGCCAGCTCTTTTAAATTTTATTATTTTTTATTAAACACTCAACCCCCTTTCATAATACTCCCCGGTTTGCCTCCGAATTAAACCGCCGCCGGCCTTTTCCATTAGGTTTTAACTTCGTACTATGTTAGAAAATAATCAAGCAAAAGGAGAAAAACAATGAATCAGACCTATATTGCCCTGGATCTGGAAACCACAGGCTTTGACCCCAGTGCCGATCAGGTTTTGGAAGTCGCAGCTATAAAGTTCCGGGGAGATAAAATTTTGGAAACTTTCGAGACACTGGTTAACCCCGGCATCGAAATACCGGCTATGGTTAGCCATATTACTGGGATCAGCACCGAAACAGTCAAAGCTGCTCCCTCTTTTTCCGATATCAGCGACAACCTGGGCCGGTTCCTGGGGAATTTTCCGATAGTAGGCCACAATATTGACTTTGATTTAACCTTTCTGGAAGCCAAAGGCGTCCCGGTTCTGAATTCCCAAATCGACACCCTCAAACTTTCCGGAATCCTGCTCTCAGAACTCCCCTCTCTCAGCCTGGAAACAATCAGCCGGCAATTGAAAATCAAACATGAAAACAAGCACCGGGCTCTTTCCGATGCCAAAGTCTGCGTGGAGTTATTCCAGATTCTCCTGCAGAAAATCGCACAAATCCCCGTCCCCATCCTCAAACAGATACAAGCCTTGATTCCCCGCAGTGAATGGGAACTGGCCGATCTTTTTTTAAACACAGTCCCCCAGCCCGCCCGCCCCTCCCAAACACGCCCGGCGAAATCACCACCCCAAAAAACAACCAGCCTGCCCCTCCCGGCAGCGGCACCGGAAGACTTCATCAATATTCTGGGTGAGCAAAGCTCCCTGTCAACATTCATTGATAAATACGAGTTCCGTCATGGCCAGCAGATACTTTTAAAAAAAATCCTTCAGGCCTTTGGTGAAAACTTTAACCTGATCGCCGAGGCCGGAACGGGAACCGGTAAAACCATGGCTTATCTGCTGGCCGCCGGCCACGCCTGTCATTTCCAGAGGAAAAAAGTAATCATCTCCACCTATACCAATAATTTACAGGACCAGGTGTTGGTCAAAGACTTCCCGCTGGTACAAAAACTGTTTCCTGAATTGAAAATCGCGGTGTTAAAAGGCCGTAAAAAATATCTGGATCAGAACCGCTTTCGTCAACTTCTGGAAAAACCTCATCTGGAAGAGCATGAATTGACATCGATTATAAAAATACTGATCTGGTTGAACCATACCGAAACCGGTGATCTGGATGAATTGAACCTCCAGAACAAAGAAACCCAGCTCTATGAGGAAATATGCGCCGATCCGTCCTACATGACTGCGCCGGAAGAATACTCGGCCTCCCACCTTCCCTCTCCGCGTATTGATTTCCTGGAAAATGCCCGCCGTAAAGCCGAATCGGCAGATATTATCGTGGTCAACCACGCCCTGCTGATCCAAGACCATTTGACGGACAACAAAATTCTTCCCGAAGCTCAAATTTTGATCGCGGATGAGGCCCATCATCTCGAAAAGACGCTGACCGACGGTTTAACGATGTTTTTCAGTTATAGCAGGCTGGAAAGACAATGGGACCACCTGATCGAAAGCCTGGAAAGCCTTAAGAAAACACAGCCGTCCCTGGATCAGGAAACCCTGACAGCATCAACACAGATCAGAAAACTGTCTTCCGGATCTTTACAACTGGCGGAAAAACTTTTTGAAAAAAACCGGCTGCTGATCGAAAAATTTGCCAAAACCATGTATGGCCAGCCCTCTCAACTTGGCATTACGCAACAAATCGCCGACAGTCCGGAATGGGCTGAATGTCTGGAACTGATTAATCAAATGACATTGAGCATAACGGATCTGAAAGAGCTGTCCGACCAGCTGCACCGGACTCTGTTAAAATGGGAAATCACCGACCATCCCCTGCAGGGCAACCTGCATGATCTGCAAAATTTTTTCCAGAACCTCAAAACACTGTACGATTCACCCAAAAATAAAATCATCTGGGTCAACAAAGGATTTGATGAAAGCATCCATCTTTGCGTGGCTCCCCTTTCCGTTAAGGAAATTTTTGGCGAAAAGATTTTTACCGGCTATCAGTCGGTAATCCTTACTTCCGCCACACTCTCTACTTACGGCCATTTCTCTTATATCCGTTCCGAACTGGGACTGGATGAGAGCTTTGAAGAAATAAAAGTGCCGAGCCATTTCAGTTATCCGGATCAGGTAAAAATCATCATCCCCGAAAATCTCTCCGACCCCAAGACACCTGATTATCTCCCTCAGTGCACCAAGGTGATCGGCTCAATTATCAATAAAAACGGCGGACGGACACTGGTACTCTTTACCGCCAAAAAAGATCTGGCCAGAGTATTTCATGAACTGGCTCCCTCGCTCAAAACCGAAGGCATTAACCTGCTGGCCCAGAACATCTCCGGCGGGCGCGGCAAGATAATTTCCCATTTTCAGGATGAACCGGCCAATTGTGCGATACTGGGAACCAACAGTTTCTGGGAAGGAGTCGATTTGATCGGACCGGTCCTGACCTGCGTAGTAATACAGAAACTGCCCTTTGATCCGCCTGATGATCCGATTGTCCGCGCCCGCTCCAGCCTGCTGGAAAAACCCTTCGAGCAATACTCCCTGCCCCGGGCAATTTTGCGTTTCAAACAGGGCTTTGGACGCCTGATCCGGTCGGCCCGCGACACCGGTGCCGTCGTCATTCTGGATTCCCGCCTGGTCCAAAAAAGTTATGGTCGTGAATTTATCTCCTCTCTGCCGGAAGGCATCAAAATTCACCAATGTGATCAAAAAGAGGTGGCAGACTTCCTGTAAATCCGCCGGGAAACCGCCGGAATCTTCCAAAAACGCCAAAAAAATGCTACAATATGAGGATAATTAGCATTTTGACCATGACTAAAAAAATCTTATTGATCCTGCTCGGCATCCTGATACTGGGCGGTCTGGTAACAATCGTTGTTATAGGCGGTCCTGGGAAATTTCTCCAGGGAGCTCTTTATAACATCAGACCAATCTACCGGGAATGTAAAATCGAAGGTAAAAATTTCAATAGCAGTGCCACCGCCGATTGCGAGGATTTCAACAAAAAACTTCAGGACCGCTATTTCCCCAACGGCGAATACACCATCTACGCCAAATATACCGACCGCCGTCTTCCTGACAACATTATTCCGGTTACCGTTACCGAAAACCAGCTGGAATGTAATTTCCTGGGAAATGGATACGAACCGCGAATCAGTGTCTCCGACGCCAAGAACCCTTTGGCGTCCGAAACCATCAAAAACCGGGAAGAAGTACCGGTTGGCAGCAACGGAGTGATTGTCCAAATCAATTACCGGAAAAACGATCAGCCCTATTTCTACGACACCAATATCTGTGAATCGGCCTTCCAGGCCACAGTGATGGATGCCGACAAAAAAGAGCTGGGCACAGCCAAAATGGATTATAACGGTTTCATCAACAGCCGCGAACTGGTCAATGAAATTCTGATCACCGATAAACCGTATTATTCGGATAAGACGGGCCAGACAATCAAGGATTTTCAGGCGGGCAATATCTTTGCCAGTCTCAACCTGGCTCCGGATTTCCTGTTTAAATTCACACTCCCCTGCTCGGGACAAAAAATTTCGGTTCAAATCCCCAACCTGCAAACCGACAAAGATATTTTGATCCCCATTAAAGGACTGAGCGCCGGATATCTTAAAAACTGTGGATCCCGGCTTTACCTTGGTTTGCAAAACACCAATCGTTACGACGATATCCAGACAATTGAAAATCTGAATCTGGTTGACCAGGGGCAATTCACCACCTACCTTTTGAAATTGAATCAGATTGGCAGACTGAGTGACGTCAACACCACCTTCCCGATCAGTTTCAAGATTAATCTTCATCTGCGGGACAGAAGCGACTCCAAGGAAGTGATTACTTTGGGAGGCGGTGTGATCACCATTACCGGCTACAACCCGGCAACCGCGTCAGCAATTACTGACAACGGTGTAAACTCCGGACTAATTACCGACCAAAATGCCACCGCTGAAATCACTGCTACCACCGGTATACCCGGGCTAACCAACCTGCCTGTCACCATTACCGACATGGTAGCAACTGCCGATCAGACCATCGGTTCGACAAATCCCGGCCCAACCATCGACAACCCGGCTGGAAAAGTACGCAGAACCCCTCTGGTTCCCTGAAATCGGGGAATTCATAACGTCAACAGCATTTCCCATCGCTATTCCGCTTCAATTTGCATTGAAAGTCCAAGTACACTAAAATTGGCATAGTTGATTTTAACAGGGAAAATATATTTTAAATTTGCTAACATGGAACTTCTAATAGTCTTAGCCGTAGTAGTAGTCCTGGGTGGACTGGTAATCGGAGTCTATAACGGACTCATCCAGCTGAAAAACAAAGTTGATGAGGGCTGGGCCGACATCGAAACACAATTAAAACGCCGCTACGACCTGATCCCCAATATGGTGGAAACCGTCAAAGGTTATGCCAAACATGAAAGCAAGACCCTGGAGGCGGTTACACAGGCCCGCAACATGGCAATGTCCGCCAACACCCCGGAAGAAAAGATAAAAGCTGAAAACGCCCTGACCGGAACCTTGAAAACTTTGTTCGCAGTTGCTGAAAACTATCCTGAACTCAAAGCCAACCAGAATTTCATGGATCTGCAGGCAACCCTCAAGGAAGTAGAAGAAAAATTGCAACTTTCCCGCCGCTATTACAACGCCACCGTCCGCGACTTCAATACCAAAGTGGAAATTTTTCCCAACAATCTGATTGCCGGCATCTTCAAATTCACACGCCGCCAGTTCTTTGAGATAGAAAATCCCGAAGAACGGCAGAACGTCAAAGTCTCCTTCAGCGACGAACCGAAAAAATAATCATCATCAAGCGCCCCGCCGGCCGGCGGGGCGCTTTTCAAATCAATGGCCCACTTAATCCCCGGCATTATGAAAAAAAACCTCTTTTCTAAACTGCTGATTTTTTTGGCATTGTTACTCTTGCCGGTACTGGTACAAGCCCAGGACCAAACCGGCGATTTACGGAAAGTGGATTTTACCGGTTACAACCTTTACGGATGGGGAATCAGCGACTTCCATGCTGATATTGCCATCAATGCCGACAGCACTTTCCTGGTCAAAGAAACCATCGAGGCCGATTTCACCAAAGCCGAAGGCACCAGCCGCCACGGAATCATCCGCAATATTCCCATTCATTATCAGGACCGTTATAACCAGAATCTCAACATCCGCTTCAAGCTGCTCAGCGTCACCGACGAACAGGGCAATCCCTACGAAGTGGAAACGTCATACTGGGGAAATGATGTCGATCTGAAAATCGGTTCAGCCGACGTGCTGGTCGACGGACAAATAAAAACTTATATAATTTCCTACGAACTGGAACGGGGGCTGAATCAGTTTGAAGACTATGATGAACTGTTCTGGAATGTTACGGGAAACGGCTGGGACACGGCAATTGCCAAAGCTTCCGCTACGGTAACCCTGCCCAAAGAAGCCGATCAGAATAAAATGAAAGCCATCTGCTTCACCGGTTTTGGTTACAGCCGGGAGCAAAATTGCCAGGCACAGGTAATCGACGGCAAAACCTATCAGTTTTCTTCCAGCTCCCTGCTCCCCACCGGAGCGGGACTGACCATTGCCGTCTCCTTTCCCAAAGGTACGATTAATTTCCCCTCCCCTTTGACCGTCTTCAGCTGGTTTGTGATAGATAATTGGGGCTATCTGATTCCGGTTATCGCTTTTTTTTTCCTGTATTATCTCTGGTATAAAGACGGCCGGGATCCCCAAGCCACCCATACCGCCATCATGCCGGAATACGATGTCCCGGACAACCTGCGACCGGCGGAAGTCGGGACACTGCTCGACAACAGTGTTGATATGCGGGATATCACCAGCACCATCATTGATCTGGCCACCCGCGGTTATCTGAAAATCATTGAAAGCAAAGAGAAAAAACTGTTCGGGGAAACCACCTATTATGAACTGGAAAAAACCACCCCCTCCAAGCCTGAAAAAGAGCCGTTGCAGGATTTTGAACTGAAAATTTACGACGCGATCTTCGGGACAAAAACCAAGATCAACCTCACCGACCTCAAATATAAATTTTACCAGGACATCCCCGGCATCAAAACCTCGATTTACAACAGTCTGATCGGTAAAAAATACTACACCTCCAATCCGGAGACAGCCAAGACCTCCTATTTCGGCTGTGGCGGAGGAATGCTTTTTCTGACCTTATTCTTTCTCGGTTTCCTGGCCGACATCAATCTGCCTCTCTTTTTGGGTCTTTTGATGACAGCTCCGATCATTTTTATTTTCGGCTTTTACATGCCCAAACGTACCCAAAAAGGAGCCGACACCCAAATCCGCGTACTGGGACTGGAAGAATTTATTAAAACAGCGGAGGAAGACCGCATCAAATTCTACGAAAAAGAAAATATCTTCGAAAAAGTTTTGCCTTATGCCATTGCTTTCGGACTGGGCGACAAATGGGCCAAAGCCTGCGAAGGACTGTTCAAACAATCTCCCAACTGGTATCAAAGTTCCGATCCCAATATGCTCACTCACTTCAACACCTATTATTTTCTGCATACACTAAACAGCTTCAACTCCTCCATGTCTTCCAACATGCAGGCGGCCCCCCGCAGTTCCTCCTCCAGCGGACACAGCGGTTTTAGCGGCGGTGGATTCAGCGGCGGCGGCTTCGGCGGAGGCGGCGGCAGCAGCTGGTAACCTCCCGGATCGGATTTTCAGGTTATTCTGAATCTGCGACGATTCATTAATCTGAGCATCAATGCCGTATAGACTTCCTGTCTCATCCACTCCAAATAATTTTCCTCCATATCCATATATTCCTGAAAATTCACCTGGTTTTCGACCACCTGAAATGATCTCACCAGCAATTCCGCCTCATTGATCCTCCCTTCATCGGTCAAAGCTTTGATGGTCATCAGGATTTTTTCAGCAATCAGCGAGCCGGGATGATCTCCTGTTATTTCCAGATCACGATCCTCCTGCCTCTCCTGTCTAAGCACATTGGCACCAGGCACCGGTCTGTTTTTTTCATAAAAATCAGTGAGACAGTTGCTCTTTAATTCAAGTGTTTTTTCTCCGAATACTTTTGCCGAAACCAAATCATTTTTCTCCGGATCTTCATCCAGGACTCCCACCAGTTCTTTCTCACCGTCGATAATCTGACGAAAATACTGCGGATAAACTTTGCAGGAATTCAGCATATCCAACAACACTTTTTCGGTTGCCGGATTTTCTTCTCTGTCCAGTCGGGCAACAGCTTCTTTCAGGATGCCGCAGGCCCGAAGTAAAGACAAATAATCCGCTTCCACCAGTTGCTGATTGGCTTTGACGGGAGACCCCAGAAGATACAATGATTTCTTCAAGCCGTCCAAACGCCAGGCCAGTGCTTCCAGCAGATATCCAACCTCTGTCCAAAGCTTAAGAGAGATCATTGTCAGCAGAGAATAGTCGGACAAAAGCAGCTGTGCAGTCACCTCTTCGCCGGAAACCTCACCATGATAAACAAACAAAAGATTTTTCAATGAATTATCCAGTTCTTTCAAAATTTTTCCGGCCACCTCCACCATCTCACTTTCAGTGGCATTATTCACGTCCAGGTTGAAATGGGAGAGAAAACTTTTTTCCAAAAAATGCCTGGCTGAACTGCGCATTTTCACCTGCTCGACGTTTCTCTCCTCCCCCGGCGCAAAAACATAATCCCTTTCCCTGATTTTTTTAATTCTCCAGACCAGCTCGGTCAGCTGATCAAAAGGCACAATCAACTGTGTTTCAAACTTCTTCCAGAGCGGCTCATTCAAAAAACCCGCCACTCCGTCAATAAACCTCTCCCGGAAACCCTGATCAATCTTTCTTTCCCCCTCCAGCAACGAGCGAAAGAGGGACAAGCTACAGCTTTCATCACCTTCAATAATTCTCAGGCCGGAATTCATAGACAAAATAAATAAGACCGTATTAGAACACAAACTAAAAAAATATGCAATATTAGGTCTATTTGGAAAGACTCTGATCCTTCAACATCTCTATTTCATCGCGCAATTCAGCCGCCTTTTCAAACTCAAGATTAAGGGATGCCAACTCCATCTGTTCTTCCAGTTCCCGGATAAACCTGGCCATTTCGCTTCTTGGCACCTTTTTCGGATCAATTTTGTGTTCCGGACCGGTCTCCTTGTTTCCCCCGCCCATGGCAATGTCTTTAATGGCGCGAATAATGGTTTCCGGGGTAATACCGTGTTTAACGTTGTAGGCATGTTGAATTTCCCGTCTTCGCTCCGTTTCTCCGATCGCCCCTTTCATTGAATCGGTAATTCTATCGGCATACATCACCACCGTACCGTTTATGTTACGGGCACAACGTCCGATAGTCTGAATCAGCGCGCTCTTGGACCGCAGGAAACCTTCTTTGTCCGCATCCAGAATCCCGATAAAAGACACTTCGGGAAGATCCAGGCCCTCCCTCAGCAGATTTATTCCCACCAGTACATCAAATTTGCCCAACCTCAAATCCCTCAATATTTCGATTCTTTCCAGTGTCTCAATGTCGGAGTGAAGATATTTAACCCTGATACCGGCATCAGTAAGGAAGTCAGTCAGATCCTCTGCCGAACGCTTGGTCAAAGTAGTAACCAAGGTTCTCTCCTTTACCACAATTCTTTTTTGGATCTCATTGATCAGATCGTCAATTTGCCCTTTGCGCGGCCGAACTTCGACCTTCGGATCCAGCAGGCCGGTGGGACGGATAATTTGTTCGATTACTTCTTTCCCGCTGTGTTCAAACTCATATTTGGATGGTGTAGCCGATACGTAAACGGTTTGATTAACCGCCTTTTCAAATTCTTCAAATTTAAGAGGACGATTGTCATGGGAAGATGGCAACCGGAAACCATAATTGATCAAAGTCTCCTTGCGGGAATAATTGCCGTTAAACATGCCCCCGATTTGAGGAATACTGATATGTGATTCATCCACAATCATCAAAAAATCATCCGGGAAATAATCTAATAGAGTAGCGGGCGGCTGGCCTGGTTCCCGGGCATTGAGATAACGGGTATAATTTTCAATTCCCTGACAATATCCGGTCTCCCGCAGTATTTCCATATCATATTCGGTACGGGTTTTAATTCTTTCCGCTTCCAGAAGCCTTCCCTGTTTGAGAAACTCCTCGCGGCGTATTTCCATATCCTTCAGAATCAGGGAAACAGCCCTCTCAATTTTCTCCTTGGAAGTAATGTCATGCTTGGCCGGAAAAATTTTCACCGAATCCAATTCGCGGTATTCCTCTCCGGTGAAAGAATCCGCCTCGGTGATTCGCTCGATCTCATCACCAAAAAACTCTATGCGGAAAATGGTGTCCCTGTCAGGAGGGAAAATTTCCAGAGTGTCGCCGAGCACATGAAACATCCCCTGCTTAAACTCCATATGGCTGCGGTTGTACTGAATATCGGTGAGATGACGCAGCAGCTTATCCCGCTTTCTCTCTTCACCTTTTTTCAGCTCAAAAGCAAAAGCGTTGTAATCCTCCACTGATCCCAACCCGTATATACAGCTGACTGATGCAACTATCAACACATCCCGCCGCGTCAGTAGATGGGTAGTGGCAGCATGTCTGAACTTGGAAATTTCTTCATTGATGGAGGCATCCTTCTCAATATAGGTGTCGGTAGTGGCAATATAGGCTTCCGGCTGATAATAATCATAATAAGACACAAAATAGCTGACCGCGTTGTTGGGAAAAAATTCCTTGAATTCACTGCACAATTGGGCGGCCAGAGTTTTATTGTGGGCCAAAACCAACGTGGGCCGCTGTACCTGCTGTACCACATTGGCCATGGTAAAAGTTTTTCCCGTTCCCGTAGCACCCAGCAAAGTCTGATGTTTTACACCTTTTTTGAGGTTTTTCACCAGTTTTTCTATGGCCTGTGGTTGATCCCCTTTTGGCTGATAGGGAAATTTAAGATCAAATCCGGCCGGACTGCCAGGGATTAATGACATATTTTGATGGAAACAGAATTATAACAATATATAGACTATTTTCTCGGCGGCTCCAAGCCTTATTTTTGCCCGAAATAGCCTCGACCATTGACAACTTAAGAAAATATTGAAAAATCTTATTTTAGCTTTACTAATTTCAGTTTTAGTGTATAACTACTCTGGATCGGACTCCCTGGGGAGACCGACCGGATATTTGACATCTTGGCAACAAAACCAAGATAAACAGAAGGAAAAATAGTATGTGCGGATTTGGCCAATTAGACCGGCCAGTCCGACAAGGATAAGAAGCCCTGACCAAACGAGTCAGTAAGGCGTTCCCTGTCTTAACCGACTGGGAGCAAAACCACAACCCTCAACCTTTTTCAAATCTGAGGAGGTGATGCCAATGTGCAACACTGTGGTGAGCCGACGGTATCACCACGACATCCGGAGTCTATGCGCTGGCCATCCCGGCAGCGCGGTCACGAAAATACGAGAGGAGAGATTTCCATGAAATTGAAGAAGCGCGAATGGATGGCAGCGCTGATGATGGTAGCGCTGACAGGACTGGTCATGACCCAGGCGGGGTGTGAATCGGATCCCCCCACCAGCTGCGACCCGGACAGCCCCTGGTGCAACGACAACACGGTGGACCCTGGGACCGGCGGATCGGCCGGCCACCAGAACACCTGCACCTACCCGGAGAAGCAGTGCGGCGGCAACTGCACCAACGTTCTGATCGACAACCAGAACTGCGGAAGTTGCAACCTCACCTGCGGAACCGGCACCAACTGCCAGAACGGCGTCTGTGCCTATCAGTGTGTTCCGACCGGGCCCGAGACCTGCAACGGCAAGGACGACAACTGCGACGGCCACATCGACGAAGAACTCCTGAACCTGTGCGGAAGCTGCGGGGTAGCTCCTGCGGAGTCCTGCAACGGGATCGACGACAACTGCAACGGCAGCGTCGACGAGGACTGCGAATGCCAGGGAGACGCGATCAAGCCCTGCGGCAGCAACCTCGGAACGTGCTCCACCGGCGTGCAGGAATGCATCAACGGCATCTGGAGCCTCTGCTCCGGTGTAGCTCCCGCGGTGGAGACCTGCGACGGGCTGGACAACAACTGCAACGGGCAAGTGGATGAGAACCTGCTGAATGCCTGTGGCGGCTGTGGCATCGTCCAAGCCGAGCTCTGCGATGGCCAGGACAACAACTGCGACGGCCACATCGACGAAGGCTATCTCAATTCCTGCGGCGTGTGTGGACCCTTGCCATCAGAGAGCTGCAACGGCCTCGACGACAACTGCGACGGCATCGTCGACAACGGGCTCCTCAATGCCTGTGGAAATTGCGGTGCAACTCCGTCCGAGACCTGCAACGGGATCGACGACAACTGCAACGGGCAGGTGGACGAAGGACTCCGCAATCTCTGCGGAACCTGCGGTCCCCCTCCCGCCGAGATCTGCGACGGCGTCGACAACGACTGCAACGGAACCATCGACCAGGGATGTCCCTGCATGACGGGGCTGACCCAGCCCTGCGGTAAGGATCTGGGAGTCTGTACCTCGGGTACCCAGACCTGCGTCGGAGGAACCTGGGGAACGTGCTCCGGTACGCCCCCTGCTGTCGAAGTCTGCGACGACGTGGACAACAACTGCGACGGGAATGTCGACGAAGGGCTGAAGAATGCCTGTGGAGGCTGTGGCCCGACTCCCGTCGAAGTCTGCAACGGCGCGGACGACAACTGCAATGGCATCGCGGACGAAGGTCTGCTCAACCAGTGCGGCAACTGCGGGCCTCTGCCCGCCGAAGTCTGCAACGGCGCGGACGACAACTGCGACGGCATCATCGACAACGGATTGTTGAACCGCTGCGGCAACTGCGGGCCCCTGCCCGTGGAAACCTGCGACGGGAACGACAACGACTGTGACGGAATCGTGGACAACGGCCTCCGCAACCTCTGCGGGAACTGCGGTCCCTCCGATCCTGACCTGTGCGATGGCGTCGACAATGACTGCGACGGCACTGTGGACCCGGGATGCCCCTGCATCACCGGTTTGACTGAGCCCTGCGGCAAAGATCTGGGAGTCTGTACCTCGGGTACCCAGACCTGCGTCGGAGGAACCTGGGGAACGTGCTCCGGTACGCCCCCTGCTGTCGAAGTCTGCGACGGAGTGGATAACAACTGCGACGGGAATGTCGACGAAGGGCTGAAGAATGCCTGTGGAGGCTGTGGCCCGACCCCCGTCGAGATCTGTGATGGTGTCGACAACAACTGCAATGGCATCGCGGACGAAGGTCTGCTCAACCAGTGCGGCAACTGCGGCCCCCTGCCCGCCGAGATCTGTGACGGGGTCGACAACAACTGCAACGGCATCATCGATGACAACCTTCGCAACCGCTGCGGCAACTGCGGGCCCCTGCCCGCCGAAGTCTGCGACGGCGTCGACAACGACTGCGATGGAACCATCGACAACGGATGTGGCTGCCAGACCGGAGCCACCATGCCCTGCGGCAAGAACCTGGGCACCTGCACCACCGGCCAGCAAGCCTGTGTGGCAGGACAGTGGACCCTTTGCTCCGGCACACCCCCCGCTGTCGAAGTCTGCGACGGCGTGGACAACAACTGCGACGGAAATGCCGACGAAGGCGTGAAGAACGCCTGCGGCGGGTGCGGCCCGACCCCCGCCGAGATCTGTGACGGGGTCGACAACAACTGCAACGGCATCATCGATGACAACCTTCGCAACCGCTGCGGCCTCTGCGGGCCCCTGCCCGCCGAAGTCTGCGACGGCGTCGACAACGACTGCGATGGAACCATCGACAACGGATGTGGCTGCCAGACCGGAGCCACCATGCCCTGCGGCAAGAACCTGGGCGCCTGCACCACCGGCCAGCAAACGTGTGTGGCAGGACAATGGTCACTCTGCAGCGGCGTCGAAGCGGTCTCCGAGACCTGCAACGGCGTCGATGACGACTGCGACGGTGACGTGGACGAAGGTCTGCGTAACCGCTGCGGCAACTGCGGAGCATTGCCGGCCGATGTGTGCGACGGCGTCGACAACGACTGCGACGGCACCATCGACAACAACTGCCCCTGTCAGACGGGGGCATCCAAACCCTGCGGAACCGACACCGGTATCTGCACAACCGGGACGCAGAATTGCGTTGCCGGACAATGGGGACTCTGCTCGGGCGTCGCGCCTGGAGTGGAGACCTGCGACGGACAAGACAACAATTGCAACGGGCTGAGCGACGAATACTTGCTCAATGCCTGCGGCAACTGCGGTCCGGTCCCCGCCGAAACCTGCAACGGCATCGACGACAACTGCAACGGGCAGATCGACGAAGGCCTGCGCAACGCCTGCGGCAACTGCGGCCCCGCCCCGGCCGAGCTCTGCGACGGCGTGGACAACAACTGCGATGGAACCATCGACAACGGATGTGGCTGCCAGACTGGAGCCACCAAGCCCTGCGGTACGAGCACCGGAGCCTGCACCACCGGAACACAGAACTGTGTCAGTGGACAGTGGAGCCTCTGCTCCGGCACCGAAGCGGTTCCCGAAACCTGCAACAACATCGATGACAACTGCGACGGTATCATCGACAACGGCCTGCGCAACGCCTGTGGCACCTGCGGTGCGCCACCGGTGGAGATCTGCGACGGCATCGACAACAACTGCGACGGGCATGTCGATGAGAACCTGCGCAACCGTTGCGGCAACTGCGGGCCCCTGCCTGCTGATGTCTGTGACGGCGTCGACAACGACTGCGACGGCACCATCGACAACAACTGCCCCTGCCAGGCCGGGGCGACCATGCCCTGCGGTACGGACATGGGAGCCTGCACCACAGGAACTCAGAGCTGCATCGCCGGTCATTGGGGACTTTGCAACGGCGTGGCCCCCACTCCCGAGACCTGCAACAACGTCGACGACAACTGCGACGGACACGTGGACGAGTTCCTCAGGAACGCCTGCGGTAACTGCGGAGTCATCCCCGCCGAGACCTGCAACGGCATCGACGACAACTGCAACGGGCAGATCGACGAAGGCCTGCGCAACCGCTGCGGCAACTGCGGGGCCCTCCCTGCTGATGTCTGCGACGGCGTCGACAACGACTGCGACGGCACGATCGACAACGGCTGTTCCTGCCAGTCGGGAGCAATCCTGCCCTGCGGGAAGAACCTCGGAACGTGCTCCACCGGCAACCAGTTCTGCGTCGGTGGACAGTGGAGCCTCTGCAACGGCAACGGCCCCACGATCGAAGTCTGCGACGGCGCGGACAACAATTGCGACGGACTGGTCGACGAGTTCCTTCGCAATGACTGCGGAACCTGCGGTACCGTCCCCGCGGAGTTCTGCAGCGATGGTCTGGACAACAACTGCAACGGGCTGACCGACGAGCCCGGCTGCATCTGACCATCAACAAGAATCATCGTCGCGCGCCATTCGCCGCAGCGAATGGCATACCGGTTCCCCCACTGACGCAGCAGCAAGGGAGCCCTTCACCCCAAAACCCGCCCCGTCGCACTGAGACGTCGTCTCTCGCGACGGGGCACCGACCGTCGGCTGAAGCTTCTCCGGACTGACGAGCAGGATCTCACATCCCGCTCCTTCCGGACAGGCCACAGCCGCAAGAACCAGAAAGGCCGCTCACCCGCGTCATACGCGGGTAGCGGCCTTTTTGCTGTCCGGATTTAATTTACAAAAAGCCCCCGCGATCACCTTGTGACGCGGGGGCTTTTCCATAAAGTATCACGCTATATTAGATCTTTCCCAGATTATGCAGTTTGTATATCACTTCTGCCACTTCGCGGCGGGTAGTGAAATTGGTGGGATACAATTTTGTCCCGCTGAACAAAGCGTTGTTTTTGGAATACTTGGCATAATCGGCATACCAGGCGTCCGCGGGCACATCGGTATAAGAAGTGCCGGTAGGCATTATTTCTCCCAGATTGCGGAGCAGTAGAGCCAGGAACTCAGCCCTGTTCACCGATCTGGCCGGTCTGAAATACCCGGCATCGGGTCCGGACAGATAACCGGTAACCACCGACAAAGCCTTGGCACGGCATACATACTGATAAGCCCAACTGGACTCGGTTACATCCGGAAAAGGATTGCTGCCGGCACAATAATCCGATACCGAGTTGAAATTATCGAAAGTTTCCAAAGCAATTTTGGCAATCTGATCTCTCTGCAACAAACCTCCCGGATCAAAAGTGCCGTCGGGATTTCCGGTTATGGCACCGATACTCTTTACATAGGAAATAGCGGCACAGTCACTGTCCACCAATGAAACGTCGGTAAAACCTGCACATTTAGTCAGGATTGGCGGAGTGTTGATGGTAAAAGAAGGAATAGTCAAAGCATCGCTCGTATTGCCGGACAGATCGGTTACCCTGACTTTACAATTACTGTAGGTGCCCGGAAGCATCGACTGGAACGTGACTGAGTTGTCCCCGCTCACCCCATTGGTAGTTGAACTGGAACAGGCTCCCTCATAAGTAATTGTCCCTGCTTCATTGGAGTTAAAAACTATGCCTGGAGTAGTATCGTCGGTCGGGCTACTCACTCCGCTCACCAGAGTCAGTGTGGGAGCGGTAATATCAATAATCATATTAACCTTGACCGTGAAGGCGGCAATATTCAAATTATCCGAAGTCAATCCGCTGACTGTGCCCTTCACGGTTAATTTGCAGTTTGTATGGGCTCCCAAGGCCAGAGAATTGAAAGTAATAGTATTGTTTCCCGACACCGCGTTGACGGTTGCACTGGAACAGTCACCGGAATAGGTGATTGTTCCGGCCTGGGTGCTGGAAAAGGTAAAATCCGGAGTCTTGTCATAAGTTACAGCGGGAACAGGAGTAACCACGGCCAGAGTCGGAGCGACAAAAAGAGGTAACTGGGGATCAAAAGGAATTTCGGGAGTAATCGGATATGGATCGGGCAATTTTGCCATAGCCAACATCTGCATGGAAAAAACACCAATCAAAACCATCGACACCAGCGCTATCTTTTGGAAAGGGAATCTATTCATAATAATTAAAATTATGTGATTACATACAATTAAACCACTATTTGGGAAAATAGTTACGATTCTCTATTTGACAAAAGACGGGAAAGACTTAAAATCCTGGCCGAATCACCATCGAAAATGAAAGCACTGGCAAAACAAACCGATTTGGCTCCGGAACATTCTCAGGATCTGCAAACAGCAAATCCGGGAAAAGGAAAAACAACATCTCCCGAACCGTCTGATTCGCAAATCCGCGTAAACACCCATGGCATCATCGAAGAAGTAGTTGGTTGGTACGACCATAACCAGCCTTCGATTATTCTGATCGCACCTGCCGAAATCGACCTGGAAAGAAGTCTGGCCTTCAGAAAACGTCTTTTCAATATACTTAAAAACTCCTTTCTTAAACCGGCCTTTTCCTCCGATCCCGGATTTGCAGACCATACAAATCATTGCTTATGGCTGCGCCACGACTTTCTGAACTATTTGTCAGGAATCATCAGTAATCCCGATTATGACCAGTATCTTCCCTCGGCCATCACCAGGAACATTTTCGATCAGGCAATGAACCTTGATTGGACTGCTCCCCGGGCAATAAAAAATCTGCTTCTGACCATCCGGCGCGATTTGATGATCCCTCCCAAAACCAAAAAAAAATAATTATTCCCCTGTAGCCTGTGCCATCTGTGGCTCGGCCTCTTTTGATTTGGGATTGGCTTTTGCATAAAGACCTACTGCCCGGTTGGCCAGCTGCGGCCATTTTTCCGCCTTCTCCGTTAACTGCCTGATCTTTTCTTCCGAAACTCCGGCCTCCCGCGCCTTCTTGATCATTTCCTGCGTTTGGTCCTCAAAACTTTTGGCACTCCATTTGTTGGCCTTGAAAAAATAATCGGCGGCATCCCCGGCAATCGGAATCGCTCCGACGGCAAAATCAGCGGCTTGCAAACCAATGATTTTTAGATAAGAACCTGTACCCAAGTCAGCCTTTTTGGCTTCCATTAAAAGATAGACTCCTGAAACGATCGAACTTCCTCCATCCCCCAATTCCGGAATCAGAGAAAGCAGCGGATCCAGGCCAATATCATCAGCCACCGTCGCAAATACCTTGACCCTCTCTTCAGAGTTCTTGGCATCACGCAACTTTTTCAGAGCTTCTTGTTGTTGGGGAGTCAAATCCTCTTTTTCCACCTGCTGCTTCATTTTGTCCTGCTGCTCCTGGGACTTTTGTTTTACGGTCTGTTTGGCTCCTTCCCGGGTAATCTCCCCGCTCTCTATAGCCTGCTTGGCCCGGGGACCTCTCAGCACTTCTCCTCCCTGTTCAGTGGCATCTGCCATTTTGGTAAAATTATTGAAATATTTATCTTTTAATTATATCACCAAAGCAAGCCTCAAAGCCAGATTTATTCATACCGGACTCTGCTTGCTTTTGATAAAAGCTGGCATCAAAACACTTATGATGATAAATATATTTCGATGGGGGAAAAAAAACAATCAATCATAGTCACAGGTATATTGGCGGGGCTCGTTCTGGTAGCCTGCCACAGTCCGTCTGCCACCCCCCTCACCTCGAATATTCCAATAAAAACAACCAATATGAAAATTTCCAGCCCCAGTTTTGAAAATAATTCAGCCATTCCTCCCCAATTCACCTGCCAGGGAGAAGGTTTCTCCCCTCAACTTGATTTCTCGGAAGTTCCCGGTGAAAGCAAATCTCTGGCCCTGATTGTCGAAGATCCGGATGCTCCGAACGGCAACTGGGTACACTGGCTGGTTTGGAACATCCCGGCGGACACAACCACCATCCCGGAAAATGTCGGCCCCAAATTTGCCGTACAGGGCAACAATTCCTCGCCCAAAGCAGCCTATGAAGGACCTTGCCCCCCTTCGGGTACCCACCGCTATTTCTTCAAACTATATGCACTGTCCCATGAGCTCACTCTGCCTGCCGGATCGCCCCGCGATCAACTGCTCAAGGAAATGGAAGACCGCATTATCGACCAGGCCCAATTGATGGGTACCTTTAAAAAACCCTAACATAATAGCCGCTTCCGGAATTGTCTTAGTCGGCTTATTTGGCCAGAAGCCCCTTCACCTGGAGATTTACCAATTCCTGATAAACACCGGGAATGTTTTTCAACTCGGGATGTTTACCCACCTGAACTATTTTCCCCTTATTCATCACGACGATTTTATCAGCCTCGGTAACCGTACTGAGCCTGTGAGCAATCACAATCGATGTCCGTCCCTTCATCACACGCTCCAAAGCTTTCTGGATAATTCTCTCATTCTTGGAATCCAGAGCTGAAGTAGCCTCATCAAGAATCAGTATCGGCGGATTCTTAAGAATCACCCTGGCGATAGCCACACGCTGTTTTTCACCTCCAGAAAGTTTTAAACCGCGTTCCCCCACCATGGTCTTATAAGTTTTCGGCTTACTCATGATAAATTTATGAATATTGGCTTTTCTGGCAGCTTCATATACCTCCCAGCGGGTTGCCCCGGGCTTGGCATAGGCAATATTATTGTAAATTGTATCGTTGAATAAGGTGTTTTCCTGCATCACCAGACCAATATTCCGGCGCAGTGAAGTCTGGCTTACTTTGGTAATATCCTGACCGTCAATCAAAATCCGGCCGCTCTGCACATCATAAAATCTGTTGAGCAAAGAAGTGATAGTCGATTTACCGGCTCCGGAATGTCCCACCAAAGCTGTCATCTGGGCCGGTTCAAAATCAATAGTGGCATTGGAAAGTATATTTTTATCCTGATACTTAAAACCCACCCCTCTCATTTCCACCCGACCGGCGGTCACTTTCAACGTCTTGGCCTCGGGAATATCCTGCACCGTGGGTATCCTTTCCAGGATTTTTCTGGCCTCTTCCAGTCTTAATATTGCATATTGCAATCCCCTTAAATCGCCTCCGATGGCATAAATCGGATCATAAAGATAGCGTGAAAAAGAAGTGAACATCACCAATTGTCCCAGCGTCAAATTCCCCTGAAGAATCAGATATATGCCAAAAGCAATAATCAAAATCCTCTGCATGGTGGACGTACTCTGTCCCCAGATGTCTATTCTTCCCCAGCGTATAGAGGCCTGCTTCTGCAAATCCACATATTTTTTAAACTTGCCCAAAAAACTTTTCTGCTCTTTCTTCTCCTGGGCAAAACTTTTTACCACCACAATATTGGAGACCGCATCATAGGCACGCCCGATTGCCGAATCAAAAAGATCGTTGGATTCATCCTGTAAGGCGCTGGTCTTTTTAATACCCACGATAAAGATCCAAATGGCCAAAGGATAAAAAGCCATCGAAACCAGGGTCATCTGCCAATTAATAGTCAACGCCCAAATTAACACCACGACGCCCAGCAAAAACTTGGGTATCAGTTCCGGCACCATAATCATGGTAATAGTCCAAAAACTGTCCACTCCGCGGTCAATTTTTTTCATCATCTCACCACTTTTCTTTTCCAGATGAAACGACATATCCAGCGCCAATACTTTTTGCATGGCCTCCTCAAAATAATTCCGGTCTACATTGGGCATGCTCATACTGAAAAGCATTCTGATCCCGGTCATCACGACCGCGCTGACCAGTAACACTCCCGCCCAGATGCCGACAAACCAGATCACTTTGGTTAAATTCATACCCGCCGGCTGGCCGATTTTTACAATCTCGTCAAAAACATTCTGATAGACATAAGGTTCCACCAGCTGACTCAACAGCAGTACCAGCCAGACCGGCCAGATATACCAGATTTTTGCCATTACCGGAGCCGTATAATGCCAGTAAAAACGCAAAGCCGGCCCCCATTCCCTGATTTTCAGTTTCTTGGACATGATGAAAAGCCATAATTTGACTTACGCGAGCAATATTATAGATTAGTAATTATGTATTTGCAATTAGACTTTTTTATACTATGATACGCAGGCGAAAAGATAAATTGTGAGCCCGTAGCTCAGCTGGATAGAGCGTTGGTTTGCGGAGCCAAAGGTCGTGCGTTCGACTCGCACCGGGCTCACCATGAAAAAATCATAATAAATGTATAAAAAGACTTTTCTTCCGTTGTTGGTTGCTCTGACACTGACTGCCTGCCAGCAACCTTCCATCGCCCCCGAACAGATTCAGCCGGAGGAGGAAGGACCGCCCCTTCTTACCGCTACCGTTCCCGGCGTCATCCCTCCGGAATTATTGGATCTGGCACCCGGTAAAGACGCTGAAGCTTTGATAATCGGCAATCTTCCGGATAGTCTGGTTCAATCGGTTACCGACGAAAACATCAAAGCACAATTACAAAAACTAAAGGGAGGTGTTTTGGTGACCAAAAAAGACCCCCTCAAGCCCGGACTGCCGTATGTCTGGTTGGGAATAGTATTTCGTGACGAAGCAGCCGCTCAGGAAGCCCTGGATTTTTATCAAAAAAGCAGTTTCATCTCATCTACCACCAAGGAACAGTTGGCCCTGGAAAGACAACAGAACCTCCTGGTCAGCAAAAAAGAAAATTCCGCCAGATTCCTTGGAAAATTGTCTGAACATTCGGAACTTTCAAAAATTACCGGCCTGACTCCCCAACCAATCTTCTTCGCCTACCAGAATTCGACGCGTATTCCCGAGCTCAATCTGACCCTGAAGTCACAGTCCCCCATCCTGATCGATCCCTTGAACAATCCCGACCTAAGCGCGGTTTTCAACGCCGCCACCTTCTCGGCCAAAGAGCTGACCACCCTCGGAGAATGGCAGGACAACCAACTCAAACTGACGGTCAAAGATGTTTTGATTTCCGACCAGAAAATACTGGGCAACCTGATGCTTTCCACACTTTTCCCTGCCAACAACACCCAACCCGTAACCGAAGAACAAAAAACCTTCGTCTCCAGCACCGTCCAAAGCACCCTTGATGAATACAAGGAAGTTTACACAAACAAACTGTCCGCTGTGAAAACCTTTATTGAGCAGAAAAATTCCGAATACCCGGAACTGATTTCCCTTCTGGATTTAAAACCGGCCCAGCTTGATCTAACCTTGCTGGTAAAACCGCCGGCACTGGAAAATTTTTACGGGCAAATGGTTGCCGGATGGAATTACAATGAAAACAAAGCAAAGAACTACAATAAACAAACCATCCTAAGCGACATCATGACCGCCCTGGACCAGTACCGGATACAAAACAACCGCTATCCCGAAAACGACGGCTGTCTGGAAAATGTTCTGGAAATCAAAACCTTCGTCAAAAACAATGTTATTCCCAAAGATCCCCAAGGTCCCCAGAAATTCGGAGACACTCTTTGCAAAAGCGGATTTTTACTGCAAAAAATCAACGACGATAACTATATCCTCTGGGCAAAGACGGAAGGGGAAAAACAGGGTAACACCGAGTGGCCCGAAACTGACACAAGCGCCGGTAAAGGTAATTTCTATATAATCAAATTGGAATATCTGCCTGCTTTGGAACAACCGCTGCTCGAAGAACCTCCTCTGGAAGAAGAAGTGATTCCCAATAAGCCCAAGGTGAAAAGACCTCTCTAGAAAAACTTTTCTTATCCCCGTAAACTGGCAATCGCCCGCTTTCTGTCTGTTGCGCCGAATATATACGATCCGGCCACCAAAATATCCGCACCGGCCTGCCGGCAGATTTTGGCAGTTTCAGCATTTATGCCGCCATCCACTTCCACCAGTAACCGGGGACTCTTTTGTTTCAGCCATTTGATCTTCTCCACGGCCAGAGCGATGAATTTCTGTCCTCCAAATCCCGGATTGACACTCATCACCAGCACCATATCCAGCAAGGGCAAAATTGCCGAAAGACTTTCCACAGATGTCCCGGGATTTACCGCCACTGCGGCTTTCATCCCCAGCTCTTTGATTTTGGAAACCACACGGTGTAAATGCCTGCAGGCTTCCACATGAACTGTAACGGAAGCGACCCCGGCTGCTGCCAGATCATCCAGATACAACTCCGGATTCTCCACCATCAGATGGCAATCCATGGGCAGACGGGTCTTGATAAATTTTATTACCGGCGGACCAAAAGTCAGATTGGGTACAAAATGATAATCCATCACATCCAGATGGATCAGGTCGGCAAAAGGTTCTATCGAGGCAATCTCGGTGTTCAGTTTGCCGAAATCCGACGACAGAACGGAAGGGGCCACCAGAATTCTCCTTTTTGATTTGTTAGAAACTGCCATATTTATTTAATCTGACTAAGAAACCTTCCCGTTATCGGAAACACCAGTGTTCTTCATCACCTGTTCGATCTTCTCGATACGACGCAAATGTCTCTCTTCGGCGTCAAACTTGGTATCAATAAACACATCGACAATCGCTTCGGCCAAATCGCGTCCGGTCAGTCTCTCTCCCAAACAAAGTACATTGGCATTGTTATGGGCCCTTCCCATGCGGGCTGTAATTTCGTTGTTGGCCAGTACAGCTCTGATACCGTTTTTCCGGTTGGCAGTGATGGACATACCGACCCCGCTTCCACAGATCAAAATCCCCATTGCTCCCTTATTTTCCAAAACTTTTTCACACACTTCCCGGGCAATGTCCGGATAATCAGTGGAGTCATTGGTAAAAACACCCAGATCCAGCACGGAAGAATCATCCTTGCCCTGGAATTTCTGTTCCAGATAATCCTTAATCTCACGCTTCAGATTGATCCCGGCATGATCGGATCCCAAATAAACTTGCATATATTTTGTATTAAATTATGTTTCTATATATTATAACACCGAAAGTGGCTTGTTTGAAAGGACAAAAGCAATTACAGTCAATAGCGATGAATGAAAACATAAATCTGCCAAAAATCTTCGGTGAATATCTGGAAAAGCTTGGAACAAAAGCCAAAAACCTGGTAGTACTTGATTCAGATTTAAGTAACAATCTCCACACTCTCTATTTTGCCAAAGCCTTCCCCGATCGGCATTTTTCCGTGGAAATGGCGGAAAGCAGCCTGCCCGGCTTGGCAGCCGGAATGACCGTCCGGAAAAAACTGCCTTTTATCTGCGCCGAAGCCCCGGCTCTGTTGGGTAAAAGCCTGGACATGATCAGAAATTGCATTGTCTCCCCCCATCTCAACCTAAAAATAATTCTTTCCACGGTCGGCTTGAGCCGTATTGAAGATGGCCTTGCCAAAACCTGCACCGAAGACCTCGCTATTCTAGGAGCACTTCCCAATATTAAAATATTTACCCCCGCCGACCAGTTTGAGCTGAGAGCGATGATGGATTTCATGATTAATGATTTCGGACCGACGGTTCTGCGTATTCCCAGGCACTGCAGGGAAAATCTTCACGACAGCAATTGTGTCTTTCGTCCGGGACAACCGGAAATAGTAAAAAAAGGAGAACAAATCTGTCTTATTTCATCAGGGGCAATTCTGCACGAATGTCTAAGAGCCGCTATCGACCTCGAACACAAAGGCCTCTCCACCCAAGTCATCAATCTGTCTTCATTGAGACCCCTGGACTCGGAAAAACTGGCTGAACTCTGTCGGAACTGTGAACTGATCCTGACTGTGGAGGATCATAGTCTGCACGGCGGAATCGGCAGCAGGGTCTGTGAAATTATGCAACATTACGGAATTCCCAAAAAACTATTGAAATTGGGGCTGGATGGATTGCCTGAATGCGGCAAATATCAGGAAATTCTTGGAAAATACGGTCTGGACGCCAAAAATATTTACGAAACAGTCCGTGAAAACTGGCTGAAAAATTAAACCAAAGCGAAAAATCAACACCAAGCCGTCCCTCCGGACTACGGAAGTAAACCTTTATAGCCAGCTGACTTTATCACCGGTTTTAATCCCCAGTTTGTCGGTCAGACCGGCGTTAACTTCCAAAACATACCTGGCCGGCATTTCCGAGCCGTATAAAAGACAGGCCTGATCGGACTGATCAACGCAAGGCAGAGCCTTTTTGGCAACGTGTTTGATATAACCGCTCTCATCAATAAAAATCATATCCAGTGCGATCAGCGTGTTTTTCATCCAGAAATTCAGATAGCCCTGTTTCTCAAAAATAAACAGCATCCCTTTGTTTTCGTCCAGACTTTTTCTGTTCATCAAACCGACTTTCCGCTGGGCATCAGTGGCAGCCACCTCCACTTCCAGCTGATGGTTGTTATTTCCCGAAGTGATAACCAGTTTTTTTACAGGCAAATCAACATTCATGATAATCGGGTCATTGTTAGCTTTGGTGTCGGCAGAATCGATCTTATAATCCAGACTGTCGGTCTTTACTTCATTCCCGGGAATTATATTGCATCCTGTCAAAAAAAGCAGCAACGACATCAAAACAATTATTTTTTTCATAGAATTTTATTACTGCGCATAAATCTAAAACTATCGGCCGTTTTGTCAATATATATAGTATGGCCGTTTAGGGATAAATATAGCGTCCATAAATTTGATCAAGTCTGACATAAGGATAAACAAATGTGCGCGAATCTTTGCTATGGAAACGGTTATCCCCGAAAACCAGATACTCGCCGGAAGGTACCAGGAAAAAACGTTCATCTCCGTAATTAAAATGCTGTGCCATCAAATAAGGTTCGGCCAAAACATCATAACCGCCTTCCTGATTTTTAATCATTACCTGATCAGCTTTGATTTTAATTGTTTCTCCCGGTAAGCCCACCACCCTTTTGACGTAATAATATTGATCGTCAAAGCTAAAAACGACTATATCCCCCCGCTTCAGGGGATGATTGCCCTGAATCTGACGGTCGATCAAAAAAAGTTCCCGGTCGTGGAGTGTGGGATCCATAGACTGACCTTCGACCAAGAACGGACTAATAAACATCAATCTGGCTATCAGGACCGCACAAAACAAAAAACTGCTCATTTTAATAATTTATTCGATTTTTTTCTCCAGTGAAGCAAGCGCCTCAGCCAACTCTTCGCGACTCAGCGGCTGATCGTGATAAAAACTTTTATTCTCGGCAAAATCCACCCCCTTGGCTTTGACCGTCTTGGCAATTATGGCAACCGGCAGACGGGTTTCCACTACAGCTTTCTCCAGGGCTCCCAGCAGCTGATCAAAATCATGGCCGGCAAAAACATTGATGGTGCGAAACCCGAAAGCCTCCAGTTTATCGGAAAGCGGATCGGCAATGTTAAGATTTCTGACTATCCCGTCCTGTTGTATGCCATTTCTGTCCACCATCAGCACAAAGTTGCCCAGCTTGGCGTGTCCGGCCTCCAACAAAGACTCCCAGGCAGTGCCGTTAACCATCTCGGCATCGCCGGCCAGAACAAATACTTTGTTCCGGGAACGTTCTGCTTTGAGTGCCAGTGAAAGTCCGACTGCGCTGGCAATCCCCTGCCCGGCCAGACCAGCCGCCAGCGGTACACCGGGAATTTTCGATCTGGGCATGGCGGTAAGCAGAGCCCCGGTTGCCTTGAAATAATTAAGCTCATCAGCAGGAAAATAACCAAGATCGGCCAAAATGGCATACCAGGCCGGTGCCGCACCGGATTTTGACAGAACAAAATAATCCTGTTCCCCGGAATTGGGGTTGCCTGGGTCAATATTCAGAAGCGGACCGGAAGAAGTTTGCCCATAGTAAAGCGCGGTCAGCAGTTCCACGCAGGACAAAGCGCTTCCCACAGCCCCCGACTCGGCAGCGGTAATCATTTTGAGAGTTTCTATCCTGATTTCGGTGGCCTTCCTCCGCAGAGCGGCCAGATATTCCTGAAAAGACATAATATTAATTTATCCAAAAGCAGGTTATATCCTTTGCTTCTGCCAGGCAAGACCTGCTTGGCAAAAAAGATAGTCTTGATGATGCCAATTTTTTACTTTAAAAGTATATCACCAAATAAATCTAAAAAATTATGATTGACGATCAAATCCAATTATCCCTGCAAAGTCTGAAAAAACTCCGGGAAGAACTGCGGGAAATTAAAAAAGACATCAAGGAAGAGGAAAAGATAGACAGTCCGGAATACCAGGATCTGGAAAAAGCACTAAAAGATTTGAAAAAACAGGTTAAGGATTTCAAAGATAAATGGATGTTGGAAATGCAAAGTGACGAGAATTACAACAAACTCAGGGAAATCAAGATCAAGAAAGACGAGGAAATTGCCGAAGCCAACGAGAAATTATTTGAATTAATCTCCAAACTTCCCCCCAAACCGATTGAGATGAAAATGGACACCGAGGAAGGACCGGTGCGCATTCAAATCATGCCGGAAATGAAACTTTATCTGAACGGACGGGAAGAAAAACGCCGCTAATTACACCTATGGCCAAAAAGCCACCACTTATTCCGGCCGAATCTGCCCCAGACACCATCGTCATTGTCGGTGGAGGAGCAGCGGGGTTGATGGCTGCCTACTTTGCCAAACTGAAACATGCGAATTCGACGGTGATACTGGTTGAAAAAAACTCTTATCTTGGTGCTAAAATCCTCCTCTCCGGAGGCGGAAGATGCAACGTCACCACCGGCCTGCAATCGGTACCGGAAATCCTCAAAAACTACCCCCGGGGAGCTGATTTTCTGCGGACCGCCATGCAGCAATTCCCGCCCCGGGCCGTCATGGACTGGTTTGAATCACAGGGAGTCCCTCTTAAAACCGAGCCTGACCGAAGAGTGTTCCCGGTTTCCAACGATGGAAAAGATATTGTTAAAGCCTTGGAAAACGCACTTATCCAAGCCGGAGTAAAAATTCTGCGGAACCAGCAGCTGACATCGGTAGAAAATTTACCTGATCAAAAATTCAAACTCATTTTTAATAACAGGCAGGATATATCGACAGACCGGCTGATCATTACAACCGGCGGCAATGCCTACCGGCAAACGGGATCAACAGGTGACGGTTACACCTTCGCCACTCAGCTGGGCCATCATATCACCCGTCTTTTCCCCTCCCTGGCTGCGCTAAGAACCTCCGAGGACTGGTCACATCAGTTAAGCGGAATCTCTTTCCCCTCGGCCGCACTAACCTTAAAAACATCCTCCCATGATTATCAGCGCCTGGGACCTTTTCTCTTTACCCATCAGGGTGTGACCGGCCCGGCCGTTTTTACACTCTCCAGCCTATCGGCCTTTGATACTATCGACCCCGGTAAACCCGCCCGCCTGTTCATAGATTTTTTCCCCGATCAAACGGCCGAAAAACTTTTACAAATGCTCGATCAAAAAATTGACGCCAACCCCGGCAAGAAAACCGGCAATCTGATTGCCCTGTTTCTGCCTCATTCTCTCGCCGAAAAAATTGTGGACGTTCTTTTATCTCCGGCTTTTCCGGAAAAACAGTTGACCACAGTTAACGCCGCCAATCTGCCAAAAGCCGTACGGCGGAAAATTGTCGCCACTTTCAAAGAATTACCACTTACCGTGATCAGCCGCAGTGCCGGCGATGAGTTTGTCACGGCGGGAGGAGTTGATATAAACGAAGTAAACCCGAAGACAATGGAATCACAGCTGCGCCCCGGACTGTTCTTGGCCGGCGAATTGCTGGATATCGACGGTTTCACGGGAGGATTCAATCTGCAGGCCAGCTGGGCTACCGGTGCACTGGCCGGCGAATCAGTTTAAACATCTCCCGACAACAGAATGCAAAATAAACTTATCTTGCATTAAATTTGATAATGGGTAAAATCAGCACCTGCTCATAATCTGGCTGCAAAGTCATGGTTATAGGGCGATCTTCGACAGGGACAGACAAACTGAGAGGAAGGGAAAATTCACATGAACTCGGTGAACGGAATTCATCACAACGACGTGCTGTACGTTCTGCAGCTGATGGGAGACTATGTGCGGGCGGGCAAACGGCCCAAGCCCAGCCACCCGGTCTCGATCAGGCTCTGCAAGCTGATCATCAGCGCCAACGTCTTCACGCTCTATTGTGAAGAAGTCAAGATGCGACTGGATGTGCTACACAACAGGTACAGCGACCGGAACCCGGTCGGTCTGAAACACCAGCAAATGGAGGAGTTTCAGCTGGTATTGCCTCAATACGACCGGCTTCACTCCGTCGCCCACGGGCTGGACATGTGGGAAAGCATGAACCCCGAGACCTTCGGCGCCAATGCTTTGGAGCGGATCAATCAGCTCCGGCATCTGGACAGGAACGTCTTCCAGCTGCTCATCAACAAGGGACTGACCCGCGAGTTGGCAGAGGATGCTCTGATCTTTTCCGGCCGTGAGCTGATTGATCCGGAGATGACCTGCTACCGCGACGTCCCCACTGAGTCCAGCCTCTTGTCCCCCTCGAACAGCACCGGGAGCAAACGGGAAACCGACTGCTTCCGGCGCTGACCAACCAAACGCCGCCCTGCCGTCATAAGTGACGGGCAGGGCGGCGCAATCCAATCTCTAAAATTCTATTTTATCATCACTCCCCCCGCTCTTCCGTGTGATAAACATGTTCGAATTCTGTTTTGTCGTATTCCAGTATTTCGTCCTCCTTGAAAAATCTGGGAACTTCTTTCATGGCCGTCTCAACGGAATCCGAAGCATGAACAACATTGCAGGTCAAACTCATGGCAAAATCACCGCGGATTGAACCGGCCTCCGCGTCTCGCGCCTTGGTGATTCCGACAATTTTCCGGACAGCTGATACTACCTCCAGACCTTCCAGACAGATGGCAATTACCGGTGATTTTCTCATAAAGTGGCTGACACCGGGGAAAAAAGGTTTATCTGCTATATGCGCATAATGTTCACGCAACAAAGCTTCATCCAAAGTCATCATCTTGACCCCGGAAATTTTCAGGCCCTTTCTTTCAAATCTCCTGAATACCTCTCCCACCAGTCCCCGCTGAATGCCGTCCGGCTTGATTAAAATCAATGTTTTCTCGTGTATTCCAGCAAAATTCATTGGCATAAAAATATCGTTTAAAAAATAAATTTCGCGCGAATTATAATAGAAAGGCGAACAATTGTCACCTTTGGAATTACCAGCTTTGAACATTTCAGAAAACTGGAACTTTTAGCCGGCAGCTCCTTCCGCTTCTTGTGGATTATCAATATCAGCGCGCCCTGCTGCCTGCACAAACTTGCTATTTTTCCAGGCTTTATGAGCTCTTAAAAATTTCTGCACCTGAGTTATTTGTTCATTTTCCTTTTCACCTTCGGCTGAATATTTCTCAAAAATTGTCACCGGCATGCCCGTAAACACATCGCTGATGCGATTCCGTACCGATTCCAGATAAATACCGACCGGACGATAGATTTCCGCGTATTCCAGAAGTTTTCCGACCTGGTTGCCCGCCACGTTGCTGGCCAGCCACTGCAGAGACTCCCTCAATTCCGACTCCAGTTCGGGAGACAACCCTCTCATCACTTTTCCCGGTGGTCTGCTGCTGGCTGTCCAGGCGTTTAAACCGCTGCGCATATACCCGACTCTTTCAATGGCATTAAAAATTTTTCCCAAGCGGGAATCTCTGTCTTTTACCGTGGAATACACCTGCATCAAGGTTTCCCGGGACAATTTTCCACCCAGCATCCGCTTCAGTAAAAATGTCATCATATGGGCTTCCTCTTCATCTTCAACTACGGTTTTCTGATCAAATGATTTATCATCAGTAATCGATTCAGCCCAGTCATGGACTTCGGAAGCCAGTACCATGATCTGAGAATCCGTACGGTTCAAAGCTTTTTCGGGATCTTGATGTTTCAAAAAAGATCTGGTCAGACCGGCAATCAGAGGCATATGTTTCAGATTGTTCATATCGGCTCCCAAAGGAGCTCCAATCCAGGCTTCCCTGGAAATTGAAGCTGGTTTAAAACGAAGCCAGCGCAATTGCCCATCCAGATGCTGACCAAAATGAGACTGGGCAAACTTATCGTGTATTTCAGAAAATTTTATTTCTCCACCATCAACCGTGTCTATAGAATTTGGCACATGTATCTCTTTCCCCATATATGTATGTTAAATATAGGCAGAATCCAGCGCCTCAATCTTAGCACAAAGTTAGAGTTTTGCAACAATTTGTGGATATATCAAGGGCGTGGCCGAAAACTGCCTCTATTTGGCGTCTACAGGCTTTATGTCCGCACCTACGGCCTCCGAAATATTCTTGAATCCGTCGCGCTGTAAGAGCTCCTCCAGCCCCAGATTAATCTGGCTGATGGCGGACGGCCCGATAAAAATCATACCTGTAATCAGCTGCACCAGATTGGCACCCAGTCTGATTTTGGCATAGGCATCTTCTGCATTGAAGACACCGCCGACACCTATTATCACTTTTTTACCTCCGGTTTTCTTATAAATATGGGTAATCAGATCATCCGACAGATGTTTGACCACTTTCCCGCTGATACCACCCTTTTCCGGCACTTCTTTGTCGACAATTTTGTGATTTCCCCTCTTCTTGGTCAAATTGGTACAGACAAAACCGTCCACTTTGTGACGTCCACAAACCTCCAGTAACTCATCAATTTCCTTTTTGCTTAAATCGGGTGAGAATTTCAAAAACACCGGTTTTCCCTGGACATGCAAATGATCCAGATCGCTTAAAAGCAGTTCCAGACTTTCCTTATCCGTGAAAGGTTCACCGCCGAAAGCATTGGGACAACTGATATTCACAGTAATATAATCAGCGGATTCACGCATCAGTTCATAGGCTTTATGATAGTCGGCAATTCCCGCTTTTCTGTCCACGGTACAACTGGAATTGGTCTTGGCCACGCTGACTCCATAAACAAAATGTTTGCCGGTTTTGGTCCGGTGGGCCTTGGCCTTCATTTTTTTCAGATGTTTGGAAAGCACCTCCGCCCCCTCGTTTTTTAATCCGTAATAAACCACCAGCGACTCGGATCTCTTGAGTCTCCATAAACGCGGCTTGGGATTCCCTTCACATGGTTCTCCGGTCACTGATCCGAATTCGGCAAAACCGAATCCCAGGTTGGAAAGCACCAGTGGAAGTTCAATATTCTTATCAAAACCGGCTGCCAGACCGACGGGACTGACAAAATCCAATCCGGCCACTTTTTGCCGCAACATGGGACTGTGCGAATAAAACATCACCCGCATCAACCACCTTCCCGCTGCAGTTATCCCAAGGATTTTACCGGTCTTGACCATCCGGTCGTGAATTTTTTCGGGATCCATCAGAAAAAACACCGGCTTCAGTACGTGTTTGTAACTAAAAGAGATAAAAGCATCACGTGCCCGACAAATAATTTTTAACATAACCGCAAATAATTATTTTATAAATCAGGAATTTAAAAGTTTCTCAAAACGGCTCTGGTCGTCATAGGGACCAATCACAGCCATTCTCAGCTTGTCACGGACCAACAGGTTTTCGGCTACGGCATTCACCTGCCCTATCTTCACCGCTTCAATTTTTGACAAAACCTCACCGGCACCCATCAGTTTATCCTGGAGCAATTCATATTTTCCAATCAGATGCGAATACTCTTCCGAATCCTCCAGTCGTAAAATGATTTTTCCTTTCAGATAGGATTTGGCTTTCTCCAGTTCGGCCGCCGTAACACCGTCTTTCCTGGCCGTTTCATACTGCTCGATAATGGAAACTATCGCCCGGTCAATTTTTTCCACGGAAACCCCCGCGTTGGTGGAAAATGTACCGGTATCATGGTACTCATCGGTAGTTGTACTGATGTAATAGGCCAAGCCCTGTGCTTCGCGAATATTCAGAAACATTCTGGAACTCATATTGCCTCCCAAAATTATCGCCAGCAATCTGGCTGCATAGTGCTCGTCCGATCCGTCGGCATATCCCGGGAACCCCATAACCAGATGGGCCTGCTCCGTCTTTTTATTCCTCAGCAAGAGCCTTTTACCGCCCTGCTGCTCGATGAACCGGTCAAATTTGAGGGATTTTTCCAGCCGATTCTTGGGAAATGCAAACAACTTCTCAATTTTCTGGGACAATGTTTTCTGATCAAAACTGCCTGCCACAGCAATCACCGTATTATCAGGCGTATAAAGATTGCCCAGATAGTCGAAAAACTGCTGCTGCGTGACCGAGTTGATCAGCTCTTTGGTTCCCACCTGATCCCAGCCCAGGGGCTGGTCTCCAAACACCAGTTTTTCAAAATCCCAGCCGATCTGATACATCGGAGTATCCTGATACATATTATATTCTTCCATGATCACTCCTCTTTCCTTATCTATTTCAACAGGATCAAACCGTGAACTGATCAGCATGTCGGCCAGCACTTCCAGGGCCGTATCAATCTTTTCGGCCGCCACCTTCACATAATACCCTGCATATTCCTTGCCGGTAAAAGCATTAAAATCTCCTCCCACCGAATCAATCGCACCGGAAACCTCCTTGGTATTGCGAAATTTCTTGGCCCCCTTGAAAAACATGTGCTCCAGAAAATGGGAAATACCGTTGGTGGCTTTCGTCTCATAACGCGAACCGGCGCCCACCAACACCAAAACCGTCACCGAACCGGTATTGGGTAAAGCCTTGGTGACCAAGCGCAAACCACTTCCAAAATTTGTCTTCTTGACCATAATTTTTATACTTCTATAGTACTTAAGCCGGACATTGTGTTGCAATGCCGGAAACGCTAAAATAATATCTCATAATCCACTTTACTCCAAGGTCAAACTAGCAATGCCTCATCAAAATAAAAGATCGGCACTCAGTCATTTCTTCAGGAAAATCAACCCTGACCGCAACCTGGTCTTCCTGATCATCGTGGCTTTTATAATCTTAATCATTTTGGCCAGGCTGTTTTATCTGCAGGTGATCACCCATTCCTATTATGCCGGTATCGCCGCCCGGGAACATTATGGATACAGTGAATTGCCCGCCCACCGGGGGGAAATCTATATCAAGGACTATGCTTCCGGGGAAAACGTGCGGGTAGCCACCAATTCCACGCTGGACCTGCTGTTTGCCGACCCCTCGCTGATCAAAAACAAGAAACTGGTGGCCGACCGGATAGTTCCCCTGATCTACAATCTGGATGAAAACCGCAAAATCGACGAAGAAAGGGTCAAAACAGGAATCCTCAGAGCAAAAACAGCCGAGGAACTGGAAGCAGTCAAACCCAACAGCGACGACGAGCTTTATCAGAATTTTTACAATGACTTTCTGGAAAAGATCAGCTCGGACGTCAGACCTGTAATAATCCTCAGCAACGAAATTTCGGCGGCTCAGGGGGAAGCCATCACCAAACTTGCCCAACCGGGCATCGAAGTTACTGCCGACTTCCAACTGAAAGCCTATCCGCCCAGTATTACCAACATCAAGGCGGTCGCCCAACAACTCGGAGAAATTCTGGAAACCGCTCCCCTGCAACTGGAAAGTTTATTGAGGGGCCGCAATCGTTACGTGGTACTCAAGAAAAAACTGGCGCCGGAAATTTCGGCAAAAATAAAGGAAATCATCAGTCAGGACGAATCACAGAATTTTACCGGTCTGGGCCTGAAAGAAGAATACTACCGTTACTATCCCGAAGGAAATCTGGTGGCCAACGTTCTGGGATTTGTCACCCCCGAAGGCGAGGGCAGTTATGGTATTGAAACCAAATTCAACACGGAATTGAAAGGCGTAAAAGGCGTTTTTCAGACTCAAAAAGATTCAGTGGGAAGATTGATTACCGTCGGCGACACGCTGATTCAGCCCGCCGAAGACGGTAAAAACATCGTCCTCACCATCGACCGGGCGGTACAAATGGCCGTAGAAGCAAAATTAAAAAGAGCCGTGCAGGACTACCGGGCTGATTCGGGACAGGTGGTGGTAATGGATCCAAAAACCGGCAGAATTCTGGCCCTGGCTCATTATCCCAGCTTTGACCCCAACGATTACGGCACCGTTTACGACCGTGAAGAAATTAAACTGACCGAACAGCAGATTAAAGACCTGGTACCGGTCAAAGATCAGGATAATGTTTTCTGGCTTTACCGTAATGTGGCCGCCCAGGACCGCCTGATGATTTTCAAAAAAGAACTGGCTGACGGCACCGTGGTTTACGAACACTATAAAAACAATATCGGCCCCGAGGCCTACCAGAACAAAGTGGTCAGCGAACCTTATGAGCCGGGTTCGGTATTCAAAATCATTACCATGGCCTCCGCCATTGATGACAACGATGTCTCACCTTCCACCACCATCAACGACAGCGGAAGCCTCAAAGTCGACGAATATGAAATCAAAAACGTCTCCGCCAAATGTACCGGACGAATCAATATGGCCAAATCGTTTGCCAACTCCTGTAACACGGGCATGGGTTGGGTAGCCCAGAAAATGGGGCGTAATCTTTTCTACAATTATATGAAACGCTTCGGGTTCGGAGAAAGAACCGAAATCGAGTTCGACAACGAAAATACCGGTAAAATACCTCACTACAGTCAGTGGGCCGATTCCGAATTGGTCACCCACGGTTTTGGACAGGGTCTGACCGCCACCCCCATCCAGATGATCTCAGCCATTTCCGCCATTGCCAACGGCGGAGTCATGATGCAGCCTTTTATCATAGACAGCATCGAAAAATCCCCCAGCCAATGGGTAACCACCGAACCGCAGATTCTGGGACAGGTAATTTCGGCAGAAACCGCCAAAACCATGACCGGCTTTATGGTGGGGGCTGTGGAAGACGGCGTCTCCAGCAATAACCGCATGGACAAATATTACGTTGCCGCCAAAACCGGAACCTCCCAAACCTATAAAAACGGTAAACCTCTCTCCGGAGCAGGTACCACCATTGCCACTGTTGGCGGTTTCGGACCGATCGACAATCCCCGCTTCGTCATTCTGGCTAAACTGGACCGACCAAGAAGCAGTGAATGGGCCGATAACACCACCAGTAATCTCTTCAAAGGAGTGGCGGAATTTTTATTTGAATACTATTCTCTCCCCCCCGACAAATAAAAATCATTCATAACGCAGTGCCTCGATCGGATCCAGTCGGGCCGCTTTTCTGGCCGGATAAAGACCAAAAACGATCCCTGTCACTACAGCCACGGCCACAGAAATCAGTACTGCCTCAACGTTAACGGAAAATTTCCACATACTCTGGAAGCGAATGATAATCAGCGACAACAAATAGGATGTCCCTATTCCAAAAAACACACCCAGTAAACCTCCCGCCACGGTCAGAGTGACCGACTCAATCAGAAACTGTAACATTATATCCAGACGCGTCGCACCAACCGCCTTGCGCAGACCTATTTCACGGGTGCGCTGATTAACGGAGACATACATTATGTTCATTATGCCGATACCTCCTACAATCAATGAAATAGATGCTATTAAAACAATAAATATGGTCAGGACACTGGAGACGGTAGTAAAGATGCCAACAGCCTGTGCCTGACTCATAATCGTAAAATCATCTTTGGACAAATCATCCTCCGGATTGTCAATGTTGTGCAAACGGCGGAGAGTATTTCTGGTTTGAATAATTGCATCATCCATATTGCCGCGGGCACCGGCCATAATTGTCTGCACATAATCAACGCCAAAAAGGTAGGTTCGCATGGTAGTAACCGGAATAAAAACCATGTCGTCCCAGTTCTCAAAAGCATTACCGCCCTGAGGCTCCAGTATACCGATAACCCGGAAGGAAAGACCTTTTATTTTCACCTCCTGATTCAATGGATCCTGATCTCCAAACAGACGGTCGGAAATATTATATCCCAACACAATTACCCTGCTGGCCGCATCAACGTCAAAATCTTCAATAAAACGTCCCCTCTGGGGAAAGAAATTCATCAGATTTGTGTATCCCTTGCTGGTTCCATGGACCTGCGCTTTTTCATTCTCCTGTTCGTGCACCAGCACGGCGTCATAAACCAGAAACGGAGTCACATCATTCAGAAAATCGACATCGCGCAGACCGAGATAATCACGATATTTAAGCCGGTCCATCGCAGTAATTACCCCCGTCAGCCCCTCGTCGGGAGAACCGGGCATAATATAGATCAGATCCGATCCCAGACTTGTCACAGAACCCAAGATCAGAGACTCGGCTCCCCTGCCCAGCGAAGTCATCAGTACCACGGCCCCCACGCCGATAATAATCCCCAACATGGTTAAAAAAGACCGGCCACGATTTTCCTTAATCGCCATCCAGGAAACCCCGAAATATTTGAGCAGTCTTTTCATTATTCGGATCTTAAACATTCAATCGGATCAAGTTTGGACGCGCTTCTGGCCGGATAAATTCCAAACAATATACCCAGCAGCACGGAAACACCAAAAGCCAGCGCCACGGAATCCCAGGTAACAATAAAACGCCAGTTCTCCTGATACCGCACTAAAACAGCTGCAATCAGACGCGAAGACATAATCCCGCCGGCCACACCCAATGCCCCGGCTATCAAAGTTAACATGGCCGACTCAATCAGAAATTGCAGCAATATATCCGAATTGCTGGCTCCCACCGCTTTGCGCAGACCAATTTCCCTTGTTCTTTCGGACACGGCAGCCAACATAATGTTCATAATGCCTATTCCGCCAACCAGCAAAGAAATTGCGGCAATGGCAACGAGAGAAATTGTTAGCACGTCGGAAATTTGTTTGAAAGCGTCAACCGCGTCAACCTGACTGACCACGCGAAAATCATCCTGATCAGGATCATTTTCGGGATTGTAAATAGCATGGCGTTTACGAATAAAACTCCTCAAATCCGCCATGACCTCCGAGAGATCTCCCTTGGCATTGGCCATAATGGTCATCAAATAATCCACGCCGTACAACTCGTTTTTCATGGTAGAAACAGGAATCAGACTACGCTCATCAAAATCCTGAAAAAAACGAGTCCCCTGTTCTTCCATCACACCTATTACCTGAAAATGCTTGCCATTAATTTTGACGTTTTTGGCAATGGGATCCCTGTCTCCAAAAAGCTGATCGGCATTTTTCGAACCCAGAACTATCACGCGTGAAGAATTGGCCAGGTCTTCCACACTGATAAACCTTCCCTGCTGCACACCCGTATTGATTGACTTCAAATAACTTTCGTTCGTTCCAATCAAACGAACCTTCTTATTCTCGCTGCCAAAATTAATTACGGTAGGATACATCAAAAGCGGTGTAACATCCTCCAGATAATCCAAATTTCTCATCGCCAGATAATCCTTGTATTTAACCTTATCTATTGCAGTAAACGATGGCGGGCCGTTCTGTGACCCTCCGCCCGGCTGGATAAAGATGCTTCTGTTGCCAAAGCTCTGAACGGAATCCAGAATCAGCGCTTCAGCCCCCTTCCCCACGGAAACCATCAGGATAACTGAACCAATGCCGATAATAATTCCCAACATCGTCAAAAAAGACCTGGATTTGTTTTCCGTTAACGATGCCAGGGCAAGCCGGATAAATTTAATTATTCTCTGCATGAGCGGACCAGCTGTTATTTTTGATAATGTCCGTTTACCCCCAGACGATTAGTCACAAACTCGTGTTTTTCAATCAAACCGTCACGTATATGTACAATCTTCTCGGCATTCTGGGCAGTCACACTTTCATGCGTCACCAGGATGATCGTGTGACCTTCTTTATTCAGTTTTTGGAAAATATCCATCACCTGCTTGCCGGAAACGGAATCCAGATTGCCGGTCGGCTCATCGGCAAAAATAACCGAAGGTGAATTAACCAGTGCGCGCGCAATGGCAGCCCGCTGTTTTTCCCCGCCGGAGAGATTTACGGGTAAATAATTCATGCGGTGTTCCAACCCCACCGACTCAATGGCCCGCATCGCTTTTTCACGGTGATGGTCGGGACCGCGGGAATAAATCAGAGGCAGCATCACGTTTTCCAGGACAGTGGCATGCGGCAAAAGAAAAAAAGCCTGAAACACAAAACCGATTCTCTCCCGTCTGACCATCGCCAGATCGTCCTCGCTCAGACTGCTGACATCAATTTTTTCAAAAAAATACTGCCCCTCCGTTGGTTTGTCCAGAAAGCCCAGGATATGCATAAGAGTGGATTTCCCGGAACCGGAAGGCCCCATGATCGCCAAAAACTCTCCTGGATGTATTTCCAGATCTATACCGTGTAAGACAGGAGTGGGCGACCCTTCGGAGTAATAAGTCTTCTTCAGTCCCTGCACCGCGATAATATGATGCGACGGGCCAAATTTGCCTTTATTAGCGTCCATTGGATGTCCTTAAAATAATTTCCTGTCCCTCAACTAGACCCTTCTTGATCTCCACGTTCCCCTGTAAATCCCTGATACCGGTTTCCACGTCTATATTCTTTACCTTTTCGCCCTGCAGAATCCTCACATATTTTCTGGTACCGTCCGTCTGTATTGCTTTTTCCGGGACAGTCACCACTCCCAGTGCTTTCTGCAGTACAATCTCAACATTGGCTGTCATACCGGGTTTGATTCTCTCATCCACACTTTCTATAACCACTTCCGTTTTATAGAAAACCACATCCTGAATTATTGTTTCCACGGGATCAATCTTAACTATCGTACCGTCAAACGGGAACTCTTCCCCAACCGCATCCAGGGTTATCTTGGCCTTATCACCAACCTTCAGTTTATTGATATCGACCTCGGCAATTTCCGCATTAATCTTGAATTTCTTGGAAGAGATCATCTCAAAAGCCCCTTGTATGCCGGTAGTCATGGCATTGGAAGACAAAACATCTTCACCAACTTCAATATTTTTCCTGGACAAAGTCCCGTCCCAGGGAGCCCTCAACAAGGTTTTTTCCACAGCCTCCTCGGCCAGCGCCACCGCAATCTGATTTGCGGTTACCTGCGCACGCAGAAAAGCCACGTCCACCGCCCGCGGTCCAACCCGCCTCTGTTGCAAACCTGCCTTGGCGGCATCTATCTCCGCCAGCTGAATCTGATATTGTGCCTGAAGGCTGAGAATCTCTGACTGGCGTGCATTCAAGTCCACCTGATGGTCAATTCTGGTTCTCTCCAGATTCTGCAATTGTTGATCGTAATAATTTTTGGCCGAAGCCAGCTCGGATTCACGGGCATCCCCGGTCGTAATTTTCCCCAGTTTGGCATCCAGAATAACCTGATACTTATAACTCAGGCCGGCCAGGCTTGTGGACAAATTATTGCTGTCATTCAAAACTTTGGTTTTAAGTTCGGTTATTTCCGTATCAACCAGAGACGAAGAGGCGGGCAAAACCGACAAGGCGTCCACCGTCATTTTCTGCGACTGAAGAAGTTTTGCAATAATTGTTTGCTCCTGGATCGCGAATTCTTCCAACTTGGCAGGTTCATAACCGCTTTTTGACTTCAACTCGGAAAACATCGGCTCAAAAAGTTGTTTTGCCTCGACATAAAGCTGAACGGCCGGATTAACATAAGAATAGTCCAGTCTATTGACATCTGTACCAAGCAACGAATTGCCGTCATTGACGATTATACTTTTGAGAGTAACAAGGCTTTGCTGAATCTGACTACCCGTCAGATATAACTGGGCTTCCAAATCCAGACGGGCCGTTTCAATCGCCTGCACTTCGGTATTACCAGTGTTCTGCAGGTTTTTCTGGGCGAATTCATATTTGCTTTTAGCGTCATCAACCATTAATTGTGCCGTTTTTTCATCCTGCTCATACTTCTTTTTCATCAATTCCAGTTCTTTTTTGGCATTATCCCAGTCGATAGTAATTTTGTCCGCAGAGGCATCCGCTTTCTGAACTCCTGTTTCAGCGATACGGATTTCTTCGTTGGTATATCCGGCCAGTCTTTCATTCAGATTGGCCCTGGCTCCCGCCAGGTTTGCCTCGGCCTGTGAAAGCCTCAGTTCCTGATCCCTGTTGGTCAGACTGGCAATGATGTCACCTTTTTTCAAAATAGCACCCACATCATGAAAGATCTCGCCAACCTGGCCTGAATCGCGAAACGTCAAATTAATACTGGCGCCAGGTTCCACATTGCCGGTTATTTCCACCGATTCAAAAACATCCTTTTTGGCGGCTTTCACTAATTCATATTTGACCCCCCCGCTATCTGCAAAAAAAAGCATATAGATACCGCCTAATACGGCCAGAGCCGCCAAACCGAACAACAACCGCCGGGTCCAACGCTTCTTACCGCTGGACAACCGTTCTTTGGTAAGTTTTTCACCCAATCCTACTGAAACTTCATTTTCTGTTTTTTCTTTTGCCATTTCCTCTTTTGTTTTTAACCCAAAAAGCATAAATTAATCAGCCTGTTTTAGCAACATTTTCTTGTCGCTGAAAAAGTGCTACAATATACAGATATAAACAAAAAACAATATGGAAACAATCCCCCATCAAATGGACCAGGAATTCGGTCTGCATATCTACCAAAATACCGCCAGAATATTTGACCAATATTCGCTCA
This sequence comes from Candidatus Altimarinota bacterium, assembly GCA_963677745.1. GTDB lineage: Bacteria > Patescibacteriota > Gracilibacteria > UBA1369 > UBA1369 > UBA1369. Next base: position 541,579 of record OY782391.1, read on the forward strand.
TAATCGGTAAGCTCCCGCCGGGAACCCTGTCTGTCGACGATCCCAGCAGGGCCATCAGCCGTGTCTACCGGAAAGAACTGGGAAAAAACCGCAAGCAAATCGAATACAATGCCGACATGGCCTGCGTCACTTTTTTAATTAGAAATTATCGCGACAAAATCACATCCAGCGAAGAACTGAGGGACCTCGGACGCCAAGTAGCAAATCTTGCCCAAGCCGAACTGGAAAACGGCGAGGAATTGGCAACTGCAGACCGATCTGCCGTCTTGGAGATCAGCCAGTCAACGGTTAAACAAGCCGGAGAAGCAGCCGGTCCCGTTTCTGATCCTGCGGCATCAACCGATCGAAAAATTGATGACTGGATAGTTGAACAAATCAATCGGAACCCCGACAATTGACTTCCTTCACTTCAAAGAATTTCTCTTTTTTATTGGGAAATGTGGACAAAAGCTTCGGCACTGATTTTGTTTTTTTCCACGCCTCCGGAGGCAACCGCCAAACTCTTGAAGGGCAGAACATAAGACTTGATCTGTTCGTACTGTGTCAAATCTTCGGTCTTCCCGCTGATTTCATTAACCAGTTTCAACACCCTGTCCGCATAAACAAAAAACTGACTGGGAGACAGATAACTTACGCCTTTGTCCGCCCCGCGCAGATAAGACAGGGCTTGCTTGTATTCCGGAGCCTCGGCGACGGTCGGTGATTTACCGTATACTTTTTCCAGATCGGGCTTGAAAGCGATTACCAGTATATTCTCCGGTAAAACACCATAGTAAAATTCAATTTTTTGCCCGCTGAGTTTCTTTGTTATCTCGGACGGAGCTCCTACCAGTAAAGAATCTATGTTGACCGCAATTTTCCACAATTTCCCCTGGATCACTTCCTCTTTTGACAAAAAAACATCCAGTTCAGGATTCTCCACCATGGCCTGTACCCATATTTCATCAACCGCCTGGCTGATTTTACCCGCCACTTTAACCGCTCCCGCAGGATTGCCGCTGACATCAAAATAGACTCCCAGGGCAGGGACAGTGGAATCGGTATCTTCCAGCACAAACGCATAGCCTTTATCCAGAAAACTTAAAACGTCCTTCTCCAAATCAAGATCCTGACCGGCCAGAAATTCTTTCATTTGTGACAGGCCGTCTTTCATTTCGGCATCGGTTTCAGACAGTTTCAAAAAATTCTCATAAACGGATTTCAGATTATAGGCCTCTGAATAGATTACCGGATATTTCGAAGGAATTTTTTCGGCCAGATAAGATTTGGAGATTTGACCGGACTTGGTCAAATCGGCATTTTCCTTCCCCAGAAGATTGGCCGATAACCTGATTCCATCCTTTTCCAGGGACATAATGATCGTTTCAGACTCTACCATATCTATCCTGCTGTCACTGACCCCCGCCGAACTCATTGCTTGAATCACCTGCTCTCCATCGGTACCGATTTTTTTCAGGAAATCTACCAGTTTGGGGAAATCGCCGTAAACGAAAGCAACCGAAGGAAGATATTGCTTCATTGCCCTCTGATAAACCTGGTTATTGTTGAGAACAACATTATTAATACTTACATTATCCAATCCCGACTTAAACGTCTGCAAGTCGGTGAAAACAAAAGCCACATCCTTCATCCGAACCAGCATCGACTGGGCCTTTTCGGGGTCTTTTTGGGTGAAATAGTTGTAATCGTTATATACCTCCCGGGACAAAGTCCCCTTTTCCACCTGTTTATTTAAAAGATCGTCGAACTTGCCTTCATCGGCAAGAGTCATCGCCAGAATGGCATTAAGATTTTCCAGCGCCGGAGTTTTACCGGGAGCGGTAGCCAGGTAGATTTCTGTTTTTGGGCTCAGCATCGGCAAAAGATCTTTTTCCAGATCCAGTCCGGTATCATCAAGATTAGCCCCCTCCTCAAAGCCCGTCTTAAACTCGTTCACCAGCATCCCCAAAGGATCATTGGGAAAATAAGAGTTCAGCTGTTTTAGATTGGCCAGTTGCTGATCATCACGCGTTCCCAATTTGGCCAGAAGAAAGGTGTCGGCCGGAAACGCCGCCTCAATATTCACACCTTTTTCAGACACAAACCTTCCCGTAAGCAGAGGAGTCTGTTGACAGGCGGACAGAAATATTAGACCAAAAAACCCCAGGGCTAGAACCCCGGGAGCTAAATTATTTACTCTTGAGTTTCCAGCCATGGGGAAAACATTAAATTTTAAAATTTATTTTGAAGCCTTCTTGGTATCTTTACGCTTAAAATCAACATGTTTGCGGCAAACCTTGCAGAACATACTTAATTCCTTGGCGATCTTGTCGTTATTTTTCTTGTTGTAGGCCGTGGTTTTCTTGGGGGTATTACAGACGGTACAATACCAGGTACAGAATGTGCTTTTTCCTTTTGCCATATTATAAAAATTGCTAATATTTTACCCCAGGAGTCTAGCCTATATTGGCTAATAGTCAAGCTTAATCTGACTCCTCTCCGCCTTCGGCCAAGCCGCTGGAGAAGCTGATTTCCCGTACTTAATATAAACGGCCGCCAAGCCCAAAACCGCAATTAACAAAAGCCCAGTCCAGAACCACCCCCAGCCACCCCAATTTTCTCCGTCCCGGGTTGTAAACGGTAAATTCAAGGCTTCCAGCAAAGCCGTTTCATTCAAATCGGCTGCCTGGACAACCGGTGCCGCTAAAACAGCCCCCTTAGACATTTCCGGTACCGGTTTCCCTTCAATAAAAACTCCTAAATCAGCAGTTTGAGTGACCGTTTTAACTGCATCCACATTGGACCCGACTGTCCCGGCACTCCAAATCACGGCAGATAAATCCTTCCGGCCGTTATCGAATGTACTTAAAACCTGATTCTCAAAGCTGGTAACAGCCGGCGCCCGGCTGGACATCTTAAAGGAAGCCAAAATCCCATCGGACACCGCCGGAAGCTCTTTGGCTTTCATACTTATTCCCAAGACCAGTTTCCCCTGGTCCGGTAAAGCTTTTGCCATCACCAACGGCTTTTGATCCAGAGACAGGTTTTGAAAAATCCGGCCATTCTCCATTCCCATAAAATCCCCTTCCAAAAATCCCTTTTCAAACCTGATATCGGCAGCCAGTCCCAAAAAATTTGCCGGCAAATCTTTGCCCGTCAGATCATAACGCGTTGTACCATCGGCCAAACCGGCACTCTGCAAAAAAATTTCCGTCATTTTTATAATATTTAGCTTATAAATCCTGCCAGATGGACGGCCTGGCGCCGCCGGAAAATTCCGGCGGCGCCGGCCTCCCCTAAAAAACTACTGGTACCTTTGGGCAAAAGCAGCCCCGATATCAATTAAATCACTGCCGTTAATTAGACCGTCATAAGTCGTATCGACCAGGGCATCAAACCCTGCAGCCTGATCGTCCTCGGCAAAATGCCTGGCCAGTCTTTCCAGATCACGTCCATCCACCAAATCGGACCGGTTATTATCGCCCTTTATACCACGACCTTCCTGCGCCGAAATCCCAACCGATGTACTGAGCCGGTCTCCTTTGACCGCCGTAATTCTGTACTGATAAATCAACCCCGGAACAATATTTCCTCCGCCGGCAACTCCGTCCTGATCGATAAATTCAGTGGCATTCACCCCACCCAGCACCTTCCAGACACCATGGGCGTCCATCCTTTCCACGCGATAATGATCGGGAACGGACCCCGAAGCGGTCCAGCTTAATTCAATCTGATACCTGCCCATACCTTGTGTCGCCTGCAAATTGGTAACAGGTTCAACTAAGATAAGACCCGTCTCCAGACTGGCCGGAACCATCGATATAGTCATATCGGCGGACGGTGTCGAAGAAAAAGATTCCGGGCCGAAACTCACCTGCATGGAGGAACCTGAATCCGACAAAACCTTGAAAATCACCTCAAATAAATCTCCCGAACCGCTGCGGCCCAGCTTGGGATTGATGGTCCGTGCCTCCGCCACCAGCAGTTGTCCGGGGTGACCGGCCTTCAGGCCGCTTTGGAATGAAGTTCCCACGGCACCGGATTCATTAAGGAAAGTTCCGACTGCCGCGCTCTGAAATTCCAAAACCGCCGGATCATAAATCAGCTCATGACCATAGGCAAACAGGTCGGTTACATTTTCCGCTTTCACCGACAAAACAACATTTTGGCCGGCCTGAACCCCGCCCGCCGGAAATTCTGCCTTAATTCTGGTCTGTTGGGCAGACGAGACGGAAACCGAATTGAGTTGTCCGGGAGTTCCGATAATCAAAGCGCCGGCGGAAGCCAAAGCCCCCGAACCGCCAATCGACGCGGCAAAGTTGGCAGCCGTATCGCCCGTCAAAGCAGCAACTCTTTCCATAGTTGAAAAGCCACTGGAAGACCCGGCATACCAGACTCCCCCGCTGCCGTTGACGGTATCGATCACAGCCGCCGAAGAATCCACCAGCTGAAGCGAATCACCGGTGTTGGCCAACGACATATTATACATAAATCCGGCCGTCACGTTGGAAACCGCATTCTCACTATCCTCAATCAAAGTATAGCTGTTGGCCGAAATAGTGGCCCCCGCCGGAAAAGTAAAAGCATCAGCCCCGTCATCACGCAGCTTCCAGCCGGACAGATCCACCGCCGCGCCCGTGGTGTTATAAAGTTCAATCCACTCATCATTGGCGGAATCGGCCGACCCGGCCCAGGCCACCTCGTTTATCACCACCGCGCCGGGCGCGGCAGCCTTCACCTCCTCTCCCCACATCATCCCCGTGAGCAGGGTCACTCCCAACAAACCGACTTGGCCTGTCGCCAATCTTTTTCTGTTCTTCTCGGAAAAAATCATATTAAGCAGGTTAGGAATAATTTACAAACCGGCCGGTTCGCGTCATCACCCTACCTGATGGTCATTATCGCTCCTTAAAATAAATCTAAAAAAGTCCCATACGCCGTGATGGTGTATGGGACCAGTTTTTCAGCAGACCTTTCTGGTCCGGAACGGGTCTACCCGATAACATTTATTCCTGTACGGTATCAGTATCTTGTTCCGTAGTTTGACCACTGTTCTGAGCAGCCTTACCTTTACCAAATCTGTCTTTGAACTTTCCTTTCTGGGAAGGTGTTATGCCGTTTTTCTCCAGAATCTGGTGTACCAGTTCCCGGTCGTTGGCGGCCAGGGCAGCTTTCAGTTCGGCCTTCACGGCATCGGAAAGTTTTTGCACTTCCGGCAAATCGAGAGGGTTCCCTTTCATTCTCCCACGCATTCCCCCCATACCCAACCCTGCCGGCATTTTCAAATCCTTGGCAATAGTTTTGGCCTGATCATACTGTTCAGACTTAATGGCATCAAATAACGCAGACATTTTGGCGAACTCCTCAGCCGTTACCTTGTCGGCAATCAGCTGTCTGCCGGAACCGATCATAAACTGTTTCCAGGCAGTATAGTCAGCCTGATCAATCAGTTTCAGCTCATCGATCCGCAAATCCCAGTTCATGGGTTGCTTATCCAGATCATCTTCAGCGGGCAGATTGGCACCGATAGACTGTGCGCCGGCCATTGATGCTCCAACTGCTACAGTCACCAGCATTCCACTGATAAATTTATTCCTTATTTTCATAGTTGCTGTTATTGGTTAATATTTAATTTTACCTTGAAAAGATTCCATGGCATCTTTCACTGATTAATACACCGGTCTAAAATTTTTTATTACAAAAAAACACCCGCTGCAGACATGCTGCTAAGATTGCTGCTTACTGGACCGGAACCGGCGGTGGAGGCAGTGGTTTACCCTTTCTGACAACCTGCATCATCATCTTTACATTAACTCCCTTTTTGAATCTCAGATCTTCCGCCCTGAAATGATCCCCATCAAGCACCCGTCCGACAGCGAATATCATTTGCCCGGCCTTTAATTCCCTACCCGCCATTCTGTCGGCCAGCGGCGGCACCATTTCCACCTCCCAGACATTCTCGCGCAAATCCACCAGCTCAAACAAAGATCTGGATTGTATAGTCAAAATCCGCCCCGGTAGAATTCCCATTTCCGGAAGATTGAATCTGGCTTCCCGTTGATTTTCCATGGCCTCATAAAAAGGCAAATGGGAGCGCATGGCTTCCTCAAAGCGTTCGGTTGCACTGCTCAAATAGATTGTCCCGGCCAGACTGGTCGACAGCATTATTGCCCCCAGCACCACCCAACCCGGACTGTACTTGTAACCGCTGCCGGTTTTCTCAAAAGCAACCGTCACCAGCCACAATATAATTATCAGCAAAGCAATCCACACCAGCGGCAACACTTCAAACACCCGGGGAGCTCCCTTCTCTCCAAACAGCGAAACAAATTCCCAGTCCAGATTATTAAGTTTCAAAAGCACAATACTCATTACCAGCCCACCGGTAATAATTGCCATCACCAGAGCAATAATCAGCATTACTCTGGCCAGCGCAAACTGCCAGCGCGGACGGGGTTTGATACCGTCATGCTTGATTTTTCCCAGAATATTTTTACTGATATTGTCACTCATATTTGAGTAGATTAAACTTTATAGCCAGTTCCTTGAAAGCCTCTTTAGCCCGTCCCAGTATCACGCCGACCGTCCCCAACGGTTTTTTCAGAACATAACTTATTTCATTGTAATCGTAATCCTCCAGATAACGCAGAATCAGAATTTCCCGGTAGTCCTCTCGCAGATGAGCCAGAACTTCCCTGACTTTGAACGCCGTTTCCTTTTTTTCAATTTCCATCTGCACGTTTTCTTCACTGGCCAGTACTTTCAAAAGGGTAATTCCCTCTCCGTCCTCCGCTTCCAGACTGACGGCAGCCTGTTGCCGGTTTTTCCTCAGATAATTAAGTGCCTCATTGTGAGCGATCCGGTAAATCCAGCTGGAGAAAGGCAGTTTTTGATTGAAAGCGTTAAGATTGCGGTAAACCTTGATCATGGTTTCCTGGAAAATATCCTCGGCAAAATGACTGTTGGCTCCGGTAAAATAATTCAGATAACGCATCAATTTCTTTTCATAGCGCCCGATAATAAGAGCAAACTTTTCAGCGTCCCCCAGCGCCATCCGGACCAGTTCGGCATCATCCGGTACAGTCTTGGCGTCCGCCACAACGGCAGATTCATCCTGTTTTTTAGGATCATTCGGGATCACTGGATTATTTTTATTATTACTCTTCTATACAAGCAGTCCGGCCAAAAAATTACAATAAAAACCGTACCGCTCGATTATTGTAACGGTACAAACCTCCAATTCAATAACCAATACCACCCTTTATAATTTCTGCTTTTCCGCGCGTTCCAAAGCCCGGTAACCAAGTGTGAAAAGCGCCCGTCCCGTGGTCCGGTTATACTGGATCTGGTCCGGCTGTTTTCTTATAGCTTTGAAGATCTGATCAAAAGGCAGTTCGCCCGTCTGTTGCAAACCTTTCCGCAAAACTGATTTGTCGGGACCTTCATGCAATGCCATCGTGGAAACGAGTGGCATCAGGGCGATGGTCAGACCGTAGGTGTCTTCAGCATTGGTCTCCGCGCCGGTATAGGTCATCTGACTGACAGGAAAAGGCAGTTCGGATTTGGCGATCTGCATACCGACCGCACATAATTCATGAAAAACCACCGGAGGCAAATCCCCTCCCAAACGCACTTCACTGTCGGCGCCAACATTAATGGTGATTGGCTGATTAATCCTGATCCTCATATCCAGGGCATTACCGGCCTTGGGAAACCTCCTGGACAGATAAACGTGGGTAGCTTCATGCCTGATATAATCATTAACAACCTGCCTTTCAAAATCAGGGCTGCTATTCACATCTGCAAAACCTTCGAACGAAGCAACTCTTTTTTTCATACGGCTGGAGGCGGCGGAAACATTTTCTTTCAGCACGATCATCCTGCTAAAAGTGGCATCACACAAAGCAACATAATCTCCGTTAATACCGGAAAGTTGCTTGGGAACCATCGATTTCCCGACTTCCAGTAAGGGTACTGAAATAGTTCCCTGATCATCCGTCATATTCACATATTTTGCCCCTGTAATCTTAAATACATCGAGCCGCAGCAGGCCGTTCCCCCTGTTCTGCATATCCATATAGATTCCTCCCCGGATCAAATATTCGTTCAGCCTGCCAATCAATGCTTCATGCGAATGATCCCAGGTCTTGCCGAAGGCTTCCATATCGGCCTTGATCGCCGGATTCATGGATTCGAGCAGACCGGCGATGGCACTCAAAAACTGCCCCATCACCTCCGTGTTTTTGAGAGGATTTTCAGACAAACGAGGTATCAGATTCTGATTCAACTCCTTTTCCACGCGCGCTGCGTATTTTTTGCAGATTTCCGCATACTTGTTTTCCGCCAAAGCAGCCGGTTTTTTTGTCATCCGGGCCAAATGGGATTCATATTCGGGAGTCCCCTGATTAACCGTATCCGCAATCATAAAAGTTGGCATAGCGGCAAAAGTTTTCATTTCCGGTTCGACAAATCGCATTCCACCGCCATTGATGGTTTCGACGGATTTCGGAGAGCTTTCCCCTTTTCCGACTGTGCTTTCCCCTCTTCCGGCGTCACTTCCCGCGTTTCCCCCGTCAACAGCAGTCAGCGTGAAGGAACTTGAAGAACTCCCTGTAGAATCTGGTTTTGATTTCTGATCCTCGCAACAGCCTGAAACAGCCGTGCTCACAGCCAATATTGCAGCCATGAGGGCCGGATGACGTGAAAGATGGGGCAAAACACCTGTTTCCTCCACACTCCGCTGATCCAAAAAACCGGACAATGATAATTTAGCCATAAATTTTAAAATTAGGCGATATTATGTCCGAATCAGGCGATTTTGTCAAGTTTGTGTGCCAGTTCATGATGTCCCCGGCAAAGCGACCTCAGATTTCCCGGATCCTGCCCGCCTCCCCCGGCAAACCGCCGCAAATGATGAATTTGATCAGCTCTTCGCCCGCATCCCTCTGCCGAACACCTGCTGCCATGTTTTTGATACATCAGCATCTTCACAGTGACCGGCACATATCTGGACCGGTCTTTCAGCTCATGCTCCATCCTTTCCTGAATATGCAGCTCTTCAGCTGCAATTTCCTTCTCCCTTTTTTCCAGCATCCCCTTCAACACCTGATTCAGATCCAGTCCTTTCCGCTTCAGTTCATCCAGTTTCTCCGCCACCTCCGCACTGATTCCCAGCTCGGCCAAAGTTTGTTGAAGCGAACTAATATATTTCACAAACGCTATAGGCGCGTTTGTGTTCTGTGCGCACAGACTTTTTGCCAGATTTTCAGGCTCCGCAGAGCCATTTTTCTCCTGCATCTCTTTCACTTTGATATCCAGCGACGCATAACTCAACTGCCGGGTCATCTCCAGAACCTGCGCGGAATTTTCCACCGTCGCCACCGCAGCTACCCTAGCCAGTTTGCCCGCACTTACTTTCCCATCCACCAGAGCTTCCCGCAGCACAGGCATCCGCTCAAATCGCCTTTCCAACCGTAACACTTCATCCACCTGATCACGAGTCATCCCCGCCAATCTTGCCGCGAATTCATAAATCGACCCAAACCCCCGTCGTTCAAAAAGTCCCCGTCTATTCACCTCCGGCAGCAGCCCGGCAAATTTCCGCCGCGCCTCCAATGCCCTGGCTCCATATTTTTTACATAATCGATAGAGTTGTTTGTCGGTCATTTTTCATGATTATTATTTATTAATTATATAGCAGAAACAAGCCAAATAGTGAAGCTCAGACACTGGAAAAACCAACTCAATTGTGGTCATATCGAACGTCCCAAAAGACGAACCACGACGCCCCAAAACACTCGCAACAACTCTCCAACAAACCTCGCACCCACCCTGGTATAAAATTAAATTTGCATCCCCCCTTGTATATGTTAAAATCAGCGCGCAATTGCCCCTGCGAAGCGACAATTCCCCAATTGTCCTCGCCAAGCGGCAATCCGCAACAATCACCGGCCGGCAAAGCAGCATCGCCGGTCAGCAAACTCCCGGCCGCAGTCCCTTCGAAACAAGCCGCAGTAGCTCAGATGGTAGAGCGCATCCATGGTAAGGATGAGGTCACGGGTTCGATTCCCGTCTGTGGCTCCATGTATAATTTATGGCTTATTTAAAGCCTATTCGAGCATTTCATGCTGTCTGAAATGTTTTATCAAATCCTTTACTTCCGCTTCTTGATGAAATTTGCCGGCTAGATTAAGTATATTCCGCTCCAAATCGACTTTATATCCATTCACCTTCTCCCGCGCATATGCTATTCCAAACCGGTCTTTTCCTGTGGGACCAAAAAGCTGATTGAGCATTACTGTCAGGGCATCTTTCGACTTTTCACCCGGAGTCCACATCAAACGATCGGCAAAACTGATTTTCGAATCAAAAAATGGATTCCCTAAAGCCTCGTTGTAGTCAATTGTGCGCTTTAGAGATTCGGGATGAAACCAGCCCATCTGATCCGCGGATTGCACAATTTTCCCGACAAATGTTGAAGGAGAATTCAGATATGGAGTAATTTCCCGACTTTGAAAATCATGACAAAGTATAGCTTCCTCTACGAACGGGATAATCCGGGGTACGTTTAAATAATCACAAAATTGTTTTGCCCGCCTGGCACTCAAAATATGGTGAGATTTCTGTTCCTCGACAATGAATTTTCCCTGATCATTGAATCTTCCACAATCATGAAAAATAGAGGCTATCGAGACAATTATGATTGCCCAATCAAACACGTCTTTCTTAAAAACCCCGCTTACTTCTTTCAACAAGTCTTCTTTTTCTGAAATGGTCAGGTTTTCCAATAACTTCATACCAGCTACCCTCACCTGATCACCATGGGTAAAACCATGATGTGTATCAGCCAGAAACACCTCCACCCATAAATCATCGGGAAAAGCTTTTTGAATTAGACTTTTAAAACCGCCACTACTGAATTTGATTAAATCAAGGACATCCGTTGTTGGAATTTTCCGAAGGTTTCCACTTTTTTGTCCCGGCAAGTTCATAAACAATAGTTATTTCCAGCACATCTTTGCATAAACAACAGCCGTTTACCATAATACAGCACTTCACGACCTCTGCACGACTTTAGTTCGAACATCGCACCAGATGGAGCTCCATTAAACAGCATTTTGTTATCAGAATCCCCACGCTGCTCTTCAGCATGCTCTTTTTGGGTTCTACCCTTTTGTGAACATCCATCAAACTTATCAGGGTTGGACCTGAAATGAATATCCACAAAGATTTTCACTTTTCCCCTCCTTCCTCCTAAACATTTCTATCCTATCCACAAACAGACAAACAGCGAGTTTACAAAAAGACAGTTATGTGTCATAATGGCTAGATTATGTTAAACCAAAAACAAAATGCAAACTTCCCAAAAAATTTCAAAGCTTCAGCATATACATACCATTTTTTATAAACATAAATTTATAGGAATTGGCATTGTGATGGCTGTATTAGCTACGACCTATGCCATCAGCTGGGCCTCAATAAGTACAGATTTCGTTGATAATGTAGCGCCTGTTACCGTTGTAGGTCCAAACGCCACCGATGTCCTGGTCATGGACCTCACAATACCGGATGCCTGGAATGGGGGAGCCTTCTCCTCCGATATCCTCTTACAGTCCGGCAGCAGCGCTTTCTGGCAGGGACAAACTTTGAACAATATTCCTGATGCCGGCGTGGGTAATATCGGTGGTGTCGGGTTCGTAAATGTTGCTCCTCCCGGTTTTCAGGGTGGAGGTACGGAAGCAGTGATCATAGATCTGGATGGTGACAAAAACTATACTTCCGCGGCTGATGTGGCAATTGATTGCGACGGTACGGCCACAAATGGTGCTGATGTACCAGCTTCTTGCGCTGTCCATAATGCCGGTGATACTCTGATTCCCATGGGAGTTAATAGACTGGATATGGATAATAATGGCACGAGAGACGGCCAGCCTCTTTGCACTGATAATCTAATTACGCCTGTAGAATTGGCTGTGGATGACGATGGAGATTGCAGTAATGGTGCCGGAGGAGTTGTGCTCTTGGGAACAACACCTGCTTCCGCCGTTATTACCATTACCAATGCAGTACCAGCGAATAATGCCTGGGCCTATGCCGACGAGGATGGCGATGGTTGGCTGGACAACGGTGAAGATTTATTTATTGAAAGTTTTGCCAACTCCAAGACATATTCTGCCGGACCGGATACTGATGTCTATAGTATCGGAGGACTGGCGGCAGGTGCTAATTTGCGTACTTTTGACGCGCTTGATTGTGATGGAGCCGGCGGACCCGGGACTCAGCCCTGTAAATTTACCGGTACCGCACCTATTGACGCCGCAGACAGTATAGTAGTTGATGAGGGAACTGCCGCCGGTGCCGCACCCAATAGCATTGTTGATAAGCAGGATGACCAACTGATCGGCATTGGTATTGTAAACAATAGAACAGCTGTAGATATAACAGACATCTCAGCTGTAAAAATATGGGCTGATGCCGGGGCGGCTGGTTTCGATGGTGCCGGTACTGATACATTACTGGGAACAATGACGGTCCATTCAACTGACAATCAAAAATGGAATATCGGTGGACTAACTCAGGCAATTCCTGCCGGAGGGCAGAGAGTCTTTATCACGGTCGATATTAGTGCTGCTCCGACAGACGGAAGTTCAGTAAGATTCAGAATTCCCGTCTACAATGATGCCGGAGGTGATGGCGTTGTGGCCGCTAACAATGACAAGGGTGTATTTATGGCCTCGAATAATGATGGCCCCACAGACGATGGCATCCTCAATGCAACCATTCAAACCATTGACGCCATGGCCCCGGTTTTGACGGAAACAACACCCGTCAGCACACCAACCAATGACAATACCCCCGACTATACATTCAATACCGATGAGGACGGTACAATAACCTATGGAGGTGACTGTACCAGCACCACGGCCTTGGCCATAGCAGGAGACAACACCATTACTTTCGATACTGTACTGACTGATGGTTTGCACAATAACTGCACCGTTACGGTCACCGATACCGCTTTGAACTCCAGTCTGCCTCTCAGCGTCAGCGCGTTTACAATAGATACGAGTGGACCCCCGGTTTTAGCGGAAGTTACCCCCCTTCCTTCTCCCACCAATGACAGCACACCCGATTACACCTTCAGTACAACCAAGGATGGCACAATTACCTACGGTGGAGATTGTTCCAGCGCAACCGCGGCAGCCACAGCCGGGAATAATACCGTGACATTTAATGCCCTGGCGGAGGGAATACATAATAATTGTACGATTATAGTGACTGACGCTTTACTAAACGCCAGCCTTGCCTTAAACGTAAATGCTTTCTCAGTTGATACCGTGGCTCCTGCCGCAATTACCGATTTGGCTTCGTCAGCGCAAACCAATACTTCGATCTCCCTTAGTTGGACGGCTCCCGGCGACAATAACAACGTCGGTACAGCCACCAGTTATGATTTGCGCTATGCCCAATCCCCAATTAATGCCGGAAACTTCGCTGCTGCAACAGCTGCCGTCGGTGAACCACTGCCACAAGTTGCTGGTACGACCGAAACCTATACTATCACAGGCTTAACCGATGATACATTATATTACTTCGCAATTATTACTGCTGATTCGGCCGGTAATCTGTCTCTGATTTCCAATCTACCCAGCGTTTCCACACCAGCCACTCCACAAATTACGGGTGCGGGGAATGTAAACGGTATTGGAGCTGGAGCATGTATGGGTTCCTTGTGCATTAAAAAGGACTCTTTAAAGAGCATCATAGGGCAAAGCGAATCTGGCAAGGCAGAACCGACAATTTTGCCGGCATATTTCTGTGAAAGATCCCAGACAACAGAGGTGACTTTCAAAGACACAGAAAACGACCCCAACAGACTGTTTATTGAAGATCTGTACAGAAAATGTATTCTGAATGGCCGCAACAACGAAAGCTTTGATCCCGAAGGACTGGTTAGCAGATCAGAATTCCTGGCGGCTGTGTTGAGAAAGTTCGATCTGAGCATGTCTGAATATCAGAACAGTTATGCCGATGTACAATCTGCAGACTGGTTCAGCGGCTATGTAGCCACGGCCTTAAATGAGGGACTAATCAACCCCGGAACTAATTTTGCCCCTCAAAACCCGGTTAAGCGCGTAGAAGCATTGAAGATAGTAATTTTGGCCTTGCGCATAAATGATGTAGGTGATTTTAATGCCAGCTTCATAGATACGTCTTCACAAGACTGGTTCTATCATTATGTTGCCTATGCCCAAGTCAAGAAACTCTTGGATATAAAGGAAATCCAGGCTGGCAAGGTCGGTCTGGTCGGCAGATTCTATTCTTTTGACAAGGATCTGCGCCAAAGTGACAATAATCTCGATGTCAAATACCTCAAAAAAGTACTAAAACAAATGGGTCTGTTCATTGGGGATATTAATACTTACTATGACCACGAGCTGGCTCAGGCTGTATTGAATTTTCAGTCTTCACGAGGGCTGAAAGTATCGGGGAATTTTGACTTCCAGACAAGAACAAAGCTTCTGGCAGAGGATTTATCACCACGTACAATGCGCTACTTCATGCCTGATAAATATTTGACCAGATCGGAAATGGCAGCCTTGCTGGTAATGATAGACCGCTAAAAACAAAGAAACTGGACAAAACATCTCACCAAAGCCATTTTACTCGCCACACCGCCCCGTTTGACAAATTCCACATAAAACGGTTTAATGTGCCCTATGTTTGAAGGGGCATCACAACCAGAAATAAGAGAACGGTTAGACGATTTCTCCCGCTTCCTGGAAATTAGCGAAATTTTCCAGGATTCCCAGGATGTAGGAAACACCTGCCGGAATACTTGGGAAAACGTTCAGACCTCAATTGCCACAAAATGGGAAATACCCGCCGTTTCAACCTGCCCGGAAATCCAGATTGATCCTTCCATTGAGGAATTATTCCCACCCGAGTTTTATTTGGATCCACAGTCCTGGCTGAAAAAACAACCTGACCTGTTGAGAAAAGAAGCCATGAAGATCCCCTGTTCCCCTTCTGAATATGATTTTTCCAGAGTGAAATTATTATCTCTGAAAAACACCGCCGGTCAGGAAATCAAATTAGTTTGCAAAAAATTAAAAGGTACCGCCGCCCAGGAAATAGCCAGAGCACAAAGGGCATACGCAGCAGGTATTCCCACCCCCCGGATTCTGGGACAAATGGTTTTGCCGGATTCCTCTACCTACATTCTGATGGAATATATTGCCGGACTGGACCTGCACGAAATAAATCAGAGTAGAATATGTAAATTAACTGGCAAAATAATAAACCTCACTACCTATGACAACGTCAAAGATCTGAAAAAACACGGGAATCTGGGAATAGTCTTCAGCAGATATCCCCAATTATACAAAATTTGGCGACAAAACCGTCACCTGTTCTCCGCTTTTACGCTGGCCAGTCAACTTTCAGCAATACGCCACAGCAATGGAACAAATCAAGAAGCACTTAAAACAGCCCTCAGGAAAAAATACCGGAAGTTCAATAAATATTATTCCCAAATCCCCCCGCTGCTTGGATTCCAGGATATCGATACCGCTTTAGCAGCTTCAGAACGGGAAAGCAAAGCTGTTTTAGCAGCCATACGACGAGGGGCAAAACCAACCAGATCAGATTTTCAATACACCCACCTTTTATGTACTCATATTCTCAGGCTGAATCAGCAGGTAAAAGACTTCATTGCAGAGGCAAAAGTCCTTATTTACCAGACAGAACTTGGCTTCGATCCCGATATCGAAATTGAAAAACTCCGTCAGCTATGTTTAGCAAAAGGGATAGAGCATAAAGACCTGAACTGGCGTAACATTTTGGTGGAATGGGACTTTGAAAACGACCGCCCCCTGAGCCAAAACGGCCAATTACCAAAGCTATATATCATTGACTGGGAAATCGAGGATAATTCCTGACTTCATTTCGAACATCACCCCAGATGGAGCTGCCTATACGATTTATCGGCTAATCTCACCAGATTATTAAAAAGGTCCGCCGAAGCAGACCCTTTTTTCAACAGTCTTCGGTTCTATTTTTCCATAAGCCTCAGCGTCAAATCCACCACCTTCGCGCATTGTGCACGGGTTATTGGATCGGCGGGACCAAATCTGCCATCGGAATACCCCGCAACCACACCTTTTGTCTTGGCAAATCCGACATATCGGGCATACCAGGCATCGGATACAACATCCTTGAATTTCTCTAAAGATGTCGCAGAAGTAGACACCTCCATCTTGGAAGCCGTCAAAACAATTTTCAAGGCCTCGGCACGTGACACGCTCTGAGATGGCTTGAAAGAACCGTCAGTATATCCGGTAACAATTCCGGCATCCTTAGCAGCCTGAATATATTTAGCCACAGAGGAAGACTTAGGCACGTCACTGAAAGGTGCATCAGTCAAAGCAGATTTCGATAATGGCAATTTAAACGCCTTCACCACCATTACCACCAAATCACCACGGGTCATATTTCTATCAGGTGCAAACAGAGTTTTAGTCCAACCTTGGGCAGCTCCCAATTTATAAAGTTCACTGACATATTGTTCGGACCAATGCCCTTTTACATCCTTGAAAGGCATTTCCTTTTCCTCTGAAACCACCACCTTCTCTACTTCCGTACTTTGCATCCTGCCTCCCACCTGTAAACAGGCTTCTCCTGAACATGCCGGACGGCCAAAAGCAGCCGATCCACCTCCACCACCACCCACAGCTGCGCTGCCGGCAGGACTAAAGGCAACAAAAGACGTAAAATGTTTTGTCCAGATTATCATATCTCCACCCACAGTAATTTTACAGTCACCATCTGCGGCAAGTGCGTCACCAGCCACCTGGCTGTCAGCAGAACAGACAGAAGTAATCTCCGTAAAGACTCCGCCTCTGGTGTATCCAACGGACCTGCCGGCTTGTCCGGCCAGTCTGATCCTGACACCTTTATCAAAAGACAATTTAATATCATCAAAACCCAGCTCAATAACTGAAGAAACCGTACCATCAACCGTAACCGAACTATTGGGTTTAACAGTCGGCGCATGAATAATACCCGTCCACCCTGCTTCACCTGTAACAGTCGTACCCGCAGGGATGTTGACGTCAACATCACCCGCTGAAGTGGAAGAATTAATTTCAATTTGAGGAATTAATCCGGATGTGCCGGTCAATAAAGAACTAACATCCAACCCGGCACCGTTTACATCTTCAGGTACCTCCAATATCACCGGGTCCAAAGTTTCCAGAGGTATTTCATTTTCTTCGGTATTCACGGCAAAGGTCGTGCGCTTGTCATCAACATAGTATGGCCAATAATCAACATTGCTGCTAATGGAATCACCGTCTCCATTCGGATTTAATTCCTCATTATAAGGACCATTCGCGGCACCCCAATAGTTTCTGGTCGCGTCAAAAGTATCCGGTTCTTCGTCAATCATCCGGCGCTCACCGCTGGAATAATACACCCCCTCTTCATTGGAAGAAATGGTGTTGTTATGAACCGTAATCCCATCGGCTGAATTGGTATAGATACCTGTGTCAAAACAATCCCCTCCATTATTGGTAATGTCATTGCCGGTAATATCCACGCCGGACACTCCATAACTGATATATATTCCGTCGCAGTAATTGGAATCGATGGTGTTGGAGTCAATGCTGGCTGGAACCTCTCCGGCATAAACCTCCTCGCTGAAATCAATTCCATATCCATTTTCATAGATATGATTGTTTTGGATCAGATTTCCATCGATAACTCCATATCCTATCCCTTCGGGGTCGAATTCACTACCGCCATACTTGAACAGAACACCGTTATTGTTATCGTAAATCTCATTACCGGTTACCGTATTGTCCATGGCCCCACCAAAAGTAATACCGGTATAGTTGTCGTAGATAATGTTATTGCTGATGGTATTTTCATAGGCATAGGGAGACAGGCCGACACCGGTATAATTGCCGGTTAATTCATTGTCGGAAATAGTAACTCCACTAACCTCAGGACCAATACGAACATTGGGATAGCTGCAGTCGCCGTCCACCAAAAATCCTTTAAAAGTAACATCGTCTGAATTAATGGCCACCACTTTATCACAAGCCCCATAAAGCTGCGGGGCATTGGGACCGGGACCCGCGGTTTGACCGGGCAGTTTTGAGACATCACCCTGTAAAGTCATGGGACTTCTGATACTAATTGGAGATTCAAGATTATATTCACCACCTGCCACATAAACAGTTCCATTTTCAGCCACTCTGCCGACGCCTGAAGCAATATCACTGAAAGCATCATAACCCCATTCATGCCCACCGGCATCATTGGCGCCGGTCCAATCCAGATCTACATAAACCTCATCCGGAGGATTCTGACCATCCAAAACAGGCTGATTATCCAGGGTTGCCAGGTCATTGCCCGACAAATCTTCCACTGAAGCAGGTACCGGAGCATTAATGTCTATGGTCGCCGTGCTTCCGGCAGAAACCCCTTCACCGTCAAAAGTCAGGGTAATCAAATCCGTCTCGCCGCCGCTATAACCTATAACATTTCGTGGATCCATTTCATCGTTTACCCATAAATCCGAATAATCTTCGGTACTGGTAGTTACCGGTTCGGAAAAAGCCAGTTTAATGGTATTGGGACCTATAATTCTGGCCCATAAAAGTGTAGGCGGGATATTATCCACATCAAACTCGCTGAAACCGGTCGTGTTGAAAGTCAGAACTCCGTCCCCATCGCCTGGGGTCCAATTGAAATTGTTCAAACTATCGCCTCCAACCAGAAAACTGTCTCCTTCACCGGCATTGGCGCTAACGTAACCAAGCACATCACCATTATTGTCTTTGACAACCAGACCGGGCTGAGTACCAGTATTTACATGCATCAAAACCTCTGCTCCCCCGTCAAGAGTTGAAAGAGCATCGCTGTTAAGACGGATCACATCACCGCTGACTGTCATATTCGCACCAAGATTGATCAGACCGTTAATTGTATCCATATCCGTCAGATTCATCGGAGCATAAACATCCGGCTCTATCACCGATCCATAGAGAGTAATTCTGCCGGCCTCGGTTGCTTCCACCTGAGCGGAAAAAACCAGCGGAGCAGCATCGGTAAAGTCAGCAATGGTTGACCAGTCGGTGGTATTTTCATTATTCAATCGCTCATCCAGATTACGGGGATTAATTCCAAATACCGCATTGAAAGTCTGATAATCAGCCCCGCTGACGGCAAATTCACCGCCGGCATCCACGAGATAGAGATTCATCACATATGCGCCTTGTCCTTCCGGGAACATCTCGCCGATCGGAATAACAAATTCATATTTATTGCTACCTAAATCATTGGTGTAATTGACATAATTGGAACCTGCTTCCCCCATGAATTCTTCCGGCGAACACATGTTCATCTGTGTACCGGAAGTCAGGGATTTAATACAGGCTCTGGCTGCATACAGTGGTTCATCGGCTTCCAGCACAAACCTGATGCTTTGATCGGCACTGTAATAATACCAGATATTGGGATATTTGGGCTCATCCCAACCCAGAGCGGCAGGATTGTTTCCGTCTTGTTTTTCTGCATAAACATGCGTAATACCCGGAGCAGTACCATCGGATACAAACACCGAGTTTGATTCGGGAAAAGCCGGATTACCGGCCAGATCGGTCAAACTGGAACCAATTTGCATGGTTCCGCCATAAACCAGATTGTCCCCGTCAAAATATAATTGAGGATTGGTTGAAAGATTATTTCCCCAGTCTTCAATAGTGTGTCCTGCCAGACCGCCCGTAAAACTGGAATAATCGGCGGGAGTAGTATTGACGGCTTCCGACCAGGTCAGATCAACCTCATGAGTATCAGGAATCAAAGTAGCCGATATAAAAGTAGGCGCAACGGTATCAACCTGGGCATTGGAACTATCCATTCCTGGATTACAACCCGTCTCGGTACAAGCAGTCACCGCAACGTTTAAATTAGTTGCTTCTATGGCCCCGGACAAAGGATAGGTAGCCTGCCAGATCCCGCCGCCCGTATCTTCAGCGGCAACGAGGCCACCTCCAAAAGCGGAATAATTAACGGTCACACTGGTCACTCCGGAGATATTGTTGCCATCTGGTGCAGAATTATCCCAGGTCGCCACCACGCTATCACCGATAATGAAAATCCCATCGCTGCCGCTGCCGGCATTAATGGAAATATAAGCGTCCTCGGGAGCACCGGGTGGCATCGGGAAAGCGTGTGTTAGCCCCGTCCCGGCAATCATCAAAATCAGCCCGGTAAGTACGGAAAGCACCCGTACGGCTTTATTACGGGCCAATCTAAAATTTAGTATATCCATCTTTTTGTTTTTTAAAATTATATGTTAAAACATTCTTATTATTATACCATAATTACAGCACCAGTCAATATGCCTCTGTTTAACATTATAAAAACCAGTCTTATCATTGTCAGACCATCTTCTCGTACCTCTGGCCAAATGGAACCGTGTTGACACGTAGCAAGAAATATGTTAGGTTAACAACATGGAAAACCTGCAACTACAACCCGATCAGGTGCTTAGCACCCACGATTTTCCCGTCTACAACGAACACATTTTAAAAATGTACTTCAGAATGGCTAAACACGCTCCGGAGCTTGTTCCACCAACTCCCGTCATCCACGTTTCATCCGGACTCCCCCTGCTGCCGGATAGTCACGAGCATTCGCAACAACACAACCAGGCGCTTACGGCATATTTAAATAAACATCCCGATGTTGAATACATTATGCTCGACGGCAGCCACAAAACCACTGCTCTGGCTTTAACGCATAATCCGATCGATGCACTGATTATCAGGACCAACGAAGACATCAGACAAATGTTCGCAATGGTGGAAAAAGGAGAATTATTTGGCTTCAACAATCCTGACACCTTTCCTCAAACACTTTTGGATATTGCCACGCACCTCTCCAAATCAACCGATTTTCAGACTATCAGTTCCAAAACACGCCGCATGATTGCAGCAAAAGTCATTCCCCGGTACATGATCAATCATTACCAGTCTGATTCTCTCCGGTACAGATACATCCCCTCTCTTTCAGTAAAACCATGAAAATTTACGCCAACTCAGCCGAAATCCTTGCCGCGCAAGTCCAGGAAACAGGCCTGCCGCAGGAACTATTGCCTCTTTTGGACCGGCTGGACAAACCGCGCCGCGGCTGGCTCAAACGCTGCGTACACGAAGAAGGCATGGTGGAAGACGCCCGGCAACATGTGGCCAAAGTGGTTTTGGCAGCTGCCGCCCTGGATTCCGAAAAATGGGGTATCAGCAATATCCGTCTCAGAACACAGTTACTCGTTCATGAACTGCCGGAAGTACTTGGTATAGACTGGACACCTGGAGAAATCAACGAACAAGAAAAACACCGGCTGGAAAGAGCCACTCTGGAACAACTGCTTCCCCCGGACTTTCCCAGCCGTTCAAAAATCATCCAACTCTGGCTGGAATATGAAATGGACAAAGGATTACCTTTCTTTCTGGACAAAATGGATGCCGTGGTTACCGCTGAATATTACGCGATGGTAAATCCGGATTACCTGCCGGTAGCCGAGGAATTTTACCAATACGGCTGTGAAAAAATCACCAGCCCCACTCTCAAATTCATTCTCAGGAAAATGCACAGACAGACCATCAAAGATGCCGCACTTCCCAATAGGAATCCCGGAGGAATATTCCCGGCTTATTTCGGGCATTTAAATGAACTGTAGAAAACCTACTCCTTCAAAAGCTGATCCAGCTCTTTGATAAACTGACCATAGTTTTTATATTCAACCACCGCCATTCCAAGCGCTTTTGCCGGCTCCAAATTTTTCGGTCTATCTTCGACATAGATGCATTCTTCAGCTTCCACTCCAAGAAATTCAACTACTTTCCGGTATATCTCGGGATCCGGTTTGGCCAGACCGGTATTATATGAAGTCACAATAACATCAAACATCTCATCAAACCTTTTCTCCTTCAGAATCGGCTCCAACCACGACTCAATCTGATTGGACAAGATAGCCAGTTTATATTTTCCCAAAAGCTTTTCGCGGACATACTGATACATTTCATCCCGAAACTCTGCTTTTTCCAAAACATAATCTTTAAAATCAGCTGCACTCATCCCGGCCAACTTTCCCAGTCTCTCCCAAAAAAGCATCGAATCAATTTTGCCGAGACGTGCTTCATCCCACAAAGATTTTGACAAACTGTCCGCTTCTTCCGGATTCACACCAAGCTTCCCGCTGTTATTTTGCCAGAATTCCCGAATATCGACATCAGTTGAAAAAACCCCCCCGAAATCAAAAATAATTGCTTTATACATATTTATCTCTTCATAAATTCTCGCATTTTTTCAACGCAACCCCTGACTTCCGCAGCCACTTCCTCTCCCAACATGTTTTCCTTGGCGAAATTGATAATGGGCCTGACTGACTCAATTTTCCTGCCAAATTTTTCCATCCAGTCATGCCGGGGAACCATCCACAGATGGAACGATCCGGAAGTCGTGTCTTCATTTTGAAACAAATAGACGTCTTTTATGCCGAGGACATCAGTCATCCCCCGACGGACTTTACGGACCAGATTCATAAATTCCACGGACTCTTCATCGGTAAATTCAGAAATGGATCTGATCGCGCGCAGCGGCGCAACTATAAAAAAGCCCGGAATGGGCACACTCCAGTCCTGATGGATATCAAAACGGTCTGTCACAATTATTTTCTGATCCGGGAAAAGCATTTTGTCAGCCATAACAATAAATATAAGATGTATTCATGGTGCATATTATATACCGCTAAAAGACAATCCGAAAAGATCGTCGAGCCGGAGGATTTCATTGCCGTAAACCGGCTGTCGGTAGTAGTATAAAGCCGCGAAAAGCAATTACCCCTCATTAACCATCATTATGAAATTTTCAAAAAACGAAGGAGATACCGATCGGATAATCAGATTAATTGTAGCAGTGGCCTTGGCGGCGGTAGGATATTTTTTGCTTAACGGCACACTCCAAATAGTCTTCTATGTTGTCGCAGTAATATCACTTTTCACGGCACTGACCGGATTTTGCGGACTCTATACGCTTCTGCACATTAATACCTGTAAAACCTGCCACAAGAAATAATCGCGGCTTTTCCTGTGTCCAGCTGCTTTTCCAAAAGTCTGTATCTATTCCGGTTGATAGCCCGTAAGGTGCTGACACTATTCCCTAAACACAAGAAACATGGAAGATACTACTCCCGTTGAAGCCGTAACAAAGACCGAAGAAGAAACCAAGACCGCCGAACCAGCCGCCACAGAAACCACTACCGAGAAAACCGAGGATCAGAAAGCTGCATAATTCCTTTTACCAAAGGAAATAAACAAAAACACCGCCTCCCGGCGGTGTTTTTTATTACCCGCCCAAACCAGAAATTTTAAAACCAGAGTTTTGACAAAAACAATTTGTGGTATATAACTTATATGTCATATTTTAACCTGAATGCCACAGGAAACAATCAATCCCGGTGAAAACAATCTCAATGCCTGGGGGCAGGCCCTTAATGACATTCATCCGGGACTGGGCGATATTTACGATGAAGACAGGATGTTCGGCATCGGAGATCTTGACCGTTTCGATTTGCCCAGATACAAAAGACTTTCCCTGCCCCTGACCGATTTTCTGAAAACCCCGGAATCTTATATTAAAAGCCTGGAATCGTCGGACCTCTACGTAAGTCTGAACCCGCACAATAAAAAACTCCCCCGCCAGAGACGGGTGATGGCCGTTGCCGATGTAGTCCCCTTTATTGCTGAACACGCAGGTAGCAACCCCGACCAGTTCGATATCCTGTTCCTGCAATATTTCGACAATCTTTATGGCGGCAATATTGTGGTCTCGGCGGACAACTACATGATCATAGAATTCAGAAAAGGCTATCAGGGGCCGATTGCCAACGGTTCGGAGACTCCCCAATTCAGGGCAGCCAGAGACATTTTCACCGGGCATTTCTCCTATTCATTCGAAGATCGGGATCTGCGCGAAATGATTTACCGAACCGTACAAACAATCCCCCACCAACCTGAAAAAGAAGGGATCATTTATCTGCCCGGATATTACGAATTCGTGATTGTCCGCAATCCGATTACCCGGGAACTGGAACCAAAATTCATCGACCTGAAAAGAAGTCTGGCCGAACTGTTCCAAAGAATCGACGTTTTCGCAGTAGCATCAGACCACAGCGTTTTTCCTCTGGTGGAACAAGTCAGGGCATCCGTGGAAAAAAACTGGCCGGAAACGTTCAATCTGCCTGCAGCTTCTTCATCAATTCCCCGGCCTGATGGAGTTTGTTCAGATCATCAAACCCGCCGATAAACTCTTCTCCAATCACGATCATCGGTACGGTCTGCCAATTATATTTTTGAGCCGTTTTTTCCCAAAGTCCGGTGTCCTGAGACAAATCCACATTGGAAAAAGGCACCTTCAGGTCTGTCAGCAGCTGCTTGGCCCGCTGGCAATAAGGACAAACCGCCGTGGAATAAATTGTTACTGTTTTCATAAGATGAATATTATTACTCAGATTCAAAACCAAAGCGTCCTGCCGGCAGCCACTTTTCATCCCGATGGGCAAACAAAGTGATTGCCCCGACACGAAGTGTTTTCACCGGTACCTTCTTCCCTTTCAGAAACTCCCCGATTATCCCGAACTTCTCCGGGGTTACGTCCTTATAAGCCAGAGTAATATGGAAATGCGGGCCCTTTCTCCCCCGCAAATCTTCCACGACCGCAAAATTTTCCAGTAAAATCCCCGCTAATTGCGTTTTCAGATCAAACAAGACCGCGCTTTGTTCGACATCGATAAACCAGACGGTCTCGTCAAAATGATTAAAGTCCGTAACGGCCAAACTAAAGGCCTCCCTTTTTTTCGCAAACTGTTCCAAAACCGGTACTAACAAAGCCTTTTTACTTTCCTCCAACTCAAACGGCGGAAAGATTGTCAGGTGCGGCGGCAGACGCAGCGCTCCCTGTACCGAAAATTTTTCGGCAATCTCGATTCTTAATTCGTCCACCATCCGGGCATCATCCCCCTCCAGATTGTAACCGACAAAATATCTCATCAGTTTGGAAAAATTCTTGCCAATAAAAGCCGGCGGGAAAAATCGTCAATCTGCATATCATCAGCGAGAGCGTTCACCTCTTCCACAGTCAGACCATTGCAATATAAATCTCCATAATCACCCAATCCCTTGATTATATACATGCGGTGATCCAGTTTTTCATCCAGCGCACCGGTAATCACCCGGACACCGGGAAATTGATTGACCTCCTTCACACCCACGGGGGCGGACAGAACCGAATTCACAATCAACCTTCCGGGTTTCATTCCCCTGTTCAGTATTCTCCGGAAAGCATCCACCGCCGTTCCTCCAGTGGCCAGCATTGGATCTGCCACCACCACCGTATCTCCGTCATTAACTATTTCACTGTTTTCATAGTCCACCATTGGTTCACCAGTTTTTTCGTTGCGCTTGGTACTGACATGATAAAAACGCCTTACCCCGTTATTCAAAAAAGCCCGACCAAAAGCCAGACCGGCCCGCCAGGGCACAACCACCACGGTTGTTTCTGGATTTAGTCCCTCCATGGTTTGCGCAACTATCGCCTCAGTAATTAAATTGGAATTCTCTCTGAATTCCGGCCCCGAACAACGTTCCTCCGGCCGGTCCGGATAGCCTCGCCGTATTGTCTCAAAAGCCTGCCTCAGCTGCTCATTCAGTATCAACGGCTCACAAAGTCCCTGCTGCAAAATCGACTCTCTGTCACAGCCTTTATTGATCTTTCTTTCCAGTTCCGCCTGGTTCGCTTCATCCAAAAATCCATCTGCAGCTTCCGCCGTCACCCGCCTTTCCATCATTACGTCCTCCGTCAGCTTGCCCGGGACTTCGGCCGGTTGTCCGGTCATTCCTTCATGCGAAAAAAGCCCACCTCCGTTTCCCAATGTGTTTATAGTCATGGGTAAAAGGTAAATTTATATCTGATCAAATTTACCAAATTTTTCAGGAATGTTAAGAAATTACCCTGGACAAAACCGGATTTCGCAAACCCCACAATTATTGACAATCCTGACTCAACGAAATTCCCGCCTCCTGCCAGGCCAATATTCCGCCTTTCAACTCAGAAATATTCTTAAACCCCGCTTGCCTCATTCTGACAGCGGCATCTGCACTTCTCTTCCCGCTGCGGCAATACAGCAGATATTCCGCATCTTTATTCAGTTCAGAAATTTTCTTATCAAAAGAATCGGATTTAATGTCGATATTTCTAGCCCCAGGCAGACAGCCGGCCTGAAATTCTTCCGGGGTCCTTACGTCCAACACCTTTAGCGTCCCGCTTACCGTGTTGTCCTGCAAAAGTGAACCGACCTGAGCAGGCGTCTTCAAAGGATCTACTGCACCTGCTGTCAACACATTGGTTTTCAAATCCGCCGTCGCCGCACAACCCGAAAATAACAATACTAAACAAGCGCCAACCAGCATATATTTTATATTTTTCATAATCAAAACAATTAATCTCCTCAAACACGAACATCATACACCCAATTATTTTCTGACTACAAACACCACGTATCGTTCAGATCCAACGTCAATAACCAGGGTTTCCTTTGGTTGTTCAACCTGTGAACGATAAGCAATTCCCCAGAAATCACCCAGTTTCACCTTGGTCATAAAGGCTGTTGCTCCATCCAGACGTATTTCCTTCTCATCAAGAACCGGAGGCCAAAACATCATGGTTTCTGTTACCATGCCGCTAAAAACCGGATTCACGTGAAAAACATTTTCTTTTCCGGGTTTGAGAACCTTGACACCGAAAGTACCAAAGGTGACCATCACCGCCTGACCGTTATCTTCAACTTTCTTGTCAATACAGGCGCTCAAATCATGTTCCGCGCTGGTCAGCTTGCTTTCCAGTTCCTGGACTTTTTGTGCCTCATTTCCGGCGGCGCAACCGGCCAACAGAGCTGCACTGACCAGCGCTACTGCGGAACAAAATTTGGTCACCGGACTAGACGGGACGGGAATTTCCGCTTCCGTTTCAACTGCTTTGTTGAAGTCAGCGACAACTTCAAATTTGCGATTCTCTTCCCCGACCAAGCAACTTTTCCTATTCATAATTGTTGATTGTTAAGGAAGAATACTATCAGGATTTTTGTCAAATTTCAATCCGATAATTTGTTCAGAATTTCCAGCTCCTGATTCATGGTGTCGTCCCCGATTGCTTTCATTTCTTTAGCGAAATATTCACCAAAATCACCCATGATCTTGCGATATTGTCTGTCCACGTTCAGATTAACCGACTGGCGTTCCCATTCACCCAGACGGATCTCACAGCGGGGAGGCATGGGTGGCATACAACGGTACTCGGGACACCGGATACCGGTTTCATAGACAATAATAGGAGGACAGGGCACTTCCACCGGATGATCTTTCCAGCGTATTTCATCAATCAGCCAGTCCTTCATCAGATTGACATAACGGGTCAGCAAAATCGCCTTGCGAATACCGGTATTGTCATAATAATCAACGGATTTATCGGCAAAATTGATCACTTTTTCATCACTGTCTTTTTTACCGTTTCTGTCTTCATAACTTACCTTTAATACCAGTTTACCGCTGCTCTCCTCACTCCCGGTTTTATTCAATTTCAGCAGAATTATTCCCCCCTTGGTTTCACCGCCTTCGGTTTTGGACGGAAAAAGAGTATTCACCTTCATAATTTCTCCGGTTGACTCGTCCGCTTCCGGCGAACCATACACTTTCTCAATCTCATAACCCTGTGCATCCAGCTGCAGCTTCAGATCAAATACCAGCGGAGTAACCATATAATCAAAATCCTCATCCAGCACTTTCTTGAATTCCTTGGCTGAATGTACCGAAAAATAATTGGCCCCTCGGATTTTGGTCAGACTCTCCACCAGCTCGGTGTTAAAATCCACGCCTACTCCGATCAAAGTCGTATAGATATTGTTCTGAGAATTACGATCCAGTATTCCTCCCAAACCTTCCTCGCTGGTATCCCCAATGTTGGGCATGGCATCGGTAATAAAAACAATGCGGTTTTCATACTGGTCGGGATCAGCTTCCGAAAGTTCCCGCAGCATGGACGACGCTTTTGTCATTCCGGCTTCCATATAGGTACCGCCCCTCTCAAAAAGTTCCATGATATGATCCTTGGTTTTCTGCATATCGGTCTGGCCCACTTTATTCAGTGGTTTGGCCAGATAGGCATCGTCGTCAAACAACACCAGCCCGAACCGGTCATCGTCTTTTAAATGATCCAGCAGTGCCACAACCGATTTGGAAGCAATTTGCATTTTAGTCTGGCCTTCTTCTTGCCCTTCCCTGTCTCCGCCGACAGACAGTCCCACCTTATTGCCGAAACGGTCGTAATAATACTCGTTGAAAGGAGATCCCATCGAGCCGGAGATATCCATCACCACCACCAGATTAAGTTTCTTGCGCTGGAAATCCGATTCTTTGATTCCCGAATTCAAACCGACCGACAAATAGTATTCAGATTTTTCGGAAAGCGGATCTTTGGAAACAGCGGTACTGTAAGACGGACAAAAAAGTTTCGTGCATTCCTCCTTTTTGCCGGTATCAAAAAAATAATTATAAAACAGTCCCTCATAGGTAATATCGGTCGGAATCGGCAAAAAGCCGTTCTTGATATTTTCGCGGAAATTATTGACGTCTTTGGCACCGCCCACCGCAAAACCAAGGTTGCCCGCCCCAGAAGGAGCCGCCTCCATCGCCATAGGCATCATTGTCTTCATCATTCCGCCGGTAGCCTGCGCGTAATCATTCTCCGTTGACCGCGGATTGTATTCCCAGTCGTCAACTTTCTGAGCCGTTTGTGTCTGCTGATTCTGATTTTGCTGATTCTGGTTCTGCCCGCTATCAGGGGGAAATAGAGCACAACCGGTCAAAGTCAGAACGTAAACCGAAAGGAATAAACCTGAAAATATTTTATGCATGGTGTGATATTTATTTTCTACCGCCTTATAATATCCACCAACCTTGAAAAAATTACCAGTTTCCCGTTTTCGGGACGTCAGATTTGTATTCTTTTGAAGAAAAATGCTCCCATATAAAGGAAAAACAAAGTAACCAGCGACAATACCAACACATCCAGGCTCAACCCGTAATGACCGGTGTTGACCAGCAGGTCACGTAACGCGTCAATTCCATAGGAAAGAGGATCCAGTCTGGCCACCACCGCCAGAACGGGAGGCAAACCCTGTAAAGGGAACAGTGCTCCGGACATGAAAAAGAGAGGCATAATCAGAAAATTGATAATCAGCTGAAAACCCTGCATATCGTCAAGCAGCGAGGCAATCATCGTACCCAGTGCCGTAAAAAGCAGGGCAATCACAAACATCACCAGCATGGCGGGCGCGACAGCCCACCAGTTCTCCGGCCTGAAACCGAAAATCATCGCCACCAGCATCACCACCACTCCCTGCAGGGTCGCCACTGTCGCGCCCCCCAGAGTCCGGCCCAGCATGATATGAAATCTGGACATCGGCGCCACCAAAGTTTCCTTTAAAAAACCGAATTGCCGGTCCCATATAACCTCCATACCGGAAAAAATCGCCGTAAAAATAATGCTCATCCCGATTATCCCCGGCGCCAGAAAATTAAAATAATTCCCCTGCCCCGCCTGCTGAAAAACCGGCCCAAACCCGTATCCCATCGACAACAGGTACAGCAGCGGCTGCGCCAGCGACCCGATCATGCGGGATCTGGAACGGAGATATCTTTTAATCTGTCTTAACCAAAGAATATAGATTTTATTCATGTTTATTATAATTATCTTTTCCAGCCTCGCCGCAGCATTGATCTCATCCGGTCCGTCGGCCCGGCTGCTTCTTCCCTGATCGAATCGCCGGTCAAAACCAGAAAGGCCGCTTCCAGTGAATCCGTGCCGGTCTGTTTTTTCAGATCCTCGGACTTGCCGATCGCCACAATTTTTCCGTGATCGATTACTGCTATTCTCTGGGCGATTTTATCGGCCTCCTCCATGTAATGAGTGGTAAAAAAAACAGTGGTTCCCTCCTTCTTATTCAACTCCTTCAGATAGGCCCACATATGATTTCTGGTCTGCGGATCCAACCCCAGCGTCGGTTCGTCCAGAAAAATAATTTTTGGATGATGCAACAAGCCACGAGCCACCTCCAGCCGCCGCTTCATGCCCCCGGAAAACTCTTTAACCAGACTGTCCTTGCGATCCCACAGATCGACAAACTTCAAAAGCATCTCTATCCGCTCCCTGCGCGTTTTTTTTGCAATGTCGTAAAGCACGCCGTGAAACTCCATATTTTCGTAGGCAGTCAACTCGTCATCCAGGCTGGGATCCTGGAAAACTATGCCGAAAGAACGGCGTACCTGTTCCGGATGGTCCACCGGGTTATGGTTGTTCAGACAGATTTTCCCCGATGTGGGCCGGAGCAGCGTGGTAAGCATTTTAATCGTGGTCGATTTACCCGCTCCGTTTGGTCCCAGAAAAGCAAATATTTCACCGTTGCCGACCTCGAAAGAGATCTCGTTAACCGCAATAAAATCACCGAATTTCTTGGTCAGTTTTTCTACTTTAATCATGATTTATTTTTCTTATTCAAAATATGTTCGGAAACTTTCCGGTTCAATTTGGCGTAACCGGCCAGTTCCCTGTCATTAAGTATTTTAAACATGGATTCAAAACGACCAAGCATAGCTTTCTTCATTCTGTTCATTTCCCTGCCGCAACCGGCAGTCAGCCCCAGTTTCAAAAAACGGCGGTCCTTCGTATCGGCTTTTCTGGTCAGATAACCGCTTTGCACCAGCCCTTCCACCATTTGTGTGGCGGCGCTGGCGCTGACCCCGAGCGTCCCGGCCAGTTCCTTGATACTCAGTTTTGACCCGGCTTTCACCGCCGCCAGCACCGCCCACTGGGAATGCGTGATGGAACCGGCAGAGGAAACCTTGGAGTCCCTGCCCGACTGCTTTTTCGCGGCTTGATAAGCCAAATTATGCTTGATTGTCCATAAAGACTGCATAATTGTCTCGATGTTTTCTTTTCTGACGGTCAAAATAAAATCAATTAAGTTACTTAACGCATAAGCATCTTAACCATTATTCCGGATCGGTCAAGAAACAAGATCAGGACTTTTTATAAAAACGTTTTCTACCTTTCCCTTCGGCCAGATTGGAGTACTTTCTGAATTCACAGCCGACCCCCTCCCAATTCTCGGCGGACAGCCGCACCGGCTCACCGTGGAATTGCAAATAAGGAAAGTCCGGAATTGTTTCCCCGGGCAACAATTGGCATAATTCCTCCCCTTCAATCCGGCTGTTCAGCCTGCGCATGGTCGGTTTCGAACCGGGGCCTATCGGAAACCTCGCAAAAAGATCAATCAGTTCCGGATATTGATAGGCAGTATCGATCAGCACTTCCGTCCACAAAAAATGGAGTCGCACCGCGAAAACCGGCAGAATCCTTTCCAGCCCTTCGCACACACTGACGTCCCTGAAGGTTTTGACAATCGCGGCAACTCTTTTCATTACCGTCGGCAGATAAAAACAAAGGAACTTTTCCCTGGTCGGATAATCCCCCCTGAGAATTGTCGAAACGGGAAAAACATAAGCATTTCCAAAACGGGGTTTATCCAGAACCATCAGTTTTTCATAGACGGACCGGTTGTTTTTTTCGTCATAACTGATCAGCCCGACTTTCCGCACGGTTTCCGGCCGGCAAATCATCCGGCAGAAAAACATATTAAGCAGCCACAGATCAAAATCTTCCCGCATCCCGGCCAACATCCGGTGATATTCAATCGTTTGCCGGTCCAGTTCCCTGTAAATATTACAAAACTTGAATTTCTCCAGAACCGGATCGTTCGTCCACGGTCTCTCCACCCCCAGCTGTCGTTTTTCCCAAATCATCATCCTTTCCCCGGCAAATCGTCCAATCTTTAAAAAAAGTTCCCGGTCCAGTTCAAACGTTGCCTTTTCTTTCGCAGCCCCCGCCAGAACATGTTTATTCCAATGCCGGTATAAATCCGCTATATCTTGTGGAATCTCCATGAAAATATATAATTGAATTACGTCACTACCGACTATGTTAACCATTGTTGCCGACAATGCCAATGATTTGTTCATCAAAGCCAGCCGGCTGCTGCTTAAACAAGGTCTTAAACGCGTCACCCGGGATCTAGAAACTCTGGAAACCCCCGATGAAATCTGCCTAACCCTGACCGACCCGGCCAAAAGTCTGATCACTCTTCCTCCACGCCATCCCGACCTTAAAAAATATCAATACCTGGAAGCCGAACTGAAATGGTATTTGAGCGGTTCCTTGGAAGTCGCCCCAATCCTGCCCTACTCCGGCTTCTGGAAACAGATCTGCAACGATAACCAGACCGTCAATTCCAATTACGGACATTATGCCTTTTTTCAAAAAACCAAGGGCTTGTCGCAATTCGACTGGTGCCTGGAAAAGCTGAAAAAGGACCCCTACTCCCGACAAGCCGTCATCAATTTTAATCAGCCCTTTCATAAATATCCCGGCAACAAGGATTTTGTCTGTACCATGGGCCAGCAATTTATCTTCCGTCAGGGACGGCTGGACTCGGTGGTCTGGATGAGATCCAACGATCTGATTTACGGAACAACCTTCAATCTGCCCTGGTTTGCCTATTTGCATCAGAGAATGGCGGAAACCTTGGGAACGCCCCTCGGCAAATACAGTCATATAGCCAGCACTCTGCACGTTTACGAAAAGCATTATTCCCTGCTCCAGGCACTTGCCTGTTACCAGGTCACCCCCGCCGACCGCCGGCAGGCACGACGGATCTGGTCGCTCTGGCAGGACTTCATTCACGAAAAATCTCCGGACTTTGCCGGTCGGATCAGAATCCCCTCCTGAAACCTCCCGGTCTGCGGCCGCGTCATTTGCCTTTTGACAGGTATTGTCTCAGAATAGCCGCGATTATTTCACATTGTCATGACTAAAAAAATCCTGCCGGTCGAGTTCCCGCGCGACAACCAGTCGCATCGTTCCATCATTGAATGGTGGTATTATAACGGTCACCTGTGGGACAAAGAGGGCAATCATTACTCATTCATGGACTGTCTGTTCCAGGCCGACCTCAAGAAAGTCCAAATCCCCTTTCTCAGAAAAATTCCGGTTAAGGAGGACTCCAATTTTATATATTTTGCCCATTCGATCGTCTCTGATCTGAAAAAGAAAAAAACCTATCGGGAAATTCAGAATATCTCGATGCTCTCCCGCGACAGTTTCAAACGTCCCCTGTTGTTTGCCAACTATATCGACCCGCTGATCATCCGTGGCTATGCCAACTGTGAAATAGCCGAAACCGGCCCCTTCAATTTTCATCTCAAAACCGAACTGCTAGATCTGCATCTGGAATCACGGAAACAGCCTCTGATGGAAGGCGGACAGGGTTATATTTCCGTCTGCGGACGGGAAAGCTATTATTATTCCCTGACCGATCTGCGGGTCAAAGGAGTAATCACCATCGAAAACCGGTTGATTGAGGTGGAAGGACAGGCCTGGATGGATCATCAGTGGGCGGACTGCTCTTACCGAAAAGACAAATGGAGCTGGTTTGCGCTGCAATTGGAAGATCACACCGAAATCATGTGCGTGGAATACGACGACGGAACAAACCGCGATTATCTGGTCGACATTATTTATTCCGACGGCCGGCAGGAACATCTGAACAAACTGATTTTACGGCCCGGAAAAGAAGTCTGGACCAGCAAGGAGACCAAATCGGAATATCCAATGACCTGGGAACTGGAAATCCCCGACCGGAAAATGGTTTTCCGCGTAAAATCTCTGATTCACGATCAGGAAATGATTTTCGGCGCCATCAATTACTGGGAAGGCCCCACAGGAATTTCCGGTGAAATTGACGGCAGAAAAGTAAAGGGCCTGGGTTTCATGGAGCTGGTGGGATTTGCCTCGGACTACCATTATCTGAGCCTGTTGGGGAAAAGAGTCAACCGTGAAATTATGAAACGGCTGCGGGCATCCAATAAGTGGATTATCAAAAAGGTCAGCGGGAAATAGGCATCACCAAAAACATCCGCGAACCGCCCCTGCCGTTTATCAAGAATTTGAATTGGGATTTATTAAACTCTCCGGCTGAGATACAATTTACCCAACAACATTAGCCGAAAAATCATGGTTGAAAACTCCAATCGGGAAAATCCGACACCCGACAGTCCACAGGCTTTCGAAGATTTAAACATCGTCCTGAACGGCCGGACTGTAAACAATCAGAGTGAAATACCTCCGGAAGTCAGTCAAAAACTGGAGGAAGCTTTCACCAAACTCCGGCAAAATCCCGGTCTGTTCAACATGATCGGTGGACTGGCCGGATTGGCCAAAACCGCCAATCAACTGGGTATCACACGTCTTCCTCCCAACCTGGCCAAAATCATCAATTCTTCCGCAGAGGCCAAAATTGACAGCTCCCCCGCTTCCGCCAATATTGAAATGCCTTCCAGTCCGGCCGGTCTAAACAATTCTCCCCAGACTGAAGCCAACATCCATCAGGCCAGTCCTGAAACCTATAGCCGTCTCAACCGACAAAGGAATTTGTCTCCCACCTTCAATCCGGCGGTAAAAGGCGATGGACTTAGAAAGTTCCTTTTTGTGGTAATCATGTGCGGACTGATCGGCTACCTGATTTTCCAATACGGCTTTCAGGGCAAACTGCCGTTTTAAAAACCGGTTCAACCGTCATTTCAATAGCATCCACTGAACTCACGACCCGCAGGCAATACAGCTTTCCGGATTATCCAGGCTGCAGGTAATCTGACTCAGAGCTTCATCCTTTGCCGTTCCGGCATGAATCAATTCTGAATTTTCCACCTTTATGCCGGCAGCAGCCATCGGTTTAGCCAGACCGGCATGCTCCTGAATGGTGAATTTCTGGGCGGCCGACGCGGCTTTGGTGCGCAGATAGTAAATACCGGTTTTGAGCCCCTTCTCCCAGGCATAGAAATGCATCGAGGACAGTTTGGCAAAATTAGGTTCGGCAATAAACAGGTTGAGCGACTGGCTCTGGCAGATAAAAGCGCCGCGCTCGGCTGCCATCTCAATCAGATTTTTCATTTTCATTTCCCAGACCGTCTTATAAATCTCTTTCAGTTCAACCGGTATTTCCCCGATCCCCTGCACCGATCCGTCGGCCAATACAATTCTTTGTTTCATTTGATCGTTCCACAGATTCAGGGCAATCAGATCCTTGATCAGATGTTTGTTGATCACCACAAATTCACCCGACAAAGTGCGGCGGCTGTAAATATTGGAAGTATAAGGTTCAAAACATTCGTTATTTCCCAAAATCTGCGAAGTGGAAGCTGTGGGCATGGGAGCCATCAAAAGTGAATTGCGGGCACCGTATTTTTTGACCTCCTCGCGCAGACTTTCAAAATCCCAGCGGACGGACGGCGTAACGTTCCACATATCAAACTGAAAAACACCTTCCGACAGAGGCGATCCGGGGAAACTTTCATAGGCACCCTCCTTCTTGGCTAGATCAACAGAGGATTTCATCGCCGCATAATAGATGGTCTCAAAAATCTCCACGTTCAGCTTTTTGGCTGCCGCCGATTCAAAAGGATACCGCAGCAGAATAAACAGATCGGCCAGTCCCTGTATTCCCAGACCGATCGGCCGGTGACGGAAATTGGAACGTCGGGTGGATTCGGTGGGATAAAAATTCTCATCAATCACCCGGTTCATCGATTCAACGATTTTATAGGTAACTTCATACAACTTTTGATGGTCAAACTGACCGTTCACCAGAAAACGGGGCAACGCGATCGAAGCCAGATTACATACCGCGGTTTCCTCCGGTGAACTGTATTCGACAATTTCCGTACAAAGATTGGATGACTTGATAGTGCCCAGATTACGCTGATTACTTTTACGATTGGCACTGTCTTTGTACATCATAAAAGGAGTGCCGGTTTCGATCTGAGCCTGCAGAATAGCAAACCATAACTCCTGGGCCGGAACCACGCGGCGGGCCTTGCCCGCCGCTTCATATTGCTCATAAAGCTGCTCGAACTGCTCCGAATGGCTGTCCACCAGTCCCGGCACTTCATTGGGAGAAAAGAGCGACCACTGCCCGTTCTCTTTGACTCTCTTCATAAAGAGGTCGGGAATCCAGAGTGCCGTAAAAAGATCGCGGGCGCGCATTTCCTCTTTGCCGTGATTCTTTCGTAAATCCAGAAATTCAAAAATCTCCGAGTGCCAGGGCTCCAGATAAACCGCAAAAGCCCCCTTTCTCTTTCCCCCTCCCTGATCCACATAGCGTGCCGTTTCGTTGTAGACTCGCAGCATCGGGATAATCCCGTTGCTGCGTCCGTTGGTCCCTTTGATGTATGTCCCCTTGGAGCGGATATTATGAATATGCATGCCCAGTCCCGCTCCGGATTTGGAAATCAGCGCGCACTCCTTGAGTGTTTCATAAATTGCCACCAGACTGTCATCTTTCATTGCCACCAGAAAACAACTGGACATCTGGGCTTTGCGAGTACCGGCGTTGAAAAGTGTCGGAGATGCGTGGGTATAATATTTCTCCGACATCAGCTGATAGGTCTCCAGCACCTTGGCGATATTTTTCTTGTGAATTCCCACCGCCACTCTCATCAGCAGATATTGCGGCCGCTCGACAATTTTTCCGTTTTTACGGAGCAGATAACTTTTTTCCAGTGTCCTAAACCCGAAATAATCATATTCAAAATCAGCCTGTTCATTAATGGCCCCGTCCAGTATCTCAGCATTATCCCGGACAATTTCATAGACATCATCGGCAATCAAACCGGCATCGCTGCCTGTAGCTTGATCGGTATAGTTATAAAGCTCCTCGATACACTCCGAAAATTTCTGCGGAGTTTCCTGATGCAATCTGGCCACCAGTATTCTCCCGGCCAGCAGGGAATAATCCGGATGAACGGTAGCCATGCTGGCGGCAATTTCGGCCGTTAAATTATCCAGTTCTTTGGTGGAAATACCGTCATAAAACCCTTCAACGGCCTTCTTGGTGACCAGGTCGGGGTCAATATATTTCCCGTCCAGGCCTTCGCTTAGACGGGTAATTTTCTCGGTGATGCGGTCAAATCTGGCCGGCTCAACCGTTCCATCCGATCGTCGTACTTGCATGTTATTTAAATTTAAATTTTATTTTTAAAAATCCGCCTCCAGTGAAAATTCTTTTACCTTGGTGGAATCGTGTTCCCGGTTCATCACTCCCGCCTTCTGATAATCCCCCACCCGCTTCTCAAAAAAGTTGGTCTTTCCGCTCAATGAAATCAGTTCCATAAAATCAAAAGGATTGGTGGAATTATAAATCTTCGTAGCCCCCAGTCTGACCAGCCAGTAATCGGCAACATATTCAATATATTGTTTCATTAAAGTGGCGTTCATGCCGATCAGGGAAACCGGCAAAGCTTCGGAAATAAATTCTTTTTCAATCTCCACCGCTTCGCGGATAATCTGCTGTACCCTTTCCACAGACAACCGGCTGCCAAGCATCGAATAAAGCAAAGTGGCAAATTCACAATGCAAAGCTTCATCGCGGGAAATCAACTCATTGGAAAAGGTCAGTCCCGGCATCAGGCCGCGTTTTTTCAACCAGAAAATCGAACAAAAACTGCCCGAAAAAAAGATCCCTTCCACTGCCGCGAAAGCCACCAGTCTTTCGGCAAAATCGGGACTTTCAATCCATTTCAGTGCCCACTCGGCCTTCTTTTGCACCGCCGGAACCGTGTCTATGGCATTGAATAAATAATCCTTTCGGACAGGATCTTTAATGTAACTGTCGATCAGTAATGAATACATCTCCGAATGGATGTTTTCGATGGCAATTTGGAATCCATAAAAACAACGCGCCTCCGGAATCTGCACTTCTCTCATGAAATTGATGGCCAGATTTTCATTCACAATGCCGTCGGATGCGGCAAAAAAAGCCAGAACCTCCGATATGAAATGCCGTTCACCATCATTCAGTTTATTCCAGTCGGCAACGTCCTCGGACAGATCAACCTCCTCCGCCGTCCAGAAACTGGCCTCGGCCTGTTTGTACATCTGCCAGACCTGATCATATTTAATCGGCAAAATTACAAAGCGATTTCTGTTGGGCTGCAAAAGTACTTCAGTGGGACTATTTACTTCCCCTTCATTCATGGTCTTGCTCAAGATATTGTATATTAGTTATTGATACACCACTATATAAGGTATAATTCTTCAAATCAAATCTAAATATCAAAGGCTTTCCCATCAACAAAAACGGCAATAAAATTGTAAAAGACAACAACTTGCCTATAATCAAAATAGTTATAGTCTCAAATTAAAAATTCACTTTTCATGAGATCTCCCTACTTAAATCCATTCCAAAAATTTCAGCAGACAGAGCAAACACTGGAAGAAAAACAAAAACTTCTGGAGAGCATATCGGGAATTGAACCTGAAACCAAAAAAGGCCTTCCCAAACACACCATTATCGGCTGTGGAGGATGCGCAGTTCTGATTATAATTTTTATGGCAGGTATACTAGCCTTCACCAGCATAGTAGTCGAACAGACCTGGTTCATTGCCGGTGATACTTCCAAATATGATCCAATAGCATCTTTTGCGGAAACAGCTGCGCGTGCCGGAACTGACGCCAAACTGGTAAAAATGGAAGCCAGACTGGTCAAATCCGACGGAACACTGGATCTTAACGCCGATTACAAACCCGCCCCGCAAGTTGAATTCACCTTTTACCGCGAAGTCCCCGCCCCCCAGAATGCACCACCACCGGGAGCGGTATCCGGCAATAACGGTACCTGGTATGAAACAATCCGTCTGAAGGCTCACCGTCCATGGCAGTCCAGTTCGGTTCGCAGCTTTTCAGGCAGCGGCAGCTCCTCCTATCAATATGTAAACCTGGGCATGGAAAAAGACGTCGGCACTCCCGTTTCCTATCTACCCGGAACCGCCACGCCTCCTCCCGCCTGTCCCTTTCAAAAACTCTGGACAACCGCTATCCAGAAAGGCGCTCCCCAAAACGCCGTCAGCACAATCACCTATGATTCCAATGGTTACCTCTTTGAAATGAATCTGGAAAAACCACTGCTGTTGAAATTCGATTTCAAATGCCAGTTGATCACCAACTAAAATTGACCATCACTCCCGTTATTCTTTTGAGAAAGTCTAAATTTTCAGATCCATGATCACCACCTCCGGCGGAACCAGAAATCTCATCGGTAAAAGCACTTCCCCCAGTCCCGATGTCACATACACCGGCAGTCCGCGCACTTCGTACCATCCCCGTACAAACGGATGATCGCAGGGAATCATCCAGTAGACCAGTGGCGGGATAAACATCTGTCCGCCGTGAGTATGTCCTGAAAACATCAGGTCGATTTCCCGGTTCGAATAAGAATATTTTGCCGGAATTTCGTAGGCAGTGTCGGGATTATGGGTTATCAGCAAATCAAAATCTTCAGCCGTGGCCTTTGATAAAACACCATAATCGGACCTTCCTTCCATCAGATCACTTACACCCAAAATGCGCAATTTTCTGCCCCCCTTTTGATATTCATAAGCACCGTTGTCAACCATCGTAACCATCCCGTCGAGTGCCTGCCGGACTTCCTCGCTGGAAAAATGCCCCGGAACTTTGGCATCGTGATTCCCGGTCACCCCAACTAACGGAACTTTGACCGCTTTGAACGGTTCAAACATTTTGGAAAGCTGCTCCTGGCTGGGATCATTGATAAAATCGCCCGGAATTACAATCAAATCCGCCCTTCGAGTTTCCACTGATTTCAGAATCCGTTGCAAATAATCACTGTCCTTAAACACACCCAGATGAAGATCCGAAATCACCGCTACGCGCACCGGCACAGTTCCCGGCCCTCCCCCGAACTCCTCCTCCCGCACCACAATCATCTGCGGTTCCGCAAAACGCATATACACAAACAACAGCGATAAAATCAGCAGTCCGCCCCAAACAATTCTCCAGACAACGTTTCTCCTTTTGCGGGAAACCATCCAGACATTAAAAACAATCCAGGGAAAAACCAGATAGCTCAACCACAAGACCGCCCACTGAAAATACGTCCAAAACATTATTATTATTTATCCAGCGTTCGGATTATAGCATCAAACAGACTGGATAGGTCGGGGTATTTGGCGCGAATGGTTTTTTTCAGACTGTCTGCATTGTTATTATGCCCCATAAAAGCAAAAACCGTAATTTCATCTTTGGTAGAAGAATCCAAATCAAAACAATCCTTCCCCAACACATCAACCAGATCCATTACCAGTTGCACATCATTGAAAACCTGAAAACCACAATTCAATTGTCCCCATAATCTGACCAGTGAACTGTTACTCCTCCACCAGGGGATCGTGCCAGACCGGCGATTATCCTCCAACCATCTGATCTCCTTATTTAAGGCTAAGGGCAGCCACCTTGATCTAACCTGCTCCTCCAGAACACTTTCCGATTCTACCAGCTGTAAAGCAGCCAGTTCGGTTTCGGTTAAGGAAGACGGATCACCACCGGTCAATACGGTCTCAGCATTTTTTGTATTGCGATTCGATGATTCTTCAAGTGATAAATCATATTGCTGCACCTGCTCCAAAAGAGCTCCGATATCCGGAATTGTGGGGCTTCCTTCCACAACTTCTGCCAGAATTCTTTCCACATCCTGTTTTGTCTGCAACCCTTTCCCGACTTTTCCCGAATCCTCACTCTCCACCTCCCTCTCTTTATGAACTACTAATTCCGGGTCGGCCTCACTTTCTTCACTCTCTTGCCGCTCCGTTCTACTGTCAAAAGCCTTGGGACGTAACCCTGAAACCGTTTTAGTATGAGTTCGATAATATTGTCCGTCAGGACCTAAAACCAATCCTCTCTCCTCTTTCCGCCCCTGCAAATCATCATTAAAGCCGTCTTCCGGTAAAACCTGTCCCTGGACTCCATTTCTAATAACCATGCCTAAATACTATTATTTTTTATTTTCACTTACCACCGGTATTTTACTTAGATATCGCAAAACCGCCAAAAGCTAATTCACAAAAAACAGAATTTCCTCTAGACTGATTTTGGTTTTATAATTAGACAAAATACATTTTAAAAATAAAAAAATGCCACATCCCAAATATCATTTTTGCGACAAATATAAAGTATCGGTAATTGGTTGTGGTAACGTCGGCGCCACCGCCGCTTACGCCATGCTCCTCAGCGGTACTCCCAATGAAATGACGCTTATCGACATCAGCAAAGACCGCGCCGAAGGTATGCTGCTTGATTTTCAGCATTCACTCTCCTTTCTGCCCTACGTCAACGTAACCGCCGGAACAGATTATAAACTTACCGCCGATTCCGACCTGATCGTAGTGACCGCCGGAGCCAGACAGAAAGAAGGGCAAACCCGTCTGGAACTGATTGAGGCCAACCGCCAAATTTTCAAACAAATGATCCCCCAGCTGGCCAAACATTCCCCCGATGCTATTTTATTGATTGTAACCAATCCGGTGGACGTCCTGACTCACGAAGCACTGCAACTCAGTAAATTCCCGGCCAACCGTGTTTTCGGCACGGGCACTATGCTCGACACGGCACGTCTGCAATATCATCTTTCGGAGAAACTGAAGGTCAGTCCACGCGACGTACAGGCCTTTATTTTGGGGGAACACGGTGACACCTCTTTCCCGGTCTGGAGTTCCGCCAATGTCGCCGGAAAACCGGTTTTCGATTTCCCGCGCTTTGATTGCAAAACAGCTGACGTCTGTTACGACGACACCCGCAACGCCGCCTACCGAATCATTCACGACATGGGTTTCACCTGTTATTCCATCGCCATTGTTATTCGTGAAATAATGCGCGCTATTTATGAAAACTCCCGCATCGTAGTGCCGCTTTCCACCGAACTGAAAGGAGAATACGGCCTGAAAAACGTGGCCCTCAGTGTCCCCTGCGTGCTCGGATCCACAGGCATTATCAACAAAATTGAGATACCACTTTCCGCCAAAGAAAAAAGACAGCTGAAAAAATCCGCTGACACACTGAAAGCACTTTATAAAAAATAGGATTGTCATGGACAACCAACAAATTGCCAGTGTTTTTCAGGAAATTGGCGACCTGCTGGAGATAGACGGCGCCAACCATTTCCGCGTCTTGGCCTACCAGAACGCTGCTGAAAATATCCGCGGGCTGGGACGTGAAATCCGCGACATCTGGAAAGAAAATTCCGGAGAACTGGAAAAATTACCGGGTGTCGGTGAGGATTTAAGACTGAAAATCGTGGAAATGTTGGCCACCGGAGTCTGTAAATTCCACCAGAAGCTGTTGAAAAAATACGGTCGCGGACTTCTGGATATTTTGCAGATACGGGGTATCGGCCCCAAAAAAGCCGCGCTTTTTTATCACCAACTGAAAATTGACAATCTGGAAAAACTTAAAGCCGCCGCTTTGGCACACCAACTAAGTCAACTGCCCCGCATGGGTGAAAAAAGCGAAACGGAAATCCTCACCGCTATCGAGGAACACGCCAAACACAGCCGGCGCATGCTGCTTTCAGAGGCCTTGCCGCTGGCCGAAGAACTGGTTGCCCATCTGAGAAAATCCCCACTGGTGGCACTGGTGGAATATGCGGGCAGCCTGCGCCGGCGCAAAGAAACCGTCGGAGATCTGGACATTCTGGCAACACCCAAAAATCTGCAGGATGCAGAAAAAGTAATCGCCCATTTCCAAAAATTCCCGCAAATCAAAAATATTATTGCCAGCGGCCCGACCAAGTGCTCGGTAATTTTGGACAGCGGCGCCCAGGCGGATCTGCGGGTAGTCGAACAAAAATCATTCGGCGCCGCTTTGCATTATTTCACGGGTTCCAAAGACCACAACGTGGAAATCCGCTCCATCGCCCAGAAAGTCGGACTGAAAATCAACGAATACGGACTTTTCGACCTGAAACAAAAAGACCGTCATGGTCAACCGGTTGAAAAATTCATCATCGGCGATACGGAAGAAAATTTTTATAAAGCAGTCGGACTGCCTTATATTCCCCCGACCCTGCGTGAGACCCGCGGCGAATTCCAGGCCGCCCTGCACGGCGAATTGCCGGTGCCGGTGGAACTAACTGATCTGCAGGGAGACCTCAATATCAACACCGCCTTCGGAGAAGGAAAAAACACCCTGAGCGACATCTGCCGGGAAGCCCTTTCCCGAAAATTTACCTATCTTGCTTTCGCCGACAATTACAGCTCGGAAGAGCTGCCTACAGCCTTTAACGAACAGCGGTTCTCCGAACAACTAAAAGAAATCGAGACATTATCTAAAAAATTCCCTCGTTTACATATTTTTAAATCCGTTAAGTTGTCGATCGACACGGACGGCGGTCTGTCGCTACCTCCCAAAAATCTTTTGGACCGGCTGGACTTCCTGACCATCAAAATCAACCACAATTTCAATCTTACCGAGCCGCGCCAGACCGCCCGCGTCCTCCGCGCCCTGTCCGCCCATCCCAAGGTGAAAATGCTTTCCTGTCCCAATGCCCGCCTTCTCAACCAGCGCGAAGTGATTGCGGTCAATATCGGTAAAATTATCGATTTCTGCGCCCGTTCCGGCCAGATCCTGGAAATAAACAGCCAGCCCGACCGCCTGGACCTGGCCGACTTCCAGATCAAGCTTGCCGTGCAAAAGAAAGCTCTGCTGGCCGTCAATTCGGACCTCCACGGTCTGGAACAATTTGACTATCTCCAATTTGGAATATGGACAGCTCAAAGAGGCTGGGCTGAGAAGAAAAATCTTCTCAACGCCCAGCCTCTAAAATTTGTTTCAGAATTCTTCAGGGAAAAATCAAAATAAACTTTCCCCGAACTTCCCACTCATTAATCAATTTCATAGGTCACCGAGACATTGACCGTAATTTCCTTGCTGCCCGGTTCAACTGCCGGTGCGGGAGAAGACATTTCACTGGAGGCCATGTCCCTTACGGCATAATTTGTCGCATACTGGACGGGATAAAACCCGCCGCTATAACCTTCGGAAAAAGTAACAACCCTTCCGATTGACACTCCGGCTGCCGAAGCCATCTGAAGTGCCTTGGCCTTGGCCTTGTCAAAAGCCAGTTTGCGGGCTTCCGCCTTGGGTTTGGTCAGATCGTCGAGATCAAACATCAGTGAACCGACCTGGTTTGCTCCGACTTTGGTGGCACGGTCAATCACATCATCGGTCTTGGTCAGATCGCGAACTTTCACATCCACCGTCTGATTCAGCGTATAGCCAATAATCTTGGGGGCTTTGTTGGCCAGTTCCGGCTTGGTCGAATCAATGTAAATGGGGGTGTTATAGTCATACTGAGGATAAAGATCATAGGAAGACGTTTGCATGTCTTCAGCTCTAATGCCCATCTGTTTCAATTCGCCGAGTACGGAATTCATTTTTTTGGTATTGTCTTCGGTCACCTCTTTGACAGTCTTTCCGGTTGAGGCAACTGACAAAGAAATTCTGGCAATGTCAGGTTTCACCGTAACTTTTCCATCACCGTCCACGGTCACTGTTCGGGCATAGGGAGTGTTGGTAAACTCAGCCCGGATGTTTTTATACCAGGGATTCCCCCAGATCTGCATGCCTACAAAAATTGCCATTAATAAAAACAGTACCCCGGCGGTCACTTTAAGAAAAACCTTGCTGGGACAGGGCCGGTGATGCCAGGCCATCCAGTTTTTGCCGCCACAGTCACAATCTTTTCCGGGCTGGCAGCAAGCTTCATGACCCATTCCGGATCCACAGGAACATCCTC
Source organism: Candidatus Altimarinota bacterium (assembly GCA_963677745.1). GTDB lineage: Bacteria > Patescibacteriota > Gracilibacteria > UBA1369 > UBA1369 > UBA1369. The sequence goes on from OY782391.1 coordinate 586,437, forward strand.
CGGACATCATCTCCTCATCCATTTTTTTATTTGTCATTTTGGCCATAGGTATTTTTTTAGATTTTAACGGGTGAAATTCTAGCATATTATTGGGTGGTAATCAAAAAAACTCTTTTTCAGAAAAAAAATGCAGTTCAGCGTTCCACATTACCGGCAGGATTTTTACCTGGAGGAAAATCAGGGCAATAACGGATTCGATTTCCGTCAACGTTCCGAAGTCCAGCCCGACCCACGACTGCGGATAGCTTCGCTTATACATTTCACAAGTTTCCGGGAAGCTCTTTCTGCCTTGCTGCCCTCCCCCGCCACCACTTTTGAACTGGAGATAGATGGACGGATCAAAAGTTTTGCCGGGTTGAAGAATTTTTTAATTTTTCCAAATCCCGAACGACCGGACCGGCCCGTTGTCATTATCGACAACCACAATCACGCCTTCTATTTCTGGCATTGGGCCAAGCTGACCTTTCGCTTCTCCACGCCATTGCCGTTGATTCATATCGACCAGCACAAAGATTCGCGGATTCCTTCGAGCCTGCTCACCCCCGAAGATTCTGAAAAACTGGATAAAGTTTTTGAGTATACCAACCGAACCCTTAATGTCGGTAATTTCATACCTCCCGCCATCAAAAGCGGTTTGATTGAAAAACCGGTCACCATTGATTCTTCCTCCTCCCTGGATAATTTCACCGTACCTGAAAAACCATATTTGCTGGACATCGACCTGGACTTTTTCGCTCCGGAATTTGACTATATCGACCGTAATAAAAAAATCTCAATAATACAAAAGCTATTACCCCTGGCGGAACTAGTCACCATCGCCACCTCCCCCTACTTTATTGATCAGTCGGCCGCCGGTCTGGCCCTCCGAGAGATCTTCCAGAAATAACGATCAGTTTCCGGCCTCCAGATGACTGCTGCTTTGTATACCCTTAATCTCAACCCTCACACCTGATTCAACCGATTGCACCGGTCCGCGAACCTGGTTTTGCTCGCCCGCAGGTTCAAGAAAACCGATAATGCTGGCCATCAAGACCACTCCCAACAAAAAGGTCAGAGTCTGCAGCCAGCGTTTGTCTTTTTTAAAATCTTCATGAAGAGCCGGAATCAAGTCGGAACAGGAAATATAGATAAACATCCCGGCATTAAAAGCCAGCAAAAACGGTAAGGCCTCCTTCACAGATGACAGAAAATACCAGCCAACCACCGCTCCGATTACCGCAGTCAACCCGGATAAAAAATTATATATAATAGCCTTCCAGAATTTAAAACCGCTGTGAATCAAGGTAATAAAATCAGCCAGCTCGCTGGGTATTTCATGGAGAATAATGGCCAGAGTCGTCACCATACCCAAACCAAAACTCACGCTGAAGGCGGCGGCAATCGCCAGACCATCAAAAAAGTTGTGCAGGGAGTCTCCCACCAGCACCAGATAGGCAGCCGGCTGAATCTCCTGTTCGCGGCTGTGTAAATGAGTATGGTGGTGATACCAGTGAATCATCCTCTCCATCACAAAAAACAGACATATCCCCAAAAGCAACGCGGTATAAAGCTCCTTCCCGGAGTAAATCTCGACCGCCTCCGGCAACAGATCCATTACAGCAGCAACCAGCATTACACCGGCAGCCATACTTAACAGAGCCCCCCCATAACGATTAGTCAGATAATTCTTCCTGAAAAACAGGACGGCGCCAGTCAGAGACATCAGACTGACTATCACGGTCGCCAAAATAGCATTAAACATGAACAGACGTTTTAAAACAGAATAATTCTACCGAGCAGACTATAACAATAAACCGCTTACCGCAACTATTTGACAAATTCGAAAATTTCGTCCAAACTTAACCCTAATTTTATCGCTACCAATATGAATAAATTCGAAAAATCTCCCGGTAAAAGCGGCCGCAAAGCAAGGGGAACCATGCAGTGGACCGACCTTCCTCTCCCTGCCGGTGAAAAACCCGCCACGAAACCTGAACAGCCGCTTAGTCAGGAGATTCCCAGTCCCACGGTAATAGCCCGGATCGGACTGCGACAAGTCCTTCCGGAGGAACTGGTCACCTACAAAATTGAACAGTTGTTGACCGCCAATAACGTCGAAGCCGCCTTGACCCTGACCATCAACTATCAAATCACCCTGTCACCGGAGTTGCAGCGCCGGACTGCCGATCTTTGCGTCCGGAAATTTTTACAAATTGCCCAGTCCGGCGCAGTCCCCCTTCCCGAACCTCAAACGGAAAAAGATTTAAATGTCTGGCTGAAAAGAGCCGTTAATTATTATCTGGGGGCCAATTACCCGCAGGGAATCTGGGAAGCGGCTGAAGCCATGCTCAAAGCAAACAGATTGGTTGAAAGCAACTTCCTGGCCAGCGCTTTTCTCAACCGGGACCTGGACTGATTTACTAAAGATAGGACAATCTCAGCACGTATTTATCACCGGGGGCATCACTTATCAGTATTCCCCTGGCCAGCAGTTCGGCACGAATCCCGTCGGCCTTTTCATATTCTTTATTGCTCTTGAAAAACAGTCTCTGTTTTATCTTCTCCTGTATCTCGGAATCTTTTTCCACCCGGGCCAAATTGACCAGATAACGGTCGTAGATCAGTCTGATAAAACCCAATACCCCGTCCAGCTCAAACAAATATTCCTTCAGCAATTTGGCCTGAACCGGGTTGATCCTTTTAATCTGCCTGTTCACTTCGGCCAGCAGATTCATCAGTTCGGCAAATGCGCCGCTGACATTCAGATCTTCGTCCATCGCCTCCAGAAACTTTTGCCTGCTCCCTTCCACCAGACCAGCCGCGTCGAAATCATTTTCTCCGGTCGCGGTAATAAAATCCAGATCGATCAGCGTGTCCAGAATTTTTTTGGCAATCGCCTGAGCCTCATCCAGCCCCACAAAAGTAAAATTCAGGTTTTGACGGTAATGAACCTTCATCAATACTATCCTTACCAGAATCGGCAAATAACCTTTATCGGCAATCTCACGCAAAGTAAAAAAATTGCCCAGAGACTTGGACATTTTCTGCCCTTCGATCAGCAGATGAGCGTTGTGCATCCAATACTTCACAAAATGCTTGCCGGTACACCCTTCCGACTGGGCAATCTCATTGGTATGATGAGGAAAAACCAGATCCTCTCCTCCACAATGAATATCAAAACTCTCGCCCAGATATTTCATTGACATGGCTGAACATTCTATATGCCACCCCGGTCGGCCTTTACCGAATTCCGTCTCCCAATAAACATCCCCGTCTTCCTCTTTCCAGCCCTTCCACAAAACAAAATCATTGGCACTGTCCTTCTCATACTCATCTTTAACGTTCAAACGCTGATCAGCGTTTTCTTTCAAATTCTGCTTGGAAAGCTCGGCCAATTCTCCATAATTTTCCGACTTGGAAATACTGAAATAAATTGAATCACCCTGTTTATAGGCATAACCCTTTTCCAGCAAAGACCTGATAATTGAGATCATTTCCTCAAGATGTTCGGTAGCCCGGGGCATCACGTCCGGCAACCGGACATTGACCGAATCCAAATCTTTTATAAACGCTTCCTCATAAAAATCGGTGAATTCCTTCAGCGTCTTCCCGGACTTCTGGCTGTCCCGAATGGTCTTGTCGTCGACATCGGTAATATTCATCACATGTGTTACTTCATAACCGCGCCAAACCAGATAGCGTTTCAGCATGTCCACAAAAACATAGGCCCGCAGATTCCCCAGATGAACATAGTTGTAGACCGTCGGACCGCAGGAATAAAGACCAACTTTATTCTTGTGCAGAGGTTTGAACTCCTCCAGTTTTCTGGTCAGCGTGTTGAAAATTTTCAGCATATTATATTATTAATAACGTCTGCCGGCATATTCGCAAACAGCATCTATTTGAGTCCGTGTTCATTGAAACAATGACTGTATTTTTTATCCTCAACCATTATATGGTTGGCAAACCAGTCGATGGCAAAAGTGGATACTTCACCAAACAGTTCTTTCAAATCGACATCGGCTACATCCATTCTTTTCAGATATTCCTTCATGGTGCTTCTGTACAGATTGTGCATCTCAATATGATGAGAAGCCCCCTCATAGTCGAATTTCTTAAAAAAGGCTTCTTCGGTCTGTAAATGATAAAAAGCATAATCAATCAACTCTTTCAGAATTGCACCCAGTACGGCCTTGTCGATCTGCAGGGCTTCCAACGAATCAACAATTCTATTGACGATGCTAAAATAATGCTGATGCTGTTCATCAATCATTTTCACGTTGACGCTGTAATGTTCATCCCAGATAAATTTCATAGATAGCGCAAATTATGAAAATACTAAAGCGGCAGGCCGATTATAGCATATATATTACTCTCCGCAGACCTTATTTTTTGGCAGCTTTTTTACCGGAGGCAGGTTTGCTTTTCTTGTTTTCCTCCTCACTCATCCGAATCACCTGGACGGTCACCACTCCCACCATCACTCCCAGCACGCCGGCCACCGCCAGCACCGGCACCAGCACCGTACCGATTACACCGATAGTTACGGGTATTTCCAGATAGGTGTTTTTACCTTTTTCATCCATAATCCTGATCTTGCGGATGTTACCTTCGTGCAAAAGTTTTTTAAGGTGTTTTACCAAATCCTCCCCCACCACCTTGAAAGTATCATTGTTTTTGTTCATCGGTTTTTTATTAATATTTATAACCCGATAATACTATATTGCTGCGAAATCACAATCAGCTCAAAAATCAGACGCCAATCGCCTTTACCGCCTCCTCTTTAGTAATTTCCAGGTAACTGTCGGAAGCCTTGCAGGTGGGACAGGGGCTGGGTCCAGCCACTCCATAATGTATATCTCCGCAGACTTTGCATCTATAGAATTTTTTGTTCATTTTTATCAGCTTATAATTTTATTTACCCCCATCATAACACTCCCCCGCCTGTATCGGAAATGATCGGACCGCCCCCTCACTTCAACCTAAACGGATTAAAATCGGTCCGGTAATCATAATGGTCCTCCTGTTCGTCTTTTTTCAGTCTGCCGACTATGAAATAGGTCAGAGGTGCCAAAACCACCTCCACACCTATTTTGAAAACATAGTTGGAAATCATGATTGTCCATAATAAATCTTTGCCCAAGACCCCCCCAAAAGCGATCGTCACAAAAAGCAGCGTGTCAACCACATAACCAAGTAAAGAAGATCCCCATAACCTTGCCCACAAATGTCGGCCTTTGGTCATCACCTTCATCTTTGCCAAAACATAAGAATTTAAAAATTCCCCGGCAAAATAAGCAATCAGACTGGCCGCGACTATTCGGGGGGTCATTCCCAGGATAGTGTCATAAGCAGACTGTCCCTGCCACTCCGCCGACGACGGAAGCCAGCCCACCAACATGATGGTTAACATCGCAAACAACAGCAGAAAGAAACCTGTCCAGATCACCTCCCGTGATTTCTCATAACCGTAGACCTCGGTCAAAATATCCCCAAAAATATAGCTAAGGGGGAAAAGCACGGTCCCCCCGTCAAAAGTAAACGGCCCCAGTACCAGAATCTTGGAGGAAACAATATTGGAGGCCAGCAGAATCACGGCGAAAAAAGCCGTAATCAGACTCAAATATTTGTAATTTTTATTCATTAAAAATTTTTATAACCAAAACCAGATTTGTTTTACTCCGGGAAAGGAACTTTGTCACTAACCGCTCTTGATGCTATCATTTCCCCAGTGGCACGCCCTTCTTTCCTGACCATTTCACCTATGATTTTCACACCCCTCATCTATAAGGCCCTCAACACCGCAGCGCGGTTGCATCAGGATCAACAGCGCAAAGCCCTCGACCAGCCTTACATTGTGCATCCGGTAGGCGTGGCCATGATTCTGTCCCGTTACACCGACGATCAAAACATAATTGCCGCGGCCCTGCTCCACGACGTGCTGGAAGATGTTCCCTCCTATAATGAAAATGATATGTTACGGGATTTCGGACCGGACATTGTCCGCACCGTGAAGGAAGTCAGCGAAAAAAAAGACCCCCGTCATCCCGACAACACGCCCGGCAACTGGAAACAGCGTAAAGAAGGGTATTTGGCCAATCTTCAGCATGATTCCGAAGCCGCCCTGCTGGTCTGCGCCGCGGATAAAATTCACAATCTGATATCCCTGCGCGAGTCTTATCAGATCCTGGGAGTAAAAGCTTTCAGTTTTTTTCACACCACCACCGGAGACAAACTCTGGTTTTACCGTTCTGTTCTGGAAATATTAAAAAACCATCTCCAAAACCCCATTGTGGATGAGCTGTCTCAACTGCTGGCAACGGTGGAACTGGAAGTTGAAGCTCTGGAAAAATAATTCTTTCCCAAAAGAACCGTCCCCGTCAGTACCAGCAACAGATAGATCCCGGGATAAAAATAGACCGGCATGCTGAATCCGTCCGGATTTACGCGTAAAAAAGAATTTAACAGGCGGAACAGGGAAAAACCCGTAAGAAAAACAACCATCACGGTACCATCCGGCCTTTTTTTCCTAAGCAAAACAAACGCGGTTACACTCAGAAAAAGCGCCGCCGCCAGTTCATACAGCTGTGTCGGATGCACAGCCAGCACCTCCAAAAAATTCCCATGCCCGGACAGCTGATGCAGATGAGCCGGACTGAGCAAAGGGAATTTCACCCCCCAGGGAAGATCAGTCTCAATGCCAAAACAGCAGCCCTGCAAAAAGCAGCCAATCCTCATCACGGCAATGCTGATTCCCAGAAAAGGCACAAAAGTATCCCCCAGACGGAAGACCTTGATACCGATACTGCGGCTGACCAGATAACCGGCCAGCACGGCAGCCAAAATCCCTCCGTAAAGTGAAAAACCGGAACTGGATATTTCCAGTAATTTGGCGGGTTCTGCCCAATAAGAATCCAGATTAACAAGAGCGTTCAAAAGTCTCGCCCCCACGACTGCAGCAGTCAGCATCGCCGCCAAAACCGGCACTAGCTGTCCTATCTTAAACCCCCGCCGCCTCCCGTAAATCAGACAACCTGCCAGCGCCACCAGCACTGCCAGACCGAAGAACAGGGCATAAGGCCCAAATTCCACGGTCCGGCCGAAAATCAATAATTGTACCTGAAACGGATACATTTTTTATAAAGATAATTACAGTTGAGGAGTTCCCCCGGCATTTTCCGTTGTCGGAGCCTCTCCTGCATCGCCATCGGCACCCGTAGTCCCGGTTTCGCCGCCGACTGCGGTTACGGGCTTCACCGGCGGTTTGGGAACTTCCTTGGAAGCACTCACGTCAGCCTTGATCTTCAGTCCCCCTCTTCCATAATTGATCTCCATTCCACCCGTATTCTTATAGACACCGTTCTCTTCGGTTACATTCATATTGATCGAAACCGACGCATCTTTTTCCGAAAACGAAGCAACGATATTGCCTTCTTCATAGGTAAAAGGTACCGACTTGGAATCCCCGTCACCGAATTTCAAAATCAAATTTCCTCCGGTTTCACTGGTCGGCTCCATAGAGATGGCCAGAGCCTGTTTTTTCCCTTTCTGTTTTTCTATTTCGGAAATATCACAGCCTTCCTTTTGGGCCTGTGCCCTGAAAGCCTCCGTCGTCTCCACGTCGGAAATAATCATGCTTCCGTCACCCCATTTTCCAGCCAGATCTTTCAGGTCGGGAGCCGTATTGATTCCCGGAATAATCCCCTTATCGATAAAATCCTTGGTCATTTCCTTGAACAGATCATCGGCCTTATTGGCTACCAGGTTGTCGATATAGGTTGTAAAATCCTTGCCCAGAACTGCAATCAGTGAATCTTTATATCCCTTCAAAGTATTTTCAAAAGCCGTTTCCACAAATTCCTTGTAAGCCTCCTTGGCCCCGGCGGTGGAGTTTTTCATAACAGTCTGTCCGCTCTTTTTCAACAGATCCAGGAATTTCTGATTAATGGCCTTACTGGTGGCGGCAATTTCCCTGGTTATTGCCTCCTTGATCTCTATGTCGATGGCATTGGTAACTAATTTTGTAACCTGTTCCGGTGTCAGTTTGGTGTTTTTTAGAATTTCATTAGTCAGACCCTTGATTGCTTTTACGTCTCCTTTAAAAAGAGAGCTTCCAATAAAATTCACGCCTTTCTCGCCAAACAATTTCAGGGCTTCCTTGGATCCTTTGGCAAACTGGGACCCGCTCACCAGAACCTTCGATCCGCCGATAAACGACAAACCGATATCCAGCGTTCCTTCGACAATTTCTCCTGTAGTGGACTGGGTGTTGGCAACCTTGGTAATGCCCTTGCCCAAGCTGGTAAACAGATTGGCGGTCATTTCCCCGGCATGTCCGGCCAGCCAGCTGCTCCAGCCCTTACCCATCACACTTTCCACAGCCGACTCCGCAGCTTTTCCGGTCCCCTTTTCCACCGCGTCAAAATATCCGGTGGCGGTTTTCAAAGTCTCACTGCCCGATTTACCCGCTTTGAAATTATCCCCGATCTTTTTATAATTACCGCCTATTTCAGTGACTATTTCTTTAACCGAATTTCCGTTGGCCACTCCGTAAATTACATCAGCGGCCGATTTGGTATGGGCGCCCAGAGTATCCAGTTCCACACCGATCACAGTTGTGGCGGTATTATAGCCGGCTGTAGCTGCCTTCCAGGTAAATGCCCCCAGAGACTTGGTTCCCTGAACGCCGGACTTTCCAACACCCTTCAGAATTTCCAATGCCTTCTGCGCATAACCGGGTTCTTCAGCCATCGCAACAGGAATCAATCCGCCCTGCGCTTCCTCATCCGCAAAAGCCAGTAATTCTTTCTGATCAACCTGGGCCAGTTGTTGTTTTATATCGTTGTTAAAATCTCCGAAACTTTTGGCCAGCGCTTTGACAAATGCCACATCGTCGGCGGTCAAATCGCCTTTTGGCGCCAGACTGTCAATTTGCGGCTGCAGTGTGGCCAGATTTTCTTCCACATACTGCACCGAAGCCATCCCCATATAATATTCGGCGGTATTAATTCTCTTCAGCATCACGTTAATCTCCTGCTGTTTCTGTTGAATGGCTAAAAGTTTTTCACCAAGCAAGTCCACCTGTCCCGGCACGTCTTTTTCCAGAACCGCAGCCAGATCTTTCATCGGTTGCAGGGACGATTTCTGCAAAGCGGTTTGGAGATTCATTAATCCTCCGACCGTTTCTGCGGTATCAAGTGACAACAAATCGACGTTTTCCAGAGCCAAATAGGTCTTCTGATATTTCATCAGGGCGGAGGTTGTCGGTTGAGTAATGGCAGCAATGTCAATACTGTCAAAATGAACAAAATTGGTCACATATTTCACTTCCGGTTCAATCAAGACTTTGGCTACTTCCTTCAACTGCTTGCCCAGTTTATTGTTCAGTTCCAGCGTCTGTCCCAGATAGTCGATATATTTATTCTTCAATGTTTTCAACTCGGTTGCATAAGCCACAGAGTCAATATTCAGCTGTTCAACGTTCTTCATTATTTCATCCACCAGCACGATTTTCATCTCCTGAAATTTTTTCAAACCGGGCTGTGTATAATTGGCATTACCGGCATAAAAAGGCCCCGCCACGGCAATACTGTTCATTGTGTCGTTCTCGGTCAGACTTTTGATCTGCGTCTCGGAATAATCATATTCCATCGTAAAAGGTTTGGCCGCAATCTCCTCCAAAGTTGGCTCCTTGGGTTGCTGCACACCGCCACCCAGCTCGGCCGGTAAACCCGGTATATTCTGGCAACCGGTCATCATAAAAATCATCGTCAGAAACAGTACGAAGGAAATTTTTTTCTTCATAAATAATTGTAAAATGAAATCACCGGTCATCTTCGCACATCACCGTAAAACAGACAAGACGTCCCGATTTTTTCTACTTGGTCTCGATGGAAGCAATCAACTGCTGCATCAGCTCGGAAGATTTGCCAATATGACTGTCCATAAATACCACCTTGCTGCCATTGCTGTTGCCGATACTTTTCAGGGTATCCAGATACTGGGTCAGAGTCAGTATAGCCAGAATTTCTTTTGACTCCTGATGGGTGGCGGTTTTCATGATTTCAAATGAATCTTTCAAACCGCGGGCGATTGCTTCCCTTTCCAAAGCAATACCTTCACCCTGCAGCTGCTTTCTGATTTTCTCTGCCTCGGCTTCTTTCACGGCCTGAATCTTAATTGCTTCTCCCTTGTTTTCAGCAGCCTTGCGCAACTGTTCCGATGCCACCACTTCCGACATGGCTGTGGTGATGGTAATCGGAAAATTAACATTGGTAATCTGAAAACTTTTAATTACAATTCCCCATTCCTCCAGCTGTTTTTCCAGATCGGTCTTGATATGCATCGCCAGTTCTTCCTTCTTTTCCAGAATACCTTCATGGGTTTCACGGGCAATATAGGTACGCAGTGAATTCTCAATCACCGCGCCGATTGACTGGTCCCGGTTTTGCAACGCATAGGTAAAACGTTTAATTCCTTCCTCGCTGGCATCAATACCGTAAATCAGATTGGTTGCCACATCCACAATTACCTTGTCTTTGGAAGGATATTTTCCGTCAATGGCGAAATTCAGCTGCCGCAAAGAAACCTTGGAAGCAACCCGTTCCACCAAGGGGATCTTAAAATTAATACCGGCACCCATGATACGGTTGAATTTACCGAGCATCTCAATTACCAAAACCGTGTTCTGCTGAACAATCCTGATGTTTTTAAAAATGATTAACACCACCAATAACACCACCAGTCCGGTCCAGACTTGTTGTGCGCTTAAATCTTCCATAGTTATTAAAATAACAAATTAAATAACAGCTTATGGCAAATTAGCCTAAACACAGCAAATTATCCAGTAGATCGCAAACGGCTGTCTTAATTCCTACGCCCGCCTTCTCTTATCCCCGCCCGGCAATGGCAAATTGTTTTAACAAAACATTTGAAGTGCTAAAATTGACCAGTTTTTCCGCTCTTGTCACTTATTCTCCGGTCTTATGAAAAAATGGCAAAAAATAGAAACCCGGGAAGTCCAACGTTACGGAAAATTTTATCGTGTTGAAACCGACCAGGTTCTGACTCCGGGGGAAAAAGAAACCACTTATTCAGTTGTCCGGCTTCACCCGCATTCAGTCATCATACCCCTGGATAAAAACGGCAGTATCTACATGGTTAAACAGCACCGTTACACCACGGACCAGGTGACTTTGGAGCTCCCTATGGGCAACACCGACGGTGAAGATCCTTTGGAGGCGGCCAAACGGGAATTGGAGGAAGAAACCGGACTGACCTCCGAGCATTGGGAAAAAATCGGCCGGTTTCAGGAAGCCAACGGCATTGCCGAAATTTATGGGCATGTGTTTCTCGCCCGCGACGTCCACCCTCTTGAAAACGCCCGGAGGGATGAGCTGGACCGGGATTTGTTCGAAATTGTCACCCACACCTTTTCTGAAATTCAGAATATGATTGCCGATGGTACAATCGAAGACGCCAGCACAATCTGTGCCATTGCCCAAGCCAGTTTCAGTCAAAAATTAAAATAATTACCCGATGACCAATCTCCCCGACCAGCAGGCCCCCCAACAACAAATCGCCGCTTTCCAGAAATACTACAATGCTCTCAACCCGGAACAGCGCGAAGCCGTTGATTCCATCGAAGGTCCGGTCATGACCATCGCCGGAGCTGGTACCGGCAAGACTCAGATTCTGGCCGTACGCATCGCCAAAATTCTGCTGGAAACACAGATCGACCCTTTCAATATTCTCTGTCTGACTTTTACCGACGCCGGTGTGACAGCCATGCGTAACCGTCTGATCGAAATCATCGGCCCCACCGCCTATCACGTCAAAGTTTGTACCTTTCACAGTTTTTGCAACGAGATTATCAAGGACAATCCGGACACTTTTATCTTCAAACAGGAGGGCGAGCAGCTGGACGACCTGGAAAGAATGGAACTTTTCCAGAAAATTATCGATCAATTGGGTGTCACCAGTCCGCTGCGACCAGCCGGCGAGCCCTATACCTATCTCAAGGATCTGTCCGCCCAGATCCAGAATCTCAAAAAGGAAAATATCGATCCGGACACTTTGAATGAACGTCTGCAGGAGCTGGAAACGTTGCTGACCGTTCTCCGCACAAACCTTCAGGAAATTATGGATGCCAAGAGAACTGTGGATGAGTCGCTGGCCGCGACGGTCAATCCTGAAAACCTTTTCCCCAAACTCGGTCTGGGATCCCCCACTGCTTTCCAGCAGCATCACCTGGATTATCTGAAAGATCTTTATCAAAACTATCTGGCCGCCCTGGGCGGCAACAAACGCCAGGACAACAGCGCGCGCGTCAAATTGCGTGACGCCCTCAAACACCTGATCCTGGACGGCCTGGACGACCTGCCCAAACAGCGTGAACTGGCGCGCGCCTACGCTTTCTACCAGCAGGCGCTTGCCGACAGCGGCCGCTATGACTACGAAGACATGATCATGATGGTGGTGCGCGCGCTGACCGGCAACGAATCCCTGCTGCGCAGATATCAGGAACTTTATCAGTACATTCTGGTCGACGAATATCAGGACACCAACAGTTCCCAGAATCTGACGGTCGATTTGCTGGGAAATTTCTTCGAAGCCCCCAATCTGTTTGTGGTGGGTGACGACGACCAGTCCATTTACAGGTTTCAGGGGGCCTCTATCGAAAATATTATTGCCTTCCACAGCCGTTACAGCACTGAAATAAAGTTGATTACCCTAATCCGGAATTACCGCAGCCAGCAAACCATTCTGGACGCTGCCGGAGCAGTCGTATCAAACAATCGGACCCGCATTGCCACCCACCTTCCCCACATCTCCAAAACGCTGCAGAGCCACGCCTCCCATCCGGTCGGCCCGCTCAAGATTTACAAGTACAGCACCGAACAGACCGAGATTTATGGCACCGCCAAACAGATTCAGGAGCTGATCGCCGCCGGTACCGACCCGGCCCAGATTGCCGTGCTCTACCATAAACATCTGGAAGCACACGAGTTGACCGAGCTTCTACTGAAGCTGAACATCCCCTTTGAACTAAAAGCCGGCCAGAACATTCTGGAAGACCTCCAGATCACCAAACTGATCACGCTGTTCCGCTTGGTTGAAAATCCCAATGAAGACGAAACTTTTTCGCAGGCCCTTTTTCTGGATTTTTTGGGTTTCAACAAACTGGACGTACTGCGTTTCTCCAACTTCTTCAGCCAGAACCGGCTGGGAGTCAGTCAGAAATACTCCTGGCTGACCGCGCTGGGCAATGACAAAATTATTCAGAGCGCCGGACTCTCTACCCCAGATAAATTCCGTCAATTCATCACCCGCCTGACCGGTTGGCGTGAGCTGGTGGCCAATGTCACCCTGCCCGAATTTTTTGTGCAGGTGCTGGAAGAATCGGGTTTTCTAAAATTCCAGATCGAACAAAAAAATCAAAACCGTCTGGAAACTCTCAACCGCATTAATTCCCTTTATAAAGAAATCAAAAAACAGACGCGCCGCAACCACGCCCTGACCATCACCCGCTTTCTGGAACAGCTGAAAATCCGCCGGGCCCACGATTTGAAACTGATTGAAGAACCACTGCATATCGGCAAAAGCGCCGTGCAGCTGATGACGGCGCACGGCTCCAAAGGACTGGAATTCGAATATGTTTTTCTGATTCACTGCACCAGCCGCAGCTGGGATAAAGCCGGTAAAAACGAGAAAATCAAACTGCCGCCGGGCCTGGTGAAAAGCATCATCACCGACCACCGGCTGGAAATGGAGGAAGACAACCGCCGCCTGTTCTATGTATCAATGACCCGCGCCAAAAAAGAATTACGCCTGAGCTTCGCCCGCAACCGTTTCGAAAACGGCAAAGCCAAAGAAGACATCCCCACTCTCTACCTGAATGAAATTCCCGCGCAGTATCTGGAGGAAATTGATACTTCTCCTTACGAACAGCAGCTGCCTGATTATCTGGACCTTTTGTTCATGGGCAAACCCGCTCCCGATCTGACCACCCTGGAAACAGCTCATTTTCAGAATCTGGCCGACACCTATATACTTTCCCCCACCGCCCTCAACACCTACCTGACCTGCCCCCGCAAATTTTTCTACCAGAATCTGATTCGCCTGCCGCAGGCCAAGCGGCCTTCGGCCGCCATGGGTACCGCCATCCACAAAGCCCTGGAACTTTTCCTGAACCAATACCGGATTAAAAAAATAAATCCCGGCAAAGAATTTTTACTGCTGCATTTTCAACAGGCTCTGCAAAAAGAACTCCTTTCCGAAAAAGATTATAAAGAAAAACTGGATTATGGCCGGGCGGTCATCACCGACTACTTCGATGCCCAGGGCGAAAGTCTGTCTTCCAATATCACCAGCGAAATCAATTTCGCCCGGGACGGCGTTAACTTGGACGGCATCCCCATCACCGGCAAAATCGACAAATTGGCCCCTGATCCCCTCAGCCCGGAAAACGGACTGATCGTGTCGGACTTCAAAACCGGCAACGCCGACAACGGTCTGCGTGAAAGCAAGGAAGGCGGCGATTACTGGCGGCAGCTGGTTTTCTATAAAATTCTCTGCGACAACTCCCCCCGCTTCAAAAAAACTTTTGCCGGCAAACAGGTCACCCGCAGCCAGATTGAATTCCTGGAAAAAAGCCGCAGTACCGGCCGCCACGAAATCGCCGCCATCGAAGTATCTCCGGCAGCGGTCGCAGAAGTTACCGAAAACATCCGCTTCGCCCACGACCAAATCCAAAAACAGCAATTCGATAAAATTGACCGCTCCGATCCCTGCGACCGCTGCCCCTTCTACAACCTCTGCTGGGAAAACTAAAACCGCCTCCCGCTCTCAAAACAAAAACGCCACACCAATTTTCATTTAATTCTCCTCAGTCTGGGCCAGGTCTTAATCCTGCCGGAAGGTTGATTAAAAACAATGTGACCGTCCCCCGCCCCCTTTTCCTCCCAAAAATCCTCAACCGGCTCAAAACTGCAGGAACGGAAGTTTTCAGCAAAATGCTGGCGCATTTCATCCAGATCTTCAAAACTTTGTTTGGCACAACCAGCATCCTTTAGCTCTTCCCCGCTGAAAAACACAGTCGATCTGATATTGGAAGGATCTGCCAAGGCAATCTTCGCCCGTCGTACCAGCTGATCCTTTTTAAATCCTTTCCCCCTGTTTAAAAACAGCATCAGATCTTCAATATCTGCCAGAACTTCATCTTTATCCAGAATTACCCGGCCACTGTCTGTATCCGTGGCATGATGCCACATCAACATTGAGTCATCTTTTACCAGAGGGACATCCGTAGTCATCATCACATCCATAGCCGAACTTTGAGCATTTTGAACATAAGCATAACTTTTGCCACCCCGCCTTGCCACCTCATCCACGCTGTCCCTGAACATATCCATCAAAAAAGCATCACCCCCGTCACAATCAATCAAAAAGGCAATTTTAAGCCGTCCTTCACAGATTATTTCAAACAGTTTCCTGTCTTTTTGCCTTAACCTGGAAAGTCTCGCCATTGCGGCCTTCACGTCAAACCCGGTCAGTCCCTCTTCTGTCTCCTCATCGTGCAGTTTCCACAAAGAACTAAGCGACATTGCCACCAGCGGCGCCCAAATCAATGTCGGCGTATCCTGTTCTTTTGACATTATCATGGCGGGATCCTGACATGCGAAATCAATGGCTTTGTCCATTCCCACCACCACCTCCGCATCAAAATTTTCTTTCCCTTCAGTCACAATAATAAAATTAATTTACAAGATGTTATTTAAGCACAGATGCCCCGCCATGTCAAACACGCCGATTGCCAAAACATCTTCAGATTCAATTAAAAAAATCCTTCGTGCCGGGCCGCCTCTGAAACACTAATCCCTTGGTAATCCAAGTGGGTGACCGCAACCCTTGCCCCACGGGGCCGGGTAATTTAGGCCTCCCTTAGTTTTTCAATAGTGAGAGAGTTATTTGAGACTTAATCGCGCACAAAAGACATCTGGATAATAGCGTCAAATAAAGCAAAAGTCCATATTGACTATTTTAATTTTAATTAATGACAGCTTCATCATTCAAGTGCTATAATAGAAAATTTGTCATCACCCGTCTGGGAGTAGCCAAGTTCTTCTACATGCTTGACCAAAAAGGACTGCTTTAAAACAGACCGGCCCTCACCCGCCCAGAAAAAGTACCATTTTTGTCACAACCACCAGCCAGCCGATCAGCCAGTTGAGAATCGAAAAGCCAAAATATTTGGACAGGATAAAATTATCGACAATCAGAAATACCAGAAAATAGACACCGGCGTTGGCCAGATAATACTGATAATGATGCTGCCAGCGGCGCGGAATCAACAGCTGCAGAAATTTGGAACCGTCCAGCGGCGGCACGGGCAGGATGTTAAAGGCAAACAGCGCCACTGAAATATCGAAAATCGTTCCCAGAAAAAGAGCCAGTTCCGGATTCAGGTACTGGCTGAAATATTTAATCGGCAAAAGCACCACCACTGCAATCAGCAGATTCATCAGCGGCCCGGCCGCCGCTACCAGTGCCTCATAGGCCAGCGGTTTTTTAAAATAAGCCCTGTTCACGGGCACCGGTTTGCCCCACCCGATACCCACCAGAAACATCAGAATAGTTCCCATCGGATCAAGATGCTTCAGGGGATTCAGCGAAACTCTGCCCTCATGGCGGGCTGTCGGATCGCCCAGGGCACTCGCCACATAGGCATGGGCAAATTCATGAAGAGTAATTACCAGCAGCAGGGCAAAAACAATATAAAGAAATTGCAGCATAACGTCCGTTTTTAAATCCTAAAAAAGTTTCTTGCGCAAAAAGAATACCACCAGCGACATTGTCAGAAAAAGCGATATTACCATAACTATCTCAAAAGCCCTTTCATGTCCCTGAAAAGGCAAAACCAGATTCATTCCGTAAACACTCGCCACCAGCGTCGGCATCATCAAAATTATGGAAAAAGTAGTCAGAAACTTTACGTTGGCATTCAGTTTGTTGGAAATCAGATTGGAAAAAGTTCCGATGGTGGAATGCAAAATTTTATTATGAATCTTCACAGCTTCCAGCGCCTGCTGATTTTCATCCATCAAATCCTCGCACAAATCGGCATCTTCCTCATTGGCATGGAACTGAGGCTTCTTTGTCACCTTAAGATAAATAATATGGTTGGCCTGCAAATAACCGGAAAAGTAGGATAAAGCCTTGCCGAACTCCATCATGCCCAGAATATCTTTATCACTGGGGCTGTGCTCGAACTTTTCATGGATCCGGTTGATGCCATAAGTCAATTGTTTCAGGTAGGTCAGATAAAACTTGGAAGTGAAAAGCATCAGTTTCAGAATAAACTGGGGGCGTCTGTCAGTTTGTACGATTTTATTAATTTTAATATTATCCAGCTTCCGTTTGAGATAATCGACCACGTCATTCTTCCCGAAATGCAGGGTCACCAGATAATCACTGTTATATAGTATACCCAGTGGCATGGTTTTATAGACCGGTTTGACAGGATCTATCACTACCGGTGTCTGCAATACCAGAAAGTTATAATCGTCCAGTTTTTCCAGTTTCGGAACTTCCTCCGCATCATCGACGGAAACCAGTACCTCCTCAGTGATTTCAATAAAAGATTTTAATTTTTTGACGTCTTCCTCAGTGGGATCAACCACATCGATCCAGCAGTCCCGTTGGGGTTTTTTCAATTCCACAACGGATTTCTCCCCGATTTTAAATATTTTGTACATATTTTCGATAATTTCTAGTGGAATCCGATTTTCAGCTTACGCTTTCACCTTCCGGCCTGGCAACCATACTGTAGGTCCATACCGCAAAAAAAGTTGCAATTATCGGATTTAATGCTAATATTCCCCTGCTTTAACCTGCAATTCTAACGCCACCCCTATGTCAAAGGTCTGTCAGCTTTCGGGCAAAAAACAATCCACCGGCTATAATGTTTCTCATTCCAACCGCCACACCAAGAGAACTTTTGCCGTCAACGTAACCAAGAGATCGGTTATTGATCCTTTCAGCGGAACCAAACTGAAAATCCGCGTATCCACCCGCGCCCTGCGCACACTCCTGAAAAACCCGGCTAAATACCGTGCGGAACTGGCTGCCCTCAGCAAAAAGCAGGCTAAAAAGACGGCCAAAAAGTAAATTGCATTATTTACACTTTTACTTTAATCTGAGCCCTGCCGGTTTTGATGTGACCGTCCACGAACATCAGCCCTCAGCAAACAATCAATGGAGAGATCGCATAGTGGTCGAGTGCGCCCGCTTGGAAGGCGGGTAACGTCGAAAGGCGTTCGAGGGTTCGAATCCCTCTCTCTCCGCCATTGAGCAGTAAAAATTTCAGTATATCTATGCTGGAATTCCCCTGCTTTTTCAAAAAATTCTCAACCGGCCACCCTAAAAAAAACAAAACGTCAAAAAATAAAACCCATGAAAAAAATAAAAGTCCGTCTTAATCCATATTTACTGATCATTCTCGGAATATTTTTACTGACCCTGGTTATCGGAGCTTATTTTTCCCCCTACCTGCCGGAATTCATGCCTGTTCAATGGGGAATTACCGGGGCATCGGACCGCTACATCAGCAAAATGTACGTTCTGAGCTTCATACCGGTAATTTCTTTGGTCATGCTGATCGTCTATCTGATCATTCCCAGAATACCGGTCATGAATACCAACCTTGATCAATTCCGCAAACAGTATGACATCTTCTGGATCGTAATGTTTGCTTTCTTCTTCTACATGTATCTACTGACCATTCTCTGGAGCCTTAATGTCGAATTCAACCTGATACAGTTACTGGCTCCCGCCTTTTCCTTAACCTTGATCATAATCGGATTCCTGATTGAGCAGTCCAGACAAAACCCGCTGATCGGCATTCAAACCCCCTGGACGGTCGGCAATGAAAAAGTTTGGGAAAAATCCCATCAACTGGGAGCCCTGATTTTCAAAATAATCAGCCTGATCCCTCTGTTCGCCATTATATTTCCGGATCAGGCAATTTGGTTTGTGCTGATCCCGGTGCTGATCATTATCGTTTACAGTCTGATTTATTTTTACCTGGTTTTTGATCAGAGCCGCAAGAAAAAAAAGAGCAGAAAAACTGCTTGACCCAGCGGAAAAATCACCATAATATCCGCACGAGTGTCAGTCACCATTTTCCGGTTAATTCTCGGCAGGTGTTGGCCCCGACACTTGCCATTTGAAAGCGAGGAAAGAAATGACCCCCAACGGCAACCAGCAATTACTATCCAATGGTGTCATCAGGCTCCCCATGAGTGATTTTGCGGAGGAGATCCTGAAGGACCCCACAACCACCTTCATGACTGCCGAATGGATTGCTGTCCCTTTTCAGGACAAGACCCCTTACGGCAGAGTCCATGTCTTGCCTTTCATGGAAGACCGGCCGCCGCTGTCCCCTCAGGACACGATGGCCTTCACCAGAAAGTTCATCGTTTTCGGAAACCAGACCGGACAGAATGGAGAACCAACCGTAAGCACGCTGGCAATTACCACTTCCCACATCGACCCGCAACTGCTGGCACTGGTCACGCAGAAGATGCAACAGTCCCGACCACATCTGCCTGCAGACCATCATTTTCGCTGGCACATGTCGGGTCCCGAACCTCCCTCCAACGGGACAGCAGGCAAGATCCACTGTTACCTGACCCATCAGGATCTTCACCCGCTGATCATAGAACCGGACGGACTGGACGGAGATCTGGCGGATCTGCAAGTGATCTACCAGCCCGACCAGTACGTCCTGCACTTCCTGACCAAGCGCGGCACGGTCTACGAGAGCGAACTGACTCCGGCCATGCTCCGCGAACGCAAGAGTCAGTCCCGCCTGAAGGAAGCCCTCCCCTGCCGGCTGGTGTTCAAGGACGCGCGCTGTGTACTGACGGTCTACCGGCCCGAGAACGTGATTCGGATCGTTCCGTTCTATGGCACGGCACATGGCATTGTCAGTCTGAACAACTCCCTGCTCGGAACGGAGAACCTGCCCATTCAGACCATGACCGTGGACAGCGTGGAACCGAGGATCTATTGTCTGACCGACAACGGCCGCATCTACGGCGTCCGTACCAACAACGATTTCACGCCGAAAGCCCGTCATTCCCTGACCCTGATCGACACCATTCCTCCCGAGGAAGTGCCGGGCACGCAACTTCTGGCCGGGCCCAACATCACCAAGGACGGCAAGCCCGCCCTGCTGATCGCTCGCTGGGAGAAAGGTCCCCAGCCCAAACTGGTGATCTATCACCGCAAGGTGATTCCGCTGCCCAAGCCTCTGGTGCCCTGACCGGGAATTCCGGAAGAACCGGCGGTTCAGCCGGCTTCGCGGGACCTGCGGCTTTGATCAGCCGAAGTCCCTCTTCACCCCTCGTTTTCAACCGTGCGCAAAAGCACCCCCACCGGGGTTGCCGAGCGCCTCCTACCTCCCGGCTAGCGCAAGCTACGCGGGAGTTCAGGTAAAACAATCATTTGGGGATTGCCCTGCCCCGCCTGACCAAAATTAAAACAATCACTAATGATAAAATTAAAACATCTGGCGGCAACGGGACTGCTCTTTTTGATGTTACCTCTAACTGCTCTGGCCGATCTGCGATCATTCGCCATGGATGAAGCCATCCAGCTGCCGATGCCGCTGACCGACATTTCGCTTTCCCATACCAACTACCGGGCCATCGCCGTTGCTATCGACGACGAAATTATCAAAGGCTATCCCGACAACACTTTCAAACCTGATAAAGTAGTCAACCGCGCCGAGCTGATGAAAATGGTTGCCATCGCCTATGTCCAGTTCACCCCGGGAGCGATTCTCAGCATGGTCGATGGAAGAACTCTCGAACCGGTACCCCTCTTTGATGACCCCAAATACCTGTTTCCGTGACCACGGAATGGTTTGCCCCCTACATCTGTTTTGCCAAGGAAAAAGGATGGGTGGAAGGTTATGCCGCGCACTTTCAAAGCGTTAACGCGTGGAAGCGCAAAAAATGATTCACGCCCTGCTCCTGAATGAAGAGTGGCCAACTCCGACCGATGCCGAAAAAGCCCTGCCCATGCCCAGCGATGCCGACATGAATCAATGGTATGCTCCCTATCTCCGCTTCAGCATCGTCAAGGAATTACTGGATGGACAACATGTTACCCAAAACGCCGATCAGTCCTATTATTACAAACCGGCCGACGGCATGACCCGCAAGGAAGTCGCGGAGATGATTTTCCGCACAGAGTTATACAGTCTGGAACGGCCCACCTATGCGGAGATTTATGCCAAACAATCATTTGGGGTACAAATTAAAATTGCCCTGCCCCGCTAAAATAGCTATATTCCAAACAGACCAAAATTAAAACAACTCTTTTTTGCGTGTCTTAAGGGATTAGGCTATGAGCTCAATCATCGAACTGGAAAACACCATCAAAAAACTGGCACCCGCAGAGCGCCAATTATTCGAGTCCATTCTGGATATCAATGTTTCGAAAGGACACCTTTTTCTGCCGAAAACTTTCGAGGATAAAGCAATCACTTATTTTGCCAACAGCAGCCGGGAACCAGCCGGCAATTCCAGTCATGAAAGAGTCTTGGAAAGCATCCGCAATCAGACAGTGGTCCGCACCTTCAACAAACTGTCCGGGGAAGGGGCGCTGTTCAATTGGCTGAGAGCTTTTCCACCGGGGGCCAAATCCGCCGGGGTCAATCAGGACCAGCTCCACCGGCACATAGAAACTTCCCGGGAAAATTGTGATTTTTGCCAGGTAGGCCAACTGACCGCCGAAGACACTTTTGGCCGGATTCAGGGCCGGCACTGCACCGTCGCAGCCAACATTGCCAAATATGATGCCTGGCACAGCATTATCTGCTTCCACAAACACAATCCCCTGGACTTCACTCAGGAGGACCTTTCCGATTATCTGGAAACCGGGTTTCGCTGGTTTGAAAAAGTCCGTCAGCGTAATCCGGAATACAAATTCCCTTTCCTGATGTGGAATTGTCTGGAAAGAGCCGGGGCTTCAGTTATTCATGGCCATGCACAGGTGCTGATGAGTAAAAACGCCCATTATGCCAAAACCGAACATATCCGCCGCGTGGCGGAAGATTACCGCCGGAATTTCGGACGCGATTATTTTCAGGATTTATTCCGGGCCCACTATCTGGTCAACCTGGCTTTCGCGGATCAGGACACCGCTATCATCGCCAACCTGACCCCCATTAAGGAAAAAGAAGTGATTATTGTCTCGCGTGAATCCCCCGCTCAAAATGTCAGCGCACAGCGAGCCATCTTCAGAACACTCCGCTGCTTCATTGATGATCTGGGAGTTACCAGCTTTAATCTGAGCATTTCCATTCCACCCTTGGGCGACCGCTCTTTCCCCTATATAATCAGACTGGTCGACCGCGGCAATCTCTTCAAACAGACCGCTGACATCGGCTGCATGGAACTCTATGCTAGCAGCGTGATTGCCTCCGATCCCTATACCGTCATCAATAAACTTAAAAACTACTATTCCAGATTTTAGACTCACACCACCATGAACACACCCACCATCACCACCAAAATAATTTTTCTGCTCCTGATTGCCTTGGCCGTGGGTCTGGAGATCGCGGCTGATATTTTCTTTAAATTCTGGGCGGAACAAAATAAAAACCTGCTGCTTGGCGTGGGCCTGCTGCTCTATTTTATCGGCACCGTTTTCTGGGCCTTTTCCCTGAGGCAGGAATATCTGTCCCGGGCCATCTCCGTCTTCACCATTCTCAACCTGGTGGTAATTTCTTTGGTGGGTATGTTTTATTTCCAGGAAGATCTCAGTCTGATCAATAAAATCGGCCTGGGAGTAGGTGTCCTCAGTGTTATTTTAATTGAGATTTAATCACTCACGTTTTCACCATGCTTATCCTGATTGATTTTTTTGGAACTCTGGCCGACTATGAACTCGGCATCATTCAGGAATTGAAAAAACGGGGCCAGTCTGAAAAAATCATCCCGCAAAACCGGCGTAATACCTTCTATATCAAAGAACAATATCCCCTGGAAATGCGCGATCTAATCGACGAAATCGGCAATACTCCCGGCTTTTTCAGAGCTCTTGATCCTGTACCTGGCGCAATAGAAGGTTTTAAAGCCCTGTCGGCACAGGGTCACCAGCTTTTCATCTGCAGCAGTCCCTTCTTTAATCATGAAAACTGTGTCCCCGAGACCTATCAGTGGATAGCTAAAAATCTCGGTACTGAATGGGTGGAAAAAATTATCATCACCAGAGACAAAACCCTGGTCCGGGGAGATCTTCTGATTGACGACCGCCCCGAGGTGAAAGGTGTGGTAGTTCCTTCTTGGGAAAGGATACTATTCGATCAGCCCTATAACCAGGAGGTTAAAAATCTTAAACGTATGACCTGGGCCAATTGGCAGGATATTATTAATAATTAACCCGGAATCTATGATCGATCTGAAAAAAGCTCAAAAACAGATTTTCCAAAACAAAGTCCGCAAGGGTTTTAACACCACCAATGTCCACCAGGAGTTCTGCTATCTGATTGAAGAAACCGGAGAGGCCTGTCATGCCTACAACCAGCAGCTGCCCGATCTGGGTGAAGAACTGGCCGACATGGCAATCTATGTATTGGGGCTGGCGGAAATGCTGAAAATCGATCTGGAAGAAGAAATTCTCAAAAAAATCAACAAGAATGAGCAGCGCGAATACCGCAATATCAACGGCATTATTACCAGAACCAAAGACGCCTGAAGACCCGCCCGGAATTATTTATCAATCAATCCCATCCGGACAGCTCTGTCGTGCAAAAGGGCCAGAGCGTCCCTTTCAATCTGTCTGATCCTTTCCCTGGATACCGCTATTTCATCACCTATTTCCCGAAGCGTGGCTTCATCCACAAACCTTCTCTTCAAAATCAATTGCTCCCGGGGAGTTAACTCTCCCAGCAAATCCAAAAGCATTTCCTTGGTTCTTTTTCTGATCAGTAGATCCTCGGCATCCGGCTGATGGGAATCGGACAGCACGGAAAGCATGGAAGTATTACTGTCCCCCTGCTCAACGGGCGCATCGATGGAAACAAGATTCTGCAGTTGATTGGCCATCTGCAGATTAACCAGGTCTTTACGCTTTATCTCCAGTTTTTCCTCCAGTTCTTCCATCCCGGCTCTTCCGGCCGATCTCATCTCGGCTGCAGCCTGATCCATATGACGTAACTTGCTCAGTACGTGAACCGGCAAACGGATTGTTTTGCCCACATCGGCTACCGCCCTGAACATTTTATGTCTTGCCCACCAGGAGGCATACGTGGCAAACCTGCCCTGGGCCGGATCAAAAGTCTCGGCCGCCCGCCATAACCCGTCCACACCTTCCTGAACCAGATCTTCATAAGCCATACCAACCGAATGTTTAAGACGATGAGCAAGCTTCATCACCAACCGCACATTGTGCAGTACAAACTTTTCCTGGATCCGTTTCAAATCCACCGCCGATGTTTCAAGGGCATCCAGTGCTTCCAACAATTGCAACGGTTTTACACTGTCATCCAGTCTCCGTAAGTTTTCCCGTGCTATTTCAAAAGCCTGGCTGGCCACCAGAAATTCCTGATTTGCTTGTTGTTCTTCCTCTTCGGAAAAGATCGGATAAGCACGAACCAGTTTACTGAAAACCTCCCTGACAGAAGGCTTTCTTTCATTTTTTTCCTCTTTGAAGAATGCACCGCCCAGCTCCCCTTCCTGTTGTTCCCAGCCAAATCGCATCTGTATTCATACTAAAAGATTGGACGTCATCCTATCATATATTCGGCGGACGTCAACCAGCCTCGGCCAATCGGTTATCTTGCCAAATAGTCGATTTCCGCTAACATCAGGAAGAAGTCTCACCACATGAAAAAAGAGGTCTACATTGTCGGACGTCCTTATTCTCTCCAAACCAGATTACTGCTCAGGGAGGGCTATTCTGTCAGTCTGCTGCTCTGTCGCAGCCTGAAAGGGCGGAAAGTTCCCTTCCAGACGCTCTATAAAAAAATATATTATGTTGATTTTGGCAGCAAGGCCCGCCTCTTCAAAGACCTGAAAAAACATCGTATCATGCCCGGCCTTTTCACTACACTTTATGAAAACTTCATCACCCCGCTGGCCTGGCTCAATGAATATTTTAAAATCGCCGGCAGTCTGACCGGAAAAACCGCCAAAGACGTTACTGATAAACTCTCCATGCGGAAAAAATTCGCCGACTACGACTCCCGCATCACGCCGGCATTCAAACCGATCAATAACATCAAAGACCTTGTAAAATTCGCCACCGTCCATGGTTTCCCGCTGATGCTCAAACCGGCTGCCCTGGATAAAAGCCGGTTGGTGACCAAATCCCAAAACCTGGCTGAACTGAAAAAAAACTACCGCCATCTGATCAAAAACATTTCTAAAATTTATACCGAATCCGGACGCGGGAAATTGCACCCGCAGGTGATCGTGGAAAAATTTATGCGGGGAACACAGCATACGGTAGCCGCCCTGATTGATTATCAGGGGAAAATTTATCTGGAAAAAGAAATCGCCGATATAGTCACCGCCTCTGATGTGGGAATAGACGACGGACATCTGTTTGCCAGAATTTTGCCCTCAGCCTTAACACAAACCGACCAACGGAAAATCCGGAAAGTGGCCAAAGAGGGAGTACGGGCTCTCGGTTTACGCGCCTCTCCCGCCCACATTGAAATTATCCATACCCCTTCAGGACCACAAATTATTGAAATCGGCGCCCGCATCGGCGGCTATCGAATCCAGATGTACCAGGCGCATGGCGGTACCAATCTGGCCGTCAACGAAATGCGGATCAAATCCGGACAAAACCCGCTTCGAAAAAAACAGACCGTCCGTCCGTTCTGCGCAACCATCGAACTTTTTCCTCAAAACAAAGGACTGTTTAAGGAAATCAGCAATCTGAACCGGCTCAAAAAACTTCCCAGTTTCCAAAAAATTTCCCTGAAGGCGAAACCGGGCCAGCCTGTCGGGCTGGCCCGCGACGGATTTAAATTCGCCGCCCTGATTTTATTGCAGAATAAGAACGCGCAGCAATTCTGGAAAGATCTGGACTTCGTCAAAAACCAGGTAAAAATAATTATCAAAAGTACGAAGACCCCGTCCCCCCAAAAGCGCCTGAAAATCGCCCACCTGGTCCCCGACAGCATCACTTTCCCCCTGACCAGACCCAACGGACGTTATCAGTGGGTCTTTGATCTGGCAGTCGATCAGGTCAGAGAGGGCCTGGACGTAACAATCTTCTGCAACGCGGACAGTGATTTCGGGAACAGCGGCATAAAAAAAGCCGCGCTGCCCGGCAGCCTGAAAATGCCTGATTCCCGCAATCAATTATTAATGAAAAAGGCCCTTCTGGACCAAAGTTTCGATCTCTATCACAGCCATTTCGACAATCTCCATTATCAGCTTGCCCATCTCACCGACAAACCGATTCTTTTCAGCCAGCACCTGGCTTTATCCGAGGAAACCAAAGATCTGCATCGCCGGCACCACCCCAAAAATGTTTTTGCGATTCCGCTTTCCAGACATCAAAAAAATCAAAACCTGAAATACAACTTACAGACAATGTCACCCGTCTATCACGGTATAGACCTGAATCTGTTCACCCCATCCCCCGTCAAACAGACCGGCCGTTTTCTATTCGTGGGACGGATCACGCCGCAAAAAGGACTGGCAGAGACACTGCAATTTGCCGTCCGGCATCAACTCCGGCTGGATATCATCGGCAAACTGTCTCCGAAAGATCAATCATACTGGAACAAAATCAGTCATCTGGTTGACGGTAAAAAAATCCGCTATCTGGGGACAAAAAAACGGCACGAACTGGTAAATTATTACCGGCGCGCCAAAGCCCTCTTTTTCCTGATTCAGTCCGCGGAAGCCTTCGGGCTGGTGATAGCGGAAGCCCTGGCCTGCGGCTGCCCGGTTATTGCCACGGATATCGGCCACATCAAAGAACTTGTCAAAAACGGCCGCAACGGCCTGGTAGTAAAAGACCTCCGGGAGCTGGCCATCCGGTTTAACGAAATAGAAAAAATCTCCCGGCAAACCTGCCATCAGTCGGCACTTAGATTCGGCTGGCCCCGCATGCTCAGAGAGTACCGTTCCGCCTACCGGAAAGCGCTGCAATTGTACAAAAAATCGCCATGATTTTCTTGCCAAAAGCCCGATTTCAGCTAACATCATAGGGCGACCTGCGGAGAGATGGCTGAGTGGTCGAAAGCGCCGCTCTCGAAAAGCGGTAAGGAGGCAACTCCTTCGAGGGTTCGAATCCCCCTCTCTCCGCCAATAAGTTGCTTTTAGCCGGCCCCAACTAATAAAACCACTTCCCATGAAGGTCTGCGAAAAATGCAAAACAATTTTTCAGGAAGTCCCGGCACAATGTACTGACTGCGGCGGCGCGCTGACCACCCCCAAAACCACACCCGCCTACCTGAAAAACTTTCTGGAAATCGACGACGCGACTCTCGCCCGCTTCCAGGCCGTGCGCGCCGCCGCCATCTCCGAAGCTAAAACGCTCTCCCAGCCGAAAACCCGCCTCCGTGCCATCGGCATTTCCGGCTCCGCCCGTGACGCCGGCGATATGGCCGCCGAAGACAGCAACTCGGAATTCCTGCTCAAACAATGTCTGGATGAATTAAAATCCCTGGGTGCCGACACCGAACTATTACCCCTCCGCAAATACAGCATCAATCACTGCAAAGCCTGTTATTCCACCACCAATGCCCAGTGCCACTTTTACTGCTCCTGCTACCCCAAAGGAACTCCGCTGGCCGATGACATGACCACCGTGCTTTATGATAAGGTATTGGCAGCCGACATTATTATCTTTGCCACTCCGGTCAACAACTTTAAAATTTCCTCATTACTCGCCCTTTTCATCGACCGCTGCATCAGCCTGGACGGGAGTCTTTCTCCGGCCGATCCCAATAACAGCAAAAACAGGGAACTCAACGTCAAACACACCAAATTCATTCAGTTGACGGCCGACCAGGGCATCCCCGGCAGCGGATTTTTACGCCGGTTTATGGGCAAGGTCGCCGGCATCATCGTCACCGGACACGAGGAGGGAGCCTCTATGGCAATCTCCCAGCTTTTCATGACACTTAATCATTTCGGAATGATTTTCCCGCCCTGGTCCAACATGTACGCTATGTCTTCCGTTACCCGCCCCACCTACGAGGACAAAAAACTGGTAACCTCTTCCGCCTATGTCGGGGAAGCCAGAGATATCGCCCGCAATACCATGCAGACCGCCCGCCTCCTGCAAAAATTCGACAAACTGAAATGGGGACCTGATAATTCTTCAAATTAAACCATGATCAATAATATCGCCTATTATCTGATTTTCGGAAAACCTCTGATCATGTATATGGGAATTCTGACCCTGCTGACTTTTCTGTTGGTGGCCTATATCGGCCACTCCATCCTCACCGGAAAAAGTAAATTTCCACTAAAATGGCATCTGTGGATTGCCGGCCTGGCTATTTTTATTGCACTCCTGCACGGTACTTTTGGAATACTCTCTTATTTTTAAACAAACTGTTGATGGCGCAACACCCCGAACAGCTTCGCAACACCACCCTGGTCTTTTTGGTAAAAAAAGCCCCGGCGCAAAAACCAGCCCTGACCGCACATTCACACCCCCTGCCGGCCAATATCGAACAGATCTGTCTGGCCATGAAAAAACGCGGTTTCGGAGTCAACCGCTGGAATGGCGTGGGCGGAAAATTTGACCACAGTCTGGATCAAACCATCGAGGATGCAGCCATCCGCGAAACCAAAGAGGAAATAAACGTCGAAGTTCAAGATCTAAATAAAGTTGCGGAACTGACTTTTCTTTTCCCCGGTAATCCATCCTGGAACCAGCTGGCTCACGTCTACCTGACCGAACAGTGGAATGGCACGCCCGCCGAAAGCGAGGAAATGCGCCCCGACTGGTTTTCTCCGCAGGAACTTCCTTTCCACAGCATGTGGCCGGACGACCCGCATTGGCTGCCGCATGTCATCAGCGGAAAATTTCTTAAAGCAACTTTCAGTTTCGGCGAAAACGACCTGATTCTGGGAAAAAACATTACCATCGTGGAACGGTTATAAAAAAACTGCCCGCACAGAACCAATTATCAATGCAATGTCCTTGCCTCAGCAACCGCTTCAGCTTATATTATCGCAGAGTCCTTAATCTTAACCAAAATCAACATGGAAGGCAGTTTTAGTTTTAGCACCTCGGGCGATCCCGTTTCCTCGGCGATTTCCCTGTTAATAATGCTCTTTTTCCTCTACTGCGGCTGGAAACTTTTCGTAAAGGCCGGTCAACCCGGCTGGGCTGCCATCATCCCCTTCTACAATATCTACATCATGCTGAAGATCGTCGGCAAACCAGGCTGGTGGCTGATTCTCTTTTTCATTCCTTTCGTAAACTTTATCATTGCCATCATCGTGATGCACAATCTGTCACTGCGTTTTGGCAAAGGAGTCGGTTATACTTTGGGACTGATCTTCCTGGGTTTTATTTTTATGCCAATGTTAGCCCTGGGTTCAGCCAAATATACCGCCCCTACGGTCTAAACACACAACCTTAAACAATCGTCCCCTCTCCATTTGGTAAAACCGAATCCTGAGGGGACTTTAAAAATTTCCCATGTCCTACCTGACCGGAATAACATTTGCCTTCATCGCCCTGCTTTGCTGGGGTTTTGGTGATTTTTTTATCCAGCGCACCACCCGTCTGGTCGGAACCTGGAAAGCACTTTTCTACATAGCAATACTGGGATCAGTTGTACTTTTCCCTTTCATCTACAGCGAACTCCCAACTCTTACCGTCGATAATTTTCTGCTGCTCTCCCTTCTGGCCATCATCGTTATTTTCAGCGCGCTCTTCGATTTCGAAGCGCTGCGTCAGGGCAAAATCGCCATCATCGAACCGATCATCGGGCTGGAATTACCGATCACCGTGGGACTGAGCATTGCTCTGGTCAACGAACAGCTCGACCTCAGACAGGGCTTGCTGATTTTTTTGGTCTTCATTGGAATCCTTCTGGCCATCACCGCCCACCGTCCCAATTTCCGTCAGGCCAAAATGGTCCTGGAAAAAGGAGCCATACTGGCCGGAGTGGGAGCGGTGGGTCTGGCCCTGACCAATTTCATGGTAGGCATCAGCAGCCAGCAAACTTCACCGCTACTCACCATCTGGTTTGCCCATACTACAGTGGCTCTGGTCTGTCTGATTTATTTGCTGGTAAAAAAACAATTCCATTCAATGATCGGCGATTTCCGAAAACATCCCTGGACTATTCTGGCGCAGAGTGTTCTGGACAACGCGGCCTGGATTGCTTTTGCCTATGCCACCTCCATTATCCCCATCTCCATCGCCACCACCATCAGTGAATCCTACATCACTGTCACCGTGCTGCTGGGACTTTTTGTCAGCAAGGAAAAATTAAAGAAATATCAGATTTTCGGTGCCTTTCTGGCTATTGGCAGTTTAATAGTCCTGTCGGCAATTTCCCAATAAAGCCACACTGATTCCACTGTCAATTTTGTCAAAAGATTTCGCAGGGAGAGTTTGACATTCTAAGCCTAATAAGCTATAGTTTACCCGCTTAGTGAGTTCCTGTTGGTTTTTGCGCGCCCTACGGCAAAATTTAAATGATTTGCAAAAAGACAAGGGAAGAAGGTCGTCTCATTAGTAAACTTATATCAAACATTTAATTTTGTACGTAAAATGGCAAAGAAACTATATGTAGGGAATCTGCCCTACTCAATCACTGCTGACTCTTTGAAAGACAAGTTCTCAGCAATCGGTGAGGTTACCTCATCAACAATTATCAGCGACAAATTCTCCGGCCGCTCCAAAGGCTTCGGCTTTGTGGAAATGGCTAACGACGATGAAGCCGACAAGGCCATCCAGGAGTTCAACGAACAGGACTGGGAAGGTCGCAAGATGATCGTAAACGAAGCCCGCCCTCTGGAGGACAGACCTCCGAGACGCGACTTCAGAGGTCCTCGCGCCTAATTCTTCATTGAATTAAATTAATCCCGGGATACGGCTCAGCCGCCCCGGGATTTTTTGTATGACGGACTCGCACCCGCCGTCATGATCATTCTTTTTACGATATTGTTCTGGCAGTTCGCCGCACTCAGTTCCAGTCTCGGCTGAATTTCCACTGGCTAAATCCCAACCAATCAACTAGACTTTAATCGGACCATCAAACGTCTTATGCCCTCAAAAGCAAAAACCGTTACCGAATACATGCGTGAAATTCCTCTGGAGCGGCTGGATTTTTTAACTGAATTACGGGAAATCTGTCTGAAAACACTGCAGGGTTTCAAAGAAAGCATGGAGTTCGGCATGCCCAGCTACAGCCGTGAAGGCAATATTGAAGTTGCCTGGACCAGCCAGAAAGAACACCTCACCATCTACATTTATAACGAGCAGATTTTTAAAAAGCTGAAACAGCAACTGAAAGGACTGGATTGGGGAAAAACCTGGATACGTTTCAAAAAACCGGAAGACCTGGATTTTTCTCTAATTTCAGAGCTCTTACAGGAAGTTGTGAACACCCCCCCATGAAATCCTGGTCTGAATATTTCGAGTTGAGTAAAAACCTCCCGCCCAAACCCCTGCTTGAATCGGCCGTTCGATTGGTAGTGAACCGTGGACACGCCCTGGACCTGGGCGCCGGTTCACTCAGGGACAGCAAATTCCTGCTTTCCATCGGTTTTCAGAAAGTGGTGGCAGTCGATCAGAGTGCCGGAATAAAAAAATACCGCAGCAAGATACCCGCCAATCAGCTTCAAATCCGGATTTCCGCTTTTGAAAAGTTAAAAATCAAACCCCGCTCCTTCGACCTCATTACGGCCCAATATTCCCTGCCCTTCACATCCCCTCCCCATCTTCCCGCCCTGCTGGAACAAATTAAAAAGGGTCTTCGCCCCTCCGGCCTTTTTTGCGGCCAGTTTTTCGGTCCCAGAGACAGCTGGAATTCCCAACCGGACATGACTTTTATCAACAAAACTTCGCTCAGAAAACTGCTTGCACCACTGGACATTCTTTACTTCCGGGAAGAAGAAAAAGATGCCAAAACCATTGACGGTCAACTTAAACACTGGCACCTTTTTCAAGTGATCGCCCTTCAGCCGCCACCCCGCAAACGAAAAAAAATTTCTAAATAAATTTTGCCTTTGTCCCAACAGCTTAATTTACTGCAAAAACAGATCCGAAAACTGGCCAATCCTGAAAAGGCCCGGTTTCTTGCCGGTTTTTTCCGTACCGGCCCAGGACAATATGCCGCCGGTGACCGCCTGCTCGGACTAACTGTTCCAACGCAAAGAAGTCTGGCCAAAAATTTTTCACATCTGGATCTTTCCGACCTGCAGGAATTAATACAATCGCCTTATCACGAAGAAAGACTGGTTTCACTACTCATTGCCACCCACCATTTTGAATATGGCCTTAAATCGAAAGATTTAACAAAAGCAGAAAATATAGTTCACTTCTATTTATCGAATACCGATCACATAAACAACTGGGATTTGGTCGACCTCAGTGCTTACAAAATTCTCGGGCGCTGGTGCTGGCTCCAAAACAAAGATACCAAAACTCTGCTCCGTCTGGCCCGCTCAAAAAGCCTTTGGGAAAAACGCATCGCCATTGTCTCGACCTACTATTTCATCCGCCAAAAAGTTCTCCTTCCCACTCTTCAGATTGCTTCCCTGCTGATGACCGACCGGCACGACCTGATTCATAAAGCGGTGGGATGGATGCTGCGAGAAGTAGGCAAAAAAGACCAGACAACTCTTGATACTTTCCTGAAAGAACACTGCCTCCACATGCCCCGAACCATGCTGCGCTATGCCATCGAAAAACATCCGCCGGAAATCCGCCAAAAATATCTCTTGGGCAAAACCGCGGATCTTTGATATAATTTTCAATCAACTAACCCATCAAAAACATGCCGCACACTTTACCCGATCTTCCTTTTGATCCCGCTTCCCTGACAGGATTCTGCTCCCCGGAAACCTTTGAGTTTCATCATGGCAAACATCACGCCGCCTATGTCACCAAGCTCAACGATGCCATCAAGGACTCCCCCCTGGCGGTATTAGATCTTCCGGAACTGATTAAAAAATCGCATCAGGACGGCAATAGAGCCGTTTTCAACAATGCCGCCCAGCATTTCAACCATAGTTTCTTCTGGGACTGCCTTTCCCCCGCAGGCGGCGCACCAGGCCCGCGTCTACTCGAACTGATTAACAG
The DNA here is from genome assembly GCA_963677745.1 of Candidatus Altimarinota bacterium. Taxonomy (GTDB): domain Bacteria; phylum Patescibacteriota; class Gracilibacteria; order UBA1369; family UBA1369; genus UBA1369. The sequence continues at coordinate 619,731 of OY782391.1, forward strand.
AGATTTTGGCTCCCTGGAAAAATTCCAGGAACTCTTCAACAACGCCGCAACCACACTCTTTGGTTCAGGCTGGACCTGGCTGACGCAGGATCAGTCCGGAAAACTGGAAATTTTACAGCTCAAAGACGCTGACACGCCGGTTATTTTGGATAAACAACCTCTCCTGACCCTGGACGTCTGGGAGCACGCTTACTACATCGACTTCCGCAACCGCCGTCCGGACTATATAAAATCTTTCTGGAATTTCGTTAACTGGTCCCACTCGGAAAGACTCTTAAAGTAGATTCTTTTTCCAAAAAGTCAATTTAACTGGGCATAATAAAAGAACCAAAAGTCAATTTTGGTTCTTTTACAATAGAATTGATAGTTTTGCCAAATCCACAAAAAGTTTCCTGTAGACTTATTTGACATTCACCTTTTTCAATTCCTCTTAACTAATTGACTGAACGACTTTTATATTCCAAATTTATAAACAAAGCAGACACAAGTTTTGCACAAACTGCGAACACTGATTAAACAACATTATAGCTAAATATTAAACCCCTAATAATTTACACAACAACAAATTTATCTATAATTGAAGCTAAGTTTTAAGAATTAACCAGTTTTATTAAATGCCTATTTCTAAAAAAGATAATCTGCACCTACTGATAAAATCGCTCACCAAAAACGAAAAGAAGTTCTTTAGAAATTTCCTCAAAAACCAATCCGAGTCCAAGCTCTATCTCCTACTATTCAACAAGATAGATCAGCAGTCAAAACACCAGAAACTTGAGATAAAAAAGATTTTTGACAACAAAGCAAATCAGTTACCGGTTATAAGAACCTACCTCTCCAAGATCTTAGGGAAAGTCTTAAATTTATATCATCGCGAGAGCACTGACACAGATATATTCTACAACAATTTGCTGGAAATCAACCTTCTGCTGGAAAGAGAGCTCTTTGATCTGGCAGAATCAAAAATCAACAAATGCATAGAACTGTCAAATGACCTCAATTCTCCTCTTTTAGAATTTAACGCGCTGGAACTCCGTAGGAAATTTCTTCTGAAAAAGTTCTCCCCCACCTCCGAGGAATGCAAAAAGGAAATGTCTGCCCTGCTCGAAAAACAGACCGGCCTGCTCAATCAGCTTCTCAACCTGAATCAGCTGCAGCAGGTTCAGGCCACCTTTTACGATCATTTTCAACAAAGTTCAGGACTTAATCCGGTTATTTACTCCAGCCTGGATGGTAATCCCCTGCTTGGCGACGACCGGAAAGCGCTGTCTTTTGAAGCAAAACTGCTCCAGGCCGACCTTAATTACCGTCTGCAGATCTTCAAGAACAAAAACTTCCTGCAGGCCGACCAAACCATCCAAAAAGCCATCCGCCAGCTGGAAATGTCACCCCGTCTGATTGCCAACCAGCCCGAGACCTATTTAAACCTGCTCAATCAGCGGCTACAGCTGCTTATCCATCAGAAAAAAATCGCCGAAATTCAGGAAGTTCTGGGCAAAATCCGCCAGGCCCCCGCCACCTATAATTTCGACAGCCGCGAACCGTCTCTCCGTCGCCCGATGATGGAGGCTTTCGCGCTGGAATTGGGTATCTACCGCCAGACCGGGGATAAGAACAAAGCCGAACAGTTGATCCGGCAGATCACCGCCGAGTACAAAGATCTCAACTCGCCTCTACTCAGACAGTGGAAAACGGTGATGGACTATGAAATTGCCAGATATTATTGGGAAACCGGGAAATTGAATCAGGCTCTGCAAAAAATCAAATTGATTCAAGCCGGAGAATACTCACAACGAGAAGCTGGCGTGCTGCTGCGAAGCATTTTCCTGCGTGCACAGATTGCCCTAATGCAAAAAAACAATCTGGAGCTGAAGAAAGTGTCAGCCCAGCTTCGCGCACACTTTATAAACGTAAAAAAGGCTTCCCGGCTGGAGAAAAATCTGCTGGTTTTCCTTGAGCTCTGGCCCTCCTGCCACGGCGCACCAAAAAAACGCCGGAAATTGTCACTGCAACTGGTTAAAATCCTGAAAGCCGCCGAAAAGAACAATACCCCGGAACTGCAAGACCTGCCGGAATGGCTTGCGGCATTCTGGGAAAGTCAGACGGCTGCTCCGTCGGCCCGCTAAGCCTGTTCCGCAGTCGCTGCCTCAATTTTCTTTTCATCAGGTTTGATCGACTGTTGTTTCAGACTGAGCTCACGAAGAATCCGAAAATACTTGTTGGGGTTTTCGATTCTGCTGATAAAAATCCCCTCCATCGACTGGGGGGTAATAATCTTGATAGTGCCGTAGTTAAACACATAACCCATGAAATTCTGCATCATAATCACTTCCACAATCTGGCGCATTAACAGAACTCTTTTTTCTTTCAGGAGAATGCCCATTCTATAGGTCAAAGACTCGTTTTTGATTATATAAAATTCCGTAACCCAACGGGCCAGCACAATCATTGTCACAATCTCCCCGACAATCACCAGAAGCAGTATCGAAAAAATCTTAAAATTAGCCAGCATCTCCACGCTTGTCCCGGAGCGGTAAAACAGCCCCGGCACAAACAACACCAGCACTATGCCGATAGCGATGATTAAATGAATAATGGAAATATTAAAAAAAAGAAAAAATGAACTCGGTCGGACCATGATGTCCAGTTCATTGTGCATTTTTTGTTGCCCTTGGTCCTTCTCCATTTAGTAAAAGTTAGTGAAGGCTATTGAGCTGGACGTAATACTAACACAAACTAGTTGATAAGGCAAATTACCCGCCCTTACTGCCGAAACCGCCAGCCATTCAGTATAACCTGTGACTTTTCCATGACAAATTTGTCATATTGGGCCAGATGGTGGACGGGTATATCCACTGACGACTCCACATACAGGGAATTCCTTTCAGGAACATCCTCGGAAATTTTTGAGGCGACATTAACCGCCCCGCCGGCAATCTCCTTCCCTCCCCCGTCCAGATTAAAAATCAGCACATCGCCGCGGGCAATGCCTATTGATACCTGGTCATCATTCTTTTTCATATATTGCAAAATTTCCTCGGCCAACTCCACGGCCTCATTATCCTCATCCATAACGAATATTCCCAGATCTCCATTGGATTTGATCACTTCAGCCTTATATTTCACGACAATTTCGTTAAGTATTGCGTTGACCACCACCCAATCCGTCAACTGATCCAACAGCAGCCTTTCTTTTTTATGGTAAATCTTCACCAGCAAAACCACCTTGTCGGAAAAATAACCCTCCAGTTTTTCCCTGGCCTCGGGCAACAGATGCATTTGCTTCAGCGCCACAAAAAAATCGCTGCTGAAAGGAAAAGGATAAAAATGTTGCTGATTCAGCTGCTCCGAATCGGGAAATTTAAAAGTATGAAAATCCTGTCCCCAATCGTCATAATCCACCGTAAAAAATTGTTTTTGAAACTGCGACAAATCCTCCCGGTGTTTTAGAAGCCTGTGAAATTTGGCGTCCAGTTCCTCCTTGAGGTTTTCGGAAACAACAATCTCTTTGGCTTCTGTAAAGTCCTCCGCCACGGCTTCCAGTAATTCCGCTTCCTCACCAAAAAACCCCTGACCGATTTCCCAGAATTTACCTTTATGGATTCCCATTCCTAACTGTACCTCCCCCTGATGAATTACCTTCTGGGCCGCCGCCATCCGGTCCAGCAGCTGCTCGGCGGACACCTTGTCCGCCGGATAAAACATTTCTGTGTTGTCGGCGGCCCAGACTCCCACGCCCTGGCCACCAATCTGTTTTCCATAAGCATAGACCACTTCTTTAGGCCGGCTCACCAGCTCCATCACTTCCAACAGACTCCGCCCGGCAGTCAAACGTGACAGACCGGATGAATCGGTACTAACCAGATAACCGTGCCGCTCCAGCGGTTCAAGTATTAGTCGCTGGTCATGACTGGTCTTGCCGCTCTGATACCATTTACTGATGATATCTACCGGAATCGGTCCCGCAATGTCCTGCTTCAGATCTGCCAGCGAAGCAATTATTTTTCTTTTTCTGTCCATAAGGCTATAGTTATGTACAGCCATATTAATCCAAAAACGGAAAAATAAAAGCCGCTAAAAACCAAAAATCATGAACTGGATTTTTCTCACCCTGCTGGCCGCCGGCATGGAATCAATCAGCAGTGTCAACGACCGCTTTGTACTCAAAAACGATCTCAAGAACTCCGACACACTGTTGGTACTGTGGGGATTTTTTTCCGCCCTGATGTTTTCGGCACCGGCTTTTCTGGCAGGCACGTTCAGCGTCAGTCCCCTGGTTATCCTGATCGGGGCAGTTGCCTCCCTTTGCTATCTGGGAGCCATGCATTTCTACTACGGAGCAGCCAACACCGGTGAAATCGACCGGGTCGTCCCCATTCTCTCCCTCAATCCGGTTTTGGTTTTAATACTGGCTACTTTGTTTTTGGGTGAAACCCATGAACCGTCCAAATACCTCGGCATCGGCTTGATTATGCTGGGAATCCTGGTAGAAGCTCTCGATTTTCACCACCATCGCCTGACCAATAAAAAAGCCCTCTATCTGACTATTTTGGCTTCGATTTTGTTTGCCTTTAAAAATGTACTGGTCAAATGGGTCACGATTCAGAACCTTGACCCCCTCAATATCCTTTGCTGGATCGGTCTGGGAATTCTATTATTCAACATTTTCATCACCATCAAACTTTGGCCGCGCCTTAATTTACGCAGAAACAAGCACTGGCCGGAAATTGCCTTTGCCGCAGCCCTGACCGGATCGGTCACCCTTATCTACACCGCGGCCATCATTGCCGGTCCGGCAGCGTTGGTAACCTTTTTGCACCGCATCCAGATCTTCTTTGTCTTTGTCATCACCGAGACCATGGACTTCTTCAATCCCAAACTGCTGCATGAAAAATTCTCCAAACCTGTCTTTTATCAAAAGCTTTCAGGTGTATTGGTAATCCTGGTTGGAAGTTATCTTCTATTGTGAGCCCGCCGCGCGCACCTTGTGCGCGCGGACAGGCATCCTTCTTCGGGGAAGTTCTTCAGATTGTTGAGTCAGGCAGCCGCTTGATTGAATGCGCCCGCAAGAACTCCTCGATCTGCTGCAGAACCGCAGCCCTGTCGGCCGGCTCCATGGCGTAGCAATCCAGTTGAGCGGCGATCTTCTTCATGCTGGGATCGTTCTGCTGCTTTTCGGTACTGTCCGGCGAGCAGAAGCAGTTCTCGGTGGGATGTACGCTCATCACGACACTCCCCGATGACTGCAGCAGCACACTGATCTTCAGCATTGGCCGCAATCCACGCTGTTCGGGATTGATCACCTCCGGTACCCCGATCATTCCGCCCAGTTGCATCACGACCACATCCATCCTCATGCAATCCCCATGCGGCATCTCACATTCGATCATCCAGACCTCCTACTCTTTTGTCTTCAGAATTTCTACCCGAGCACAAGACCAATGGAACAAAAAGCCTAAGTAATGGCTTCTATCACCATATAAATTCTTGAGAGCTGGAATATAGCACTATTCTCAAAAGCGTCAAGCAGCTCAAAAAAACGCAGTTAAAATTAATTCACCACGCTGGAAATTATTAATAAATTGGATGAGGCGGCGCGCATCCACATTCTGCGTCATTCCTGACGCTGGAAGCGCGCCACCCACATAAAGATCGTTTTAAGCAAGAAACGGTAAGCTGATTACTTCAGGTTGGCCACGAGTGGCTCATCCTGCAACTGGTCGGTGTCGAACAGAGGACGGAGCATCCGCTCGGTTGGACAATCATCGCAGTCGTCGTTCACGCAGACCTCAGTCCCGCCAACGTCATCCGCGTCTTCGTCCAGCAAAGCGGCCACCAGTTCAACCTCACTGTAGATTCTCAAGGTCGGCCCATCGTCCTCTTCCCCCTCGATTGCTTCAGGCGTTCCAATCATTCACTTCCCCCCTTCAACCGCAGGCAATCTGGTTCTCGGGCACCTCCCCCGGATTCTTGTTGATGACACCGGACACCGGCGCCGATCCCCCTTCGTAGCGAATCGGGGAGCGGAGCAAGGGCTCGAATTCCGGCTTGACGACAAGCTTGCCCTCCTCATCGATGTCGATGATCCCCAGCCCGTAGAGGGTCTGGGACTTGTCCTTCGTCAGCCAGGTGAGTCCCCGTCCTTGGAGCAACGCCAACCGAACCTGACGCATCAGGGTCGGACAGAGCCTGGTGGCCTCCTCGTACTCCACCAAAGTCTCATTGGCAATCGCATTCCCCATCTTCGCACGACCGCTCTTCTTACTCATCAGTTACCTCTCACTTACAATCAACGATCCTCCCGGGCAACTACCAAACCACCCTATTGGTCTGCGTAATATGACCCAAGACAACGCAAAGTTAAACACTGTTTATTCACCATGTCAAGAAAACTTTCCAAAAAGCTCGCTAAACCCGCCGGCAGTACATTTATCCCGTACCGCCGGCAGATTATTATCTGTCGCCGTTTTACCTCCGGAAAACCAACCGGGCCCTACCCGAAAAACCGCTCCACATACATCACAATCTGGGGTAAATCCTCCTTTTTCGCCCAACCTTTCTCCACCAGCTCACCGGTAGTTTCGCCCCGCACAAAAGCAGCCCGGTCCGACGCCAGCAGCAGCTGCCCCGGAACAACTTCTTTCTCGGGCGCAAAGACCCTCACCAGGAAGTCATTTTCCTGACTTCCCCGGTCAACCCGGAGCAGACTCAGGGTTCGCTCCTGTTCATAAGGTACGAGTGAATGACCCACTTCCCGCAGCTGGCGAACCTGATCGCGCACCGCCAAGAAAATCGAGGTTTCGGGAATATCTTGCCCAATCAATCTCTCAATCATTGTTTTCCTCCGGGTTCGGCAGACAGATCGCAAAGCAAGTTGAGCCAAAATCGGCCGGGCCGTCTCTGACACCACATCTGCTTTGATAACCGATAATTAATTCCACCTGAAATTTTTGTCAAAATATCCGGCAATTGAGCTTGGGGAAAATATGTTGTATTGTTATGCCGAACTGCAAGCTCGGGGCTTTTAACCGCCTCGCAATTGCCTCAAACAAAAATCCTCAACCTCCCCAAACATGAACAATCCCTGGATCAACTGGATTAATCCGGTAGCCCTGCAAATCGGCCCACTCGCCATCCACTGGTATGGCATCATGTATCTGATCACTTTCTTCATCAGTTACATGTTTCTCAGATACTCCCGCGCCGGCAAAGCCCTGCCCCTGGATGACGGACAAAAGGACAATCTGCTGATTTTCGTAATTTTGGGAATTATTCTGGGGGGAAGACTCGGCTACATTCTTTTTTATAATCTGCCTTTTTACCTCCAGCATCCCGAAAAAATGATTGCGCTCTGGGAAGGAGGCTTGTCTTTCCACGGCGGACTGATCGGCTCGGCCGTTGCCATCACGCTCTATATTCATTTCCATCACAAAAATCACCGCAAAAAAGGTACTACCTCCACCCTGCATTTCCTGCAAATCGGCGACCTCACCTGTCTGGTCGCTCCCCTTGGCCTGATGTTCGTACGCCTGGGCAATTTCATCAATGCCGAACTCTACGGACGCATCAGTCCGGGCGGCAACTGGTGCATCAACTTCCCCAGCGACCCTGCCAATTGCCGTTTCCCCTCACAGCTTTTCGAATCCGCCGGTGAAGGTCTGCTGCTGTTCCTGTTTCTCTATATTCTCACTGTCAAAACCAATATTCTCAAACACACCGGCTATCTCTCGGCCGCCTTCCTCACTCTCTACGGTCTGATCCGCACTTTTCTGGAATATTTCCGTGAACCCGACGTCCAGGTCGGTTATCTGCTCGGCGGCCCCGGTTTTCTGGCCGGCCTTTCCCTCGGCCAGCTGCTCTCACTATTAATGGCCCTCTGCGGGCTCGCCTTGCTCGCCCGCCTCTCCTCCCGTGCCAAACACACCAAAGAAGCTTCCCATTCCTGAAAATAACCGGCGTCTTTTAAGCAACCATCGAATTCTCAACTCCCACCTCTCCTTTATCGTTAATAGCAACCGCTTTTCTGCCATTAGGTGAAGGAACATCCTCTATCTTCACGTCCTGAAGCAGGGCCATTTCAGCCGGAGTAAATCTTCTCATAGTATCAGCGATAAAATCCTGAATATTTTTGTCCACTTCCTCCGGAGGACGATGCTCCGTTGTGTTCCAACGGATTGCCTCATCCACACGGTCTTTGATCTGTTGTTGCATCTCTTCTTTAGTCCTGACTTCATGTCTCGCCATCAGTTCGGGATGCGCAGGATCAAAAGTTCCCAAAGCCCCCTTATCGTCATCGACAGGCACAATTTTTACATTTGGTTTGTCCCCGGAATAACTTGCGTACACATTGTAACTTTCGTTTTCCTTACCGGCAAAATTACCGTTAATAACCAGTGTTTTATAAACTTTTTCTAACCCCGGATCATTGTTCCACAACTGTGGATTGGATAAATAGTTGGTAACCGTAGCTATCATTGCATCAGTACTTGTAATAGATTCATCACCGCGTATTTGTTCAAAAGCCCTGTTAAGATCTGTGGGGCCCCTAGCCACTAACGCCTGATAATCTTTCAAGGCATCCATATACTGTTTATCCGCTCCCTCATAATTCAATTTTGCGTCAGCATAATCCTCCGCGGTAGCACCTTCCTTGTTAAAATAATCATCAGCCATTTTTTCCGTATTTAGGCCTTTCGATTTAACATAACTTACAACAACATCCGGCAAAGGTTTAATCTTTGTATTCCAGTTTGCCCACATTTTATCTTTCTGCTCCTGAGCTTCTTTCTTAGCCACCTCCAATTCGTTTGTTTCCCTATTTGAGTTCATCTCGCTCAATGATTGTCTGAATAAATCCGCGGCTTTTTGAAACAACTTGGTCGCCTCGGCATAAGTCGGTTTATCAGTTCTTCCGCTTTTGGAAACAGCTTCTTTGAAAGTCTGAACAGCCTGATTATAAAATGTCTTGGCCGGCCCTTCCTTTGCCGCAACCGCTTGATCCATAATACTGGCAGCATTAAATTCAAGTCTCAAGTCAGGATTGTCCACGGGAAACTGGCTCCAGACTCCTCTGGCTTCCTGTTCAGCCGTGACCATTGTCATATATTCTTTGGCTCCAGCTTCATGCGGTGATCCTTTCTCGGCTCCGGCCAAGTTCTTTCTGGCAAAATCCATGCGTTCCAAAGCGGCCTTTTCATCTGCATTCATCACCGGTAATTCATCTTCTCCTTCCGCCCTTGAACCCGCCTTCGCGTCCTTGTTCTGTTGCAGCCACTGCATACCCAGATCAATCTTGGCATTGTAAGCAGCTGTATACGCTTGTGCTTTTGCAGAATCCACACCTGGAAAGCCTTCGCTGACCGCCCTCTGCATTTCGGAGACATCTGCCATCACCCTTCGGACATTGGTGGGATCACTGACCGTTAATAATCCTTCCACCATCTTACCACCTTGTTCCCATCCCACATTTTTTCTGGTTTCATAAAAACTTTCCGCTTTCTGTGAAACCGCTTCAGCCTTTGTAACCAGATCCTGTCCAAGCTGCATTTCTGCAGGTAGTTTGGTGTTTTCCTGTTTTATTTGCGAAAGCTCCTGGTTGGCATGCAAAAAATCTTTTTCCGGATCAACCTGAGACAATCTGGTATTTAACTGCGTCCTCAAAGTTATATCCTGTACCGCTTTTTCAAATCTGGCTCTGGCAGCTTCAATAGCAGCCTGCGCTCTTTCGAAATTCGCTTTGCCCTCTGCATCATCATCATGGGGTTTTTGTTTTTCCAGCTTGCCTTTCGCTATTGCCATTATTGATTCGGCATTCATCGGGCCCTCAATTGACTGAGCCTGCTTGATTGATTCGGTGATTATTTGTTCAGTATTGATTGTTTCCGGACTCATAAGGATATGTTTACAGGTTTTTAAGTAGTTTTTCCGCTTTTACTATTTCTTTTTTATGGGTAGAGGTTTCAGCCGCGACCAGCCTTCTCTTTTTGCCCTTCTGGACATTAATTTTATAATCGCCCACCACCTGTTCGGTCTCGCTCTGAAAACTTTGGAAGGCCTTGGCAATCATTGTTTTCTCCTCCTGAAACATCTGAATATATTTTTCCATCTGCAGTCCCGTGGCAGCTAAAACTGCTGCCTGCATCCCCGCAGACATATCCTTGAAAGACAATGCACCCTTCACCAATTTTTCATATTCTTCTCTCGTCATTTATTTGTTTAAATTTTGTGTAAAAACAGTATTAGGCAGTCAGATTCGGCGGATAGGCGCTCACATCGGTCTTCTTTTTATCCTTGTCCTCCCTGACTTCAACCAGCACCTGCTCCTTACCTCTCTTGGCCACATAAAACCCTGGTTCCTTGGGAACCGCCGAAGTGTTTTTAGCCCACTCGGTGTACCAGCCCGGAGTGTTTTCAGGTTTATAAGGATCCTTGGCAAAGTTATTCGGTCTGTCTTTCTGTTTTTCGGCCTGTACCGCCGGAGCTTCAGCCGGTTTGGCGGCTGGAGCAGGCGCAGCATATTCACCGCCGCCTCCGCCTCCACCCTGGGGAAGCTTCTTGTTTACTTCCGCCAGCTTGGCGGTTGCCTCTTGCGCGGCTTGTACCGCTTTATCGATATCGGCAATTTTTTCCACTGCGGATTTTATTTCACTTGGACTGGTGGCCGCAATCGGTGTCCCGTAGACGTCCGGAATTTGCGGTAAATCAGCGGTTTTCTTACCGCCTTTATCCTTTGCCTTGGCCGCAGCCAATTCAGTCTGATATTTTTGTACAACCTCAATCTTTTTATTCATCATGTCCTTGGCCACCTTGGCTTTCTCCATCAGTGTCGGTGCATTTTCACCGCTCTTTAATTCCGTCTCCAGTTGGGCCTTAGCCGCCTGAAACTCTGGCAAAGACGCTTTGGCATTTCCCAGAGCATCCATGCTGGCTTTATAAGGAAACTCCACTCCAAAATAAGTGGAAAGTTCAGATAGTTTTTTCATTTCAGGGCTGGAACTGACCCGTGCTACTTCGGTTGCCCGATAGGTCGATTCTGCAACTTTTATCAAACCCTCCAAAGCTTTCTGGTTTTTCTCCATCTCAGCCGGAGTTTTGCAATTTTCCGCAACAAATTTTTCAATATTCGGATCAGGCTTGCCTGTGGCAGCCACCAATTGTTTATAACCTCCCAATACATTCTGGAAATTGGCTACCTTATTGGCATCTTCCAAAGCCATAAACATACCGGCAGCTTTGGTCAGATCGGCTTCTGTATTAAGAATTTCAGCCAGGCTGGATCCCGCGCCAATCAACGCAAACGGGGGAAACAGAATACCGGCACCAGTTGCCATCCCGACAGCTCCAATATCCATTCCCAAATCCTGAAGCGCCCTCGTATATTTTGAAGTCATTTCCCCCTCGTCAGCTGCGCCAGAACTTTTCAGCATGGCATACATCTGGGCCACCTTCTGTACCGCCTGTTCACGTTGCGCGGGAGAAGCTTTGGCAAGTTCGCCTAAAAGCATTCCCCTCAACTGGGAAGGGACCTTCTGATCACACATAATTGAGTCAATGGTTCCCGAAACCTTATCCGATAAAGCCAATTGTCTGGCGTCACGATTGGACACATCATATCCCATCGATTGCATAATCTGTAATTTGATATCCGACGCTTTTACACCGTTATCTTCCAATATACCTCCACTGTCGGATTCCCTCTGTGATAGACCTGACATAAACTTTCTGGCAGTACTTTCCATATCATGTTCTTTGCCTTTCTCGTGCAAACGGGCAACTATACCCATGGTTAAATCCTCCACTTCCTGATCACCCATAGTCACGTTGACTTTTTCACCATTGACCATCACCCCGTTCATCTCGGACTTCAGATAATCATTAACTAGACCAGAGCTGTAATTTGCTTTGACATAATCGGCATCCGCCAGATCCTCGGCAAAATCAGCGGCTTCCCTGGCTTCATTCATGTCTGCACTGTCCATTCCTGCTTCAACGGAAGCAGTAACCTTATCTTTGACCACTTTGGTTGCCTCATCCTTGGCTTTGAAAGCAGCCTCCACCTGATCGGCTGTCACCTTGGCCAAAGTATTCATTCTGACTTCCAGGGCTGTCTGTTCGGCCTTCAAGGTATTTCTCTTAGCCTCATTGTCGGATTTGATCTGTTCACGCTTGGCATCATTATCTTTGTTGGCCTTGACCTTGTCATCCCATTCCTTCCATTCCTTGGATTTCTTGTTCTTGGGCTCCTGGCCGGGATCAACATTCTTGGCAACAGCGTCTATGGCCGTCTTTTCATCCTTATCAATTTTATCGGTTTCTTCTTTGATTTTGCCTTTTACCTCCTGTATTGCGGCATTACGCTGGCCCTCAAGCTCTGTCCTGGCAGCTCCCGGACCGCTTTTCCAGCGTTCCAAATTACCGGCCTGGGCAGCGGTTTCCTGAAGCTTCTTATAAGCTTCGGAAGCCCCGACGTCGAAAGCGAAAATTGCTCTGGACTGGACTATCCCTGCCTGATCTGTTCCGTTTAACGTTTTGTTTTTGAGTAATAACATATGAAAATTATTAATGTTTTTATTATTTATTTAATGATTGCAGAATGGCCTCCGTTTCTGCCGTTTCTTCACCTGCCGCCGCCACACGGTTTTTGGAAACCTTCATCTTTTTATAGGCATTCTTGGTTTTGGCCATTTCTGTCTCAAATCTGTCCATAATCTGAGCGGTAACCTTCTCGAAACGGTCAGTAATCTGATTCATCTGTTCTGCTTCGTCCTGCAATACTGCATAAGTGGTTTCCAGGAACTTGTCGTTGCCGCCATAAACCAGCTGCATCAAGGCATAAAGCTTTGCCGGTCCCATAGCGCTTACTGCCGGGGAGGAAAAGAGCAGCTTCAGGTACTTTTTTGTATCAACTTTTTGATTTGTCATATTGATTTGATTAAATCCTTTAATTTTAGCACAAACCGCTGTGTTTTTCAATAAACTCTGTCCCCTGTCGCCTTGATTCCATTTTCATTGGAAAAAAACCGATTAATTTGTTATAATAAACAGATAATCTAATCGAAAAAGGTTCATGGGCGCACTAGACATATTAGGGGGAATTCCGGGACTGCTCTCCGGCGCGGCAGAAAAAGGAAAGGAGATGCTCCCCGGTCTCAAAGACATTGCTGAAAAAGCCAAAGACGCCAGAGGCGGTTTTTTCGGAGAGGTGTCGAAGTCCCTTATGTTGCGGCAATGCCCCACTCTGGCTGCCGTCACCGATATTGGAGCCGTGCTCACCGGACAAAAAACCGAGCAAAAAGTCCCCTGGCAAAACATTTTCGAGACCGTCACGGCTGTTGCGATGTTTGTACCTGATGAATGGAAACACAAAGTCACCGATATATTGGCCAATTCGAGTATTTTCCGCACCATCGTGGAATATTGGCCCGGCCTTGATGGAATAGACCTGGGTGGTATCCCGATGGTTGGACAGTATATACCCGACGCCATCGGCAAGGGAGGCAACCTCCGCAAACGGGTATTGGAGGACAAGGACCCCACCGCTGTCATCGGCGCACTGCGCGTCATACATCAGGATTTCTTTGTTACCGGTAAAGTCACCTACGACAAGCTCAAAGAACTGTTGGGCGGAAACGGCATGGCGGCAGGCATCCTGGCCTTGTTTGGAGCAGGAGCCCTGGCCGCAGGAGCAAAAGCTTTGGAAGGAGGAGGAGTCAGAGGCGCGGGAGGTACAGAAGGAGCGGGAAACGGGGGTAAAAGCAGTTCCGAAAGTAAAACGGTTGAAGCCGTTGCTGCAGCCGCCACAGGCACCGGTGCCCTCAAAGGAAAAAAACTTCTGGATCTGCAAAAACAAAACCCCGCGGAACAGCAAACCACCATGCAAAAAAACCTGCTGGCAGTTATAGAAGCCCTGGGTGTCTCCGAAAGTGCCGTACTGGTAAAAGGCGACTGGTCGGGAAATAACAATGAATGTACTGTCGGCTTTGTTTATGGAAACGGAGTATACTTTATGACTTTCGACGACGACTACACCGGCAGCGACATTTCCGTCCGGAATGCCAATGGCGCCACCGTCTATGATAAAACCGACTGGAACGGCATCGATGCCGACCAGGATGCCAAAGAAATTATAGAGGGCATCAACAAAAACCCCTCCCCCGATCTCAACGCCGGTAGAGGCGGAGCCGGAGGCTCGGGACCCGGAGCCGGATCAGCCCCAGCCGAAACACCGGCCACCTCTGCTCCAACTGAAGCTCCCGACCACATGACACCCGATCGTCCCTCACTGCCATCCGAATCCCCTTCCAACAAATAAACTAATTGCCAAATAATTTATGCCGGATTCAACAAACAACCCACAACCTGCCACGGAAAATAATGACGAACTGATTCGGGAAATCCTGGAAATGATGACAGTTTCTACTATGAAGGACGACGAAAGAACCATGTGGACTGTCATGCTACCCAGCCTGCTCAAACCCGAACTGGAAAAATTTAAAGCCGTTCTGGAACAGGAACTCTCCCAGTTGGCCGAAGTCTATCTGCAAGCCAGACAAAACAAAACACCTCCTAACGCCGCCTCATGAATATCTTGGAAACGGCAGAGGAATACTACGCCAAGTCACCCCTGCCCCAAATACAGGACAAAAGAAGAAAACTGCATACCAAAGAGCTGCTTTTAATAATTGAGACGGCCCCTTTTCTGAGCGCCGGCGAAAAGAATCAGATGAGCAGACTAATCTCCCTCTACCCCACTAATGTCATCAAAAACATTAAACGCAGCCTGATCCAACAGGGACTGATCTTCCTGCGCAGCAACCCCTATCAACAGGAAAATATCCAGGATTGGCTCAACAAAGTTGGCACCAATCCGTAATTTTCTATTTGCTCAAGGCGTCTTTGCTTACCTTCTCATGTTTCATGAAGATTTTCACGAACAGGAAAAACAGCAGGGCGACCACCAGAAAATTAATGAAGGCATTCAGCACGATCCCCACCTGAAAAACCACCGGACCCACGGGGAAAATCAGAGACTTGATGGAATCGGAAGGTATTAACAGCTGCAAAGCCGGAGTGATAATTCCCCCGACAATTGAGGCAGTCAAAGCTGTCACGGCACTGCCGATCACCAGACCGGCGGCAATGCCCAGAATTTTGTATTCCTTCAGAAAATCTCTAAACTCATTCATGAAACCATGCGCCTTTTTCGCCTTTTTTTTCAATAAACTTTCTTTTTTCTCAGTTTTGTCCAATACCGCACTGACAACTGCTGTGTTTTTGATATTCATATTTAATAAGAAATGACCGGACAACTATAACATCCCCGGCCGGGGATTTTAAGAAAATAATATTTTCAGATAAGAACAAATTGTTGTAATCCCCTCCCGGATTCTTTCCACTGGCTTTGGAACAACAGTCTCTCTGATGGTATAATGATATGATCATTTTACCTTTTTATGGGCTTCAATCCCGAACAACCGGAGGAAGGAGGTCTGAACATCAGAAAAGCCCTTTCCGAACTAAAAAATGACGTAATGAAAACGGTCAGTCCCTACATGCCCGATTTCATTAATAATTATGTTGAAAAATACAGCAAAGCCCTGCCCGACCTTGGCAAAGAAATCGGTATAACCCCGGAACAGGAAGCAGATGCCCAAAAAAAAGCCGCTGAAGAAAGCCCCGACACTTCAGCGCCAACCACAACCCCCGCTCCCGTTCCTGCGCTCGCTCCCTCTCCTTCACCTGCACCACAAACAACGCCCGCTGCAGTTGAAACCGCGCCGGCAGTTAATAATTCTACCCCGGCTATAACCGAATCCGCACCAATACCTTTGGAGACACTCAGACAGGAATACCGGCGAATCGACCAGCTACGGCAAAGCACCGCCATTACTGCACAAACCCGTGACCGGGTAAACAAAGAACTTGATCTGATGCTAAGAATGGCCCCCAACTATTTGAAAATGCAGATGGCTGCCGCCCCCGACCATCAGCTGGAGGAAGTTGAACAACTGGGCATGAAAATGGAAAACTTTTCTCCGCTGGTCGATTTAAGCGCTTTTGATCTGGACAAACTGCGTGCCGGAACTTTAAATCTTGATGCTCTGAAACAGCGGGGAATTCGTGAGCTGGTGCTGATGGAGGATCGTGATCCGCAATTTTTTCTCAATTACCGGGGATTTAACGGCGGACAAACGGTCCCGCTCAACCGCCATGGCAGCAAACAGGAGGTATGGACGCAGGCCGACCTCAAACTGCTTACCCAAAAAATCCATCAATCAGGAATGAAAGTCACTATCGGGTTTTGGGGAAATATAGAAAACGCCGCCAACAATGAATTTTTGAAACGCAACTGGAACCAGGTTCATCCGGTAATCCCGGGCTCCACCGACATGAATCCCCTGGCTCTGATCAAAGATGAAAACAACCGGGAAATGCCTTTTGCGGATTATATTGTCAATCAATATAAAAAACTAAACCGTGACTTCCAGTTTGACGGTCTTTTCCTGGGAGACGGTTTAATGGGCTATCGCGACTTCAAGGATCCCAACGCCCCCTATGACTTTTCCTCCACCGCCCCGCTTTGGACTGATTTTTACAAAAGAATCCATCAGGGAGTTCACTCCGTCACACCCGACAGCAAACTGTGGGCTTATGACGTTATGGGTAAAGGAACTGCCGACGCCCGCAAAAACGGGGTGGATTTGGGGGCCCTGACCCCGCATTTGGACAGCTTTATTTTTCAAGCTTATGGAAGCGACGCCTGGGGCAAAGACTATATGGCCCTGCCGGGTTATGATCTGGCCCGCGACCAAAAAGCCATTTCGGAATTACCGCCCGAACTGCAGGCAAAAACCAAATACAGCGTCGCCTTTGGCGACGCAGTTGAAGGCTGGCATGCCTCCGCGGCCTCCAATCTGGCCAAACACCAAGCGCTCAAATCGCATGCACAGCAGGGCGGGCTGGGAGTCTGGTCAAATCAGGTTATACGCAGACTGACCTAATCTTCTTGGTAAGAAGATTAATTCTAGGACTTTTCCCCGAAAAGAATTATACTCAGCGCAAATAAAAATTTTTATTATTCATTAACTAATTTATGAAGAACCTCTTCACCAGGCTTAGTCTCACTGTGATGGCTATTTCCATTTTAATAGCACCGGCCACCACTTCCGCCGTTCAAATTTTTAGCGACGTCAATGAAAACACTACCTATGCCAGCTCCATCGACTGGGCCTATGAAAAAGGCATCATCAGAGGGTACGGTGATGGAAATTTTGGACCGGACAACTGCGTCCGCCGCGCCGAACTGGTCAAAATGATTGTGGAATACAAATATCCGGGCCAGGCCCAGTTAAACGCCACCACAGGCGAACCAAATTTTAACGACGTTTTGAATACCGACTGGCACTATCTTTATATTAAACTGGCAAAAAACAAAGGAATTATAAGCGGATACAGCGATGGCACTTTCCGTCCGGGAAATTGCGTAAATCGAGCTGAAACCATGAAAATAGCCGTCGAAACATTGTTCCCCGACCAGCAGCTCGTTCATAACAACAGCCCGTTATACCTGGATAACAAAACGGTTAGCGACATCCCCACCATCGGCTGGTATGTCCCTTATGCCAGATTCGTTATAGGAAACAGATTGATGGGCACCGCCCACACCGTACCAACAGCGATAACCCCTTCAGGTGATTTTGACAGCATCCAATTTTTTCCTGGAAATGATATGACCAGAAAAGAAGTGGCTCATATGCTTTTGCTGATGAGCGGCTACACCAGCACAACGACCGGTGGCACATCCGGCACCACCGGAGGCAACACCGGTACAACTACCGGAGGCGGAACCACAGGGACAACTACCGGCACACTGGGAACGCCGAACCTTTTGACACCGGCTAACAACAGCGTTATCCACATCACTCCAAACCAGACCATGGGATTCACCTGGTCTGCTGCAGACAATGCCTCTTATTATGAACTGATGATCCGCTTGGCCGGCTCGACCAATTATTTTCTTGTCCAGCGTGCGGATGCCACCTCTGCAATCTACCAATTCAACATAGTAAACGGCTCCGAAAACTATATGTGGAAAGTCAGGGCTTATGCCGATGATGGACAAATCAGAGAATCATCCGAAAACCTCTTACAATTCACGCCACCTCCTTCCGTCACGCTTTCCGGACCCGTCAATGAATCAGAGATCCCTCACGGACTGACTATTCCTTTTCAGTGGAGCAATTCCAACCTTACACCCGGAGGAGAATTCAATGTCATGATGAGCTGCGCCAATAACAGCTATCCCACCAGCGACAGATGGCTGGAACGGACCATTACCAACGACACAGCCACTTCTTATAACTGGAACACTGCCACTGATTTCAACCCGTCCAATACCATCGGTTATGGATTCAATTTTGACTCCAGCCTCTACTGTCACTGGCAGGTTTTTTATTTAATCCCGAACAGCACTACTCCCACCGTCAGATCAGAAACCCGCAACCTGATCATTAAAATTGACACTTTATAGCTCTACGGCCGCCTCCCCCACCCGCGCCGAGCTAAATTTGCCAAAACAGCCAGTGCAGTTTATTCTGAACTGGCTTTAATTATGCCCGGCAATAGACGCTCGGGAAAATCATAAAAAACTTAGTCTTAGCAATAGAAATATGGACAGAACATTAATCAAAAACTTCCGGGATCACGTCGGCAAAGAAGTAACGATGGCCGGCTGGATGTATAACAAACGCGGCAGCGGAAAAATTTATTTTTTGCAACTACGGGACGGCACAGGAATGACCCAGGGGGTAATGGAGGCTGACAAGGTTTCTCCGGAAACCCTGGAAATAGCCGAAAAACTAACCATGGAATCATCGGTAATGGTAACCGGGATGGTCACAGCTCACCCCAAACATGCCGATCAGTTTGAACTGCAGGTTTCCAAACTGGAAATCGTACAAATTGCCGCGCACGATTATCCCATTTCCAAAAAAGATCACGGACCGGACTTTCTGTTGGACAACCGCCATCTCTGGCTCCGCTCTCCCCGCCAGTGGGCAATTCAGCGCGTTCGCGACGCCATTGTCCGGGCCACCGTTGAATACTTTCATCAGAATAATTTCATCAAATTCGATTCACCCATCCTTACTCCCAATGCCTGTGAAGGAACTACCGAACTGTTTGAAATTGAATACTTCGAACTGGGCAAAGCCTACCTTTCCCAATCCGGCCAGTTATATCTTGAGGCTGGCATCATGTCGCTGGGCCGCGCCTATGACTTCGGTCCGGTTTTTCGCGCCGAAAAATCCAAAACCCGCCGCCATCTGACCGAATTCTGGATGATGGATGCCGAAGCTGCTTTTGTCGAACATCAGGAAAACATGAATATCCAGGAAGAACTGGTGCGCTACATTCTGACCAAAGTCTTGAGCGAACACCGCCAGGAGCTGACCATTCTGGAAAGAAACATCGAGGCTTTGGAAAAAGCCAATCAACCCTTTATCCGCAAAACCCACGCCGAAGTAATCGCAGAGCTCCGCTCCATGGGTTCCGACATCAATGAAATGCATGACCTGGGTGCCGACGACGAAACCATGCTTACCAAAAAATACGACCAGCCGATTTTTGTGGAAAAATACCCGGCTGCCGTCAAAGCCTTCTACATGAAACGTGATCCCTCCGACCAGTCCCGCGCACTGTGCTCGGATCTGCTGGCCCCCGAAGGATACGGTGAAGTGATCGGTGGCAGCCAACGTGAGGATGATTACGACCAGCTGCTGGAACGCATCAAAGAACATGCCTTACCAGTCGAAGCTTTCCAATGGTATCTTGACCTGCGTAAATATGGTTCGGTTCCCCATTCCGGCTTCGGTTACGGTCTGGAAAGACTGGTCACCTGGATCTGCGGCATTGAACATGTCCGTGAAGCGATACCCTTTTCCCGCAACCCCTACCGTCTGACGCCCTAAGCAGCGCGACCCCTTAACCGCCGCTCCCCATGCCCGCCAAACCTGTCACAGATTCACAACTTGCCCACAACCGTTACGCCTTTCACCAGTACGAAGTCCTGGAAAAAATCGAGGCAGGGATAGTTTTGACGGGAGCCGAAGTAA
This sequence comes from Candidatus Altimarinota bacterium, assembly GCA_963677745.1. Taxonomy (GTDB): domain Bacteria; phylum Patescibacteriota; class Gracilibacteria; order UBA1369; family UBA1369; genus UBA1369. Next base: position 639,839 of record OY782391.1, read on the forward strand.
AATCTGTCCGCAACCATGACATCAGCATCAAACCTGCCTATGCCAGCATCGAGGGCAACCAGGTCATCCTGAAAAATTGCCACATTGCTCCCTACAAACTGGCCAACGACCCTCTTTATAATCCGGAGAGATACCGTCAACTATTGCTGAATCATAAGCAAATAACCTTTTTGGATAGTCAGATTAGAGAGAACGGACTGACCCTGATCCCCCTCTCTGTTTATCTCAAAAAAGGACGCATTAAAGTAGAACTAGGACTTTGCCGCGGCAAAAAACTTCATGACAAACGCCAGGACTTGAAGAAAAAGGCTCAAACGCGAGAAATAGAGCGCCATTTCCGCCGTAGCTGAAAAATAATTCAATTTATTATGTCTGAAATTAACCCTTCCATCTTCAGAGCCTACGACATACGCGGCACCGCCGACCCGCTGCCGTCAAAACCGCAGCCTGACCTGACAATTGAAACAGCCCGACTAATCGGACTTGGAACAGCTGCTTATCTGTCAAGAACTTATGGTTGTAAGAACATGCTTGTCGGCAGGGACAACCGGCTCCATTCGGAAAAGCTGCAAACTGCCTTTACCGAAGGAGTCCTGGACTCCGGACTGGATGTAACGGATCTCGGCCTCACCACCAGTCCGATGGTTTACTTTGGCTCCTGCCGGTACGGTTCGGACTCGGCAATCAATATTACCGCCAGCCACAATCCAAAACCGGAAAACGGTTTTAAAATAGTACGGGAACATGCCCATTCGGTCGCTGACAGAGAATTACAGGAAATTCTCAAATTGATTCAAAATGATGATTTTCTTAAACCGGCCCGGCCCGGAAAACTGACCAAAATTGATACATTACCCCGGGATTATCAGGACAAAATAGCCTCTGTAACCACTCTTTCCAACGCCAAAAACCGCCCTCTTAAAATTGTCATTGACGCCGGCAACGGAGTAGCCGGCGCCTACGCCCCTTCCCTCTTTCGGACCATGGGTTGCGAAGTTATTGAACTTTATTGTGAATTGGACGGCAATTTCCCCAACCACGAAGCCAACCCCGAACAGGCCAAAAACATGGTGGACCTGGGTAAAAAGGTGGTAGAAGTGAACGCAGACCTGGGTATCGGTTTCGACGGGGACGGTGACCGCATGGGAGTAGTCGATGAAAAGGGCCGACACTATTCCGCCGAATATCCGATTATGTTAATTGCCAGAGATCTTCTTAAAGAACATCCCGGTGAAAAAATCATTCACGATGTCAAAGTCAATCAGGCCCTGATCGACGATCTGCTGGCCCATGGCGGCCAGCCGGTCATGTCACGGGTCGGACACTCCTACATTGAGCGGCGGCTGGCCGCCGAGGGCGCCACACTGGCGGGCGAAAAGAGCGGCCACCTGTTTTTCGGAGAAAGATATTTCCATTATTACGGTTTCGACGACGGCCTTTTCGCCGGCGCCAAAATAGTCGAAGCCCTCAGCCGGACCACCCAAAGTTTTTCGGAAATATTTGCCGGTCTTCCCCAGCTTCCCAATATCCCGGAGCTAAAAATCCCCTGTCCCGACGACCTCAAAGCAAGAGTGATTGAAACAGTCACTAATAATTTTCTGGAACAGTTGTCCAAAACACCCCAGGATCAACCTCCTTTCTCCTGCATCACTCTGGACGGCATTCGTGTCACCTTCCCGGATGGAGCCTGGATTCTCATCCGTTACTCCAATACCAGTCCCAGTCTGACCCTTCATGCCGAAGCTCCGACGGAATCCCGTCTGCAGCAAATAAAGGAGCTGGCCTTCGGCCAGCTCCGTCAGTTCCCCGAATTGAACATCCCTTAATCCGGGGGACAAACTCTTTTGGACTATCTTACCACCGGACTAAAATCCTGTTCGACTTCAAATCCCGGCAGATCTTTGGCAATCGGCCTGTAGAAAAAGTTTACGGGATATTCATTCTCCAGGATTACCGGTAGATTTTTGGTGACAAAATAAGTAGACCGCACCGAATTGGGAGCCAGTTTACCGGCCACCAGATCCTTGTCCGGATTGGTAGTTGCATTGTAAAGATCAGTTGCGTCTATGTCATATCCAACCACGCTGGCATCACAACCGCCATCCGGTTCGGTAGCTCTTTTTTGATCCTTGGCAGTACCATTAGAACAGATCTCCAGTCCGGGACCATAGTAACGCAGATAGTTTAGGTCAACCAGCCTGGCTCTGCATATACCTGTAACATTGGCATAATTTGTACAATAGGTGGTTCCGGTCAATACCCTGCCGTTTTCATCGGTTGGAGGAAGTCTGCTGGCATTACCAATACCGTTCATTGAAGAAAGTGTTCCCTCAATCACCAGCTGACTGCCAAATCGCTGTTGTCTGGCATTATCATCATCGGCATACATCGCAAAACCGTCTGCATTTGTAACAGGAAGACCCATGGACTTGTCATAACTCTGCATTACACGGTCCAGATAGATCTGCGTATTCGAGAGCCAGGTTACATTCTTGTTCAGATAGAGAAACCCCTGATTTTGTTTATTGCCCTCCAAATCACGTAAAGCAATTAAACCGACCTGGGCATTATTAAGGGTGTTTATATTGGAATTTACTATAATACTGCCGTTCTCAACAATAAATGTAACATTCGATCTAAAAGTACAGGTTGAAACCGCCGGAGGTGGAACCGCTCCGCAATCAATCGTCAGATTATGATCTTTGAGATAATATACCTTGGTTTTAACCAATTCATTCAAACCGGTTATAGACATCGGATTGGAGACTGTTCTGTCCACACCAACCAATGGAGTGGTATATCCGGTCAGATACTTTGCCACATTCCTTACAATGGCTTCGCGTCTCAAATTGCTGGAAATATTACCCAGACTCTTCAGAGAGACATCAGCTGACTTCTGAGCAAAATCCGTCATATAGACATTACCTTCCACCTTGGCCACCGGATTCACAATTACACCGGCCTTGATCCTCGGTAGTTTGGGACCCCAATATGAAACGGCCTGACCTCCTACCCTGTAAGTAACCTTGGAATGAAGATAAGGACCGGCCTGAGTAAGAGTACTGGAAAGTCCCGTTGCAAACAGCTGGCCGATCCAGGTGTCGGTAGTGGCATTGCTTTTCACCATCTGATCCACGATGGTCGCATCAGCCGGATCGGGAGGAGTAGCCTTGGGAAACCCCTTATCAGTCAATAATTTTAATTGATAGAGACTGGAATCCTCTAATCCTATTCTGAAAGTCATGGCAGGAGCAATGGCGGACGGATTAAATACCAGCTTGTCCATCTTGAATTGCTGTGGAGTATCAACGCTGTCGAGCGCAATAAAGTTCAGAGGATTGCCATAGGAGAGATAGTCCAAAGTGTCGGCCTTCACCAGCGGATTGAAACTGATTGTGGAAGAAGCCGTTGAAATATTGTACATTTCGCACTTGTCCACGTTAACCTTTCCATAGATACATTTGGCCGGAATTCCCGGTCCCGTACTGTACTGGAAAAACATCAGATCAATTTCCTTTACCTTCAGAAGATTCTGATTGGACTTGGTTACATCATAGGTACCAACATCAGCTTTGTTCCAATAATAGAATTTTTCATTCTGTGTACCGCCGGTCGTATTCATATCCGAAGTCGGAGCAACAGATGTAATCGGCCCCTTCCAGGACTGGGTAACAGGGTCATACTTAAAATCACTCAGACCATAGAGTCCATACAATAGTGGTTTTTTAATAGCTCCGCCATTAGTGCTGCCATACCTATAAATATCCTGTTGTTGACTGGCCAAGGTGGTCTGGTCCAGATCGACATCATCCTCCCAGACATAATTCATTTTGGCACAATATTTTTTTGTGCCCGGAGCCGTCGTATACATATTCAGGGAAGCGCTGGAACACTCATCAATGTCGGTATCGGGAATTTTCACGCCGCCATCCACAAACCGGACGTCCACCTCATTTGTTTCCACACCGTCGGCAAACGGGGCTTTGAGGGAATCGGTAATGACCGGACAGGTCCCGTCCAAATCGCAGGCGCACTTGGATTCTCCGGGTGAAAAAGCGGTAACCGTCTCACGCGATGTCTTCCAAATCTTACCCGGCGCAACGGACTGCGTAGTCCAGATAACATTTCTGTAACGATCGGAAACCACCGCAGTTGGATTAATTGCAGCCAGATCGGGATATAAGCCCATATTTACTCCCGTTTGGGTATCGGTCCGGCCAACTCCGGCCGAACTTCCAACCGACCAGATAGCTCTTTTAAAATAATCAAAATTAAAGTGAGATAGACCAGCCACGGGGGCTGAATATTTAGCCCAAAAAGACAAAGTTCCCATTGAAGACCGCAGTTTGATCAATTCATTACTGGAAGCCAGCCCCATCCAGATTGCACCGTTCATGTTGTCATATTGCAATTCCGGTGCTGCAACCCCCGTGCCAATTTCAGGAATATTAACAATCGAGTTTGTATATAAGCCCCCCGTTCCGGCAAACAAATTCGAAGAACTCACCTTGACGAGTTTATTATCACCCTGCAATACCCAGGTCAGAGCCGTATTAGGAGCATAGACAACCTGATTTACCGTAACGCCGGCCGGAAAGTCCAATATGGTTACAAAACCGTCGGTACGGCGGTATTTCAACAAATGAGCCCCGTTCACATCGCTGGCCAGTACCCAGGCGGCAGCATTGGTACCGTCGGCGTACATATCGTGAAACTTGACCGGCAGTACCGCACCCGGCCAGGTAACCTGTTGTGACCAGGCCTTGTTACCGGTGGATTCATCAAAAGCGACTATGCCCAAATTCCCGCCCAAACTATAGGAAATCATATAAGTTTTATAGCCGGACGACTCGGAATCGACAAAGTAAGGACTCTTTTCATTTACGTCAATACTGGTGAAAGTTTTAACAGGATTGGGCACTCCCGTACTTATGTTAAATTTAACCAGATTTCTGGTACTGGCGTTTACCACCCATAAGTTGCTTCCATAGGTGGATATGGAGGTCGGGACATTACCATAACTGTCATAGGAAGTTCCGGTATCGTATGGCGTAACAGGAGTCGGCTTTATATCCCTCACGCTGCAAATATCAATGTACTTAATAATATTGGGATCCACAACCGGCGGGTCAGTATCATCCCAGTGGAACCAGACTCCTCCAAAATCCATCCAGCCGATGGTATCCGCCCAAGCATCTCTGGCCGCAGCCGAGAGACCTGGAGAAACCAAACCGCGATTGGGATTGGCCGGTACCGGTGACATACGATGGAAAGCACTCTTGAAACTGATCCAGCCGATATTGTCACCCCAGGCATAACCGTCCATATCCACCGTAGCAAAATTACCGTTACCGTCAGGACCGGTCGTAGCAAAATCTATCTCATAAGGAAGTCCTCCACAGGGTATGTCCAAATTCTTCGCACCCGCTCCTCCCGGACAATACAAACTGATCCAGCCCAGATTATCGTTCCAAACCCAGCCTTCCAGTCGCACCGGTTTGGCATCAACTCCGTATTTATCCACTCGTACACAGGCCTGATATTGACCGGGCACACCGGCATCGTCAAAATCCAGAATTCCGCTGTTGTTAACACCTCCAACCAATAACGGCTGAGATGAACCGGTGACATCGTAACAGGGCGGGGTCTCATACTCCCTAAAACCGGCCGCAGCGGCAGTTTCAACTCCCATCAGAATAATTGGCAAAACCATTATTGGCAGCCAGAAAATAAATTTATTTGGAAATTTCATTGTGTTTTTATTTAGATTTATTCTTATTATTTTAACACAAAACACCCCCACAAACAACAGTGGATTCTTAGTTTTTTCCCCATTTGGCAGCCAAAACAGCTTAAATTTCAATTTGACCAACTTAAAAATTAGTTACAAAACAACCAATAAGGCCGTTTAACTTGAGCACAAAGCCAAAAAATGGCAACAGGCCTGAAAAAGCTCTATTTAAAAGCAAAATTCAGCGTCGGCTAATCGACAGTCAGCCGTAAAAAAGACCTTTAAAATTACAATTCACAAACCAACCTTGCCTTTTCGCTTTCCCCTCTTATAATCGTTTTAGTCTAATTCTTAACAAAATAAGACCATGACAAAGCAAGACCTCGTAAATGCCGCCGCCGCTTCCGCTGGTGTAACCAAGAAGGATGCAGCAGCAGTATTGGATGCTCTTTTGGAGAGCATTACAAAATCACTCAAAAAGGGTGAGTCAGTAACTATCACTGGCTTTGGAACATTCCGTGTTTCAAAGAGAGCTGCTAGAACTGGTGTAAATCCAAGAAACCCAGGTGAAAAGATCAAGATCCCAGCCATGAAGCTCCCTGCTTTCAAGGCCGGCAAATCCCTCAAGGATGCTGTAAGATAATTCTTACTTTCACAAATAAAAAGCCCCTCTCCGGAGGGGTTTTTTTATGTCCGACTCTAAAACAGGCTTTTATTAAAACTTGCTAAAATCACGCCAAAGCCCTAAATTTCTAGGGCATAATTTGAAAATTAGCACGCTTAATACATGTCAGAACAATTACTAAAAACCGCGATTTCAGAAATTGAAAAAGCTCAAAGTCCGAACGAGCTGAAAGAAGTAGAAATCAAATATCTCGGCCGATCCGGACAAATTACCGAACTCCTGAAAACTCTCAAGGACATGACGCCCGATGAAAAGCGTCAAAAAGGCCAATCTATCCAGGAACTAAAGAACGGCTTCACCGAAGCCTATAGTCAAAAAGACCGCCTGCTGCGCCGCCAGGAAATAGAAACCAAACTGACTTCCGAGTTTTTCGATTTGTCTTTCGGTGAAATCGATCCCAAAAGATCGCTGGAGCCGGGCTCGCAGCATCCACTTTCCCTGTTACAAAAAGAAGTTGAGGAAATTTTTGCCGAAATGGGATTTGAGATCGCCGACGGACCGGAAGTGGAAAGCGAATATTATAATTTTGAAGCCCTCAACATTCCCTCCTGGCACCCGGCGCGTGACATGCAGGACACCTTCTTTCTGGACCATCCCACCGACTCCAAACACGGTCATCTACTGCTTCGCACACAGACCTCACCCGGACAAATCCGCATGATGGAAAAACACGGCGCCCCCCTGCGCATCATTATCCCGGGACGTGTCTTCCGTTATGAAGGGGCCGACGCCACCCATGACAGCACTTTCAACCAGGTGGAAGGACTCTTGATCGACGAAGGCATCGGACTTTCCCACCTCAAAGGCATCATGAGCGAATTTCTGAAAAGATTTTTCAAGGACGGCGTAACCGTCCGCTTTCGTCCCGGCTATTTCCCCTTCGTGGAACCGGGCATAGAAATGGACATGCTCTGGAAAAAAGGCAATCAGACCAGATGGCTGGAGATGATGGGCGCCGGTATGGTTCACCCGAAAGTTTTACAGGCGGGCGGACTGGATCCCGACAAATATCAGGGCTGGGCTTTCGGTTTCGGACTTACGCGCATGGCCCTGCTGCGCTATGGCATAGACGACATCAGATTACTCCATGCCAACGATCTGAGATTTTTAAAACAATTTTAACATGAAGATATCCGTTAATTGGCTTCGTAATTATGTTAATTTGCCCGACCAGAACGACTGGCAGGCTTTCGGTGATTTATTTACCGTTCGCACCGCCGAAGTGGAAGAAGTCAGTAATCTCGCCGAGAGTTTCGACAAAATGGTTGTGGGACAGATCGAATCGATCCAGCCGCATCCCAATGCCGACAAACTGAAAATCACCAAAACCCGCGTAGGCCAGGAAGTTCTGCAAATCGTCTGCGGAGGCAGTAATCTTTATGAAGGCCAGAAAGTTGCGGTTGCTTTGGTGGGAGCCAAAGTGCGCTGGCACGGCGAAGGCGAACTGGTGGAACTGGCACCTGTTAAAATCAGGGGAGAGGAAAGCTTCGGCATGATTTGTGCCGCTTCCGAAATCGGAATGAAGGAGGAAGAGCCTCAACACACTTCCAATATAGACGCTGGAACCGGCATCATGGATCTTTCCTATCTGAAAGACCAGCCTGGCACCCCGCTGGCCGTTGCCCTCAAAAAAAACGACATCATTATCGACATCGAAAACAAAACTCTTACCCATCGTCCGGATCTCTGGGGACATTACGGGATCGCCCGCGAAATTGCCGCCATCACCGGCGAAAAGCTGAAGCCTGTGGAATATTTCCGCAACTACGACCAGAACCTTCCGGAAATCGTCAAAGTCCAGGTAAAAGATCCAGATCTTTGTCCCCGCTATCTGGCCGTCACTATCGACAACGTTAAAATCGGCCCCTCTCCCGAGTGGTTGAAAACGGCTCTGGAAAATACCGGCAACCGTTCCATCAATAACGTCGTCGACGCTACCAATTTTGTCATGCTGGAACTGGGCAACCCTCTTCACGCTTTCGACACCGCCACCATCGTCAAAGATCTGATTGTCCGCCGGGCCAAACCGGGGGAAATTATTGAAACTTTGGAATTGGAAAAGAAAGAACTGGACACTGAAACACTGATTATCGCCGACAGCAAAAAACCGCTGGCCATCGCCGGCATCAAGGGAGGCCTTCATTCCGGCATCACCGATCACACCACCCGCATTACTTTGGAAGCCGCCAATTTCAACCCCGTCTCCATCAGAAAAAGTTCGGTAAGACTCGGCATTCGCACCGAGGCCGTCCAGAGATTTGAAAAAGACCTGGATCCTTTGCTGGCCGAACAGGCTATGGACCGGCTGGTAAAAATCATCCTGGATCTCTGCCCTGGAGCCTCCGTCATCAGCCGCAAACAGGACGTCTGCAAATTTAAATATAAAGTCCGCAAGATCAAGCTGGACCTCACCAAAACCTCCTCCAAAATCGGCGTTGATATCGATGCCAAAACTGCTGCCGGTTTGCTGGAAAAACTGGAATTTAAAGTCAAAGCGGGGCCTGGAAAAAACTCCATCACGGTTGAAGTACCCAGTTTCCGCGCCACCAAGGATATCAATCATCAGGACGATCTGGTGGAAGAAATCGCCCGTCTTTACGGTTACGAAAAAATCCCCGCCTCCATTCCCGAACTGCACGTCCGCCCGGCCCCCCGCCTCCACACCGAACGCCGTGAAAAATACGACATGCGTAACGTTTTAAGTCTGGAACTGGGCATGAACGAAACCCTCAATTACTCATTTTACAGCCTGAAAACCCTGCAAAATTGTGGCCTGGACGAATTGAACCACCTGAAGATCCGTAACTATCTGTCGGAAGAGCAAACCCACCTGCGCACCAGTCTGTTGCCCGGTCTTCTGCACAACGTTTCTCAGAATCTCAAAAATTTCGACAGTCTGAAACTATATGAAATCGGACGTACCTATAAGCTGGTCAACTCTTTCTTTCCTCTGGAAGAAAAAGATCTGGCCGGAGTAATCGTGGTCGGCAAAAAAGATAAAGACCAGCCTTTTTATCAGGTTAAAACCGCCATAGAAATTCTCCTGAAACGCCTGAACGTCACTTCGCTCAAATACCGCAAAGCTGAATCCCCCAACCCGCTGGCCCATCCGGCCAAACATGCTGCCTGGTTCGACTTCAAATCACAGCAGGAACTAATTCACATTTTTGATCTGCACCCAGAAGTTGCACAAAATTTCGATCTGGAAAAACAGCAAATCGCCTGCTTCACCATCAATTATACCCTGCTTCACAAGTTGGACCGGGCTGAGAAAAAATTCCGGCCCATTCCCAAGTTTCCGTCTATACAGATCGATGTTTCGCTCTTGGTGAAAGCAAACAAAGAGATAGCTGATTTCGAAAAAGCCATTCAAAAAGCCGACCCCAATCTGATCTCCAGCGTAAAACTGTTTGATTTTTACCAGGGCGCCAATATCCCGGCCGATAAAAAATCTCTGGCCTATAAAATCACCCTGCAGGCTCCGGACCGCACCCTCACCGACGAAGAAATGAAACAGGCCCAGCAAAAGATTTTTGCCAATCTGCAGGCAATCGGGGCGGAAATCAGGGGCCTCTGATCTAAATCCGGGATTATAGTTGAAAGAAACAAGCGTTCAAGCCAAAAACTTTGTTTTTTTCGATGTTTTCCGCTAAACTTTCCGCGTCACTAATTTAAAGACCTTGTTAGACCAAAAAAAAGCCCGCTCCATCATGCAAGGACTGCGCCGCATCAGGGAAAAACATTTCACCAATGAACACGGTTATACCGATTGGAAAAAAATCGGCATTATAAGTGCCATCAGTCTGGGATCCTTCATCGTATTCTGTGGTTTGATGTTTGCTGCCGCCATTGCCCTTCTTTCCATCGGACTGCCTGATGTCCGCGACCTGGACAAGCTGGCTGTTGCCCAATCCACCACCATCTACGACCGCGAAGGTAATATCCTCTATGTGAAATTCGGGGAAGAAAATCGTGAATACAAAAAACTTAATCAAATTTCCCCCAATCTGGTCAAAGCCACTATTGCCATCGAAGACGACCAGTTCTACAACCACCCCGGGTTTGACCTGTTCGGCTTTGTCCGTGCCGCCTTTCACAACATCACCGGCGGCAGCCAGCAGGGAGGTTCCACCATCACCCAGCAATACATCAAACTGACCTTCCTTTCCTCGGAAAAATCCTACATCAGAAAAATCAAGGAATTAATTCTGGCAGTCCGTCTGGAGGAAGCCTTCGACAAAGACACCATCCTGGAAAAATATCTTAACAAAATTCCTTACGGCAATAACGCTTTCGGCGTGGAAAAAGCCGCCCAGAATTATTACAACAAATCTGCCAAAGATCTCACACTGGGAGAATCAGCCATTTTGGCAGCCATTCCACAGGCCCCCAGTTATTACAACCCCTACGGTCCCAACAAATATTCCCGTCTTTCCAAAAGCCTCGATCCCGAACAACTGGCCAACCGTAATATCGACAACCAGTCCGACCTGGGCAGCGATGAAGTCAAAACCGGTTTGATCGGACAATACGTGGATGTCGGCAATGATAAGAAGGTTTATCTGCAGGGACGGTCCGACCTGGTTTTACGCCGCATGGTCGAAACCAGTGTGATTTCCGAAGAAGAAAAAGACCAGGCCCTGGAGGAAATTCACAGTTTGGACTTTACTCCGACCAAACAGGACATTAAGGCTCCTCACTTTGTGCTGGAGTATGTAATCCAGCAGCTTGAGGAAAAATACGGCAAAGACCTGCTGGAACAGGGTGGCCTGAAAGTCTACACCACTCTCGATCCCAAGCTGCAGGAATACGCCGAACAGGCTATCGAATCCCGCTCCAAAAATTATCAGGAAAAATATAACGTGAAAAACGCTGCACTGATTGCCATGAACCCCCAAAACGGGCAAATCCTGGCCATGGTCGGTTCACGCGATTATTTTGACAAGGAGATCGATGGAAAAACCAACATTGTTACCAGCTACAGGCAGCCCGGATCTTCCTTCAAACCAATCGTTTACGCCGCAGCCTTCCTTAACCGTTATTCTCCCGCTTCTGTCATTTTCGACGCACCAACACCTTTTGGATCGAGCTGGCCAAAGAACTTCGACGGGAAATTCCAGGGACCCATCACACTCAGAAAAGCGCTCGGCCAGTCCCGCAACATCCCCGCCATCAAAGCGTATTTTCTGGCCGGAGAGCAGGAACAGATTCAACCGCTGGCCAAAAAACTAGGTGTAGACTTTATGGATGAGAACGCCACCTACGGCTATCCAATGGCCCTGGGAGCGGGCGAAGTCACACTGCTCAGTCTGACCAACGCCTTTGGTACTTTTGCCAACGGCGGGCTGCATTACGCTCCCGTGTCCATACTGCGGGTGGAAAACGCCCAGGGAGAAGTCCTGGAAGAATGGCAGGATCAAAAAGGTGAAGAAGCTCTTGATCCCCAGATCGCCTATTTGGTCACCAGCGTCCTCTCCGACCGTTCGGTCAACGTCGGACCGAATCTTAACGTCGAAGGGCAAATCAACGCCGCAAAAACCGGTACCTCCAACCGCAAGGTCGGTTCCCAGTATCTTCCCCACGATCTGCTTACTCTGGGCTACACCACGCAACTGGTTACCGGCGTCTGGGCGGGCAACAATGACGACCGCAAGGACGGCGCCTTAAATTTCTCGGCAGACGGCTACAACGTAGCCGCGCCCATTTTTAAGGAATTCATGGAAAAATCACTGGCCAGCGCACCCGCAGAAGACTTCCCGATTCCGGAAGGAATTAAACAGGAAACCGTCTCCAAATACAGCGGCAAACTGGTTTCCGATCTCACCCCCACCGATCAGCAGATAACCGATTTCTTCGCCAGTTTTTCAGTACCCACCGAAATCGACGACAGTTATTCCGGCACTCCCGACTTCACCGCCACCGAATCCCTGAACGCCAATCCCTGTAGCGCCGGACAGGCTCAAAAACGCAACCAGGTGGTTCTTCATGACATTGATCCGACCAGAGAAATCTGGGAAAAAGCCGCCCAGGACTGGCTCAAGGAAAACAGTTCGATTCTGGCCGATCAGACCGGTTCCGTCAGTTGTGAAACTGTACCAACCGACGATCAGCCAACCGTCAGATTTAAAAATCTGCAGGAAGGTGATTATGTGGGAGAAAAAAACCTGACAGTGGAAATCCAGACAACCGGCAAAAATAAAATAGTCCAGGCGGCCTACTATCTGAATAATACCCTCCAATACAAACAGGACTCCGCCCCCTTTTCCGGAAATGTCCGCCTGCCCAGAAATGCCGGCGATAAATTTCAGACCCTCACGGTCAGAGTCTTTGACAGCGAGGGTAGAATCGGAGAATCCCAAATTCATATTCATACCGCACCCACACCTCCTCTCGACGGTCCGGCGCCTGTCACCCCGGTCACCCCTCCCGAAACCGCCCCCTCCTCCGAAATTAGCCCACCCACACCCTAAATGTTTTTGCAAAAAACGCACATCTTCCTGCTGATCAGCCTGGTTTTGACGGGCTGTCTGGCCACCTCCTTCCCCGAAACCGAACCGGCCTCCTCACCCGGCACAGGCCTTAGTTTAAACGAATTGAATATTTCGGGAAAAAACTTTCTGATAGTTAAAATTGATCCTGCTCTCTACCGGCTTAAAATAATCGAAAATACCCCTCCCCCGGACAGTAAAAACATCCGGGACATTCATCTGGAAAAAAAGTCTCCGCTCAGTTTCAACGGCAGTTTCTTCAGCCAGGATTTTCAACCCCTCGGGTTACTGGTATCGGAAGGCAAATTGCTTTTTCCCCTCAACAAATCGGACCTGATGAACGGCCTGTTTACCATCAATCAAAAAGGACAACCGGAACTTTTGGAATTTCAGCAGTTTCAGAAAAATCAAAACAACATTCTTCCTTCTCTTGACTTTGCCATACAGAGCGGCCCAATTTTGATCGACGGCAACGGAAAAATCACGGCTGACCGGAAAAACGCCAAAAAAGCGGGCCGAACAGCCATCGGTCTGGACAAAGCCAACAACCTTATAGTAATAATGCTTCGACAAACCCTGCTGGACCAGGAAAACGCCCTCAGCCTTTATGATTTTGCGGAACTGCTGGAAAATTCCCCACAACTCGGCCCCCTGGGCCTTCATTCGGTATTAAATCTGGACGGCGGTAATTCCTCGGGACTAGCCATCAACAACCAATACTATCCGGAGCTGGAAAAAGTCCAAAACATCATAATTTCGGAAAGCCGATCCTGAATATGTTAAAAAACATTTTTGTTATCAGCGACGTTGAGCTTGGTCAGGGAGACATTTTTGATGATTTCAAGGACGAACATCTCCTGATCGGCTTTCTTAAAAAGATCACACAGGAGAAAGGCAAAAACATACTGATCCTGAACGGAGACACTTTCGATTTTTTAAAGATGCATTATCAGGGACGGTTCACCCATCATATCACCGAAGAAATTTCTGTCTGGAAAATGCAGCGCATCATTGAAACTTATCCGCGGATCTTCCAGACACTCCGTGAATTTCTTAATAAATCCGCCAACGAAATCCATTTTATTATCGGCAACCACGACTACGATCTGCACTGGCCCGGCGTCCAGAAACTCTTGCAGCAAACGCTTGGCCATCCAAACAAGATTACTTTCGGCGGAAGCTTTGATACCAAAGAACTTCATGTGGAACACGGCAATCAGGTCGATTATTTCTACAAGTTCACCGATGAAAACCCTTTTCTTAAACACCGCGGTAAAGTTCTGTTAAACCTGCCTTTCGGCAACATGGTCGTGACCAGATACTTCATCGAGCTTAAACGTCTTTTTCCTTTGGAAGAGAGATATCCTCGCCATCAGGCCTTTGATAACTTTCCGGCTTTCGCCAAAATGAAACAGAAGATAGCCTATAATTTTATAATTAAAGGGATCTTTTTAAACTTTATCCTCAGCCTGGGAGATCCGATTGCCAGCGTCCCCTACCTCAATCTGATTAAACACGTCTTCACGCATGGTCTGGAACTGCATGACGAAATGAAATTCATAAAAAAGCGTTTCAAGAGTATGATCAAACTCTATCCGGGCAGACAAGCCTACATCATGGGACATCTTCACATTACCCACCATGAAGTAAACGCGGCTAAAAATCATATTCAAATCGTCACCAATACCTGGAGAGAGGAATATGACATCTCCAGGAACAAGGAGCACGTCTTAAAACCCAAAACATACGCCCAGATTACCTATGAAAACGACCAGCTGCAAAAAGTTGATTTATTAACATATTCCTGATGCAAATCCAATCAGCCAGCTACCTGAAATCCGTAGTTCCGGGAGCGGAACTCCCCTACGAAAAATACCCGATTTACGCCTTCATCGGACGATCCAATGTCGGTAAGTCAACTTTTATAAATGCCGTCACCGGTCAAAAGGGCCTTTGCCGCACCGGCTCCACCCCGGGCGTAACCAGAAAAGTGAACCTTTACCTGATTAACAAAAAAATACTTTTTGCCGACCTTCCCGGTTACGGTTTTTCCAAACTGGGACTTAGAGAACGCCGTGAACTGATTGAACTGATCTTCTGGTTTCTCAGTCACCCCGAAAACAATTTCCGGCAGATTTATCTGCTTCTGGACGCTAAAATCGGGCCCACCACCCAGGATCTGGAAATTATGGACTATCTTCAGGAAAGCCGGCTCCCCTTCTTTATCATTCTTTCCAAAGTCGACAAACTCACTTATTCCCGGAAATTACAGCAGATTCACAGTCTTTCCAACCGTTTTCCCAGTCACAAAATTATCCCCTTTTCCGCCACAACCAGAGAGGGTCTGCCGGAAATGCTGAAAAATCTTGACCTCTAGCCATTTGCCCAACCGACTTGGATCAAAACATTATTCTTACATTTTGTCAAAGTTCGTGCTAAAATAGTTAGATTTATTAATAAATCTGATGCACGATCAAGCCTTTATAGAACTTAGCCTGGTCATTCTGACTACCCTGGTAATCTGTGGGGCCTTCAGGATGCTGAAACAGCCGATCATGATCGGCTATATAGTTTCAGGTATTGTACTCAGCCCCAATCTTCTGGGTTTTCTTAAGAACAGTGAGGGCTTATCCACTTTTTCGCAGATCGGCATCAGTTTTCTGCTTTTCATGGTGGGGCTGGGCCTCAACCCCAAACACATCAGGGATATAGGTAAAACCGCCGTGTTCACCACCCTGGTCCAAATGTTCCTCTCCGGCGGATTTTTTTTCCTGCTTAGCCTGCTTTTTGGTTTCAACACAACCACTGCCCTTTATCTTGGACTCGGTTTGAGTTTCAGTTCGACCATCGTTATTATGAAAATCCTCACCGACAAACTGAGCCTGGAAACCCTGCCCGGAAAAATTGCCATCGGTATTTTGATTATCCAGGACCTTCTGGCAATGATAGCTCTGATGACCATCTCGGCCATCGCCAAAGACGGCAATCTAATGTCCACCATTATCGAAACTGCCGGGAAAGGGCTGGTTCTGGGCGTAACATTGATACTGATCAGCACAAAAATACTGCCGGTTCTGGCCAGAAAAATCGCCAGTTCTCAGGAAATGCTGCTGCTATTTTCGATTGCCTGGTGTATGGCGGTAGCCAGCCTGTTTTATCTGATGGATTTCTCCATAGAGATTGGGGCTCTGCTCGCAGGAATAACCCTTTCGCTATCTCCCTACCGTTATGAAATCAGCGCAAAGATGCGCCCACTGCGTGATTTTTTCATCATGCTGTTTTTTGTGTTTTTAGGCTCACAAATGGTATTTGGCGAGATTGTTCCTTTGCTCCTGCCGACTCTGGTTTTTACAATTTTGGTCTTGGTACTCAATCCACTGATTATAACTTTTCTGATGGGCAGAATCGGGTATACAAAAAAGACCAGTTTTCTGGCCGGCATCAATTTCAGCCAGATCAGTGAGTTTTCTTTAATTGTCGCTACTCTTGGTGTTAAAGTCGGTCACCTGGACCAGAAAATCCTTTCCCTGCTGACGCTGATTGCCCTGTTAACCATCACCGGTTCCACCTACTTCATCAATTATTCGGAAAAAGTTTATCGACGGATTAGCCGGCAGCTCGATATTTTCGAGAAAAAAGGCCCCAAAATAGACCAGCAAAGAAAACGGGCCGGCCGGGAACATGAGATCATCCTGATTGGTTACGGCAGAATGGGAATTTCCCTGGTTGAATCCTTTAAACTCTTGGGAAAAAGCTACTTTATAGTCGACTATGATCCACAGGTTATTCAGGACCTGGAAAGTCAGCATGTGGACTGCCTCTATGCGGACATCAGCAATCTTGACACCTACGACGAAATTAATTTCAACCAGGCCAAAATGGTCATTTCTACCGTTAAGGACTTTGACACGAATCTGCTTCTGATTAATTCCATCAAAAAAGTAAACAAAGAAGCCATTATTCTCACACTCTCACACCAGATCGACGAATCGATCAGACTATATGAACAGGGGGCCAATTATGTGATCATGCCCTTCCAGATCGGCGGACACCAGACGTCTTCCATGATTGCGGAATACGGTTTCGACATACAAAAATTCTTGATTGAAAAAAATCAGCATATTAGTAGACTGTTAATCAGAAAAGCCCTGAAAAAAACATCCTATTTCTAAACCGCATGCCCCCCAAAACCAATCACAAAAAGCCTCTTACAAAAGAGGATTTTCCTTTTTATATTATCAACCTGCAACGACACCTGGAGAGGATCTTTGATCTGTGGACTATCAAAAAACCTTCGCTCAAAATTCAATTTAAGCGCAGCCTGATTTTTGTTAGCTGCCTGGTCATCACCCTTTTCTGGCCGGTCAATAACCTCCTCACCAACCTTCTGATTCTTGTTCTGGCCTGGACGATACTCTGCCTTACCTCTCAACCGGTTTCACGCTGGCTGCTCATGTTAAACTTGATGCTTAACATCTCCTGGCTCTACTTCTTAATGAAATTTCTCTTGTCTCTGACCGGATCAGAACCTCTTTAAAGATTCTATTTCTGGTCTTTCTTTTCCTTATCATCATCCTTGCCCAGAACAAAGATATAAAGACCTCCGCCCACCATTACCAGCACCGTCAACAGACCAATCCAGAAGGGCCAGGGCTGCTTTGAAACGAACTCAGTAATCCCCTTGGTAACGGCTGTCACCGACTCCTTGCCTACTTCTGCCGCCGGTTTTTCCGGGCCAATCAACCCCAGGTCAAAATTGATCTTAATGGTTTTACTCATGGCATTGTCACGCTTTCTAACCGTCTGTACATACACGGTATGACGACCGGCTGACAACAGCGGTGCTTTCATATTAAAAACGCCGTCAGTCGTATCCACAATCAAGGCAGAGGACACCACCAGACTCTGCCAGGTAACATTAACTTTACTGCCAAACTCGGAAAGAGTACCGGTCAAAACCGGCCTGCCATCTTTCGAATCAATTTTCAAAACCACCTTCTTTACCAGCACTTCATCCGTAATCGGTACATTTTCCAGTTTTTCCGGTCTGGCCGCCGCCACCTCCAGGCTGCTGTCAATAATTATTTTGACGGGTTGTGAAACGTACACATCTCCCTTGTCTATGGCACGAGCCACCAGAAAATATGTTCCGTCCTTGATTTCTATAGACGGGATATAAACAAAATTCCCCTTGGCGTCGGTCTGTGTTTCGCCCATCATCAACTCACTGCCAAATTCATTGCGCAACAACATCTGAATTTTCACAATATTGTCACCGATACCGGCCGGACCTATTCCCCTGATCAAGGGTGAGGTATCCCCAACCACCTGTCCATACTGGAAATTATTAATAATAACCTGAGTGTTGGCCTTCTCGCCGGGATCAAGCGCATCATTGGGATTGGACAAATATCCATACAACTCTTCACTATCGGTAAATCCATCCTGATCAGAATCAAGCCTGGTCGGATCGGTTGCATAAATATATTCGAGTTTATCGGCAACCCCGTCCCCATCCGTATCCTGCGAACCATCCTTAACCTGAATATTATATTTTATTTCCCACTCATCGGATATTCCGTTGGAATTTTTATCTTCAGGTATTGAGGCTTTATCAAGAGGATCACTACCCTCTTTGATTTCATCCGCATCGCTAAAATTGTCCTCATCAGAATCGTAAAGATTGGGATCGGTTTTAAATTTTAAAATTTCATCACCATCACTCACCCCATCCTCGTCGGTATCCACTTTATTGGGATTGGTTTTATACTTAATTACTTCCTCACCATCCTGCAAAGCGTCCTCATCCGAGTCGGACAAAACCGGGCTGGTAAAATAAGTCAGATTTTCATCAACGTTTAACAGTCCGTCCGTGTCCGTATCGGCAGAAATACTGACGTCAATTTTCTTGTCTCTGATATAAGCGTTAAAACTGTCCAGATAGGCATTGACTTCAACCAGCGTCGGATTGTCATCCGGCTTTAAATCACTGCCTGGTGTACAGTCTATCAACTCCAGTTCACAAACTTTGTTTAAAACTATCGGGTAATACCAGTGAGCATCATCCTGATCAGGCCGGACATCGGCAAAAGGCGTTTTTTGGGCTTTTATCAATTCCCAAGCCTGTTCAGTCAAAGCATGAGCTACCCTAATTGTTGAAAAAAGAGGAGTCGGTATATAAGACTGTAAAGCCTGGTTTTGAGACGCGCTCATTTTGGAAAGCAGGCTGGCGGCATAAATCTCCCTGTAAAAAAGCGACGAATAGTCAATTTGCCCGGCTTTATAATCCGGACTGGATTTTTCCAGAAGGGCCAGAGCAACCGTCATTATTTTCAGGGCTTCTATCCTCAAAATCGGCTTCCCAGGGAGATAAGGACTGTTCTCAATTCCATAGAACCCCTGTACCAGACCAATCAAGGCCATATTATTGATAATTTTTTCCTCGGGAAGACCGGCCGTATCCGGAAACAAATTTAACGGATCCAGACTTAATTTTGGATTACGGCTATACATTCTAAAAATAGTGGTACAGTTTTCCAAATCAGCATAACACTTGTCCAGTAATGGCTTGCGAAGTTCCAAGATATTCATCTTTTCGGCAATCATTTTTACAATGGCCGATCTGGAAGTCCCTCCCGCCGGAGTCGTCAGTTCTTTCTCGGTAAAGACTTCAGACAAGGGCTTAACTTCGGACAGAGATACCGGTTTTTCCAGAGGTGCATATAATTCGCTTTCAGTTGGAATCTCGGGAATGGTCGGTTCCTCAGTCAAAACGTTTTCCGGCGTTTGGGAACTGGAAGGCAACTGATCGGGAGTCTGTGAACCGGAAATCACCACCTCGGGATTCTCAGCCGGCACCTCGGAAGTGGACTCGGAAGGCTGATCAGTCGTTGGTTCGTCCGGAGGGATCTCCTCAGAAAGCGTCTGTTCGGGAGGTGGTTCCTCGGTAGGGGGAATTTCTTCAATGATTGGTTCAACCGGAAGCTCTTCCGGAGGAATAATTTCCTCGGGAGGAATGTCTTCTGCCGGAGGAGGCGTTTCTTCTTCCGGGGGAATGGTTTCTTCTGGCGGAGTTGTTTCTTCTTCTGGCGGCGTTATTTCTTCTTCCGGGGGGGGGACCTCTTCCTCCGGCGGAGTAACCGGCGGCTCAACATAAATAACTGTCCCGCCTCCTCCCCCACCGCTTCTGCCGATATCTATCAGTGCAGGAGTAGAGTCAGCTCCTGCATAATTGGCATAAACTCTCACCCGATACCTCGACACGCCCAAAGAATCCTCTGGATACAACCATCCTGTTTCCGTCGTAATACTTGCCGCCAAAGTACCATCGAGATCGCCATCAATATCATCCGTCACTCTCCAATGTACAATTGGATCACAATTGGCCAAGGTTGGATCAATAAGCGGATCGCAATTAAATATCCTGTCAGGGATGGTCGTTCCTGGATAATCATAATGAGCGGTTAGAGTAAAATATCTTTTATGTGTTATCCCCTCAATAATCGTTATTCCGGTCGGAGAAACCTCCATCGAAGTCGGTTTCAATCTTAAATCAATCTCAACACGTGTTTCCTCTGCTTTAACCACCGCCGGCACAATCAACAAAAAACATATCGCCATTAACGATATTCTGGAAATGAACGCGGAATTTTTATTTTTGTTCATGAACCACACCACCATTATTTTTGTTTTGTTGTTTATATTTTAGCACAGCCGGCGAACAGAATAAACCTCTAAGCAGCATTTTGATAGTCACAGCCCTGTTTTTCGATTTCTTTGAACCTGTCGCCAAAAATCTGTGGGGGGAAATACATCGAAAACAAAAGAGGCCAAGCCCTCTGGCTTTTATAGACATCATGAGACCGGTCCGTATAAGCGGAAAGAGCGAGTAAAATTTCTTTCAAAGTCATACACTTGGTCTCCAGCATCGGATGCGTTACAAAAATTTTGTCCCCCGGCCCGTGGACGGGATAGGCCGTACGCCCGGTATGGGCAAACTCCTGATTTTCCTTAAACTTTCCGGTGGACTTGGTCCCCTTGGAAACTTTGTTTTTATAAGTGATATGACGATCCTCCTTATTATCCTCCACCTTTATCAACCCGAACGGATAATTGTCATAAATATAGGTACTGAAAGCGTCCAGGTCCTGTGGGTTTTTAAATACCCACATCCAGCGGTGCACATCGGACACCTCTTTTCCCCGGTCGGTACTGATTACTCTGGTCAACTCATCCTTAACGTGTATCAAATGGTTATCACCGGTATAAACCAGCGCTACAACCTCACGGAATTGCTTGCGGAAAACCCGTTCTTTTTTATCCCAGACCAGCAAGGGAATGCGCATCCTGACCATTTTAAAATGCTTCTGTTCTTCAGTAGATAAAACTTTGTATTCCTTGCCTTTCCAGGAAAGATTTTGCAAAGTCGGTTCCTCAAAAATCTTTTTGGAAAGATCCTGATCTAATCCTTCGGCAAACTCCAGCAGATCATTATTGTTTAAAGCCCACTCATAACGAGGCGGTTTGGTTTCCTGACCTTTTTCATCCAGCTGCACCAGCACCCTGAAATTGACATCCAGATCTTTAATTACCTCTATCTGTAAACGCTGTTTTTCATTTTCCTCCATCCAGTCGCGCTGTACCTCTGCCTCTGCAAATTCCTGGGAACTGAGCTGGTTAAGAACGTTTAAAAAATCTCTCAAAAAAGCCCCGCTCATATAGGTTATCTGATCATCGGGCAAATCTTTAAAATCAGGATTTTCCTTCCTGAATTGATCCGGATAAATAAACCATTCCATTAACTTCAGCGGGTCGGTACAAAGAAGAATCGGCTTGGGATAGGTACAGGCGGTTTTAGCTTCTGAGTCCAGACGATAATAAAGCGCGTCCCCGATGGTAATTCTGAATTTGTCAGCCGCCTTGGCCAGATAAAACCTGAAATGATTTTTTACCGCCTCGTCGGACAGGTCGGGATAGGCCACCGAGGCTTTAAGTCCGAGCAACTCTCGCACTTTTTCCATATAAAGTTTGGGGTCTTTGTAGCTTGTTTCCACCAAATCCTTGGCAAATTTTATCAGCAAGACGGTATAATTGGTTTTTCCCTGAGTGCTGGGATCAAGTATTTGCTGAAACAGATCGGTTATCCTCAGATTTTCCTTTTTAGATAATTGCTTTTTTGAATAAAACTTCATAATGGCCCGGGCAATATGCCTGTCATAAAAAGCTTTAACGTCAAACCCCGGCTCATAAAAAAGTTTTTCCCCGCCTTCAACACGTGGGGTTTCATTTATAACGCCTGTAACGCTGTTGCCGGTCGCGTCAATCAAGCCTTCTACCCGCAACTCCTCATGATGCTTGGCCATTTCACGACTCTCTTCGTATAACAAATCATACAAAGACTGCCCCCCGATTCTGGCAATTGAAGCCTTTTGTTTATCCAGATATTCCATCAAATCAAGAAATTTTCTGTGATTAAAACCCATTCTCTTTTTAGTTTTGTCCGGCGCGATGATCGGACCCATCAAGGATTCCAGGACAAAGTCCTTATTATTTTCCGCAAATTTCTCCCGATAGGCATCCGCGGCGATTTGCTCAACACTGTCATTAATTTTCTGTACAATTTTCTCCCTTAAATTTGTCATTTTGTGCTGACCGTTGCCGTTTTGTTCGGAAAACTTTATGGTTAAAAGTTTTTTCAGGTCAAGCATCGGCCTCAGCTTCTTTTGATCAACCAAGAAACGGTAAACCGTGGCCGTTTGCTGTAATTTATTTTCATCCAGAAAACTCCGGACTTTTGCCAGCACCAGCATTTCCACCTTTCTTAACTGTTCATCGGGAACCGGATTTACCGGTCTGGGAATTTGGAGTTCAATTTTGGCCAGATCCCTGTCCAAAGTACCTAACAATTCCTCGGCTAAACCGTCATCACGAAAACGTTCGACAAACTCCGGCAGACTGACTTTGTATTCCTGAAACACCTCTTTCACCATAATTTTTATAATATCGCTGAAAGACGTGCTTCCCTGTGAAGCCCCGGCAGCCTGTTTCATTGCCAGATCAATTCCGTCAAATTCCCTCTCCCTTACTTCCCCGGGCAGACTCCCTTCCGGCTTTCTTCTGCGTGATTCCGCACCAATGCCGTTAACAAGAGCCATATAACGATGTTCCACTCCACCATTAACAGAACCGACATCCGGAATTTCATTTTCAACCGATAAATCAGCCGTCTCTAAATTCATCAATTCACAAATAAATTACAACATCTTTTCATTTTAGCACAAAACAGCTTACTCAACTAGAATTTTCTGTAAAGATAATCTGTAAAAATAGGCCTCGCCCTATCTTTTGACCCAAAAGGTGTTTTGAGGTATAATTCATAGATATTTCTACGCATGAGACTTACTCTTATCAAATGCCAAAAATAAAAACCAAATTAGTCGCAACCTTTCTTCTTGCATTGATTGTCCTTCCGCAAGCGGTTTTTGCCAATTCCCTGATTGTCTCAACTGTAAAAAATCCCGACCCGTACAGTGGAAACTCCAGCTGGTTCCGTTATTACGAATATCCGGGAACAACCGTCAAAGATTCCATTATCCTCCGCAACATCGGCAAACAGGCCGAATCAGTCAAGTTATACGCGGCCGACGCAACTTCCAACGATGCCGGAAGTTTTTCTCCAAAGATGGAAAACGATGACCAAAAAGGCATAGGCGTATGGACGACTCTTTCTAAAAAAGAAGTAACACTTACCCCCGGTCAAAGCGAAGAAATCAGCTTTGAAATAAAAATCCCCCAGGAAATCACGCCGGGCCAATACTTTGGAAGTATTATTTATGAAGAAAGCGGAAGCAGCTCCTGTGGCCCCAATGAAAACGTTTCCGGCTTCTGCACGGGAAACATTCAAATCAAAACCAGAAGCGGCAATCGCGTTTATCTGACCATCCCCGGAGAAGCCAGACACGATATAAAAATGCTGGATTTCAAATGGAAAAAATCAAAAAAGAACAGCGTGTATTTTTCTTTCAGTTTCACCAATAACGGTAACGTCGCCTTCGAACCTAAAGCAATTATCAGCATTTACAACAGTTTGGGGAAAAAGATTGATACCATCGAGACAAAACTGGGAAAGTCGCTGCCCAACACTTCAATGAATCCTTCGGTCGAATGGAATTATAAGGAAAACTGGGGAGATTTCACCGCCAAAGCGGAAATATACTATCTGGAAGATAATCAGGGTCGGGTAGACAGCCTGCGTGGCACGGTCCTGAGTGAGAAAAAACAAATAAATTTCTATGTGATCCCCTGGACCGGCGTAATCTATGCTCTGGTAATTATTTTAATAATCGGGGGAGCCATTAGTGCCCACTATCTCTTTTATCTTCGTATTAATAAAACAGCCATCAGATACACGGTAAAAAAAGATGAAAATCTGATTGATCTGGCCGAAACCTACAACACCAGATGGCAGATCATCGCCCATATCAACAAGCTGAGACCACCGTATGTAATCACTGAAAACCAGGTGATCAAAATCCCCCATAGCTCCGCCCAAAAAAATGAAAAATAAACAAGGCTTAAAATTCATCAGTTTTGCAACGCTGCTAACAAGCGTCCTTTCACTGTTACTGGGTAACCAGACCCCGAATATCCAGACCGCACAGGCCGCAATCAGTCCCAACGAGGACTCGGTGGCAATTGTCGATCTGATCGATAATCCCGCAGGCGGTATTACTATCAGAGATATCAGCTCCGACATTGATAAGGACGGAAACCAATATTACACTTGGGTAACCGACGAACCGGGAAGCTGTCACGGCCTGTATTATCAGGTCTTTAACAAAGCGGCAGTCCCCGTTACGCAGGCTACGCAAATCGACACCGGCTGTGCGGGTGCATATAATTTTTTCAATCCTGACATCTATACGGCCGCCGACCCGTCGGGAAATTATTCAATAGATCATTTTGCGATTGTCTATAACAAATATACGCAAGCCACCGGCTCACATGCCATACGTGTGCTGTCGTATAACAGATCATATGGTCAATATGTAGCAGGTTTTGGGGTCGACAGCGGACTAATCCTGGACGAAACCGCCCAGCCGCGTATCGCTGGAGATTACCTGGGAGAAAAAGTGGGAATAACTTTTACGGCTCGTGATTTTGTAGGCAGTAATCTGCACAATGTATATTTTCAGGGGTATGATCTAGACTTCACACCCATGCACGGCTCCAACCTGCTCGTCAACTCCGTCACTGCGGGAAACCAGGCAGACCCCGCCATCAGTTTTTCCGGAGAACATTTTATGGTTACTTTCAGCGAAACCGATACTAATCCCACCCCTAACACATATGTAAAAGCCAGGGCGATCAATTACACGGCAAACAACCTCTCCGCTGAAATCACAGTGGAGGCGGCAACCAATCCCACCATGGCCAATTTCAGCGACGTTGCAGGCATGCTGGACAATGATTACACAGCCAATCCGCTGATTGAGCATTTTTATGTAACCTACGTATATCATTTTGCCAATGCCGACACTGAAATCCGTCTCAAAAAGATCTATTGCCAATACGATTCGGGTAATCCTGGCAGCTATAACTGTAACCTTACCTCCCGGGAAGGAGAACCGATCTATTCACGCGTTAACTCGTCAGGAGTACAAAATTCAAAACCAGCGATAACATCTTTTAAAAACACAACCGACATTAAAAGATTTTCTCCCAACGAAAACACCAATATTGACGTCCTGACAGTTGCCTGGATCAGTAACTATAACGGTACTTTCAACCTGAAGGCACAAAACTACACTGACACGCTCGCCAAAACCGGGGGAGAAATAAGCGTAGCGGACAACATATATGAAAGCTCCGGCATATCCATATCATCCAGCCGTGACGGATTTTACGGAATAACTTTTAAATATAATTCCCCTACTCTGGACAACCACGCCAAACTCTATCCGAGCATGTACCTGAAACGCGGCGTCGAAAGGCAGGTCAATGCCCCTGACTCCAGCGCCCAGGAAAACGTCAAAGTGGCAAAGAACAGTGACGGGAAATATGTTGTCACCTACCAAAGTTTTAATGGTGCGGATTATGACGTGATTTACGCTCTCTATGATCAATATGGGAACGCTATTAAAAACACCACTCTGGCTAATCAGACTACAGGTGACGACCAGACTAACCCACAGGTAGCTTTCTGGAACGAAGACAGCACCTCGGGCGATTATGGAAAATTCATTATTTCCTGGGAAGGTGCCGGCGCAACCGACGCCGACGGAATTTACTATCGGATTTTCAACGCCGACGGGACTCCCAATTCTGACGAAACTTTGGTCAACCAGAATACCGGCCTGGCGCAATCGGAAGCTTCCCTGTCCACCGGAAAGTTCGGCCAATTTGCTGTAGTTTACAAAGAATCCTCTTCCATCATCCTCTTCTACAAAAACGGGACAAATAACATTTACCAAACCGTCTTCAGCGGCACAGCTCCCTACAACCCCCTTGTTGCATTAAGCAGAATGGCAGACGGCAGCACCGGGTCCTCGGGGACAAGCAAATTTGTAATCACTTGGGACGAGTCAGCGCTGGCCAGGTCACTGGTGGAGGGATACTTAAACAGCTCCAGCACTGCCCACCTGAATTCCAGCCAGTCTCAAACCGAACGTACCCTCAAACTGGAAGGTGGATATAATAGTGCCAACGCTACCTTTACACCTGCCCAGGACAATTTTTATTATGTCAGATACGTCTACCTGCCGGGCGCCCCCCCTACTGCCGGAATAAAAATAAACTTCTTTGGAAACTCAACTCCAATCAATATAAGCACTTCAGCAGATGAAGGTATTAATGACGTTTCCATTGATCCGGCTACCCAGAATATCTTCACCATCGGACAACGGAACGCCGGTTATTCAGTCGATAACGAACAGGTATTGCTTTTTCCTTCCGATGCTCCAAGCAACCTGGCCGCCGCAGAACACATTACTGACGAAGACCTTTTGGTTGAAGCAGACGTACTTGAAGGTCATGGACAATATATCTTCATAGAAAACGCCACCGGAGGTTTCCCTAATGGCACAAGAATCGGAGAATACATACTCGAGTTCATCTACCGGGACACTGTGGTCTATGACGATATCGGAACGGTAACCGGTAATTTCCTTCAATATTCGGTAAACACGGGAACCAACATGCCGCAGTGGACCAAGTCCGGGCCAGCCTTCGCCATTAATCACTACAATTATTACGGACAAACCTTCGGCAGTTACGATGCCGCATACGACACCAGACCTACCGACAGTGACGGAAAGTTTATCGCCACTGCCTATTCGACCGTCAGCTCACCCGATTATCCGGACGCCAATGGGGTCCTTCAACAAATGATCGACGATCCGTTTTCAGTCGGAACAAAAGAAGACCTTACCCCGGTTACCGAACAACAGGTTAACCCGGGAGGACGTTATATTATAGTTCCGAACACCATCGATTTCGGTTCTTTATTGAGAAACACCACTGGAACTGTCGACTTCGCAACCCTTACCCCGGACTGTGTATCAATCACGGATTTGGACGGAACCGACTTTGACCTGACCGTTTCACTGACCAGCCTGATAAATACGGGGAATCCCGCCCAAACATTGGCCAACAGCAACTTTATTATTGAAAACAACAACAGCGTAAATCCCCCGATTGTAAATCTGCTCCCTTTCTCCAGCATCTCCGACGTCACGCTCGACCCGTCCACGGACCCGGGAGAAAACGCCAATCTGGGAACCACCAGAACCCTCATGCGTAAAAGCAGTTTTGGAACGGGTGCCTGGGAAATCTGTCCAAAAGCCATTTTAAACATCCCGGCAGAAGTTGAAAGCGGAACCTACAGCGGAACCTTAACTTTCACCCTGATCTGATGAAAAAAGCATTATACATCTTGGTTTTCTCGTTGATCGGGGCACAAACTCTGCTGGCTCAGGAAATTCCCTTTACGACTTTTCCCACTCACACCGAGAACCACAACAAGTGGATTATCAGAGACGTGAATCCCGGCTCTTCGTACGATGAGTCTATAACCGTAAAAAACCTTTCCGACTATACAATCTCTTTGAAACTGGAAACGATCGAGTTTAGTGAAAACGGAGAAAAAATTAATCTAAGAGAAGGAGTTCCGCCGGAAGATATCGGCAAATGGATTTCTTTCAACGAACAGAAATTATCTCTGCAACCGCATGAAAAAAAAGAACTTTCCTTGAAAATTTCTATACCGGAAAAAACTGCGCTGGGAAAATATCAGGCTGCAGTAATGGTGTCTCACTCCTCCGGTGAAGAAGGACAGCTCAACTTGTCCACGCGCATTGGAAACCGGATTTATTTGAACGTAACCGATTCCAAATTGCTACAGACCAACACAGTTAATTACTGGAATCCTTCCCTGCAAATATTCCTCATTTTAGCATCACTTTTAGGCCTGTATTATGGTCTAAAACCGGAAAAAACAGTCAAATCACTCAGTCAACAATGAAGATACAAACACTAAAAAAATGGATTAGCCTAGTCAGTTTTCTGGCCCTGCTTGGCAATGCAACGCCTATCTTTGCCCAATGGGTGGAACTGGAAATATTAGGCGGCGGATACAAACTTCGCGGTCCTTCGGAAATTAATTTCGCTACAGTCAGCACCTCCACCAACATCAGCACCAATGAATTGGATTTCCGGGATATCGGCGAAACAACTCCGTCACAAAGTGAAAACAATTTTCTCCTGGTAATAGACGAGAACGGCGGCAACCCTTTTGACGTAACCGTCACCAGCAACGACCTGAAAAAAGAAGATCCCCTTGTCACGATGACTCTTCCCGACAGTACCGGCAACACGCTCAAAGTCGTCAGCTCGAACGGCTTTCTGCCGGGAGACACTTTCATTTTCCCCAATTACACGCCCGACACGGGTATCTATGAAATAGCTTCCGTGCCGGATGAAACAACCGTCGTTATTACCTCCACCTTTGCCGGAGGAGCTCCCCCGCTGGACATCACGGTTAGTCGGTATGTCGACTGTGAGATCACCCCCAAAAAATGCATTGCCTTAGCCGGCTTTTCCATTAAAAACGGCTCCGGCGTGGAAACCGTGTACGGCAATTCCAATGATTTTGTCATCAACAGTCAGACTAACGAGTACGTTCCGTTCAAGGCAGCAGCAACCACCATAGCCGGTTCTTCCGGAACCACCTTGAAAGTGGATAATTCAGAGGAATTTTTTAACAGTGAAGGTATCTCTTTCCCTTCAGACAGTGGCGTGTTACCTCTCGACAACATTATTTCCACGGTCGACGACAACAACACTATTACACTCCAATATCCTTTCACAAGTGCCCCCGCAGCAGGGGTTCAGGTCAAATCAACCAACGCGCGTTCCCTCACCCTGGGAAATGGCAATGGTGCGTCTCCCGGACAATGGAAAATTTATCCGGTTATTCGGGACGTTATACCGGCCGGCCAGCTCCCTGGCACTTATCAGAGCACTCTAAACTTTACCATCGTTTAAACAACGTAGAGCATTATTATGAGAACGAAATCAATTAAAATCATTACCGCTATTGTCGCCGCCTGGTCTCTACTGTTACCGGCAACCTCACTGGCACTGACAAACATCAACGATCTTGACGTGAAATTGGCGGGTAACCGTGAAAATATCGAAATTACCGGCTTACCGGGTTCCTCGTTCGATGAAACTTTACTCATACATAATTATTCTGCGGAAAGCCAAAAACTTTCCTTTTCCGCAATTGACGTCACGGTTGAGGGACAGAATTTCATTCCGTCCAGTTCCCACCCCGAAGTTGATGACACCGCTTCCTGGATTACCGTCCCAACCGGTGAAATCATTGTTTTACCAGGAAAAACAACCGAAATTCCCATTCAAATTACTTATCCCGAACGTGCCGGTGTGGGGAAACATTATGCCGGAATCATGACTAGTCGCATTATTGGAAACGATCAAACAAACACCCTTAACATTGAAACCGGCATCAGAGTTTATGCCAATGTTGAAGGCAATCCACAGTCGAAATTCAAGTTGATCAACCCCCGGCTAATCAGTTCCACAACTCAGAATCTATATTCAACTACCATCGTCAACAGCGGCAACACGGACCTTGACGGTAAGGTCACCCTGATCAATCAAGCCAACTCCAACCTTCAGTCGTCCGAAAAAATATTTTTAAAACCCGGAGAAGACCTGAAACTCAATTTGGCACTTCCTCCTCCCGGCTTTGGAGCGGAAAGACTTGTCTCTGAAATTGAACTGAATAATCAGATAAAAAGCTTTGTTTTACAGGAGGACTTTCATCTTCCCGGAGAAATCTGGACGACCATCGCCGTGATCATGTTTTTACTGACTATCTCACTGTTTTTACTAAAAACCTTTTCCCCGGAAAAACGGAAACAGGGATTGGAAAGAACAGTTATTTTCTCTTTTCTGCTGCTCTGTTCGTTAACTGTCGGTCTAAATCTGGATAAAATTTCCGCTCAAAACATTCTGGCGGACTCACTGCAGCAGGACCGTACAGACAATTATCTGACCACCATTAAATGGGGGGATTTGCAGAGAGACCCTTCCACGGACGATTCTTTTACCAGCTGGAATGGATATTTCACTTTAAACAATGGTCAGATGTATCTTGTTGAAAAACTTCACAATGAAGCTGACGACCAAATCAATCTTGGATCGGAAAACAAAGTCTTGTTCTTTGAAAACGTCTCCGGCCCGGACAATGACGGCGTAATATTACTTATAAAAACGCTTCCCGGCGGGCCAGATCCTACGCTTACTATGCACAATCTCTCCACCGGCGAGGAGATCCCGGTGCGTCTGGAAAAAACGCTGAAACAAGGACGTTTTATCAAATACAAACAGCAGGAAATCAGCATCAATTCGGAACCCGCGCCCGCCTTAATTAATGTCAATGACGGAACTACAACCGGTCAAATTCCTCTGGACGACTTCGGTAAAGTTCTGCCGGTTCCTGAAACCCCTTCCGTAATTAGTCCTGAAATCGTTCCCGAAATTGTCGTCGAGCTGGAAAGCACGGAGGAGGTTAACGGGGTGATTACCGACGAAAATGCCACGCCCGACACTTCACTTACTGAAGCCGTTGTCGTCGAAATGCCAACCGGGCCGGTACAAATAGAAGAAACTGTCGTTGAAACTGCCCCGACAGTCAAAGACCTGTCCGGAGAAATTGCCATGTTGAAAAACCTGATTCAGGATATCCCCGCTTCACCGGACGTCATCAGCGAATACATTCTTAACTCCGAATACGTGGAAGCGATAACCTCGGAGAATCTGACTACAATAGTCAGCGGCAACTCCGCTCTGATCAGGGCCCTCAAAGACACCCCTTTGACTATCCAGGAGCTCACTTCTACTCCAGACCTCAACTATGCTTTTATCCCTAATGAGAAAATCAAACTCGCCCCGCAAAGCTTTTCCTTCACCGAACAAAAAACTGCCGCTCAGGAATTAAACGAAATCGTTTTTGTTCAAAGAAAAGAAATCCCCTGGTCAGTCTATATGTCTATCGGTAATCTAATTTCATTATCCGGCTCAGCGGCGATTCCGTCCGACAACGTCACCATCGACCCGGGCGCTGTAAATCTGGTTACCCAAAACGGAACTGCCGCGCTGATAGAAGCTGGCATACCGAGGGCCGTCAGCGGACTAAGCGACCAATTATTACTGGTATCGATTATTCCTCAGGGACCGGGTGAAACAACCTTTTCGATCACCCCTAAACTGAGCATTACAGTACCGCCCAGGACTCCTCCAGGCATCTACAGAGCAATGATCACCATTAGAATTATTTAATCTCAACCGGTGATTCGACAGCTTCCCCAACAGGTTCTGCGCCAGTTGTCACAACATTAATTTCGGACTTGACCGTTTCGGGAATCACCTCTGTCGGCTCTGTAATCTTCTTTTTCTCCTCTATTACCGGGGTCGACGGGCTGGTTAATTGCTCATAATATCCCAGACAATTTCGTTTAATTTCATCACTGATGCCTTTCTGACAAACCTCGCGGTCTTTTGCCTCAACCGCCTGATTGGCCAAAATATGGGAATTACAGCTCTTAAAATAAACCTCATTTTTTATTTCTTCACATTTTTTTATGTCCTTGGTTAAAACAATGGCATTCAACTGATCCTGTAGCTTTAACAAATTAACCGTTTCGGCCTCCTGGACTTTGATCTGATCAAGCTCTTCCTGGCTTTTGGGAACCGACCCCTCCGGCAAAGCCGGCTGATTTTGGCATCCGGAAAAGGATACCAGAGCCATCAACATAACTAATAAAAATCCGTAAATATTCCTGTTTTTTCTCATTTTTATTTAAATTTAAAGGGCTGGAACTAACTAGATAAAGTCAACATCTTCACTTCTTCTCAATATTAAATTAAAAATTTTAGAAGTAAATACAATATTACTGCACGTCAATTAGAAATAGAAAAAGTGAAAAGAATGTTTTAAAACAAGCAAAAATATGCTATTATATACACGGATAAAAATAAAAATAAATGCGACGCAAAAGGGCACCCTCAATTATCTTTAAAAAAGGACGTTTCTGGCTGTATTTCAGTTTGGTTTTTGTTGTTCTGATATTTGTATTATCTGCCATTTTCGGCCACCTCGCCCCGTTGACAATTCCACAGGAAGAACAGCCTTCCAGTCAAAACCTGAGTAGTGAAACCGGTCTTCCGAAATTGAAACCGGAAGATGAGCTCCAAGATTTACGAAATGAAACCACAAAGCATTATCAAAATCCGGACGGCTCAATCACAGCAGTGATAAGCGCTGCCCCTGTACATTACAAAGATGGCGAAGAGTGGAAAGACATTGTACTGGACATTGAGCAGAACACATCTGCAACACATCCCGATTACGCTTTTGCGAGCGTTAAAAATGAAACAAAACGCTTTTATTCGGCCTCCAGCGGAGCCCAAGGCCTAATGATAGACTTCGGGGAAGAAGTCTTCAAAGACTGGATCAACCCTGAAATGCTCTGGCTCAACTCCAAAGGAGAAACTATCAAAAGAGTCAAAGGAAATATTGTAAAAGGAGTCGCATCTTCAAAAAGCATCAACTATCCGATGGTCTATCCAAGCTCCGACGTTACCTTCGAGCAGTCCCCACAAAACAGAAAAATGGACGTCGTTCTCAAGGACAAATCAGCCCTTGCGGACATGCCAGCAGACGCCTCGGAAGTTGCCTACTGTGAAGAGATGATCGTCCCGCAAGGCTGGACTTATCAAACCAAAACCGAATCGGAAAACCCAAAAATCATCAGAGATATCAACTTCACCAATAAAGACTCCAAAGCTGCTGTTAATCTTTATGCACCGGAAATATATGAGCAAAACGACCCGGAACACGTTATTTACGGCAGATACACCCTCAGACAAAACGGCAACGCCATTACAATCTGTAAAGTAGCACCTACAGACTGGTTGAAAGCCCCTGAAAGACAATTCCCGGTAGTTGTGGACCCCAATCTTTATGCCAGCGGCAGTATCTATACCGGAACGACTTCCTCTGCTGGAGACAAGTGGACCGGTGACCTTGACGTGGGTTGTTGGGGGTCCTGTACTCCCACCAGACGCGGCTATGCCTATTTCGACACGTCGAGCATTATGACAGGGGCTAGTGTTACTTCCTCCAACTTAGCCTTAGCTCCCCGGCAAAATCCTGCATCAACCATGTATGTATTTTTCTATGTAATGAGCCTGAACCCCCTGACGGCAACTGGCACCCAAATCTATAATGATACCAGCAGAAGTTATGGAATAGATACCGGTATTACCCATCTGACAACCGCCACGCTCAACTCATATCTTTCCATGACGCTCAATGCTAACGGAATATCTTACCTGGAATCAAGTTTCTCCAGCCCCAATTATTATGCCGCCAACATTTACTCCTCTACCAACAGTACTTATGCCCGCTACGACCGCTACGACAGCGGCTTCTCGCCACGCCTGTATGTCTGGTACACCCTGCCGACTATTGCCGTTACAGCCACCTCATCTTATTGGAACGGCACCAATTATTGGGTAAAATCAGGTGACAACATCACCGTTAACGGGACCACCATTGGGGCTGGTACTTGTTACGTCTATTGGGACACCGACGAGACTGCTGTTGGTACGGGAGGAGTCACCTGGAGCGATACTTGTGATGGAACTTACGTAGCGCCCTCCAGCACTACCAGTAACTCACCATATTATGTTTGTATAAGAGCATATGACGCAGGAGTCACGTCTTACACCAACTATATCTGCGATGAGATGTATTATGACTCGATAGCTCCGACTCTGACCAGCGTGGCTGTGAACAATGGCGCCGCCAACAGTGGCCAAACCGTCAACGTCAATCTCACCGGAGAGGCCGACGCAAATTCAGGACTTGGTACCGGAGCTCAAATCCGGCTGTCCTGTAACGGTTCGACCTGGTCTGCCTATACCTATTCAGACCCCTCTCCAAACTTCGACACTCAAACGGGAGCTGGCTGCGTGGCAGGTTTTGGAACCAAGACGATTTACGTTCAAATCCGTGACGCCGCCGGCAACTGGAGTGCTACGCGCAGCGACTCTATTGTCACCTGGGATGCACCCACCGTGACCGGAATCTCCCCTAATATCGGCCCCTACGACGGAGGAAATACCGTTACCGTAACCGGAACCAATTTCTACACAGGAGCAATTCTATGGATAGACACAGGCTCCAATAACAGCAACTCCTGTACGGTTAATACCAGTGCATCCATGACCTGTACCCTCAATTCATATACAGGTGCAACTGGAACTTACGGAATCTGGGTAGTCACCCATTTAACTTCTGCCACACTACCCTCCGCCTATACCTACATGGGAGCCCCCACGATTTCCACCGGCTCCGATTCGCCCCGTCCTTTCGTCCCCTACTTCGGCCGATTGAGTCCCAATCCGGAAACCTCAATTGTCATAACGGGTACAAATTTCTATAATGGTTCAACCAACGCCCGAGTCAAATATTCAGATATTCAAAGCGGCCTGCCAATGGATTGTGCAACAGTGACAGTTGTTAATACAACAACAATAACTTGTTCAAAGAACTTTAGTGTTGAGGGCCCGGTTACCAACTGGGCAGTGCAAACTGACAGCGGTATAACTGCAACTGTTCCAAATGGCTGGTATTCTTCCAACTATACCCTTCCCGCTGTAACCAATGCTACCGGTTACTCCGGAATGGGAATCGCCAACGTGAATTTAATTGGAGATACCACTCAAACACTGAGAATTAATAATTCAACTTCGACCCCAAACGCACTTGTTCATAACAGTACCCCGCCTTCCTTCCCCTGGTCCACCGCTTTTTACACCCATTATGGTCCCGTACAAAGCGGTACACCACCGTCCTCAACCTTAGGTATCCCGATTCTTAAAACTTATACCAGTTATCCAATCAGTATCACTGGCGGAGCCTCTTATAGGATGAAAGTCGCAGTCTGGATAGACATCAACCGTGATAATGATTTTGCTGATTCCGGAGAAATGGTCCTCGCTTATACAGATATTGGATCTGTTGGAGGAACGTTAAGCACCAGCATCTCCCTGCCTATAATAATTTCCGCGGGACAAACCAGGATGCGTGTTGGATCTGAATATTACAATCGTACCGGTGAAACTACCGGTAACGGTCCAAACGACTTCGGCGAATTTGAGGATTATTATGTAACTTTACAAAATCAGGCGGCCCCCACTATTACCTCCGTTTCCCCGGACAAAGGCCCCCTGGCCGGCAACACACTCACGATCGTCGGCACCGGTTTCCAGACGGGAGCAAACGTCTATATTGGGACACTTGGCGATAACAATAATAAAGCCGACCCCGTCATTATTCAAAAAAATTATCCTTCACTTGGTATAGATACCATCACCGCCGTTATTGGTCCGGGTACCCTGGTCTCCGGGACAACCTACAATGTCTATGTCCAAAACTCCGACCTGCAATACGGTACCAAAACCCTCTCCTACACCCCTTACTCTGCGCCGACTATTACGGCGGTAAATCCTTATTTTGGTCTTACCGGAACCTCCCTCTCCATCACCGGTACCAATTTTTATGACAATAGCTCAGTCACCGCCAGTGCCACTCTGAATGGCGGTGCAATTTCCTGTTCCAGGAATAGTATGTCTACCACCACTTATTCATGCAACGCCGGATCTTACACCCCGGCCAATCTATATACGGGAGCGAATCCATTTAATGTTTCCATCACCACTGCTTCCGGCTCGGTTAATTCCACCGGCGCTGCTTTCAATTATTCGCAATACACACTCCCCACACACACGGCGTCAGGATTAAACATTGGTATCACCAATGTCGCCCTGACCGGCGAATCTCCAACCGCACTCAACCAGCCCTCCTGGGCACCTCCCAGTATCACTCCTTCCGGCTCCCCTGCATCTTTACCCAACATCAGTGGTACCAACGCCTATTTCACCAATTACGCTCCCGGC
Source organism: Candidatus Altimarinota bacterium (assembly GCA_963677745.1). Taxonomy (GTDB): domain Bacteria; phylum Patescibacteriota; class Gracilibacteria; order UBA1369; family UBA1369; genus UBA1369. Next base: position 676,293 of record OY782391.1, read on the forward strand.
CAGTCCGGAGGAAACATTCCGAATTTAAAAAGATATGGAACATACAATCTAAACATCACTGGAACTGCAGATTATTACAATCTGGGTGCGGCCTGGATAGATTACAATCGTGATTATGATTTCGGCGAGACAGACGAAGATGTTGTCACTGGAGCATATATTTCAGGAGCGACCGCCAGCACTCCTGTCACTGTCCCCGGCACGGCAGGCTTGGGACAAACCAGACTAAGAGTTTGTAGCGGCAATAGTGCCTGTGATGCTTCCGGTAACGGACCCACCGCCTGGGGAGAAACCGAGGACTATGTAGTCAATATTCAGGCCGGCGACGCTCCTACTCTTTCTGCTATTTCACCTTCTGAAGGACCGGCCAATCAGGCCTATTCTGTCTCCATCACAGGAACAAATTTGCACTCGGGGGCTACTGTTTATTTCGGAGGTAATGGTGCTACAGGAGTCACCGTACAGGAAGACTATCCAGTGGACGGTACTGATACCATCACTGCTACCACTCCCTCACTCGCGGCAGGCATATATAATGTTACAGTCACCAACAACGACTCACAGAGCGCCACTCTGACCAATAGTTATCGTGCCTGGGGCGCTCCCGCTCTTACCAGTCTCAACGGGAACGCGTTTACAGAAGCTTATTATGGAGTTCCGGCGGGGGGAAACACAATCAATATTTACGGTAACAATTTTTATACTAATCTCGTAAATCCCATACAGGCTGCCATAGGCGGAAACGCCTGCACAAACCTGACTTTTGTCGATTCAACAAGGGTCACCTGTGTAGTTCCGACTGGCTCAGGAGAAGGAATAGTCAATGTTACGGTTACCACCGGCCCTAGCAACACTGCGACCCTCACCAACGGTTATGCCTATAATAATTATGGGCTACCACATGTTTCCGACACATCACATCTACTGGGTATCAGTCTGGTTCAATTACGCGGAGAAACCGGTTACACTGATTACATAAACAACACCAGTAATACAGTCTGGAATCTTTCCCATTCCTCCTCTCCTCCGGCTCTTCCCTACATTACTCCATATTTCACCAATTATACCCCGTCACAGATTACTGGAAACTCCACTTTGGGCATCCCCCGACTAATCAGAAACCACACCTATAGTATGACACTGGATGGTGGGACCTGGGCTGAACAAAAAGGTTCTGTCTGGCTCGACAGCAATCATGATAATGTTTACAACCAGTCAGGAGAAATTTTGTATAATGGAGCGGTAATACCCGTCTCTGGAAACGTAACTTTTAACGTCAATATTCCTGCTAATTCACAACTGGGCGAAGCCCGTATGAGGGTTGGAACAGATTTGTACTATTTTAACGTCTATGGTCCCACCACCTACGGAGAATTTGAAGATTATCGCGTTCAAATTTTGAGCCAGCCCACCCCCACTGTCACCGATGTAAGCCCGCTGGAAGGCGCTTCCGGTGCCGGTAGTACAGTGCTGACTATTACAGGTACCAATTTTGAAAGCGGCGCACAGGTGGTAATGACAAGAGTCGGTGGAGGCAGTGGTCCTTATACTTATACTCCCAGCTCCATCACCAGTAACTCAATCACAGTCACTGTAAACAATCTTGCCAGCGGCGATTATGACGTGTCAGTGGTTCAGGCCGATGGCACCACGGGAACACGGTCCAACACTTTCTATGCCTGGCCTGCCGCAACAATTTCCGACGTTACTCCCAACTGGCAGAGCACTTCCGGCGGCGGTGAAATTCACATATCTGGCGATAATTTTTGGGGAACCATCAGTATTATGATTGGCTCAACGCCCTGTGATTATGCCTGGGTAGATGACCTCTCCAGCGTCTATTGTGATTCGGCACCTGCCCTCACCGCTGGAACCTATGATGTTTCCGTAACCACGGGCACAAATACGGCTTATGCATATGGCGCTATTACCTACTATGAAAATCCGACGGTTATAGCTGTCGACCCGAACTGGCAGATCAGCTCAGTGGGCGGAGGCAGTCTGACCATCACAGGTACTGGCTTTTTCCCAACAGGAGTTCGACCCGCCAATACGGTAACCATAGGAGGAGTCGACTGTTCCAATACCAATATTTCCTCCTCCACCACGCTTACCTGTACCGCCCCTAACCTGACAGCAGGCACTTATAACATCTCTGTTAGTACTCCCGTTGGCACCGGCACAGGAACGAATCTTATTTCCTATTATTCAGCCCCGACAGTCACTTCAATTACCCAAACACACGGACCTGATGACGGAGGAGTAACCGTGGATATTTACGGTACAAATTTCCGTGCAGGCGATTCTTCGGTGACCATTGGAGGCAATCCGGCAACCGAAATCGATGTCATAAGCAACACTCATCTTACAGCAGTGACTCCTGCCGGCACCGCCGGCGCCCCGGTTGGCATCACGGTAACCAATTCCCCTGACGGACAGTCCGGCACCTTGTCCAGCGCTTACACTTATATGGATGACCCCACCTTTGCCGGCACCACCCCCTTCGTCCCCCATGCCGGTCCTTCCAACACCGGCGGCACCACCATCACCATCAATGGAACCAATTTCTATAATATAGAAGGCTCCACCCAGACCACCATTTCAGTTGGTTCCGGCAGTTGCACCGGCATCAGCATCAACGGAGCCCACACTCAGCTCACCTGTACTTTACCCTCACAAACTGCTGGGGCCAAAGACATAGTATTGACCACTGCCAGCGGTTTTGCAGAGGCTTTTGGCGGATATATCTATTACGACGCACCAACCATCACTACAGTCGTACCAAATGCTCTGCACACCGGAGCTCTCGATAGCGGCGTTGAATTAACCATCACAGGTACCAACATCTATGACTCGGAAGGTGTTTCAAGTGCCTATGTCAATATAGGCGGTGTCTCCTGCGACCGCCGCAGTATGACCGAAGACACCACTTTTGTCTGTCATCCTCCCGACAAAGGCACCGACAACGACTACACTTTAATGCTCTATACCCGCAGCGGATCGGATGACTACACTATCCACTATTATGACGCACCCACTGTTTCAAGCGTTGAACCGGATAAAGGCCAGGCGGTTGGTGGAGATACAGTAATTATTACAGGAACAAATTTCTATGATGATGGAGTTGCTCCGACCACCGTCACCACTGACGCCGCCGGCCTGGTAGACTTCTGTGTCCCGGCCAGTATCAATATACTTTCTTCCACTGAAATTCAATGTACTACCGAACCCGGCACAGGTGCTGTAAACATCTATGTTAACACGCCCAGCGGACAATCCGCCGTACTCACTTCCGGCTATCGATATTTTGCGGCACCAACCGTCACCAGCGTAACCCCCAGTCAGGGTCCAATCGAAGGCGGACAGACAATTACCATTGCCGGTACTAATTTCTACGATTTAGCATCTCCGGTTACCACTGTAACAATTGGTACAGCTGGTTGCGATGATATGGTCATTGCTCCGACTTTTGACTCTCTCACCTGTACCACCCCCGCCAACACTGCCGGCACCTATAATGTCACCGTTACGACTCCCAGCGGAGCTTCCAACACCAATATAACTTACCAATATTGGGGCGCTCCGGTTATTAACGGACTTGCTCCCAATGGTGGTCCCACCGGCACTTCTATTGAAATTGCCATCTCCGGCTCAAATTTCTATGAAAACTATCCCCCGGAACACCTTACGGTGACCGTAGGTGACGTTCCCTGTCTTTCTTCAAGTCTGCAAGCCTGGAACCATATACACTGTACCATACCGGCCTTCACGGGCGATCCGGGATCAAAAGCCGTTGTTGTGACAACCCCCAGCGGACCGTCCAATTCCTTTTATTATACATATTATGATGCTCCGACTATCACCAGACTCACACCTATCTCCGGCGCGCCAGCTGGCAACTCACAAATATATTTCTACGGGACTAATTTTTATGACAATCTGACCTATCCAATCAGCGTATTAATCAATAACAACCCCTGCCAGCTCTTATCTGTTGTCAGCCCAACCTCCCTCTGGTGCAACATCCCGGCAGGAACACTTCTCCAGGTTGTTGATGCGGCCATCACTACCGGCTCCGGCACTGACACCAAAACCAATGCTTTCGTCTATGATAATTACACCGCTCCACTTACCTACGGCACGACCAACAACATGGGTCTGACCAGGGTCGCCCTTTCCGGTGAATCCTCTGCCAGTCTGACACTCGACAACACCTCCCTGACCCCCGACAATTTAAGTCATACCTCCAACCCGCCTTCCTTGTCCTGGCCCACTCCCCTCTACACCAACTATGTACCGGTACAATCCTCCTCTCCGCCCCAGAGCAACCTTGGTGTTCCCGTTCTGGAGAGATATGGCCGATATACCTTTCAGGCAGGTAAGATTTATGGCGCAGACCAGCATCTTGGCCTGTGGATAGATTACAACAAAAACAATTCCTTTGCCGACGCCGGAGAATTCGTACTCGACGATGTCCATATGGGAATGGGAACTACCACTTACAGTACGCCAATCGACATCCCGGCCGCCGCCGCGATCGGCACCACCAGAATGAGAGTGGGTGCTACCGCCACTTCTGAAAACCTGCGTCTGGGCGGTTACGAAGGGGTTGCTTACGGCGAATTCGAAGATTACCTGGTAAACATCCAAGCCTCCTCTGCTCCAACCATAACCGACTTCACTCCGGGTGTCGGACCAGCTGCCGCCGGCACAGCCTTCACGTTGACAGGAACGGGTATCAAGCCCGGGGCCCGTGTCTACTTCGACGTTTATCCGGGAGGACCTGAGGCCACACCAAGCCCAATTACTTGGATGAATGACACTACCGTTACCGGATTTACCCCCGGCCTCGGTTCCGGCACCAACCACACGGTATTTATTGTTAATCCGGATAATCAATGGGCTTCTCTCAGCAACGCATACCTGGCCTACGGACTGCCAACCGTTACTGACTTGGGATACACCTATTTCGACCTTCCTGCAGGAGGAACAACCATCAACATCAACGGTACCAATTTCTATAACGGCGTCATTCCTGTTACCGCTTTTATTGGATCGGAAGAATGCACCACCACCACCTACGTTAGTCCGACTCAGGTAACTTGCGAAGTACCGCCCGCCAACCCCTCCGCCGAAGGACCTGTCAGCGTTTACGTTTCGACCGAGTCCGGAGCCGGCACACCTCTGGATAACGCTTTCATTTACAATAATTACGGCCTCCCGACGGTTACCGGACTGTTGAACAACTTCGGTACCAGTTTGGTCCAGTTAAGGGGAGAAACCGCTTATACAGACTACATCAACAACACCAGCAATGTGCCCTTGAATCTCTCCCACGTTTCCTCGCCGCCTGCACTTCCTTATACTGATGCTTACTACACCAACTACGCCCCTGCCCAAAGTACCGGATCCGTCACTCTGGGTATACCGCGGTTAGTCAGAAGCCACACGTACAGCCTTACTATGGATGGCGGAACTGCTTATGATGAAACAGGAGTAGTCTGGATCGACCTCAATCAAAATAATATTTTTGAGCACCCCGACGAAGCCTTGGCCACTGGTTATATCTGGTTGGCCGGCAATTTGACTACCACCATCACTATCCCGGCAACTGCCCAACTTGGTGAAACCCGAATGAGGACTATCAGCGGTAACCTCTGGTCTACTCCCTATGGTCCCAACCAGTATGGCGAAGTTGAAGACTATCGTGTGATGCTCCTATCTCAACCCACTCCGACTGTAACTGACATTTCTCCCAACTACGGTCCACCCAGTTTGGCAACCTCTGACATAACAATTACCGGCACCAATTTTGACAGCGGAGCCAAAGTAAAAATCGGTACAGAATATGCCACGGACGTCACCGTTGTTGATTCTGCACATATCACCGCCACTACCCCGGCTTTGGCAGTCGGAGATTATGAGGTGCAGGTAGAACAGGCCGATGGTACAGCTTCCAACATACTGTCCGGAGCGGAAGGCTTCCATGTTCTGGGAGCCCCCACGGTTTCCAGTATCACTCCCGATGAAGTGGCCGCCGACACCCCCGCCCTGATCGCCACTATCACCGGCGAAAATTTCTACACCACCGACCAATATCCCGTCTCCATCAGCGTCGGCGGCCAGCCCTGTGATATCGGAGTAGATGTTCAAAACGCACAAACTATCGTCTGCGAATACAGCAGTCCGGCCACTCCCGGCGTCTATGATGTATCTGTTACGACAGGCAGCGACACCGGCACCGGCAATGATTTACTGACTGTCTACGGAGCCCCGACCATCAGCTCGATTGCCCTTGATTACGGGTCTACCAACGGTGGTGAAACCGTCATCATCACGGGTACCAATTTCTTCCCCGCAGGAGGCAGTCCTGACGTTTATTTCGGCCACTCTCCGGGCGATCTCACCCCGGCCCCCACCACCCATGTGGACAGTGATACGCAGATCACAGCAACCACACCTGGAGGACGCGGCGTCGGACTGGTTGATGTTCTGGTTACCACCGATGCCGGCACAGCTACCCTTACTGACGGATATGAATTCCTCCCCCACCCCATCAATATCGACAGCTCAACTTTAACTTCCTACAGCGCCCGGATCGAACCTATCAATACCGCCAGCTATAGTTATGCCAATTTCAACCCAGTTAATGAAGACTTTGTAAAAGTCACTCTCTATGAAGAGGGTTCCGGCAATCCGGCTATCGGCAGAAAAGTAACCTTGTTTGCCAACCCGTCTGCCGGTATCGAAATGCTGATTGCCGACTGCAGAGATCCCCGCCATGCAATCGACGCGACAGAAGCCACTACGGACTCACTGGGAACAGGCTGTTTCCGTGTACACAAATCAGGGGTAGCAGACTTTGACATCTCTACGGTCACTTTGAGTGCAACCGTTACCAATGGTAATTATAGCGAAGACGCCACTCTTAGCACCACCCGTGAGCTTGAAATCGGGCCTTTTTCTGCCACCTCCACCCTCAATTACCGCTATCGCAATGACGACGGCTCTGACCTGACGGCAAGCGCTATCGCCGACACCGATGTTCCTTTCTACAACGCCGTCACCAATACGGCTTTCCGACTGCGTTTTGGCCTGACCAGAAATGTTCCTTCGGGCACCGACAGCATGAGATTTGATGAATTTTCACCAACCACCTCAGTTCAGTATTCAGCCGGAACCGGCTATCTGCCTGCCTCTTTCAAAGCTTTTGCGGGTGGTTATGCGGTCAATGAAAATAACAACAAACTGTACGTAATCACGCCTTATGAGGAATTAACCAAGACTCATGTCTTCAAATTTGACCTGAATGACCTGAGTCAGTCCCCCACCTCTTTTGAATTCCCGCCGGTGGTAAACGGTTCCTTGCCTTATGGAGACAGAATCGATGCTCCGATAACTTCGACTACCCATAACGTCACCAGAACCTTTATCGACCCGGACAACAACCTGATGTATTTCGTACTTACTCCTTACTTCGCCGACGCTCCCAACCACAGCATCAGAGTCTACAAAGTGAATCTGACCACCGAAACGGTTGTCGATGTCTTCGAAGAACCTTCGGATCTGCTTGATAACAAGAGCTCAATCTCCTATGATTCGGAAATCGATCTGACCAACGGTTTCCTCTATCTGACCATCTCCGGAAACGAAGCCCAGGAAGAAAAAAACGCCCGCGTCATGAAGATCAAACTTAACGGGCCGGCCCAGGCTATGACCGAAGTGGGTCAACTGGTATTGGGAAGTGCCAGCAGGGAAATAACTTCCTCCGTCATCGACCTGACTAATCAATATTTGTACGTCACCACCGAGATGCCGCAAAAGATCGTCAAGATCGACCTGGATGTCTCCCCCACCCTTCCTCCCGTCGTTACGGACGAAATCACTCTGGTACCAATTCCTTCGGAAAGTCCCAATGAAACAGTCGGCTACCAGTCCGCGGTTATCGATACAGTAGAAGGCTATGCCTATTTTGCCTCCTCCACCAACTTCCTGGGAGCCGGATATGACGATATACAAAGAGCCTTCATCACCAAGGTGGACACCGATCCAAACCGCACCTTCGAGGTCGTTTCCAGATTGAATATTGCCCCCTCTTCCCCCACTTCCGATGATATGACCTACGCCAATTTTATATATTGGCCCAACGAATATGCTCCCAATGAATATGCTTTGGAAAACATTTTCCCGGCCGCTTCCATCGACACCACCAACGGCTATGCCTATTTCCCGGCCACCCGCCTGAACCAGCCCCGGGCACTGGGTTTCCACAAAATCATCCGCATCCATCTGTCCGACTTCACCCGCAAATCATTCAACGATGAAATGATTTTCAGTGACGACAGCGCCCACCTCATCAAAGGAACCATCTTCCGCCCGTCCACCGGCCGCGGCTATCTGATCAGACCTTCCGTCAGCCCGGATTATGAAACCCTCACCGAGTGGAACTCCACCAGCCGCCAGAATCTCAAACTGCAGGTGGCACAAGCCTTAGACAACCAATATTGTAACTACGACAATTACAACTCTTACGTCTGGAACGACCTTCCCAACGCCGACTTTAGTATTTCAGACTCAACCTACTTTAGCGATGGTGCAGCCACATCCAACGTCACAGGCCTGCTCTACGATAATAATGACTCGTTTGTGCCGGGCCAGCTTAAGGACAGCAGCTCCACCACTTCACGGATCTCACTGGGCAAAAACCAGTTCTCGGAAATAGAATACTCTCTCAAACCGACTGCCGGCGCCGAGGGTTCCTATTGTTTCCGCCTGATCGACGCTGATCCCCAAACCGACAATCAGGTCGGCAGAAACCCCAACCTAGTCTATACGCTCACCGGAAGCAACTATGACCCGACCAATTATAATATTTATCCTGCCTTATCAGTCGGCGGACTTATTCTGAGTAAAACTTCCATCAATCTGATCGAAGGAACCACCACCGACAGTTATGGAATCAAGTTGGCCCAAGCCCCCTCCTCCACTGTAACCGTGTCGGTCAACGCCGATGACAGCAGATTAATCCTCTCCCCCGACTCAACCCCCGGAACTCCCACCGAGACCTCCCTCACCTTCACCACCGGCAATTGGGACACCTACCAATACATCACCGTCTCCGCAATTAACAACGGCACCGCCGAAGGAACAACCACCGGTCTGATTAATCACACCGTCACCGGCGCCGACGCCAAGTTCAACAACATTATTGCCAGCCCGGTTCAATCCGTACTCACCGATTATGGCTCCTCCTCGGCCAATGTGTTAGCCACCATTACCGGCGACGCCACCTTCACCCCGCCGGACAATTTCTCCTTCCCGGAAGCCTACAGTGGACAGGTCACGCCCAACTTCTCCCCTGCTCTCAACCTGAGCTTCTCTGAAACCCGCGGCCCCTCCCTTGATTATGTTTTGACTATGCAAACGGACGGTTTCTGCAAATCCGCCGGCGTCTGCATACCGCTTAATCGCGTCTTCACGGCCACCGCCAATCTGGTCAATATTTACAACACCTTCAATCCGGCCCAAATCAGTCAATTCATCTCCAATTATCTGCAGGACGGAGAAAACTTAACCAACCGCTCCACCTACGTTCACGGAAATCCATCCGAAGACCGTCCTCTTTCCTCCCCCATCACCCTGATCGACACCAGAAACGTCCCCAGCGGCAACAGTAATAACCCGCTGCAGGGAGACCTGTCATTCACGCTGCATTTGATGATTGATTATGGAAGTTTCAACATTCCGTCACTCGGCACCTACATCACCACACTGGTTTTCGATTTCAACACCAATCCGTAAACGATCTGAATCATGCGTCTCTTCACTTCAAAATTAGAAAAACACCTCCAGCGCCCCGCACTGTTGCTGTCGGGCATTATCCTCATCAGTACACTGTTCTTCTCCTTCCCCGCACTCGCCCAAAACAACAATGCCTTGCAGGTATTACTTAATCCTGTGCAATCGACGCCGGGAACTTCCCCCGTGAAAAAACCTCCCCTCTCCTACGAACTGAAACCCGGGAAATCATTGGAAGATGTTTTTACCATTCAGAACTTTTCATCGGGACAATCCTATAAATTCAGGGTCTATGCCGTGGACGCGATCCAGAGCAGCGATGGGGCATCGGGTTTCAAGCTGGAGGACAAAAAACAAAATCACGTCGGCGACTGGATAAAATTTAACCAAAAAGAAGTTGAAATCAAGCCGGGCGAAACAGCTCTCCTGCCCTACAGCCTGATAATCCCGACCAAAGTCACCCCCGGCACTTATCAGGGCGGACTGGTTGCCGAATTGATCAGCCGGAACGACAATAAGACAACTGACGGTCAAAACACCGTAATTATTTCCACCAGACTGATAGAACCGGTCTATATCTCTATTCCCGGCAGAAAAACGGTTAAATACAATCTTAATGATTTTTCCTATCAGCAGATTGGGGGGCTTCCCAGTTTTTACATGAGATTCTCCAATAATGGCAACGTCTTCCTCAAGACCTCCACCAAACTCAGCATACGGGGGACGCTCCTGGAAAAACCCTATCAGGTTGACCTGGCAGACTCTACCATCCTGCAGGGGGAAAGTCTGGAAAAAGTCTTCAAGTTTGAGAACCCACCCCTCTTTGGCGAATACAAAGCTGACCTGACCATGGAAATATCCGAATATAATGTCGCTAAAAACGAGTTAATGCCGCTTAACACCGTTACAAAAACTATCTCCTTTTATATTATTCCCTGGCACTGCCTGATCTTCCTGTTATTGTTGATAATCCTGCTCCCGGTCTGTGAATATCTGCGGCGCCGTTATTTCCGCGAAAATCCCCCCCTGACCTTTGGCCACCTGGTCAAAAAAGGTGAAACCGTCGTTTCTATCGCCGACCTGTATCAGATCAGCTGGAAAAAGATAATAAAATTGAATAAATTGGCCAAACCCTATACAATCAAACCTGGCCGTCTGCTGGAGCTACCCTTTCCAAAAACCGGGGAAGAATCCGTAAAGAAAAATCCCCCCTCCTGATATTGACAAATAAAGGGAATAAAGTTATTATGTTTAGAAGCTTTACAATTTAACAAAAAAAATATGAAAAAGCTCGCAACAATTTTAGCACTCACAGCAGTAGTCGCCAATCTGGGCGTCGCCGTAGTGTTTGCTCAGGAAAACGTAGCTGGAAGCCAGCTGATCGGCTGTGCCGATGCCGCAACCGGCCAGGCACTGGCAGTTAGCTGGACAGACGGCCCTGGTGCTCCGGTATCTTTCGAAGGCAAGTATACCAACTGGTTTGATGACGCTAATACCGATGCCGCTATCGTACTCGACACTTTCATCTACGTAGACACCACTGATGATCGTGGTTGGGATCCTGCTGGAGTAACCTGCGGAACAGGAGGACGTGTAGACATTAGTTCTCTGGGTCTGGATCATCCTACTGTCACCCAGAACCTCGCAATCGGTTTGGGCACTGTGACCGAAGGCGGCGATTTTACATGGCAGGGTGCTTCACATGATCCGGCAGATGTAGCCGAGGTCGTCGGTGTAGTACACGCTGCCGCCCAAGACCTTACAACCGCTTTACAAATGGTCACCTTTACCAAGGCTTGGTCCGGAACAGTTAGAATGACTTTTGATGGCAGTCAGTTACATGTAAATACTCCAACTACTCCAATTGCAGCCGGTACTTATACCGGAAACGTCACCTTCACTCTGGTTCCTGGAGTTTGATCGATGATTTAAGAGTCTGAATAGACCATGAAAGAGAGGGGTAATTACCCCTCTCTTTTCTTTTAAATTTCACAAAATCACCTTCCCCTGAATAAACCGTTCATGTTATAATAATAGTGAATCCAAAATGTATTTTGAATAAAATAAAAATAAAACTAATCCCTATGTTTAAAGAGAAACTTCTGGCTACCTTGACTGTACTCGCTCTTCTTTTACCGCAAACCGGCCTTGCCTCCAATATCTTCGGTTTTGGCGGAGCTAGTGATAGTGTCAAAGGTCAATATGAGTTTACCTATGATGGTAAAACCACGCTGGAAAGCACCCTTTTACTCAGAAACGGCGAGCGTGAAAAAGAAACAGTAGTCAGGCTCTCCGCAGTCGACGCCCAGACCAACAACCAGGGAGACCTGTTTTATAAGGAAAACGGTCAGCCGCAGTCAAAAATAGGTACCTGGGTTAAATTTGATCAAACCGAAGTCCGCCTGCCTCCCAAGGGGGAAGCACGTGTACACTTTGTCATCACCCTGCCTGACAAAATCACTCCCGGCATCTACGCCGGTGGCCTTACCGCCGAAGATATCACCGATGTACAAACCACTTCAGAGGCCGGCAAAACCGACTCCTCCTCCGGCTTTTCCGTTATCATGAAAGCCAGACTGCTTAAACCGATTTTAATTAATGTCCCCGGCGAAAAAGTCAGCAAATTTCAATCGGGCGAGCTCACCTTCAATCAAAAATCCAACCCCAAAACCTTGTTATTTGATATACAAAACCAAGGTAATACTCTGCTGGCCGCCAAAGGTACTTTGGAAATTAAGAACGGGGAGACTACCGTGAAAGTGTTCCCCATTGATGCTAAGGGCATCCTTGCAGAAGACACCTTCCATGGCCAGTATGAATGGCGTGAAGCCCCCGCCTGGGGCAATTTTACCGCCCAGCTGTCCTTGGATGTTTCCGCCTATGACCCCTTCACTGAAACCTACACCCAGTTGGGAAATGTCAAAAAAGACGTGTCCATTTCATTGACCAGTTATAATTCATTGCTCCCCTATCTGTACGGATTACTGGCCCTGATTTTGCTCATAGTGGTGATTGTGGTAAAAAACTACCTCTATAAAGCTAAATGCGTCCCTTACACCATTCTGGCCAACGATACCCTGAACAGCGTCGCGGAAAAGTTTGGCATGGGCTGGAAGAAACTCGCTTCCATCAATAAAATCAAGGCTCCCTATCAACTAAAAACCGGAACAAAAATTCTGGTTAGAGCAAAAGACGATGCTAAAAAGAAATAAACTAATTCTGTTTTTCCTGTTCATCAATTTTCTGTTTTCTGTTTTTGTGGCACAGGCCCAAATCTCCATCAATGGAGAAATGGAAGTTGGCCCCTGTACAACGAATTGCGTTAGACTTAACGTTCCCGTTTCTCTAAGCCCTACGGCCAATGCCCCAGTCTTTATCGACAACAGTAAAAAGTTGGTCTATCTTCTTTCCACCAACTCCGGCCAATATCTGGAGGTAGTCAATTCAATAGACTCGTCGGTAGCCCCCCCGGTCAATTTTTCGGTACAGGTGTCAGCTTCCGACCTAAGTGATTCTGTAAACAATCTCCCTATTAGCGAAATCGGCATTCTGACCTATAATGAAACCCCCGGACAAACCGTAGATGGCAGAAACTCTTCGGGAGGTGACTTCCCTGTATCAAGACTAAACCCCAGAAACATCATCGCAGACCCACCCATTTTCCCACTCCTCCCGGATCCCTTCAACGAATCCGCCTTAAATAACAGAATATCTTCCGGTGAAATTGGAGAAAATTATTTTCAATTTTTTGATTCCGGCCCCCACACAATTATGGAGACGCCTGTTGCCGGGAATTATCTTGGAAGTTATAATATTGGTTTCGCCGTTGTTTTAAGATTTCCAGAATTCTCCATTGACACTTATAATCTGCGTGATGGCAATTATATGTCCCCACTCACCTTTACTTTAACCGTTTCCTAAAAATATGCGTAAAAACATCCTTCTCCCTGTTTTGGTCTTATTGACCTTGGCACCCCAACTTTGTCTTGCTCAAGCAATGAGCGTCACTTCGAGGCCGGCCAATATTTACAAAGTTTCCCCTTATGAATTCACTGCCGAAATCAAGCCGGGGGAATCGGCTGTTGACACAGTATTGATAACGAATTCAACAGACCAGCCAACAACAATAACCCTGACCGGAGTAGATCCTTTTACCAACCAGGAAGGAAAAACCTCCTATAAATTATCAACGGACACTCAAACCGATGCCGGTCTTTGGATAGTTCCGGAGCAGAAAACCGTTGAAATTGCCCCCAAACAACAGGCCAAAGTGAATTTTACCATCTCCGTACCTGCCGGAACCGAATTGAAAAACTATCTTGCCGGTATCTCCGTGGATGTGAAAAGTATCGCTTCCTTCAATGACAAAAACGGGCAACAGGTTAGAATTAATGTCCGCAAAATAGAAAAAGTGAATATCAAGGTAACTGACAACCCTCAACCGGTTGAGATTATGACGTACCAGGGCGCAATCTCCTGGGCCCAGATCTATTTATGGTCTTCTCTGGGCATTTTCGTACTTGCCCTAGCTATCATCCTTTTCACTCAAATCAAAAAACGCCGTTTGAAAAAAAAACACGGTCACTCCTCCTCTATCGGAACTGAAGAGAAAAAATAATCAGCCCTGTTTAAGCTATCTTATGTCCCCAAAAAAAGTCCTTTTCGGCATTTTGGGAGGCTGTCTGGCCGGACTTTTCACTTATCTTTTTCTGACCCGGCCGGAAAACAGTCTTTTTCTTCTGGAACTGGCGGCTTTCGGATATTTAACTTACAAAAAACCTTTCTGGGGGCTGATAATCCTGCTGCTGTTGCCGTTATCCGGAGAATTTTCCCGCATGACCTTTGTGGGACGGAGTCTGGTGATCAACGACCTGCTGGTGCCAATTTTTGATCTGGCGGCGCTTCTGAACCTGTCCAAAAAGAAACTGGAACTGCCTCCCCTGCCTGCTCTTAAACCGCTGCTGTTCTTTCTATGCATCGGTTTAGCTTCCCTGCTTTTTAGTCTGCTAGCCCTGCCGCCGGCGGAAGTGCTGGCCGGTAGTTTGTATCTGTTCCGTCTAGCTTTTTACATTGCCCTTTTCCCCGTCACCTGCCTGCTGCTACCCCAAACCGGATTAAACGGGTTTATCAAATGGATTGCTCTGTCGGCGCTGCTGATTACGCTTGGGGGATTTCTGCAATTAATTTGGTTACCCAGCCTGGAGGCTTTGTCCAAAAGCGCCGGATATGACCCGCATATTAACCGTCTGGTCGGAACCTGGCTGGATCCCAACTTTATTGGGGGATTCTTCGCAGTTATTTCCCTTCTTCTAATCAGCATGGGACTTTATCAGAAATCCACGAAGATCAAAGTTTATTATTTTGGTGTGACCGCGATACTCCTGGCAGCCCTGTTTCTGACTTACTCACGTTCGGCCTATCTGGCCTTCTTTGGGGGACTTCTGGTACTCGGCATTGCCAAAGCCAGAAAGCTTCTGATTTTGATTCTGATCATTTCCGCCATCGGCCTGGCCAGCTCGGAACGGGCTCAACAACGGGTAGGAGAACTGGTCACCAGTGTCACCTCGGTACTATTTAATACTTCCGAAAATCCCGACCCCACGGCCCGTCTACGTATTCAAAACTGGGAACAGACTCTGGAGTTGATCGGTCAAAAACCGCTGCTGGGACACGGTTACAACACCCTTACCTCGGTCAAACTATCCGAAGGTTTTATCTCCAGTGAGGAAACTCATTCCGCCAGCGGCTCAGACTCCAGCTTTCTGACCATCCTGGCCACCACCGGGTTACTCGGACTGATCACTTTTATCTGGTTTTTCATGGTTGTACTTCGCGACTCCCTTCACAGTTGGCGACATGCAAAAGAACCGGCTGTCCGCGGTCTGGGGCTGGGAATTTTTACGGGAGTAATTGCCCTGCTCATTCACTGCAACTTTGTAAACAGCCTGTTTTTCCCGCAGATTATGATCTTCTTTTATCCCCTGCTGGGAGCGTTTTATAAAAATTTTAGTAGGCCAGCTCGGTCACCACGACCAATTTCCCATCCCTGAAGGCCAGAATCAAAACTTCCTTTACACGGCCGTATTCAAAAAGAGTCGCCTTAAAACTTTCATCCTCCAGCTTTTTAACTTCTATGCTGTAATCACTGCTGAGAGCGCCGTTTCTTGCTGAAAACCCTTCCAGGATGGCCTGCACCACCTGTGCCCTGTCATTACCGCTATAAATAATTCTGTCGCCGGTCAAATAATGAGACATCACCATGTCCAGGGATCTGCTGTATTGAGAATTGGTTTTATCGACGGACTGGTTCATTTCCTCAACCGGATTAATATACTGTACGGTCTGCATTCTAACCTCCGGCAGGGTTGTTAAAGTCAGTGGGACGGCCAAAGTTGCGGGAAGCTCTCCAGTAACAGGCTCAACTGCATCTGTGGTGAGAGGCAGGGATTTGGTGGAAATTGCAGAAGTTGTCTGGCTGGCTGTTTCCACATCAGCCGTCTGACCGTCTTCGATCTTTTGTTCGGACAAGGGGGCCGGTAAAGCTGTTCCGCTTTGCTCAACGCGCTCGTTTTGTTCCTGTCTGAGAGCTTCCTCCTGGGCAATTATTAAATTTTGAGCTTTTTGAGCAGAATCAGCCGTGTCCGTAATGATGCCTTTCTGTACTATTGCGTTATCCTGCAAATCAGCCTGTCCGGAAGCGCCCTGCTTTGTAGTTAAGAGAGTGCTGATCTCCAGGCTGGGCATTTCCATCGCCAGAAACAGATAAGGCAGTTTATTTTCCCGAGCATTCGAAATATCTGCAGCGGGTACTGTGTCTTCGGTGGAAACTGTTGGAGGTTTGTTTAAAAATTCGGCAGGGGGCATCACCAGATCGGCCGAAAAAGTTATAATGCCCGGCTCGGACGATGTTGTGTCTGCAGCAGTGTCAGGGGCAGGAGCTTTTGTCAGGGTGTTTTGTACCAACCCGTCGGACTCGGGCGTCAGCTGGTTGGCAGGCATTTTGACCTGATAATTGAGTGCATTTATCGCGACTATGGTTAATACAGCCAGAACCGGGACACCTCCCAATACATACTTGTATTTCAATACCAGATCCGCCCAGTCAAATTTTGGTAAAACCGTTAAATTGGCAGCCTTATCAATAATACTCAGGCGCAATTTGGAGCTGAAGGAAGGGTCGATTTGGATACTTTCCTCCCCTCTGGCCTTTTTCAAGGCAGCGATAGTGTTTTCAAAATATTTTCCGTCCAGCTTTTCCATTGTTTTAGGATTTCATTAGTTGTTTTAACCGTTTCAGGGCGCGGTAGAGTTTTACCCCAACGTTATTGGCCGATATTCCCATAATCTGGCCAATTTCTATATTCGACACTTCTTCAAAATACTTAAGCCGGATCAGTTCTCTTTCTTCATACTCCAGCTTTTGCAGCAAATCCATTACGCCCTGTTTTTCCTGTCTGACCGCTTCTTCCTCCATCACGTCCTGATCATCCGAAAGCTCTGTCATATCTTCCAGATTGACTTTCTGGGAGCGGAAATGAACCCGATACCATTTCAGCACATTATTATGGGCTATCTTATATAGCCAGGCTGAAAACGGATACCCTTTGTACTCGTAACTCTTGAGATGTGAAAGCGCGTCGTAAAAAGTCTGACTAACCAGATCCTCCGCGGTCACCTGATCGCTGACGCGTCTGTAGACATAGCGGTAGATCTGCTCCACATACTTGTCATACAGCTCCGCGAAGCGGGCTGGATCACGTTTTGCTGCCTCCACCAGCTGATTCTCTTTTTCCAAACCCCTATTCATCATAATAAAGTTTAGAGCGCAGTTTAACCAGAAAGTGACAGCTGTGTCAAGAGCAGGATTTGCTTATTTGAAGTGTCAATTTACCCTAAGGATAATGATAAACAACTGTCTCATCATCTCTAGCAACTTTTACAATCCCTTCCCTTGTGATACATTACAGAAAAATCACCAATAAAATTATGTTTGATTCAATCTTGGACAATCCGGAAGCCCTGGGACAGGTGTTGGGAGCTGTTATCGGCGTTGCCGGACTGGTCGTGGGCACTTTCATCACTATTCTCACCTCTTTTCTGATCAGACACATGGATATTCGCCGTGAAGAAAGGAAAGAATACGCCGATCTGGAAAGAGCCAAAAAAGAAAAAACTTTTGTTCTTAAGCAGGAAATTTATTCCGAATTTATCTCAGAGTTGGCTGCGCTGGAAAACTTCCTCAGCAAAAAAAGTCCCGCTTTGGATCTGAAAACTCTGGAAACCTTCGACAATGAGTGGACCAGAATCGAAATTAAAGTTGATTTGGTGGCCAACGATCAGGTTCGTGAACTGAAAGACAGGCTTTCCCAGGAATTAATGAGTCTGGCCAAAGCCAAGTTCGCTCAAAAAGACACCACCCAAGAAGTTTCCCTGAGTGACGGCTACACAACCAACCGTTCTGCTCTTTTGGAAGCAATCAGAGAAGACATGGAAATCATTACTCAAAACTGATGACGAAAAATTTTCTCACCACCACAGCCGTTTTGATAGCCACCATCCTGATTGGGGGTAATTATTGTTGGGCGCAGGTTCAGGAACCGACCCTTTTGCTCACTGATACAGCCCCGATTGTCGATACTACCCTTGTGAAAAGCTTAACCACTACGGCTCCGCTCACAATCATAGACAGAACCAGCCTGATCTCCCCGCTGGGGACCGCCACGACCGTTACCCCTACGGACACAGCAACCGGCTCAACCACCGGCACCGGAACCTCCACTCTGGGCACGCCTCCCTCCACAAACACTTCAACCACCGATACCACAACGGGCGGAACAACTGCGGCTACCGGGACTTTCGTCCCGTCTGTCACCGACACCCGTACCCCGGCCACCACGACACCCGGATCAACCGCGCCAGCCACCGGCACGTTCACGCCACGTATCCCGCCTGATGTAACCGTCGTTACCGATGTCCCGGCCGACACCACCACGGAAGAATGCCCGCCAATCAATCCCCTTTCCGGTCAAAACGTGGAATGCCCCAAAACTGAGAAGGTCCCGGTAATCCCCCGCGTTCCCTATATTCTGCTCGCCACCCCTCTACTGGGAGTTTTGCTGTTCTGGCTGGTCATTTCTCTATTGTCCAGGCAACAGGTAAAGCTGGAACAGACTTACAGCAAAAAGCATCTTTCCTCACATCACCGGCAGAATGTAAAAACCGCCCAAACCGGACTGTACCGGGAAATTGTGGAATTCATCTCATCCAACCTTTCCTCCGGCACCAAACTTGACCCGGCCAGTCTGCAAAAATTCTCGGCAAAAATAGAACTACTAGGCTCGGCAGAAATGAAAACCCGCCATCAGGAACTTCTAACCGCCTGCCAAAAGGGCAATCGCGACCTGATCAAACAGTCACTCAAAAGTTACACCGCGCAAATCAAGAAAGAGCTTTAATTCCGGTAATTTTTTCACGTGTCTTTCGCTGACGTCGCTTCTTTTGCTTTTTCAGTTTCTCTTTTTTAGCACCTCTGCCGGATTTCTTGCCAAGCATTTGTTCTTCGATTTTAGCAACCAGTAAGCGGTAAGCGGACAGCCGGTTACCCCACAGTTCCCTGAATTTCTGTACCCGCACTTCCTGGCCCGTCGGCAGATGCTTCAGTTGGACGCAATTAACGCTCTTATTAATTTTCTGCCCGCCCTTACCTCCTCCCTTGGTCAGTTTCTCCTCAAAATCGACCCATCTCAAACCCAGGGCAAGCATCTTGGCTTCCAGTTTTTCATCTTTGAAGTCCATCCGGCGTAAAAATAATGGTGGACCCCAGAAGTTATTCACTCCTGAACGCGACGCTTGCGCAAAGCGTCTAGCGCAGAACGCTAAAGGCCCATGTGAGAACATCCTAACAAAAATCCCTGAATTTTCAACCTTCACCGCTTTTCGGGCTTGATCTTTTTTTCAAAAAATTAATCACCGCCAGTTTATATCTGTGGGCCAGAAGCAATAAACAAAGCGTCAAATCCCGCTCCTTATGTTCCGACTCACAATAAACTTCCACAAGCCTGTTCGACGAATTTTGATAAACCGCCTCTATTTCCTGTTCCGTACAGGCCATTCTGAACTCTTTTATAGTCAGCCTCAGGACCCGTCTGACAGGTTTGATTTTTGCCCGATCATAGAGACTTTCTACCTCCAATTGCTCTTCCGGCGTTAAGGCGGGAAGCTTAGGTTTAACTGGTAAAGGACCGTTCAGCTGATCGCCGCGCTGTCGAACCGCCCGTGCCAGACTCATATCCAGTACATGAAAATCCTCCTTTCTGTAATCAGACACCAGATAAACGCCCTCCAAATGCCGTCTGGCGTGTTGCCAGATTTCATATATTTCAGGCCGTGTTTTGGCTACCGCCAGCTCTGCCACCGTGCCGTAAAAGTAGGTCAAAGCGTCCCGCTTCCTCACTTCGTCGTAAAGCGGCTTTAACTCATTTTCATATATTTTTAATCCGTTTATTTCTTTCATAATGATTATTAGTGGCAGATTTTAACATCTTTTTTAAAATATTCAAGTGGCCGGCGAAATATATTCCGCATTTATTCTACAATTTATCCGACAGCGGAATTAATTAAAAATTTTCTTAAAAACGTGCTAATAATATTTACGAAAAAAATAGTCACAACATGGGTAAAAAATATTTTGGCAAAGAAACGTCCAAAGCTATTGAAAACTTCGGACTAAGCGGCGTCCCCGTAGATCTGAGTCTGATCCGCTCTCTGGTTCTAGTTAAAATTGCCTTGGCAGACGCCAATCTGGAGCTGGGCAGACTGGATAAAAAAAGACATTCGGCCATTGTTTCCGCAGCCGGAGAGGTGCTGGCGGGCAAGTTTGACGACCAGTTCCCCACCGATGCCATTCAGGGCGGCGCGGGCACGTCCATCAACATGAATGTCAACGAGGTGTTGGCCGCCCGCGCCGCCGAGCTGCTCAAAAACCGCCTGCCGGTTCACCCCCTCGATCACGTGAATATGGGCCATTCCACCAATGACGCCGTCCCCGCCGCCTTTCGGATCACGCTGGCCCCTTTACTGGACAAACTGCTTCTGGAACTGGCGGCCCTGGAAAAGTCTTTTCGTAAAAAAAGCCGCGAGTTCACCGCTGTTTTAAAAGTCGGCCGTACCCACCTGCAGGACGCCGTCCCCATAACGCTGGGGCAGGAGTTTGGCGCATACGCCGCCCTGGTCAGCCGTGACCGCCAACGTCTCCGTGAATTCAAAAAATATCTTTACCAGACCAACCTGGGAGGCACCGCCATCGGAACCGGGCTCAACTCATCCCGACAGTTCATCAAGCTGGCTAACCGTAATCTTTCCCGGCTCAGCCGGCTGCCGCTCCGCCCCGCCCCCAACCTGATCGACAACACTCAAAATCTGGACACCTTCCTCCACCTGGCCGCCCTGCTACAGGTCTCGGCAGCCGGCCTCCACAAAGTGGTAAACGACCTGCGCCTGATGGCCTCCGGCCCCCGCGTCGGTCTGTCCGAAATCATCCTTCCCGAAAGACAAATCGGATCCTCCATCATGCCGGGCAAAATCAACCCGGTGATTCTGGAAAGTTTTAACCAAATCTTTTTTGTCATATCGGGCAACGCCGAGGTCGCCTCCTTGGTCATCCAAAACGGCCAGTTTGAGCTGAATGTCATGCTACCAGTCCTGATCAAATCCCTCCTGGAGTCATTCACTCTATTGACTGCCGGCGTAAAAAATCTCAGGACAAAAGCTGTAGACGGAATCAAGGCCGACCGAAAAAACTGTCAAAAACATTTACGCGAACATCTGGGCAAAGCCACCGCTCTAATCAGCCGGTTAGGCTATGACCAGGCTGCCATACTTGTCAAACGGGCGTCCAAAAACGGATGTTCCCTGGAAGAGGAAATCACCAAATCAAAACTGCTCTCCCCCCGGGAGTTGTCCGAAATCTTTTCTCCGCAAAACCTGACCCGGCCCCGTAAATAAATCCAGGATCCGGGCACAGGAAACAAAGCCCGGATTATCCGCCTGGATTGTCCTAGATTGTCGGCACCTGATAAGCCAGTTTAACGGTCAGCTTACCTTTCATTGTGGGATGCAGCGAACAATGATAATCGAAACTGCCCAGGTCATTAAAGGTAAAAGTCCAGCTTTCACCCGGTTTTAACACCGGACTGGAAAATTTCCCGCTGACATCACTGACAATCTGATGATCAACGGTATCATTATTGACCCATTTTACTTTTGCGCCCTGGGGCACAAGCATTTCAGCGACACTGAATTTTGATCCGCTGATGGTAATACTCAAGGTATTGTCCCAGGTAGTATTGGGCAGCTGTTCGTCAAATTTGGGGGGAGCGACTTCCGTCTTCACCTGACCAAAATAATCCAGCTTGTTTTCACGAACCTGAATCAGTCTGTAAACCATTTCGGCCAGCTTTCCCCTGGTCATACCCTGCGCCGGATAAATTTTGTTGGCGGAATCGGCTTCAATCAGCTTCTTGTCCTTGGCGTACTGCACAAATTTCACATACCACTGATCGGCCCCCGCATCGACAAATGGAACGCCCGTCACAACCACCGCCGAAAGATCTATCTGATAAGTATTCAGTAACATCTTTAGATTTTCCACCAAATTTACCGTCTGGGTCGGTTTAAACGAATTATCGGGATAGCCCTGAACAATAGCCATTTCATAAGCCTTGTTTAAATATGGAGCGTACCATTCCGTCTGTGAAATGTCGGTAAAAGGAGCTTTTTTCAAAATTGTTTTGGTATCCACAGCTGCTGCGCCCAGAATTATTTTTAAGGCCTCTACTCTGTTCACGGCTCTTTCCGGCTGAAAAGTTCCGTCCGGATACCCCCCGATAATTCCACGGGTTTTCAGATCGTTGATCGCTGTATAATTGGGATTATCAGAATGAACATCACTGAACAAATCCGGTACCAACGCCTGTGCCATCGGAGAAAGCATAAAAGACAGTAAAAACAGTGCCAGAGAAAATTTGAATTTAAACATGGTGGAAAAATTATTTTTATTTTCAAAAGCAATTCTAATATAAATCTGCCCAAACCTCCAGAAACAATTTGCCCCCTAAAACACTTCACATACAAATCACACAGACAGTAGTTGACAAGGCGGCGTTAAGGTTGTAAACTAGCCTCTTCTTATTAATAGTTTTATGTTAGAAAATCCAATGCACAGGAGAGGCGCGCTTTCGGCGATAATTGGCATAGGTGCCGGAGCGGCGGTAAATGCAGGGCTTAATCTGATAGATAAACCACGGGTAACCGCCGGTTTATCGGAGTCTCCCAATCAGTGCCGCAGCAACATTTTTGAACACAATATCGCCAAATATATTGAAACCAAACGGGACAACCACAATATCTCAAGAAAAACCGCCCAGGTGGAATCCTCACCAAATTCCGGTATCAGTAGAAAAGATTTTGCCAAAAGAGAACTGGCCGCATCGGCTGTTCTACCGCCCATTCTAAAAGAACTGCTCTACTGTATTCCTTTTGAAGAATCAAACTACAACACCCATGCCAAAAGTGGAGCCGGCGCCTACGGCGCCTGGCAATTCATGCCTGGAACGGCTGCCAACAGCACTTTTGTCGGACCCTATATATTGGTAGGAAACGGTGAAGACCATCGTTCAGAATTTGAATTGTCCACCAAAGCTGCCGTAAAATATTTCGAATACATCTATTCCGTCCTGTCCAAGGATCCAAACTACCAGATTCTAAAATCACGTTACGGGCTGGACGACGATGGCTTCCTGGCCCTCACCACCGTCAACGCCTACAACTCCGGCGAGGGACACATGCTCCGGGCTTATGAAGTAATGGCCAACGAACCGGAAGCCAGAAAGGTTGTCGACCAGTGTGCCCGGCAGGGCTGCCATGGTCTTTATGAATATCTGACTGAGATCTACTCTCATCAGTACAAGAAATGGCAAAAATCCAAACCATATTTTGCCTCGGAATCATCCGCCTATGTTTATAAAATTCTGGCCTATCACCGGCTGGACAACAAAACCGCTCAAAAAGAATCAGCTCCTGCGCAGGCCTCAAAGCCCACCATTGTCAGCAAAATCAGCGGAGTCTACCGGGCTTCCATAGCCTCAATTTTATCATTGGCGGGATTCACCGGCGCCACCAGGCTTACAGAAGGAGAGTTGAACAGCCGTAACATGATGAACAGGCGGAACTTCCTGACTGCAGCCGGACTGGCTGCCGGAGCTACTGTCGGTGCGTTGGCCTCCAACGGTATTTATCAATACAAAGCCAGCAGCGAACTGCGCGACCGTCTAAAAGCCGCTCTTCCTGCCGACCCGCAACCCGCTCCCAAGGAAGATGATCCGGGAAAAGAAAAACCTGACACCTCCCCCTTGGCCATACTCAGCGAAAAAAACATCACTGCCAATCAGACTGTACTGACCCTTGTCTATACCCATACTCAATCCGGCCAGTTTATTAAAACCCATCAGGACCAAAAACTTGCCGTCAGAAACGTCAGCCAGTTGGCTTCCAGCAAAAAATTCGTAGAAAATCTGTTTATGGGCGACGCCGCTTATGAACTATACAGAAGCCAGAGTAATTCTGTTTATCTGCAGTTTGCCAAGTACTTCTACGACAAAAGTCTGTTTTTATGCCAGCAGCAGTTAAGCGGTAAAATCACTCCCCCGCCGGCTAAAAACAAGGCAGAAGCCAGGGCAATACTGCAAAGCCGCCAAAATTACCTGGTCAGCGCACTGAAAATAATAGACGCAGAGTTCTCCGAAGCGGGTAGTCAGTAAATCATCAAAAGACGGTCCGGTCTTATAAGATGCTTATAAAATCGTCAACCGCCGCATACACTTTTTGAGGATCCTCGGTGTCCACGGGCTTCTCAAACTTCATGTCATAATTCCCGCTGTCGATTGAGGGTTTTTCAGAAAGAACATAGCCGGCCTTCAGCATATCTTCCCTGAAATTAATCAATCGGGCCATTGCCTCTTGAATCTCTTCCGGACTTAAATCCCCATCCAGACTCTCTGTTCCCATTATCTGGATAATTCTTTTTTTGGCGTCAATGTAGAGCCACAGAGAAACCAGTCCCCACCTGTTGTGATATGCCTGAACCTCTATTAAATCATAATTCGTATATTTACGATTCATGTTTCTGGACTTTGCGTCTTCCATGAAATCATCGGGAGAATCAAAATTCTGAACCTCTCCCAGTTTCCCCAACACCGGCCAGACGGCCCTGGCTACATCAGGACTAATCCCGTCTTTCTCGTCCATAGTGTCTGGAGAAGACGACATCGCATTAGACATAAATATTTTTGTTAATTACTTGTTTTATCGTGTTTATTATAACACAAAAACCACTGTTTAACAACAAGGCTGGGTAAGGATAATAAACAGACCTCTTGCCAACGTTAAAAAGACAGAGCTCCTCATCTGGTCTTCTAAACTATTCATGAGGTGGTTCACCTAATTCTTCGGCCGTAACCTCTCTCCAAGACATCTCCCTTAACTTTTTGGAATAAATCTCAAGTTCCTCTGGAGTAATCCAACTTACCAATTCATCATCACCCTGCCGATCCCCAGTTTCTACTTCAACCTTGTTTGTTTCGTCAGTAAAAGACTTGTCTTCAAGCTGTTTTTCGTCACCCATAAAACAATTATACTAAACAAAATCTTTTGGTGGAGATGCCGGGAGTCGAACCCGGGTCCATAAAAATCAGGTACAAACGTCTACAATCATAGTCACATTTGGTTAGGCATAAGGAATAAAGATGTGACGAAAAGCTCCTTTTGCCTGGTTTTGGTGAAACTACATCCGGTCTCAAAACGCCAAACCGTCCGGATAAGTCCCGCTAGTGTCATAAGGTCCGAAATAGCGGAGTCATTCGGCTTACGACCTCAGAGTTTGTGGTCCGAGGATTTTGGCTGCTCTAGGCAACGTTTGCCAAAGCGAACGTTCTTGGAGCGAAAACTGTAGCCAAGTTATTGGCTTCATTTCTCATGGCCTGTGCAATTTGATTTGCATCTATGTTTGTACCGACGGATCTGACGGGAGACGGTACCATCCCGTGATTGCTGTTTGTAAAAGAACATCTATGTCGAATGCCAATACATCCCCTCACGTCTAACTCTACAATAAATCTTCTAGCTTGTAAAGAGGGCTGCCAAAGACAAATCGAAAAAGGCGTCAGACTGGTTAAACAAGGCCCGGAGCTGATTGAAATTGGCGGTACTCAAGGACCTGATTTCCTGCAAAAACTTCTTTTTTGCCCGCGGTGACAACAGATAGAATCTTTTAAAGATAAACTCCACCATTTTGCCGTCTCCCTGGACGATAAATTTCTGCAGTTTCCTGCTCAATACCGTCACACCACCCATTCTACCCAGACTGATCGAAGTGATCACCGACATGGTGGCCAATTCCTTATTGGGTACCGCCACCAGGTCCAGCACATAATCATCCATTGTCTTCAGCTGCAATTCACCAATCAGTTTCAGGGCAACCATTCTCGTCTGATCATCTTTCCCCGAAAAAATATCAATCATTATGTTCATCAGACGGTCCTTCATTTCGGTAAATCTCCACAGCCCGGCTATGGCTGCCGCCTTGATGGCCAGGTTGTCACTTTTCAAATAGGGTTCGAGCAGGGTAATCAACCCCCGGTCTTCGGTTACGGAAAGTGCCTCAATAATACTGGCTTTTATATAATCCGTACTGGCGGTGAAATGCCTCTTATAAAAATCCAGCAGCACGTCAAAGCCGAACATTTTCAGGGCCTGATTCACTTCCAGCTTGATCGACAATGGCAAATCCTCCAGATAGACCTTGTTGAAGACATCAATCATCAGCAGCTTGGTCACGTTCATGTTACCAAAAGTTTTAGCGTCCATATTACGGAAAGACAGATTGATGGCCTGAATGGAATAATAACGGAGACGCAGATTTTTCTCGTTTTCCAGAACCAGCAGATATTCCCTGATCGAGTTGGGATTGCCTATTTCCACCAGACTGGTTAGCGCCCGTTGACGCAGTTCCAGAGTTTCTTTTCCATTCAGCAGAATTTTTCTGAGCAGTTTTTCGCCACGTTCTTTTTGTACATGTTCACCCATCAGATCAACCGAACTACCCCGCAAATAAGCGTCTTTGTCATTAAGTGCCCAAAACAGCGCAGCCTGATATTCCCTCTTTATCTTTAGAACAAAGATCAGAGACAGGGACATCAGGAAAAGTAAAATATAAACCACCAATCCCGGATAGTCATTTAAAAAGGGGGTCAGTGAAAAAATTAACAGGGAAACCAGCAGCGAAGATAGAGAAAAGATCACCCCTTTGATAAAGAAGAAAACTTGCTGGCTCAGGTTTCTGGGAATCAATCCGAACATGGCCTGGCTGCTCACCATCACATAGGAATAAAAAGCAAAAGTGTGGAAAATAAATAAAACCGCGGCCAGATAAAGATTGTTGGGAAAAATCACCATCAGAAAACACAAAACAAACATGATCCAGGGATAAGTCAGCAGCAGGTTTGCCACTCCCACGCCGTAAATCACCTGACGGGAAACCAGCAGATTGAAAACGGCCCGAATCGACACCGCCACAAAGCTGGTCAAAGCAATAAAATGAATCAGCTCGTCGCCTTTTAAATTAATTGAAAACGCGGCGTTATAAACATAAAAATGAAGCACCACCACGCCTCCAAACAAAAAGAAAACAAAAGTCATCAGTCTGAACAGGCGGGATTTTTCAAAAACAAAAGATAAGCTCTGTCTGATTCCCGGCAACAAACCGACCTGCCGGTCCTGTTCTGAGGTATCCTCACCCGTAATCGCGTCAAACTGCCAACTGATCAAAAACAGACAAACCATAAACAATCCCGTTCCGATCATCACCAGCCAGACAGGGCTGATTCGAATATTCAAAAGAGTCACCCCCACCACCGCCACACTGGAAAGTAACTGGGCAATGTCCATCATTCCCCTGACCATCGGTAAAAAACTCTTGGACTGCCTGGAATTAACGTAGCCGGAAGAAAGGTTTTCCAAAGATGTGTCAAAAGCCGTACTGGAAAAACGTGCCAGCACCAAAGACAAAAACAAATAGGTGGTAATTGACCATTGCAGATAAAGACAAACCGCCCCGAAAACCATCACTGCCAGCAGAAAAAACAGGGTACTCGTCAACGCCGAGGTCTTCCTGCTCAAAAGTACGTCCAAGCTGTAATTGACAATGGCAATCAAGCTGACAGCCAACAATAGTGCCGGCAAACGGTCTATCAACCCTGCGTTCAAAAATTCTGCCGTCGCACCGATAAAAGCCATCTCCGTAAAAAAAGTAGCCACAAATGTGGTTATTCCAAACAGCCATTTTTTCAGGGGATAACTGTTGCTCTTGATCATATGATCCGGTTGGCTTGATATCCCCATATTATAGCACAAAAAAGCCGGTTTTTAAACCTTCAAAACCGGCCTGATCAATTCCCGTCCTATTGGCTGACCCTCTCTACATATTCTCCGGTATCGGTATTAATCCGGACAACGTCTCCCTCTTTGATAAATAATGGAACATTTGCCTTGGTCCCGGTTTCCAGAGTTACCTGCTTGCTGCCGCCGGTTGCCGTGTCTCCTTTATTTCCCGGGGGGGCGTCAATCACCTTAAAATTCATCTTTGGAGGAAGCTGAATGGTAAAAGGGTTACCGTCAATAAACATTACAATCAGCTCGCTGCCGTCCAGAATATAGTCTTTCATCTCGCCAATATTTTCCAGCGGCAAGACAAACTGTTCATAGCTGGTATTGTCCATAAAAGTCATATCGGCACCGTCATTGTACAGATATTGGCAATTGCGGTACTCCACATTGGCTTCTTCGATATTTTCACCGCTTCTGAAACTGACCTCAAATATCTTTCCGGACTTGGCGTTTTTAAGCTTGGTTCGTGTAAAAGCCGAACCCTTGCCGGGATTTACGAACTGATAACTGAGTATCACGCAGGTTTCACCGTTATATTTGATAGCGGCGCCTTTTTTGAAATCTGATGTATTCATGCTGATCCAATAAAGTTTTATTCGTCCGGCCTCTGGCAAGACTGTCGCGGGCATTCTATCCGCCCGCCCCTTTTTGGTCAACCCAAAAGGGGCTTCTGGAAGCCTTATAAATCCCGGTGCGGAAAAAACAAAGTATTCCTGATGTCCTTCTCACCCAGCAGCAGCATAATAACTCTGTCCACGCCCAGGGCATTGCCGCCGGACGGAGGCATTCCGAATTTCAGAGCATTGATAAAAGTTTGATCAACGTTATAAACCTCTTTCCCCAAGCCCTTTCTCTCCTCTTTTTCCAGATTAAGACGGGACTCCTGTTCCACCGGATCATTCAATTCCGTAAAACCGTTGCACAGCTCCAAACCTCCAACATAGGCCTCAAAACGCTCGGCAAACTGCTCATCGCCGGCACACTTTTTGGACAAGGCCGCCATGGACACCGGATAGTCATAAAGGATTGTCGGAACTTCAAAACCCAGTCTGGGTTCAATCTCATTCAAAAAAATCAGATAAAACATATCGTCAAAACCGGTACTGCCGGTTACCGCATAACCGCGTTTGACAATTTCCGCCCTGAACAAATCCATGTTGAAAAAAGTCTCCCTGTTTATACCGGCCATTTCCTGAAAAGCGTCAATTATCCTGAGTCTCTTCCAGGGGGCCATTATATCGATCTCTTTTTCCTTCCAGTCCAGCTTTTTCAGTTTTCCTGCGGCGTCTCTGGGACCAAACTTCTCCCACAGAAATTTAACCAGCCTCTCGGTATCGTCCATTATCTCCTCATAGGAAGCAAATGCCCGATACCATTCCAAAATTGTAAACTCCGGATTGTGCCGCTCGCTGAAAGTCTCCTTGTTCCGGAAGGAGCGGGTAACCTGAAAAATCTTCTCCAGCCCGCCCACCAGCAATTTTTTCATAGCATACTCGGGAGAGGTAATCAGGTACATGTCTTCACTGATCTTGCCATCGGCGGAAAAATCGGCTTCAAATCTTGTTTTAAAAACATCCAGATAAGGCTCCATACCGGGTAGCCGCACCAGGCAGGGAGTGTCGGTCTCCAGAAAAGCCTCTCCTAAAAAAAACTCTCTGACCGCGGCAATAATCCGGGAGCGTTTAATCAGATTTTCCTTGAGACCTTCATCCAAAATCATCTTTTGATAATTGGGCGAATCAACCGGGGAAATATAAAAATCTTCACAACCGGCCAATAAGCGCGACTCTCCCGACTGTCGCACCGCCAAAGATCCAGCCACAGAAGCTTCCGACACCACCTCCGCCTCCACAATAGTCCCCACTTCCGGCAGCTTTTCCGCTAAAACCGTTATTTTTCCTGATCCATCCTGCAATATATAACCGCGCTCCTGTTGGACCGGCCCCTGCGGCCCGGGCAACAAGCCCTCCCCGTCCAGTATCCCCACTACCCTTCCGCATAAGACAGCGCTTTGTCCCCCGCCCTCTTTATGTAAAAAAGTTCCAATCGTTTCCGTCCGCCCCACCCGGCCTGGATAAATCATCTTTTGTAAAGTTAACAATTCCTTTTGGTTTTACACCAAAAACCGCCAACATTTAAACATCATCTGAGTAGTTTTGAACGAAAATCCTCACTTTTGCACCAACTTTTGAACTATTCTGCGGACATTTTCACCTTTTCCGCAAGCCTTTTAAGACAGGCGTTCAGTTCGTCCACCCATTGAAAACCCAAATCCTCCAGCTTGATCTTCAGTTTATTGCCGGAAATCATCCATTTATGATTATATTCGAGCAAATTCATAATGTTCTCGGGTTTGACCAGGTTGCTCATATGCAGAATAATTTCCTTGTCCTTGGTCAGATAAACGCTTTCCGCCTTCACGCTGACCACGCCGGCCAATTTGGCGCTGATTTTCATCTCGATCACCTTGAAAAAGTTAATCACTTCCGGCGGCAAAGCTCCGTAGTCGCTAATCAGGTCCTCTTTCATGTCATGCAGATACTGGGATGAGTCCGCGGCCGACAGCTTCTGATACATAGCCACTTTCTCCTTGGTATTGGTAATATAATGATCGGGAATAAAAGCGCTGATCGGAATTTCCACCGACACGTCCTCCGGCTCCTCTTCGCGCAGCACACGGCCGGCTTTGAGGTCCTCCACCGCCTTGTTCAGCATCCGGATAAAATGGCTTACTCCAACTACGTTAATCACGCCATGCTGTTTGGCGCCAAGGATATCGCCGGCCCCGCGTATCTCCAGATCCTTCATGGCAATCTGAAAACCGGAGCCCAGCTCTGAAGCCTCCACAATAGCCTTCAGGCGCTTCTTGGCATCCAGCTTCAGTCTTTGCCCGTGATACATGAAATAAGCGTAAGCCTGCCGCTTGCTGCGTCCCACGCGCCCTCTCAACTGGTACAGCTGGGCCAGACCGAATTTCTCGGCGTTGTTTACAATCAAAGTGTTGGCATTGGCCAGATCAATCCCGTTTTCAATAATGGTTGAGGAAACCAGCACATCAAACTGATGGTCTTTAAAAGCCACGATCCTCTCCTCCAGATCGCCAGAACCCAATTGGCCGTGCGCCACACCAAACCTGGCCTCGGGTACCAGCACGCGCAATTTTTCGGTCAAACTGTCGATGGTCTGGACACGGTTATGAAGAAAATATACCTGCCCGTGACGCTTAACTTCATTCAAAATAGCCTCGCGCACCAGTCCAAGTGAAAATCTTCGAACCTCCGTAATCACCGGCAAACGGCCGGGCGGCGGCGTGGTTATGGTCGAGATATCCCTCAGTTTATTTAGGGCAATATTAAGAGTTCTGGGAATCGGCGTGGCTGTTAAGGTCAGAAAATCCACGTCGGCCTTAGTCTGCTTGAAAACCTCCTTCTGCTTGACGCCAAAACGCTGCTCCTCATCGACAATCACCAGTCCCAAGTCTTTAAAAACCAGATCCTTCTGCAGCAATCTGTGCGTCCCGATAATTATATCAATTTCCCCCTTGGCCAGCTTTTCCAGGATCTTTTTTTGTTCGGAAGCGCTGCGGAACCGGGACAGCATCTCCACGCGGACCTTAAAAGGCTCCATGCGTTTAACAAAAGAACGGTAATGCTGATCGGCCAAAATCGTAATCGGAGAAACCAAAGCCGTCTGTTTCTTATTCAAAAAAGCCAGGTAAGCGGCCCTCATAGCCACTTCCGTCTTCCCAAAACCCACATCGCCGCAAACCAGTCTGTCCATGGGAATGTCACGGCACATATCATCCAGTGTGTCCTTGGTCGACCTCATCTGTCCCGGGGTATCCTCATATTCAAAGCTCTCTTCAAAGAGCTTCATCTGTTTGTCAAAAAACTTGAAGGAAAATCCGGAGGCGCTCTTTCTTTCGGCATAAATGGCCAACAACTCTTTGGCAATCTGTTCCGTTTCCTTTTTAACTTTTCTGGTAATGGAATTCCATTCGGCAGAGCCAAGTCTGGTCAGTTTGGGAGGGTTTTCGTCGGCTCCGATAAATTTGTTAACCTTGTCGGCCTGGTCGATCGGCACAAACAGCTTGTCGTTTTCGGCATAACCGATTTTCAGATATTCCTTGGTCAGATCGTCAATCTTACGCTGCTCCAGTCCTAAAAAAAGACCGATACCATGGTCGACGTGCACCACATAGTCCCCGCTCTTCAGGCTGGCCAAAAAGTCCATAAAAACCTTCTGGTTCACGGCCCTTTTTTTCTCTTCCTGTAGCGTAGAAATATCTCTGTCCGAAATCACCGAAAGTTTAATTTCCGGGTTCTGGAAGGCGTACGGTAAATTATCGTCCTGATCCCCTTCCACCAGAAAAAGCCTGAAATGACCGTACCCGAACTGACTCAAATCTTCGTTAAAGGCAAGCTTGTTCTCCGCCAGAATCTCCTGCATTTCGCGCTTATGTTTGGTAAAAATAATCACATGCCAGGACTCTTTGATTTTCTCTTTCAGGTCATTCACCAGATCGTACACACCGCGATATTTTAAAACCGACAGATAGTGCAAATGCTGATGGCTGGACTCGTCTTCGTTGAAAGTGACAAAGCTCAGCACCAGGTTCTTGTTGTATACTTCATTAAAATTGGCGTTCCAGTCCTCATAAAATTCATCATATATTTCCAGGTCGTCCTCCACCACCAGATTGTCCTTGCGAAAAGTATCCACCAGCAGCTGATCGGTTTCCTCAAACAGCACCGGCCAGATTTCCAGTTTCTTCAGCGTTTTTACCCCCTCCTTTTGCAGGCTGTCACGGTCAAAAAACTCCATACTTTCAACCTCTTCAAACCCCAGATTAATACGAACCGGAAAGTCGCTGTTCACCGGAAAAATCGTCAGCGTGTCGCCGGTTCTGTGGTAAGTTCCGCGCAGCAGATAAGCGTCCTCGGACAGTTCATAGCCCATACCTATCAGATTTTCATAAAAACTCATCAGACTGATGGCCTTCCCCTGCTCCAGCACTAAAGTGGCTTTTTCAACCCATTCCAGGTCGGGAACCCGCTTCAAAAGTTCAAAATAAGGCAGTACCAGAAATCTCCTCTCTGTGTTGCGCAATTCAGCCAGCAGCTCCATCACTTTCATTTGTCTTAAGCGGTCAACTTTGCTGGCGGAAACCACGTCCAGTTTTGAGTCAAACCCCCTGGCTTTAAAATCGGACCAGATTTTCAGATCTTTTATCACCGCATCCGCTTCCTGACTGTTATTAACGATCCAGACTCCGCCATTAATCTTTTTCATATCCCTCAACGCGTCAACCACGGTAAAAACCTTCGAGGAGTGGTTGGCCGATCCGGAAACGCTAAAAGCTTTTTTAGTTTCCAGCATATCCAAAACCCGTGCATTAAGTACGGTCGGCAAAAAGCGGATCAAATTGGCTATTTTGCTCATTCTAAAACTTCGGTCTTTTCCACTAAGACTCCATTAAATCTTTAGCGGCATTATGATGTACATATAAGTCTTTTCAGACTCTTTGGTTATCCTAATTACAGCAGGCGACAGCTTGTCGTCAAGCTCAATTGTTATTTCGTCGGCCAGAATAAAATTCAAAACGTCCAGCAGATATTGGGCGTTGAGAGCTATCTTGTTGTTTTCTCCTTCAACCTTTCCCGTAATTTCCGCCTTTTCTTCGCCCACCTTGGTCTCGTCGGTAGAGATGGTAAGTTTGCCGTCGTTGGTAACAGAGCATTTGATGTTATTGTTATTTTCCCTGGCAAACAGGGCCACCCTTCTCACCACCAGCGACAATTCATCGGTTTTTACGTCCACCTTGGTCTTACTGGTGTGCGGAATGATCTTTTCATAATCGGGAAACTTTCCCTCAATCAGCCTGGAAACCATCCTGGTATCGCCGGCCACAAACAGAATCTGGTTTTTGGAAACGGTAATTTCAATATCCTCGGCGGAAGATCTGGCAATAATTTTTCCCAGTTCCGAAACGGTCCTGGCGGGAACAATCGCCTGTAAATCAAACTCCACCTTCTCTTTTAACATCACTTTTTTCTCCGCCAATCTATAACTGTCTGTTGCCACCAGCTTTAAATGATCCTTTTTTAAATCAAACAGGATTCCCGATAAAACCGGTCTGGCCGTATTGGTGGCCGCAGCAAAAACAGTCTGACTGATAGCCACGTCAAACTCTTTCCTGGAAACACTGAAAAACTGATCTTTACTTACCGAGGGAATTATTGGAAACTCTTCGGCCGAGATGCCTTTAATCTTGGTTTGTGAGCTGGCGGCCTTAATAAACAACGTATTACTCTCATCCACATAGAGCTCAACCTGGCTGTCTTTCAATAATGATACATAACTCATTAATAGTTTTGCTGGCACGGTAATGGCTCCCTCCGCCTTAATTTCCGCAGGAATAAAACACTGAATGGCGATTTCCAGGTTGGTTCCGGCAAAGTTAAGTTTTCCCCCTTCCGCCTTCAATAACACATTATTTAACACCGGCAGGGTGGTGTTTTGACTGATGGCCTTGCCGACAACGTTCAGGGCTGTGTCCAGATCCGATTGAGTGCAGATAAGTTTCATTGGAATGTCTTAAGGTTACTGATTTTCCCGCCCATTATAGACTCCCGTTATTCCCTTTCAAGTCCATTACCAGGATTTCCACTTTTCAACATTACCAAACTTCCTGTTAATAGATTATTATTTCTCTTTAATTTATTTAAATAGTTATAGAGAGCACTTCACAAAATATAAATATTATTGTCTTTTGTGTTTAAAGATCTTTGATTAATCTTCCTTTTTTCCTTTTGATTCTATAAACAAATTCCAGAGAAACCCCAAACTAATGTTTAACAGTATAAAATTTTAACTTCTGTGCAAAAATAGTTTAAAATCTATTCAAAAGTATAGATTTAATAAAATTTTATGAACGTCTTTTTGCACCCGTCCCCCCGCTTTAAAAAATATTATATGGGAGCTTTCCTCTTGGCGCTGCTTGCTTTGGGGGTAACAGTATTGTTAATACAGGCTCACTATCAAACAGCCGAGGTGGGAAGTTACTGTAATATTAACGATTATTGGAACTGCGACCGGGTTAATAAAAGCAGTTTTGCCGAAATCTTGGGAATACCGGTCTCTATACTGGGATTTCTCTATTATTTGTTTGTCGCCGCTGTCTATTTCCTGGTTTTGAGGGGTTTCAATTTTTCCAAAAAACTACTGCCGATTACCCCGCGGTTTTTATTAATATCCCTGTCCGCAATCGGGGTAATCAGCTCCGCGGTTTTAGGGGTAATCGAATTTGACATTCTTAAAGCCTGGTCCGCCGTAGCGGTGATTAAGGCGTTTGTTTTTATAGTTCTGTTTATCACTATATATAAATATGCGTCCGTAAAAAAGCACCCCGAATCGGAGTTTTTGGGCTTTCTAACAGCTCTTTCCCTGTTTGGCGTGAACTTTTCCCTGTATTTAACCGGTATTGAGCTGTTTGTTCTACAGGCCTTCTGTATTTTCTGCCTGACCCAGCAGATCATTATTCTGATCATCGCCGTTATTAATTTTATCGTCTTAAAAAAAAGCAACCATGAGCACACCCTCCACGCCGGCTCCTAAAAAAAGGTCTCCCGAGTCTTTGGAACAAAGACAAAAAGACCGCGCCGCAGAAGAAGAAATTTCCGGTTTGTCAGCGGAAGAAAGGAAAAAGCGGCAGGAGGAGCAGAGGCTTAAATATGAAAAAGAAAAAGCGGAAATAAAAAAGAGCCTCTACGGAGATCTGGCAACCGAAAAACCGGCCGCTTCGTCTGACCAAAAACCGGAAAGACCTGAAGAGTCAAAAAAGCCCAAAAGCAATGAACAGAAAGAAAAAGAAGACCGGGAAAACTTCAAAAAGTTGTTTGACGCCGCCGTCGAAAACATCAAATCAAAAAAAGCCTTTCGTTTTGAAGGCATAGACGCGGATAATCTGGGTAGACCGGCCTCCCATCTGGCCACCATGACAGCCCTTCTGGACCATTCCCAAAAAGGAGAAAAGAAACCCGAAGATATCTGGAAAAGAGTGGAAAACAAGCAGGCTAAACTTGGACAGATCGGTCTGCAGGTGGAAATCGACATGGGAGAGCAAAAGAACAGTAATCTGGGGTTGACCAATTTGAAAATGGAAATTTCCCTGGAATCCCTGATGAACGGCGGGTTCATTGAAAAAATGACCCGTTTTACCAATCTGGCTTTTTTTGCAGCCCATCTCCATTCTCGTCAGCAAAAGGAGGCACCACAAGCGTTTGAAGTGCCACAGCCCGCTTCTTCCAAAAAACAGAAGACGCCGCTGGAACAAGACGTGGAAAAGAATTATAAAAATTACGGAATTACATCCGTCGCGGACAAAGGCGGCCTGGAAAACACGGACGCTCTGTTTGAACAGGGTCGTACCGACACGGTTGCTTTTTCCTTCAAAAACGGCGCGGTCTGGGGAACTTTGGACACGCAAGGCGCCCCCGCCGATCCGCAGAAACTTCAGGAAGCCGTCGATAAGTTACCAAAAGAAAAACATGAAAGATAAAAACCCCGCCGCGCCCCGCCCCCTTATCAATGGCTCGGCCTATCCGCGAATCGGTCTGGCCCTGGGGTCTGGAGCGGCCAAAGCCATCTGTCAGTTCGGCATATTAAAAAGGCTGACGGAAAACAATATTCCTATCAGTTATATAACCGGATCCAGCATGGGGGCTATTCTGGGAGGGGTTTATGCCCTGGGACTGGATCTTGATCTGGCTATCGAAAAAGCCTTCCGTTACGCCGAAGCGACCAATATCAACAACCTGAACAACTTTAACTTTTTCCACGAAAGTCTTTATAAAAATGACTATACGGAAAACCTGCTCACCGAACTTTTTGCCGACTTCAATTTTGAAGATTGTAAAATTCCTTTCAGCGTTACCACTGTGGATTTGGAAGCGGGCGGCGTGGTGGTTCTGGACAAAGGACCTCTTGTCCCCGCTATTCGGGCTTCCACGTCCATCCCCGGGATTTTTGCGCCTGCCTTAATTAACGGAAAATATCTGGTGGACGGCGGGCTGCTGGAAGACTGTCCGGTCACAACCGTCAGAGAGAGGGGTCAGTGTGATTTACTGATTGGTTCCTATATTAAAGACCTCAAGGACCGGCAGTTCATTTCCGCTTTTATTTATAATAAATTTTATAAAAGAAAGAAAAAAACCAACATTATCAGCCAAACAATCAACGAGGCGAAAGAAAATATGAATTTGCTGAGCGGGATTGTCTTAAGGTCACTTGATATCCTTCGCGCGGAACTCTGGAAATACAAAAAAAGCGAAGCCCGCCCCGACCTGATTATCGAAATAAACGTGGAAAAAGTCAGCCTTTTTGACTTTAAAAAAATTAAAAACCTGGTCAGAGAGGGCGAAAAGGCTTTTGACTCGCAATTCGTACGGCTGGCGGCCTTGATAGAAGGCAAAAAGAAAGAGTTGAACGGATAGTCCGAAAATGCTAATTTGTAGAAGCAAAAAGTCAAAATAACACCTAATAACAAACAATGTCAGTCAAACCTCTTTTAGCCCTTCTGGCCGCTTCCTCTGTGCTTTTTCTGTCTGCCTGCCAGCCGGCCACCGACGGCAATCTGTACGGATATGATTTCAGCGGGGCCAGGATCACTTATAAAATCAGCGGGTCCAGTGAGGGGAAAAGTGATGTCCTGATTAAAGGTGAGAAAAAATACATTCATAATCAGAGCGTTCAGAAAAAAGCCAACGGAGAAACTTCGGAAGTGGACAACATAATAATTCTTGACGGCAGCAAACTATATTCCCTGGACCCGAAAACCAAAACGGGATCGATGATTACCCAGCCTTATTATAGTGATCTGATAAAACTCACTCCTGAAGAAAGAAAACAAAAAATGCTGACGGACGCCATTAACGACAACCGGACTCCCGAAGAACAACAGAAGAATCCCCTTCTCCCGACCGGAACGGAAGTGGTGGCCGGACAAAAATGCGATACTTACAAAAGCGGAAACATCGAAACCTGCCTCTGGCAGGCTATCCCCCTGAGAACGGTTGTATCAATGCCTGATTATGGAATAGAGACTACCACGCTGGCTACCAATATTGATCTTAGCCAAACCATAGCAGACAGTGAATTTGCCGTACCCTCGGATTATAAAATCACTGAACTGAATTAATAAATGAGCCTCCCCACACTTTTACTGTACCTAACCGCGGTCTTTGCCCTGGGCATCGTGCTGGGCTTTTATTTCATCAAAATCAGGCCCCGGCAGGACCTGGCCCAGTCGCGCAAACAGGCTCAAAAGCTGCTCTTTGAAGCCCAGACCGAAAGCCTGTCTTTCAAAACCCGCAGCCTCCAGCAGGTAGAAAGGTTTAAAGCGTCCTTTACCGAATATGAGAAAAGGTTCGAGTTTCAGAGCCAGAAAATTGAAAAAAACGTCCAGAATCTGGAAATCCGCAGTACTGCCAGGGAAGACGACAACCGGAAAATACAAACCGTGCTGGAGTCCGAACAAAACGAATTGATCCGGCTGGCCAATGAAGCCCGCGAGATAAAAACACAGATAGCGCCGCTTTTGGCAAAAACCGCCGGCTGTTCGGAAGACCAGATTAAAACCGACTTGCTGGAAGACCTGGACCGGGATTTGGAATTGGCCAAAGAAACGCGCCTCAGTAAACTGGTCGACTATACCACCGAGCACTCCCCTCTGATTGCCAAAAATCTTTTGATTGAAGCTATTCATCGGTACAGCGCTCCCACCTCGGTGGAAAAAAAGAGCCTGGTGGTGCCGATTAACCGCAATGAAACCAAAGCCAGAATAATCGGCAAGAACTGTGAAATTCTGACTTATTTGGAAGACCGGCTGGGCGTAAATATAGTATTCGACGATGCCAAGGAGGGCATCAGCATCTCCCATTATGATCTGGTAAAAAAACATGTTGCCCGGGAAACCATCCTCAAGCTTATCAAAGATCGCGTAGTCGACTTGGACAGGGTGAAAAAGAGACTGGAGGAGTCGGTGGCAGAAACCAAAGCCCTGCTCTATGAAGTCGGTGACAAGGTGGTCAAAAAACTGAATCTGGAATACCGGCACTTTCCCAGGGAATTCAAGGAAATCCTCGGCCGGTTGAAGTTCCGCACCAGTTATGGACAAAATATCCTCAAACACTGTTTTGAGGTGGGATATTTTACCCTGCTTTTGGGAAACGAATTGAATTTAAACGAAGAGGTTTGTAAGATCGGCGGTTTCTTCCACGATCTGGGTAAAGCAATTGACCAGGAAGACGGCCGGCCGCACGACGTTTTAACCAAAGAGATCATGGAAAAATTCCAGATCTTTTCTTTGGAGGAAATTCATGCCGCCTGGACGCACCATGACGCTGTGCCGATTGAAACCGCGGAAGCCCTGCTGGTGAAAGCCGGAGATGCCATTTCGGCCGGCCGGCCCGGCGCCCGCCAGGAAACCATCGAAAAATACCTGGCCCGGGTGATGGCTCTGGAAAGTATCGCCAACTCTTATGAAGGAATCAACAAGGCCTATGCCATTTCCGGCGGGCGCGAACTGCGCGTCCTGGTTGATCCCAAGCAGCTGGAAGACGAAAATCTGCCCGAGTTGGCGGCCGAGATTGCCCAGGAAATTGAGGCAAACGTTGCCTATCCGGGACAGATCAAAATAAACGTGATCAGGCGCGTCCAGCACAATCGCACCATCAAGGATAAATCCAAAAAGAAACAATGATCCATGATCTGGCTATTATTGGTACCGGGCCGGCCGGAATTTCGGCGGCTATTTATGCGGCACGCGGACAGCTTTCCACAGCTATTTTCGGCGATGAGACCAAAGGCGGGCTGGCCCGTGCTCACGTAATTTCCAATTATTTCGGGGTGGCGGGAAATCCCGCCGGCCCTGAATTGATCAAGACCGGGTTGGACCAGGCTGTTGCTTTCGGGGCTGAACACCGCCGGGAAGAAATAGTCGACCTGTCGTTGCAGGAAGACGGTCTTTTTTTACTTAAAAGCGCCAACCATAACTCTTACCGGTCGCGAACGGTTATTATTGCCACCGGACAAAGTCTGCTGCTGGCAGGTATTCGCGAAGAGAGGGAGTTCGCCGGAAGAGGGGTTTCCTATTGCGTGACCTGTGACGGTTATTTTTATAAAAACAAGCCAGTGGTGGTGGTGGGCAACGGCGACTATGCGGCCGAAGAAGCATTACAGCTTTCCGCCTACAGTTCGGATATCACTATTTTAAGCCACGGAAAGCCTTTCCGGATCGGGGATGATTTTCTCCGTGAATTGCAGAATAAAAAAATCAGCCTGCTGGTAACCCCCAAACTGGCCTCTTTTTCAGGGGAAAACGCTCTCGAAAAAATTACTTTCACCTCTCCCCTGTCCGACGGCCGGGATTCGTTGACTACGCAGGGTGCTTTTATGGCAATCGGGATGGCGGGGGCCAACGCTTTTGCTAAAAAACTCGGATTGGAGATGAATGGGAGCTATATCAAAACTGACCAAGACGGCAAGACCAATATAAAAGGCCTCTTTGCCGCAGGCGACTGCACAGGTGCTCCCGCCCAGGTTGCGGCCAGCGTCGGTAATGGTTGCAATGCCGCTCTCGCTGCAATAAAATTAATCCGCGGTTTAAACAGCTACATACAGTATAATTAAATTTATGTTTGGATTTAAAAAGAAAGAAAAAAAACAGAACCATTTGGACAAAGTATTGATGGGACTGGTTGTGGGAGGTGCTATAGGCTCGGTTTTAGGCGTAGGACTGGCTCCGAAAAAAGGCAGTGAGACGCGCAAAGAGCTTTCCAAACACACAGGAACGGTCTACAAAAAAGCCCGCAAATCACTTTTTGGAATGATGGGAAAGGTCTTCCGGCCGAAGGAAAACCATCGTCAGACAAGCTCCCACTCCGCACAGACGGCCACCAATAACGGTAAAAAACCTTCGGGACAGAAATAATTTCAACACATGGGAAAAAAGAAAAACAGGAAAATAGCCAAAAGCAAAACGGGAAAAAAGGCCAAAAAACTGCAAAAAAAGCACTTTAATAAAACGGTCTCCCCTGAACTTCACAAAGAAAAGGAGCAGAAAGCTTTGATTCCCGCTGCCAAGATCACGCCCGCCGCCGCAACAACATTTTCCAAAAAACTGGAGGAGGTAATTGCCGAGAACGAAACTGAAACCAAAAAAGGTCTATTC
This sequence comes from Candidatus Altimarinota bacterium, assembly GCA_963677745.1. Taxonomy (GTDB): domain Bacteria; phylum Patescibacteriota; class Gracilibacteria; order UBA1369; family UBA1369; genus UBA1369. Next base: position 717,820 of record OY782391.1, read on the forward strand.
GGCGGAAAAATAATTTTTCTCGGTCCCCCCGGTGAATATCTGCAAAAAGACTGGAAGGCTCTCTGGAAAAGGTTCACCAGAGGACTGGTCAGATTTCTGGTTATTTTTGTTATACTGCTTGTCTGTGCCGGAGCAGCTTTGACGGTCGAGGCGTTTGCCAACGGCCGTGTTTACCCGCGGGTTGCCTTGTCGCAACAGCAATATGGACTGTTGCCCGCTGCCGAAGCCAATTCCAAGCTTATACAAAATATTAACGATTATCAGAAAACCGGCCTTACGTTTATTTATGGGAAGGAAAAACAAAATCTGTCGCTGGAAGATTTGAAAATTGTGCTGCTCCCCGATCAGACGGTTGAACAGTTACCCGTCTTCAATCTTAAACAAAACGGTTTTTTTGAACTTGTCTATTCCCTCTTCAGTGAAAAAAACATTATACCGATATCGAAAAAAGATGACCGGCTTATTTTCAACACGGTTGAACAGAAACTGAAACTCAATGAAAAGAGGGCGCGGCCCGCCTCTTTCTATTTGGATGACAAAAAGAATCTGCAGATCAAGGCTGAACAGTCCGGAATTGTTATCAATCAGGCTGCCCTGCTGCAGGACTTGAATAGCCGGTTGATCACCCTTAGCAACGAGCCGATCGAAATTAAAACATTACAGGAACTTCCGGCCGTTACCTTTGCCGATTTGGACAAAGAAAAGGAAGACCTGCTCTTAAAATTCGAAAATCAAATTTCCATCAAGAGCGGTAAACAGGTCTGGAAATTCAATCCGCTTAACCATCTGGACAACCTGACCTTCCGCAAGGAAAATGATCAGATTGTAGTACTGGTCTCCCCTGCCCTGGTCAGCGGTTTTTTCCAGGAAAAGGTCTTTTCCATGGTTGAAAAACCCGTGTCCCCCCTCAAAATTTTCTATAACGAAAAAGGGGAAGTTGTTTTTGAGGGAAAGGCTTTGGACGGAGAAGAGGTTAACAAAAAGAAATTTGTGAAGGATTTGGAGATGGCCATCAACTCCCTGGACAATGAACTGGAACTGTTGGTGGAAAAAAAGAAGGCGACACTGGAAATTGACCCCAAACTTCAGGAGCTTGGCATAAGGGAACTTCTGGGCACCGGTCATACTTCATTTTCCGGCTCTCCCGCCAACCGCCGTCATAATATCAAAAACGGCATGTCCAAGTTTAACGGCGTGCTGATCAAACCGGGGGAAGAGTTTTCCTTCAATACAATTCTGGGCGAAGTGGACGGTTCAACCGGTTATAAACTGGAACTGGTAATCAAGGCGGAAGGAACCGTGCCGGAATACGGAGGCGGCATCTGCCAGGTGTCTTCAACCATGTACAAGGCCGCGCTGTTTGCGGGACTGCCGATTGTGGAAAGGGCTCCGCATTCCTACGCCGTCAGTTATTATGCGCAGATCGACGGGTACGGACTGGACTCAACCATTTACCCGGGAGTCAGGGACCTCAGATTTACCAACGACACATCCTCCTCCATCCTCATTCAGACTTTTGTGGACGGAGATCATGCCTACATCAACTTCTTCGGAACCGGTGACGGGCGCCAGGTCCGCCTCGAAAACTACTGGCGCGGCAATTACCGCGGTGCCGGCGGAACCCAGTTGATTCCCACCAAAACACTCCCGCCTGGCGCCCGCAAGCAGATTGAATCGGCCCACGGCGGATTCGACGCCAGCTGGGACCGCATCATTACCAAAAACGGAGTGGAAACCAGGGAAAAAATCTACAGCGTCTACCGCGCCACCTCCAACCGCATTCTGGTCGGCGAAGGCGCTGCCCCGGCTACTCCCTGATCAGCCGCAATTCTCCCGGCTACCCGTCATCACTCGGCGGCCGGTTTTCCCGACACAATTTCCTGCAACAGTTTTTTGGCCTCAGCGTTGTCCGGCCAGTGTTCTATAATCGACTCCAAAACCTGCCTGGCTTCCGCATACATGTCTTTTTCAATCTGCCAATTGGCCAGGGTCAGACCATAATTCAAATTATCCGGATCCAGCGTCAGGGCTTTTTCAATATTCAAAAATGCCTGGTCCATTTCTTCCAGCAGGTGATTGATTCTGGCCAGACTGTAAAAGCGGCCGGCCCTCCCGGGATCCAGCTGGATCGCCTTCTCATAAAACTCCTTGGCCTCACCGTATTTTTCCTGATGGAAAAGAGACAGTCCAAGATTGCTGAAATAAACGGGATCGTCATTCACCGCTACAATCAGTTTCCGGTAAATCAGTTCTGCTTTGCCGTACTGTTCCTGATTCAAATAAATAGCCCCCAGTTTGGCATAAGCCTGAAGATGCGACGGGTCCATGGCAATCGCCTTGATATATAGCTTTTCAGCATCGCCGATATGTCCCTTTTTCAGTTCCAGTTCGGCCTTCTTAAAATGGTTTTCACCTTTCACCCGCAGTTTCGGATTGACCGTTGAAGGGTCGGGGATCATTTCCTTGGCGGTCACTTCCAGATCCTGTTTGGACAGCCGCCCGGGCAGCCTCAGCCCCCTCTTCAAAACCATTTTTCCGAAAAGGGTGGCCTTGTCGAGCAGATACCAGCGGCGCACGAATATCAGCAGCAGTATCAGGAAACTTGTTATGACTAATATTAAGTCAATCATAGGCTCAAAATAAAATTTTCCAGTAATAAGCGGCTGTTTACGTTGGTTTCAGACAAACTCTTAACCGCAAAAAGCTTGTCCAGTCTTTGGGCGGCCAGCGTCTGTGCGCCTGGGTCGGAGGCCAAAACGGCTGCCTTCAGCTCGTCCCTCAGCACTATCGAAACGATTTCCAGAAAAATCTGGATCAGCAATTGGTCATTGTGGATCTGGCTGACAAAATTAAAAGCGGAGGCAACATCGCGTCTTTCCAGAAAATCTTTGATTTGGACGTAAAACTGTTCATAGGCCTGCAAATGTTCATCGGTCTCCAATAATTTAATAGCCTTGGCCACCCGTCCCAGTGCCAGTTCCACCACCCTGGCGATTTTTTTCTCATCCTGCAGCCGGTAGCGGTTTTTGAGTAGACGCAACAGTTCTTCCGCCGGCATCAGCTGAAAATCGATCCGTCTCACCCGGGAGAGGATTGTTTCCAGAACGGCTTTGGGATTGGACGTGGTAAAAATATAAAGGACTTTGTCCGGTGGCTCCTCCAGCATTTTCAGCATGGCGTTAGCCGCTTCGTCGGTCAGCCGGTCAATATTTTCCAACACCAGCACTCTCTTCCAGCTGTCACCGGTCATCTGCAGATTGGCCAGGAGAGACCGGATCTCAAGCAGCTTCAGATTGTTCTCTTCCGGGATGGCGCCGTAGATCAGCGTGTCCGGATGAATGCCCCGGTCGATCAGCGTGGAAATTTGGAAAGCCTTTTCTTCAGACAAATTGTAAGTTTGCACGGCCTTGGCAAAATTCTTGGCGATGGTGAACTTTCCCAAGTCCGAGGGGCCGGCCAGCAGATAGGCGTGAGCCAGATTGCCGCTCTCCAGATCTTGTTGCAATTGAGCCAGCTGTTTCTGGTGACCGATAATGTTTTTGAAATATTGTGACATATAAAGTTGCTTCTTCCGGATAGATAGCACAAAACCAATTTTCTCAATTTTGTCTAATGTTTTTCCGTCGCTAAGTTTATACTCACCGGCGTAAATTGTCACTTGAAAAAAACACCTTCCGGGCGCAGAATCTTGCCGTAAACATCTAAACCAAACCTTATGAAAAACCGCCTTTTTTTATCACTGACAGTCTTTGCTTTTTTACTGGCCGGCTGCCAGGGAGAACCTGCCGCCGACAAGAAGTCCGCCACCCCGGTTCCCGTCGTCACCGAAACCACTTCAAACACTAACCAGACAGAAACTTTTATGCAAACTGCCACCCCCCAGCCCGGCGATACCATCGCCACTTTGGAAACAGACAAAGGTACCATTCAGTTCAAACTTTTTACCGATCTGGTTCCCGAAACCACCAAAAATTTCATTGAGCTGGCCAAAGCCGGCAAATACGACGGAGTCCCCTTCCACCGCGTGATCAAGGATTTCATGATTCAGACGGGGGATTTCACCAATAAAAACGGCACCGGAGGATACAGCTACAAAGGTCCCGGTACACAGATTGATGATGAATTTTCCACCCAGCTCCAGAATCTCCGCGGAACTGTTTCCATGGCCAATGCCGGCGCCAACACCAACGGTAGCCAGTTCTTCATCGTGACTGCCAATGGTGGAACCCCCTGGCTCAACAATAAACACACTGTTTTTGGCCAGGTTTTCTCCGGACAGGATGTGGTAGACTCGATTTCCGGCGTGCAAACCAACAACATGGACGCTCCCGTCACTCCGATTCTGATCAAGAAAGTAACCATAAGCACAATCTGAAATAAAGGGCCTGTCTGACAAGACGATTTGTTTAGCACGAAGGCCTGTCTATTTCACAAGGCTTTCAAAGGTTGGACTAGTCGAAAACGGAAAATGATTAATTGCCATTGGACAGACCTTGATTAATACTGACAGCTGGCGATGCCAAGAAGCTTATTGGAGTTTCGCCATCCGTCAAAACAAAAAATTTTGCCTGGCCGGGCAAAAAACGGATTTTCCAAAATAAAGGCCGCCCAAAAACAAAACTTAAAAACCCCTCTTTACGAGGGGTTTTCAAATTGTCTCAACTTCAGGTTTCTGTTTCTAGAGAGCCGATTTAGCCTTCTCCACAACCTGTTTGAAAATTTCCGGATTGTTGGTGGCCAGTTCGGACAGGATTTTCCGGTCTACGGCAATCTTGGCCTTGAGCATGCCGCTGATCAGTTTGGAGTAGCTGATTCCTTCAGCCCTGCAGCCGGCATTGATTCTGGTGATCCAGAGTGAGCGGAACTGTCTCTTTTTGAGCTTTCTGCCGCGATAGCTGTTCTGTCCCGCCTTGGCGATAAAGTTCTTGGCCCATTTAACGCGGGATGTGGCTACTTTGGAGTAGCCCTTCACCATCCGTTTAAATTTATTGTGTCTTTTTTTTGTGGAAATACCTCTCTTTACACGTGTCATGATAGTTTGGGATTAAATTCTAACTAAGGGAGCAGCTTTTTGATCCATTTGGAATCGCTGGCTGAGGCCTGCATTCCGGCCCTGTGTAACTTCTTCTGTCTCTTGGATTTTTTAACCAAAAGATGTTTCTTGGCGGATTTGCTGAACATAATCTTACCGGTGCCGGTAATCTTGATGCGCTTTTTCAGTCCGCTGTTGCTTTTCCTTTTCATAAGTTAATTGTTTGATGGGATTAATACCATATTGATTGAATTTCCTTGTCTTTTGGCCGGCGCCTCGATCGTCGCTATGTCCTTGAGTTTTTCATAGAAGCTGACGATTTTCTGCATGCCCAGATCGTTGTGGGCGGCTTCCCTGCCTTTAAACATCAGTGTCACCTTAACGGTGTTTCTGTCCTCCAGAAAACCTCTGGCCTGTTTGGCTTTTACCTCCAGATCGTGTTCGTCGATACGCAGGCTGAGGCGGATGGTTTTCAGTTCGGTCTTTTTTTGCAACCGCTTGTGCTTGGCTTCGATCTTTCTCTGACGATACTGATACTTGCCGAAATCCAGAATCTTACAGACCGGCGGTTTGGCCAACGGGGCCACCTCCACCAGATCCAGTTCTCTTTCCTGTGCCATGCGTAGCGCTTCCTCCAGATTTACTTCTCCCAGTTGTTCGTCGTTTTCATCAATCAGTCTGACCTGTGGAGATTTAATTTGATAGTTAACGCGGGTGTGTTTACTGATAGTTTATTTAGTAATGATGTACAAGACGGACTTTTCCCCGAAAACCCCAAATCTTCAGGTCCTCCCCCTTTGGCGAGGCTCAAAGTCGGGCTAAAATATATATGTGTTTTGGCATTCCTGTCAACAAAAAACCTTTAATAAGAAGGCCCAACCACCGTTTATACTCGTATAGGTAAATTTAGATAATTTTTATTCCCGCTTCACCTCCCTGCTTTATTCTGCCCCTGAACTGATAATAAGTTTGACCATTGAGATCGTAAAACCAAGTAAAGTATGAACAAATTGTCACCTAACCGACGGGAGAACGTCATGAGAAAACCGGTCTTTTGGAACACAACGATTACCGCACTGGTCTGCCTGGCGCTGGTTGGCTGTCAAACTCAGGCGGAAAAAGATTCGCCTGCTTTGACGACCGGACAATCCGGCGGACAGCCGTGGGCTGCCACACCATCCGTCTCCGAAAATTACCCCGAAAATCCTACCGGAAACATCTGGAGTCCCGGGCGGAAAGAATGGGTGCCATATTATGAGGTCCCGGCGGGTTGGGAGACCAACCCTTCCAGCAGGTGGCATCTCAGAAAGACTGTTTCCGGACAGGAAAACTCCTATCTAACTTTGGAATACGTTGAAAACCAGGCGTCCCCCTTGGCTGCCCGCGACACCGCTTATGACAAGACGGTCTGCCTAAACGGGGAAAATCAGAACGCCTTCATTGACTGTCTGAAAAATCCCGAAAAGTCGGAAACCCAATTGGCCGGACAAAAGGTTTATCAACTGACCTATCAGGGGACCTGGCGGGGAAAGGAAGAGAAGGTTCAATCATTTTATTTCCTGAACGGAGAAACGACCTATTCCGCGAGAGTGGAGGGGTCGGCGACAGACGCGGCGGAAGTGGTAGAAAAAATTATGTCCACACTGAATTTCAGAGAGGAGGTTTTCAGTCCTCAAAACAACCCGGAAGATCTGGGAGGAATTTGAATATAATCTGAATATTAAAAGTTCCTGCACTGTCAGGAGAAGGAGCGGTAAAGATGCTTCGATGGACTGTTTTTCAGTTTGCCATTGTTTTTATTTTGATCTCGGGCCCGCTTCAGGCCAAAGAAATCGGCAGCGGGTTTTGCACCGAACTGCAGTTGGAAAATATTCCCTTGGTGCGGATCGGCGAAACTCTCCATCTGCCCATGGAAGAAATGAGAATTACCCAGGAATACAACAATTCCTATCAGGACGGCTGGTGTGAAAACGGTTCGGCGCAGCCACCGGCGACCAGCGCCGAGTGCCAGGGCAAAAAGATCTTTTACGGGCATGACGGACTGGATCTGCATCCCCAGGGTGCCGGCTCCGGACAAGAAAACATTCTGGCCGTTCAGAACAGTCTGGTGCTGGCTTCTCACAAAAGCGGGACTTTTGACGGTTGGGGGGAATCGATGATTCTGGTTACCCGGTCCAATGAGTTTTCCGAAGAACTGATTACTTTCCACTATCATCACCTGCACGGAACACCCTCCCCTTCTTATAGCACCACCCGGCTGTTCAACGCCTGTGAACCGGTACTGAAAGGGCAGGTTATTGCCAAGGAAGGCGGAACCCCCGGCTGGCCGACCCATCTGCATTTTTCAGTCAAACGCTGGAAGAATCTCTCAGAGTTGCAGAATGAAATCAGCCATCATCCTTCGGGCGTCTATGGCTACGGCTATACCTACGGGGACGAAAGCAAGCTGGCCAGATATCTCGATCCGCAAGCACTGCTTTACGATTTCTTTACGGAATTCCAGGAAGACCAGGCGGAATTTTCCACCTGGCAGTGGAGCCAGACTTATGTTACGGAAATGCGGCATCAGGGCTGGTATCTGGGTGAATTTAACGGAAACTACGGAGTAGAACGGAATGTCGCGCGCCGCGCAGCGGCGCGCTGGATCAAACAAGCCCTGGAGCTGCCGACCGCCAACAGCAGTGCCTCCAGCCTTTACTACGATGTACCGCCTGCCGATCCCGACTTTCCCTACATCAACACTCTGGCACGCCAGGATTTGACGGTTCCGGTTTTGAACCCGGATGGCGGCTGCACAACTTTCGGGCATTACTTTTGTCCGGACCAGGATCTGTCCAGGTCCCAGGCGGTCAAAATGATAGTGGCCGGTTTTTTTCAGGAGGAGTTTCTGGATATCTACAACAACTGGGTCTGGAAGGCGGCGGCACCCTTAGCCAACAACATCCTTTCCCAGTTTCAGGATGTCTCGGTTTATACCTGGTTTGCCCCCTATGTATATTTTGCCTGGCAAAAAGGACTGACCGGTACCGGAAGTTTTTTCTATCCCGATCAGTCGGTGCGCCGGGCTGAACTGGCCAAGTGGCTGGTGATGGCCTGGCAGATCAAACATGGACAGGCTCCCGGTTTTTGCCGGAACGTCAGCTGCGAAGGCGGATATTTCTGCGAGGAAAGCAGTAAATCCTGCCAGCCTCTGCCGGAGTGTATACCCTGGGAAAATTCTCCCTGCCCCCTGGGGGGAGGATATGAGATTCCAGGGAATACGGAAAACGGCACGGGCGGCAATCAGGGCTCCGGTGGAAATTCATCCGGCGGCACCGGCAATTCCGCGGGCAGCGGAGCCATGGGAAATATATACAACTGCACTTCCGATCCTCACTATGCCACACCCTGTTCAATGGGAGTCGGGATCTGTCTGAGAGGTGGAATTCAGGTGTGTAATCAGATCGGAGACGGCCTGATTTGTAGCTCCTCCGCCGGCACGCCTAATCCGGCCGGAGAAATTTGCGGCAACCTGATGGACGACAACTGCAACGGCGCTGCGGACGAGCCGCCCTGCGTTCAGCAGGGCGGAAGCGGCGGAACTTCCGGAGCCGGCGGCAGTGGAGGGAGTATCCCCTGCACCGACGGCTATTATGTCAGCCCCTCCGGCGCCAGCTGTTACTCCAACCCTTCCGCTTCCGGCTCCCCCACCCTCTGTCTGGAAACCTCCTACTCTTCCGGTGCCCAGCTCAGCTGGCGCCTTTGCAAGCAGGGCGGAGCCTTCCAGAACAACTTTACTTACGAACTGCTCGATCAAAATCATCTGTCCCACTATCTGGGAGGGACACAGAATGCCGGCGCCGGCTCCGCCTGCAGCCCCTGGCAGTCCGCTGATTTCAGCTATATTACCCAGAACCAACCGGTCAACGGAGCGGGACTGATCGTCGAAGTCCACTCGCCCAACGGGTGTACCCAGCCGTCCTGTACCTACTACACCGGCATCACGACTTTCTATCGCGACTGCCTCTGATCACGAAAGAAGTACTAAAGAATCTACAAAGAATCGCGAAAGGAGAACTCGATCAAGCCCCCCGGCGGCCTGCGCCGCCGGGGGGCTTTTAAAATCAAACCAGAATCAGGTTAAATAAGTATCCGGTAAACATAATTCCCGCCCCCACTATACCGGCGAAGATTAATATCAGCCTGGTTTTCATCACTCTTTTCAGTATCAAAAATTCCGGCAGAGAAAGTCCTGTAACAGCCATCATAAAGGCCAGGGTCGTGCCGATTGCCACGCCTTTATCAGTCAGCACGCTGACCAGCAGAATGATGCCCGCAGCGTTGGAATAAAGGGGTATGCCGATCAGGGTAGCCAGCGGCACCGCGTACCACTTGTCGCTCCCGGCGAATTGAGCCAGAAAATCCACGGGAACATAACCGTGTATCCATGCTCCGAGGCCGATTCCGACAAGCACGTATAGCCAGATTTTTTTAAGAAGTTTCCAGGTGTAATTTTTAGCATATTTGAGCCTGTCTCCGGCGCTCTGGGTTTCTTGTTCTTTCTCTGTTTTGAGCTTTTTTTTATAAACAAAGTCCTCGACCAGTTTTTCCAGCTTCAGTTTACCAATGATCATTCCGGAAATGATAGCAATAACCAGTCCGCTGAAAACGTAAAGCAGTGCGATTTCCCATCCAAACATCCCCAGCAGCATTACCAGGGCAACCTCATTGATCATGGGAGAGGCGACCAGAAAGGAAAAAGTAACGCCCAAAGGCACCCCGGCTTCGATAAATCCCAAAAACAACGGAATGGCGCTGCAGGTACAGAATGGCGTGATTATTCCCAGCAGGGAGGCTAATACGTTGCCGGTCCACTCGCGCTTACGCGACAAAAATTTTCTGGTTTGTTCAGGCGGCAGATAAGTCCTGATGACGGAAACCGTGAAGATGATTACCGCCAGTAAAATAAAAATCTTGATTACATCATAAATAAAAAAGTTCAGAGATTCTCCCAAGGGCGTTCCTTTCGGCAAGACTAACAAGGTTTGGGTAATCCAGTCGGCAAACAACTGAACCGGATAAAAAATATCCATATTATTTTCCGATTAAATTATTAATTTTCTTTAAGTGTTTCCCCAATTTTTTTTCATTCAGGTAATAAATTACATTGAGGCCCTCTTTCCTCGACTCGATCAGTCCCTGTTTCTTCAGCATTTTTAAGTGGTGCGAAACCAGATTTTGAGGCAGATCCAGGCCCTTCCACAATTCACAAACACACTTCTCCCCGTTCTGCAGCAAATAAATAATTTTTAACCGGTTTTCCTCGGCAATCATGCCCAGGAATACCGCGAGCTGTTTAATCTCCGCTGATTTTTTCGGACCGCATTTGTCAGTCATGGTAAAAACTATATCAACGTTCATTGATATACTATGTTTCCCCGGTTTTAGTCAATGCCGGTCAACCGTAAAAAACTCTTTCTGCTGTCACGTGATCACGACAGCCGGGATTTTTGGCACAAAAAAGTCATCTTTTTGGAGTGTCTTTCAAGGGCTGCGCCGGTTGAACAAATTCCCGGAGGGTTTATCCTGTAATCTTATCTTTTAACTACATAGATATGGAAACAGGCAACAGAATCACCACAAAAAACAGGAAAAAACGTCGGGAGCCGACTCTGGAAGAGTTGGCGGCCAGACAACGGCAGGAGTTGAAAAGACTGGAGGCCAGACATCAGCGTCAAAGAAAAGATCTGGTGGGAGAAGACAGTGCCGAGGCCCGAATTGTTTATCAGACAGTCTCTGCTATGCAGGGAGAAAGTCAAAACAGCCTGCTGTCCGCCTCCACCCCGCTCCCGGATGCGGAACCTCAAAAGCAAAAGCTGGAGTTTAATCTGGTCAGGAAAGGTCTCCATTACGCCGAACAGGACGGGGAATTTTTCTGCCGGGAAATTATGGATATCCAGATAGATTTTGACCGGGAAAACGGTCATAGAATTGAGGCAATGATTGCCTCTTTACTGGTTAAAATGAAAGACAAAGTTCGTGGAATCTATGACCGGGGAGATCCCAGAATTCAAGTGGGCATTGATGTTATCGATCAGATCGCGGAAAGCGCCAAATCATTGAAACCGCTTAACCGCATCCTGACCTTGTTGGACGACGATATTTATTATTATCATCCGGAATTGATGAGGACCAATACTAAAATCTGGATGTGGTCTGAATTCCGCCAGGAATTTGCCAACCGCTGTCTGGCTAACTACCTGCCGTTGCCGCTTCTGGAGGCCACCAACGGGGGCGCCGATATACATTTTGCCAGCAGCCCCGATAGTTTTGCCCTGATGTTTGACTCGAAATCACCGGATGAGGAGAATACCCGGTATATGATCACCAACAAGGAGGCCGTCAAAATCGACAAAGCCTTCGGTTACAAGTACATGGACATTAATCCGGCCACCGGTAAACCATTCCTGAGATTCCGCTACGCGGATTACGGGCAGAGAGGGTTCTTTGACGGCGAGCGCGTTATGTCTATACCCGAATTCTACACTTGTGCGCCGTCAGTGGACTTCGCGGGAAACGATTACAAGGTAAACAGCTCCGGTTACTCAATCGTTAACGGGTATCTTTATGATCAGATAGATGAAAAAATCAAGATCGATCCGGAAAAAAAGAAAGAACCCCTCGGTTTTATTGATGAGTTGTTAGGCAACGATCCCGATCAGAACAGAAACACCAGAAATTCCGCGGTGATGCTGGACTTCTTCCGGCAAAGCCAGGAAAGCATGAAGAAACTGTCAATCAGTGCGGATCACGCCATCACAATAGAAGGCAAAACTTATCTGCCAAAAGGATTTTTCAAGCCTTCCAAAAAAACACTGGGTGAAAACGGTTACGTCGACTACCGGCAATCAGAATACGTAAAAATATAACCGCCCCCCACGGTTAATCAGATATATTCCATCCTTCCCGCCAGAGCTCTTGTCAGAGTTATCTCATCAGCATAGTCCAGATCGCCTCCAGCCGGGAGGCCTCTGGCTATGCGGGTGACCCTCACTCCCAAAGGTTTTAGTATTTTGGTCAGATACATCGCCGTAGTCTCGCCTTCCAGCGAGGGGTTGGTAGCAACGATTACTTCAATTTCTCTCGGTACCACGCCGCTCCCCACCAGGTCCTCCACTCTTCTGTGCAGTTCATCCGCTTTGATCTGATCCGGGCCGATGCCGTCAACCGGCGAAAGGACCCCGTGCAATACATGATAAAGGCCCCTGAACTGGCCGGTCCGCTCCAGGGCAATTACGTCCAGGATTTCCTCCACCACGCAAAACTGCAGTTTGTTGCGCATCGGATTAAGGCAAAACCGGCACTTTTCTCCTTCCGCAATGTTAAAACAGTCCTGGCAGAACCTTAATCCCCTTTTTACTCCCGAAACCGCACCGGCCAACGAATCCACGCGCATATCCGGTGAGTGCAACAGGTGCATTGCCAGTCTCTGCGCGGATTTCGGGCCTATCCCGGGCAGACGGGCAAATTCATCGATTACTTTCTGTATTGATTCGGGCAAAAAAGAACTCATGGGAGGGTACAAAAAAACTGGGCTGGAAAATCCCCTCCGTCTTATCATAAAAAAAACCTTCTGACCACTTCACTCGCTCTTTTTTGGCTTGCGCTCCTCCGGAGTGTCCGCGAAAATATCCTGCCAGGAAATTTCGGGATCCGCCTGCCTTCCCCGCTCCAGAGCAGCTTCCACTGTTCCCCTGATTCCCTTCACATTTTCCAGCAGTTCACCGGGCTGGGGAGTAGCCGGAACGGCCTCTGCGCCTTTTAGTACGACTTCCAGGGAGCCGGTGATCTTCCGTTGCCTGGAAGAGGGTGGTGTTTTCGGGAACTCGTATTCCTTAAAGCGGCTGATAAAATCATCAATACCCTGAAGCCTGATATGATCAATAATCTCTGTTGTCGTCATCTGGCCGTTAAGACTGAGCTTGGCGGCAATACTCAGAATCACCGCCCGTCCCAGATAATTGTAATATTTCAGCTCATCCATCAGCTTCTGGAGGGGGTGATACCCGTCCAGGGACTGCTGTTCCGGAAGTCCCGCATCGCAGAACTCCTCTCCCCCGTTGTTTTTTGCATCGTATGCCATTGAATCCGGCCGATAAGTATATAAATACAATCCCCAGGCAGAAATAAGATTACATCTTAATTAATTATTTCCAAAATTGCCAGCTGGTATGTATAATATGTCGGCATCTATATCCGTTAAACCCAATAAATATTTATGTTGAAGACTGGAACGGTAGCAAAAATTTTGATTATTCTCTCCACACTTCTTTTATTGGCTGGTTGCGGCGAATCAACGACCAACCCCGACAATCCGCCGGCAGCCGGAAAATACGCCGAAGTTGCCAAATGTCTAACCGCCAAAGGAGCCATCATGTACGGTGCTTACTGGTGTCCGCATTGCCAGAATATGAAAGCGGCTTTTGGTGATGACTTCCAGTTTATTAAGTACCAGGAATGTGATCCTGCAGGACCCAACGGAAACATGAAGGTCTGTCTGGACGCCGGAATCAGTAGTTATCCCACCTGGAGTTTCCCCGGACAGGGTAATCTGGCAGGAGAAGAGCCGATATTTTTATTGGCCAAACTGGCTAATTGCGAAGACAAACTGCCGGCGGAAGACAAACAGAAATTGGCGGACGCCGAAAAACAGCTGGATCAGGCTTCCGGAAACTCAGCCTCCACCGAACCTGCTAAAACGGAACCCGCTCCCGGCACAATCGGTCAAGCCGAACCGGTCGGCCGCACACCGGTCGCAAGTGGTGAACAAACAGCCCAACCCGTAACCCCTTAAAAGATGAGTTTTGGATTTATCGGTATCTGGATGATTGTTCTGGGACTCGTGAGCGGGACGGTTATTCATCAGCCCGCGGCTCCCGCTGCAACGATACAGCCGGAAGTCACACAGGCATCCGACCTGTCTGCAAATACGCTTGCCTCCTGTTTAAATAAAAGCGGCGCCATACTTTATGGAGCTTATTGGTGCCCCCATTGTGCCGATCAGAAAGAGTATTTTGGGGCGGCCGTTTCCGGTCTCAATTACGTTGAATGTGACGCCAAAGGCCCGCAGGGCGACCCGGACCTTTGCCAATCAGAAGGCATCGAGGCTTATCCCACCTGGAAAATGCCGGGAAAACCCAGTCTGCAGGGCGCTCAAACATTACAACAGTTAGCCGCCTGGAGCGGCTGTGAGAGTTAATCAAATTAATCAAAAAATTTATGAAACAAACACACCTTTTGATTATCTGTTTGGGAATAAGCCTTCTCACGGCTTGCCAGAACGTTTCACCCGATAACGCCAGGCAGTCCGCGGATCAGCTGGAAAAAGAAAAAGCCCAGGCCGTTTCCAAAATAAAAATTGAGGTTACTGATGACGGACGGTCGGAAAAAGCCCCGCTGCCTGTGACCCCCGCCCTCCAGAAAAAAGAAATTACGGTCTCTTCCACCGGCCTGCAGCCTGCCACTATGGAAGCAAAGGTAGGCCAAAGTCTGACGATAATCAACTCCCTGGACAAACAGATCAACCTCTACACCACTGCCGACGGAGCAAAGTCCTGCGAAGTTCTTGGTTCCACCATCGAAATCCCCGGAGGCCAGAGCAAACAAATCAGCCTGGAGAAACCGTTCCGCTGCACCATCATCAACCAGGAGAACACTGATCAGAAAGTCGATATTAAGGTTGAGTAACCGTAGTCAGCAAACTGCCATGGACAAAGGAGAGCAAATTAAAAAATATGCGCTGCAACAGCTGGGCATTGATTTAATTGGTTTTTGCCGGGCCGAAAAACTCGAACAGGCGTCCAAAAATCTGGAGCAGTTTATCGACAAGGGTTATCAGGGCGGAATGAAATATCTGGAAAATTATCAACTGCGTGGTGACCCCCAAGGCTTATTGCCCGGAGCCCGGACGGTAATTGTAATCGGGATGAACTATTATCGTGAAAAACCGGTTACTCCACCCGGTCATGGAATCATTGCCCGTTATGCCTGGGGCCGGGATTATCACAAAGTACTCAAAAAAACGCTGAAGGAATTACAGAAATTTCTGGAAATAAACTGGCCCGGAAATCAGCACAAGATTTGCACGGATTCTGCACCGCTGATGGAAAAAGCCTTCGCCGAAAAGGCCGGAATCGGATTTTATGGGAAAAACACCATGCTCATCAATCCCCGGATCGGCTCCTTTTTCCTGCTGGGGGAACTACTCACTTCGCTTGAACTGGAACCGGATCAGCCGGGTTCCGGTACCTGTGGCAATTGTACCCGCTGTCTGGATGCCTGCCCGACGCGTGCCCTGGTAGCCCCCGGACAGCTTGATGCACGCCGTTGTATCAGTTATCTGACAATTGAGAATAAAGAAAACCCCCTCCCTCCCGATCTTGCTCCGGCCCTGGGTAACCGTATTTTTGGCTGTGATCTTTGTCAGGAAGTTTGTCCCTACAACCTTCAGCTGGCCAGGCCGATAAAACAGTCCCCCGCCCGTACCGACGCGGCCAATTCGTCCAATTCTGCCGCCCGTCCCCTGGTTCCCGGCCTAGCCGACCGGCAAATCGCCGGCGACAGTCTGCCGTTAAATGAGATCATGGCGATGGACAACGATCAGCAGTTTCTGCAAAAATTCGCCGGCTCCCCCCTCATGCGCGCCAAGAGAAAAGGATTGCAGCGAAACGCTGCCAACGCCGTTATCAACGCCCGCACCCCGTCAAAAGTCAAACAGGGCGCCGTTACAGTAAACAGCGGCAAACAGAAGCTTTCCCGAAAGATTATTTAAGGCTTCTGGCCCGCATCAGCAGATCCAGAGCTTGTACCCGGGTCACATATTGCTTGGGAAAAAATTCACCGGTCGGTTGAGCTTGTATCAATCCTTTATCCCAGGCTGCCCTCAGATAGGGTCCCTGCCAGGACTGGGTAATGTCCTTAAACGGATTGTCGGGAAACCCGGCTCCGCAATTAGGTGTATAACAACCCTGATGTGGAGGGATTCCGGACATTTTGATTGTCAGGGCCACCGTCTCGGCTTTGTTTATTAATCCGACCCCCAGTTTATCAGGCGCAATGCCCTGTACGTAACCCAAATCCCAGGCTGCCCTTACCCAGGGGCCCATCCACATATCCATGTCGGTAAAAGGAGCGCCGGCGCCGCAGTCAGCATCATAACAGCCTTTTTTTGCTTCCTTGCCGAAAGCTTTCATAGCCATCTTTATAAACTCCGGTCTGGTTATATATTGCTGGTGGCGAATCGTAAAATCCGGGTATCCGCTGATTATGCATTCATCATAAGCTTTTTTAATCAGCGACTCGTAAGGGCTGCCGCTTATATCAATCGGATAATATACGCCCGGACATTTGCTGAGTTCTTTTTGCGGCGCGGCGGGCTCTGTCGCAGCGGCTTCTGTCACGCCAGCTTTTTCCTCGCCGAAAATTGCCGTACTAACCTGTTCCAGCAGTCCCGGCTTGGGCTCCTCGGGGGCCGCGCCCCGCAGGGTATCAGCTTGGACGTTTTCAGCACTGGCGGCTGTTGTTTCGGCGGCAGTGGGAGGGTTTTTAATTTCAAAAGACTGTATGGAAACGTCGGGTTTATAGGTACTGTTTAATTTTGCTTCTACCACATATTTGTATTTTCCCAGCGGCACAGCCTGGTCATAATCGTCATAACCGTCCCAAGTTATGGTAAACAGACCCTTTTCCTTGGGTGCGTTCAGGAGCAGTGTTTTTATTAAATTGTCTGAATTGTCTTCCGCCTTGGGGTCATAAGAGTCCTTGTAGATTGAAACTGTCACGGTGGCAGGAGAAATCAGTGTTACTTTCAGGGGGAGCCTGTCATAAGCCGGCTGATCGTTTTCAAAATAGAGGGTCAGGGCCTGGGCTCTGGACAACATTATATCCGGACTTGGTTTGAGTTCCGGAGCGGCCGTTTCGGTGGTATTTGACGTTTCACCGTTGGTTGCGGTGGAACCTCCGGTTGTATTCGTACTTCCAGTGTTGGTATCCGTCGAACCGGAAGTCGGGTTGTTTGTAGTATCATCTCCTGTAGAACCGCTGGAACTGCTTCTTATCGTAAAACTGGACATCGTCAGCGCGGGGCTTTTGTTGCCGGAAGAGTCAGTCAGAGTGATTGTGCAATTGCTATAGGTACCCGGTGTCAGCGGATTCAAAACGATCACGTTGTTCCCAACCGCTGCGGTGACTTTGTCCGCACTGCAACTGCCACCATAAGTGAGCGTACCGGCCTTGTTGCTTGAAAATGAATAAGACGGCGAAGTTTGATTGGTCGGAGTCGGGATGGGAATCGATTCCTGCAATCTCGGAGACACAAAACCCCGGACGCCAAGCTGCGTGTAGTCGCTTTCTGCCGGAAGATTTTTATTGGTCAAATCTAATGAACAGGTATTGTTTAAAGAAAAATCAGGGTCCAGGGCGTCCAATAAAACCTTGAAATTGACAGTCTTACTGGTGTCGGCCAATTTCAAATCGTAATTTACGGGAGGAATCTTGATTGGAAAATAAAGAGGGTCCATAAAGGCTGAGCCGTCGGTTGGAGGAGCGTTAATCAACAATTTAGTAAACAGATTCGTTCCGGAATATTCCACGGTGAAATAATTGTTGGAAGAAACATTTGTGGCATTAATTTCCCATTGGACGGTGTATCTATAACCGTTGGCCATCTGATTGTTTTCCGAGAGAATGGATCCTTTGCAGGAGACGGTTCGGGCAGTCAATGAGTTTAGGGCAGGTGTGATGGTTTTGATGGTATTTAGCTGTTGGGTAGTCATTGTATTGACGGGTGCGAGAGCTTCCACTGTTCCTGCACTTCCCAAACAAGTTAAAACAGAAAGAACAGCAGTGGCGACGACCCAAATTTTGGAAGATTTTGTTTTTGTCATTACTAATTTCTATAAAATCTTTATATTATAACATAAAAAACCACCGTAGCAAAGGTGGAGGACGGTTACTAACCTGCCTTAATCGGGATGATTTCCCGCTTTATACAGGCGTTTAAAGCTTTTTTCGGACCTCTGCGGCCAGATCAGGCCGGTCAGTGATCAGTCCGTTCACTTTTCTGGTCAAAAACAACTTGCGCATCATGGTGGGATCATTAACGGTCCAAACCATCACCGGTATTTTCCGTTTGAAAGCGGAATCCAGCAGTCCCAGGCGCAGCAAACGGTACTGCACCGCCAAAAAGTCGGCACCGCAGGTTTTCATTCTTCGCCATGGCAGATATTCACTGATTTTTTGTACCAGTCTGCCCACTCCCCTTCTTCTGAATTCTTCGTTATGCCCTCCCACCCCCAGGATCAGGCCGGTCTTGATTGTTGGGAAGCGTTTTTTGATGCGAAGCAGTACGCCGTCCAGAAAGCTGGTTACCACGAATTCATCGGGCTGAAAGTGTTTGAGTAACGCCAGCATCACTTTCTCCTCATAGCCTGACTCCTTTAATTCCACGATTATTTTCATCCTGTTTTCCAGCTTTTCCAGCGTCTCCTCCAGTACCGGCAGTACCAGTCCTTCCTGGTTGGCCAGGGCAGCCATGTCTTCATATTGGTTGCCTCTTATCCGGACTCCCTTAATCTCGCGGTCATGAAAAACCACCAGGACATCGTCCCTTGTTTTGCGGATGTCCATTTCCACCATTTCCGCGCCGACGGCGATCGCTTTCTCAAAAGCCTCCAGTGTATTGTTCTGGTCTACAATTTTGCACCCGCGATGCCCGACTATGGTGTTGGTTTCAAACAACATAACCAAAAAGTAAATACAGTTAATAATTAATCCTCCTCAGCCAAAAGCCCAAAACAAAAAGCTTGCAATAATAAAACTCTGTTGTAATATACACTCCACTCCGGAATAATGATAATTTACACGCTATATCATGACTAATCCCCCAAAACTGACTACCCCACAGGAAAATCAAGACGAGCGGCGTCTCGATTTAATTTCCGGCGTACTGGTCGATCTGGTGGATATCTGCAGATTGACTCAAACTCCCGGCATGGCTCCGTTTATCAAAACGACCTCAGGCCTGCCCATGGCTTCTTTTCGCCAGAAAATAGCCTGGCTCCTGTCTCCCGTCGAACCCGGACGGTCACATCCGGAAAAAGAAGACGTCTTGGACGGCGCTGATCTGGAAAATATAGATTCCACCGAGATTAAAGAGTTTATCGAAACTTCAGGAGAAGCCAAATTGCTCGAACACCAGAATAAAATCAGACAATTACTGCAGACCGTGCTGGGCCACCCGCAATACCGCCAGGCAGTCCATGATTACCTGAACCAAAGTTATTCGGCCGAAGTCAGGGCCGATCATTATAAGTTTTTGTCGCATCTGGGTTTTTTGGAAATACCTTTGGTTGGCAAAGATCAAAAGTTCTACCACGGAATTTCTTTGGGAGAATTTGGCGACGATGTCGACAATCCGGAAGAAACACAATTAAAAATGGAACAACCCGGCGATTATTTCGACAGGATCGACAAAGTTCTCAAGCAGGGAATAAGAGCCACGGAATACCCTGAAAACCTGCCCGGACTGGAGTCGATTTCCTGCTCGGAAAACATTAATTATGTTCAGGGCATTGCCGGTGTCTGGTTCCGGCTTACCGATGGGGAAAAACTTTGGGGACGCACCCTTAGCGAGGTGGAGGGCCGGCACCTGGTTCAGCCGGTTAAAAAACCTCCCTTCCATCTGGTTCTAAGATCCCCCGCCTTCTATGACGCCAAAGACCAACTGGAAGTCAGCGACATCTTCAGTGTGGTCAACCGAAAATATTACAAAAGATTTATCAGAAAACTGATTGCCCATCTGCGCACCGCCGAATTCCCTTTCCAGATGATTGATCCGAATGGGAAAACCCGCAATCCTGGCGCAGAGGACGAGTCCTGATCATCCCGATTATAAATGTTTTTTCAGGAGCGGCCCGATGTCTATCCCGTCCAGCTCCAGTTCTACCGCCGGCTTCCCGGCCCACCCGGGATCCTGTGCTTCATACGCGGGCCGCTCTGTCCGGTAAAAAATTCCCAGCGGTAATCGCCCGTCCTTCTTTTTCCCGCCCGCGGCCGCCTTTCCCTCAGCAGTCTCCATCGCCCTTGCCATAGCCTTCTGCCAGTCGCCGCTGTCATGACCTGCCTCTTCCAGGCTGTAAGTATTTTCACGGTA
The DNA here is from genome assembly GCA_963677745.1 of Candidatus Altimarinota bacterium. GTDB lineage: Bacteria > Patescibacteriota > Gracilibacteria > UBA1369 > UBA1369 > UBA1369. Next base: position 738,042 of record OY782391.1, read on the forward strand.
ATAATCAAAGGTCTGTGCCTTATTATAGGTCACGCAGGGTTGTAAAATATCGATCAGCGCAAAGCCGGGATGTTGCAGTCCTGTCTGTATCAACTTGACCAGTTGCGGCATATTGCCTGCAAACCCCCTGGCCACAAAAGTACCGCCGGCCGACAGAGCCACCGCCAAAGGGTTCAAGGGATCGGCAACCACACCATGCGGCGTGGAAGGCGAAACAAAACCCCGGGGTGAAGTTGGCGTCATCTGTCCCTTGGTCAATCCATAGACCTGATTATGATGTACCAGACAGGTGATATTTACATTGCGCCTGATTGCCTGCAGCAAATGTCCCAATCCTATCCCATAGGCTCCCCCATCTCCCACGCTTACCAGCACCGTCAAATCACGATTGGCAAATTTCACGCCGCTGGCACAGGGAATCGCCCGGCCGTGCAGGCTGTGCAGACCGTAAGTATTGAGCCAGTGGGGAGTTTTTCCGCTGCAGCCGATGTCCGATATATAGGCCACCTGTTCGGGGTCAATCTGCAGCCCTGACAAAGCTTGTTTTACAGCCAGCAGCACACCGAAATTTCCGCAGCCCGCACACCAGTCCGGCCGCGCCATGGTATTAAAATCAGACAGTTGGATAAGTTCATTCCTTTTTCCTCCTTTAATTGCCGGCTGCCCGCCCATGTCGGTTTTATTAATGCCAGCCTAAAATACCATCAATGCCGCCGCATTTCTACAAAACTATTTTTCCAGCGACTTTAAAATATCCTCCACCGCTTTGGTATCTGCCTGTGTTTCTTTGGCCTCGGCCTCCGCCTGGTCCATCCGGTTGGTAAGGGTTTTGACAGCCATCAGATCTGTACCGATTTTATCCATCAGCGGAGCGGTTTGCCCGTTCAGTTTTTGGTCATTCTCTTCAATACTCTGTTTTTCTTTGACCAGAGTGTCATAAAGTTGCCTGGTCAATTCAGAGTCGGGATTTTTAAGAAGCTCCAGGATCTGTGCTTTCTTATCATCTGGCAAAGCCTGCATGGAGGCCGATTTTTCGATCAAAGCCACCAGTTCCTCGATAGTAAATTGATTTTGATTGGGCATGATATGCGGACAAAAATTTGTAGTTTAAACAGTCTGGTTTTTTCTTTCCGAAGAATAAACCTGGGCATATTGCATCGGCTGGTCTTTTTTCTGGTCTTTTGCCGGTAATGGCCTGGAAACGATCACTTCATTATGGGCCAAAGCGACTTGGGTTGGCACGGGAGTATCTGTCTCTAACATGTAGTTGGGGAAGTTGTGTTTTTTGGAGAATGTTTTTAGCTCGGCCACCAGATTTTTGAACATATCGGAATTTGTGCCGAAAACGGTCGCTGCAGCGATGTTACTGGCCAGACTGTCAACCTTTCTGCTCACCTCTTTATCGGTAAATTCCTTATTTTCCATCATTACCGGTGGCTGATCGGCGGTCACAGCTAAGCGTTCATCGGGACTTATCCTTTCCTGGCGTCCCCACTGGGCGGCCTGTGCGTCATCTTTGGCCTTTTCATATTTCAACAATCTGGGCTGTCCCAACATTCTGGCCGATGTTTCCCCGGCGCCCTGTATCATGGTTACATATTGCAGCTTTTCGTCGGCATTTTTCTGAATGCAATTGAACTGAGTAACTTCTCTACCGTTAACCGTCGCCTCTGTCATGGTCATTACCACCATCGTTCCCACCGGACATTTTTCCGACTGCAGATATTCAAGCTGTTTTGAAAGCTCCTGTTGATTTGTCTCCAAATTCTTTTGAGTTTTCTCGCTCTCGGTAGGAGTGCTGAATTTGGCTCCTTCCACATTGGTGCTGCCGTCCAGTGCCCTGACCACGTCTACAAAAGCTTTCTTTTCTGAAGGGGCCTGGGTGGCAGTGCGTTCGGCAATATTATGTTCCACTGTGATCTGAAATCTGATGAACTTTCCATCGGTAGAGCGATCCATAATCACCGGATCACCATCCATACTTTTTATTTCCACATGGCTTCTGTTTCCCATCAGTTTTTTTAAACCGTCCGCTTCACTTTTGTCCAAAGGTTCATCCGATACCCGCAGTCTTTCCAGTAACGCCTGATTTAATCTGGCTTCGCCGTTAACCGCCTCGGTTACACCGGGGGCGACGGTAGCTTTTTCAGCTGCTGCCGGTGCGGCAGTTGCGGCAAATTCAACAGCTCTTCTGGCAGCCAGCGGGTTAAAATCAACGCCCAACGGATCCCCGGGCAGCGGTTGATAATCTGTCTTGTTTTTATCCAGTGCGGCGAAAATTGTATCAACCTGAGTGAGAGTCCGGCTAATTGCGTCTTTGTTTGCGCTGATATTTGTTCTAACGGCTTCATCCAGTGCTTTGTAACTTTCTTTTAATTTTGCGTATGCATCGAGCACAGCCTTGTCCTTTGGCTTGTTGGCGTCGAGTGTTGTTTTGTAACCGGTTTGTTCCTTGGTCTTGCCCTGGTCTTCCTGTTTCAAAACAAACTTAGCCTCCATCTTCTTAATCTGGGTGTCTACGTCCTCACGGGCGGACATCACGATTGCCTTAATTTGATCGGGAGTCTTGTCTTTGATCGGTTCGGCCACTTCCGGAGCTTTTTGTTCGTTCTCCGCGAAACAAGCCAGTCTCTTCTCTAAAAACAGTCCTCTGTCTGATTGTGAAAATGCCTTTAAATTTTTCATTTTTTTATTTTTACGTAAATTTATCCTCTTATCTTACCATAAAAAGCCCGTTTTTTCAACAGGTTTACCGCTTCCCGGTTAGACAATCTCTGGCTTTAGGCAGCTCTGTATTCCACCACGTTGGCAAATTGTGCCAGAATCGAAGTCAACTCTTCCAGTTCGGCTTCCCCGAACCCCCTCAATCCCTCAAACTCCTCACGCAGCGTTTTGGCGTTGCGGAAGCCCTGCAGCACCCATTTGTCTGCTCCCCGGATGGCTTCTCCCATTGCCCGTAAAACATGCAGATCATGAAAATCCGGCAAAATTGTGCTGCGAAACTCGTATTCCACTCCCGATCCTTTGATCAGTTCTATGCTCCGTCGAAGTACCTCCTCCCCTACGTCGACCCCCACCAGCTCCCGGCGATAGGGTAGGGCGTCTTTCAGGTCCATGGCGATGTAATTCACCACCCCGGCCGCCAGGGCACTCTCCAGGGCCGCCGGATTGGTCCCGTTGGTGTCAAGTTTCACCTGAAAACCCAGATCGCGGACCGCTTTCATTTTATCGAGCAAATCAGGGTGAATGGTCGGTTCACCGCCGCAAAAAACCACGCCGTCCAGCATCCCGCGGCGTTCCTTCAGAAAATTCAAAACCGTTTCAAACGGTATCGTCTGTGTCAGCTCTTTCAGTCTCTCCGGCAGGACGAATTCGGCGTTGTGACAGAAACCGCAACGCAGATTGCATCCCCCGGTGAAGAGAATGCAGGCCAGCCGGCCGGGAAAATCGGTCGCCGTAAACTTGGTCAGAGCTGTTATGATCATTATTGGACATGCTTTTGCTGAATTTCCGAAACCTCATTGGCGCGCCAGATCTCTTTGCCGTTCTCATCCACGGCGATCAGTGTTGGTACGCTGCGGACATTGTATTTGTCGGCGATGTCCCAGAAATTGAGCATAGTGTTATCAATGCCGAAATATTCAATACTGCTGGTCTGCAGCCAGTTTTTGACGGCCGGACACTTGGGGCAGGTATTGGTGGTGAACAAAAGCAGTTTTGGCTTGGCCGGAACGGCGCTCTCTTCTTTCAGACAGCCTCCGTATTGATGTACAAACTTGGAATTGGCCTCACAGGTGGCCTTAAAATAAACCCGGGAATAAAACTCCGATTTTTTGCCGAAATTATACTGACTGACCGGACGATGATAGCCCATTACTCTGGTCCAAATTTCGCACTTGGTGCGGTCGGCGACTAGCGGTGTGGCGTTTTCCATTTTTGTTTATTGGTTAATGAGTAAGGCTTTTTGTTTGGAGATGTGTTTGGCGCGGATTTCCGTATCCAGCTTGGCGTCACCCTGATAACCGATTTCTTCGTCGCATCTTGGACAATAGTCGTGTTCGCCGGCGATATAACCGTGCTTGGGGCAGATCGAAAAAGTCGGGGAAATGGTGATATAGGGAAGCCTGAAACTGCTCAAAGCCCGTTTTACCAGTTGACGGCAGCTTTCGGCATCATGCAGCCGTTCACCCAGATAAAGATGCAAAACTGTGCCCCCGGTATATTTGGTTTGGAAACGGTCCTGCATCTGAAGTGCTTCAAATACATCGTCGGTGTATTCCACCGGAAGCTGGGTGGAGTTGGTATAATAGGGATAATCGGTAGTGCCGGACTGGATAATATCGGGATAGCGTTTTTTATCCTCCTTGGCGAAACGGTAGGTGGTGCCTTCGGCCGGACTGGCCTCCAGGTTGTAAAGATTGCCGGTTTCTTCCTGAAAACGGATCAGTTGCTGCCGCATAAACAGCAGAATTTCTTCGGCGAAATCGCCGCCGAACTGGGTGGTGATATCTTCTTCCCCGCCGGTGAAGTTCTTGATGGCCTCGTTCACGCCGTTGATGCCGATGGTGGAGAAATGGTTGTTCAGGTGACCCAGATAGCGCTTGGTGAAGGGGTAAAGACCCAGATCCATCCATTTCTGGATTTCTTTTCTTTTAAGTTCCAGGGAGGTTTTGGCATATTCCATCAATTGTTCCAGCCGGGCAAAAAAGCCGACCTTGTTGCCGCGGTACAGATATCCGAGCCGGGCGGTGTTGATGGTCACCACTCCCACGCTGCCGGTCATCTCGGCGGACCCGAACAGGCCGTTTCCCCTCTTCAGCAGCTCATTCAGATCCAGCTGCAGACGGCAGCACATCGAGCGTACATGGTGGGGTTTCAGGTCGGAATTGAGGAAGTTTTGGAAATAGGGCAAGCCGTATTTGGCAGTCATTTCAAAAAGAGAATCGGTATTGGGTCCGTACCAGTCGAATTCCGGGGTGATGTTATAGGTGGGGATGGGGAAGGTGAAAACACGCCCTTTGGCGTCGCCCCGGAGCATCACTTCAATATAAGCCTTGTTGATCATTTGCATTTCCTTTTCCAGCTCGCTGAAGGTGTATTTGAAAGGTTGTCCTCCCAAAAGCAGCCGGCGGTCTTTCAGGTCGGGGGGGCAAACCCAGTCCAGGGTAATATTGGTAAAAGGTGTCTGTGTCCCCCAGCGGGAAGGAACATTCAGGTTGAACACAAAAACCTGGATGGAGTCATAGACGTATTTATAGGTTTTTTTCTCCACATAGTCTTCCAGTGCGGCCGCGTCGGCTACCATGTCCTTGAGCTCATCACGGGTCTCCTCGGCGTACTTGCGCACATAGGGGGCCAGATAGGTGTCGAAAGAGGAAAAGGCCTGTGCGCCCGCCCACTCGTTCTGCAGAGTGCCCAGAAAGTTGACCATCTGACCGATGGCGCCGGCCAGGTTGCGGGGAGGAGTTGAATCTATTTTATTTTCAATACCGTTAAATCCTTCTTCCAGCAGTTGCCGGAGAGACCAGCCGGCGCAGTATCCGGAAAACATGTCCAGATCATGTATATGAAAGTCCCCTTCGCGATGGGCCTTGCCGACTTCTTCAGGGTAAATATAGGATAGCCAGTAGTTGGCGGTAACTTTTCCGGATGTGTTTAGAATCATCCCGCCCAAAGAATATCCCTGGTTGGAATTCGCGTTTACGCGCCAGTCGGATTTCGAGAGATACTCCTCCAGAGTCTCCCTTGCCTCAATCGCCATGCTTAAAATTGTTAAAGTAGCCACATTATCTGGTGGAGGCGGCTACGAATCAATACTAGATATAGTATTTCCTTTTGACCAAAGAGGTGAAATTATTTCTACCATTAATTGGAGGCAAGGAAAGGGCTTAGGGTAGCGAACAAAAAATTAGAGCAAGGTTTGACGGTTTGGGAAGATTCTTGGGCGGTGGGATTTTTCTTCACAAACAAGAGATTTGTTTTGTGATTGCCGGAAAATTTGGGTAGTCATCCAGCAGTTGCCTTGACCTGATTGCATGTTTTAAAACTTTTGAGGAGAAGATTTGGGACTCCGTATTTTGATAAGGGGTGGAACCGTCTCCAATGGAAATTAAGGGAGGATAGTTTTCCTGGCAAACTGCAGACACCAAACTTTCAGTGGTGGGAAATTCAAAACTGCAGGGGTATGGTTCTTCTCCGGCCAGGGCGTTGAAAAGATTGTATCTCTCCACCACGATTAAGTCATAAGCATCTCCCGTAGAGGTTAGTTCTGCTATCTTTTTGGCCATTTTCCCAAAGGTGTCGACTTTTGTTTTGTCTCCTTGGGTGTCCCAGGACGGTCCATCAATAGCCTCGCCGGATGGTGAAATCAGCGTCGCGTCAGCACCGAGAGAAACTAACTGAGCGTGAAGATCATCCTCCGCAGAAACATCCAGAACCCTCATACCTTCTAAAACCCGCCTTTTTTGCAAAGTGGGAAAAGGCAGCACGATGCGATAACCGTCTCTTGTCTGTGGCGACAAAACCTTTTCCAGTCTCTGCCTAAGTATAAAGCTCATAGTTGTCAGCAAAAGAGAGTCTTCAAAGGACAACCAAATTTCTTCATCTTCCGGTACAGGTCGGTACAGATTATCCAGAACCGGATAGGAATCATCAAAAAAGACAAAACGGCACTGTCTGGGGTCATTGGCTTTCTCGGAAGCGGGCAACTCGGTTTCCTGATAGAGACTGCGAATTATCAGGTCCGTTGCTTCATCGTTTTCTTTTAATAAGCGTTTGGCCATTTGAAAATCTATATTACAGCCATATACTTAGAATATATTTCTTCAGCTGTCAATTGACGGCCGGACCATTTTAAAATTTTAGCGTCCATAAAGATGCCGGTTTTTGCTGTGATATATTCGCACATTTGCGCTTGTTGATTCATTTCCACGCCGATTTTCCATTTACACCGGCTTAAGATCTTCTTTACCTCCCTGCCGTGGAAAGGGACAAAGTAGGTGATTGGCAGCAGATTGGCTTTTACGCCGTCTTTTTTGAGCATCTGCAGCACTTCCAGCAAAGCATCTTTGGGCGACCCCCAGGTCACAAAAGTCACATCCGCTTTCTCTGCCGGATAGGCGGGACCAGCTGTAAACGATCCGTCCCTGGCCGGACCGATCAGCTTGGGGGCCGGCAAGTCTTTCAGACAGGATTCCAGTTTTTTTAGCCGTTTGGCATGCATGGCAATGCGGTTTTCTTCAGTCTCGGTCAAATCTCCGCTCTCGTCATGTTCATCGCTGGAGGAGCGGTAACGTCCCCCTTTTGTTCCAGGCAGCAGGCGGGGCGAAACTTCGTCGTCGGTAAATTTATAACGCAAAAATCCGCCGTCAGGCGATTGGTGTCCCAGTTTTTTAAGTGCTGCCACTCTGGCCGGATCCCGTATCAGTTTTCCCCGGTCGATTTTCAGTTCTTTTGTAACGAATGGCCTGATATTTTTAATGCTTTCCGAAAGGTGTTTATCGCCCAGAATTATTGCGGGCATCTGGTATTTTTCCGCCAGATTAAAGGCTTCAAAAGTTTTGTAAAACAGCTCGTCAAAATCCCCCGGTGCCACTACCAGTCTGGGAAATTCCCCCTGCGAAGCATGAATCACAAATTGCAGATCGCTCTGTTCGGTGCGGGTCGGGAGTCCGGTGGAAGGTCCTCCGCGCTGTGCCTCATAAATCACCACCGGTGTTTCAGTCATGCCGGCAAAACCCAGGGCTTCGGACATCAGTGAAAACCCGCCGCCCGAGGTGGCGGCCATGCTTCTGGCGCCGGCCCAGCCGGCGCCGATGGCCATATTTATGGCGGCCAGCTCGTCCTCCGGTTGTTTGACAATAATATTATAATCCCTGGCGGCCTTGGCCATAAAATGCAGCACCGAAGAAGCCGGAGTCATCGGATATTCAGCCACCAGTTTCACGCCGGCCCTGATCGCTCCCAGACAAACGGCATCGTTTCCTGTCAGCAGCAGGCGGCGCGGCTGTCCATTTACCGGGCGCAGGCCAAAACCAAAAGTGGTCACATCAAAATTTTCAACTACATAATTATAGCCCGCCCGCGCCGCCGCCAGATTCTTCTCCACCGTCTCCGTACCTTTCCTGGCAAAGTTCTCTTTTAAAACTTTTAATAATAGTTGTACCGGCAGTCCCAGCAATGCCAAGACGGCTCCTAGTCCAACTACGTTTCTGGCTGTGGACAGGCCTGCTTTTTCAGCCAGTCTGCTCAAGGGCACATCAAAAATCAGACGGCCGTTACCGGCAGTCCCAATCCCCTTTTTCCACCCGCCCGGGAATTTATAATCGGGTGTTTCTGCGCCGTCATAAATGACGGCGCCCCCCTGGGCGATTTCCCTCAGATGCAAATCCAAAGTCTCCGCATTAAGAGCCAACAGTAAATCAACCTTATCCTTGTGTATGGAAACTTCAAAATCGGCAACTCTGATCACGTTGGAATTATGTCCGCCGCGAATCAGTGAAGGATATTCAGCGTTACCGAATACCGAAAGTCCCGCCCGCGAACAGAGCAGTGCCATCAGGTGTCCGGCGCTCTGAATTCCGCTTCCGGCCTCCCCGCCGACCATCCAGTTCAAATCATTGATTTTTTTCCGGGCAACCGTTTTTCCACCGGTTCCGGGGGCCGCTTCTTTCATGTCCGGACTGATTATTCTAAAACTGTTTATTTCAAAACTTCTCCGACCAGCCGGTTGATCATCCCGCCATCGGCTTTCCCTTTAAGCTTGCCCATTACCAGTCCCATGGCTTTTCCCATGTCGGCTTTGCCGGAAATTCCGGCGGCGGCCAAGGTCTCCGTGACCACGGCTCTCACCTCTTCTTCCGTCATTTGGGCCGGCAGATAGGCCATCAATACTTTCATCTCGGCCTCTTCTTTGGCCGCCATATCTTCCTTTCCACCGCTTCTGAATCCTTCGGCTCCGTCTTTTCTTTGTTTAACCTCTTTCTGGATCAGAGTTAGCACGGCCTCATCGGTCGCTTCTTTCTTTTCACCGTCCACTTCCCATTTCAGGATTGCCGCCTTCAACATGGACAAAGTGCTTTTTTTAACCTCATCCCTGGCTTTCATGGCCTCAATAAAATCCTGCTGAATTTTTTCTTTTAATGTCATAGTCGGTTAATAAAGGAATCTGCAAAATCTCCGCACTGCAGTCTAACCGAATCTTGCCTTACTGTAAAATTATCGGACGGAGCTTAGGCGGTCTGTAAAATTTCCTGTTCCAGAATCCTGTGGAAATTCTTATTCAAAGTCACCTCTTTTTGCCTGCCCTCCCCTTTCATCCCGGCTATGCCGATGAATCCATACCGTTTCATAAGTCCCTCAATTTTTGCCCGGTCGGCGCCCGGGTAAAGGGCTGCAATCTTATCTGCGGTCATTGGTAGAATGGCGGCATGTTCCTGCTTACTGGTTAGTCCGGCGTCTAGTTGAAGTTGCAGCGTGCGGGTTTTTCGGAAAAGTTCTTTTTCGGCAATACGCAGGTCCTGATCGGCGATTATTTTATCCCAGCCGGTTTCCAGTTGGCTGAGTCTGTTGCTATCAGATTCTTTCCGGTCCAGGTTGGAAACACCCAAGGGCAAATCATTCTGCATTTGAGTCTGTCCGGTTTCACCACGGCCTTTGTCCTGATCCGCGGCCGGAACGGGTTTTTCACGATCCTGTACTTTTTTATCGGTTCCAACATCGGAACTGACCGGCACCCGCTCAGGTGTTTTGTGGGACGAATTTTCCGACAGTGCCGCCTGGGCGGACTTGCCTTCCAGAATTCCAAAGACGGCTTCCAGAATTACATGGTAGCTGCCGTTATTTTTTCGGAGTATCAGGGTATCCCCGGGCCGCTTGGCCTGGAACATATTTCCATTCACATAATCCCTGGACCGGGCATTGGAGCTGTCGCTCTGATCCAGTCCCAGCTCAGCACTGTCCGCAAAAATCCTCTCCGCCAGCCGGTACTCCTGCGGGAATTTTTCCTTGGTCAGATAAGTAGGCAGTCTGCCGCTTTGTTTCTCAGCCAGGGCTGTCCTGTACAGATTCTTCAGTTTTGAATCCTTCAGGCTTTCCGCCACTTTGGCGGGAGTTCCGAAATGTTCATTAAAGTAGACGCTGATACCCAGATTGATTGATTTTTGTAGTTGATTCAGTTCCAAAATTTGTGCATTGGTGGCGAGTCCCCGAAAAGGGGCAATCATGGTGTCGGTTACAGTGTTGCCGTTCAGTCTGGCTTCCCCTTGATGGATTATTTCCTGTACCAGCGGGCTGCGGGAATTTTCCAGTACGGAAGCGAAATGTCTCGCTTCAAAACTGCTGGGCGCCGGTTTTTCAGCCTTAATTTCAGGCACAACCGTCTCCGGCACCTGAGGTGTTAAATTCAGGGAAAAAGCGGTCGGGGCGACACTCGCCGACGGCGCAATATTAACAGTAGGTTTATTTTCGGGAAGCTGTACGCTGCTGGTATTGACGGAATTTAATGTGTCGTCTGTGGATTGGTTAATGATCAGTCCGGCAGTTCCGGCTGCAGCAGTAACACTGGCGGCCACGGCCGCTCCTCTCCAGTGTCTTTTGAAAAATCCGACAGCGGAATCAATTGCCTTCCCGATTTTCTCTTTAGCTTTATCCATCCAGGACTTTTCCGGCAGAGACTCATTTATTATTACCCTGGGTATCTCGGGAAGATTTGAAACAGCCTTCCTGAAGTTTTCCGTCACAGGAACTTCCCGGCTGGGCGGGGCTGACAACTTGACCGGTTTTTCAGGTTCGGATGGTTTGATTGAAGCAGTGGGGACATCCGCCTGCTCATCTTGAGCTCTAATTGAGGCGGACAAATTGGAAACTTCCTGTCGAACCGGTTTAATTTCCTTGAAAGCCATATCCACAATTTCGTCCGGGTTGTCAAAAAGTTGGCGTAAATCCGGCAGACGGCTTGGTTTTGCCAAAACGCTCAATTCGCCGGAGATCCTTTCGGCGTTCTGTCTGGCTTCTTCTTCCTGCTGTTTCGAAACAGCAATAATCCCCGGTAACGGCAGGCCGGGGGGAAGCGTGGCTGGTTGTGAGGGCACCTGTGGGACAGATGTTCTCGGCATCAAAGGTTCAACTACCTGGCCCGGGGTTTTCTTCCCGTAATAGGGCAGAGTCTTCACATTCCCGGACTTATTGTTATTATCCATACGGTAAAACCAAACAAATTCAAATGGTATTAAACACTAAACTTGCGAAAAAATCAAGTATATTCAATAAAAAGCAAGTTAAACAGCTGAATATTTCAGATTATTTACAAAAACCCTGCCATAACTGGCGAGAGTTTTTGTGTAATCAAAAGAAATCTGCCGTTTAGCCGGAGGCTTACGGGGTTTTTACATCGTCAACTGCCTTTGCGGCTGCATCTGCTGCGGCCGGAGTAGTGGTGTTGGCTTCAGTGACGGTTACGGCTCCATCCACGCTTCCTGTTGTAGCAGGCATAATGCTGATAGATCCATTTACCTCTTTTTGGTCAGGTTGAACAATCGTGATTTCACTCGGAGTGGTTGCTGTCTTTGGAGTGGTTGTAGTTACAGGTGTAACTGGTTTTTGGCATCCGGCTACTACTAGGCCAGTGCAGAGTGCTGCCAGAAGCAGACTTGCGTGCGTTTTATTCATAGAAAATTTTTGTTTAGGATTTAAACACCATAATTGTATTTATCTTTGACAAAATGGCAAATATTCTTTTTAGCCAGATCAAAAAAGAATGTTTTAATCAATAATTTCGGCCTATAATAATATAGTTTTAATCCTCAACGATTATGATCAGACATGCTGCGGTGGCCGGCTCTTTTTATCCCAAAAACTCCCGGCAGCTGGAAAATGCCCTCGATCGTGTTCTGAAAACTGCCGAGCCAAAGTCTCTGACCAATCTCAAGGGCCTGATTGTGCCCCATGCCGGCTATGTCTATTCAGCCCTGGTGGCCGCCCAGGCTTATCGTCAGTTGCTTGAACTTCCCCGCCAGCCATACAATGTCTTTTTGATCGGACCCGCGCATCATGTTTCCACCAGCGTTTCCATCGGCATGTTTGAAGCCTTCGAAACCCCTTTGGGCCGGGTGGAAGTAAATCGGGAAATCTGCCAAAAACTGCTTTCCCAAAACACCTGGCTGACCTCTGACCCCACACCCCACCTACCCGAGCACAGTCTGGAGGTACAGTTGCCTTTCCTGCAAAAAACCCTCAATAACTTCCGTATTATCCCGATCTTAGTGGGCGATGCCAGAGCCGGCGACATAGCGGCAATTTTAGCTCCCTATTTCCTGCAGCCAGATTCCCTGTTTGTGTTTTCTTCCGATCTTTCCCATTATCATCCCTATCGGAGGCCTGCGACATTGACCGGACAACCCTGGAAGTTATTCGGGCAATGGACTTGAATATGGCCCCCCGGATGGAAGCCTGCGGCGATACCGGCCTTACAGTTGCCATGGCCTTGGCCGCCAAATTCGATTATCAGATTGAATTGCTGGATTACCGGAACTCCGGCGATACCGCCGGCGACAAAAATTCCGTGGTCGGGTACGCGGCGCTTGCCATCGTCAAATCACCAAAATAAACATGTATACCACCAAACAAAAAAATTTCCTGCTCCGGCTCGCCCGCCAGTCCATCGCCAACTACCAAACTCACGGCCAGCTGCTGACCTTGTCAGATTCTCCCGTTGACCCCCTCTTGAAAGAAATACGCGCGGTCTTTGTTACCCTTACCATCGATGGTCAATTACGCGGTTGTGTGGGACACCTGAAAGCTGTTCAACCCCTCTATCAGGATGTCATTGAAAATGCCGCACGTGCCGCCTTCAACGATTCCCGCTTTTCCCCGCTGGAAGAAAAGGAATTACAGCAAATCAACATCGAAATTTCCGTGCTCACTGTTCCCCAAAAACTTTCTTACTCTAGCCGGGACGACCTGTTGACTAAACTCCACCCCCCTACAGACGGCGTCATCCTCAAAAAAGGCTGCTACGAAGCCACTTACCTGCCCCAGGTCTGGGAGGAGCTTCCCTCTAAAGAAGGCTTTCTCTCCAGCCTCTGCCAGAAAGCCGGCCTCCCGCCCGCTGAATGGGAGCAAGGCCAGCTGGAAGTTTTCGTTTATAAGGTAGAAAAGTTATAGCAATCAGTTTCTTTTCAGGTTTTTTCATTTCTCAATTCTCTCCGCCTTTACACGGCAGTTTATGTAGACCAATAGTGAAGAAGACCTGAGGCCAAAATACCTTCTATAAAGCGGAGATCTGTTGTTTCTATTTGCCCCCAAAAATGCTAAAATAATAAGATTATTATTTTTAACAGCGGTCATGGACGGGCGGAATTTACAAAAAGCGCTGGAAGAAAAACTCCTGGCCGGAGAAATCCGGGAAGCTGAAAATCAGGAAACCGGGGTTACGGAACTGGAAACTCAGAGAGCCGAAACGCCGGAAGTCCAGGCGGAAAACGATCAGTTAAACCAGCTCCTTTCCGACACGACCAACAAAATTAATTTCACCAGAGATCATCTCAAAATATTTGAGCTGCTTTCCCCCGGGGAAAGGGATCAGCTGTATTTATCGATAGCTGCCACCGACAGCCTGCAGGTCAAAGATATTGATTGGGAGAAGCTTTTTCAGCATCCCGACGCCCACGCTCTACTTAAGACTATCCTGGCTATACCCGGAAGATTGAGTCTGCAAAGCGAACAGGACATAAAGATGATCTTGAAACTCCATGATGAAATTGGTCCGGCCAAACTTAAAGCCACCTGGAAAAAACTTGGCGAACCGCTGCTGGAGCGATCGTTTGTGTCACAGATCGAATCCGACCGGAAGTCCTTTGACTGGTCCAGATTTTATCTTTATCTGGTAATCGGCAGTTTTGAAAAGTCCACACTTAATCAATTGGAACTGCTTAGTGAAGCTCAGTTGAAAAAAATTGAACTGGTTTTAAAGGTATACGGCAAAGCCGAGCTGGAAAAACAATGGACCCCGGAAAACCTTGAAGATTTTGAAGAGCTGGAACAAATGAACGGGAATTATCAGCGGGATAGGGAAGATTTGCTCTCTGCCACCCAATTTACCGAAAATCTTTCCCCGGAAGTTATTAGACATCTTCCCCAGGAAACGGGAGGCGGAAGCGGTACCAGCAGTAGAAAGAGACCCGATCACACCATCTGGCATTTCCAGGGAATTCATGGGAAATACGACCAGCTGATTAGATTTCAGAGATGTCTCGGTGTCCTTCCCACGGAACGGCTTGACCGGATATTGTCTGTCTTGAAACCAAGTAAATATCCGGTGCGTGAACCGGCTGAAAATATTTCTCTGGGACAGGCCGATAATTTTTTGCAATTTGTCCAAACGGCCCGGCTGGAAGGCCGGCTGAATCTGGAACAGCTGTTTGATAATGCGGTGTCTTTTTCTCCCGAAAAATATGTTCCCATAAAAGGCTTTCTCGCTTTTTTGGAAAATCAACATCTCTCCAATTCAATCACTGAAATTAATTTTCCGTCCTTCCTGAAAATGATCGGCGAGTCCACTGCGCAGGAAATAGAACAAATCAAAACAGGTACTGTCAAATACTGCGAACTCGGTTTGGCCAAAATGATCAACTGGAAACAGAACTGGGGCGACTTGCTTAAAAAAGTTAGTTTGCCGGAGTCCGAGACAGCTAATCAACTGCTCAAAGACTGCGTTGAACATCATGAGCAATATGTAGGGAAAAGGTATAGCGGCGAAAGAAACTTCTCTCTGCTGAATCGCGATGGGAGCTCAGTTCTTGGTCTTTATGAAGCCATAAGCCAGATTGAAGAATATTTTCGGGACGATCAGGAGTTGATGTTTAAAATTGGGGAACTGGGTGAAGATAAGATGGAGATTATCCGGCTGGTTTTAAACGGGCAATATAAAAAAAATGGCAGTAAAGAATATGATTTGCCGGTGTTGGAAGGACTATTGGTCCAAATGCCCGGCCGTCTTCAATATGTAAAACCGATCCTGGACAGGGCCAAGACCTTATCTTCCGAACAGAAAAGGAGTCTGTTTTTTTTAAGCTCCTATTTTCACTCTTTTTGGGGGCACTTAAATCAACAAAATCTTTCCATTCTGGAAACGTATATAAACAGCGGTAAGGCACGGCAAATGGAAGAATTTTTGAAAAATTTCCCAATCAAGGGGTTCGGCCCCGAAACCATTGAGAAAATGGCGGACTCCGGAGGGCCGGCAACGCTTTTTGCCTATATCGACCCGAGGAAATACAAGCCGGAAATTTTAACAGCGATTATCGACAAACTGATTGCCTTCCATTCCGCGGGTATGGACAAAAGACTCTATGAAAACCCAACTCAAAACGGAATAAATCCGGAAAATATTTCACTGGAAAACCTTCTTTCCGTTGATGTCGGGAAATTTGTCCGCATAGCCAATTTTCTGGCCAATTACAACTGCACTGATCCTCTTTATTATCTCACTAATTTAAACTTTGACGAAAGTGAGGAAAAACTGATGCGTAGGATCAGACAGGCTTCGGCGACCGATTATTTCTGGAACTACAGGGAAACCGTGCTTGACGAAGAGGACCTGCTTGTGCTCGAGAAAGAACAACTGAAAAAACAGACGGAAATCAGGGA
Organism: Candidatus Altimarinota bacterium; assembly: GCA_963677745.1. GTDB lineage: Bacteria > Patescibacteriota > Gracilibacteria > UBA1369 > UBA1369 > UBA1369. Next base: position 753,687 of record OY782391.1, read on the forward strand.
GAGGATTAGTTTTGCGGGAAAACTATTTGGGGCAAAACTGACGGGAGAAAAAATTAAAAACTTAGAAAGTTTGGCAGAAGCGGTCTGGCAAAGGCTCAAGTCCAATCAAAAAATTCTGGAATTATTCATTGAGACTTCTGGCAGAATAAGTCTGCGCGAGGAGGCCCTGGCTCTTTCTGACGCAATGCTGACTGAACCGCTTGTCTGGCAATATCATCTACTTGAACAAATTTTTGACGACGCACTCATGGAAAGTGCGCTTCAAATGATTCTTGAATGTAAAAAACAGGGCGTAGAAGATATTTTCAGGGAAGAAAACTCTCCCAGTCGTATTGATCTCCGTGGATTGACCGAGGTAGCCAAAGTTTGGGATGAAAACAGGGAATATCTGCAGGAGCCGGGTTTTCTGAAGATATTTGAAGGGCGCGGGGGTCTGCTTCGAGATTTTCTCAACATCAAAGACTCTTCAAAAAACAATTATCTTCCTCCCGCCCTGCGAAATAACGATCTGGAACCGGATATGGATGAAAATCAGCAGCGGAAAATCTTGCCCTGGCTGCAGCACTTTGATGTCGAGAACGGCTGGGACTGGAAAGCCTTTATAAAGTGGATAGAGGACAAAAATTACCAGTTGCCCCCGGATGAAATCCTTTCGGTACTCCATCAATATCTGGGAGAAAGGATCCCCTATATTTTTGCGAAAGCCATTATCGAGCGTTGTAACAAAGGTGAGAAGCCGGAAGATATTTGTGCCGGACTGGATAACGGTTCTTCAAAAAATGATGAAGACGGTATTGATAATTACAGATGGAGAGATGCTAGAAATGACAATTATTCCCGGCAGATTCAGGCAATTCTTGGCAACGACGCCGAATTTACCTCAAAACATCTTACCGTGGGGCAGTGCGAGCAGGCTCTGAAAATGTCCAGACAGCAGCTGGAAAACCTCTGGAAAATGGGGGTGTTAAAAAGCCGCGGAGAATTTAAATATCCGCAGACAAATTGGGACAATGCTGTTTATATTGCCAACCATCCCAACTTTGATTTGATTGCTTCCGCCGACAATGATGGTTATCTATTTCTTCCCCTGTTCAGGGAGATTCCGGTCAGGATTCATTTTTTCTGTGACCGGATCGACTGGGACATCCTGCAAAAATGGCAAGACGTGCAGGCGGAGATGAAGCTTGATCTGGTCGACAGTGTGGACTTTTTCAATTATCCCGGTCATCAGGAGATCATTGAATTTGCCGGACATTTGAAAGAAATTCTGGGGAAACAATTGCAGGTTTCCGCCTATGACCTGCTGATCATGGACGTTCAGAAAGACCTCCCTCTCCTGAGAGAACTAAAGACAAACTGCGCACTCGGCCTCTCCGAGGACAATCTGAAAGCTTTGGCGGTTGCGTCCAGTGGGGAAATGCAAAACACAATCAAAAAAGTATTGTCGATACTGGACAACACCAGCCAGATCGACTACGGCCTGGCTGCCGAAAAAATCGGGGAGATGAGTCCTGGCCTCCGCTATGCGGTTCTAAAAAACAAAGGGATCTCAGCCTTCGGGCCGGATATTTTACGGTTCAAAGATCAGGTCAGGCAGCTCCTCAGCCGGGAGGAGTGGACGAAATTTGTGAGAGAACTTTTTGCGGAAAAGCACGACGCCTTCAATACGGAAGTGGATTTTGACATGGCCAGTATTATTCTCACCGACCCGTCTTTTGTTTTTACGGAAGAAAACGATTGGTATTTAAACAAGTTTCTCGATCTTTTCCGGGCCTTTAACGGCTCGGAAAAGGAATGGACGGATCTGATTGATCTGGCTGGGGATGACAGATTGGCCTGCACCTTCAAACGTGACTGGAATTCGATAGCTTCCGGGTTGAAAAAAAATCTTAGATACTGGCGATTATTGAAAGACCGTAACACTGAACTTTTTTTCCAGCATCTGAAAGAATCGCCGGCTTCACTGGAGATTGAACAGGAATACCTGGAAAAAGCCATCGGATCGGTTTCTGTCACCGGTTTGCATTTATTACTGGAACAGCATGAAAAGGGGCTGCTTGGTCTGACGGATGTTCAGACCGATCGAGTCCTGGTCCGCTACCTGTCCATCGGCGGACAGATATTCAGGCTGATGGAAACCGAATTCAACAAAACTTCTTTGGAAAAATTGTGGATAAAAACAGTCAATGGTTGGCCGGACTTTCCATCTCGGGAAAAGTTTCTCGGCAAAACCGTCACCACTGCCTTATCAACTACGGACTTTGGTCAGATTACGTTGCCCGCTCAGGCAGAGGCCCAGATGATCCAGGCTTTTACTTCGGACAAACTGGATGATCCGGAGATAAACCGGTCACTTGGCACGCGTCTTTCCGGTTTCGGAGACACTGAAATTTCAGCAATCAGCCGCGTTTATCTAAAAAACAACATCAATAAACTGCAGCTTGATTATAGTAAATCCGGTCAACTTGGACTGCAGCCGGACAATTGGCTGGCTGTTCTGATGGCCTACATAAAAATCGCCGAAGATCTTGAAGAGGGTGGAAATTTTCACCCGCCCCTAGCGGAAACAATCCAGGAAATCTTTAAGGATGATCAGAATAAGGATTTTTGTCTGAAACAACTGGAAGGGCTCTGGAAAGAATATCTTTCCGGAGGGTCAAAAGAATCAATCCCGGCCAACCTGCTGCTGCTTGCCAACTTTGTCCGCAGGGCGGAAGGTGCGGGGCCGCTCAGTAAAATCGAGTCGATGCTTTTAATGGTGGAGGCCTACCTGCAGGCACAAAGGGGGCCCAACACCGCGCCCCGCACCAAGGAAGCACTGTTTGCCGGACAGAAAGATCTGGGGCGGCGCTTTGAAAAAGAACGCTGGTCCGAGGACGACCGGGCCGATTTTCAGAATATTTTCCGGACCATCACCCTCGCCGCCCCCAGTCTGGCCACGGATTTTCTGGAAATGTTTAAAAAAATGAATCTCAAGGACATCAAAAAGTTCATGTCGGAACTTTTCCCGCTGTTCAATGTGGAGATTCTGATGATGGAGAAGGGACAGGGCCGGCCGGGCGCCCGTCACGACCTTCGTTCCTTAGTCGGATTGCGAAAAAAAATCAGGGAAATCAAATCCCGCCTCCAAACCGGTTCAGCCAGTTTTGATCAGGAAAAACTGGATCTGATAAAAGATATCCAGCAACGTTTCCAGGCCCGTTTTGGCATAATCAAAACCCCTCAGGCTTTTGGAGCGGAACAGTTAAAAGCCTTGATTAACTGCAGTGTTTATCTCTCCAATCTGGTCAATCCCACCGATCAGAAACAGTGCATTCTGGCTTTCTATCTGGCTCTTATTTTAAACGGTCAATGGGAGTCTTTCCGCAGGGGGGAATCAGTTGATCCGGGTGAATATATGAGTCCGCCGATTGCAGCAAGACTCACGGAAGTCATGGAGGGTAGACAGAAAATGCTCGACGGTTTATGGGCTCATTCAGGCATTCGAGAAGAGGACCAGTCCAAATTTCAGGAATTGTTACAGACGGAAGAAGCGGTGATTGAAATAGGTAACGTTGAGACCGTGGATGTAAAGTTGGCAAATCTGGCCATCAACATGAAACGACTGGAGGATCCGGATCTTTACCCGGCACAACTCGACCGGGACCGGATGAAATTACTGGTGGAATTCGGCAATAAAAAAGTTGGTGCCGTCGTTGCCAAAACCTATCTTTCCCTTACCGGCAAACAGGTGGAATTGAACGAAGATGAGCAGCTACTGCGTCAGGAGATTGAACGGATCTTGATCGCTAATAATCTGCCTTTGCAAGCAGAGACGGTCAAAAAACATTTCCAGGAGGAAATGAAGCCGCTGGCCTTGATCAGCAATGTTTTGTCTGACATCAATAATTTGAAAGTGGAAGAAGAAATCGAGTCACTGCGTAACCTTTTGCGCCCCGGCAATGAAATTATTTCTATTTTCAAGAGACTGGGAGAAGATTTTCAACCCGCCTCCGGCGCCTTGGCTCTTTCACAGGACCTGGATTTTTTGGACAACCTGATTGTTAAAAAAGAGGCGGTCTTGCAGGAAAGCGAAAAACGTCTGCTCCAGCAATACATTTCCGGAATCCGGGGCCAATTGGTCAAACTGGAAGGAATATATCAGCAGCTCAAACTTAAATTTGCCGGCGTCAAAGGAGCGCAGCACGGCAACGAACTGCTCAGGAGCAAACTTCAGGAAATTGACAGGATTCTCAACACCACGGACAGCGGCCAGGTATCGGTCAGCAGCGTGATGACCAATAACCTCAGCAATATAATCGAGAATATTCGCGAATGTTTGTCCTGTGTCAGAAAAGGCATCAACAATGACACCAACTTAACCTTCGGCGACGGCAACAAGTTTTTTCTCTACAGTCATTCGGAACTCCAGAAGAGGGGCAGTCTGGCCGACCAGATTTTATTTTTGGAACCGGTTAGCTATGGACAGCCCACAGATCCTACAGAACAAGCGGAAACCTCAGACCGGGCCGGGGAGATAGTCCCAGCTCAGACAGAACTGGCTTTCGTTCTCGATCGTCTGTACGGCAACTGCACGCCGTTTGTTTTGATTAACCACGTCAAGGCGGTTTATAAAAAATATAAAGTAATAAAAGACAATTTCCCCGGAGCAAAACTTTCAATTTTTGTTTCCGAATCTGCCTTTCGGTCTTCCGGTACAGACTCCGGTCTTCTGGCGACACAATTATCAAATGCCTTGGGCAAAGAAGTTATCATCACGCCCTCCCAGGCAAAAGTTTACGTTCTTCCCTCCGCTCAGGGCGATCATTACGTGGAATTTGGCGGCGTGGCCAGGACCTCCGGCGAAAGAACGGTTAGTGGGTTGAAAATATCACTTTAAAGCGATACAAACTGCCGAAAGTCAGACCGATTTACTGTAAAAGGTCTTGTTTCTTTCCAACTGTGCTACACTCCATTTATATAATCACACATTATGCCACTTCCCGATATCCTCAACACCGGTTTTAAGTCAGACGAACAAAGACTCAGGGATGTCGATATTCCTGTCGAGGAAATTGCTCTTTCCGACTTGGATAATAACCTGGACATTGCCTACCTTGAACAGGAAGGCACCGACGATTGGAACCTCACGCCACGGATGTTATTGGATAGTCTGGCCAAAGAAGTCACTCATGCCAAACAGGTGGAAAAAGTGAATTTCAACTATCCCATTAATATCTATTTTCATCAGGGGCAGTGGATTATCCTGGACGGAGTTCATCGCTACGTCAAAGCCCATCTCAAAGGTGCCAGAACCATTAAAGTTCGTCGCATCAGCGAAAAAAACGCCCAGCAGAACAGGATGAACTGACCGTAATGTTTCCATGGGTAACTATTCTTTCCCCGGGAAATCGGACAGCGATTCATTCCCTTCTTCCGTCAGGAAATACAAACGCCGGACCTCCCCGCTGGTGGTAATGTACATCCGGTTTTCTTTCGGTGAGGCGGGTTCAGTGAAAAAATATTTTTTTCCTTCTTCCTTTTCAAAAAAACTGTTCCAATAACTCTCCGTCCAGCCGCTGTAGGGAGTGGAGTATTTAAAATAAAGTGACTTGAATTCTTCTTTGGTAACTTCTTTTTCCTGATTCATCTCGAATAGATAAAATTACTCAAATTATACGACAATACAAAGACGTCTGGAACAGCTACTGAAAAAGCCGATTATTGTGATAATTCCTCCGGTGCAGGTTTTCTAAAACCATCTCCCTCCCCGGTGAAGATTTCATAAGGAGGTGAAGCTGTTTTACGCACTATAAGATTTTTGAAAGAGCCCCTGCCGTAGGGGCTTACAAACAAGGTTTGAACGGCCGCATTAGCACCAAATTCCTTCTTATATTCCATATATGTACCATATCCGGGATTTCTTTCTGTCGGTTCAATATAAATAACTTTTGTTTTTTCTTCTTCAAAAGGCTGTTCATCGGGAAAAACACATTTGAACTGGTCGAAATTGGAGGAAACATCTTCGCGCGACATCACAAATTCTTTCGCCAATGAACATGAGGCAATTTCCAGAGCTGTCTTCCCTTCCACCACTTTGTTATTATCCTGGCCACACCCGTTTAAGATAACGAGAGCGACCAATCCTACAGTTATGTCCTTGATAATATTCATAATTCAATCCAGTAACGCTGTTGTATCTTGCCCTCAATCACTGGCTCGTTCTCCAGCACGCCGCCATTGTTGATAATTGTCCTGGCCGATCCGATATTGTCTTTATCGCAAACCAGCAACACCCGCTTCAACCCCAGTTCTCTGGCTTTTTCCAGAGTCAGTTTGAGCAGCGTTGTGGCATATCCTTTACGCCTTTCGGAGGGTCTGATTCCATAGCCGATATTGCCTCCACTGGCCAGCAGTTTTTCAGTTAATTGATGCCTGAAATTGGCCACGCCAACCAGCTCGCCGTCGTTGATCAGCCAATAAGTCGAGTGGGGAACCTTGCCTTTCTCCAGACCAATCCCCCGCCCATAATCATTTAATTCGCGCACATATTTCTCAAAATCACTGCTGTCCAGGTCGAGCACCCACGGTACCAGATTCTCACCCGTGGCTTTCCATTCGGCCAGCATGTCATAGAATTCCTGTTTGTAGCGGACATCGGGATCAGACAAAAACATCGTCATACATAGATCGGATAAATCACGATTAAGAGCATAACAAAGAGCTTCGCCAAATGCCAGCTGCAAAATTACCTCTATAGGTAACCCGGCACTTGACAAAAAGAGGAAAGGGTATTATAAAGACTCCTCTCGTCTGAATTAACTGTGTGCCGCAAAGGCGCGGCAACGGTTCTGGATGAGTGCTCCTTGTTTTTGGCAAAGCAAACAGAAAGGGAAAGAGCGGGAAAAATGAGAAAGATCATGTGCACGTTGGTCCCGGCAGTCTTCGTACTGCTCACGGCCCCGGCGGCACGGGCGGATACTACGTCGAAGTGGAGCGGTACAGAAGTTCTGACCAGCGCCCAGACCAATTTCTCGGTCTTCCGGGCCTCGGCCACGCACTTCTGGATCCCGAAAGCTGACGTCAACATCCTCATCAGCTACTTCGGACCCAAGCTCAAGCTGGGCGACTGGGGATGGATCTCTCCGCAGATCGGCGCTGCCGCCAACTGGAAGAACCGGAAGGATTTCTTCGACGCCTCTCTCTGGGCATTCGCGGAACACAAGGGTTTCTCGATCTTCCTGGAGGGCGACTACTTGTTCGCGAGGGGTCAGAAGCCCGACATCTACTCCTTCGGTAGCCTGGACTACGGCTGGTCCCGTTACAACGCCGGTATTCATTCCGAAGGCGTGAACCAGCACTTCGGGTTCGGCCCGCATCTGGGCATCTCCAAGAATCAGGGCGAATGGAGCTGGCATGGCGAAGTGCAATACTACGCCAAACCCGATGGCGACACCGTCGGACACGCCATCCGTATCGTAAACGGATTCACCTTCTAAACCCTTCCCGCCTCTCCCTCCCCCCCTCGGCCAATATCTCGGCCAACAGCCAAAAACGAGGACAGCCCCCAATACAACGGGGGCTCTTCGTCGTTTACTCTGATTGTAAGACCAGGGGGGGAAATGGTATAATAATAGGAAATCATTTGATAAATAATTTCTATGTCGAATAAACTGACCATGGGCGAGGATAGCGAAACCCCCAAAATTACCAGACAGGAAGTGGTTGACGCTCTGCGCAAAGGTAAAGCAAGCGGCGAACCCAGTCCTTACGCCGATGGCACGCCTGAGGCCGCAGCGGCTCAGGATCTTCTGGATAAATGGTATAAGCAGGTTGAAGAGGACTCCAAAGCTGTTGGAACCGAAGTAGCCAAAATTGCAGGAGTAGTGGAAATGAATACCATCCTGATAGAAGCCGGATATAACGACCCGGAAATGCTCGGCCAGGCCATAGAATGGCTCTATAACGACCTTTGGCAAGCTCAGGACCTGGGGCCGGAAGGTGAAGATTTATATATTCAAATCGCGGACAAAATCATGGAACTGGAAGGCCCTGACGGACAGGAATTGGACGAAGATTCTCAGGACGAATATGACAGAATAAAAGCCTCCCGTAAGTAATTCATTGAATGATTTCCAAACATGTCGGAACGGAGGGGACGATCCTCGAACTTTTTTGAATGGGCAGGTTTAAATGATGCTCATTTAGTAACTATCTGATATAATTAATAGATAATTATTTCTTACGTTAAATTTTGGGACAATGTCAAAAACAAAAACGCCTAATCCAATTTTTCTCTTATTGTTTGGACTTATTGGTTTACTTCTTATGGGGCTCGGAGTTTTTTTCTATTTGCAATCCAGCGAGTTAGTCAGTCAGGGAATATCAGCAGAAGGAACGGTAACGAAAATATTCCATATTGGTTCGCACGACCCCTCGTATTATGCGAAAATAGAATTCAAAACGGATGATGGTAAAACAATTTCATTTGATTACACTATCAGGAACTCATATTCATTGTCAGTCGGTGAAAAAGTCCCGGTTCTGTATATGCGGGACAATCCTTCTTTGGCAACCAAGGATTCCTTCAATGGGATATGGATGAAACCAATCGGTTCTTTATTAATTGGTTTTCTTTTTTCCGCAGCGGGTTTTTGGTCTTTTTACTATCTGCAAAACCAACAGAAACTGAAAGCGGATTTGGCCATAAATGGTAGAAAAATAACAGCACCAGTTTATGAGGTTTACGCATTGGCTGGCAGCACCAACAAATCTGCAATCTGGGCCCAGTATGAAGAAAATGGCAAAAAATACCTTTACACCAGTGAAGAAATAAATTTGCCGGTCGAAAATCTGAAGGATTTAAAAACGGTTGAAATCACAGTGGATCCGAACAACCTGAAACGATACGTTTTTGATACGGAAAAGATCGCCCGGGAACATTCAAAAAACAGCCAATTAAGCCTCTGAAAACCGGTCCCCGAACATGGCGGAACGGAGGGGCTCCCCGGAAATCTCACCGGGCATACCAACTCAGACCAAAGCGGAAAGATCTTGGGAAAATTATTTCAGAGTAGCTTTGATTTTATCTTGAACGGCCGTTGTCAAAGCTCCAGCATTAAGCGATTTCAGAAATTCCAGATCAACGTTGTTATTGCTCAAACTTTCCAATACGACACGCACCCGGAAAAGAGCTTCACCATCCAAACCTGATATCTCGACAAGGTCCAGAATCTTCTTTTGAAGTTCGGTTGATATAATTCCGGCATTTTGGCCTGACTCTAAGCTCTTTTCGTCAACATCAGCCGCAAGGCCGCCCTGATCGGTTATGGGGGTAATTCCAAGGTCCAGACCGGATATGCCCGAAAGGTCTATTCCGCTCAGGTCCGGATTCCATTGGACTTTACTGGTGGCCCACACTCCCACCATTGAATTAAATAGCTGTTTTTTTAGGTCAGAATCAATTTCCGCATGGGAAAGTAAAGCTCTGGCAATCTCATTGAGTTCAGGTGAAGTCATTCTGGTAGCGATGACCACTGAAACAGCAGCCCTGATAACATCTTCTTTGGTTGTTAACGAATTGCTTGAAGTTAAAGTCTCGGACATGGGTTTTTAAATAAACAATAGAAAACAATATATTACATTGTTTTAAAGGTAGTCAAGAAACGCGGTGTTTAAAAGCCACTCTTCCACCGTCTCCGAAGCAAGGCAGATATTCGAAATTATCTCGGAATAAAATTGGCTGTATCCGAAATGTTGCCGTCAAGAAATTTTGCTTCAGCAAGTAAAATTTTAGGTAACATGAGAAAAATACAGCCCTTTTATGGAGAACATAATTGAGAATATTTGCCTTGCGCAGACATGGCGGAAGGGAGGGGACTCGAACCCCCGACCTCCACAGTGACAGTGTGGCGTTCTAACCAGCTGAACTACCCCTCCATGGCCATTGGTCTTGCAGTTCCCATATCAAACCCGCGTCACGAGTGGAATTTCAAGCTAAACTGCGCCGCAAATATAACCAACCATTCCCCTTTTTGCAAGAAAAAATCCATTATTGTGCTACTGCCACTTTCTTCCTGCCGGCAAAGATGTTGAATATGACTCCCGCCAGGATAATCACAAAACCGGAAATAATGATCGAAGATTCCGGCCCGATCGAGGCCGCCACCAGTCCTGACAAAATCGGTGGAATGGCATTGGCCAGCGCAGAAACTGCAGACAGAATGCCCAGTACTCTCCCCTGCATATCCGCCCCCACCGACCGGCTCACCAGCCCGTTCAGATTGGCCTGCGTCAGTCCATTAAATACAGCGAAAAACGGCACAATCAGATACAACTGCCAGGCTGCCACCGGTAAAAAATACATCAACAAAGCCAACCCCGTACCCACCAGGCTCACCCTCAGCACCTGTGCCTCGCGATATTTTCTGCTGACCAGCCGGGTTATCACCGCCTGTGTAATTACTATAAAGATGCCCACCACCGCGAAATAATCTCCAATTCCCCCCTGATCAAAACCGAATTTATTGATCAGAAAAACCCCAAAAAAGGTGGTAAAAAAGGCAAAACCTCCCTGAAATAAAAATCCGCTCAAAAACAGATGCCGGACTTCTTTCATCAGATAGGCCGCCCTGATCTGGGACAGGGCTTTGCCCCAGTTGACCTTCAATTCATTACTGGCGTTTTTCAAAGTTTCCGGCAAAAAAAGAAACAGCGCAAAGCAATTGATCAGAGTAAGTATGGCGGCAAACCAGAACGGAGTGGCCGCGCTGAACCAGGACACCAGCTCCGGATCGGAGAGCTTCCCGCCCAACAGTGGTCCGAAGATAAATCCCAATCCAAAAGCTGCTCCAATCAATCCAAAGCTCTTGGCCCGGTCCTCCGGCTTGGTAATATCCGCAATGGCGGCCTGCGCTACAGAAATATTGCCTCCGGTGATACCGTCCAGCGCTCTGGCAAAAAACAGCAACGGCAGGTTTGCGATGAGAATTCCGATGGCAAATAATACATAGCCGACAAACGTGCCGAACAGGCAGATCAATAAAACTTTCTTTCTACCGAATTTATCGGACATTTGCCCCAGAATCGGCGTGGCAACAAACTGCATCAGCGGATAAATCGCGCTCAAAAATCCCAATAAAATAAATCCCTGGCTGATGTCCCATCCGGCCGGCAAAAGATAATACGGCGACAGCGGATCACCCAGCAGCAGCGGAATGACCGGTATCAGCATTCCCACCCCCAGCATATCCAGGAAAATTATTGCGAACACCATCAGCAAAGTTTTGTTCTTAAACATCTCTTATCTTTTTCTTATTAACTATGATTCCCAAATATACCCATACGGTTAGCCCGCAGCAAGTCTAAACAATCATCTATTTTACATTTGGCAAATAAAAATCCCCTCTTTTTCGTAATGACTTTTCATCCGGGGAATTTTCTTATATGAGGACTTGGCAAAATTCAATTTAAGCGCTATTTTAAGTCCACCTAACCACCAGGCTACATGCGCATCGGCATCGATTGCAGAATGTATTCCTCGCATTTCACCGGCATCGGCCGCTATGTTTTCGAATTGGTGGAAAATCTGCAGAAGATAGACCATCAAAACGAATATTTTCTTTTTTTCAATCAACCGGAATTCAACAATTTTCAGACCGAAAATACCAATTTCCACAAGGAGCTGGTCAATGTTAAGCACTACTCCTTTGGCGAACAGACCAGGTTTAAAAAGATCCTGGATCTGTACAATCTGGACCTGATGCATTTCACCCATTTCAACGCGCCGATTTTGTATAACCGCCCCCGGATTGTGACTATTCACGATCTGACCCTGCACTTCTACCCCGGGAAAAAAATGACGTCTTTTTTCCATCGCCTGGCCTACGGTTTGACTATCCGTGCTTCCGTGCGCAAAGCCGCGCGGATCATTGCAGTCTCCCGTTCCACGGCGCGGGATGTGGAGGAAATTTTGCATGTGCCTCTTTCCAAAATCCAGGTGATCTACGAAGGGGTAAATCCCGATTTCAAACCGGTCACCAATCAAAGTCAGATTGCCCACACCCTGACCAAATACAACATCCACAAGCCCTTTTTGATTTATACCGGAGTCTGGCGCGACCACAAAAATCTCAAGGGTCTGCTGGAGGCTTTTCAGTTGATCTACAAAAAACATGATTTGCAACTGGTGATTACCGGACGCAAGGAAAATATTTATGCCGATGAGATTTTCACGCTGGCCAAAGAGATGGGTCTGATGAACGATAATCAGTCGGCCCGCGAAACCCCCCGGGTGATTTTCCCCGGTCTGGTCAATGAAGACGAATTGATCATGCTGCTCAATGCCGCGCATCTTTATGTGTTTCCTTCCTTTTATGAAGGATTCGGTCTGCCGCCACTGGAGGCCATGCAATGCGGCACGCCGGTGGTAGCGTCCAATGCTTCCTGCATTCCGGAAATATGCGGGGACAGCGCGGTCTTTTTCGATCCCAATTCCCCCGAAGACATGGCGGCCGCCATCGAAAAACTTTTAACCGACCAGAAACTTTACCAGCATCTGGTGACTTCCGGTCTGGAACATGTTAAAAAATTCTCCTGGGCCAAGATGGCCAGGGAAATCCACGATTTATATCTATATGTCATTGCCGACAGCCGACAATCAGCGAAGTAATCCCTATCAGGACGTATCCCCTCCTCCGCGTTTTGATCCTTCCCGCAGCAGCCAGGGCGATTTTCAAAGTCTGTTTGAGGTCGCCGCCGCCCGTCTGGGCATGGGCCGCCAGTTCCGCGCCATCAAAATCTGCCATGACGCCGGCCTGATTTTGCAGCGGCTGCTCCCCGAACACAGCGGGCAGTATCGCATTACCAGCTTCAAGGATGGCGTACTCACCATCACCTCCGGCAACTCCAGTCTTTCCCAGAAAATCCAGATGCAGGCCCATCTGCTTCAATCTGAATTGAATACAGCTGCGGGCACGCCGGTTATTGACCGCGTAAAGCTGAAAAACGCCTAAAACTAATGCCCGGCCAGTTTCCCCAACATTTTCTTGACTTTAATTTCGGCCGACCCTACACTTAGGCAGCTTTTAGATATTCCTTTAACCAGAAAACTCGTGTTAGTAATCAGACTCACTCGCACCGGAAAGACTTCCCAGGAAAGTTTCAGGATGGTGGTAGCCGAAGGTTCCAAAGCTGTTAAGAGACAGTATGTTGAACTTGTCGGTCACTATGTCCCGACAACCAATCCTAAAGTCTTAAAATTCAATAAGGATCGAATCCTCTATTGGATTTCCAAAGGTGCTCAACCGTCGGAAAGTGTTGCTTCGCTGCTCAAAGGCGAAGGCGTTCCGGGTATGGAAAAATACATTAAGTTCACGTCCGACAAAAAAGGCAAAAAGAAGAAGGGCGGCGACAAACAGGCAGCTCCCGCTGCAGCAGCTCCGGCCAAACCGGCCGCTCCTGCTGCCAAGGAAGAGTCTCCTGCTCCGGAAGCTCCGGCAGATGCTCCTGCAGCTTCCTGATCAAAGTTTCAAATTAGCAGTAGTCGTATATCTTTAAAAATCTAACCACTACAATCATGACAACCATGCAAGATCAAGATTTTGTTGAATACATAGTTAAGCAAATTGTCGATAACCCTGACCAGGTTTCCGTCGAGAGAAGCGTAGATGAGATGGGAGTTTTAATCACCCTCAAAGTCGCCAAGGAAGATATGGGAAAAGTGATTGGAAAGAGCGGCCAGACAGCCAAATCAATCAGAATCCTGCTCCGTGTTATCGGTTCCAAGAACAATGCCCGCGTTAACCTGAAGATTGTTGAACCGGATGGTTCCACGGCTCCCGGCAGCAGCGGTTCCAGCGCCAACATCGACGACAGCCTCGGCATCTAATCCTCTCCTGATTACGACCAGAGGAAAATGAAAAAACACTTTAAAAGGGCGGCCCGCACGGGCCGCCCTTTTTTGTCCCCTTTTTTTAAACCAGACCAACAGGATTGGCAAAGTGGGTCGGGGAAGAGAGATTTCTGAGATGGCTGCGGTCAACTGAAAATACAATACCTAGTTGGACAGGGGGTGTTGATGAAATAATTACGAAAAAAATTAAGAATTATCCGCAGTTTGAGCGTCAAGAAATTTCGATTAAGCAATTGAAATTTTAGCGAAAACAAGGAATATAATTCTAATTTTTGAAGTACCTTATTGAAGAGACATCCCCTGTCCTTACATTTAATTTGCCAATCTCCTACTTTCCTTGTAACCTATTACCCGTAAAATACTTCTTTAAAGAGCACTTTATGGCAAGCAGTGGCACAATCATCAGCGATGTTTCCAATTACAACATTCCCGACGTAATCAACAAGGGGTTGGCCTACGCTATCCTGCTCGCAGGTATTTTATCGGTTGTTTTCATCATCGTCGGAGGTTTTTCTTTCATTCTTTCCGGAGGCAACGAAGAAAAAATCAAACAGGCGGTCGGTACGATCAGATATGCCATTATCGGCTTGATTATAACGATTTTGTCAGTTGTGATTGTTCAGGCGGTCGGCCAGTTTATAGGACTGAATGTGGTTAAATATCTGGATCTTGGCGAAATCTACCGCAATGTCCAGAGTCTCGGCGAAGCCTTCCAAAGCAGTGGTGGCAGCTCCGGAGGCACGGTCTCCCTGGATTAAACCGTTTTATTTGGTCAGCAATATCAATACCAGAATCAGCAGAAACCCAATAAAAAGTTTCTGCTTTTTGTGATCCTCTTTGAAATACAGCAGTCCCGACAGGGATGACCACAGTATGCCGCTGGCTCTGCGCGCGGTCAGAATGACCGAAGGGGCGGCAAAGACATAGGCATAGGAAGATAACATTCCCCCAAATGCCATGCTCAGGGCCTGTACCATTGAGACCGGTTTGAAAAGAAATTTGGAAAGTTTCTCCCTGGTTTTAAACCTCAAAATAAGCAGCAAAAACAGTGTCAAAATCGCATAAATGATCAGTTGTTCAGCCGCCACCGAATTAAAATTGGTTATGTCGTATTTATAAATGGTAATGGCCAGCACGGGATTGATTGAGGAAAAAATCAGCAGAGCCAAACCTTTTTTACTCGTTACGTTTTTGGAAAAACTGTAAAGAATAATGCCGCACAAAAGCAGCATGGCAATGATTTGAATCGGGTCGATCAGATAGCCGATGCTGATGTCGATCAACAAAAGCAGCGGGACTGTCAGAATTTTAACAAATGAAAAAGCTGTTCTCTCGGCTATTTCAATTGCCTTCAGCGTAAAGTATACCTGGGCCATATCCAGCACCGCCCGCATTCCCAGAAAGGGCACACTGGCCCAGTTGAATCGGAATTGCTCAAATCCCAGCAGAACTATCAGCAGCATTAAAATCATCGTGCTGAAATGTTGCAGAAATCCCATCATGAAAATGCTTTCGTGGCCTTCCTGTGTTTCTTTTTTACCGACGCTGCAGGAAATCTCCTCGAAGAGGTTGGCGATGCTTTCCAGAAATATTCCCAGGGCTGCGCCCATGATAATTATCTAAAAAGTTTTCTCACGATGTGCTGCCAGTCATAGGGGAATTTGAATGTTTCCAGGGCTCTGACCATGGCTGCAAAAACGCTCCACAGGTCGTGTTTGTCGAATAAAAAGGCGTTTCCGGTCTCTTCATTGGGTTTATAATTTTCCAGCAGCACCGAAGTTTCTTCGGCCACAATTACCACACCGTAATTCATCAGAAGCTTGATCAAATCTTCCTGATGATGGAATATCACGGCAATATCCGCGGCCAGCAGCAGCCGGTCGATTTCCTTTTCTTCCCTGCCCCGTCCGCTGTCATCCTGTTGGGGGTTATACCAGATGATCTGGCCGGCCTTGTGATTGGCCAGCTCCGAAAGATTATTCAAATCCGAAGGTTGCTGTGTATCTACCACCACTACCTTGACGTTCAAAACAAGCAGACCATCCAGCAAGCTGAAAAGTTTTTCGCGAGGAAAAAGTTCTCTTTCTCCGTTCAGTTCGGTGGCGAATACCATTACCAGAGCGGTTTTCAGGTCTTCTTTGCTTTCACATTTTCCCTTTTTATCAAAATGACAGAGTATCTCCTGTTTGGCCTCTTTTTTTGCCTGCATCAGCATTGACAGCATTTTCTGGCCGTGGGCGGTGCTTTCCTCCTCCATCATGTCCAGATAAACCTGGCCCTTGGAAAAGGCTTCCAGATCGGTCTTTTTGACAGTTTTTTTGAGGAGTTTTTTACCGGTGATGTTTTTGGACTTGGGCATGGTTGGTGACTATTGTTTAAAACGGTTGGATTCTGTAAATTGCTTTTGAAATTGATTGATCTCTACATTTTAGCAAATTTTTCGTTTTCCATAAAGCCCCCGGCCCATGAAAAAACTACTTCTGATTGACGGAAATGCGATTTTCCATCGCGCATTCCATGCCCTTCCTCTTCTTACCGATGCCCAGGGGCGTGTTACCAACGCGGTTTATGGTTTTACCAGAATGCTTTTTGAGATAATAAAAAAGGAAAAACCGGACTATTTGGCCATTGCTTTCGACCATAAGGACAAAACCTTTCGTCATCATGAATTTACGGAATACAAGGCTACCCGGGCCGCCCCTCCCCCGGAACTTTACCCGCAGCTGCCGCTGCTGATGGAGCTGCTGGAAATTTTTGATATTCCCGTTTTCCAGAAATCCGGATTCGAAGCTGATGACATTATCGGGACTCTGGCTACCCAGGGCGAACAGCAACCGGAATTGAATACTCTGATTCTGACCGGCGACAAGGACGCTTTTCAGCTGGTTTCACCGCATGTCAGCGTGATCGTTCCTATCAAGGGGATGAGTGAGACAGCTACTTTCGACCCCTCCGCCGTGCAAAATAAAATGGGCCTCAAGCCCGAGCAAATCGTCGACTACAAAGCCCTCCGGGGCGATGCCTCCGACAATATTCCCGGCGTCAAAGGAATCGGTGAAAAACAGGCGGTGGAGATGCTGCAAAAATACGACAACCTCGACAATCTTTACCGGCACCTTGATGAACTGAAGCCGGCCCAACGGCAGAAACTGCAGGAGAAAAAAGAGACCGCCTACCTCAGCCGGAAAATGGCCACGATTATCCGTGATATGCCGATTCATCTCGATCTGGAAGCCTGCCGGTTACACACCCTGCCTCTGGAAAAAGCCCGGGAAGCGCTGACGACACTGGGTTTTAAGACTCTGCTCAAAAATCTGAATGAGCTGTCTTTGCTTTTTGAAGCCAGACAACATCAGGAAAGACAGCCAAGCTTATTCGAATAAAAGTTGTTTTTTAGTAGACTTTACTATATATTTTCTGGCGGACTACAAGCGAATTTTCATTTTATCAAATGGCAAAAGTAAGAGTAATCGCCAGTCTCGACATTGGTAGCTCCAAAATTCGTACCGTTGTTGGTACCCTGGAGGAAGGATCACAGGTGCCAAATATCATTGGGGTGGGCATTGCTCCCTCCACCGGTATGCGTAAAGGAGCCATTATCGATGTGGAAGAGACTATCAATTCTATTTCCTCCTCACTGGAGGATGCTGAAAGAATGGCTGGAGAACCTATCAACCACGTATTTCTGGGTATTGGCGGCAATAACATCGAATCGATCAATTCCAAAGGTGTAATAGCTGTATCCCATGCCGGCAACGAAATCACCGAGGATGACGTGGACCGGGTTCTGGAAGCCGCCCAGGCTGTTTCCATCCCCTCCAACCGCCGCATTCTGCGCATCATTCCCAAATCGTTTACGGTTGATGAACAAAAGGGCATTAAATATCCGGTGGGCATGACGGGTATCCGTCTGGAAGTGGAAGCCCATATTATTACCGGACTGGTTCCCGCCATCAAGAATGTCGAAAAATGTGTTCTGCAGGCCGGCGTGGACATCGATGATATTATCCCTTCCTGTCTGGCTTCCGCTGAAGCGGTCTTGTCCAAGAGACAAAAAGAGCTGGGCGTGGTGGTGGTGGACATCGGTTCCGGCGGAACTTCCGTCAGTGTTTTTGAAGAAGGCACCACCCTGCATACAGGAGTGATTCCGGTGGGCGGGGAAAATGTCACCAATGACATCGCTATCGGACTGCGGACTTCCATCGACACCGCTGAAAAAATCAAGATTGAATACGGCACCTGTTCACCTCTGGACGTTAACGAGCGCGAAATTATTGATCTCTCCCTGATCAGCAAGATCGACACGCAGAAAGTGGCCAAGAGGCATATGGCTGAAATTATTGAAGCCCGTTATCATGAGATCTTTTTGCTGGTTCGAGATGAGCTGGCCCGCATCAACCGTGACGGCATGTTGCCGGCCGGAGCCATCCTTACCGGCGCTTCCGTGAAAATCCCCGGAATTCTGGATCTGGCCAGAGAAACTTTGAATCTGCCGGTACAGATAGGATTCCCCCAGAACTTCGACGGCGTGGTTGATAAAATCGACGATCCGGCGTATGCTACCGCCATCGGTTTAATACTGTGGGGCTCCAGACTGGAACACCGTTCTTACGGTTTCAATCTCAAGGGAATAAATATCAAAAAATCACTGGGCGGCGTCAAGGATTGGTTTAAGAGTTTGTTTCCTTGATTGATTTGAGAAAAAAGCCCTGAAAGCCCCGTCTGTGAATTAGAAAATACTATTGACACATAATCAAATTAACGGTAATAATTATCCCCTCCTTGTAAAAAGGAGCAAGGTATAGCCACAGGTTAAAAATAACATTAACAATATACCGTCCAAGTAATAATATAGCACCACAAACTATGGCAATCAGCAATCACCAAAAAGACTCTCTCCGAAACCTCTTTTCCGGTTCCAGTTCATTGGGAAAAAAGACCATGGAAGTAGTCCCGGAAGGGGTTACACCGGTTGCCCGTATTAAAGTGGTCGGAGTCGGAGGTGGTGGAAACAATGCTCTGGAAAGAATGATTAAATCCAACCTCAACGGTATTGAATATATTGCTGTAAACACCGATGCTCAGGCTCTGCATCATTCCAACGCCAATTTCAAAATCAACATCGGCAAGGCCACCACGCGTGGTCTGGGAGCCGGTGCCAATCCGGATATCGGCCGTCAGGCCGCTGAGGAAAGTGCCGAGGAACTGCGCGAGGCGTTGATGGGTACCGACATGGTTTTCATCACTGCCGGAATGGGAGGTGGAACCGGTACAGGTGGTTCTCCGGTTATTGCCGAAATTGCCAAAGAACTGGGTATTCTGACTGTAGCCGTGGTTACCAAGCCCTTCTCCTTTGAAGGCAACCGCCGCAGACAACAGGCCGAAGACGGTCTGGAAAATCTGCGCAATAAGGTTGATACGCTCATTACTATTCCAAACGACAAAATCCTTTCCATTATTGATAAAAAGACTCCTATTACCGAGGCCTTTACCGTGGTTGACGATGTTCTCCGCCAGGGCGTACAGGGTATCGCCGACCTGATCACCGTACACGGCATGATCAACGTGGACTTTGCCGATGTTAAGACTGTCATGGAAAATTCCGGTTCCGCTTTGATGGGTATCGGCTATGGTACCGGTGAAAACCGTTCCATTGATGCCGCCAAGGCCGCCATTGAATCTCCTCTGCTGGAGCTCTCCATCGACGGTGCCAAAGGCGTGCTGTTCAACATTACCGGTGGTAACGATCTGAGCATGTTTGAGGTTGATGAAGCTGCCAGAATCATTACCGAAGCCGCCGATCCGGATGCCAATATCATCTTCGGTGCGGTTATCAACGACTCTTACACCGGCGAAATCAAGATCACCGTGGTTGCCACGGGCTTTGATGACAGCCCCCGCGAAAAACCGACTATCCTGCGCCAGCACATGCCTTTGACCAGCGGTATCAGAAGCTCCAGCGTCAATACTTCCGAGGCTATTGCGGCTACCCGCAATACCGACGGCAGCGGCAATGTCAGTGCCACCAAGAGTATTGAAAGCGAACTGGATGTTCCCGCTTTCATCCGCCGCAAGATGGACAGATAAGCAGTTACCCTGCTTTTCTCCGTGCCATTGTCTATCTGGAATTATTTATCTCCCGGTTTTGTTGTGCGTGGTCAGCAGGGCGGTCATGATCAATCCCCGCGTTGCTTCGCCCAGGTCGGTTCCTTCCGGCAGCAGACTTTGAGGACTGCGGCCTTCGGTATCACCGGTCAGTATCGGCAAAACGAGCTTCAGTCCGGTGCGCACCGAGACGGGTGGCAGGCTGTCTGTAGTTTGAATGTTTTTTCTCACAAAGGCTAATAGCTGCTCCTTGAATAGCCACAATTTTATGTCATCAATCACTATATCCCGGCCATCAATCCGGTGTTTTTCCGGATGCCCGGCGGTCGGGGAAGTGACAGCGGCATTTTCCAATAAGGGCAGCGCTTCAGCAAAATCGGGTTCCCTCGATTTTGACAGGTCATTGCTCACGCCAAAAGTTTTCTCCAGATAGGCGGTCACAACTTCCAGCAGATTTAACGATTTTAACAGTAACTTATGCGGTTCTTTCGACAAATGCTGATCAGGGAAAATCGGAGGTTTTACATTTTCCAGCACCCTCAGCACATCGGTGTGTTTTTCATCCGGACTGGAGTTAATGTCCAGGGAATAGGCGGTGATTTCCAGATCACCGGACTGCCTGTTGATTCTGAGCACAGGCAAAAGAGCAATCGAAGGGGGCACCGAAACTGCAATTGAGGAAACCCTGCCCTGTCTGATTTTTTCGGCTATCAGCATCATAATTTCACGGCAATCCTGCACGAATTCGTCCGTACTCTCCTGTGTCGCCACCAACAGGAGCTGCATCAATTCCAAATCAGCTTTTTCCTCCTGTGAGGTAGATCTGTCCGCAACTTTGTCCTCCACTGCACCGTCGCCGCCAGAAATCTCTTCTGCCCCTCCTTTTTGCATGGACATAAGCCAAAATTAGGTTAATCAAATTATTCACATTCCTCAAAAAAGTTTACACCCCCCTCCCTAAAACACAACATAAACTCAGGATGGGGCAAATTCGTCATGCAGAAAACCGTGCTCGCCCACCAATGCCACTTCCCTTTCCATTTTTATCCGGAACTTTTCCCATACTGTTTTTTGGATTTCCCGGCTCAACTTGATAATGTCTTGTTGTGTTGCAGTTCCGTCGCTCATCAAAAAATTGGCGTGCTGTTCACTGATATACGCGCCACCCAGATGTTTGCCTTTAAATCCTGATTGTTCGATCAGCTGCCCGGCCGATTGCCCCACACCGATCGAATTGCGGCAGGGATTTTTGAAAAAAGATCCTGCCGATGGCCCATGGGGATGTTTTCCCAGTCGTGAAGTGATTATTGCTTTAGCTTCTTCCAGAGCGGCCTGGCCATCACCGGGAATCAGTCTCAGCCAGACTTTCAGGACAATCTCATTGTTGGTTTTGAATTTGGAATGTCTGTAGGAAAATCCGGCATAATCCGGGCCCACCTCTTTAATTTCTCCGCTTTCCGGATCCAGGACCAGGGCTTTCTCAAAAAGATGTTTGATTTCCAGTCCGTAAGCACCCGCATTGCCCCTCACCGCTCCGCCGATTGAGCCCGGAATTCCCATCATTTTCTGCATACCGGTAAGATTGTGTTTCAGGGCATACTGAATGATCTGTGAAAGCAGGGTTCCGCTGTCGGCTTCCAGCAATTGGCCTGCCGGGCGGTAATTGTCATCGCCTTCCCCGCCGACTGCCTCAGCCGGCTCGCCGAGCGTTATTTTGCGGGCGAGATTGCGTATCACCAGCCCCCGGAAACCCTTTTCCGAAAACACAACATTACTGCCCCAGGCCAATAGAATAAAAGGCAGTTTGTCCTTGCGACAGCCCTCAATCACGGTTGGAATAGTCATAATGTCACGGGCCTCATAAAAATAGTCGGCCGGCCCGCCGATCTGAAAAGTAGTGAACTGGGATAAAGGCACATTTTTCTGTATTCCCTCAATTTTTTCCAAAAAGGACATAACAAAAAAATCAAAATTATTAACGCGCCGACAGGTTACACCAAAATAAAAAATTTTCCAACAAAGGGGTGGGTTGGCCGGCCGCGGAGCTCTCAAAGCGCCCGCAACCGGCCAAAACCTCTCACAGCTGGTCAGAATGATGGATGATGTCGTCCGGCCGGGTCGAGATCACCTTGAAGATGTCCCCCATTTCCTCTGACGAGGCCATCCTGGTGAATCTCACGTTCGCCAGGGCAAATATCTCCATGATATGCAGGACCCAGAGATTCCACTGCAGATCGTTGAGAGGCCCGTAATACGGCGACGTGATGTATCGTGTCTCCATGATCTTGGGACCGCCGGGAGTGGGGATGCTCGTCATGATCCGGCCACAGTCACGCCTGTTCACCACGATCTGAACATCGGGGCAAACGGAGGGCTTGTGATGGCGACGGACCGGCAGCTTCAGCAGGTCTTCACCTACCAGCATCAGGGCCTGAAGGTTGATCGAGGCCGAGTTGCAGATGTTGGTCTCTCCCACCTGATAGCCGCACCAGTCGAGCAGCTCTACAATGATTCGCACCAGCTCATGCCTCAGAAACATGGGGATTCCCAGTTCCCAGGCATTATGGAGGAACCACGGTTGGCCACGAGTGGCCGACAAGAATCCCATCGGCTGAAACCAGCATTCGGGATCTTCGCGAATCAACGCGACTCTTCCTTCTGCTTTCAGCACCAGATGTGTCGCATCTTTCAGCGACCTGCGCGTTCCCCGGTCATCCAGATAGGGATTCCACTGTCCCGGGAAAAATTCGACTTGATTCATCCTATTCCGCCTTGTGAAAGGTCAAACAGCCTGCATTCCCAACCAGTTGAGAAGCAGACAACGCCGGCATTTTAGTTATTATTTGTCAAAAGTCAAATAACATTTAAAAAGTAATTTTGCGAGCTTGACTTGCCCAACCCTTTCGCCTATCATCAAGCCCGCCAAAGCAGGCAGCAGAACTTAAACAATTGGCTTACTTATGCCACTTTAGCTCAGTTGGTAGAGCAACTGTTTTGTAAACAGTAGGTCGTCGGTTCGAGTCCGACAAGTGGCTCCAGTTTATAATCAACAGGCCGGCAATGCTTATCTGCACCGGCCTTTTGATAATCCCCCCGTTTTTGCTCCCAACTACTTCTCCCGCTACACAGAAAACTTCACATAAGCATAGTCCGGCAGCGCCCTTTTTCCCAGGTGCGACATCCGCAAACGTAAGATTTTCTTACTTTTTCGAATCCCGTTAGTCCCGTTACTCCTTCCACCAGCTTACTGGAAGAGGCGATCCGGGCCATGTCGGATTGCGTAAATTCTATTGCCAAAAAAAATACCGCCGCTTATATTTAACACGCCGAAAACTACGGTACATTGACAGTCCTGGGCGGGTACTCAAGCGGCCAACGAGGACAGACTGTAAATCTGTTGACTTCTAGTCTACGAAGGTTCGAATCCTTCCCCGCCCACCATGAAAAAACAGTCTCAGCAAAGCTGAGATATTTTTTTCATTGGGGAAGGATGAGAACCATAGGTTCGTTGACTGCAGCGAGCGAAACACAATCTGAAAATTTGTTTTCAGATTGTTGAGCGAGCAAAGGAACCCAAATGCGCAGCATTTGGTACACTTCCCCGCCCACCAGAATAAAAACGCACCCGCCGGGTGTCTTTTTATTCAAATTTATCCACTGATTATATTGTCATTCATCTAACAGACCGGAAGTTGACGGGGGGAGAGAAAGATGTTAAATTGAGTGTCCGTTGTGATTTACAATTATAAACTTATGACTAATTTAAAAGGAATTATAGCCGTTGGTGGTATGGTGTTAAGTGCTGCCGGCAGCACCGGTTGCAAAGCGGAAAACACTTCTCAGCCCGACTATCAATGTCAGCAGATTCCCCTGCCCGGAGAAAGAGAACTTACCGATCGGCAGGCCGTCGATCAATATTGTCTGGAAAAACGTAATGGTATATTAAACTGTCTGGTGTCGTCCGGATTTCCCAAGCAATTAAGCGTGGGCTTCGGCCAGGTCGCCTGTCAGGATCCGGATTTTGCCAAAAAGATGGACTACCTTTATTCGTCCGAAAATCATGTCAGCCATTCCTGTGTCACCGGCGGCGAGCCCTTGTCAAAATCATGTGAGGAGATCAAAGTCAAAATCACCTCCCTTCCCTAACCAAAAGTTTTAGCAATGTCCCAAGAGAAAAAAGATGGCCCTGAAGTGCCGGGAGAAGATGGTAAAGCCTTACCGGAATTAGCTAAACCCACCGCCGATCCCCTTGCTTTACCTTTGTCCGCACCAATTGACGACACCGCGCGGGATACCCGCGACCGGGTAACTTTCAGTACGACTTTTATCGAAGACGTTGATTTGCTGGCCAAATACCATATGGATTATCAGTTGCTGATGGCAATGCAAGATAAGGAAAATGAGTGCCATAATTTAACCTTTCCCAACTTACTGCAATCCCTGCGCAACGTTGTGGAATCTTATGATTATCTCTACAAAAAACAATTTTCCATCCCCGACCATCTGGTTGCAATCAAATTTATTTGCAGTGACGGTGAATTTTATTTGGGATTGAATAACGGTTATCCCTGTTTATTTAAGGATCCACATGCCAAAGACAGAATTCCTTTTCCTCTGGTGGAAGGCCCTCTTAGTCAGGAAATCAGACGATCCAACTAATCCGCCCTGCCTGTCAATTTCTCTTTGATTTTCGCTTCCAACCCTCTGTCCGTGGGATGATAAAATTTGGTGCCGGTTAGTCTGCCCGGCAAATGTTGTTGTTCCACTACCGCCCCCTCAAAATTGTGGGCATATTTATAGCCTTTACCATAACCCCATTCTTTCATCAGCTTGGTCGGTGCATTGCGGATTTCCAGCGGAACTTCCAGATTTCCGGTATCACGGATAGCTTTTTTGATTGATCCCACGGCCATATACAGGGCATTCGACTTCGGCGCCATGGACAGGTGAACGACTGCCTGGGCCAGATTGACTTCGCATTCCGGCATACCGTTAAAATGGCAGGCGTCCTTGGCGGCCACGGCCACCAGTAAAGCGTGCGGATCGGCCATACCGATATCCTCGGAAGCAAATCTGATTAGTCGTCTGGCTACATAAAGTGGATCTTCTCCACCCTCCAGCATCCGCATCATCCAATACAACGCTCCGTCCGGATCGCTGTCCCGCATACTCTTATGCAAAGCGGAAATAATATTGTAATGCTCCTCGCCTTTTTTGTCATAACGCAGATTTTTCTTCTGCAAAATCGTCCGCATTTGCTCCACATCCACCGGCCATTTATCAGCTACTTTCAGGATAACCTCCAGGGTATTCAACATATTACGCGCGTCGCCGTTGGAAAAGCCGATCAGAAATTCCATTGCTTCCTTTTCCAGTTCAAATTTCGCACCCTGGACGCCGTTCTCTGCCGAAACCATCTCAGCCGCTTTCCCCAGAGCCCGTGTACCGATATTTTCCAGGGCGGTCTCGTCCAGTTCTTTAAAAACAAATACCTGTGCCCGTGAAAGCAAAGCGGAATTAACCTCAAAAGACGGATTTTCCGTGGTTGCGCCAATCAAAGTAATCGTTCCTCTTTCGGTATGAGGCAATAAAAAATCCTGCTGCGATTTATTAAAACGGTGGATTTCATCCACAAACAGCACCGTGGCGGTACCCAGCCTGCGGTATTCATCTGCTTCGGCCACAATTGTCCGCAATTCAGGTACGCCCGCCGTCACGGCACTCACAGTAATGAACCTTGAAGCCGTCTTCTCGGCAATAATCTGGGCTAAAGTCGTCTTCCCCACCCCCGGCGGGCCATAAAAGATCATCGAATGCAGCTGGTCGGATTCGATCAGCTTCTGCAGGGTCTTTCCCTGCCCAACCAGCTCCTCCTGCCCGTAAAATTCCTCCAGTGTCTTGGGACGCATCAGATTGGCTAACGGTTCATGTAAAACCGCACTCATTTTAGTCGGGATTTTGGTCGCTTCAGGCTTCTTTTTCATGGCCTCACAGTACACCCGTTCTTCAGCTTTGACAAATTCCTAAAAAATGCGATAATACTGGCCTGGCAGAGCTCAATGTCTGCCGAAATTTACCCAATCAATTATGCCTCCCCAATTAAAAGAAAATTTCCTCGGCGATTATCCCGAACTGGGAAAGTTTGACCTCAAAGCCCTCAACCCGGCATTCGAGGAAACCATGTTTGATTTGGCCAAACAGGTTCCTGAATACGGCTTCTGGGAGGACGAATATATCGAACCTTTCGCCGGTAAAAAACCGGAAACCCTCATCACCCCCGCCACGCGCCGGGCCATCGATCAGGTTTTGGGGCTTTTTCTGCATAAAGAGGGCGGTAAATTGGAAGCATATTCAAATAAGGGGATCAGAAACCATATCGCCGCTTTTATCATCAGTGTACGCGCCAGAATTTGGCAAATGTCGCCTAATCAGCGCTGGATTGATAATATGTACGGACGCCTGCAGGCCGAAGATGAACGGGTTGAAAACCACAGAAGGCTGATTGCAGCGGGTCAGGAAAATGTCTGGTATCCGAACATCACTCACCAGCCGGTTCAGAGCTGCACAAAGCAACAATTCGAGGCATCCCCCAATAACCATGCCAAAAGAGTACAGAGGATCATGACCAATGAAACCGACAGGCTGATTATTCCGGATGAAAAGGAAGCTTTTACCCCGGAAGCGATTGGCTCTTTAATTATCGACCCTTACGGACTGACCGATCGCCAAGTGGAGGGTTTGGGGATCAGTCTCCCCTGGACCGGGAAAAAACGCACATCCAGACTGGAAAAAATCGAATACTTCAGTACTCTGCCCCCCCGGCTCAAAACAGAGCTCTCCGCCTTAAATCCTATTGGCAAGGGTGATCCCCATGACAAATTTGGTCGTTGGCGTCTATATGGCAACGTTGAAGGTAATGTCCTTAGTACAACCACGTCATCAGGCAAAGACAGCTATAATGTAGCCCGTTTAAAGGATGCTATCCGCGCCCGGGAACATACCCGCACCGGCTCTTTGTCAGAAACCGGTAAGATAGCCGGGGTAATCAGGAGAATTCTTGATGTCGATAAGCAGCTGCAAAAAGGTAAATGGGAACAGGTTAAGGACAACGAAAAGCTGGCCGAAGCCAAAAACACTCTTTTTCAAGCTTTCGACGCCCTCAAAAACGTTCGTAATCCGGACAAAAAGGAAGCCAGGGATTTGCTGGAAAAAGCTATGACTTTGGAAACAACCTATACCAGAGTTATCAAAAGAAATGGAAAGCCACCGGAGACTATTGTTACAGTCAAACTGAATCCCGGCGCCAAGAGATCGCAGCTGGAAAAAGCCCTGCGCAAATTGAAAACCAGAAAAGCTCATTCCCTGCCCCGCATTTCACGTTATACCGCCAATGACCGGCAGATTCTGGAAGAAGAATTGGCCGAGCACCAGAATATTCCCTTCAATCAATTGGAGGCTTATCTGGACCGCCACTTCCGTGGCTCCAGCCCGCTTGACCACAAAAAAATGAGTCCTGCCCAGAGGGAGGGAGTTGTTTCCCGTCTCAACGAATGGCTGGAACGTTTTGTTGAGTTTCCGGCAGAAAGAAAGGCCTGGCTTGAGCCATACCGCAGTTTTGTGGATCTGATTCAGGAAGATCTCAACCAGGCAATAGAAACCGTGGATAATGAGGAAACGGCTGTCAGTGATCTTAAAACCGACCTTGCTGAATTAAAAATTTCCCTGCGTCTGAAAAAATTCTGGGAAAGTTGGGAGCAGCTTTATGACCAGCATCTGACCCAGAAAAAATTGCCGACTTTCGTCTATATGATAAGAGACCTGGTCTTGCTCAAGAAAGAAATTAATGATATCCCCACCACTTCTCGATCCGGGTTTATTTTTGAGACCTATCTGACCAAGATTGATGAAATGACCGCTCTCTGTCGGGAAGCCTTTGACAATTGGCATGAGCCCGACGGTAAGAAGAAAGCCAAAGTCATTCATCAGCAATTGAAAGTCAAAGCGCGCGAAGCGGATATCGTCGCCCTGCTGAAAAAGAAAAAGGAATTTGAATATGAAGAAAAGCAGCTCGATGATATGTTCGGGCCACCGTCCGCAGATGAGGATGGGTACCTGGGGGAACTCGGGGAGGATGGCTTTGACGATTAGTTCTGTGGATAATAGCCGAAAATATGACTGGTATTGTCCTTGCCGGGCAGGGATTTGATCATGGAACAGCTGGAGGTTCGCGCCCACAACTGGAAATTCCCGCTCCCGGAATCTTTCATCAATTTCGTCATCAGATAAATCACCGGGGCCGAATCTATTGCCACGGCATCAGGGGTTTCCGTGTCCAGACTGGCGGAAACCATTTTGGAAGACTCACAAAGGTCGGCGGAGGCGGGAGGGGTTTCCAGCCATTTAATGGTGCGCCAATCATTTTGGGCGGCCAAACTTTCGGCGCTGTAATGGGTAAAATCCAGACTGGCCAGAAAAAGCGTTTTCCCCCCCGACAGTTGGTCCAATTCCTCCAGTTTGGCCGCCAGCTCATCCAATTTGATACAGGAAGTATTATTTTTTACGGTGATGGGGACTATCTTCGCTTCCGGAAAATATTTTTTCACAAAAGGATAATGGACATAAATGCCGTGTTCTTGGCCAAAATCTTTTGGTTCTATTGCTGCCAGGTCACTTTCATCCAATAATTTTATCGATTGCCGGTCGAGTGCCACTCCCTCCGCTCCTTTGACGCCCTCGACCTGATCGGTTGTCTGCACATAATTGAATCCGTATCCGAAATGATTGGGTGACAAAATAACCACTCTGTCGTAAGAATTTTCCCGCGCGATTTCCGTGTAAAACTTATCTATATAAGCGGACACCAGCAGATGGTGGGGCAGTATCATCCCTTTCACTTTGGCGACCGTAACCCCGTCGCCCTGGGGAAATTTTGTCTCCGTAGTGGACACGGGACTAGACAGCTGTTGACACCCTGTAGACAGCAGTAGACAACAAACCAGGAGCGCCGTCGCGGCACCCCTGGTTCTGATGATTTCCCCAAATGAATTTATCTTATTTGCCATCCGTCGGATGAAGTGCCTCCCCATTCCACGACCGTAAATCCTTTTCTGGGTAGTGCCGTGAAGGTCTGTGCCGGCATCTCAATTTTCTGCCAGAGCGGTTGATAGTACATGAATACGCGGATTACCGTATCGGGTTTTGGTTCAATGGTCAGAGGGGCAATTTTATTGAATTCGGTCGCTCCAACAAAACTTACCAGTACATATGGTTCTGAGGTTGCCATCATTTTGGGTACCCAGAATTCCCTGAACTCGGCTGACTCTTTTTCATTCAGTCCCAATTTGGTCAGACTGTCCTTCAGAAATCCCTCAAGGTCGGCCTTGGCCACCACCGATCCGCTGTTCATACTCAGTTGTTTAGCACTTTTGCCTTCCCAGAACAGATATTCATACTGTTTTCCGTCTGCCAGATTGGTCAGATCCCCATTGGGTTCGGCCATTACATTCCAGCCGTTTCCATAGGCGGGCTCGGTGACGGTAAATTCATCGATTCCCACTTTTACGCTGACTGAGGAGGTCTTTTCCGGATAGAGGTAAATTACCGGCTTGCCGCATTCGGCCGGAGCCTTGAATTCGGTGGCGATTATTCCGGAATATCTTCCAAACGGATCCTGCCAGTAAACAATTGGTTTTTCGGCCAAAAATTCCTCATAAGTTTTTACTTTTGCTGCCCGGGAATCATCCGGCAGATATTGCTGCATATCCACGTACAGATTGTAGTAGTAGTTCAGAGCCCACTGTGGCTGATCTTTATCCACCAGACCGTCCAGGTCGGTTTTATCCTCAATCCGCTGATTGTTTTTTGCCACAAATATTTTTGTCCCTTTCTGAGTCTGTCCGACTTCCACCAGCTGGCTGGCATCGGTATTTTCCACGTTATAACAGGAATTGCCGATTCCGCAGCCCCCGGTCATATAATCATATCCGACTCCAAACCACCCGGATCCTGTACCGTCATTCCATTTAACCGTATCCCCGGCCTTATCCCCGACCAGATCGGGATCAAATTTATAGGTGGAAATTACACTGTCCGGTCCGATTACAAACACACAGCCGGTCATTTCGAGAGCCGACAGATAAACCGGTCCGACTTTCGGGTCGGTGAAGGCGACTTTTCCCAGATCGACAAACACAGTTCCATCCTCATTGCCATTTTCTCTGGTCATACCGGACCGGAAATCCACGTCTTTGCTGACCAGCTGCACTGAATTGCTGCCATCCGGCAGCATGATGCTGTTGGGCAGAATTAAGGCCTTGAGCGTGAGTTCCTTGTCGGAGTTTTTCAAAACAGGATTGAGAAATTCCGGAATATAATCACTATAACTGTGATTGGTCAGATAGGTTAACTTGCCGCTTTGTTCATCCCAGGCAAATCTGGAAATTTGATCGGAAAAACAGGGGCCTTCACAGCCCTCGATCATCACCAGCAGCTTTTGGCCCTGATATGGATCGGCTTTTAACGTCCCGACTTCATAGAAAGCCAGCATCGTTTTTACATAAGTATTTTCATCGCCGTTTTTTCCGGTATTGATGTCGGTGGTCGCCGATTCTCCCAGAATTTTATTCATTTCTTTCAGATTGTCTCCCAGCACCTTTAACGTATCCAGTTTTTTCGGACTGGAAAAGTCCACCTGATCGTCTTTCACCACCGGAGTAACCACCTCATTCTCGGCGGTTTCGGTTTTCGTGGAAGTCTCTTCTTTGTTCTCTCCGGTTTGAGTTTGTGTCGATTCGGTCTTGGTATCGGGTTTATTTTCTTCTCCTACGGTACAGGCGGACAGCATGGTCAAGGCCAGTAATCCGGACAGCAAAAGAGCAAGCAGCTTTTTCGAGTTCATGGACATTTAATTATTTAATAAAATTATTTCTCGTCAAATATAACATTTCTTCGCCTAAATGTATTACAAAACAGAAGACAAAAAACAAAAATTTGATCCAATACGGTTCAAAGAGGCCTGAAAAACATTTAAATATACTGAAAAACATGCTAAAATAAAAAGATTTAACTGTATCTTATGGCACCAGGTGACGGTAACCCATCAATGGATTCCCCGGTCAAGGCCGGTGATCAGGCCAGAGTGGAGGCTGTAGAAGCCGCCAAGAGATTTGAGGAACAACAGAAAAAGGCCGAAGAAGAATGGAAAAGACAGCATGTTGAGGCTGCTACTGAAAGACGTGAGGCTGGACGTGATGCTGTAAAAGATAGTGCCGCCAAAGCACGTGAAGGTATATTTACCCCTGCACCCGTAGCGTCAGCCGCTCCAACAACTGCACCTTCAACTTCTGAGACCGTCCCTGCTCCTTCGACGAGCCCGGAAGCCGCCCCTCAGGCTGCCCCGGCTCCTGCGGCGACCGCACCGGCAACTCCTGCGCCCGCTCCCGGTACAACGCCGGCCCCATCAGCAGCTCCCAGCGCTGCTCCTGCCGCCGCACCAACACCATCAGCTGCACCAACCGCCGCCCCCTCAGCAGCACCAAGTGCCGCACCTTCATCCGCTCCATCATCAAATCCCACCACGACTCCCACCAGCTCCCCTGCTGCGACACCGGGGGCGTCAACCCCCACCTCCGGCACGGAAGCACCTCCGGTTCCCCCTCCTCCGGCGGCAGAAGAAGGCTTTGGGGGGAAAATCAAAGAATTTTTCAAAACTTTTCTTGCAGGAATGTTTGGCGGAAAGATGCCTGACTGGTTAAGTAAATTTTTTGGCGGGAAAGACACGGGCACAGCTACAGCATCAGCTTCCTCCACACCCTCCTCAACGCCTGCAGCGTCACCTTCGGGCACATCAGAAAGTTCTCCTGAAAGCGGAAAAAGCTGGCGTGAAGTAGTCAACGCCGAAGCAGCCAGACTTGGTATCGAGCCGCCTTTTGCGCTGGCCATCGTCACCGTCGAGGCGGGCAAGGAAGGAATACAAAAAGACGGCAATCCCACCATCCGTTTTGAACCCGGATATTTCAACAGATTACTGGCCAAAAAAGGCGTCAACGAACGTCATGCCACAGCCAACGGTTACAGTGACAGAAAAGTCGACGGAATCTCCTGTGAAGGAGGACAGGCCGCCGAGCAGGCCTGTCTGGCCAAAGCAATTTCCATCGATCCCGAGGCTGCCTATCAGTCGGTCAGTATGGGCCTGGGACAGATTATGGGTGAGTATTCAAAGTCAGCCGGCTATCCGACCGCCGAGGCCATGTATAAGGCCTTCAGTGCTTCCGGTGGTGGAGAAGCCGCCCAAGTGAAGGGCATGTTTAAAATTATCGAAGGCAGCCCCGCTCATCTCAGGGCCGCCCGCAACAAAGATTTCAGTGCTTTTGCCAACGTTTATAACGGCGCGAAAGTAGGTACTCCCAAACACAGCCAATACATGGCGGCCCTGGAAAGAGCCTACCGCAATAATGGCGGAACCGGTGGATCCGGTACGGGTAGTCGCCCCTCCTCCGGCAGTCCCAGCGCAGTGGCGTAACATCCGCCGCCACTTGATCATTTCCATTCAAATTCAGTTTCGTACCCCAATCCCAATCGCAGCCGCTGACCCCCCCGGTTAAGTTGATAATACCAAAAGCGGCAGGGGGGAAATTCCCCCTGCCGCTTATCTGCACTAATCAATCAATATCGGTATGATCAGCGGCTGGCGGTCAATCTTGCTGACCACAAACTGATCCACGCTCTCGCGTATATGCAGTTTGGCCTCTTCATAATTGAATCCGGGATTGGATTTCACGAATTCGGTATAGGATTCGGCTGCTCGGCGGCAAATGCCGTTGATGATTTCACGTGATTCCTCCATATAGATAAAGCCGCGGGTTTCCACGCGAATTTCTCCGCGTACCGCCCGGGTGTTTTTATCAATGGGAAGAGTCAGTATGATTACGCCGTTCTCGGCCAGGATCTGCCTGTCCATCATAACCTGCGAACCGATGTCTCCACCGCCCATACCATCAACCAGAATATAATTGGTCTTAACTTTTTCACCGGTTACTTTGAGTTCGCCGTTGCACATTTCCAGCACGTCACCGTTTTCCACCATGATGGCCCGATTTTCCGGATGGCCCAGTTCATGCGTCATCAATTCGGCATGGGCTTTTCTCATGAAAAACTCGCCGTGTATCGGCACGAAGTATTTGGGTTTGACCAGACTGAACATCAGTTTCAGGTCTTCCTGGTGTCCATGCCCGGAAGCATGCACATCCATAATATTGTTATTGATCACCTTGGCTCCCAGTCTGACCAGGTTGTTGGTCACCCGCACCACGGCCATTTCATTGCCGGGAATCGGTGTAGAGCTAAGTACAACGGTATCACCTTTTCCGACTTTCACCTGGGCATGTTCGTCCAGAGCCATACGGCTCAAGGCGGCCACGGGTTCACCCTGCGATCCGGTAGTCAGAATAATCGAATTGTCACCGGGATGTTTCTTGGACTTTTTAATGTCCATGATCAGTCCCTGGGGATATTTGAGATATCCCAGTTCAGCCGCCATCACGCAGTTATCAATCAGGCTCCTGCCGCTCAGGAAGATTTTCCTGTTATGGAGGATAGCTGCGTCGATAATCTGCTGTATGCGGCCGATTTGCGATGAAAAAGAAGCGATGATTACTCTTCCTTTGGCCTCCTTGATTATAGTTTCCAAGGTCTGGCCGATTTTCTTTTCGGACATTGTATAGCCGGGTCTGGTGGCATTGGTGGAATCACTGAACAGAGCGGTAATATTACGCTCGCCCAGCGCGGCTATTTTGGAAAATTCCGGAGGCATTTGTGCCCCCGCGGGACTCAGGTCGATCTTAAAGTCGCCAGTATGTACCACCGAACCTGCCGGAGTCTCAATCAAGAGGCCGGAGGCATCGGGTATGGAATGGGTAACGCGGAAGAATGAAACTTTCATTTTTCCGAAATAAAGCACGTCGGATTTAAAATCGACCACTTTTAGATTGGCGCTTTGCATCAATCCGTGTTCCTCCAGTTGTTTGGAAATCAGTCCCATCGTCAATTTGCCGGTATAAATGGGCGGATTGCCCAGTTTATTGAGCAGATAAGGGATTCCTCCAATATGATCCAGATGTCCGTGAGTTACTACTATTCCTTTGATTTTATTAATCTTATCTTTCAGATAATTAATATCGGGAATCACATAGTCCACCCCCAGCATGTCTGCTTCGGGGAATTGAAAACCCAGATCCACCAGGAATATTGCGTCTTCGTATTCGAAGATCATGGTGTTCTTGCCGACTTCATCCAGACCGCCTATCGGTATGATGCGGAGTTTCCCCCGGGGATCATACGTTTGTTGGGCAGGCTGCGCTTCGCTTGCCCGCCTAAGAGCACTCTGAAACTTGTGCCGCTGGTTGAAATTACCCTGAAAGGCATTTTTGAAGCCGCCCTTGCGTTTTTTTCCTGCGCCTGGCTGATTTCCACCACCACCGGGACCTTTTTGAGGAGGTCTCTGAGGCGGTTTTTGCCCGCCCGGCTGATTATTGTGGGTCTGATTGTTCTGGCCGCCGAAATTCCGCTGCATCGCCGGATTGTTCTGCCGTTGGTGGGGGTTGTTCTGCTGCCTTGGTTGGTTTTGATTGCCTTTTCTTTGTTCAGGGCGGCTATCCTTAAAAAACCCTGTCTTTTGTTCGGGAGTTGACTGTGTCGCTGGTGCTTCTGTCTTTCCTATGTTTAAAGTTTGCTTTAACCACTGGTCGAGAATATCTAGCTTCTTGCCTTTCTCCTCTTTTCTGAGATCGTCCATATCGTAATTTAGTTCTATTTATTATTTATTATGTATTTTGAAGGAACTTTACTTCAACTAATTTCATTATACCACGAAACTAGTAAAACATTCTTACATAATATTTACAAAAACACAAGGAGTGTTGTCCAAAAGCCCCTTCTCGAACGGAGTTTCCGGCTTGGTGGAGGGGATTTGGAGCTAACTGGACAAAAGTAAAAAAGTTGTTATAATGCAAACGTGTCCAAAGCTGACTAAGACAATGTCGGTCGGCTGTACGACTGATAAGAAAGGAAAAAAGGCAATAAACAGATGGGGAAAATCTTCTCAAGGGCCGTCATGGGCGTCGAAGTAGGCGATCACTCCATCGTCATCAACAAAAGGTGGTATCATTTCTGGCGGCTTGCCGCCCTGAGCTACCTTCCGGCGATGGCATTCAACCTCCTGTTCGGACATCGAACTGTCTACCAGGAGAATTCGGAGGAGATCGAGATATACTTCCTCTAGCCGCATCCTTTCACCGATTGCTCCGCGCTCGCAGTCCAAGCTGACTCGCGCGGGGCACTTCGTCCTGCCCGTTATTCGCTTTGCACCCCTTTCAGAAAACCCTCTCTATATAAATAACTGAGCACCCGTCCGTCTTCGCTGTACTTTTCCAGAGCTTCCCCGACGCTGATTTCCCCGGCTTTAAGCATCCGGATAATTTCATCGGCCTGCCGTTTGGAGTGTTTGTGCATTTTGTCTTCGCGCACGATCAAAGACATTCCGATGGTGAATATCACTGCCATCATCATCCAGAACACCGATCTTTCGATTTCCACGCCCAGTGTTTCAAAGGACAGTTTGACGCCCACAAAAAACACCAGTTGATAAGCCAGATCCTCCAGTTTCGGAAATCTCTCAATGGCTTTTACAAAGTATCCAGAAAGATATCTCATCAAAATAATTCCCATTATTCCGCCAAACCACAACACCCACAACTTATCGCTGAAAGCCACGGCGGTGGTAATGCTGTCGATCGAGAATACAATGTCTGTCAGTTCCACGGCCAGCACCACGCCCCAGAAAGCTTTGGCGGTGGAGTAGGTTTTAACCTCTTTTTCTACCCCGATCCCAAAAAACATGTGCTTGATGGCCAGATAAATCAGATATGCGCCGCCCAGCAGCTTGAACACCGTGAATTTAATCAGGTAAGTCGCAAAAATCAGGGCGATAAAACGGAAAATAAAAGCTCCCCAGATACCATAACGCAGGGCTTTTTTTCTGGTGTTTTCCGGCAGCGGACGCACCAGAATCGCCAACACCAGGGCATTGTCCACCGACAGAATTCCTTCCAACAGGGCCAGTGTGACTACCGTCAATATGTCGTGAACATCAAACATCAGTCTAATTCGGGATAAAGTCTAAATTTTTCCAGGAGGATTTTAACCTGATTTTTAATGGAAGTCTTCAGATTATTATCCAGATGGTATTTGGAAAGGGTCGGTTTACCGTCGGGACCCGGTAAGGCCTTGGTAGCAGACAGGACAGCCTGTATCATTCCGGCAATTTCTTTCATTTCTTTTGTTCCCATGCCCAGAGTGGTCAGAGCCGGTGTTCCCAGTC
Source organism: Candidatus Altimarinota bacterium (assembly GCA_963677745.1). Lineage (GTDB taxonomy): Bacteria > Patescibacteriota > Gracilibacteria > UBA1369 > UBA1369 > UBA1369. The sequence continues at coordinate 790,058 of OY782391.1, forward strand.
GCAGTCCGCTGGTATACCAGACACCTTTCGGGTCAAAGGGAATGGCATTGCGGTTCATTGTCAAACCGCATTCGCGCAGGGCGTCTTCGGCCTGGCGGCCGGTCAGTCCGAAACTCTCAAAGACATTGATTTGGAGAAGATGATTGTCCGTGCCACCCGTTAATACTTTCATGCCCAGTGTCATACACTCGGCGGCCAAGGCTTGGGAATTTTCAACTATCTGCTGTGCGTACCGGCGGAATTCCGGCTGGAGAGCCAGTTTGAAGGCCACGGCCTTGGCCGCCATCATCTGCGGCAGCGGGCCGCCCAGCATGGTCGGGCACCCTTTATCCACATATTCGGACAGCCACTTTTTGCAGAGTACTATACCGCCGCGCGGCCCGCGCAATGTCTTGTGGGTAGTCGAGGTCACAATATCCGCATAGGGAATCGGATCAAATTCGCCCTGAAAAACTTTCCCGGCCACCAGCCCGGCAAAATGTGCCATGTCCACCATCAGTACGGCGCCTACCATATCGGCGATTTTCCTCATTCTGGCAAAATCGATCTTGCGCGGATAGGCGGAAAAACCGGCCAGCAGAATCAGTGGTTTTACTTCCAGCGCCATTTTTTCGATCACATCATAATCCAGCACTCCGGTTTCCTTTGATACCGAGTATTGGTGAATTTCAAACAGCCAGGAGGAAATATTCATGCGGTAGCCATGGGTCAGATGTCCGCCCGAACCGATATCCAGAGCCATCATTTTCTGATGCAGCGTCTTTTCCCGCAGAGTATCCCAATCCTTGGCCACCAGCCCGCGTATATCCTTGGGGGCCATTTCCGCACCTTTGCCCTGTTTGGTCAGCATGGCACTCACCTCGTCCAAAAAACCTCGATGCACTTTGGCGGCCAAAATTGCCGTAAAGGCGACCATGTTGGCATCCGCACCGGAATGGGGCTGTACATAGGCATGCTCTGCCCCGAATAATTCAGTGGCCAGCTTAACCGCTTCTCTTTCAATAGTATCAACATTCTCGCAGCCGGCATAGAAACGTGCACCGGAAATACCTTCGGCATATTTATCTGTCATCAAATTACCCATGGCCTGTTGTACGGCCAGATTGGAATAATTTTCCGAGGCAATCAGTTTCAGATTGGATCTTTGATCCGCCAGTTCTTTCAAAATCGCCTCGGCAATCAGCGGATTGACGGCTGTCACAGTGTCCAGGGAAGAATAAAAAGACACCGCTTCACTTCTGGCGTCGGCGGGTGAACGGTCTTTCAAATAATTTTTCAGATACGATGTAGTTTGCATGTTCAAAATTGGTTAATAGATACCAGGTCTGATCGCTCCATGAGGGGTAAAGCAATGGGGGCAGCCATTGCCGACCGGCCAAAAAAGCCACTTTGTTGTGCAACTAAATCATACTTTATAACCTAAGAAATAAGCTGCCGCCAGATTAACACAGGAGTGTTGTCGTGCCAAGAAAAATAGACTTGTGTAGGAGTTTGTGTTGGGAGTATATTCCCGCCTTGCCTTAAAAGGCTGATATTTGATTTTTAGAACAATTTTTAACCGTAATCAGGAGAGGGCTCTCTGCCGTTAACCAGAGATAACTCCCCGGAAGAACTACGAAGTGGCAAGTTTGGGCACTTGTAGTCAACCGGAGTGCTGCGTGAACCGGCGAGAGTTCACTCTCTGTCGGTTAAGGATTGGTACAAGTCAATGAAGCAGATCAATGTGATCAACTCTCTGACTGTCGCTGGACTGCTGGCCGCGATCTTCGGCGACGAAAACACGTCGCCGGTTCAGATCAAACTCCAGCGCAACAAGGTTGCGGAGAAGACAGGCCGGTGGGCATGGAGCGTCTCGCTGCCTCTGAAAAACGGGGAAGTCGAGAACCTCTTCGAGTCGCTGATTCTGCGTTCGCTGCAGGTCACCAACGACGAGCTGCCCGCCACTCTCACCATCACGGCGTGCGCTACGAATGTTGGGTACGAGCCCTGCTTCCAGCTCATCAACTGCACCTTCCTCAAGCGCGGCGTGCGCCGGCTGCGAAGAGCGTTCACGGAGACCATGGAACGCTGGGAAGCTGCGCGCGGTTGCGTCGCCTGTGCCTGGGAGGTGGGGGGACTTCAGATTCAGACGGAGCTCAAAGCCATCCAGCTCAGCCAGTGTGATTCTCCCGGTCTCGTTCACAGCCTTCAGGTCAGGATGCGACCCGTCAACTCTCAGAAGGGGCTCCTGGCCATCATCAAGGCACAGAGCGAGGACGCCCTGGTGTTCTTCGATTTTGATCGCTCCCTGGCCGAGTCAGGGTTCCGTTCAGCCGTTCAGCAAAAACTGGAGGACTACCTGCGCAACCTGATCAAGAAGGGCATGGCCGAATGTCTCGACCAGATCCAGGAAGAAGTGGTCGGGTACCACCCCACAATTCTGCTGAAGACACTTTTGGAACTCGGCGAGCAGCGGGAACGGGTGGAAGAAGCTGGAATCCCCATTACGTTCAATCACCTCCTTCCCGAGTTGATTTCGCGTCTGCAGGAATACCTCGACTACAAGAAGCAGGCGGAGAAGCCGGGGATTCCCATCACCTTCAACGTCTACAGGTCCGGCGCGCTGGTCGGGAAGCACACCCTCTCCAACAAGGTCATCAAGATCGGCCGGACTCCCGGAGATAACGTCGTCCCGCTCCAAGTCAAGGACACTTTCATTCCCGGCATCCACTCCGTGATCGAACAGAGCTGCGGGAGGATCTGCCTGATCGATCTGGCTACCGAGCTGCCGACATTCGTTAACGGCGAGCCGGTGCCGGGCAAGCGCAACCTGCACAGCGGCGACCAGATCGGGGTGGGAGACCTCTTCACCATCAAGGTGGAGTTCCAGGAAACCGCCACCGATGACGTCCCGGCCCAGGAGGCCTTCGCTGCACCTGACCCCGAGACTGCTTCGTCGCAGTTCGACAACCAGCCCGCCTAGTCACCCGCAGTCGGCCCGGCCTTTGTACCAATCCTTTTGCTCTTCGTGAGCGTCTGGTCTGCCAACCAGAAAATCTTCGACAGGGGGAAAATAATCACCGGCCGGGCAGGGTCGGTGATTTTCAATATCCGTTGATTCTAAAATATTTCCCAGCCGGAAGCTTAAGGATTTCCACTATCGTTAATTTCCGCACTGCTGGCTTCAACAACATTTTCATTGGCGGCGCCGGCCTTGGCCACCGTTTCCAGATTGGCTTTCGCCCCGTCACCGGTTACCGGCATTTTTTTCTTGATCACCAGCATCATCATTTCCTTGGTCAGAGCTCCTGTCAGAATCAGCACGGCAAAATAAACTATTCCGCCCAGCGGAATCAGTAAGATGAAATTTTTATTCTGCATTCCCCACAGATAATAAGTCGGCTCTTTGGCATAATAAACCACTGCGGCCATCAACCCCGTGGCCAGCAGCATTTTGAAAAATCGTCCCAGTTTGATTTGGAATTGTACATAGCGGCGCGCCAAAATATAGGTGGCCACAAAAATATAAAATTCGGTAATGATGTTGGCAAACGCCGCGCCGCGTACTCCCCACTGGGGTATCCACCACCAGGAAAGCAATACGGTTAAAGCCGCTCCGATGATATTGCGTATCAGTAATTTATCCTGATGTTCGGAAGCAACCAGTACATAGCCGAAAAGCCCGTTTAGGAAACTGAACAGCAGGGCGATGATCAATATCTGCAGGACAATGTCCGAACCGACATAGCCGGCGCTCCAGTTGGTCAAAAATTCCGGGGTGGAAATCAGATAGATAAACTGATAGGCCAGAATAAAAGTTCCTGTCACTATTGGCAGGGCGCTCATCATCAGAAAATCAAAACAGGTTTGGATAATCGGTTTATGAGATCCGTCCTTGGCATGTAGGGCGCGGGTCAGAAAGGGCAGAATGGCATTCATGAAATAAAGCGGTACTATCCCCGCCGCTTCCAGCATGGTGGAAGGAGCGGAATAAGTAGCCACATAGGTGGCGCCAAAACCCGGCATGTTCAAAAGCATCACCGAACCGATCCGGAAATAAATCTGATTCAGGATCAGGGCTATCCCATAAGGCAGGGCTTTCCAAAGCACTTCTTTCCAGAACCACAGATCAAAACGGTAACGGATTTTTACCAGTTTTCTGGCAAAATAGGCCGTCACAATATACATGGCAATGTTGCCGACCAGACCGGCCAGTACCAACTGGATAAAAGCCCCGTCCGATACGGCGCAGGCACTGCCGTCGTTGACCAGAAATTGTACTGTCTGCGGAGCACAATCATGGGGAAAAAAGAAATATATTACCACTGCCATATAGGCCAGCGAGACCAGTTTCCCCACCACCGAACCCAGCGAATTTTTTTCCATTTGCAGATGCACCTGCAGGGCGGTCGAGACTGTTCCGGTCAGTATTGCAAAGACCGAACCAACCGCCGCCAGGGCCACGGCATAGGGTGCGATTGACCCCTTATATTCATCAATCAAAAACGCCACGGCAAAGGCAACTACGGAAATCAGCACAATTACGATTGTCCTGGCCATCATCATATTTCCCAGCACCATCTCCTCACGCTTGGGATCCTTGCTCATTTCCCGGACGCCGATCGTGTACAGTCCCATATCCGCCACGATGGCGAACAGGGCCAGATATTCGTAGATCGACTTGTAAATTCCATATCCCTGTTTACCCAGATAGGTCGTCAGCATTTTCAGAATAAAAACCGAAAAAAGACCGATTATTATTTTGGCCGCCACCTGGGAAGCGGTATTCATCAGTATTTTCCGGGCAACATGCGGCTGCCCCGCTTTGGGGGCAAAACCTGACCCCGAATGACCGGTTGAGGAGGATGCTGTCAGTGCCATTAATGCGATTCGTAAATAAAGCGCGGCAATTCTATCACCAAATTATTTTCGTGGCGAACATTCGTTTACAGTTTTCCACATCTATAATATGATTCCCTGCGTACGAAAACCGCCGCAATCATTAATAGCCAACAGTATGTCTGCCATCAAAAAGAAATTTTATTGTCTGGACATGTTCCCCTATCCCTCCGGCTCCGGCCTGCACGTGGGGCACGTGGAAGGATATACCGCCTCCGACATTGTCAGCCGGCTGATGCGGATGAAGGGCTTTGATGTAATACACCCCATGGGTTGGGACGCTTTTGGACTGCCCGCCGAAAACTATGCCATCAAGACCGGTGTTCATCCCAGCCAGACCACCGACACCGCCATTGCCAATTTTAAACAGCAGATGAACCGTGTCGGGCTTTCTTATGATTGGGAGCGTGAAATACAGACCAGCAAACCTGAATATTATAAATGGACACAATGGTTTTTCCTGCTTTTTTATAAAAACGGACTGGCCTACAAAAAGAAGGCCAAAGTCAACTGGTGCGACCATTGCATGACTGTGCTGGCCAATGAACAGGCCGAAGGAGGCGTCTGTGAACGATGCGGCAATCAGGTTGTCCAGAAAGACCTGGAACAGTGGTTTTTCCGCATTACCGATTTTATCGAGGATCAGAAATATGAAGGCCGCACCATCAAAGGTCTTTTAAGCGGACTGTCGGATCTGGACTGGCCGGACTCCACCAAATCGGCACAGATCAACTGGATCGGCCGCAGTGAGGGGTCAATGGTCACCTTCCCGGTCAAAGACAAAAAATCCATACTTTCAGAATTGGAAGTATTCACCACCCGTCCCGATACTTTATTCGGATGCACCTATATGGCCATCAATCCCGAGCATCCGATTTTGCAAAAATATGCCGGACAGATTGAAAATATTGCCGAAATCAAGGCTTACGCCAAAGAAGCACAATCCAAAACCGAGCTGGAAAGAACCGATTTGAACAAGGAAAAAACCGGCGTGGAAATCCAGGGACTCACCGCCATTAATCCGGTCAACGGCAATGAAATAAAAATCTTTGTGGCCGATTATGTGCTTTCCACCTATGGAACCGGCGCAGTGATGGCCGTGCCGGCACACGATGAACGCGACTATGATTTTTGCAAAAAATACAAACTTGAGATGATCGAAGTGGTTAGCGGCGGAAATATCCAGAAAGAGGCCTACACGGAAAACGGCGTCATGGTTAATTCTCATTTTCTAAACGGACTGCAGTCTGACGAAGCCAAAACCGAAATGATCAAATGGCTGGAAAAAGGCGGTCATGGCAAAATGCATATCAACTACCGCCTGCGCGACTGGCTGATTTCACGTCAGCGTTACTGGGGCGCCCCCATCCCGATTATTTATTGTGATAAATGCGGCACCGTGCCGGTTCCCGAACTAGAGCTGCCGGTTTTGCTGCCGACAGATGTTGACTTCAAACCCACCGGCGAATCCCCGCTGGTCCATTCCAAAACCTTTCATGACGTCAAATGTCCGACTTGTGGCGCCGCCGCCCGCCGCGAAAGTGACACTATGGACACCTTTGCCTGCTCCTCCTGGTACTTCTTCCGCTTCCTCGATCCGCACAATGACCGTGAATTCGCTTCCCGCGCGGCCATCGAAGCCGGCCTGCCCGTGGATATCTACATCGGCGGCGCCGAGCATTCCGTACTCCATCTCCTCTACGCCCGCTTCTTCACCAAAGTTCTCCAAAAATACGGTTACATCGATTTCAACGAACCTTTCCTCAAGCTCCGCCATCCCGGCACCATCCTGGCCGAAGACAATACCAAGATGAGCAAGTCCAAAGGCAACGTCATCAATCCCGACGACGTGGTTAAACAGTTCGGCGCGGACAGTCTCCGTCTCTACGAAATGTTCATGGGCGTTTTCAATGAGTCCAAGCCCTGGAACACCAAGAGCATCGTCGGGGTACGCCGCTTTCTGGACAAGATTTTGGCCCTGGCCGACCGGGTCAGTGACAAAGTTGAACTGGATGCCCGCCATCAAAAGCTCACCTTCGAACTTCACCGATCCATCAAAAAAGTCGGTGATGATATCCGTGATTTCAAGTTTAATACGGCCGTTTCCCAGTTGATGATTTTGGTCAATGAATTTGCCAACCACAACGCCATCCCCCGCGACTATTTCGAGAAATTTCTTCTGATTCTGTCCCCTCTTGCCTCCTTTACTGCCCAGGAATTGTGGCAAAAACTCGGATATGGCGATTCCATCCATGAACAGTCCTGGCCCGAATATGACCAGTCCCTGCTGCTTCAGGAGGATGTCACGCTCTCGGTGCAGGTGAACGGTAAATTGCGCGGGGTGATTCAGATACCGCGTGATGCCGCCGAAGCGGAGGTTCTGAAAATTGCCCAGGAAGATCCGGCCATCGGCAAATACCTCGCTGACGGTTATAAAAAGCATATCTACATACCCAACAGAATCCTCAATTTTGTTGTTTAATCAAGCATTTTAGGCCTTTCCAGCGGTCAGGGGCCGCTCCATTCAGCTTGTCAGTAAAGGCGTTGACAAGAAAGCTAAAAGGTGGTTAAATAAGCTCTTGGTTGTTTTTTAAATTAAATATGGATATTCCCAAGTATACATATAGCGAGCTGGCAGAGCTGAAAGAAAGGCAGGAGCAAAATCAGCGCCGTAAAGATAAAATGATTAAGGAAATCCTTGAGGGGAACCCCACCTTCAGAGAGATGCAGTCCCGTGTCCGCGGTCATTTTGAACAGTTGCTGAAATACCGTGCCGATAATTTATATTGGATTTTTCTCAGCGCCAATGTGTCCTTAAAAGTAAAACGGGTACTGGATTCGACCGAAAAACTCAAAGCTCCGAATCAGGAAAACTTCGATCAAACTGTTCAGGTAATCGATTACCGTGACATTGAAACTATTTTTTCCGAATTTGATACAAGCAGTCTGATGTCTTTACTGTCCCCCCATCTTCATTCCGACAATAAAAACACCGCAATAGGTTATGATGTCTGTAATAATTTACTGGATTGGAAAGACCCAAAACACAAACTCACTTTTACGGTCAACCTGTTATTTTTGATTATGTCGCTTATATATTTTTCCGACAGGTCAGGCGCGTTCGGACACCGGTTAACCAACATAGATTTTTCTCCGGCCACTGACCTTATCAGCGGAGGAGCATTATTAATGGAGACTCTGCTTTTTGCCCTCGGGCTTTATGTCATTTATTCAAAATACAAATATCATCCGGAACAAAATATTTTCAATCTATTGGAAGGCAAGGCCAAGCACGCTCCTGAAATGGTCAAATTGCTGCCGAAATTGCAGAAAGCGGCAGGATTCTTACAGGAGAGCAGCCAATCCAAACGTGATGACGCGCAGCTCCGTGAAACCGTTGCCGAAGTTGCGGAAGCTTTGGTGGAATTGGAGGAATTCCTCTGCACCGAAAAAGTCACTCCCAAAATTGTTGATCTTGGAGCCTATCGGGGTCTGCATTTAGCCGAGCAGCCGGGAGGTTCGGAAAATGACCCGGGAGACATAATCAAGCAGGTCAGACTTGGCACTGAATCCCTTCGCAGAAAGAACAGGGTCAGAAATTGGAGTCCTCTTCGTACCGGTCAAAAGAAACAAGATGACACAAAGGCTTTACAGACTTTCTCCGAAAAAATTATTGATGCCGAATTGGAAGAATCACCGGTAGACCGCTCTGTTTTGGCTCAAAAGCCCAGGCTGAGAGTGGCGATTTCACCAGAATCTTCTTCCAGCCAGGTGATTGCCGAAATGGAAAATGATGAGGCGGAATTGGAACAGGAACAGCACAGTCCCGTCCAGAGTTCTCCGGTTGACTTTGCCGCCGGGAAATCCTAACATTTCACCTCCTTTGTTACCCTATCTTTTATTATGGGATCCGAAAAACAACTTTATCATGTTCAGAGCGCGGGTGAAAAAACCCTTCTGCTGAAAGATCATTTACCCGATCTCAATCTGATTTCAGCAGTCCGTCATCTTTCTGAATTTTCGCAGGAAGATTTAATCAAATTAAAAGCGGGAGCCTTTGGCAGTCTGGCTTTTGATGTTGTCTTCAGCCCCGGCATTATTCCCAAAAAACGGGAACCGGAATATCGGCAGGCCTACTGTCATTTTTTCCGTGAACAATATGGTATGGAATTGTTTGATCAGGAAGATTTATTTGTTTTCCCCAAAGAAGAGGACTTTTATTTTCAGCATCCCCAGGCCGGTCCCAATGAAGAAAGTTTTTTGAGAGAATGGGTAGCCAACCTGCGGGCCGTGGCCATGCTGCTGCGGCGTTACAGACCGATGGAAAACACCCCGGCCACCATCACCAACAATCTGATCGAAGCAGCTCTCTGCCGCATGGCCGAAAACGGTGAAGAATGGCCTGCCGATTTAATCTATGCGCTCCCCTATCCAATGCAGGAAAGGTTGGACACTCTGAGGAGTGAGGTCAAGCGTGAAACGTCAGCCGGCCGCAATCTTGCTCCCGGTCAATTTTTCCAGATGGCCAATCAACTGGAATTCAGGGAAAGAGAATTTATGCGCCAGAGCACCCATCAACGCGTGGATATGGTAATTACCGAAATTCAGGGTCATCAGACTTTGCTTCCCCCCGAGCCTGGCACCGGGCTGCGTTTTGATCTCGGCGTCGACTGGCACAATCCCACGCCGCGCCAATTCCGTCAGGTCAATTTGTCCTCCATTATGCATAACCTCGAGCAGGCCCAAAGATGGGCAGATTTATTGCTTGGCCTGAAAAAAAACAGCAACCCCCAGGCACTTCCTGATACCACGCGTTCCGTCTAAGAAATTTCTCCGGGACCTTTTCCGCAGCTTGCGACTTTCGCAAACGTAAGAAAATCTTACTTTTACGAACACCAACATTGCCCTCACGCCCTCTCCCCTCTTCCACCATCCTGTCCGGCGTGTTATCATTATCGCCGACCCTCTGTTACAAATATTTCTCATGCAAGAACACAAAGACAAACTGGCTACTATCAGTGCAGAAATTGAACACGCTCTGGAAAAGATTGATCTGGAAAAAATGCGCGCCCAGATGGCCGAGCTCACCACCGAAACCGAAAAACCCGATTTCTGGAATGACCCGGAAACCGCCAAGGCAAGCAGTAAACAACTGGCGGCTTTGCAAAAAGAATTTAACGACTGGGAGAAACTCGGCACGGATTGTGCCTACCTGAAAGAGCTCTCTCCCACCATCAATATGGATGAGGATCCGGCTACCGGTGAGGAATTCAAAAAGCTGGTGGACGATCTGGAAAAACACTGGCGCAAACTGGAAGTGAAAACTTTTCTGGGCGGCAAATATGATCAAGGGGACGCGATCCTGTCCATTCATGCCGGCACCGGTGGCAAGGATGCCATGGATTTTGTCGGTATGCTGCTTAGAATGTATCTGCGCTGGGCCGAGGAACAGGGCTATTCAACTGAAATCCTGGAACGTTCCGACGGGGAAGAAGTCGGTATCAAATCGGTTACCGTCAGCGTGGTCGGACCTTTCGCCTACGGTTATTTGCGTTGCGAAAAAGGCGTGCACCGCCTGGTGCGGAATTCTCCCTTCAACGCCAAGAACTCGCGCGAAACAAGTTTCGCGCTCGTTGAAGTAATGCCCGACGTCGACGTCAGCCATCAGGCCAAAATCAACAAAGACGACCTGAAAGTGGACACTTTCCGTTCCGGTGGGGCCGGTGGGCAGAATGTCAATAAAGTTTCCAGCGCCGTGCGCATCACCCATCTGCCCACCGGCCTGGTGGTCGCCTGCCAGACTGAACGCTCCCAACTCCAGAACAAAGACCGTGCCATGAAAATACTCACCGCCAAACTGGTTGATCTGGCCGAAAAACAGCAGGTGCAGGAACTGTCCAAACTCAAGGGAGAACCTGTACAAATGAGTTGGGGTAATCAGATCCGTTCCTACGTATTGCATCCTTACACCATGGTCAAAGATCACCGCACCGACCACGAGGAGCACGACGTTAACGCCATTCTGGATGGCGCCATCGACGGTTTTATCGAAGCGGAACTGAAAAAGTAAAACCCGGCAATTATTCGCACACCGGCAGCATGAACGATCTTGCCCACATCAGCTTTTTCGGATGGACTGGATCTTTTATCCCGATTTGTGCCAGCAGGGAAGCTTCCGTTTTTTTATCCTGGCAATTATAATAAAAATACATGATTGATGGATCTTTTTCGTCCATCGTCCTAGCTCTGTAATTCAAACCCTCCGGTACAATCAGACGAAAAGCGTTGGCGCCGACATTTGGGTTAATGATCTTCACCGCCACCAGCAGTTCTTTTTGGTCGGTTCTGGTAATTCTTTCCCGGACGGGCCGCCATCTAAATTGGCTGCCTGTGGAAGAGTCAGGAGTTTCCTGGGGAAGCAGAAAAACCGCCTTGGCCTGAAGTTCCGCCCGGCCGGTTTCAAAATCAAAATCCTTCGCTGTGGCTTTGATTTTATGGATTTGGAGTGCATTTTTCAGATCCTGATTGGAGCGGATTGTTTCGGGGATATCCGTATTATCGGATGATTCCGCGGAAGCGCTGCCGGACGGAACGCCGCTGGCTTCGGTTTGTGTCACACCTGCGGAAGAATCCGGGGCAAACGGGAATTTCTTATTGATATATTGATAACCCAATGTGGCGATTGATCCTCCAGTGGCCAGGCTGATACACATCACGGCAATCACGCTGCAACCGACGCCTTTCCGCGTTTCCTGGATTTCGGTGCCGGGGATTTCAATTTTATCCGATTTAATCCTGATGGTCGGGGCAAATTCCATCGAATCTGGAGGTGTAGCGAGGGTTTTTTGCTCCGAATTGTGCTTTTCAGTCATACTAATATTGTTTACATTTTCTGTAATTCATTACTTAAAAGACAGTTTCGGCCGAATAATTACAGAGAAAAGTGATTATGCCAAATTTTTATGGGCGTGTTTGACTACCCATTGCCCCTATTGTATCATTCCACCTTCATTATAAATTTATATGGCCGGTTTGAAAACGTTACCCGACGAACTGCCCCTGGAGACCGACGAATACCAGATGGATCGCTATCTGCTGGATCTGGTCGATCTGACCACGGAACGAATTTGCGAGCGCGCCAATGCCATTGTCCCACCGGAGGCGGTTGATTATATCGGCCGGGAAAGATCCGCCATGAACGAAAAGATCCACGTAATCAGTGAACTGGGTTTTCAGATGAGAAACTGTTTTGCCAAATCCCTTGACCGCGAAAAACTGAATGAATCTATCAGAACTCTGGTTTCTGCTTCCTCCAATCCCGCCCAAAGCATGGCAATAATTTCCCGCATGTGGAAACATTTGGCCTATAACGGTAACATCCCTTTCAAACCGAAATGGAATTTTATGGAATCTCCCTGCTTTTACCCGGTTTTGGCCGATTACGCCCGCCAGCAGAATTTATCGCCACTAAGTGTGGCCGAAGACAGTGAATTATGCTTCGACATCAGGACCTGGAAAGACGGCACATCGCCGGAACGGATTTTAAAAAAGCTTGATGCGGAAATCCGGAAAACGGAACAGGCGGATGCAACAGCTGAACGTGCTTTAAACACTCCTGCCCGCCGCCAAAGAAGGCACCGGAGTCGTATGCGCGAACACATGGTTTCCAGGGTTTACATCAAACGCCTGCTGGAAATAAGAGCCTTCCTCGAAAAACTCTTTCAGAAAAAAGACCAGGTCTCTGACCATCGTTAAATTGTTTTACATAATCCTTTACTCATAATTTATATGGCCGATTTGAACAAATTGCCCGACGAACTTCCCCTGGAAGTGGACAATCATCAGGTGGAACAATATATCTTACAGCTGGCCGAACTTACCACAGATCATATCCGGCGCAGGCCGAACTCTCTGGTTCCTCCAGAGGCGGTAGAATTTATTGGGAAAGAGCGCGTGGCAATGAATGAAAAAATCAACGCGATAGTCCAAATGTCTTTTCAAATGCAGGAAGCAATACGCGAAACCGGCAAAACAGAAACTTTATGCGAACAGGCGTTGCCGGGCCCGGATGAGAAGATCGGGGACGCCAATCCCAGGATAATAAAACTCAACGAAATGATCAGATCTTTGGTATCTTTTTCAGTTGATCCGGCCTTAAGCATGTCCTTAATCTCCCGGCTCTGGAAATATCAAAAAGTGACGATGGAAACACCCTATGACCCGAAGGAATATCGCCTGAGTCCGTCGACTTTTCATATGAATCTGGAAAGATACGCCCGTGAGCGCAATCTGCCGCCGTTTACCGAAAACGAAAAATTCCAGCTGTTCTCCGCAATCAAAGACTGGAAACTGGGCAAGCCTCCTGAACAAATTTTAAAAATGCTCGGCTACTCAATCGATGCCGCTTCCCACCGTGCGAGCTTCCCCACCCGTGCTTCCCGTGAATATGCCCGTAACCGTGGCATTAATCGTGCCGCTCTCAGCGAAAACGTCTATCGTCTGAGGGAGATTGAGACTTTTCTCAAAGATCTGTTCCGGCAAAAAAAAGATCCACCCGTCTCCCCTTCTTAACAGCACCGGCGACAATCGTAAAGGTAAGAAAATCTTACGTTTACCTAAACCGCAGGTGCCACTCGGCACCCCCAAAAATAGAATGCTTTTTTATCCGTTCTTTTCCACCTTGATTATCCGCACCGGGCAGGCTTCGGCGGCCTGGACGTTGGCACGGTGGTCATGTTCCTGAATTTCCAGTACGTCACATTTCCCTTTGTGTTCGCCGCCGATTAATTCGGCGCGGCCGGTTTTCATGTTCATCCGCCAATGCCCCGGGGCAATCAGGCAGCAGGAATTACAGCCAATGCAGTTTTCCGGATAATGTATTACTTTAATTTTGGCCATGATTAACTTTCAATTTATTTATAATTTACCCGCTCGGTGATTATGTAAATCTTATCGTTCAGACGGACTTTTTCAGCCAGGGGAATAGTCACGACGGTATTTTTTTCAGCCGTTTTCAAAGTCACCCCGTCCTTTATGATTTTGCTGACAACGCCTCGCACCACTCCGGTCTGCCGTCCGACAAACATCAGCCGGTCGCCCAGTTTCAGCCGGGAGCTTTGCAGCTTGATTTCAGCAACTTTGGCCTTTGGATAATAATGGACGACCACACCCAGATGGGTTTTCTCCTCGGTAGCCTGACTACCCGAACTTCTGGCCCACTCGGGCAGCGGTTTGCCCATATAATATCCTTCGGCAAAGCCGCGATTATAAACGGATTTCAGGCGCTTCATCAGCTTATTGATCAGGGCCGCGCCGAACTTTCCAGCGGCAATTGCGTCGACCGCCTCCCGGTACACTCCCACCACCACGCTCACATACTCGGGCGCGCGGCCCCTTCCCTCGATTTTAAAAACGTCAATCCCCGCCTCCGCCAGTTTGTCCAGAAAAGGCAGGGTGCACAAATCGGCGGGACTTAAAACAAATCCGTCCTGCACCACAAATTCGGCCTGGGTTTCCTCATCAATAATCCGGTATTTTTTGCGGCATTCCTGCAGACAGGCACCCCGCTGCGCGGAGGTATTGCTCTGGATCAGGCTCATCTGGCAGCGTCCGCTCTGGGCTATACAAAGGGCTCCGTGCACGAACGCTTCAATCTTGACCGGTTTGCCGGAAGGCCCGCACACTTTTTCTTCGCGGACACCTTTTACAATCGACTCAATCATTTTCAGATCCAGCTCGCGGGCCAGCACAATCGTATCGGCAAATTGTGCATAAAATTTTACGCTTTCCAGATTGGAAATCGACAGCTGGGTTGAGGCCTGTACCGATACTCCCTTGCTGCGCGCATAAAGTACCGCTGCCATATCCTGCGCAATCACGGCGCTGATACCGGCTTTTGCGGCCGCATCGACAATCCGCCGCATCAAAGTCATGTCGTGCGGGTAGAGCAGAGTGTTCAGGGTGAGATAGGATTTGACTCCGGCTTTTCGGCAAATCTTTGCCACCTCCGGCAAATCCTCCAGACAAAAATTATTGGCCGAACGGGCCCGCATATTCAGATGCTGCACCCCGAAATAAACGCTGTCGGCGCCGGCCTTAATCGCTGCGGCCAATGATTCAAATGATCCGGCCGGCGCCATAATCTCCGGCTTTTTCAACTTCTGCCCGGCGGACTTGCGCGACCTGGCCGATCTGCGCGGCTTGGTAATTTTTTTCATTCCCAGTCAGATATTTAAATGTCTTTCTCTTTTTTCCATCTGTTCCAGCACGTTGTTTTCGCGTTTTTCGATCTTGTCCACAAACAGCACTCCGTCCAGATGATCAATTTCATGTTGCACCACCCGGGCATTTAGTTCCGAGAGTTTGAGCATCTGTGATTTCCCTTTTTTATCCAGGAATTTAACGATAATATCGCGGTAACGCCGTACCGGTTCAAATACTTTTGGAATGCTCAGGCAGCCTTCCGTATCCACCTCGGTTTCCTCGGAATGAAAAACAATTTCCGGATCTATCATCGGCAGATTCACCTCTTGGTCTGTCTGCTGATTCAGTTTCACGATAATTATTCTCCTGGACTCCCCTACTTGTGGAGCAGCCAGTCCGCAGCCGTTTCCCTCCTCCATGGTCTGTTCCATATCCTGAACCAGTTTCAGGATTACCCGGTCGATTTTTTTAACCGGCTTGGCCGTTTTTCTCAGTACCCGATTGTCTGTACCCGTTTCGATTTTAAGTCTGGACATGTCCTCTGATAAATGTCTTTGGATAATTGATTCTAGACGGATGGTACTTGAAAATCAACAAAAGTCGAGTATGATTGCACCTTCTTTGTCACTTTTCGGACAGGCCGTCAGGGTCTGCGAAAGCGTAACAGGGAGATCAAAGTCTTTCGCCTAACGGATCCTTGACATCCTGAATTTCTGATAAACCACGACCTGGAGGGAAATCATGAAGGCTTCTCACCTCAAATGGCTGGCACTGTATCTGGTCCTGCTGTTGGCGGGTGTGATTGTTTTCATTACCCTCGACGGCTGGCCTCGCCAATACCTGATGATGATCCTGGTGGGAGGGGCTCTGGTAGAGACCCTTCACCTGATCACACCGCCCTGTCTGCTCAAGTACGTCGGAACCTGGCCGTTTGGTGCACCCAACTGGCAGTCCATCGAGAGGGTCCCGATAACGCTTTTGGCCTTTCTACTTGTCTACGGGGCTGGCGGTGATCCGTTCATACTCTGGACCGGTTTGCTGATCGGCATCGTCGGCATCTACATGGACCGGCTGGACGGCAAAACGGTCAAGAGCCTACTTGCCCGTCTGCGCATTCTCAAGGAGATCCAGATCATCAAGCCGGATGGCAGGAGAATCACCGCTTCACCGGAAGTGGCCGAACCTCCCCTTACCAAATCCGGAGAACTCTGGGCCTGGTTCGAGATGGAACAGAAGGTCAAAAAGGTGGTCAGGAAAACTCAGGTCAGGGTGCTGGTAGAAGACTGGCTCTACTACCTGAAAAGTCCCGGCACCAGATTACCCATGTTCCAGCTGGACAGGAGCGAAGATCCCCGCTACCCGGGCTTGCGTCTTTCCCTGACCGGCTTGGGAGAGGTGATCGATCCCCTGGCGGACAAGGGCTGTTTCATACCCGCCTTCATCCATCTGGCTCAGGCCGGCTTGGTGAATCCCTGGGTGGCCGCTCTGATGATTCTCTCCGACCTGATCAGCACGGTTTTCCGTCGGCCCTTCGACCGGCTGCCGGTTTTCCGCCACCTGCAAAGGCTGGTCAAAAATGACCAGACTTCCGGCTATGGCAAGCCGAAGAAGGAAGAAAAAGCCTCCGCTTTCGGTAAAACGAAGGTGGTCTGGCAATTCATCGTTCTTCTGGCGACCCTGCCGGCCTCCGCCGGCTGGTTGAATCCGGTGGAGATGTACTGGAGCAGATCGATCGCTTCCTGGACCCTCGGATTGGGAGTACTGGCCGGCGTGTTCAGCACTCTGTCCCGGCTCAAGATCTGGCAGGTGATTCTGAGGCGGTTCGGGCTGCGGCGCTGGAATCAGAATTTCAAGGAGGTCTTCGACCACGATGTGGAGGACTGAAAACAGGCGGGTGCGCATGCGCGCCCGCCTGTTCAGCGAATTAAATTTTAATCATTCAGGAAGGATTGGCAGGTGTAATCCCTCCGGGTCCCGTTGTCTGTCCCGGTCCCGGACCGGCGGTGGTTGGTATTCCCTTATTTTTCAGCACCATAAATACTACCGCCAATACGATGATTATGGCCGCCACCAGGGCAACGACATTGTGAAAAACCATTGCCACCAATATTGTGACGCCGCTTAGTACCAGTGCAGTGACAAAAGTGATTATTCCAATCAATCCTCCGCTGATCATTCCTAAAAACGGCAGGAAATCCGTCAGTACTTTGATCGGCGCCAGGATCATACTGAGGCCTATCCACATCATCAAAAATCCAATGCCTCTGACTATCCAGATCCACATTACGTAGGATTGATGAAGCGATACAATTGCCTCTTCCTTTGTTCCCAGAAAGAGCTGATAGAAACGGTTGTTGTTACCATCAAGATACGGCCCGAAAGTTTTGTCATTCAGTTTCCCGAACAGGGTAACTTTTGTCTCATTGTTTAACACACGGTAGCTGATCCGTATATCTCCGATCTGGGGAGCGGCAAAGCTGGCTCCCTGAGACCGGCTGATGTAGAGGAATTCCCCGTTCATCAGCTGGGGGGTGTTGGGGGCGGCATTACCGGGCTGTGCCAATACGGCGGGAGTGACAGAGGAAAGAGCGGCGGTATTTACATTATTAATCAGAGGCAGATCGACGGTTTTTAAATCGGTATTTTCCGCAGTCAGAGTCAGTTTATTTAGCTCCGGTAGAGTGATGCTTTGCATGTCCACATTATACATTCCGATGGTGGCGTCGCTTACCCTTTTCTGCAGCTGCCCGAAAGGCAAAGACGGATTACTGTGATCAGCGGGATACCTGAAATCCGCGGAATTTTCAGGAGAACTGCTCCAGGTTTTTTTATATTCATAAGTTCTGGTGGTGGTCTCTGACCCCCCGGCACTGCTTTGGGTGGAGGTTTTTTCGTCTTCCTCCCAGGAATACATTTCTACTTTTCTTTCCAGAACCAGATATTTTCCGGGCTTTAAAAACTGTCCGTCATCCAATGTTTCGGCAGAGATCAGAGGCGCAGTGGTGACCAGCAGTTTTTCACTCATTGCCGGATCGGTAACTGCAGTATCGGCTTTTATTTCCACGGCGGTTTTGGCGATCTGTGAATAATCGACGCTGCCCTCGTTGTTATACAGCACTATGAAAGAACCGAAAAAAAACAAAACTCCCACAATGATTCCCCCGATGGAATTGGAAATTCTCTTCCCGTAACCGGTGGTGGTTACTTCGGTAAAACGATCTGCCATGTTTATAAAACGTTAAGGATATTAATGGGTATTACAAGTTCTCATAGATCTCGTCCAAACTTTTTTTTAAGGCTTCAATATCGCCGTCATTAGTCACCAGATAGTCGGCAATGGCTATCGGACCTCCCTTTTCGGAATTTTCAATTTCGGCTTTGTCGCGGCCGAAGGCCTCCTCGTTATTCAGAGGTCTTACCTTACGCATGGACAGTCTTTGATAACGGATTTTCCTGGTTGTATAGACTGCCAATACCGTCAAAATACCGGGGAATTTTTCCCGTAAAACTTTGTATTCGGACCAGCTGTATAATCCGTCGATTATCACGCTTCCCTGGATCAGCGCGGCTTCGATTTTGGGCAGGTTGATCAGGGCGTAGGCAGCCATCCCCAGCTGCTTGCGCAGGTCTTCCCGCACCAGCTTTTCATTGGTTTC
This sequence comes from Candidatus Altimarinota bacterium, assembly GCA_963677745.1. GTDB lineage: Bacteria > Patescibacteriota > Gracilibacteria > UBA1369 > UBA1369 > UBA1369. The sequence goes on from OY782391.1 coordinate 808,795, forward strand.
ATTAACCTCCAGACCGCGCTTTTTGACTTCCTCCAGAGTAGCGCCCCCAAAATAGACGGACTGATATCCTTTCTGTTGAAAGAATTCATTGACCACCGATTTTCCCGATCCGGTCATTCCCACCAAAGCGATTATTTTATTCATGGACGGCTTGATTGTCTTTGACTAATAGTTTTTGGACCTGCAGACCCTGTACAAAGGCCTTGCCCCCAAAATATATCTTCCCGATATTACCTGTAAAAGATCCTGTCGTAAGGGCTTTTTCTATCGAATCAAAATCCCCGTTATTTTCCGAAATCAATTTTACCAGCAGGTCCAGGGCGTCGATCGTGGCAGCCGTATAAAAAACATTTATTCTTTCCATAGGGCCTTTTTCGGCCATCAGTTGATTGCGGTAATCGATGAACTTGGCATCCGCCACCACCGGCGAATCAAGGATTATCATTCCGTTAACCACCTGCGGGGCTCTCGACAGTACATCGGGATCATTATAGGAGGCCTCACCCAATAATTGTATTTTTAGATTGGCTTTTTCTACGGCTTTCAGCATATTCAGGGCCATCTCATGCGTACTGGGATTTAGCCATAATATTTCCGCACCGCTGGATTTAATTTTTGCCATTATTTCATCGAAATCTTTTGTCTCCGGCGGGACTTTTTCGTCAACGGCAATTTTTAGATCTTTGTACTGGCTGTACAGTAAGTTATCCAGATCCTCTTCATACGTGGTGGAATCCAGAGATTTTTCGGAAAGAGTGGCGATTATTTTATACTTCGCCAATTCCCGGGCGGTCGCTTCGTTGATCAATGAAACCGGGTATGAAAGAGACATCGTTCTGGGACTGGTTCCCTCCAGACTCGAATTGGAGGTGGTGGCGGAAAGCAATATGACTTTTTTCTCTTTGGTGTAGGGCGCGGCGGCAAAAGTGGCCGCAGAACAAAGCCCGCCGATTACATACTGAATTTTTTCGTCTTCCACCAGCTTTCTCATGCTCTCGGCCGCCGCGCCTACTTCGCATTGTCCGTCTTGATAGACCAGCTCCACCTGAAAATCATTTTTATCGTTTATTTCTTTAACACGGTAATCCAGTACGTTTTTCTGTTCCAGGCCAAACGGAGCAAACTCCCCGCTCAGCGGCGTGATTACCCCGATCTTATAGACTTTCCCCAGCTTTTTGGAATCGGGGCTGCTATCCGAACAGGCTGATAAAAAAAGCACTCCAACCAGTAACAGGGCGCTTATTGAAGACTTATTAAACATATTTTTTAGGGTAACAAACCTTACAAACTCAAAGACTATCACCAGAATTCAAAAAAGCCAAATCCACAAGCGGAAAGACTGTAATTAAAGAACATAAATTCGTTTTGACAACAACGCCTGAAAGATGTATCTTTGGCGCTCCTAAATTATTGATTACATGAAAAAATTTCGCGCCCTTATCTTTATCATCTTATTTCTGGGAGCAATTGGCTTGCTGATCTGGTATTTATCCGGCTTCATCAACAGTCAGCTGGATGCTCCGTCAAACACCAAAGAGTCCCAATCAGTCTCTACTCCAACCGCCACAGATAGCTCTTCGCCCTCAGCAGCCACTCCCGGTGAATCATCCGATCTCGCCGAAGTAACCACGACCCGTCTTTCCTCTCTGGGAAATTCCTACTTTGAAACTATCGGCACCGTGACTTCCCGTGGCACTGTCAGCGTCTATCCACTGGCCTCGGGCTCGGTTAAAAAAGTCAATTTTCAGGAAGGTGATTATGTCAAAGCAGGTGACGTCCTGCTGGAAATAACCGGCGCCAATCTGTCCGATCATCTTGCGACTACACAGCTGCAGATTGCTCAGACTACTCTCGCCAATGCCAGGGCTTCCTATGAAAATCTTCAGAAAACCAGCGCCGAGAGTCTCCGCACTGCCGGTCTTCAATTGCAAAGCGCCACCAATCAGGCTTCCGCCATTCAGTATGACCTGGCGGTGATTGAAAACAACAGATCCGCTTTGGAAGATTCTCTGGGCCTCCTGCAGGATTCTTTCAACAACACCGAGGATAAAAACAACCGTGATCAGTACAAAGCTGAACGGGATATCGACAATCTGATTTTCACACTGAATGCCGCCCAGGACGACCGTTCGCGTAATCAGCGGCAACTGGATGATCTGGAAAATCAGTTGCAGAATCTCCAGTCACAGACATCCGATCCGGCCAATCCGCAGATTGCAGCTCTGCAGACCAGTATTTCCAAAATTGAAACCGCCCTGGCCGCCCAGGACAAAGGTATCGAAGAATTATATGTTGCCATAGATAAAGCCCGTTACGGCTACAGTACCGCCGAGAATGGCGCCAACCTTGGAGAAAATACCGTGCAGGGACAAATAGTCACTGCGGAAAACCAGGCCCGCGTTCTGGATCTTACCCTGGAATCAACCAGGACCAAGCTCGGTTATACCGGCGATTCCAGTGATGCTTTGCTGCTTGCCAGGCAGGCTTACCAGGCCACCAAAGTCCAGTTGCAAACCGCCTTGGACAGCGCCGAAAACGCCATCAAACTGGCCGAACTGAATGTTGAACTGGCCAACAATCAGGCCGCCGCCCTCCAGGTCAAAGCCCCTTTTGCCGGCATCATCACCGTCCTCGATCTCTATCCCGGTCAGTCCGTCAACCCCCAGCTGGCGGCGGCCGAAATCATTGATCCACAGAGCTTCCAGCTCAAAGCCGGCGTTGATATCAGTACCGCTGAACGGATCTCCTCAACTTCACCCGCTTTGATCGAACTGGGCGGACGCACCATCGAAGTACCCGTTAAATCGGTTTCCCTGAAAGTGGATGACAAAACCAAACTGGTCAATGTAACGCTGGCTCTGCCCAATATCTTCTTCAAGATCAATCAGAATCTGAAAGTTAAATTACCTCTCTCCACCGCTTCCGGTCTTTCGTCCGGAACCAGTTATCTGCCTTTGGATGCCGTTGTCATCGGGACGGAGAGCCAGTTTGTGTATATCAATGACGGCGGAAAAACCAAAAAAGTTGAGGTGAAAATAGGCCAGGTTTCCGGTGACCAGATTGAAATTCTTTCCGGACTGCCCGCCGACGCCGAAATAATCCTGACCGGAGCCAAGAATCTGGCCGAAGGGCAGGAAATCAAAGTTGTAAATTCCTAAGTCCCCAGCGACACCACACAGCATCATGATGCCAAATCCCCCCACCAATGAACGGCCCGAAAAAGAGCAAAAAGACTCTGACTCAATCTACCTGAGCCAGCTCACTTTCGATCCGGCCAAGGCCAACAAATTTCTTAATTTTCTGCTGACCAATGTCCGGGTAATTGCACTTTTCATCATCGGCATTCTACTCTGGGGATTTTATTCTTTTAATGTCCTGCCGCTTGAATCCATGCCGGAGGTAAAGATACCTTACGCCATTGTCTCGGTCAGCCTGCCGGGGGCCAGCCCCTCTGATGTGGAGGAATTGGTGGTGAAAAAAATCGAAAACAAAATCGCCAACCTTTCGGGGGTAAAAACCATGTCTGCCACGGCTATGAATTCTTTTGCCAGTGTCAGGGTGGAATTCCGCGCCGAGGAGGATTTAAAAGAAGCTATCCGCAGATTGCGTGACGCTGTGGCCAATCTCAAGGCAGACCTTCCGAGTGACGCTTCCGAACCGGTAGTCAGCGAAGTGGCCATCAGCAACTCCCCCGTCTGGACTATGGTCATGACCGGACCCTATGATAATTTTGCTTTACGCCGCTACGCCCAAGATCTCAAAGATGAATTTCTTAAACTCCCGGGAACCAGTGAGGTGAATATCAGTGGCGGGGATGAAACGGAAATACGGGTTACCTACGACCCTCAAAAACTGGATCTCTATGGTCTTTCCATGGATCAGATTAACGCCGTGGTAAAAGCCAACAACATTACTTTGCCGCTTGGCACCATCAATGTCGGCAACTTTGAATATACGCTGCGGCTGGACGGCAAATTTAAAAACGTCGCGGAATTGAGGGACCTGCCGGTTGGTACTTTCGGGACTTCCGTTATTTATTTAAAAGACGTCGCGGACGTGGTGGAGCGGGCGGCGGAGCGCAAGTCGACCACCCATTTTTCCATCGCCGGCGGCCAGCCGCAAAACGCCGTCTCGATCAGCTTGGTCAAGAAAACCGGTTTTTCCATCGTCGAGCTGATTGACCAGGGAAAAGTTAAGATCGAGACTCTGAAAAAAGACCATTTCCCCGCCGACCTGTACGTTGAAACCACTTACGACATGTCGGACACCATTCGCGAGGATTTCAACAATCTCAGTCATGAAGCACTCAATACCATTATTCTGGTGACCATCATCCTGTTCCTGTTCGTCGGACTCAAAGAAGCTTTTACCGCCGGTATTGTTATTCCTCTGGTATTCGCTTCGACTTTTGGATTGATGGCCGCCGCCGGTCAGACTTTGAACTTTCTTTCTCTCTTTTCCCTGATACTTTCGCTTGGTTTGCTGGTGGACGACGCCATCGTCGTGGTACAGGCCACCAAACAGTATATGTCTACCGGCAAATTCACGCCGGAGGAAGCGGTGTTACTGGTTTTCAAAGATTTCTTTGCCATTATTCTGACCACCTCTCTTACCACCATCTTTGCCTTTTTGCCCCTGGTACTGGCCACCGGAATTATCGGACAGTTCATCCGCGCCATTCCTATCACCACTTCACTCACTCTGGCCGCTTCCACCATCATTGCCATCACTATCAACCATCCGATGGCGGCCATACTGGAGAGATTCAGGATGACCAGAAAATCATTCAAAATAGCCATTATAATTTTTATTGCGCTGTTTGTCTGGTCACTGCTATCGGCTATTCAGGGGTCTGTGATTGCCATTGTTTTGACGGCCATTTTCCTCTTTTTGATCATATCTCTTCTGCTGGCTTATCGCCGCGCGCTTAAACAATATTTTCTGGAAAACGAACGGCATCTGCTGGAAGAGCAGGCCTTGCCGGAAAAAATCAGGGAAAAACTGCAGCATCATTATGCTCCGGAAACCCAGAAAAACTGGTGGGTGAAAGCAACCAGCGGTCTGGTCAAACTGGAAAAAATCATGCCGTCCTACGAAAGACTGCTCAACAGCTTTCTGAAAAATAAAATCCGTTCCTACCTCCTGATTGTTGTCCTAATCATTATATTTCTGGGATCGCTCCTGTTACCGGCCACCGGCATTCTCAAATCCGAATTTCTGGCCGCCTCGGACCAGGATCTGATGTACTTGAGCATCGAGGGCCCACCCGGATTACTGCTGGAAGATACCCAGAAAATTGCCGACCAGGTGCAGCAAATATTATTGGAAGAAAAACAGCTTAAAAATTTCTCCGTGACCGTGGGGGCAGCCGGTGTCAGTCTGAAAGGCGGAGGATTGACGGGGGGAGGAGCGGGCAGTGGAGGACAGACTAATAAAGCCCAATTCGCCATCAATCTCCTGCCGGAAAATGAACGTCCGGTTAAACAAAAATCCTATGTTTATGCCCAGGAATTGCGTAAAAAACTGGCCGGTATAAAAGGTGCCACGATTACTCTGGAAGAGCTGAGTGGAGGGCCTCCATCCGGATCGGATTTTGAAGTCCGTTTCAGCGGTGAGGATCTGGTTAAGCTGGAACAGCTGGCCAATCAATACAAAGGATATCTGGCGGACATACCGGGAACCGTCAACATCAAGACCAGTCTGTCCCTCAGTCCCGGAGAATTTACCATCAAGCTCAAACCGCAGGAAATGCAACTCAGGAGTATCACTCCCGCTCAACTGGCCGGCACTTTGCGCACTGCCGTTTCCGGAGGAGATCTGGCCAAAATTATTGAAGGCGAGGATGAAATTCAGATCAAGGCTGAATATGCGGAAAACTCTGTCAACAGTCTGGATGCTTTAAAATCACTTCCCCTCATTAACAGCAAAGGACAAAAATTCCAGTTCTCCGAGGTGGCCGAGATCAGTCTGGGGTCATCACTCACTTCCATTAGCCGTATGGACCAGAAGCGCGTGGTGGTCCTGTCAGCCAGCGTAGTCAAACCTGTGCTGCCCGGAGAGGTACTGGCTAAATTCCAGAAAATTCTCAATGAAAAACCTTTGCCCCAAGGCTACACCGCCATTTTCGGCGGCCAGGCCGACACCAATACCGAATCGATTTATTCCATCTTCCGCGCCATGATTGTGGCATTTATCCTGATTATTTCCATATTGGTCATCCAGTTTAATTCTTTCCGCAAAGCCATGCTGGCCCTTATGACTATTCCTCTGGCCATGTCCGGAGTGTTTTTCGGCCTCACTCTGGCCGGCTTTACTCTTTCTTTCCCGACCCTGATCGGTATCCTGGCATTGTTTGGCATTGTGGTGAAAAACGCCATCATTCTGATCGACAAAATCAATCTCAATCTGCGCGTCGGCATACCTTTTCAGGAATCCATTATTGACGCCTCCAAATCCAGGCTGGAAGCCATCTTTTTGACCAGTACCGCTACCATCATCGGTATGCTGCCGATTACCTTCTATGACGAAACCTGGCAGGGACTGGGGGGCGGCTCTCATTTTTGGCCTCTCCACCTCCACCGTTCTGACCCTGCTCTTGATCCCCGTTCTGTTCAATCTGATCTTCGCCAAAACCGCCGCCCGTGACGCCCAAATTCAGAAAATTCGGAGAGCAGCGGCAGAAAGCCAAAAAACATCGGTTAAATAATCCCGAAAAACAACCGGTTCCCGGAGCTGAATAATTCTCAACCCACCCGCTTCCAAAAAAGCGGGTTTTTTGGTATAATATTCAGAATATATTTAAATCAATAAATAACTTCCCATGACACCAGAAAAAGCAGCCGCGGAACAGTATCCGGATCCGGCCGGAGAATTGGAAGCCGAACAGGCCGACCGCCCGGCCAATGATAATGCCGAAGTTGCTGCCAATGACAATGCGGAAAAACCAAAAAACAACACCGAAGCGGCAGCAGACCTTGTAAACAGCGATAAGGGCAAAGCCGCCCTGGATAAAATAAAAAAATGGGCCGAAGATCCTAAATCCGTTGAAGGTATCGGCAAATCCCTCAGCTGGCTGGACACCAGTGCTCCCATGAGGTCTTTCCGCGCCTGGTGGAACAGACGAAGCCGCCTGGCCCAATGGGCTATCATGTACGGCAGTACCGCCGCGGTTACCCCGACCCTGCTCGTACAAAACAGCGGAATCATCCAGACCATGATAAAATTTGGCTTTATTACCTACAAGGGACATGTCAGCGAAAGCGGAGAGCCTCTGGAAGATGCCAAAAAGATGGAAGATGAAATCGACCGGATGGGAGGTATGAGCGATTTCCTGGTCAAATATGGAGTCAAAGTCGGCAAGTATGTCTACCCGGAATTGGAAGCCGTCGAGCCATTTATTGAACCTCTGATGTCGGCCAAAGGCAGCGCCAACAAAGGTCTGCGCAACCTGCGTGCCAACATCCGCCGCCGCCGGGGCAAATTTGAACGCGAAAATTTAAAACCCGCTGATGTCGCCAATGACACCGAAGCGGCAGTTGATGATACGATCCGGCACCCGGCCATTACCGAAAGAGCCCCGGAGGAAGACCTGGCAGCCTAATTTAAAATTCTTGACCAACAACACACTCCAAAATCAGTCGCTGCAGTCTCTTCTGGAAATTTCCAGAAGCGTCAGACTTCTTTTGCCCGCTTACCGCCAGGTTCTGAACGAATTGGCGGCGGGTGACAATCTGGCCATGCAGAAGGCTGTCTTGATGATCCTTAAAAGGGAAAAACCCGCCGATCTGCAAAGCGTTTATTTTACCGAGGAAGTGTTGAGGAATTTTGTGGAGAAAAATCTCCAAATATCACAAACGCCTGGCTTGCTGCAGGAGTACCGGGATTACGCCCGCCAGCTGATCAACAATTTTTTGTTTTTCAATGAAAAAGAAAAAGCCGAAATCCTCCCCTATCTTGACACTCTGGATTTGGCGGGGCTGAAAAAACTGATTGAACTTTACCGGCTGGGTCATCACAAACAGGCCCAGTATTTACAGACTTTCGCTGAAAAAGATCCCAAAACAGCAGTGAAGTTCAGCGTCATTTTGCATCAAAACACCAAAACAACGAAAGAATAACAAATATTTTCCCGATGGCACCAGGCGACCAACAACAACAGCAACCGCAATTGCCGGATCCGAATTCTCCGGAGGCCCGCGAACGTGCCCAGAAAGAAGGTGCGGCAGAAAAAAAAGAAGACCTGCGCGCCGAGACATTGAGCTCTCTGCAGGCCAACGCCAAAACCGAGGTGACCAAATCGGCGGCCGAGCTGGCTTCTTCCGGCCAGAAAGACGTGGAAGGACCGGTGATCAGTCATCTGCAGACCTATTTTCAGGGAAACATTGATCGCTTTGATGCCGACAAGGACGGCCGTATCAGCAGACCGGAAGCCGACGCTTTCAGGGACAAAATGATGGCCAAGACCCGGGAGCTTTTGGGCGGTTTGAAAAAAGGGGCCGAAGAGCAGAAAAAAACGGCGGAAGCTGTTTCCAAAGTCGAAGCATTGAGTGCCAAAGAAGTTTCCGACAACCTCAATTCGGTAAAAGATTTGCCCGAAAACGCGGGCTATCAGGAATCAATGCAGCAGCTTCAGGCTATCCAGATGCAGAATACCGCTTTCCAGCAAAGCGTCGGGGAACAAATTTCCTCGATCCGGGAATTTGGCGCAAGTTACCAGAAATTTCAGGAACAGCAGTCCGGCTGGCATGCCTGGGGACAGGTTTGGGATGCGGTTTTCAATAGTTCCAAACGGGACCAGTGGATAGCCGAAATGAATGGCAAACTGGAAAGCACCAAAGCCGCCGCCAACCAGGCTTTATCCCAGCTGGAGGCAAAAAATAAAATTCTGACCGCCAACGGCCAAAAAATTCAGAAGGCCATTGCCGCCGAGCGTGCCAAAGCCATTGAAACCCGTGACCGGCAGGCCGCCGAAATTGAGGCCCAGAAAGGAAAAATGGGCAAAGAAGTGGATGAAAAAAAGGCCAAATACGGTGAACTGGAAAAAGCCAAACAGGGAATGGAAGGCCGCAAAAAAGAAATAATTGAAAAACAGGCCAAAAACGCCGACCTGAAAAAAGCCTGGCAGGGTACCAAAGAAGAGGAAAATCTGAATCTCAAACAGCAGGAATACCAGTCCTCCCGAGGAGAAATCGAGGAGCAGGTCAAGGCCTATGAACTTATTTTAAATGATCCCAATGTACCCAAGGAGGCCAAGGACCAGATCCAGCCGGAATATCAAAAAGCTCTTAAAAATCAGAAAGACGTCAATACAGGACTGCAGGTTATTGATTTGAAACAAAAACGCGGCCAGCAGGTCGACGTGCAGATGGATCAGGGCCAGCAGGCAGCCGCCAAAGAACTGGAAACGGCCGAAGGTCATCTCCGCAGACAGGGTGAAACGCTGACCTCACTCGGAACAAATATCCAGAGAATGGAGGAACTGCAACTCCAGTACGCCACGGAGTCGGAGCAGGTAAACACATACTATAACGGCAAGGTTACCGAACTTGATAAATTGAGCGAAGACATCTCCGGCTATGTGCTGGACAGCGCCATGGGGCGCAATCAGGCTATCGGCGTTCTCCGCACCGCCACCGAAAGTATCAACAACCTGAAGGTGGAAGTAAACAGTGCCTGGAACCCCCTCAATCTGGTTCAGGGAACTTTCTCCGGAGTTGCCGGCTGGTTTTCGGATTTCGGCAAATGGATAGATGGAGGAATGCACAATGCCGCGCAGGAATCTTCCGGTGTGACACATGTCCTGGTTCAGGTCGGGCAGTTCTTTACCGGAATAGTCAGCGGAGCCAGTGAAATGGTCGGAGGTCTTTTTACCATGGTAGCCCACCCTCTCGACACACTCAAAGGGCTTGGCACATTGGTTGGAATAGATGCCAACGAAGGCACCTGGACGGTCAAAACACTTGGTGAAGGATGGAAAAATCTTTTTAAAACTTTATTTGCCTTTGAGGATTTTGAAAAAGGAGATGTCGGTACCGGACTCGGAAAAATCGGGATAAACGTTGCTTCGATGTTTATCGGCGTCGGTGAAGTTGGCGGGGCTGCCAAAGTTGGGGCGGCCGCAGCCAAAGTCGGTTCCGTCGCCGCTGCCAAGACCGCGGCTGCGGCCGCCAGGATCGCCGCCATCGATGCCGCCAAGGCGGCCGCCCTGGCCGGCGGCAAAGTGGCCGCTGGAACAGCCGTCAAGGTTGGCCGATTCACAGGGGTTGGCGCGGCCACCTGGGCTTTTGCCAAAACTCTGGTCACCGAAATGAAACCGCAGTTCGCCGTCAGAGCCGGAGAAGATGCAGCAGTGGCCGCCAGACTGGGCGAAAACGCCACCTGGGCAGCCACCAAAAGTGTTGCCTCCTCTGCCTGGAGCGGGGTTAAAGCTATCCCCTCGGCTACCAAAAACTTTGTAGTCGACACCTTGCCCAAAGCAGCCAAAAGCGCCGTGAAATCGAGTGCCAAAATGGCCGGCGACCTGGTGATGTTTCCACCCAAAGTTCTCTACAATACCGGAAAAACTATTTACAAACTGGCCCGCGACGGATTCCGTCCGGGAACCTCTGAAGCTGTCCAGAAGGCCGCTCGCGTTTCCAAGGCCACCAGGGCTCTGGAAGAAGCCACTGAAAACGGCCGTTATGTGGAAGCCCGTCAGAGAATAGACGAGGTGATTTCCAAAGACACCGCTAAAGGCGGTCTGGCCGAAAGGGCCGCTGCCATTGATCAGCAAATAGCCAAAACACCTCAAATCAATTTATCCGAGCACAGCCGGCTGGCCATGGAAAGAGCCTCAGTGGAAGCCGAAGCGGCCTCCCGATTGGCTTCCACGGCCGAAGGTGCGGCCCTGGCCGATAGCTATGTCAAAGTCAGACAGGGCAGCGAAGTCCTTCAAAAAGAAATGGATGATCTGGCGGCAGCCGCAGGCAAAGAAGCCGAAGCGGTTACTTCCAACCAGCGTTATAAAGTTGATTTTGAAGAGCATGAAGCCTTGAGGACACAAAGAAATTCAGCCCAACATGAATTGGACAGATTGAAAAAAGATCCCGCCTCCGATCCTGCTTTGCTGCAGCAGGCAGAACAAAAACTGCAACAGGCGCAGCAGCAATTACAGGCTTTCCCTCCGGAACGGACTTCCAATGCCAGACAGTATCGAGCCGCCCGCGAACAGATCGACCAGATTGCCGAAATTCAGAAACAGCGGGCCGCCCTCAATGACCAATACCTTGCCAGTCCCCATCAGAGCCCCGATATCGCCCGTCTGGACAGCGATATTTTGGAGGCCCGGCGCGCCACCGCCACCGATTCAAGAATTGGTACCTCCTATAGTAACACTCCCAAATTCGCCGAGGAATTTGTTAAGAAATATGAACAGGCCTTGGCGGCGGGTGACGATCTGGCCAGACAGCAGTTGATTCGCGATTCGCTGGGCGGTGTACACCATGGAGGACCGCTGGAGGAAGTATTGGAAGGGTTGAAGCTGAAGAGTGAACGCAAGATTCCCCGTGAACCGGAAATGCCGGCAGAATTTCTGGCGCAGCGCGACAAGGTGATGAACATGATGGAGCATAATCTGGGCACCGGCAGAGAACTGGAGGTATTGGATAGGCTGAAAAAGACTCCCCAATACGCCAATGCTGCCCAGTATTTGGACTGGATGCAGGATGTTTATCTTAGGCCGGGTATCTCCCCCGCCGACGCCCGCAGCATCATCCGCACCGATGCCGCCACCTTCAGAAAAGCACTTTTGGATAACCACAAAACCAGTATTGCCAAAGTCGACCAGTACCGCCAGCTTCTGGCAGAGGGCGATCGCGCCAGGATTGAACAGTTTACTAAAGAATGTCCTGAAAGCTGGGGCAAGGCTCTGGAGCAGATACGCGAAAGAAACACCTTTATCAACAGAAACAAAGAATTGGCGCATCAAATGTCCGCCCAAAAAATCAAAGCGGAACTGCCGCAGGTTATCACCGACAGTCTCACTACCCGTGAGGCTGCCGATGCCGTTGCCAAACGTTACTCCCGGGAAACTTCACCCACCACGGGTACCGGCCGTCTGGAAATGGAAACCAGAACTTTGCAACAGGGGCAGTGCAAGGTAGTACTGATGCCTGATGGTGAGGTAAGGATTTTCAATGCTCAAAACGAGCTGATTCCAACCGGCAAAGAAGCCGCCAAACTGCAGAAGAATCTCAAAATCAAAAAGACCACCAAAGCGGAGGAACTGGCCGACAATCTCTACGGCAAAAAAGTCGACCGCCCGGCTTCCCTTCCCGGCGGCGATCCGGTCTTTATTGCCGACGATCTGGTACTGGAAAACGGCCAGAAATATTCGCTCAAACTGAGCGCCGACAACGAACTGCAATTATTTGATTCTACAGGGACACAGGTGCGCGGACCAAAAGCTCAGGCCGCTCCGGCCCCTGCACCCACCGCCGCACCCACCGCGGCTCCCGCAGCAGTTCCCTCCTCCCCCCTGGTCAAACAATACGAACAAACCCGGGCGACTATTCAGAGTCATGTGGAAAACGACCCGCGGCTCAAAGCAATCAGTGAAAAAAGTGATGCGGGCGCGCGATTGGCCGAGGCCCATGCCGAGGTCAAAATCAATCTCGACCGTAACGAAAGGGTTTACGAAAAATTATTGGAGAGGGAAAAAGCGGCTGCCGAGAAACTTCAAAAAACTCCCAACACCGCTGCCCGCGAATTCAAAGCCGCACAGGATGAATTGCAGAAAGCCGCTGACGCCCGCGTCGAATTCGAAAAGAAACTTTCCACCGAGCGTCAATTTGCTCAGGAACTTGATCAACACCTCCAGACTATCGAAAGCAATCCGCAGGGGCTGGGCGCCGCCGAAATCGAGAAATTCCACAAGGACCGCTTCAACACCTCTCTCCGGCGGCGCCTGGAGAGCCAGTCCGCCGACGATGTGGCGGAAATGCTGGCCCGTGAAAAACCGCTCGCCGTAGCGGGACAAAAAGGTTCGCTGGAATTGGGCGAACTGAAATTGAAAGACAAACAAACTTATAAAGTCCGCCTCACGGAAGAGGGCCAATATGAATTAATAAATGAAAGCGGGGTTCTGCATACGGCTCCTTCTGCGGCGGCCGTCCCGGCCGCCGCCCCTGCGGGTGGCCGCCTGAACCGGGCTTATGAAAGAGTCAAAGGAGCCAGAGAGGCCGCCGTTCAAAAAATTGAACAGGCCAAGAAAGCTTTCAGAAACAATCCCGACCGGATTATTGAAATGGAAAAACGCAAAATGCAGCTGGAGAAAGATCTGGAATCGGCCCAAAAAACCGATCCGAATTCCCCTGCCGCCAGGAGTTATCAGCAGCAGCTTGATGACTTGACCCTGGAGCAGGAAGCTCTCCTGAAAGAACTGGGAACAGCCAGAGAGGGCATCTGGGGAGCTCGATACGACCGCATGGCCAACCGTTTCAAACAGAACGGCCTGGGTGCCGCCAAAAAAATTGTCGACGGTTACACGGGAGTACAAAACCGTCTGGAAAAAATGTCCGGCCGGCTGGCTTCTGCTTCCCGGACAGTCTGGGATATCGCCAAGGCTCCTTTCGAAGGGCTCCGCAATGCATATAACGGCCAGTGGACCATTGCCCGTTCCCCTGCCAATTTGTTTAAAATCACGTTGGCCGCACAGGTCGGCAAACAGGTGGCCGAACAGTTGGAAAAGGTCCATGAAGTTGCCGGGGATCAACCCGACATAGCTGCTGATTTGCAACAGCTGGCTCAGGAACAATATGAGATCCTGCATGGACTGACCGAAGGTGAAGATCCTTCCATTATCGGACTTCCGGCTCCCGATCAATTCACCGCACTTTCGGCGAAAGATAAAATTGCCGTCTTAAATTCCGCCTATTCACAATTACGGGGAATAGATTCCCTAACGTCCGGCGCCACGGCTGCCCCTTCACCAGCTCCGGCTGCGGGGAGTGACCGTCAACCCGGGCCAGCCAAATAATTTAAAAAATGAACGAACCAAAATTTACAATTGAAAATCTCCGCAGTCTGATGGCCACTTCACCGGCCTATCAGGGACTGCCGCAGGAACAGAAGGACAATATCGAAACCTATATCAGACAAAACAATAAAAGGGTTTTGCTCTACGTATACCAACAGCTGCGGGAGGAAGCAGGAGCTCATCAGATCGCCCGTGAGAGTCTGGCCAAAAAAATTCTGACAGTGAAACCCGCCGATCTGACATCAGTCCGGGAGGACATCAAAACGGATTTCTCCGACTCCCGAAAAACGCAGTCATCCAGCCCAAAAACTTTAAATGACCTCTAAAACTTGCTATAATATATAGATTAACTATCCGACAATGTTCATTCGCCATCAAAATCAGAATTCCCCGCTGCAGCCGAACCGACTGGTTTTTCAGAACTATGACATGCCCAGGGCTTCCACGGACAAACTGGATAGTCAGGAATTTGAGAATAAGAAACAGGAAATTTACCAAAAAAAACTTGACGGATTAAACGTCAAAATCGCCGATCTGGAAAAAGCCGGCAAAGACACCCAGCAAATCAAGGATGAACTGAAAAAAGAAAAAGAGCAGCTGATCATTGAGAGTATCAATCAGGCCCTGATTGACCTGAAAATCGAGACTCTGGACGATCAGCGCAGACCGGTACAGGCTACCTATGATCTGATGATGAAGGACTTTGATCCGCGTATTGCCAGACGCGCCTCAAATTATCGGGACGCCCTCGCGGTCAATTATGAAAAGGATGTTGATAAAGCAGTAGATGATTATTTTGCCCAGAAAGGCGCCGCCACCAAGAAAACCCAGGTAGCCCTGGGGGCTCTGCCCGCGCCAACCGAACAGGTTGACCTGAAATCGGCCAATGATGAGACAGCCAAACTGCAGGAAGTTCTGTCCAAAAGTCAGGAAACCAAATCCAAAGCCGCCGAGGAAAGGGCTGCTCTTTCCCGTGAAGTTAAGCAGAACTACCACACCCGCATGGAAATTGCCGACCGCTTGACTGCTCCCGAAGGCGGGATAGTCGACGATTATGACGATGGCTGGACCGGCCCCGAGACTGATTCTACCGCTTCCACGCGCATGCGCCTCAACGGTTATCTTTACGCCAGCGACATCTTTTATGGAGGCAGTGTCAGTGGAGAAGCAGCAGTCAACGAAGCCATCCAGGAAGCTGTTCCCCTGTACAAATCCAGTATGTGGGATCACATTTTCAAGAAAACGGATCTGGAAGACGGTCTGGGTTTGCGTTCCTACATCAATGAAGCCACCCGTTTTGCCCCGGCCGCCAATAACCGCGTCATTGGAACGATTGCCGGTCTGCTCAAATTCACCGACCGCATTGCCATCGATTCCAAGGAATATCCTTTCAACAGAAAATACAAGGAATATCTGAACAGTCAGTTTAGTAAACTGAAGAGTTTCAGGGACGAGGAAAAACAAATGGAATTTCTCTATACAATCCGTTCTTTTCCCGAGTTTATCGGTTCCGATCTGGATTGGAAGGGCTCTTTCGCCCAGGTCCAGGAAAAAACCGATCCCAACCGCGTCGGCGATGATGTTATTGATGATTATCGCGAAGCTTCGGAAGGAGACAAGGATAACAAAGATAATAAGGTTCGCAACACCCTCAACGGCTATCTCTATGCCGCCTACGTTTTTGGAGACAAAGATCAGGTGGCCATGGATAACGAATACAAACGTGCCTACAATATTTACAAACACGATGCCACTTTCGGCACAATTCTCAATTGGGATCATCTCACCAGAAAATCGCAGGGAACCGACGGCGACGAGGATGGTTTTGATCTGAAAAACTGGCTGGATGAAGCCGCTCCTTACTCCAAATTTGACGATGTCAGGGGATTCATTGCCGGTGTCAAAAAAATTGCCTTTGATAAGCTCTCCGACCCTGCCTATACCCAGTACAACAATTATCTGATGGGTATTATCGAAACGCTCAATCCTTCCCAAAGCCGCGACGCCCAGATGATGACTTTGAGCAGAATCAAATCTCCCGATAAATTCAAGGAATACCAAACCTCCCAGGAACACGAGAATTTGGTTAATATGTTGATCGAGGCAACCAGACAGCATAATCAGTTTACTCCGGCTCCCGGCACCAAAGAGATTCTGGCCCTGCCTATGGATCAGCAAAATTCAGACATTCTGAAAGCTGAGGCCGCCAAAAATAAAATCCAGATGAATTCATTCATCCTGGCCCATTCCGGCAAAGCCCGCAATGATCTGGACAGCAAATTCAAACTGCTCAAGGATCTCAATTCCAAGCTCCCCGAACCGCTTTATAACACGCAGGAATTGGATCCGCTGGACAAAAATATCCGCAATAATATCGACAGCTTTTTCAAGACCGAAACTGTTGTCAAAGAACCTGATTTCTCGGGAGCCGTTTACAAAGGTTATCTGAAGGATCTGTCCGAAGCCGAAGGGGTGTACTACAGCCTGGCCGAAGAACTGGATGCCAAACTGAAAGAAGTGGACGACCAGTCCAAAGCTCCCCCAAAACCCAATGTCGTCCCTGTCCCCGTTCCCGGACCGGGCGAGACCGAGCCGAATCCGGAGGCCAAGGAAGAAGATGAGGTGTTATCCAATTGGAAAGAGGCTAAAAATGTTACTCCCGAACTGGGTGATTATGTCGGAGCTCTGATTGTCGACAGCAGCTCGGATACCGAAAAAGTGGCTGCACGCAATGCCAATGGAGGGGTAATCAAAGAACTGGATAATCGTACCGAAGTGACCAGGACGGAAGAAGACAAGAAAGTTCCGGGTAAAGAGGTTAAATATCAGGATGCCTCATTAACTTATATTCAGGTGCATCTGGACGGCAAAGCGATCTGGCTGCCGGAACAGCAGCTTTATAAAAAAGAAGAATACGAAATCCCCGCCGTTCCCGCCACGCCCGAAACTCCCAAAACACCCGAAACTCCCAAGACTCCGGAAAAAAACGCTGAAGTCCCCCGTTATTCCCCCAGTTATTTTGACGGCCTGTTTGACCGCCTGAAAAAAGAGGTGGCCACGACACCCGGCGGAATCCCCTTTGAATTGGGTTATGACGGCATCAATGCCGGCTGCCGCGTTGAAAAGGTCGGCGGCGGTTTTAATCTGAATGTTAATCATGCCGAGGCCGGCTCCTTTGTACTCACTTTCAAAAGTCTGGACGAAATGCGGGATTATCTGGAGACCCTGCAATTGCGTCAATATATGGCCATAGCTTCCCTCAATAACCGTAAAAACTGGGAACGCCCGAGTTGGACGCCCGCCTGGAAGCCCGACATCAAGAAACTGGAAAACAAAGGTCCCAACTCCTTTTTTGCCGAATTGGACTGGCACGGAGGAGGAGCTTTTGATACCGGCAACGCCAAAGTTAATCTGGACGTCAATCCGGACGGACGCATTCATTTTTTGATCCGCGCGCCCCATGTCGGTCCCGGAGGGGAAGATCAGCGCGAGGGGTATGTCAATGACATGGAACAGTTGCAGGAAATGCTCTCACATTGCCGGAACTGGTCCGAAGGCTATCACCGGCTGGAAGGCAGCGATGCTTTTGAAACACAAACTACCCGGGAAAAAGTCTTTAGCGAACTGATGAACGGCAGCACTTTTGACAGGCTTTATCCCAAGATCGGTGAAAAATATCTGTTCAATAACTTCTCCTGGAGCGGTTATGCCCATATGTATCTGAACTGGGATGGAACGTCCAATATCTATGACCGTCACCGGGCCACCGCCAATCCCCTGCTGGAAGTTAAATTGAACGCCGACAATACCATCAGCTGGAAACTGGTCAGCCGCACCGGTCCTGACGGCAGTGAAGTGGGGGTAGCCGGACAGGCCAGGGATATTGATGATTTGGGCAATCGTATTGCCCAGGTCAAGCGCAATCCCAAAGCTGCCATGACTGTTCCCGCCCAAAACCTGGTCAATCTGGGTGGAGCCGGATTCAACCTGTATCTTTAGCGTCCGCTGAACATTTTGCGTAGCCGGATCAGCCAGTACCACAGCGGCTGATAGACTTTTTCCATGCCCGGGAAAAAATCCACTTTCCGTCCCCCGAATTTCAGTTTGAATTCTGTCACGCCGGCCCAGGCATGTTTCGAATCATAGTTATATTCCCCGTTTTCTTCCGCCAGCGGAGCGGTACCCAGAAAATCATACCAGTCCTGGCCGTTCTTTTTAGCCTGTTTTACAGCTTCCCACTGCAGCAGATAGGGGGCCATGACATTGCGGTATTGATTGGCCGATGCTCCAAAATAGTAAATGGCAAGGTTCTTGTAAAAAGTTACAATTATCCCTGCAATAAATTTCCCCTCATATTGGGCAAGATATAATTTCACCTGATCTTCTCCGAGCTTTTCCAGCATTTCCAGATAATAATTGGCCGGATGCCCGGAAAAGCTGTCGCGGCTGGTGGTTTCGGAGAGCAAAGTATAAAACTCCTTTACGGCATCCTGAAGCGGCAAATCGGTACCAGCCAACAGCACTTGTATGCCCTTTTTTTCGGCCAGTTTGATATTGTAACGGCCTTTCGGTTTCATCTGGGCCAGAATATCCTTTTCGGTTCCCCTTAAATCCAGCACCAGTGTCTGTTCCGGCTGGTAATGGGCATGGGCGGGTCGGAAACCGGTTTTCTTCCAGTCAAAAATCAGTTGTCTTCCCAGACCCTCCGGTCCGTGTTTGATCAGACCGGGTTCTACCCTTAAGAAAACCGCATTTTCCCGCTTGCCTAAACTCTGTAATTCTTGTAGAAGCACATTTAACCGGTTTTCCGCCGATTTTTCATCATAATCCAGCAAAGGACCCTTGGGAAGATAAAGCCAGCACTTGCCAAAAGGCAGCTTCCTGCGCAAAACCAGTGATCCCCCGCTTAAAATACCCTCCCTGAACAGTCCGATTATCCAAAAGCGCCATTCCGTGCCTCTGCCAGCCTGAAATTCCCCCCAACTGCTCAGCTGATGTAAGTCGGCAAGGCTGTGTGAAGCCACAAAAGCATCCCATTTTGGCCATTCCTCCTCTTTTAAAAGCCTTGCCTGATAGTCCAAATGTACTTGAAATTAATGAGCACCATGCAGTATAAATAATAAGGATAGCAGCTTGGTAGTTGATTTTTAGCCAATTTATTGCTATCATATAGGGAAATAAGACAATTTAAATCAAAATAAATATGAAAAGTCTCATTCAAAAAGCAAGCCTTGGTTTAACAACCATCGTTGGCAGCGCCCTTTACGGGATCAATGCTGTCATGGCTCAGACCGGGTTTGGTGTAGATGCTCCTGAAAGCGTAAAGACCGCTACGGGTGGCGAAACCAGTGTCAGAGCTCTGATTCTGACCATCGTGAACTTCTTCCTGGGCTTCCTGGGTTTGATCGCCGTATTGATGATTATCTACGGAGGTATCCTGGTAGTTACTTCAGGAGGTGAAGCCGAAAAAGCCAAGAAAGGAAAACAGATTCTTATGTATGCCGCTATCGGTATCGTAATCATCTTGCTCTCTTTCGCTTTCGTATCAACCATCCTCAGCGCCGGTTCCGGTACAACAGCCTAAACGGCAGAAAATTGAGAATAGAGCGCCCCGCCGCACGGCGGGGCGCTTTTAGTATGCGACTTCCGATTACCACGCAATCTATTGACACAATGGGGCTGATTAGTGCATAATACTCTCCAAATTTAAAAAATATGTCTGATTTCCCCAAAAAAAGAACAGACGAAAATCCCTGGAGGGCAGGAGCCATTATCCTGACCGAACAGGGTATGATTATTGAGAAAGACCGGAAAGATAAACACATCGAGGAAAACTTGCGACAACTGCGCCGTGAGGAGGAAAAACTTACTCCCGAGAAAGCTACCGAGGAGACTCTTTATTTTCTGCACCAGGTAATCGAGGATTTTAGCACCGGACGTTACTCTCTTCCTGGAGGAAAATTGGAAGAAGTAGATTATAAAAAAGCCAGGGCCAGAGGAATTATGGACATGCCCAGAAAAGAGATGACTGAACGGGAATATCGGATGTTTGAGGATGTCGGGCGCGAAGCCGCGATCAGGGAAGTTGGTGAAGAGCTTGGTTTGAAGATCAATCGGAACTCGGCCAGGAGGGCCAAAGAGATTAACGGCAAAGACCGCAATCATCTTATTTATCTGCTTCATGTGACGGGTCTTAACCGGAGAATAAGGATTTTCCCTGATGAAATCGAAGGTGTCGGTTTTCTCCAGAGGGATGACGGAATGTCGGTTTTATCGATGGAAGGATGTTATGTGCAGCATCACTTGATCGAGATAGCCCGTGATTTTATGAATACGAAGGAAGCGCTGAGACTGGCCCGCTCCTATCAATCCGAAATCAGTGTGGACTCCCATCTGGTTCAAGACTGGCTGGGGACGCTTGGTAACATCTATGGATTCCGTTATCTGCGGGCCGAGGAGAAGTCCCGGTACAGAATCCCGACGCCGCAAAAGTTGATTTCGAGTCCGGTTTTTTCCATATTAAGGGTGGATGTGCATAATAACAAAACAAAGCGGGTAATAGTCGATTTTAGAGACCCTCCCAGCTTTACCAGAGGTAAGAAGTCTGTATTCATTCCCCGTGATGCCGAACCCCCCGAGAAAATCAGCCGCAGAAAAAGACGCAAAAAAAAGTCCCACTGCATGCGGTCGCCTGTCTTGGACCGGGAGATTCCGGAGCAGTCGGAAATCCTCCGCAAGGAATCACCCGCAATACCCCAAATTGCTCAAGAAGCCCACGCTGGAATATCCACTGCCTTGACCATTGAATCAACCGGCCCCCGCACCGCTCTTTGGGCCGTGCTGTCAAATGACCGGTCCAATTTCATTTGCACTCCGGACGGCGAAATAAACTTCAAACCTGACAAAAACGAGTAAATTGGTCGGGGAGCCGGGACTCGAACCCGGGACCTCCTGGTCCCAAACCAGGCGCGCTAGCCAACTGCGCTACACCCCGATTGGCTTAACAATATTCTTTCAGCGACCTTCGTACACCTTTCCTTTCGCCGAAAAGCGCCTGAATTTTAAGGTATGCGGCAGTTCAAGTCAAACATTCGGCAGGCTTTTTTCCCCGGTTGCCGAAACCCTGCTGATCTGCGACAATACTTGGGAAAACAAATAGTTTTGCCAAAAATATGTATTTATCCGCCCGCCAAATTGCCGGAAGCAAGGTGTTTGATTCCGAAGGGCAGCCGGTAGGCCGTCTGGCCAGAATAATCTTGGATCCGTCCAATGGTCGGATTTTGGCATTTGAATTGATTCAAAAAGGTGAGAAATATCTTTCACCGCGCGATGTGATTTCCTGGAAAAAGAACTATCTGGTGCTTGGACAGCAATATGAAATCCACACAGCGGCCGATCTGGTCAGGCTTCAGAAAGTGATCAGTCAGGGACGGCTGGATCTGCTGGGAAGGCCGGTTCGCACCGAAAGCGGCATCAAACTAGGAAGGGTTACCGACTATAGCCTTCATTGCGATCATTTCATGTTGGCCAGCATTACCGTACAAAAAAGTTTTCTGGGTTTATGGTCATTCGACACCAGACTGATCCATCAGACCAGCATCGTTGAGATCAAACCCCGCGAAATCATTGTCCATGATTCCCTGCTCAAACTCCCCGCCCGACAAGGTTCTCCCGATGAATTTGCCTTACAAAAGTCGCCCACTTTCGACCGGGCATTATCCGTTCCTGAAGACCGAACATCTCCTTGAAGGCGGCCGCACCTTCATGATCATAGCCGAAAATGTGCAGCAGCGAATGTACAAACAAAAATTCCAGCTCGTCTTTAAAACTAACGCCGTGTGCGGCCGCCTGTTTTCTTGCGGTTACGGGCTCGATAAATATTTCACCGACCAGATTGTCACCTGGAAAGCTTTGCTCCTTTAAAAACGAAAATGACAAAACATCAGTTACCCGGTCTTTGCTCCGGTATTGGCAGTTCAGCGAGCGGATTTCCGCCGGCGCGACAAAATACAATTCCAGCGCTCCCGTCAGTTTTGATTGCTTCAGTACTTCCTCAGTCCTTTTCAGCCAATAATCCAGGCGCAGTCGCGCCGGCAGTAAAACTTTTGTCTGATTTTCACGGTAAAGTTTTAGCATCAGCTATTATTTCTCCCGCGGTTAGAGTTTTATTTGAGCGCTTTCTGCAGTCACGTTGTCGAGTTGTCCATAGTTGTCCACCAGTGACGAGGTCTGTCCTCCGGCCACAATTTTATTGGCATTTTCCAGAATTTTCAGAAATTCGTTTTTGTTGATTGTTGAATCGGCCTCTTCTTTGGTTATCGTTTCCAGTATGCCATTTTGAACAGCCGTGGCCAGGTAACGGCTATACCACCAGCGGTCGCCGTCAAAGCTGAAAGCAAACCAGTTGTTCTGGGAAAGGTTTATTTCAAATTTTTCCTTCCAGTCCAGCATCCCGGAAGCCCCCATCGCCAGTTTAAGCGCTTCCACCCTGGTAATCGGTTGTTCGGGACGGAAAGGACTGTCTTCGGTCTGATAATAGCCCCTCACCAGGTCCAGCTTGGTGGCCAGATTAATTGATTTGTGAAAACGGTAAGCCGGATAAACATCAGGGTAGAGGATCAGCGGCTTGAACATTATCTTTTCAAAGTTGGTGCGCGATTCAAAGGCAAACAGGCAGGTTTCCAAATCCCGGTCACATTCATTCAAAAACAAATCGTTATTCTTTTCCAAATCAAAAAACTTCACAGCCAGATCGGTCGCTTCGCCTCTGGAGAGGGAATCGGCGGGAAATGACTCGGCATTGCCCGTTCCCGGCCAGCTCAAAAGGGAAAAGAGGGCTGCCGATAAACAAAATGTTAATACGAAAATTTTCCTCATTTATTTTTGTTTTGCCTGCAGATTATAAACAACAAAGTAATTCTTCACAAGTTCACAATAGGGGATTGCTGTCCGGCCAAAATCCGTGCAACTGTCGATGGACAGACATGGACAGGGGAGTCGGCCTGTAGTCTTTTTAAAAAAGCGACTGTCTCCGTTTGTCCAGTGTTGTCGTCTACTGTCCAATAGACAGAAGTAGTCAGAATGAGCTGGGTTTGTGGCTTGTAATAAAGGTTTGACTATGTAGTGTCTACAGCTGTCTACCCGGGGTGACTACGGGTGTCTACACATGACTATATATATAGTGTAAAAAACGGTTAAAACATGCATTGGGATTGGATGTGCCTGTCTATAGACGACTATAGAAGGCGTATGACAAGTGTCTATAGACTTCTATAGACATCTTCAGATGTCCGTAATATAATTATTACGAAATTCCTTTTTTGAATAATTAAACATACTGAAATGCAGGTGATAGACCGCAAACAGGCTGCCGATATGCTCAATGTTTCGATCCGTACGGTGGATCGGTATATTCAAAAAGGCGAGCTGGAAAAGGAAGAGGTAAACGGACGTATTTTCATCAGAACCGTCGGGCTCAAGAAACTTCTGGAAAAGAAGAAATTACAGGAAAGATATCTGGCTGAAATCGAGACCCTTTCCCCTCCTCCCGAAAAGTCCGAAAGTTTCGACCGATCCCCTTCTTCCGAGCGGGATGCTGCGATTGAAGCAAATTATACCGACGAGGGCAGTGGATACTATGGCGGCGGGGCTCCGGAGGACGGAAACATTTACAAAAAACTCTATGAAGAGTCACAGGAAGAATTAAAGCTCAAACAGGAGCGTCTGGAAGGGGCTAATTACCGTGTCGGACAGCTGGAAGGTCTGCTCAAGGAAACCGTCCCCCTGCTCGAATACAAGAAAGCCCTGGCCGAACAGGAGCGACAGCGCGAGGAACTGGAGGATTTACTAAAGACTTTTGAAAAAGACAATGAACTCCTGAGTCAGACCGTCGAATCCAAAAGCACCGAATTGGTTCAGATCGGAGAAAGGCTGAAAGGGGAGCGTTTCAACAAAAAAATATTTATCATCATCCTGATAATTCTGTTTCTGCTCCAGCCGTTATGGCTTATTTTTCCTGCGTAAGCGGCTGCAAGTCGAGCTCTTCCTGTTCTGTTACGGAAATGCTGTATTCCGGTTTATATCCTTGTATCCTGGATACTATGCCTCCGGCCTGTTTGAGTGCTCCGGCCAAAGTTTTCTGATCCCCGATTGCCTCAAATCTGAAAGGGGGACTGAGTATTTCTCCTCCCAGCAGTATTTGTCCGTTGGGCATGGTGTCGAACCCCAGATTGTCGGGGGTAATTCTGATGTTATTGACACTTACCGCTTCGGCGCCGGCTGAATAAAGTTCATTGACCATGTCGGTAAACCACAAAGCTTCCAGTTCCCCGCTGATTTCAATTTTTATTCCCGGGCCTTTGGCTGCCTTTCTGCCGGAAATAATATTATATTTTTCAATTTCCTTTCTGATATTTTCCAGGGTCTGTTCCTTGTCGCTGCTGGCCGCCAAATCCTTTTGTAATTCCTCGACCTGGTCATTTAAATTCTGATTGCTCTTTTTGACTATCTGGATTTCCTTGAAAACGCTGATACGGCTTTCTCTGTTGTAATATTCATTGGCCTGGCTGACCGATTTGGACTGAAAGGAAAAAAGCAGTCCCATCAGGAGCCCCGTGCCCAGCATCACCAAAAGTCTCGGCAGATTTTCTTTCATATTTGCACGTATTTTAAGAGGTAGTCTCCGTCATAGATCGGCAGCACGGCCAGATTCATCTTTTCGATTTCAAAACCGACCTGTTTATTCTTGATGCGATTGTAGAGATCGGGATAAGACTGCTGGTCGCTCAGACGGTTGGCGATCAGTTCCGTGTCGCCTACTACGGTAATCTCGTAAGGTGAAACCACCTTCACTTTGTTGATTAATATCTCGCTGCCCAGGGCATTGACGGTCGAATTGGGTGTAATGCGCTGCCCGTTGATGCTGATTCCTTCCACCTTGGCGGTTCGCAGCAGGTTAATCAGATCCCGCAGATCGGCGGCATGGATCAGATTGGCTTCGTTGGAAGCGCTTTTATCGTTGGAATTCTCCCAGAATTTGATGCGGATTCCGCTGCCGCGCAATTTGGTCAATCCCAGCTCCTGCCTCAGTGTTTCCAGTGTATCGAGTTTGGCCTGGTCGGCAGTCAGCTGCAATTTTGCCTGGTTGTCCTCGATTTTTTTTCGCAGATCGGCAATGGTATTTTTCAGACTGACCCGGTCTTCGTCAAAACTGGCCAACAGCTCTTTTTGTGCGTTTATTTCGTCAACAATGAAAGAATTGGCTGCCACCGAACTCTGGAATTGGGCAGCCAGTAAGACACCTATCAGCACTCCCGCCACCACAAAGCTGACGATCAGGGCATTGAATGATTTAAAGGCTTTCCAGTTCATAGAACGATATTAAGACAAATTCAGGCGCTTGCCAAATTTCTGACCGAATCTTTAAAAAGTTTTCCCCTTTCCTCAAAATTTTTAAACAGGTTGTAACTGGGGGACGCGCATGACAAAAGGCAGATGGTTCCGGACGGAGTGACCCGGTAGGCTTCTTTTGCGCAGTCCTGCATCGTCTGGCAATGAATCAGCAGGGGAGCGGGATGGCCGGTTTGCGGGAGGTTTTTAAGTAAGGTTTTTACCGCTTCCTCAATCTTAAATCCGGTTTCCGGCAGCAGAATCAGATTGGAAATTTTGGATTTGACGATCAGGGCGGCCATGGCTTCAAAATTATAACCTCTATCCAGGCCCCCGGCGATCAGCGTGCCAACCGGTTTTTCACGGACCAGCGCCTCCATGGCCGCCATGGTGGACTCGGGCGTGGTGGAAATTGCATCATTGTAAAAAGTAATTCCTTTAAATTGCCCCACCAGTTCCAGCCGGTGCTCCAGCGGGCTGAATTCGGACAGCGCTTTGACCAGCACTGCATCATCGATTTTCAGAATTTCGGCTACCCGGATTACGGCCAGCATATTTTCAAGATTATGTCTGCCCTGCAGTTTGATCTGATCCTCGCGGACAATAGTTTTTCCGCTTCTTCTGGCTACCAGCAATCCGTTTTCAGTCTCTACGCCGCTCCCGATTTTATCATTGAACGGCAATACGCGGATGTCCCCCTGGAAAGCGCGTGCATATTTTTCGAAATAATCCCTCAGTCTTTCCTGTGCGGCATTGTAGATCACGGTAAACCCCGGCTGTGGCTGGGCGACCAGTTTCATTTTTGCTTCAAAATAACTGTCCAGATCGCCGTGATAATCCAGGTGTTCGGGAAAAAAACTGACCAGCACTGCAATTTCCGCCCCTCCCCGAAAATCCTCCAGCTGATAGCTGGACATCTCAAAAACGTAAGTAATATCCGCTTCATCATTGGCCAGATAATCCAGTGAAGCCTTGCCGATATTACCGATCAGTTCGCTTTTGATTCCGGCGGTTTTCAAAAGCTGCCAAATCAGACTGGCCGTGGTGCTTTTTCCTTTTGATCCTGTCACGGCAATCACCCTGCCCTTTTTATATTTGAAAAAAAGATTGGTGGCGGACTCCATTTTGACACCCGAAAGCTTGGCCTGCTCTATCTGTTTCTGCCGCGGATTGATGCCCGGCGATCTGATTATGGCGTCAAATTCACGCAGATGTCCCAGATAGCTTTCACCGAAAAAACGGTTTTCCATTTTCACGTCCGCCAATTGTCCCAGTTCCTCGCGCGTCAGTTTTGCAGATTCCTTCCGGTCGGCTACCCCGATTTCCAGGGCCGGCCATTTATTCTTCATAAAACGCAAAACGGATTGGCCTTCCCGGCCGAATCCCAGTATCAAAATCTTTTTTCCCGACCAGTCAAAATCATTCATATTTTTTCAATAATTGCCGGAATTTGGCAGGGATAAATGGGGCCTGCTGCCCGGCCAGAATTTTTTGCCGTTCTTTTTTCCAGTCTTTTTTTCCCAGTTTGGGCAAAATCTTTTCCCGGAAAAATTTCACCAGCATAGAATCCTCATATTCCTCTTTCTGGCTGATCATCCACATGGCCAGTTGGCTTTCCTCGGAAGTGCCCACGCATTCAAAAGGCTTGAAATTTTTGACTCCCAACAGTTCCTGCAGCAGCGGCAGCAGATCATGTCTTTCCAGCAGATTGGAACCGAAAATCAGCATCAGCGTGGCTTTGTCGATAAAAGGCGCCAGAATAATAAATACAAACAGACATTTCGGACAATCGCAGCACCACAGGGTGGTGGAGCCCGATTTGTGTATTTTAAAATTACCGTTGCAGCTGGTAAAGACGCCGGCATATCTGTCCAGGTTGGGCAGACCGGCAAACATCTCGGCAATTTTCAGCTCGTTATAGCCGCGCAGCAGGCTGAAAAATTGCACGCCGGAATGGATGTATTTTTTAACGTATTCCCGGAAATCCGCCTCAAATTCTTCGCTTTTGGAATACTGATGGTTGATGTCCATTCCGTGAAAGATCAGCTGGCCGCTGTTGGCCGATTTTTCCAGCGACATCACCAGATATTTGTGTCCGTAAACAATCGAACAGATTAGCAGCAGAAAAGAAATGTAGCCGGTGATCGGCACATGGCCGTTATAAGCGCCTTCTTCATTCAGTTTGAAGAGCAGGCTGTCCAGCTGCCTTTCCACCACGATCCTGGGGATTTCCAGCACATGGGCGGTATTGGCGATGGGGGCGGCATTGCGCAGTGAGATCAGGGTCATATCGACGCCCGCTTTCTTGAGTATTTCGGCTGTCACTATCGAATCCTTGCCGCCCCCAATCGGCACCAGGGCCGACTCATTAAGAGCGGTCCGCGCGGGCTTTGGGCCTTCCGCCAATCTCGAAACAGGAAAATTAATCAGTCCCCGGAAATCCAGTTTATTCCTGTAAAAAAACTCCCCCAAACCCCGCTCATAAACTTTTTTCCAGAACGACGCCTGTTCCGAGTCCAGTTCCAGACCGGCCATCTCTCCCGGCAAATAGGTTTTATAATAGCTGATGCCTCCGATGATGTGCAGGGCTGCCACGGCTTTATCCAGAGCCTTAACCAGTTCCGGCGGAATTACTTTCCAGTCCACCGGCAGCCCCAGTGTCTCCTGGAAAAAAACTTTTTTATCCAGACTGTAATGCAGATCGATCAATAATTTGCCTTCGCCGTTCAGACGATAGGCCCATTTTTCAAACCAGAATTTATTGTATGTCTTTTCCGCGGGCACTTTTGACATTTTATTTGCCAATTAAACGGACTTCATATTAGCATAAAAAGGATAAAAATCTATCAATGTCCGAACAAAAAGCCGGTCTGCCTGAAAAAAAAGTTCTCTTCGGTCCGAATACCTGGAAATGGCTGGTGGCTTTATGGGTTTTGCTGATTATTACCTTCTTTCTGGATAACTCACTGCTCCGGCGCGGCGTCGGACTGCGCTTTTCCTGGCTGGACGGGCTGATGCTTTATCTGACCGATTTCGGCATGTTCTTCTTTGCGGTTGTGATCACAATCAGTCTGCTTTTGCAGAAAAAATTCCGCTGGCTCGCTTTGCTCGCACTCAGCCTGGTGATCAGTTTTGAATTCAGTTATCTGCTCAAACTGATTTTCCAGAGTCCCCGTCCCTATTTCAATCTGGAAATTGCCATTATTCCGCTTACCCAGGCGGCCGGCTATTCATTTCCCAGCCTGCATTCAGCGTTTTGTCTGGGCATAATTCCCTTCCTGGGCAAGATCTTTGAAAATCGCTTTAAACAATTGGCCGGTTTACTGATAGCTGTCATTATCGCCCTCAGCCGGGCCTATCTGGGCGTGCATTATTTTTCGGACATTTTGGCCGGGGGAGCCATCGGATTCCTGATTTCCCTGCTGGCGATACGCATTGAAGATACTTATCATTTCACCGAATGGTTCCAGGAGCACGTGAAAAGCAAGCTGGAACTGCGCCGACAGATTGCCCATCTGGTGATCGGCAGCATACTGGTTTTTCTGATTGAACTTAAGCTGCTGACTGTGAATCTACTGGCCATTATTTTGATTGTCAGCGTCGGCCTGTCCCTGCTTTACCGCTACCGCCCGGTGCCGCTTATCCACGAGCTGCTGGGCTATCTGGAGAGAGAAAGGGACATTACCGTTTTTCCCGGAAAAGGTTTTATTTTTATGATATTGGGCGCGCTGTTATCGCTGTTTATTTTCCCCGTTACCATTGCCAAGGCGGCCATCATTGTGCTGGCGGTGGGGGATTCAATCTCCCACATTGTCGGCCGTTACTTTGGCAAGACGCGGGTGCCTTTCAGTAAAAACAAGATGCTGGAGGGAACCGTGGTGGCGATCGTCTTTGCCACGCTCTCGGCACTGCTTTTTGTCGATTTCCCCAAGGCCTTTCTGGCCTCTCTACTAACCGTTACTTTCGAATCCGTCTACCCGGAAAAGCTGGGCCGCTATTTGGACGACAATCTGCTGGTCCCCCTTCTTGCCGGTACCATCATGGTACTGCTCTGAAGATTTTTGCCTAACCGGTCAGGAGACTTCCTTGACCGAAAGCTGGGGCAGGGGCCCCATTTGAGGGCAGGGAGGTCTCCTGACTGTCTTTGTGAATGAATTTGCAGCAGACAGCAGCAATGAGGTATATTTTACCCGCTGTTTTTGATAAGTGCTTTTAATTATTAGAACATGACTGAAAATGTGGCCGCCCCCAATCCCTCCGCTCCCGTGCTCAACGAATTTGAAGAAAGAAGCAAGAAACTGACCGAACTGAAGGATCAGAAAATCCAGACTTATGTCGGACGGTATAAGCGTACCCATACCGCCGCTCAGGCACAGCAATTTGCCAAAACCACTACTCCCCGCCAGCTTGAGGAAATCGTGGCTGCCCCCAACGCCAAAATCAAACTGTCCGGCCGCCTGATGCTGATGCGTCCGCACGGTAAATTGACTTTTGCCCAGCTGCGGGACGTTACCGGGCAGATTCAGATCTGTTTCATGCAGGACTTCGTCGGCGCGGATGCCTATAAAATGTTGCGTAAAATCGACATTGGAGATTTTCTGGGCGTACAGGGCGAACTCTTTACCACCCGTCACGGAGAGACCACCTTGTTGGTAAAAACCTACACACTTTTAAGCAAAACACTTCGTCCCCTGCCTGAAAAATTTCACGGCCTGGCCGATACGGAAACCAAATACCGTTATCGTTATCTCGATTTGCTGGCCGATCAGAACGCCTGGCAGAGATTCCATTTCCGCACCAGGCTGATTCAGGAAATCCGCCGTTTTTTGGATAAGCAGAATTTTGATGAAGTGGAGACCCCCATTCTGACCACTATTGCCTCCGGCGCCACGGCCAAGCCTTTTACCACACATCACATGGCGCTGGATTTGCCCTGCTACCTGCGCATCGCACCGGAAACATATCTCAAGCGCTGTATTGTGGGCGGCTATGAAAAAGTCTATGAATTTGCCAAATGTTTTCGCAATGAGGGAATGGATCCCAGCCATCTGCAGGAATTCACCATGCTGGAGTATTACGCGGCCTACTGGGACTACAAAGACAACATGAATTTTACCGAAAAAATGATCAAACATGTTCTCAAGAAATTGTTGGGAACACTGCAGATCGAGGCCCTGGATCGCGATGGAAATACCCAGGTGATCAACTTTGATGGCAAATGGCCCCGTCTGAAATTTGTCGATCTGATCAAAGGTGACTGCGGAATAGATATTATGAAGCATTATGGCGACGCCAAGGCCATGCTTTCGGAAATTCGCGCCAAAGGCATCCAGATCGAGAAAGCCGATACCATGGGGTACGGCAATCTTTGTGACGCGCTTTATAAAAAAGTCAGCCGTCCCAAGCTGATTCAGCCCTGCTTTGTGATCAAGCATCCCGTGGACACCAAACCTCTCGCCCGCCGCAGCGACCAGGATCACCGCATCGCCGACACCTTTCAGCTCCTGATCAATACCTGGGAGGTTATCAACGCCTATTCGGAGCTGGTCGACCCGCTTGATCAGCGCGAACGTCTGGAGAAACAGGTGGATGCTAAAAATGCCGGCGACGAAGAAGCCATGCCGATGGACGAAGATTATATTTATGCCATGGAACACGGCATGCCGCCGATCAGTGGCTGGGGCATGGGCATCGACCGCTTTATGGCCCTGCTGACCAGACAGGACAATCTCAAAGACACCATTCTCTTTCCGTTGATGAAGCCCGAACGCGAAATTAAATAACATCAACAGGCCCCTATGTCCCATCCCCGGGTGACCGGCACCCTGACACATCTCAAAAGTTTTTTAAGCAAGCGCAAAACGCCGCTTCTGGTAATCTTCTTTGTGGTGTTTTTTCTGACCACCTTTGTCATTTCCGTGACCGGCGGACTGCGGGTGTTTTTCCCTTATCTGGGCGAATTGACGGGCTTCCCTTTCGGACAGAAAACTTATCTGGTGATATTTCAAAATAACAATGAGCTGCGGCCGGCGGGCGGATTCATTTCCTCTTTTGGCACCGTGCAGCTCACCGCCGGCCTGCCCACCCGCATTCAGATCGAAGATGTTTACGGTACCATCGATGAACACGATCGCCTGCCCGCCCCCTGGCCGATGGAGAAACTTCTGGCCAACGAATGGTACAAGGGCTACACCTTCCGCGACGGCAATTACAGCCCAAATTTTCCCGATACGGCCGGTGAATTGCTGCGACTTTTTCATCTGACCCGTCCTGACGATAAAATCAACGGAGTGGTGGCAGTTAATTTCCGCGTGCTGGAAGATTTGCTGGATGCTCTTGGGCCGATTGAGGTGGAAGGGAAATATCTTTCCAAGGACAATTTGTTTGAAGAGCTGACCAACCAGGTCAATGATGTCGACCGCCATAATCTGGAATCCCTGGCCAATCGCAAGTCTATCCTCAAATCGCTGGCCGACGCCATCATCAAAAAGATTGCTCTCAATCCTTTCAAACTGCGCAAGATTTCCGACGTAATCACCAGAAGCCTCAGCCGCAAGGATTTGCAGCTGTTTTTTTTCAATCAGAATCTGCAGCAGCTGGCCGAAAAGAACGGCTGGGCGGGGGAGTGGCCGGCCGCCGTCAGCGGCGATTTTCTGGCCATTAATGAGGCCAATCTGGGCGGAATGAAATCCGACCGGTATATCAACCGCCACATTACTTATCATGTGAAATTCACTGAAGATTATTTTACCTCAGACGCACTGCCAAGCGCCGAACTCACTCTCGATCTGAATCATTTCGGAATTGAAAACATTCCATTGTCCGGGCCCTACACCGGCTATTTCCGTTTTTACAGCCGGCCGGAGCAGGTCAAGACGGCTTTCGCGGAGGGTCAGCCCGCCGCCATTTCCTCCGATCGCCCCTTGGAAGACCTGATCAAAATGAATCCCGGGGATTCCAAAACCGTTGTCAAATCCTACAACCTTTCCCGCAATGTGCTGACAGACAATCAGTATTCACTTTACATCCCCAAACAGGCCGGCACGGACGCCGACCTATATACCATCATTGTCGAATTGCCCCGCGGTTACCGCGTGGAAAGCGATGATTTTGACAGCCGGGAAAATATCGGTTTCTGGCAGGGCCCCCTTGGCAAAGATCTCCGGCTGCAGTTAAAAGTGCTGGACGACCAGACCCCGCCCCGCGTAGTCCTGCAGGAAAATAACGGACTGAATCACATCGCCATTCACTTCAACGAAGACCTCAACCAGAATTTCGCCTCCGACCCTTTCAGTTACGAGGTTTCCGACTTGGATCTTAAACACCCCGAAACTACCGACCAAATCCGCATCCGCAAAGTGGAAACCACTTCCAAAGACGTGGATATTTATCTGACCGGGCAAACCGCGCAGCCGGAAGAACGTTATGGCGTGCGCCTGAAAAACCTCCGCGACATTCACGGCAACGTGCTTTCCGACCGCCAGATTACGGTGGTTCAGAGGCTAAAATAAATTCCTGAATTTATTCCCCGAAATCCCCTTCGAAGGTGCGGGCTTTCTCCAGTGACAGGAATTTCATCTGTTCCTTTTTGAAGGCCAGTTCCACGCGTCCGATCGGACCGTTTCTGTGTTTACGAATGTAAATATCGGTAATACCTGCTCTCTCGGAATCCTCTTCATAGTAATCTTCCCGATACATCATCAACACCACGTCGGCATCCTGTTCAATAGCTCCGGATTCACGCAAGTCGGACAACTGGGGGACTTTGACCGGACGCAGTTCCACGGCGCGCGACAACTGTGACAGGGCCAGAATCGGTACCCGCAATTCGCGCGCCAGTGATTTCAGGGAGCGGGAGATTTCGGAAATTTCATTGACGCGGTTATTCATATTGCCGGTCGAACCGGTGACGGTCATCAGCTGCAGATAGTCGACGATTATCATATCCAGTCCGTTCTCCATCTGCAGGCGGCGGGCCTTGGAACGAAGTTCGGAAATAGAATTGCCTACCGAGTCATCGATAAAAATTTTCATGGCATAAAGTTCGTCCATGACCGAACCGATTCTCATGAAATCCTCTTCCGACAGTTTGCCGGATTTAATTTTCCAGGAATCGACGGACAGCAGTGAACTGAACATTCTTTCCACCAGCTGCTCCTTGCTCATTTCCAAGGATATCAGTCCCACGCTGCGGCCGGTTTTGGCCACGTTCTGGGCGATATTGAGGGCCAGAGCGGTCTTTCCCATGGAGGGACGGGCAGCCAGAATTACCAGATCGGAAGGCTGGAAACCGGTGAGGATATGATCCAGATCGCGGAAACCGGTTGGCACGCCGCGGTATTTATCACGTGTTGCCGGATCATGAAGCTCGGTGATTTTGTCATAGGTGGAATTCAGAACATCTTTGATGTGTACAAATTTTTCCCGGATTGAAGCCTGTGAAACGCTGAACAGTGATTTCTCGGCCTGTTCCAGCAACATTTCCAGTGGATCAACTTCATTGTATCCCAGTCCCATCACCACGTCGCCGCAACGGATCAGTTTCCTGAGCGTGGATTTCTGTTTAACGATCAGAGCGTAATTGAAAATGTGGGTGGAGGTGTGCACTTCATTGGCCAGAGTAGCCAGATAGCTGGCGCCCCCAATCATCTCCAGCTGTTTGCGGTCTTCCAGAATGGTTTTGGTGGTCAGCAGGTCAATCGGTGTCCGTTTTTCATAAAGATCCAGGATGGCGCGGTAAATCAGGCCGTGTACTTCGTGATAGTAATCCTCCTGCACCAGCAAATCGGCCACCTTGACGATGGAATCCTTGTCGATCAGCAGCGAGCCCAAAACCGCCCTTTCTGCTTCAATTGAATGTGGAGGTACCTTCAGTCCGCCTTCCATGGAAAATATTTTAGGAAATTTTCACAATTAGTTTATGACCTTCTTCTATACTTTTGGGTACTCATCTTATATTGACTAGTCAAAGATAATTATGCCAAAGACCGATTTTAGGAAAAAACTGGGGAATAAAGGGGAATTGCTTGCCTGTCAATTTCTACAGAAAAAAGGATATCGTCTGCTGCGGCAAAATTATCTGCTGCGGGGAGGTCAGATTGATTTGATCATGCATTCTCCCCAGGGCAATCTGGTTTTTGTGGAAGTGAAGACTCGGCTCGGCAGGAAGCCGGCCCAGGAAATCCGCCTGGGTGCGGGTCAGCTGCGCGCTATCAGGCGTACTGCCGGCCATTTTCTGTCCGCCTATAAATTTCCTTTCCTGTCTTGGCAATTGGACCTGATTTGGATACACTTGGAACCGGATGCCAGACCTTCACCTCTGGCCAAAATAAAACACTATCAAAACATTCTGGAAACATGAATAACTGGAAAAAAATCAGGCAAATCCTGTTGATTCTCTTTCTGGTGGGAGGGCTGTTGTTCGTGATATTTGCGGTGTTTTTCAACCGGGCCGAACTGCAGATCAGCGCTGAAGCGCCATTCAATATTGACGTCGTAAATCAGCGTGGAAAATATTGCGAAGCTTCCCCCTGTTCCATCGTGCTGGCCCCGGGAACTTATCTGATCAATGTCAGTAAAACGGATTACCAGGACTACAGCGATGAAGTAACCTTGCCACTGGGCACCACCGTCAAAAAAGATTATCAGCTGGTGCGCCTGCCCAAGCTGGAAACTCTTGACGCCGCTTCAGTAGAAGCGGCGGAGCTGCAGGGGGTCTTAACCCATACCGGACTTTCCGGCCTGCCTCCGGACAATCAATATTTCTTTGCCCCCGACGGAACTACAGTCTATTTCCTGGCTGACAATCCCGATACTTACCTGCCGTCTCTCTACCGGAAAAGTCTGGATGATCAGGAGCGTCCGCAGCTGCTGTTGAATTTTTTGCGTAAAGTAGAAAAACCTCTGATCAAAATCAATCCGGAACAGACCAAAGTTGCTTTGATCGACCAGTCCGATCCCCAGAACGCCAATCTCTACCTGTTGGATTTGGAAGCCAAATCACGGACGCTGATCGACCAGAATGACCTGATTACCGACGCCCTCTGGTTAGCGGCGGACGGAAACAGCCAGTACCTGCTCATCGAAAAGGTCAACCGGGTCACTCTGAACCGCTCTCTTTCCCTGATCGATACCGCCAATCCGGCCAGCCAGACAGCCCTGACCGCCCAAACCCTGATGACGGCGGTATTGCCTTATTCGGCTGATCAGATCATTTATGCCGAGCTGTTTCCGCCCGCCGCGGACGGTTCAGCCGTCAAAGGCTTCAGCCTGAAACTTTTAAATCTGCGTACCCAGCTCTCCCAGAACATCTTTGATCTGCCCGGCTACAATCTTCCCCAAAAAATGAAATTCCAGAGCAAAAGCGGGATTTTGCTAATGCTAATTGACGGTGTGGTTTACAGTCTTTCCCCGATTCTCTAAGATAACAGGGTAAAATAAAAACCAACCATGGAATTAAACCGGTTGCAAAAAGCCATTCAACAGAGAAAGGATGACGCCCAGTCCCTCACCAACCTGTCTTTTGCCGATTTCACCTTCCATGACAGTCTACTGACCCGCCGCAAGATCCAGAACGCCTTCGTCAATATTTTTAAATATCCTTATTATTATCCCACCGCCCGCGGAGAGCAGGAGACTCTGGAAGCCGTCTGCGCCTACTATCGCAGGCTGGGGCAGGATGTGGATCCGGGCAGCCTCATTCTCACCTCAACGCTTAATCAGAGTTATCTTTATCTGTTTAAAATATTTTCCAACGGCAACGGAGAAATTCTGGCGCCCACACCCCACAGTCCTTCGCTGGATGAAGTATCAGGATTCCTGGGCCTGGAGTTGAAGACTTACCCGCTCCTGGCTGAGCAGGGCTGGCAGATTGATTTGCAGCAACTGGAAAAAAACATCACCGAAAATACCCGGGCCATTCAGCTGATGTCGCCTCATTTACCAACCGGCGCGGTGCAAACAGCAGAAACTCTGGAAGGACTTCTGAAGCTCATTAAGGGGAAGAATATCGCTCTGATTGTCGATGAATCCCTCTCCGATTTTTATTTCGGGGAAGGCAAATTGCCGCTTATCACCGAGCTGGCCAAGTCCAAACAGCTGATCATCACCTTGCAGTCCCTCAGCAATTCGTTCGCCCTGCCCGGTCTCAAGATCAGCTGGCTGCAGGTCAGCGGTCCCGCCGAACAGGCTGCCAATCTACTGCAGAGCATTGAGTTTCTGGCCGATACATTTCTGACACTGAGCCAGTTCAGCCAGACGGTTTTGCCGGAAGTGGTCAGATTCTCTAACAAATGGCGCCGGAAATTCCAGAAAATTGTGGAAAAAAACCGCCACATCCTGGTTGGCAAACTTTCCAAATGCCCGCGCCTGCACTTTCATTTTCCGGAGGGGGGATTTTATGCTTTTATTAAAGTTCTGGCGGACCCCGAATCCCCCGGCGCTGTCCTTTCCGATGAAGATTTTGCCGTCGATTTGCTGGAAAAAACCGGCATCTACGTCCATCCCGGATATTATTATGCCCAGAAAGACGGCTGTTATTTTATGATCTGCTTCCTGCAGGACCCCGGTGTGTTGCGCACTTCATTGAAAAAAATCGTCAAATATTTCCGCCCCCCGCGCAAAAAATAATTGCGCACGTCCCTCCCGCATCCGATTCCTTAGGAGAAAGTTGACAAAAACGAGTAAAGGTGATTAAATAAATTCCTTTATTGATTTTATGTTGGAACAGGTCCTGAAAAACCAGGGGCTTACCGATAAGGAAACCGCTCTGTTCACCATGCTTCAGGAATGGGGTGAGCAACCGGCCAGTGTGCTGGCCAGAAAGGCCGTCTTGTCGCGTTCCTCCTGTTATGCTTCGCTGGAACAATTGCTGAAAAAAGGCCTGGTTTCGCGAGTTTATAAAAACGGAATTTCTTATTTCCAGGGCAATGATTTGACGCCACTTCTGGACAGCCTGCAGCGTAGAAAAACGCAGGAAATCAAGGAAATAAGCCTTTTGAAGCTCAATTTAAAAACACGGAAAAAGCCGCCCGTCCCGGAACAGCAAAAATCATCTGCCCATTATTTCAGCGGGGAAGAAGGACTGGAAAATTTGATTAATCAAATCCTGCGATATCCCTGCCCTGTCAAAAGAATTTATTTAAGTAAAAATCCTTACACCAGAACTTCTTTGAAAGATCGTCTGTCTGCGAATTCAGCGTCGACCGCCGCTTCCAATGGAGCACTGAAAATTCTTTGCCAGGAAAAACTGTCTGAACTGCCTGGAGCGATTGCCAAGGGATTTCCGGCGGCTTTCGACCTGGGCATTGACCTGATTATCAGCGGGGACAAACTTGCCCTGATCTGCTTCCCGGAAAATTTCGGACTCCTTATCGAAAGCCGCCTGATCACCAATGCTTTTGCCCGCGTCTTTGACCTGGTCTGGAAGTTCAGCCGTGCCGGAACCAATGCCGGTGCTGTTAACGGCTGAGAATTTCTCCGGACTTTTCGCCGATCAAAACAGTTTCCTGCAATTGCAGGTTTTGTCCTTCCATTTCCAGATGTGCCACCAGCGAAAGAGTCGTATTGGCCTGCAACTTTTCTTCGGTAAAAATCTCTTCGCCGATATAGGGAAGATTGAGAATATTGAAACCGATGCTGTGTCCCAGGTATTTTTTATCCAGATGGCATTTGGACAGTCCTGCCCTGCGTAACTCGAATTCCAGCAGACCAGGCAGAATATGCAGTTCGATAGCCGGTTTGAGCGCCTTTACAAAAGCTTTGAAGGCCTTTTCCACCAGCGCGTATTTCTTTTGCCAAAGCGGATTGTTTACAAAAAAGGTGCGTCCGATATCGGCAAAAAACCCTTCATGTTCCGCCCCGACATTCACATAGACAATATCCTTCGCCAGTATCTTGGCTTTCCAGCCGAGCAGACAGAGAATGTTTTTCTGTCCGTGAAAACTTTCCACCAGTGTCGGAAAGGCCAGAGCGTCGGCTTTTTTGAGGATCTCACGGTCCAGCTGTTCAGCCACCTGATCCATCCGCAGTCCGGGTTTGATTAGGCGCGCCGCCTTGTTCAAGGTTTCTGCCAGGATCCCGGTTACTTTTTTAACGGCTGCAATTTCAGCGGGACTTTTTTTATTTAAAACCGTCCACAAATCATCATCCAGAAACACCAGCTCGGCCGGCGTCAAACTGAAATGCACAGCCGGGGCGGGGCCGATAATGCCGACCTTTCTGCATTTTTTCAGAAACCTCGCGAATTCCTGGGGAATCTTTTTTTCATCAAAAGTTTTCACATGGGGTTTATCCGAAAGTCCCAGGCGGTTAACCAGAAAGTGCGGGACAAAATAGCCTTTTTGCAGCCGGCCGCTGGGCCGGTCCAGAAACAAATAATGATAAAGTATGGGCTTCAGGCCGGTCAGGGCAAACCCGAAACTGAAATCCTGAGAGCTGGCGCAAATCAGCACAATATCCAGTTTTTTCTGCTGCATCACCGCGGCAATTTTCTGCCATCTGGCTGCCTGTATGTTTTGGTTTTTATTCATCCGTTCAATTTTCCGGGATATCCGGCAATTATACCATCAGTTTTATTTTGACTCCATTTTATAAACAAAATTCCAGTCCGGTTTGGGCGGGAATCGTTTCAAAAGTTCACAGCGCCCGGCATAGAAATTGGACAGCACGTCGGCCGGCCAGCGTGGGAAAACCTCTTTTTGGAATACTTCCAGGGCTTCAGCAAACTGTCTCTGAAAATAGAGCGCCAGGGCCTTGTTATAAGCCTGGATCAGCTGGCGTTGATCGTCGGAAAGCTGGTCTGCCGGGCAAATCAGTTCATAAACTTTAACCGGCTTCTGCTTGCCTTTGGGAGTCATCACGTCCAGGAAACGGCAGGAATATTTTGAATTGATCAGTTCATAGGTTGCCTCGGCAATCATCACATGGGTGCGGTATTTTTTATTGGCTCCTTCCAGACGTGACCCCAGATTCACAATGTCGCCGATCACCGTATACTGTATGTGTTGGCTAAAACCGATATTTCCGACCAGCGCCTCACCTGTGGAGATACCCACACGGAAATCGATTTCCGGTTTCTTTTCACCGCCCGGAAGCGGTGGATCGGTTTTCCATTTGGCGTTTAATTTGGGCAATTCCGCACGCATTTCCAGCGCCGCCTTGGCGGCGCGTTCGGCCTGCCCTGCGGGCCCCTGCTCTTTTTGTCCGGGTTTATCCTCAAAAAATGCCATCAGGGCATCGCCCTCATACTTATCAACTATGCCGCCGTTTTGGACTATCACCCTGCCCATGGCTTCAAAATATTCATTTAAAAGAGCCACCAGCGATTGCGGCTGCAGGGATTCGGAAATAGTTGTGAACCCGAGTATATCGGTAAATATCACTGTTATCTGCCGTTTTTCCCCGCCGGTGTGAACCTGGGACTCATCACTGCCCAGCACTTGCTCGGCCACCCGGGTATTCACATATTGGCCAAGTGCCCCGGCTACCCTGGTCTTTTGGCGGGACTCGCTCAGATAGCGGTAAGCATAACCGGCAATTGCAGCGGCCACCACCGAGAGCGGCGGATAAACCATATTTAAAATTAATCCCTGCGATCTGAACAATAGCGGCGCTGCCGCCATCGTATATACGCCTATCAGTATCACCAGCAGAGGCAGAGCCCAGCCGATTTGCAGCAGAAACACCAGCGCCAGCGCCGCCGCCGCCATCAGGCCAATCGTGCCCACCCGCTCCGGCATGGTCTGATTCCGCAGCCAGGCCTGATCCAGAATGGTCTGAATCGCCTGCGCATGAATCATCACGCCGGGCTGAGCAACATTGGATTCCAATGGAATGAAATAATTATCTCCAGAATTGAAATATCCTAATCCGATTAATACGATTTTATCCTTTAGGAAGCTCCAATCTTTGTTGTTATCATTATGTAAATCGAGGAATGAAATTACTCTGATCGCAGAGTCTTCCTGCTCAAGATTAAACATATTGCTGGGCTTCTCCGAAAAATTTATCAGCATTTGAGAATTTTCCAGTGGAATATCCAAAGATTTTTGGCCAGACTTAATAGAAATTTGATTTTCTTTCCAATCAATTGACTCAATTGGCCACATACCTTTTGAATACAGAACCGCGACTACCGGTAATGACAATACCCTTTGTTGTTTTTGGCCTCCCATTGCAGGTAACATACTTCTTAACAAATCCGTCGCATCCTTGTTGAATTTCGGATGAGCCAATAGATTATTCTCTCCAATAAGCTCTGGAATTGGATCTAAAAACTCAACCTGCAAATCAGAGAAATTCTTATTTAAATTTGGATCAAACCTTACATTGGTTAAAAGAATAACATTACTAATTTTTTTTATCATTTCTCCCAAGGCAATATCATCAGGATGGGAGAATTTTTTATCAAATCTTGTGATCTCTTCCGCAGGGTTTTCCGAATTTAGTACTTTCTCGACATCATCTTGGCACAACCCCTCGCTTTTACTTGAAAAAAGTACGTCGATGCCAATTGCCGCCGGCTTATTTCCAGTCAGTTTTTCCAATACCGGCACATAATAAGTCCGGCACCAGGAACTGAATTTCCCGAGCCCGTCCTCACTGATGCTCTCGTCATCAATCGCCACTACCACTACCTGATTTTTTGTGGGTCTTTCATAATAAAGGAAATTGGAGAGGTAAAGCTGCTGTTTTTCCAGGGGATTCCACCAGGCCAAAAGCGAGCTGCCGGCCGCTACCAGCAGCAGGATTATTGTTGCGCCGATCAGTCTGTTTATTTGAGCTTTTTGCATGGGTTCAGTTAATCTTCAGATTATACCATAAACAGGCAGTAAAGACCATTGTTCGCACATTTTGAAAACACCCCGCTGCGACTTGACTAGGTCGGCAGCGGGGTGCTGTGCGGCATTATGCCGCGGGGGTAGTCTTCCGGGCGCCTTCACCTTGCGGCAAAGAGCTTGGAAGCCAAAATGAGTGAGTCCCCGGCGCGAGCTTGTTCAGCTCAAGCGCAGAGGACAGGATTGTAAGGAAAAGAAAGTGGAGCGGGCGGGGCCTGCGAGGAGGGAGGTACAAACCCCGCCCGCTCCGGATTGGGTCTGTACTACTGGCGGCGCCTTCGCACCATCACCAGCCCGGTCAGGAGGCCCAGCATCATGTAGAAGCCGCTGGAACCACCCTTGTGGCCGGTGCTGCAGGTGCTGCAACCGCCGTCGTCTCCACCGCCGTCGCCGGGGGGAGGGGTAACGGTGCTGCCAGCCGAACCGCCGACAGGACCGCCGGCGTCGCCACCAGCCGAACCACCGGTGTTCCCACCGCCGGTTCCGCCAGCTGCTCCGCCGCCCGCACCGGCATTGCCCGTGCCTCCGGTGCCACCAGTGCTTCCACCCGTGCCACCGGCGCCCGAACCTCCGGTGCCGCCGCTGCCGCCTGCGCCGCCCGTTCCACCACCGCCCAATTCGTAAGGCGGGGTGGTGACTTCACCTGTCAGAACGTTCGCTTCCATGCCCCAGCCGGCAGGCAACTTGCCCTGCGCGAAGCTGGGAACGGTGAAGTTCAGGGGAGAACCGCCGAAGGACAGACCAATCTGCCCATCGGTGCAGGTGAAGAGGACTACCGGCCAAGCTTGTTCCTCGGCCGTGTAATCAGTCCCTTCGACTGCCAGATCAACACCGCCCGACCAGGCCAGCTCCCACTTGTTCCCATTGTCGACCACACTGCTGTGGCTGACGCCCTGAGGAACGGTGACGATCGTGGGCTGGCCCGAGGCCATCACGCCCACCAACAGCACCTTGCCGGCCGCCGCCGCCCATTGCAGGTTCACTGCTTGGACGGCGCCGATCGGCCAGTATTCGCCGGAGCAGATCGCCCCGGAGAACACCACGGACTGACTGGCTCCCGAGCCCCCGATGCTGCACTGTCCGGTGAGGTTTTTGAGGCCCCAGGGGAAGGTGCAGTTGGAGGTGTTGAGCGTGCAGTTGCCGTTGCAGGTGACCGCGCCGGTCCAGCCGTTGCCATTCACACTGACGCAGGTTGCGCCGCCCAGCTGGGCGCCGTCGCATTCCTCGCCCACATCGATGTTGCCGTCATTGCAGGTGGGGGGTGCGATGCAGGCTGAGGTTACGAACTGGCAGGAACCGTTGCAGGAGACATTCCCGGACCAGCCCGCCCCCAGCACAGTGGCACAAGTGCCACCGTTCAGGTTGAGGCCGTCGCATTGCTCGCTCGGATCGATGTCTCCGTTGCCGCAGCAGGCCCCGCAATCGCCGGGGCAGGTGCTGCAGGTCTCGCTGCCGTTGCAGGTGGTGTCCCCGCAGGTCGGCGGCGCGACGCAGTTGGCCGTGCCGATCACGCAGCTGGTGCAAGTCAGGCTACCCGTGTAGCCCGCACCCATCACGGAAGCGCACGTCGCGCCGCCATAATCGCTGCCATCGCACTCTTCGCTTCCCTCCTTGATGCCGTTGTTGCAGACCGGCGCGCCGCCCGTGCAGAGGCTGGTGTTCCAGGTGCAGCTTCCGCTGCACGACAGGTCGCCACCAGTGAATCCTCCCGGGACGGTCAGACAGGTCTGCCCGTTCAGTTGCACGTCGCACACTTCGCCGCCCGACACGAACGTGTCGCCGCAGTTGGCATCTTTGCGGGAGATCACGAAGTCGCCGTTGGACCGCGAGGCGTAGAAGGTTCCCGTGAGGGCTCCCACCGCTGCGTAGTTGTCGGCGCCCGCGGAATCCAGTGCATTGTCCCAGCCCATCGCGCCGCTGATCAGGGCGCGTGAGTCGGTGCAGGCGCTGCCGTTCCAGGTGAACCGGTAGTACCCGACGATGCCGGCATTGTCGTAGGTGACGTAGAGGTGCTGTTCGCTGCCGCTGCCCGCCACAGATCCGTTCATGCCGGATGCCCAACTGATGTTGG
This sequence comes from Candidatus Altimarinota bacterium, assembly GCA_963677745.1. GTDB lineage: Bacteria > Patescibacteriota > Gracilibacteria > UBA1369 > UBA1369 > UBA1369. Next base: position 852,104 of record OY782391.1, read on the forward strand.
AGCAGTTGGTGGGCTTGGTCGCGGTGCTGCCGGCGATGTCCAACGCATAGATCTGGGACTTGCTGTCCCCGAGTTGGAAGCCAGCCACCAGCACCTTCGTTCCATCCTTGTTAAGCCCAATTCCATTCTTGCTGTAGTTGGTCATGCCGGTGACGATCCACTCTGCGCAGCCCGTGAAATCCGAGGGGCTGTTCTTGCCAGTGCACCGGTAGATCTTGGACGCCATCGAGGTCGCCAAGATGTAGAAGCCCTTGTAGCCTCCACAACTCAGGTCATCGGGGCATGGCACGAACGCGTAGTTGAGGGTGCCGGCTTCATAGCCGACGATTCCCGTCAGTGTTGTCCAGACGGGGTTGGTGTTGAAGTTGTCGTTGGTGGTCAGAACGCCGAGCATTCTGGCCGCCTGTGAATTGTCCCTGCTGCTGCTGCCGTACACGTATACGGTCGAGCTGCCAGGAACTTCGACAACGGAGGAGACAAAGAAGTCCCCGCCGCTGGTGATGGTTTGCACGGGAGCCGCCTTAGCGGCGCTCACCGTGAACAGTCCGACCAGAAGAACGCAGACGCTTGCCCAGAGGGCCTTGGAAGTCTTCATAATTTACCCGCTTTCTTTCTTTTCCCTAGATGTTTTTGTCCGGCCCTCTGTGCCGCGACTCCCGAGTTTAGCCAAAAACGGTACCGGAATCCAGTTCCGGCCTTGGCTAATCAGAGGAATACGCAGGTTCAAAGAGCATGCCCAATTGATACCATAAAACGGGGGACTTGTCAAATCCGCCTATTCATTGTTGAATCACATACTCCAACGAGGAGTTGTCATTGGGAGCTTTGACCTGCACGGTTTGGCTAAACACTCCGGCCTGGCCTTCGGCGGTAATGATATTGTCCTTGCTGACAGGAAACACGGAAGGTGTGCCGTTCAGGACCACCTGATATTCCAGATAGGGAATCAAATGGGGGACATAGGACTGATTTACGGAAGGATCGTCATTTGCCTGTACGCAATAATCCTCTACCTTACAGCCGGTCAACGAATTAACCACGGACAGCGTCAATACCGGTTTTAGATAGTCGGCATTGTTGATGAAAGTCTCAATAGTTTTTTGTTCCTTGGTCTCCAGGTTAATCCCCTCTGGCAGCGGCGGGGGATAGCCGTTGGTAAAAGAGTTCAGTACATCAAAAGTTTTCAGATAATCCGGTCCGCGGTAATTGATTTTCCCCTCATACAATTGGGAATCATTATACTGATATATGCCGGAATCTGCATTTTCCAGCGGCTTCATGGAAACCGTTGAAAGATCGGCCTTCTGGGCATTGATCTGCCACAGTACCACCACTTCCCCGCGTTTTGAATCATCAGAGTCCCCCAGACATTTCCTCTCATTTTGAAATCCCTTATCCCAGCAGTTCAAATCCATCCGTTGTTCCGGCAGGCAGAATTCCGCATTGCCCTTGCAGGGCGTGCGCAGTCTGACGCTAAAATCGCTGAATTTCATCACATTGCTGTTGCCACTGTCCACGCCATACAGCGGAATAGTCACTTTCTCGCCCACCGACAATTTGCCCCAGTTGCAGGGATGCTCGATCGCCAGGGGGGGAGGATCCATTTGTTCAAAATTAAAAAACCTGGTGGGAGAGTCCGGTCCCGGCACCGGGGGTTTGTCAGGATTGCATCCGCCAACTTCCGGCGAAGCACCGTCCCCGTTCCAGGGCACATTGCCGGTCCAGGGAAATGGAATTATATATTTTTCGTTCACTGTCTTGTCGCTCAGAGTGGCTGTAGTTCCCTGTATCTTGAAATTCACGGAGGAGGTTGTCCCGCCCAGGGCGGTTAGAGATCCGGTTTCATTGGCGCCCATCGAGGTGCCGCTGCTGGCCAGTTTTTGGTTAATCCAGAGGGCTTCCTCCAGACCGGCCTCCGCTGCATAATAGGCCGAAGTTCCCTGCCTGACATTGGAAGCCTGGCGGGAAGAGTCCGTTGCCATAATCGTTACCCCGACCGAGAAAAGCACCAGCACGCAGATTATTAAAATGGACAGCAATACCGATAAGCCCTCCGATAACTTAAACAAATTTGTCAGAAACTTTGTTTGGGGCTTTTTACTGCTATTTTTCATGTTTGTTTTGATTACCTGCCAACAGTTTAACATATTTCTGTCCGGGCACAAATTACCACTTCTCGACACCCTCATTTGAATCTGCTATAAATTTCTCCGTAATTGCGCCGCCCCCGCGGCTGCCCGAATACCCCCTAAGCAAAAGCAAAAATGGCCAGCAAGAAAAAAATCACCCCCCGCTCCGAAGACTATTCTCAGTGGTATCTGGATCTGATTGAAGTGGCCGACCTGGCCGAAAATTCACCGGTCAAAGGCTGCATGGTGATCAAGCCCTATGGCATGGCCATCTGGGAAAATTTCCGCGATATTCTTGATAAAATGATCAAGGACACCGGTCATCAGAACGTCTATTTTCCATTATTGATCCCCAAATCTTTCCTGTCCAAAGAAGCCAGCCATGTGGAGGGATTCGCCAAGGAATGTGCTGTCGTAACTCACTATCGTTTGAAGGCTGAGGGAGGAAAAGTGGTAGTGGACCCGGAAGCCAAACTGTCCGAAGAACTGATCATCCGCCCCACTTCCGAGACCATTATTCACGATGCTTTTGCCCGCTGGATTTCCTCCTGGCGCGATCTGCCGGTGCTGATCAATCAATGGGCCAATATTGTCCGCTGGGAAATGCGCACCCGTCCCTTTCTGCGCACCACCGAATTTTTATGGCAGGAAGGCCACACCGCCCATGCCACCTATGAGGATGCCGAAGCAGAAGTAAAAAAGATGCTGGAAGTTTACCGTGTATTATCTGAGGACTATCTGGCCATACCGCTGACACTTGGACGAAAATCGGAGTCGGAAAGATTCGCCGGTGCTCTGCATACCTATAGCATTGAAGCCATGATGCAGGACGGGAAAGCCCTGCAGGCCGGAACTTCCCATAATCTTGGCCAGAATTTTTCCAAGGCCTTCGAAGTCCAATATGCTGACAAAGAAGGCAAACTGCAGTATGTCTGGATGACCAGCTGGGGAATAACCACCCGTATGATTGGCGGACTGATCATGTGCCATTCCGACGATAAAGGGTTGGTGCTTCCACCCAAAATCGCCCCCGTCAAAGTGGTTATTTTACCGATCTGGAAGGACGAATCCAAGCGCGAGGAGATGCTGGCTCAGGCCCGCCAGCTGGCTGCGGGATTGTCCCATCTGGGCAACATCAAAGTCGACGAGCGCGATCATCTGACAGTCGGTGAAAAGTTTTATGAATGGGAGAAAAAGGGCGTGCCGGTACGCGTGGAAATCGGTGAACGTGAACTGGCCAAAAACGAGGTGGTTGTGGTGCGCAGGGATAATGGTGAAAAGGTCAATCTTGCTCCCGCCAACCTGACCGCTTCAATTGAAGAAATGCTGGCTGACATTCAAAAATCCCTCTTTGAAAAAGCACTGGCTTTCCGCAAGGCCAACACCCATCAGATTGATGATTATGCCGAATTTAAAAAGCAAATGGAAGCTGCGGTACCCGGTTTTGTCTATTCACACTGGTGCGGCTCAGCCGACTGTGAAGCCCAAATCAAGGAGGAAACCAAGGCAACCACCCGCTGCATTCCCTTCGATCTTAAATCTCAGCCGGGTAAATGTATCAAATGCGGTAAGGACACCGATCAGACTATTATCTTTGCCAAGGCCTATTAATTTACAGAAATTTTAAGTTCTGTTCATTTCGGACGGTTATGATTCTGCTGAATTTTAGCAATAATCATGCCGGTCAAAGTGTTTTCCTGCCTGGTGCAGGGAATGGAAGGAAAATTGGTGGAAGTGGAAGCGGATATTCAACGTGGGATGTCCGCCTTTGTGATTGTGGGATTGGGGGATCAGTCCGTGCAGGAAGCCAAAGAACGTATTCGTTCAGCCATACGCAGCAGTTCGGTGGAATATCCCGTGCAGAAAAAAATCATCAATTTGGCGCCGGCCAGCCTCAAAAAACAGGGACCGTCTTTTGATCTGCCCATGGCAATCGGGCTATTGGCGGCCTCGGGGCAGCTGGCCGGCGCCGCTCTTGCCGAAACACTTTTTGTCGGAGAACTGGCCCTGAACGGTGAACTTCGTCCGATTCCCAATGCTCTTTCCATTGCGATATTTGCAAAATCCCATCAATGGAAAAGACTGGTCATTCCGTCAGACAATCTTCAGGAAGCATCTCTGGTGGCAGATCTGGAAATAATTGGGGCAAAGCATTTGCAGGAATTGTTGGCCCATTTAAACGGGACACACCCAATTATTGGAAATTCCGCTCTGGAAGGGGACCCGCCCGCCGCCGTAGGGCCGGAACGTGCTGTCGGTTATCTGGCCATCCAGGGGCAGGAAGAGGCCAAAAGAGCGCTCAAGATTGCGGCGGGCGGAGGACATCATTTACTGTTGTATGGTCCGCCGGGAGTGGGGAAGACCATGTTGGCAAAATCATTGCCGGAGCTTCTGCCGGAATTGACCAACGAGGAACTTTTCCAGACCATCAGAATCTATTCGGCGGCCCGTTTGCCCACGGCCAAATTATTCTCGCGCGCCCGGCCTTTCCGGCAGGTCCACCAATCCAGCAGTTTGATCAGCATCACCGGCGGAGGCAACCCTATTGAACCCGGGGAAATTTCTCTGGCTAATCACGGCGTACTGTTTTTGGATGAATTTCCGGAGTTTCCGCGCACTGTCATCGAGTCTTTGAGACAACCGCTGGAAGAACGGGAAATATATATATCCCGGCAGGGACAACAGGTGTCCTTCCCGGCCAATTTCACTTTGGTGGCGGCCATGAATCCCTGCCCCTGCGGCCAGAAAGGCAACCCGGAAAAAGCATGTAGCTGCACCCCGGCCCAGATCCGCCAGTATCGTCAAAAACTTTCCGGACCGATTCTGGACCGGATTGACCTGACGGTTTGTCTTCCCCGGAAAACGGTCAAACTGGAAGGGGATTTCAGATCGGAAGATCTGGAACAAATCAGGACACAAATAAAAATCGCCCGGGAAAGACAGGCAAGGCGTTTTGCCGGTACGGCCTTTTGCACCAATTCCGAACTGGGCTCGGGTCATTTAAAAAAGTATCTAAAACTTGACCGGCGGGCGGAGGAATACCTTGAGATAATTTCCGAACGCACCGGTCTCTCCGCCCGCGGCTATATGCAATTGCTGCGGACAGCTCTGACCATCGCCGACCTAAAAAACCAGGACGGCGTTTCCAATCTGGAATTGGCGGAAGCTTTCCAATATAAAAGTTCCCAGCTTTTCGATTAATCAAAAAGCTTATAGACAAGGCAAAATCGCCCGCACTTTTCAAATCGCCGGTTTTTCTCTATAATCGCTGCCGCGAAGTAAGACAGCCAAACACTATCTAATCCAACGCCGATGTTTATTATTCAGGGACAACAGAAACTTCAGGGCACCGTTCAGGTCAGCGGATCCAAAAATGCCGTACTACCCATCATCTGTGCCGCCTTGCTCACCAAGGAAAAAGTGACTATTCACAATGTGCCCCGGATCAGTGATGTGACAGCCATGCTTCAGCTGATAGGATCTTTTGGTGCCAAGACCACTTTTGAAGACCACACCATCACCATTGAGGCCAATGAGCTGACTGCTGCCAACGTCGATGAATCCCTGGTCAACAAGATGAGGGCCTCGGTACTGCTGTTCGGACCTGTTCTGGCGCGCCTCGGCGAACTGGATCTCAGTTTCCCCGGCGGCTGCGTTCTTGGCAAACGGTCCATCTACTCTCACACTTACGCTCTGCAGCGCCTCGGCGCCGAAATAGTCCGCTCCGACACCAGAATTCACCTGCGCGCCGCCAACCTCCGGGCTACCAAAATCATCATGCCGGAGATGTCTGTCACGGCCACGGAAAACGCTATCATGATGGCCGTGCTGGCGCCCGGCCACACCGAACTTAAACTGGTGGCCGCCGAGCCCCACGTGCAGGACCTCTGTCATTTCCTCAATTTTCTGGGCGCCAAGATCAGCGGTATCGGCACGCATTATTTGTCTATTGAAGGCGTCAGCAAACTGCACGGAGCGGAGTATTCCGTCACCGGCGATTATCTGGAAGCCGGGACTTTTGTGATTGCCTCTCTGATTACCGGTGGTGAGGTCAGGATAGAGGGAATTCCCACCTGGCAGCTGGACAGTTTTTGGCAGAAACTGGATGAAATGGGAGCCAATTATCAGCTGGAGGACAACGCTGTGATTGTCCACCCGACGCCTTTTTTGTCTGCACCGACTACTGTCCGAACGGCAGTCTGGCCCTCTTTTGCCACCGATCTGCAGGCACCCTTCTCTATATTGCTGACTCAGGCCGAAGGCGAATCCAAGGTTTTTGAAACCCTTTTCGAGGGCCGCCTTAATTATCTTACCGAACTGGAGAAAATGGGGGCCAAAATCGAAATGCAGAATCCCCACCAGGCCAAAATCTTCGGAAAGTGCCGGCTGAAAGGCGTGCCGATTGCCTCCATCGATATCCGTGCCGGAGCCGCCATGGTACTGGCGGGATTGATTGCCGAAGGCACCACCCAGATTTCCAACATCAACTACATCGAACGCGGCTACGAAAATCTGGACGGCAAATTGCGTGATCTGGGAGCCAAAATCAGCCGCGTCGATATGTAATCGCGGTTGCCTTCTCCGCCGAAACCACCATTCTGCCGATTTTGTTCTAAACTTGACAGAAGGTCTTTACTCACGTAAAACATAGTTACAACTATGAACAATACTCTCATTACAGCCAGAAACTATTACCGATACTGCAAATTTGCGGGGACTTCGGCTGTGTACCATTATTGCCAGTAATTTGAGCAAATAATCACAAGTGACATTTCAAGCCGGCTTCCCCAAGTCGGCTTTTTTATTATATTTTTACATCTACAACAATGAATACTAATCACAATCATAACAGTCACAATCATCGAAATAACAATCAGGGAATAGGAATAGAAATGGAGGGTTTTATTGTCAATGCCGAACGTCCTCAGGAAAGGATCGAGGGACTGCCCGCCTCTCAGTGGATTATCCGGGAATTCGGGAGAAAATTTCCCGATCTGGCTGACCGGGTATCCCCGGAACAAGCCTCGGTAATGCTCGAAATCAAGACCGGGGTCCATCAATCGGAGGAAGAGGCGGTTGCGGAATTGTTTAAAATCCGTGCTCTGATCAATCAGTGCCTGGGACCACAGGGCTGCCAAATGATATTTCAACCGGTGTCCAAACAACGCTTTGATTTTGTTCCGGCTGATCTCTCGGAAGGCTCCAGATCCAGGCAACTGGTTGAGGCCTGGTCCAGGACAGACCAGGGCAGCCGTCTGCTTTTCAAGACTGCCACTGCTTCCTTTCAGATTAACGATTCCAGAATCCCGGATCCGCCAAAAAACGGCGATATCTTAGCCTTTGCGGCCAGGGTGCATAATCTCTTTACCGCCAACCGTGACTTTCTGACCGGGCAGAATTCTGGTATCACCGACTGGGAGGGCAAGACCAGACTGGAACAGGCAATAGATTTGCTGTCCTCGGTCAAAGCCCGGCAATTCGAAAAGAGGGGGCTTCCGGCGATAGAATCACCCTTGCCCCGGCCCTTTGCCTCAACGGAGGATTTTGCCGCCTGGAGCTGTGCCCATTCCGACGTTGACGAAATTGGTCAGGCCGATCCCAAAAACGAGCATGCCGTGACGGTCAAGGTCAAAAGGACCGGACCGGTAATCGTGGAGACCAGGATCTTTGATGCAGTTGAAGATCCGCAGATAATCAGACATTTAATTCGCATCAACAGCCAGTTACTTGCTCAATTATGAAAAAAGCACATCCCAACTTACTGCTGATAGACCTGATCACCGACGACCATAGCATCGACTACCTGCAAGAGGTTGAAATGTCTCTGGGGGCCGGTGCGGCCAAACATAATCTCAGGCGGCTGCACCTGCCCACAGAGGAAATCGGGCCGGAAGACCTCCGGGACGCCGATGCTATTCTGCTCTCCGGCTCTACAAAGTCGGCCCATCAGGATTTCCTCTGGAAGGAGCGATGCCATCAGGTTTTTGACCGCATCATCGAGTCCGGCAAGCCGGCTCTGGCCACCTGTTTTTCGGCGCAATTTCTGGCTATTCATTTGGGGGGCAAAGTGGAAGAAAATCCCCGGGGAATTGAGTTTGGTCCGATTCAAATCAAACTGACTCCTGCCGGGGGGAAATTCAATTTGCTCCGGGAATTTGAACAGGAAAAACATCTGTTTGCCAGCCATAAAGACTGCATTACCTCTTTACCTGACAATTGCCTTCTTTTGGCCTTCAATGACAATGCCTCCGTGCAGGCATTTTCTCACGGAAATATCCTGGCCACGCAATTTCATTCCGATATTCCGATACAGTCGGCTCGGCATCTGCTCACCACCCGGAAACAACAATATCTGGCTCAGTCAGTAATAAAAAGTGAAGAGGAATTTAACCGCCTGCATCAAAAACTGGAACAGGCCACAACAGAATCGCATCAGTTTCTGTTAAATTGGTTGCAAATGATCGTGGATAAAAAAAACTAAGGGATATCCAGCGCAATAGTTCCTTCCAGATCCGTCCGGAAAATTTCCGCGCCGATTTTGCGGAAATTTTCCAGAGTGCCGGCAAAAGGATGCCCGAAACTGTTGTCTGCTCCGCAGGAAATCACCACGCGCCCCGGCCCGACCCGCCTCAGCCACTCCACCGAATTACTGGTCTTGGAGCCGTGATGGCCGGCCTTGAGTAGCTCCGCCTCCAGCCGCAGGCCGGGGCGCTCCAGCAATTCCTTCTCCACTTCTTTCTCCGCGTCGCCGCTGAACATCGCCGCAAAATCCCCCTCTATCAGTCGGAAAACCAGCGACGAATTATTGATGTTTTTAAATCCCCGCCCGTTCAGCGGCTCCGCCGGATAAATCAGATCCAGTCCCACCCGCCCGATCCGCAAATCCCGTCCGCCGCCCGGATACCAAAACTTCACTCCGTTTGCCGCCGCCAATTCCAGTAGCCGGTCGTAGCCGATATAGTCATATTGGACTCCGGTCAGCAGCAGATTTTTCACGCGGTATCTGCCCAGCACTTCCACCAGCCCGTTAATATGATCGGCATGGGGGTGGGTTAGTATCACCAGTTCCAGATCCCTTTCATAATAGGGCAGCAGACTACCCATTTTCTCCAACAGCAGATCGTCCGGCCCTCCGTCCACCAGTATCAGCTCCCCGGCCGGCAGTCGCATCAGGATCGCATCGCCCTGCCCGACATCCAGAAACCACAAATGCAGCCGTCCGTCAGGCAAACTCTGCCAGCCCCACAACGACAGCACCAGCACGGCCACGACTGCCGTTATAACCCCGCCTGTAAGTTTGTTTTTGCTCATATCGAAATTATCCCCGCCCGCCTTTTCCCCAAAATAAAAAATAGCTAAGAAAGGCCCCGCCGTAGGCGGGGCCTTTCTCGCTCGCTTTTAACAAAAACTAATAATTATTTTTTCTTCTTTCTGGTGAAGAAAGCTCCTGCTCCGGCTGATCCGAACAGTAGGAGTACCAGACCCGGACCCGTCTTGGGCAGGGTCAGATAGGTGATCAGACCTTCACTTTCATTGCCGGCTGCATCCTTGGTGGTCAGTTTGAAATAGTAGACCATGTCGGATTTGAGGTTTTCGAATGAATAACTGCTTTTGTCCTTACCAAGGACAACGCCCGGTCCGTAGGTCGTACCGCGGTCGGTGGACATATAGGCGACAAAATTGGCTACATTGGCCATTTTTTCTTCCTTTGGTTTCCAGGAAAGGTCAACCATCATGTTGGCCAGGGCCTTGGCAACCAAATCACTGGCTGCTTCTTCAACCTGATTGGAGGTGGTTGTAGTTGTGGTAGTAGTAGTTGTGGTTGTATCCGAAGTTACAACGGCGGGTGCAACACCTTCAAAAGTGGTTGCGGAATTGGCAACTTCCATGGCGTTACCGGCCAGATCCTTAACCTTGATCACGATCAGGTTATACGGCTGTGCCTGTAAATTTTCAGTGGTCAAAGTAGCCTTGGTACCATTACCGCTGATTGCCACCTTGGTTACATTGGTAATCTTGGTGTTGTCTTTGACATCGGTAATAATGAAATTCTCGGCGGCATTGGTCAGCAAAGTGACCGGTTCGGAGAAAACCACTTCCACAGTATTTCCGTCCAGGGCCTTGACGCTGGTCAGTTTGGGGGCCTCTGCATCGGCGGCCGGCTTGGTCGTGTCGACCGGAGCTGCTACCGTATCTACGCCCGTGAACACGGCGGTATCGCTGGTTCCACTGACAATCGGATTCCCGGCCAGATCCTTGATTTGGATTCCGGCAGTCAAAATGTATTTTGATCCTTTTTTCTGATCGGCTGTGGTCAGAAGCACTGTCTTATTGGTCTTGTCGGTTGCATCCAGTTCAGCCTTATTTACAGCCAGTCCGGTACCCAGAAAATCATCCTTGATCGAGAAGGAGGCCTCCGGTTTGGTTGCTGATAAAGCCACGCCCTCGGAAAAAGTTACTTTCACCAGGTTTTTGTAGACTGCCCCGGCACTTACAACTTTCGGAGCTTCCTTATCGTCCGTGGCCGGTGTCGATGTGGCACCTGCGGTTGCAGTGGCACTGGCCTCGGTGCTGTAGAATTCGCTTTCATTTCCGGCTGCGTCATAAGCGGTTACCGCAAAATAGTAGGTTTTACCGTTTTCCAGATTCTTGATGTCATAAGTCAGAACATTCTTTACATCAATCGGACCTTGGGTGTAGCTGGCGGAATCGGAGGACACTGAATTTGGTCCATAAAAGATTTTGTATCCGGTCACCCCCACGTTATCGGTGGCGGCGTCCCAGCTCAGGGTAATCAGCTTGTTCTTGCCGACGGCTTTGACATTACTGACGTCCGACGGATAGGCTGTATCGGCGGCAGCTGCCACAGATTCGGGGATGGGTGTCTCATCGGCGGCCAAGGCTAAATTGCCGGCCAGCATCGAAATTCCCATAGCCAACAGCATCAGCCAATAGAGTTTTTTAGTCATAGGTTTGTTGTTACTTTTTGTGTTCATGACTTATAGGTTTAGATTTTTATTTTTATAAATCTTAGTATTGTAGCATGGAATTCACGAAAAATGAAGACTTGAGACTAAAGTGTTGTCTAATTCAAGGTTGACACAGAAAAATAGTGTTTTGCTATGGCTCGTAACAGGCTTTCCAAAAGCCAAAATTTCAATATAATGTAAGCCAAAGAAACCAGCTAAAACATGAAGATAAAACTAGGATCGTCAATCGCTCAAAAATTTCCGGGGGTGGGTTACACGCTGATATTGGTCAAAAACGCTGAAAATCTGCGTAAAATTTCATCGCTTTCACAGCTCCTGCGCGGTACTGCCGTCGTTACCAAAAACGAACTCAAAAAAGTCGACCGCAAAAACCTGTTTTCCCAGGTCACGGAGCAGATGACCGCCGAAGGCGCGGTTTTTCTGGAAGGGTATCTTTTGGCTAACCGCGTTAAGAAAATACTGGCCGGCAAGGAAGTGGAAGGTAAAAACAATTTGATTAATCTGGTCGGTTTTCTTTCCCTGAAATATTTCCTGCCCATTCATGGTTTTGACCTGGATCAGGCGGAAAAAGACTACCGTTTACACCTTTACCAACCCAAAAAAGGCAAGAAGGCGCCGGATCTGGATTTCCTACCTGAAACCAGAAATTTTGTTTTATGGTTCCCCAATCTGGGCAATTGGAAAGATGAAGAAATCGACAGATTTGTCCTGGAAATCGATCAGTGTCTGGCCAAATATTTCCATACCGGCATCACCGAGGTTTTTCACCTGGATTCCGGACTGCCTGAGGTGGATCTGGGATACGAGTCGGAACTGGAAAAAACTTACCGTGAACAAAAGAAGGAGGAAGAGCGGGAAGAAGAAGCCAGTCTGGCTGAAAATACCCTGCCTGAAAACAGTATCCTGCCGGTAGGGGGACAACTGATTGAATCCGAAACACAGCCCTCAATAGCGGAAAAAATCAAAAAATGGCTGACTGAGATATTAAACTCCTCCTTCACGGAAATCAGTGTGCTGGAAAGCCTTGAGGATTTGTCCGAATGGCTGGAAATCGAGGTCCCCAATGACCCCGGTCACGGCGACCTGTCAACCAACACCGCGCTTAAACTGGCCAAGTTGCTCAATCAGCCTCCCCGCCCTCTGGCTGAAAAGATGGTGCAGGAACTACAGAAAAAGGCCGAAAGTGAACCCGGCCTGATGGCAAAAGTTGAAGCGGTCGGTCCGGGCTTCATCAATTTCCATTTTGATCTGCAGTATTTCCAAAGCCGTCTGTCCGAGCTGCTCCGGCAAAAAGAAAAATACGGCCGGCACAACCTGGGGCATGGTGAGAAAATAATGATTGAATGGGGTTCTCTCAATATAGCCAAGCCCTTCGGCGCCCAGCATTTCATGACCACCATCATCGGCAATACGCTGGTGAACCTGTACAGAGTGATCGGCTACCAGGTGCTTTCTGCAGATTTTCCGGGGGACTGGGGTACCCAGTTTGGCAAATCCATCTACGCCTATAAGCACTGGGGAGACAAAGACCAGGTTGAGAAAGATCCGGTTAATGAGCTTTTGAAGCTCTACGTGAAATTTCATGAAGAAGCGGAAAAAGATCCTGCTTTGGATCAAGCTGCCCGCGATGAATTCCGCAAAATGGAGGAAGGGGACCAGGACAATTTCAAACTCTGGCAATGGATAGTCGAAGTGTCCACGCGGGATCTGTATTCTATTTATCAGACTCTGGGAGTCAAACACGACCGCAGTTATCCCGAATCAAAATACAATGAAGCCTGTCTGAGAATTCTGGAAAAGGGCAAACAGCTGGGGATAGTCACTCCCGGAGAGAAGGGAGCTTATATTGTAGATCTGGAAGCCGAACACCTGCCCCCTGCCCTGGTTCAGAAAGGCGACGGAACCACTCTCTATACCACCAGGGATTTGGCCAGCATCGAAGACCGGTTGACCGGCGACCCGGATTTGAAAAAACTTGTCTATGTGGTAGACGTCGCACAGACGCTTAGTTTTAAACAGCTCTTTGCCATTGCCAAACGCTTTCATCAGGCCGATCCGTCCTTTCCCACCGCCGAATTCAAACATGTGGCTTTTGGCAGAATGAGTTTTGGGGATAAAGGCATGAGTACGCGCAAAGGAAACATTATCCAGGGGCGTGAAATTATCAAAGAGGCGCATGACCGCGCCGAAAAAATTGTCCGGGAAAAACTGCTGGAAAACGGGGCCAAGTTTTCGCCGGTGGAACTGAAAAACCTGATCCACGGTTTGGCCATCGGAGCCATTAAATATGCCATGATCTGCCAGTCTCCCGAATCCGATCTGGTTTTTGACTGGGACAAAGTCATTTCTTTCGAGGGCAACAGTGCCCCTTATCTGCAATACAGCCTGGCCCGCGCCAGCAGTATTCTGCGTAAGGCCGATCACCCCCAACCTGACCCGGAAAGCCACCGGGAAGAGTCCAGCCCTCTTAAAACATCCAAACAGGTCAGCGAAGACCAGATCACTCTCTTTTCGCTGGAACAAACGCAAAAATACAGTCAGAAAGCCGAGGATCTGGCCGCCGCCGAAGCCGGCCAAACGCCTTTCAGCCAGCCGCTCGAACAGGCCTTGCTCCGTCTGCTGGTGCAGTTCCCCGACAAAGTCGCGGCGGCGGCCCTCACCTACAAACCCAACACGCTCACTTCCTACCTCCATGAGCTGGCTCAGACCTTCAATTCTTTCTACACTGCTGTTCCCGTAATCAAGAGCAGCCGTCCCGAACTCCGGGAGGCCCGTCTGGAGTTGGTAAAAGCAGCTGTCCAGGTACTCAGAAGCGGCTTGCAGATATTGGGAATTGCCACTTTTGACCGTATGTAAAGTTTTTGACAAATATCAATAAAGAGTTATATAATCGGCACTCATTTTGATAAATTGTCTACTGTTACATGTCTTCCCCTTCCCAACATGACGGCTTGGCGGCTGACGGCCGGGATGAAATTTTCAGTTATGCTGTAGATTCATCACGTTCCACATCTGAAACACAGGAAATTGCGGATGAGGACCTGCGGGCTCTGTTTGCCCTCCGTATTGGAATGGCTCGCGGCCGCAGTCTGAAGATTTCCATGTTAAGGGATCAATTGGTCAGCCTGGAGCAGGATTATCTGCGCACCCGCGCCCTGGTGGACGGTCAGATGCAGGCTCAAAAGCGCCTGCGATTCGAGAATTTTTTGGCCATGGAATTCATCTCCGGCGATCCTCTCGCCCCGGAGGTTCAACTGCAAAAAGCCCGTTTTCTTTTCAGGCAGGCAGCTGTCTCCTGGCTTCTGGCCAATTATGAGGAAATCGAAAAAAAGTTCCGGATGGAGGCCAGTATTCTGGGTAAAGATGCGATTACCTATCAGGAGATCCTGAAAATGATTTTTAAAGAGATCCCCGCCCAGATCACCGAGCTGTTATCCTCCGAAACCTTATCTTTGCTTAAATCCTTTGTTGGTTCCCCCTTCGGCAACAGCTTCGATTTATATCAATTGTGTCAGGATTATCCTCATCTGACCGATTTGGAGGTTAATATTTACAACCGCGAGGATCTGGAAAGATTTCAGGGGCATTTATTGGGAACGCTCAGCGGAGTGGGTAAAAATGTCTGGGAAAACTATCAGCGCAAAAAGACTCAGCTGGCCAGGGAACTTAAGGAATACGGGGCGGACCGCTCTGCCCTGCCCGAGGCACATCATTTCGGCCGTTTGCGTGAACCGATGCGGATATTTCTGATCAGGGAACAGCTTCATGCCAGCGTCGAAAAGGCGGTCGCGGGCAACAACGGTGAAACTGAAAAAACAGTGGAAATACCCCGTCAACTCCTGGAACACTTCGATTATTTCGGCAGAAAAGCCGAGTCGGGCGAACTGGCCGAACGCTTCCACAGCCTGCCCGTCCAATCGGTATTCTGGGATGCCCTGCAGAGAGTTCTGGGGCAGGCCACACCCCGCCGGATGATTGCACAGCTGTCCGATCAAATCGAAAAAGAAGAGGCTCTCCTGGAAAAAATCTATCAATTAATGCAGCTGGTGAATTCATTGGAAAAGATGAGCGGCGCAGGCTTGTCCAATGACGAATGCCGTGGACTGGCCTCCATCTTCGGCCGGGATTTAAAACAAATCCTGGAAGGACTTAACAAACAAAAACAGCCAGCTGCCGATCATCCTTTAAGCGTGGAGAGACAATTGGATGAAACACTGCAGCTGGCCGCCTATACTCACAAACAACTTCAAAACTCTTAGGACTGGGCGTGGTGAGTCGGGGTATGATGTTCTGCCGGAGCATGATGTTCTGGAGCCACATGATGGCTGCCGCGGAACTTCTCGACCTGTCCCTTCAGGCAGTATTGGAAGAGCGTATAAAAGGTACCAACAACTCCACCGGCAAAAGCACCGGCCAGAGAAGCAGCAGCTCTGCCCAAAACGGCGAAAACGGCACCCAGTACCCCGATCAGAATAGCTGAAGCAACAGCGCCAACCAGACCCATCAGTAAATAATTGCCAAAAATCGTCCAGGTCAGTCCATTGCAGAGTTCCAGACTTCTTTTCAGTGAACCGTCGACTTCCGGTTTTTCAGCCGACCAGTAGATGGCATAGGACATCGAAGCGTTGATGATCTTGGTAAAGAAAAGCACCAAATAAACTATCACGGCCAGCGGAGAAAGCATCATCAGCATGCCGGAGAGAGCCGGCACAAAGGGGAGCAGAATTGCCGCAACCAGGAAATAGGCGATCATGATCCATCCACCGGTGTAAACAAACAAATTGATGGCCAGTTTGATGGCATTGACGAAATGCGTTTGGACGAAGCTGAACAAGGCGGCAACATCCAGCTTTTTCCCGTCAAAAACATGGCTGGCGGCACGCATCACCATGCCAAAACCAAAGAAATTGATGATAACCGAAACCAGTGTCAGCAGCAGTCCCAGAATAATTACGACAATGGCGCCGGTATTATATACTGCCGCCAAAATTGGCGGATAAAGATAACTTTCCAATAAGCCTGTAACCACCATCGGGGCCAGAAACAGGGCGATCAGCATCAATGGTTCTTTCTTGAGCAGTTCCCAGGCGGCCATAAACACCCCCTGAAACTTTACCATCTGCATCTGATTAATAACCTTATTTACATCAGGTTTTTGTGTGTGTTCCATTTTTATTAATTTAATAATTATTCAAACTGGTCGGATTATATAGCAAACCGGCCGCAAACAGCAAATTGAACGGAATCAACTATTTTGAAATGGAGGCGGCACCCGGGATCGAACCGGGGAATGACGGTTTTGCAAACCGTTGCCTTAGCCACTTGGCTATACCGCCGTCCTCGTTACTTAATGGCGGAGAGGGAGAGATTCGAACTCTCGCGAGGGGAAATCCCCTCCTACAGGATTAGCAATCCCGCCCCTTCAGCCACTTGGGTACCTCTCCACATATTATTTTCACGATTCATTTCTATGATCACCGGCAGGCTTTCTGCCGCTTGGGCATATTAATATGAACCCCCCGAAAATGCAAAAACTTTTTCCCCGGCACCTTCGGGACCTCTTTTCGTGCACATACGGTCTTCATAAAGGTAAGATTTTCTTACTTTTATGATAAGTGACAGTCAGCCTCACCCCCCTGCCATACATATAAATGAATTTTACAAAATAGGTAAATTGGGTGTATAATCTTTAGATATGTTGAAGCCGCTTTTTGACACCCTTGAAAACCCGCATCAACAAGCCAAGCGGGGTTGACGAAAAATCTCATAAGTAGCCTGGTTAGCCAAAAACACCTCCGCCCCGTCCCGCCCGTTTTTGCCGATTTGACATGCCTGTCGGCGACTGGTATTCCAATGGTGAACTAACCCCCTTCTATCTATGGATCAGCATCAACGACCAACCTGGGATGAATATTTCATGGCGGTGGCCGCCACGATTGCCGAAAGGGGGACTTGTGACAGGGCCAGGGTCGGCTGTGTAATCGCCAAGGACAAACAAATTCTGGTGACCGGATATAACGGCTCCCCGACCGGATTGCCGCATTGCGACGACGTGGGGCATCAGTTGAAAAAAATGATCCATGAGGACGACAGTATCTCCCAGCATTGCGTCCGGACTGTCCATGGGGAACAAAACGCCATTTGCCAGGCTGCCAAGAGAGGCATTGCCATAGAGGGGGCAACGGTCTATTGCCTGATGACGCCCTGCCGTACCTGTGCCATGCTGCTGATTAATTGTGGTATCAAGCGGGTTGTTTGTGCCAAAAAATACCATGCCGGGGCCGAAACCGAGGCAATGTTCAAAGAAGCCGGTATTGAACTGGAATTCAGAGAAGACTCCGTTCTGAAATATCAGAACCAGTAAACATTGGATAGCGAAAATCTGATAAGTGTGCTATTCTCTGGCAGTTCCAATCTTTAATAATACAAATATGAAACCAATTTCCATAATTGCCATGATTTTAGTCGTGGTCGGGGCTGTTAACTGGGGACTGACCGGTCTGGGGAATCTGATTTCCACCAACCTTAACCTGGTCAATCTGCTGTTTGGACAGTGGCCGGTCGTAGAAAGCGTGGTCTATCTGTTGGTCGGAATCTCGGGTTTGCTGCTGATTGGTTTGTTGGTTTCCAAGAAATGTCCGGTTTGCGAAAACAAGTAGAGCTGATTCTCTATCAGTGAGTTTTTGAAAGCGCCCTGCCGTGCGGCAGGGCGCTTTTTTGCATATTAATATGGCGGAGAGAGAGGGATTCGAACCCCCGAGGAGCTTGCGCCCCTAACGGTTTTCAAGACCGTCGCTTTCGACCGCTCAGCCATCTCTCCCAGTCACGAAGCGCTGGCATATTAACCAACTTCCCGGCCGACTTCAAGAAAAATTTACAAATATCTTAGCTTCCTTTCATCATGGACTGTTTATGGTGACGTCATAAATAAACAAATTCCATGAACAGCTTTGATTTATCGGTTGAGACGCTTGGCAACCTGCAGATATTCAGGGACCGGCATGTTATTGCCAACCAAAGCGGCCGGGAGGTTAAATTGCGCCGGCGCGAATTTCAGCTTTTTAATTTCTTATTTAATAACATCAATTCGGTTGTCCACAAATGTGCTCTGTTGGAGCTGGTTTGGGACTTTGCCGATTTCTCCGCCAGCAATACGCTGGAGGTGCATTTAAGCACTTTACGCCGTAAACTGAAGGCACTGACAGACCGGGTGATCATCGAAACCGTGCGCGGAGTGGGGTACAGACTGGTTGCCGGTTGAGCCTAAAGAAACTACGGACGAAGTGCTTACAATGTCTGCAGATATTTGACCGCCTCATCCAGTTGCCGGTCGAATTTATTGTCATAATCCTTGTCCTGCAGTTCCACGATCCGGTCGGGGACTATACCTTTTTCATTGATATCCCGCCCTTCCGGCGATAGCCAGCGGGCAATGGTGAAACGCAAACTGGAGCCGTCCGGAAGCGGATCGACTTCCTGTACCGTGCCTTTTCCATAGCTGGTTTCCCCCATCAGTATGCCTCTTTTGAGGTCCTGTACAGCCGCCGCCACGATTTCCGAGGCGGAAGCAGAGCCGTGATTAATCAGTACCACCAGCGGCAGCTCGGGGAATTGGGCCTTACCTGAAGTTTTCAGTTTTTCATCCGATTTCTGATCGCGGTAATCGATTGACACCACCTGCTTTTCCCCGCGTATAAAAGCCGAAAGAATGTCCACCGCCCCGTCCAGATAACCGCCGCCGTTAAAGCGCAGATCCAGTATCATGGCCTTGGGATTTTTCAATTTTATTTCGTTCATGGTCCGGTTGAATTCCATCTTGGTGTCGTCGCTGAACTGATTGACAGAGACATACCAGATCCCCGGTTTGGTTTCTTCGGAGCTGACGCTCTCCACCGTGATGGTATCGCGTGTAATGGTCAATTCAAAAGGATCGGTTTTGTTTTTGCGGATAACCGAAAGCTTGACTGTGGTCCCTTTCTTGCCGCGTATCTTGTTGATGGCGTCAAAAAGTGACAGGTCCGCTGTATTCTGACCATCGATTCCCAGCACAACGTCATCCGGAAGCAGACCGGTCTTTTCGGCCGGCGATCCTTTCACCACGGCCACCACGGTCAGCAGCTGGTCGCGTACTGTCATTTCCGCTCCGATGCCTTCCAGTTCGGAATTCAGACTTTCGTTAAAATCAATCGTTTCCTGGGGATCCATAAATTCGCTATAAGGATCATCCAAGGCAGAAACCATGCCCTTAACCGCTCCATAACTCATGGCCTGGCCGTCCATTTTTTCGGTGTGGATGTATTTTTTTTGCAGAAGATCTCTCACCATCCAAAAAGTTTTCAGACTGATTTCGGAAGAAACTTTATCTCCGCCGATCTCTCCCAAAACATTGGTGACATTGTCCGATTCCAACACCAGACTGTGGGTAGGCAGGGAATTGCCGACCAGCAGGCCGGTTGAAAATACCAGGCCAAAAATGGCTATATAACTGGCGATTCTTGTACTTGTTTTCATAATTTCAGATAATTCAGGTGGGCCGATTATACACTAACCGGCTTGATTTGTATTCTATTAATTTTTTCGGGAAGTCCGCTTTGCTCATCAATATCCAGCAGCAGCGCGGAAAAAACCGCGTCGCCCTCCGCCATCCTGTGCCTGACCGGCATTTGCGTCAAAAACCCCTGGATTATCTCCTCCTTGGCCAGCCCGATAATCGAATCGATTGCTCCCACCATACCGACATCGGTGATGAAGCCGGTGCCGTGCGGCAGCAGTCTTTCATCAGCCGTCTGCACATGGGTATGCGTACCGATAACCGCGCTTACCCGCCCGTCCAGATAATTGGCCAGCGCCGCTCTTTCGGAAGTGGTTTCGGCATGAAAATCAACAATAATGGCGGCCAGGCCCTGGCCCAGGCTCAGACCTTTCTCAGCCGTCTCTTCCAGTATCCGGTCGGCGGTCCGGAAAGGATCTTCCGGATGAAGGGGCATGTATACCCTGCCCAGCAGATTGATCACCAGTATTTTCTCCTTGCTTCCGGGCGGGCTGATCAGGGCCTGGCCGCGCCCCGGATTCTTTTCCGGATAATTGGCCGGCCGTATCAATGGATAGTCGGCCGTATCCAGAAAATTATAGATTTCCGGGACTTTCCAGATGTGGTTGCCGCTGGTAAAAAAATCAATTCCGGCCGCTTTCATTTCCTGAATTTTTGAGTCGCTGACGCCTTTGCCGTGATGGATGTTTTCCACATTGGCTATCACCAGATCGATTTTTTCCTCCTCTTTGAGACGCGGCAGAACTTTCGTCACGGCCTGCCGTCCCGGCCTGCCAAAAACATCTCCAATAAATAATATGCGCATGAAATTTCCAGTTAAAGCCACAATATGTTATCAGCAAAAACACTGTTAATCCAGAGCTGTCCTTTTTAGGATTTGTTAAGAAAAATTTTAATTTGGCGTCAGTTTGCCCGTGTATAAAAGAAATATATTTTATCAACCTGTACAGGGTAAAATCTTGACGGTGAGTATTTGCTCACCTAAGATTGGGCTAAAGTAAAAATTATTTAACTTTAATATATTTTATGGCTATCTCATCAGAAAAACAAAAGGCAGTGGAACTGGCATTATCACAGATTGAACGTGCTTTCGGCAAAGGTTCAATCATGAAAATGGGTGAACAGCACAATATCGCCATTGAGACTTTTTCCACCGGGGCGATGTCCCTGGACCTGGCACTGGGCGGTGGTGTTCCCAAGGGTAGAATTATCGAGGTCTACGGCCCGGAAAGTTCCGGCAAGACCACGCTTACTCTCCACATGATCACCGAAATTCAGAAGGCCGGCGGTATGGCCGCTTTTATTGATGCCGAACACGCGCTGGATCCCGAATATGCCCGCCGCATCGGTCTGGATCTGGATAATCTGCTGGTATCACAGCCCGACAGCGGAGAGCAGGCTTTGGAAATTGCCGAAACCCTGGTGCGTTCCAACGCTATTGATTTGATTGTAATCGACTCGGTGGCTGCGCTGACTCCCAAAGCGGAAATCGAAGGGGAAATGGGCGATTCCCACATGGGTCTGCAGGCCAGACTGATGAGTCAGGCCCTGCGCAAATTGACCGCCGCCATCAGCAAATCCAAAACCACCGTGGTCTTCATCAATCAGCTGCGCATGAAGATCGGAGTAATGTTCGGCAACCCCGAAACTACTACCGGCGGCAATGCCCTTAAATTTTATGCTTCGGTCCGTATGGAGATTCGTTCCATCGGCAAACTGGAGGAAGGTACCGGCGAGGAAAAGACTTATACCGGCCTGCGCGTGAAGGTAAAGGTGGTCAAAAATAAGGTTGCTCCGCCTTTCCGTACTGCCGAATTCGACATCATGTATAACCGCGGTATCAGCCGGGTAGGAGATATCCTGGATCTGGCCGCCAGATTTGAAATCGTCAAGAAATCGGGAGCTTTCTACAGTTTCGGCGAAACCAAAATCGGACAGGGACGTGACAACACCAAGGCCTTTTTGAGCCAGCCGGAAAACAAGAAAATTTTACAGGCTATTGAAAAGGAAGTTCTGAAATCGGCCAAACTGGAAGCAGCTGCCAATCTGGGTGATGCCAAACCGATGGAAGCTGCCCCGGCGGTAGAAACACCTGTCAAAATCGCACGTTCCCTGGCAGAGAAAAAATAAAAGGTCATGAACAAATTACAACAAAAACTGACACACTATTGCTACGATCTCCTGGCCCGTCGACGTTACTCCATTCACGAAATGGTTACCAAGCTGGAAGCAAAAAACCATCGATCGGCGGAGCAATGCACGGACCAGGAATTGCAGGAAATATTGGAGGCGTTGATTCAAGCCAACCTGCTCAATGATCATGACTATGCCGGTTTTTATCTGGATAATCAGCTGCGCCGCAAGCCCGTTGGTAAGGCCAAAATAAGGCAGCAGCTGCGGGCCCGGGGGATTGATGAGACGATTATCAGCCGGACACTCAACCGGACCGATATTGATGAACTGGAACTGGCCCGGCAGCTGCTGCAAAAAAAGGCCAAAGCCTATACCGTCCGCCAGCTGGCCGACCAAAAAATTCAGGCGCGCCTGATGCGCTATCTTGCCGGCAACGGATTCAGGGGGGAAATTTGTTTTAAGGTTTTGAAGGAGCTTGGTCGGACTCCTTCATTTCATCCAGATACTTTTTGATCCGGCCTTCCAGCAAATGATAGGTGTTTTCATCTATTTTACCGGCCTTTAAACGGTCCTCTATCTGGTCTTCCAGTCTGTACAGCTCGGCTTCGCAGCGTTTTGATTTCCATTTGTAGGAAGCGTAGACGTCATCAATTTCGTGAAGAAATTTTTTCAGGTATTTTCTTTTTTTCTTGTTGGCCAGCGAAAAACCGCTGACCGCCAGGAACAGTCCGACTACCGATACTATCAAAGCCAGCATCTGCACCCAGTATTCGCTGAACATTGACTGGATTTTTACTCCCCAGCCCTTTCCATTATCTTTCCTGTCATTGGCGGCCTGAATAGTTCTTTTCAGAATATCGGGATTGATCACCACCGGCTTGATTGTTTCCGGGACTTTGACCGTATCTGTGGTTGTTGAAGTTTCAGCCGTTGTAGCCGGTTCTGTGGTTAAGGCAGCCTTGTCGATGGTATTAAGTTTGATGGCCGTGCTGTCAAAAGTGCGTAGGGGCATTGCGGTCGTCTGCACTGGTTCAACCGCGTAACCCGCCTGAAAGAATCCTCCCGCCAGACAGAACAGGAACGACAGGGCCAATGGCCGTAATATATTGAGTTTGTTGTTTTTCACAATAATTTTCTGGAAAAATACAATTGGGACTATACCCCCGGTTTGTTCTTTTTGGCAAACGGACTCTTCCTGTCAAGTGACCTTTACATCTGGCTTTAGATCAGGTAAATTTATAGTGCTATATGGATCAAAATTTTGATCCTGGTATTTTAACGCGCACTGTATGCAATCACAATTTTTAGCCGCCATCAATCAGATTTGCGATGAGAAAAACATCCCGAGGGACCAGATAGTTGAGACTATCAAGGCCGCCGTACGGGCTGCTTATCGCAAAGACTATGGAAACAAGGATCAGAACATCGATGTGGATCTGGACGAGAAAAGAGAAATGATCACCATCTATCTGGTCAAGGAAATAGTTAAAAAAGTGGAAAACCCCGATCTTCAAATTGCCCTCAAGGAAGCCCTTCGTTATAAAAAAGGAGCCAAAGTGGGCGGTTCGGTGAAAATTGATGTTACTCCTCTGGAATACGGCAGAATCGCCGCGCAATCAGCCAAACAGGTGATTATTCAGAAAATTCAGGAAGCGGAACGCGACATCATGTACAACACTTTCAAGGACCGTGAAAACGAACTTCTGAATGCCATGGTGCAGCGTGTTGAATACGGCACGGTACACGTGAATCTGGATAACAAACTGACCACCATGCTGCCCTCCGATCAGCAGATTCCCCGCGAAAGATATTATGCCGGACAAAGAATCAAATTGTATCTGGACAAGGTTATCAAAACCAGCCGCGGACCTCAGCTGATTATTTCCCGCAATCATCCCAACCTGGTTAAAAAACTGATGGAATTGGAAATCCCGGAAATTAAAAACAACCTGGTGGAAATTAAAAACATTGCCAGAGAGCCCGGCGTACGTTCCAAAGTCGCTGTCTCCTCCAACGATCCAAAGATCGACCCGATCGGTTCCTGTGTCGGCCAAAAAGGCGTACGCGTGCAGAATGTCATGGATGAGCTGAACGGGGAAAGAATTGATATCATTCAATGGTCCGAAGATATTGAACAGTATATTCGCACGGCTCTGGCTCCCGCCAAGGTTGCCGCCATTGAACTCAGCAAAGACGAAAGAAGAGCCAAGATATTTGTCAATCCCGATCAGAGACCTCTAGCCATCGGAAAAAACGGCCAAAATGTACGTCTGGCTTCCCGCCTGACAGGCTATGAACTGGATATCATGGATATCGGGGAAATGACCGGCGCCGCCGAAGCCGCCAAAGAAGAGGCCAAGGTTCTGGAAATCAAGGATCTGCCAAATCTCACCCCGGAAATAGTCGAAAAACTGGCTGCCGCCAATCTGACCATGGTTCAGCAGCTCAAAGGACTTTCCATCGGTGATCTGGCCGGAATAGAAGGCCTTTCCGAAGATGATGCTTCCCTGATTGCCGAAGAAGTTTCCAAAGCCCTCTGATCCAATCAATCTCACTCTGAAAGAACCGGCTGATCCAGCTGGTTCTTTTTTGTTATTTGTGCTAAAATATTGAGATATATTTATCAGTCAGTCATGCCAGTAGATCCCCAAACAATCAAAGATCCCGCAGCATCTGCCGACGCAGCCCAGGCCGGCCAGCAGCCGGTTCAGCAGCTGACCGTGAGCAAGGCCGAACTGCAATCCACGGAGCAGACTCAGCAGACCGGGCAACCCGAGAAAACAGCAGAGCAGCAAAAAATGGAGAGCGGTTTGGAGAAAATCAACCGTGAAGCCAAAGAAAAGGCCACTCAGGAAAAGGCCGCTTCCATGAACATGAATTACGTCGACATTGCCGTGACCCCGGTCAATCCCGATCTGTTGAAAATCATCAGTGCCGAAACTGCCAAAAAGAATCTGATCATGCCGTTTTACCGGCTTGGTAAAAAGCTGCGCCTTACCGTGGCCCATCCCACCAATCCGTCAGTGCGGGAGGTAATTAATGAGCTGAAACAACAGGGCTACCTGATCAACATTAATCTTTCCTCGGAGGAGGGGATATTGGAAGCCCTCAAGCTCTATGAAACCGACCAGTACAAGGTCAAGAAAGAACTGGTCACCACCATGGACGAGGCCAAAATTAAGACTTACGAAAAGGAATTGGCCGAACTGTCCGGACTGGGCGCCAAAATCAAGGAAATTAATTCCGAAGAGGCTGTATATCTGATCGGAGTGGGGGCTTTGCGTGCCGGTTCATCGGATATCCATCTGGAGGCCGAAGAGACTTACGTGCGGGCCAGATTCAGGATTGACGGTCTGTTGCATGAGGTTTTCCGCATCGACAAATCGGTCTGGCAGAATATCAGCAATCAGATCAAATATCTTTCCAAGATGCGTTTGAACGTCAACAATGTGCCCCAGGACGGACGCTACAATTTTCAGGTAAATGAACGCAAAATCGACGTCAGAGTCTCGGTGCTGCCCACCGAATTCGGTGAAAGTTTTGTAATGAGACTCTTGGATTCTGGCAGACATTTGGTCAGCTTCGAGGAGCTTGGTTACAGCGGCCAGTATCTGCAAAAAATTGAAAATCTGACCAAAATCAGCCACGGCATGATCCTGATGACGGGCCCTACGGGCTCAGGTAAAACGACCTCCCTCTATACAATGCTTTCCAAATTCAATAATCCGGAATCAAAAATTATTACTTTGGAAGATCCGATTGAATACCACCTGGAAGGAATTTCCCAGAGCCAGATTCATGAAAAGGGGGGATACACCTTTGGCAGCGGCCTGCGCTCGATTCTCCGCCAGGATCCCGAGGTGATCATGATCGGTGAAATCCGCGACCTGGAAACGGCCGAAACCGCCGCGCAGGCCGCGCTGACCGGCCACGTCCTGCTGTCCACTCTCCACACCAATTCCGCCATTGAAACCATTCCGCGCCTGATCAACATCGGTCTGCCCGCTTTCATGATTGCCCCTTCGCTGCATACCATTATCGCCCAGCGTCTGGCACGTAAGATTTGCCCCAATTGCCGCGAAGAAAAACCGGTTACCAAAGCCGAGCTGGATGAGATTACCAGAGTGGTCGAGAGCATCAGGCGGGTCCGTCCCTCTGAGGAAATTGTCATACCGGCGACGCTTCCCGAAGCCAAAGGCTGCGAAATTTGCAGTCACACCGGTTACAAAGGCCGCGTGGCCGTCGTGGAAATGCTGGAAGTGGACTATGAACTGAAAGATCTGATCCTGAACAAAGCCAGTACCACCAAAATGATCGAATCGGCCCGCCGCAAGGGCATGATTACCATGAGGGAGGACGGAGTACTGAAAGTGCTTCAGGGCCTGACCAACCTGGAAGAAGTGCATCGCGTGACTTCCATCGGCTGATAAATTCAATCGGCCAGTAATTTCCATTTTGAACCTTCCGTTTTTCCGATCACACCGGCAATTTCCAGTTTGCTGATGCTTTGCAGCAGTTCACTCCATTCCAGTTTGCCCATCATCAACAGTCCCTCGGCAGACTGCTCTTCCCGGCCCAGCAGGTCGATAATTCGCTTATCCGCCAATTCAAGATTAACGCCTGCACCGGCGCTCTGAGGCCGGGCGCTGATCAGCCGCCGGTCAGCCAAACTTTCCAATACATCGCCGACTGAACAGACCAGCTGGGCCGGGCCCTTTTTAATCAGCTCATTGCAACCGCGGCTGGTTGGTTTGCCCGGATCACCCGGGAAGGCCAAAACGGTTTTTCCCTGTTCCAGAGCGTATTCGGCGGTTATCAGCGCTCCCGACTTTTTAGCCGCCTCAACGATCACCACGGTATGGGACAGAGCGGCGATAAGCCGGTTTCTCTCCAAAAAACGGTGTTTGAAGGCATCGGAAGTCACCGGATATTCGGAAATAATCGCCCCGCCCTTTTCCAGAATCCGGTCGGCCAGACCGGTGTGACTGGTCGGGGTTACTTTGGCTATACCGGAAGCCAGAATGCCGATTGTGAGTCCCCCGCTTTTGATCACCCCGGCATGGGCGGCCGCATCAATTCCGAAGGCCAGTCCGCTCACCACAGTCAGGGCGCGCTGGCCGCAGGCACCCGCCAGCGCAAAAGACAGTTTTTCCCCGGCGCCGCTGGACTTTCTGGTCCCGACTATCGCAATCCGGTTGGTCAGAACTGACAATTCCGCCCCTTTGCGGTAAATCAAAAAAGGCGGCGCCGTAATCTGCCCAAGTTCCTGCGGAAACTCCGGGCTGGCTCTGTCAATCAGCTTTATATCCTGATCCCACAGCTTTTCCATGGCCCGTCCCAGATCGAGTTTCGCCCGAAGCTCCACCACCCGCCGGGAGTATACCTCTCCCAACCCCGCCGCCTCCAGCTCGGAGGCGGCGGCCCTTTCCCAGGCATACTGAAAATCCTGGAAGCGGCAGAAAATCTTCCATAGTTTTTGATAATCGGTATTTTCAACATGCCAGAAGGCATGAATATATTTTGCCATTTTCCTATAAGACAATTCAAATGAGCCGAGCCTTACCCAGCCTAGCAAAACATTATGATCCCGATATAAAATTTTCTTAAAACCGGCCAACCGGCCGGTAATGCCAGATACGCTCTAAATATATTCGCTGGAGCCCTTGTCCCCGACAATTTTGCCGTTTTCCAGCTTTACCACCCGCCTTTTCAGCGAGTTGACGATCTCTTTGTTATGAGTGGTCAGAATTATGGAAATGCCTTTTTGATTGATATCCAGAAACAATTTGATAATTTCCTGGGCGGTTTTCGGGTCCAGATTGCCGGTAGGTTCATCCGCCACCAGCAGTCCCGGCTGATGCACGAGTGCCCTGGCAATAGCCGTACGCTGTTTTTCACCGCCCGACAGCTGATTGGGGAAATGGTTGGCCTGATCCAGCAGTCCCACCACCTTCAGCACCTCATGCACCCTGCTCCGGATCATTGCCTTTTCCACACCGCATACCTCCAGGGCAAAAGCCACATTTTCAAACACGGTTTTCTGCGGCAGCAGACGGTAGTCCTGAAACACCACCCCGATTTTACGGCGGTAATATTGCATTTCTTTGTCGGTCATTTCTGTTATCCGGTAGCCGTCCACGGTGATGTTTCCACCCTGGATTTTCTCCGAGCCGATCAGCGCGTAAACCAGAGTGGATTTACCGGCGCCGGACGGGCCGATTACAGAAACAAATTCACCCGGCAGAATGGTCAGCGACACGCCGTCCAGAACTTTCTTGTTTTTATATTTTTTAACTACCCGGTCAAAAATAATCATGCGCAGTTTTTAACTGACATCATCTTAGCACAAACCTTATTCCGCACAAATTTTCACCACAAATCATACCGCAGCTGTCAATGACCGCTTTTGCTCACTTCGAACAACCCCTCTACAGGGCTTACACAAAGCCCTTAACAAGAGTCTGGATAATCAGCGAAGGACGACTGGCTAATCAACAGATAAGGCGGAGCTGGATTATTTGTGATATTTCTGATGAATTTCCTTCAACCGGCGATTAGTCAGGTGGGTATATATCTGGGTAGTCGTGATTGAGCTGTGGCCCAGCATTTCCTGAACGGAACGGATATCGGCGCCATTTTTCAGCAGTTCCGTGGCAAAACTGTGGCGCAGTTTGTGGGGAGTAACTCTTTTGACCAGGCCCGCCTTGCGGGCATAATTGCGGATCAGATACTGAACCATGGTGGCAGTAATGCGGCGGTTTTCGTCACGTCCCACCACCGCCCGCTGCTTCTCGTCGAGAGATTTTCCGCGGCCGTGGCTGATAAATACCGGTTTCAGCGAGTCGCGGCGGGCAGCCAGATAATTGCCCAGTGCGGCAACAGCGTCATCGGACAGAAAAACAATGCGGTACTTGCCGCCTTTTCCAATTACCCGGAATTCGCGGGTTTCCAGATTTATTTGTTCGCAATCCAGGCCGACCAGTTCGCTGATACGCAGTCCCGTGGAATAAAGAGTCCGCAGTATGGCCAGATCCCTTTTTCCGTTCAACCCGGACAAATCCACGGCGGCAAACAACCTCTCCAGCTCCTCTCTTTCCAGAAAATCAACAGTGCGCTGCTGCGTCTTACCCAGCTCCACCTTTTCCGGCGCCAAAGTCTCAAAATCCTGCCGAGTCAGGTATTTCAAAAAAGCCCGCAGCGCGATAATATGATAGGCCTGCGTCTTGGCATTCAGCAGCGGTTTCCGGTCCTCGTCCTGCAACCTGTTCAGATATAACCGGTAACGATTGACCAATTCCAGATCTATCTGCTTCACTTCCAGCTGTTCTCCGGCAAAAGAAGCGAATCGCTTAAGATAATGCCGGTAATTTTCCAGCGTTTTATCGGCCTGATTCCTGGTGATTTCGCAGTATTCCAGAAAGCGCCTGACGCCTTCGCCCAGAGTAATTTCCTGATTTGGAGAATTTTCTTTCATGGCAGCGATATACTAGCACTTTTCAGCGGGCAAAAAAAATACTATACTTCGCAGGTAGTTAACGGCTGAAATCTATGTACTGCCCCAAATGTAAACATGACGACACCCGCGTGCTGGATTCCCGCGATACCAACGAAAACCGCGAAATCCGCCGCCGCCGCGCCTGTAACCGCTGCAATTTCCGCTTCACCACCTTCGAACGGATTGAATATACCAACTTTGTAGTGGTCAAGAAGGACGAGTCGCGCGAGCCCTATGACCGCCAGAAACTGGAGGTCGGTATTTGGAAGGCCTGCGAAAAACGCCCGGTAACAGTGGAACAGCTCAACAACATGCTCGACAAGCTGGAAGAGCGTTGGGCCAATTACGGCCGCGAAGTTCCCAGCCGCGTGATCGGCGAGGACGTCATGAATGCGCTCAAGGAAGTCGACGAAGTGGCCTATATCCGCTTTGCCAGCGTCTACCGCCAATTCAAAGACATCGAAACCTTCAAACGGGAACTGCAAAAGTTGCTGGATTGATTAAACTCTGGGAACGTTCGGATCGGCTGGAATTGCCCCCGGTCCCTCGTTTCCACTTAGATCAACCTGCTTGAAATCCGGGCCGGCTTCTTCAGGAGTCGGTACAAGGGTATCAGCCTCAGCTGGCAGAGTATTCTGTTCAAAAGCCTTGGCTATCGCTTGAGCGGCTCTAAATTGTGCCAAAGCTTGATCTGCTTGAGCTTGTAGAGCAGGAGGTACGTTATTGCCTGCCTTGGCCAATTTCTGCTGTAAAACGCCGCTTTCCTGTCTGGCATTGGTTGCGTTGTCAACGGCCTCTTTTGCTTTTATGCCTCTATGTAATGACAAATCATCACTGACTTTTTTCAGAGATCCGCTTAAGCTGGTCAGATATGCATGATCTATTTTCATATCAGTCAGAATATCGTTAAATCTTTCTTTGACCAAAGGATCCTTTACTGCTTCAACTCCCTTGATCATCGCATCAAGATTGGCAACCCTTGCGTCAATGGAAGTCAAAGTATTGTCCAGATCTTTCTCGACAATATTTAGCGAGGTTACATCATTCGGTTTATCAAGCGGGAAGTCATTTGCAGTCAATTTTCCTAAGTCTTCCCCATGTTTTTTGTCTTTTCCAATGGCATCCTGATCCAGCCTATATTCTCCGGCAACCTGAGTACAAGTAGTGACTTCTTTGGCTGTATTTTCCAGATTTTCCCTGGCGGCCAGAATATCATGTCTGGCTGCATCAACTGCATCTTTTATTGCGTTGATCGACCTTAACTGCTCTGCCGTCGAGGCAGAATCTCCCTCAACCTTAGTTTTATCAGGCAGTGCGCTCTCCACTTTGGTGATCGCATCCATTGCTTTTTGCTGTGCCTGTTCGGGCGTCATGCCGCCTGCGACATCCTTTTTTTCCTGTTCCTTGGCGGCCTCCAGCGCAGCCTTTTGGGCTGACTCATCTATTGGAGCATTTTCCAAATAAACAAATCTTTTTCCCAGCAGTTCCGGTTTCTCCAGATTGAATTTGGTGTTTTGCATATTGTAGTTCAAATTTTCTTTCGATGGATATCAATTCCAATTAAGCCACCTTATTTGGATTGTCTTTATCCTGGTAGGCGGCAGCCACTGCCTGGGCGGCCTTAAATTCTGCATATGCCACATTAGCTTCTTCTTCCATTTTCGGAGTGACCGCACCGGCCTTTTTGGCGTTTTCCAGCTGGGTCTGCTTTGTTCCGCTGGCTTGCTGAGCTTCCAGCACTTTCTTTGCGGCTGCCTTCATCGATTCGCCTTTATAGGCATTCAAATCGGAAGAAACCATGATCAGTTTTTCCTGGGTAAACTGCAAGACTTTTGCCTCGTTTGTAATTTCAGTCAACAAAGTACTGAACTTTTCTTTCATAGCGGGATCCTTGAGATTGGAAAGTGTTTCTCTCAGTGGAGTAAGGGCTTTTAGTCTGGCGTCTATAGTCGCGACTTGTTTGTCAATTCTGGTAACATTATTTGCGAGATCAGCCACACCTTCTGGAGTATCCACCAGAAAATCTTCCCGTTTTAATTTTGACATACCATCGGCATCCGTTTTTTCAGTTGCTATCTCTGCTTTCATCGCAGTGAAGTTGCCTTCAGCGGCTGTGGCATCAGTTACATCTTTTTCTGTTACCTTTAAGCCGTTTCTGGCCTCTGATATTGCCCTTCTACAGGCATTGGCAGCGTCTTTAACCTGATTGAAAAGGCCCACCTGTTCTGCTTTTTCGGCGGCTCCTAAATCGGCATTCATCGGATCCGGTATAGACTTTATAATATTACTGATTGCATTTTGAGCATCAGTCTCTGCCTGATCGACAGATTTTCCGGTTTGGACAGCTTCTTTTTCCTGCTCCTTTACCGCTTCCAAGGCTGCCTGCTGGGCTGCCAGATCAATCGGCTTATATTCCTGATAGATAAATCTTTTTCCGAACAGATCTAATTTTTCCTGATTGAATTTTGTGTTTTTCATGTTTGTTTTAATTATTTGTTATTAATTAATTTTTAAATATTGTTCATTTGGTTGAGAAGCTTTTCTTCTTCGCCTTTATCTCTATCCACCTGGATTTTTTCCATTCTTTTTGAAGAATCTTTTTTCTCTGCTTTAACCAGATTGTTAAAATTGCTGACCTGTTTTTCCACCTCCTGGTTGAAATTATTGTTAATTTCATTGTGCAGATTGGCTTCTCTTTGAAAAATCCCGGCAAAGTCCTCCTGCAGCTGACCTTCTGCCTTTAGGATTTGCTGTTGCAGCTCCTTCGACATTGTCTTGAAGGCAGTCGAATTATTTATTAATTGTAGATAAACTGACTGATCCATTTCTTGGGCTTTTAAAATATCTTTACATAATATCACAAATTATGGGTTTTGCCAAGAGTGCGGAAATATGTTAGAATAAATAGAAATCAATTATAAAGAGTCACAGAAAATTATGAAAAAATACTTTCAACTGGTACTTCTGAGCGTTTTATTTTCCCTGCCGCTAATCGGCAAAGCGGCTGATACTGCTGCGGTATCCTGCCAGGTAGACAAAGTGGCAAAGCCTGTCTATTCAGGTCAACTGCTGTCTGTCATTGCTCCGCCTGTGGCGGAACCCGGCCAGCTGGTGGGCATTTCCGTGAAAATTAAAAACACCGGCAATGCCACCTGGTTTTCCGGTGACGCTGAATGTCCTGGACAGTCGGCGACCTACCTGGGCACTACCAGAAATCAGGACAGAAACAGCGCCTTTCACGCTCCGCTGGTTTTCGGAGAAACAGCCTGGCTCACGGGAAGCCGCATCAAGATGAAAACCGCCAGAGTAAATCCCGGCGATACTGCTGAATTTATTTTTAACGCTCATACTCCTTCCGAACCTGGCATCTACCGCGAATATTTTGCGCCGGTGATAGAAGGCAAGGCCTGGGTCAAAGATGCCGCCGAATTCAAATTTGACATGAAAGTGGGACAGCCTGTGGAGGACGAGCAGGTGCTCAAATATACCCGTGATATTCTGATGAGTATTAATCTGACCGATCCCAAATTTATCGGTGAAAAGAAAATCATTGTGGATCTTTCCACGCAGCGCATGACTCTCAAACTGGGGGACATTGCCCTCAAAAATTTCCCCGTATCCACGGGCACCAACAGTCATCCAACTCCCGTCGGTACAACCAAAATCCAGTTCAAACAGAACGTGAGGGTGGCCGGCAGCAGGCCCCATTACATCATGCCGCTGTTCATGCAGTTCCGCAAAGGCGGCTACGGAATCCACGCCCTGCCCAGCCTGGCCAATGACCGAGGAGTATACTGGAGAGAGGCTTTGAATCACATTGGGACCCGCCGCAGTCACGGTTGCATCCGCCTGCTGCCGGCCGATGCCGAATTTGCCTACAGTTTCGCCGATGTCGGCACGGAAGTTCAGGTTGTCTGGTAGAGAGCCGGTAGGCGCAGCCAAATCACGATTCAGTCCGGTCTTCGCCGCAGAGAATATCTTCTGCGATTACGCAACAGCAATTTTTCCGGTAGTGGTTTATAATGCGGCCGCAGTAATTTTCTTGTCCAAATTTTAATGACCAAAGACAGTCACCAGGATATGCTGGCGAATCTTAACGACATGCAAAAGGAAGTGGTTTTGCAGCACGAAGGACCGATTCTGGTACTGGCCGGGGCCGGTTCCGGCAAGACCAGCGCGCTCACCACCCGCATTGCCTGGCTGATCCGGGAATATGGCGTTTCCCCCTGGAATATTCTGGCCGTGACTTTCACCAATAAGGCCGCCAATGAGATGAAAGAGCGCATCCTGCGACTGCTCAGAAAAGATGAAACGCATGCCCCCAATATCGGCACTTTTCATTCCACCTGCGTGCGGATTTTACGCAAGCAGATCCATCAGCTGGGTTACGATAACAGCTTTGTCATCTATGATACCGCCGACCAGCAGCTGCTGATGAAAAGGATCCTGGAAGAACTGCTGATCGACCCCAAAAAATTCAATCCCAAAGCCATTCTGAATTTCGTTTCCGGTGCCAAGAATGAACTGGTCCCGCCCGAGGAATATGTGAAATTCGCCAATAATTATTTCACCGAAAAAGTAGCGGCTTGTTACACCCGCTATCAGCGTGAGTTGCAGCGCAACAACGCTCTGGATTTTGACGACATCATCATGAAAACCGTCGAGGTTTTCAGACAGTACCCCAATGTACTGGATTATTATCAGGAACAATTCCGTTATATCTCGGTGGACGAATATCAGGATACCAACCACGCCCAGTACATTCTGACCAATCAGCTGGCTGCCAAATACCGCAATCTGTGCGTGATCGGCGATTCCGACCAGTCTATTTATGCCTTCCGCGGAGCCAATATCCATAACATCCTCAATTTTGAAAAGGATTATCCGGAGGCCAAGGTGGTTTATCTGGAGCAGAACTACCGTTCCACCCAGCTGATCCTGGACGCCGCCCATCATGTGATTGTCAAAAACACCCAGCGCAAGGATAAAAAACTCTGGACCGAGCGGCAGGGCGGGGAGCCGATTACTATGAAGACTCTGGCCAATGAACGGGAGGAGGGGGAATACATTGCCAAGAATATCCTCTCCGGCATTGAGAACAGCGAAGAAAAAGACTACCGCAATTTTGTGGTGCTATACCGCACCAACGCCCAGTCGCGCGTCTTGGAAGAATCTTTTCTCAAATATGCCATCCCCTATAAAATCGTCGGCGGCATCAAGTTTTATGAACGCAAGGAAGTGAAAGACCAGCTGGCTTATCTGCGGGCCGTGGTTAATCCCAACGACTCAATCAGTCTGCTGCGGATTATTAATGTCCCGCCTCGCAAAATCGGCCAGAAGACCATCGACACCATTCAGCAGTATGCGGTGCAGAACGACCTCAGTTTCTGGCAGGCTCTCACACAGATCGACCGCATTGAAGCCATCCGTGACAGCAAGTCCAAAGCCCTGGAAGATTTCACCAAGTTGATTGTGGAACTGCAAAAGGTCAACCGTGAATTTCCGGCCTCCGGGTTGATCAAGCATGCGCTGGAACTATCAGGCTATAAGCGGTTTTTGGATGATGGTACCGAGGAAGGGGAGAGCCGTTTGCAGAACATTTACGAATTGATTTCGGTCGCCGGCAAATACGACCGGCTGCCGCCCGGGGAATCGCTGAGTATATTTCTGGAGGAAGTTTCACTGATCGCCGACATCGACAAACTGGACGAGCAGGAAAATTCAGTCACGCTGATGACTATTCATTCCGCCAAGGGGCTGGAATTCCCCACCGTGTTTCTGGTGGGGCTGGAGGACGGCATTTTTCCGCATTCCCGGTCGCTTTTGGAACGCACTGAAATGGAGGAGGAAAGACGACTGATGTATGTGGCGCTGACCCGCGCCAAGGACAAGCTTTATCTGCTCAATACCAGAAGCCGCATGCTTTACGGTGAAACCCAGTCCAATCCGCCCTCCCAGTTTTTGAAGGATTTGCCCGAGCATGTGCTGGAAACGGGTGCCAAAGATGAATCAACCGACACCACCTGGGAGAACACCCAGTATTTCCGCCGTGTGGCCGCCACCGGTAATATCACCGCCCGCGCTTTGCCTGAAGAAAGCGTCCAGGAAGGCCCGCGCCTGGTCCCCGAACCCGCCCAGTTTTCCGACGAATCGCCGGAACTCCATGAAGGAGACCGTGTCCATCACCAAACCTTCGGCGCGGGCACCATCCGCACCATCAAGGGCGGCGTGGCCACTGTCGAATTCGACGCCCTGCATTACGGCACCAAAAAACTGGCCCTCTCCATCGCACCGCTCAGTAAAATTTAAAGCTTATCCGCCCGGGCGGCCTTTTCTTCACGGGCGCGGCGTTCGGCGTCGTATTTGTCGTCCTTGATTTTGTAGTATTGTTTGATGCTGCGCTCGGTGCCATAGGCAATATCGCAGGTGGGTTCGGCGCGGCGCCTGTCGCCCCTGTCCCTGCCTTTATCGTCTCCGGTCTCGGTCGCCGCCGTCGTGGCAGTCGCTTCCGGGGTTACGGCTGCACTTGCTGACTTGGCTTTCTGGCAGGCCTCAATTGGATATTTGAAATTAAAACTGGTGGGATGATAATCCACTATCTGCTGGCAGGTCTTGCAGTAAAAAACAATGCCCTCCGGTACCGGAGTATTATCAACGGCCTGGCTGTTGGCTACCCGGGGACGTCCCTGACCACCTCCGGTTCGGCCTGGCGGGCCTCGGCGGCCTCCTCTGTCCCTTCTGCGTCTGTCGTTGTTTCTGGGCATTTGAAATTAATTATAAATCCATTCTGTACATCTGGGGTTTCTTTTCTCCTGCGGGTTCGCTGCCTGCCGTTACGGGTCTGGCAGCGGCGGTTTTATGCAACATTGTTTCCAGCGTGGCCCCGACCTTCTGGGGTTTGGTTGCTGCAGAAGTGGAGATGATTTTTTCCTTGCCGAAATTGGCCGAAAAAGCATTGTTCTTAGCCTCCTTCGCCAGCAGTTTGCGTCTTTTCTCGGGAGTCAGAGTATCGCGTATCATGGTTTTCTTCAGATTTTCATAAAGTTTGGTTCTTTCATATTCCGTTTTCCCGACGGGGCTCCTCTCCGACATTCGTATGGCCTGCGCCAATGCCGGTACTACCGGAGCTGCCGGCATCTCCGTCATGGGCTCGGCTGCAATTTGTACAGAAGCCGCTTGCGCGAAAGCCGGTTCGGCACTGATTACCGGGGCAGCTGCCATCACCGGTTCCGGAAATTGCCCGGCCGGAACAGCTGTACTCACCGGTGCCTGTGTTTCGGCTAAAACCGCTGCCGGTGCCGTCACCACCTGTCTGACCGGCAAAATAGCTTCTTCCTTCTCAAATTTCTTTCTGTAACTCACATATCCTCCCACGCAAATCATGACCGTGGCCACCAAAGCCAGCATCACCCCGATTTCCGATTTTTTGCTCATGATATTCAGACCGAACTGGGGATGAAAATAAACCGAATTGATAATCATCAGCAGATACATGGAGAAAAACCCCATTATCATCTGCTTCATACCCAGAGGACTTTCCTGCCATTTGGCCGTTACGCCACCTTTCAACACGGCATATAAAAGCGTTCCCGCGTTGACCAGACAGAGGGCCAGGATTGATATCCCGACAAAATAAAGGGGGCCGTTCAATGCAGTATAAAAATCACCACTCCGGAATACGTCTTTATCGCTGTACCAGCCTAAAAAAAGGCTTACCACCAGTAAAATTGTCCCGATCAGGTTCAATTTTTGACCACTGGACAATTTACGCCAAAAGTTTTGATGCATATTATTGTTTCGTGACAAACAGGAATAATTACATTAATATTCCCTCACTTGAAATTTACAAGAATTATCTTATTTGAACAATATGAAAATTGCCATAGATGTCCGTGAGGCCGATGGTCAAAAGACGGGCAAAGGCTTTTTCGCTTATGGACTGGTCAAGCAGTTGTTGGAACAGGACCTGAAAAATCACTATATACTCTACACCGACAAGGAAAAATCTCCTTTTGCCGAGTCATCCAATTCCGAAGTGCGCTTCATTGCCGGTGAAGGCCTCAAATGGCACTGGAATGTTTTAAAAGATCTCAAAACCCTGCGCCCCGACCTTTATCTGGCCCCGACCAGCTTCATCATTCCCGCCCTGGCGCCCCGCTGGCTCAAAGTGATTATCGTGGTGCACGATCTGGTGGCCTTCATGTTTCCCAGAAGCCATGCCAAAAAAGCCGTCATCATCGAGCGTCTGACTCTCCACTGGGCTCTCAAAAAAGCCCTCAAGGTGTTCGTGGTCTCCGACAATACGCAGAACGACCTGATTAAAATTTTCCACTATCCGAAACCGTTGATGGTCAAGATTTCCTGCGCCCCGCACGCTCTTTACAAGGAGGAAATCAAACCGGGCGAGTCCCAAAAAGTGCGCCAGAAATTCCATCTGCCGGAAAAATTTATTCTGGGTGTGGGAACTTTGGAACCCCGCAAAAACTTCAGCGCCCTGATCAAGGCCTTTGTTATCCTGAAGCGGAAATTCCCCGAATATAAACTGGTGATTGTCGGCAAAAAAGGCTGGAAATATCAGGATATCGAACGGTCGGTGCGTGAGTTTGACCTGGAAAAAGACGTTATTTTTACGGGCTACATGTCGGACGAGGACCTGCATCATACCTATAATCTGGCTGAAGTGTTTGTCTTTCCGTCACTCTATGAAGGTTTTGGGATTCCTCCTTTGGAAGCAATGGCCTCCGGTTGTCCGGTTATCTCATCCAATGCCGCTTCCCTGCCCGAAGTGGTGGGTGATGCCGGCCTGCTGATTGATCCCAACAGTTCGCACAAAATAGCCGATGCCGTGGCCAGCCTGATTGAAAATCCCCAGCTCAGAAACACCCTTTTGGAAAAAGGCTTTCACCGTTCCCGTAATTTCTCCTGGGAAGAGTCGGCCCGCA
Organism: Candidatus Altimarinota bacterium; assembly: GCA_963677745.1. GTDB lineage: Bacteria > Patescibacteriota > Gracilibacteria > UBA1369 > UBA1369 > UBA1369. The sequence goes on from OY782391.1 coordinate 890,344, forward strand.
AAGTTCTGGAGGAATTTGATGCGGTTGAGCAGGCTCCCAGTCTCTCCAAAGAACCTGCCATCCAGCCGGAAAGCATCGCAGCGGTTTCAAAAAGCCAGGATGCAAATATCTCTAAAAAATCGGAATAAGATCAATAAACCATTGTAGCACCGGGCCGGGGAAACCGCTCAGGCTGCTTTGCCATAAAAACAGCAGCATTTGTCCGACAAATCCGGCTGCCAGAGGAACGGTCAGATTATCATCCAGTTTGCCTGTCCACAGTTCCACCAGACTGGCCGTCATGGCCATCGGCAGGAAAATTCTCCAGTCACCGGGAATCACCAGCATTCCAACCACCACATTCATCATCAAACCGGCCAAAAAACCTTCCAGTGTTTTCTTTCTGAACATGCGTGTGCGGCCTACGCTCATTCCTACCAGCGCAGCCGTAATATCGCCGAAAATCGTGCAGAGCAGGGCCAGCAGGGCGATCGGGTAGTCGTAGGCCGCAAAGCATATGATGGTCGAAGCAATAAAGAAGATGTTCCCGGCAATATTGTCTTTTTCATGACGACGCAGAATATCGATCACCAGAGGCAGTCTCAGTTTATATTCCAGCCTGATGTATTCAATTTCCAGCAGTATTATCAGTAATACCGTCAAAGCCAGTATACCCAGTTTGGGGCCGTACAGACTGGCCAGCAGCGTGTAGGTGAGAAGCACCGGCAGCTCCAGAAGATGGACGAATTTTCTCAATAATTCTTTCCGGAGCGCCAGTCTGTGTTCCTCGGTTTTTTTCTGCATCAAAGCCTGTTTTTGTTCTACAGAGATCTTCATTCCGTGACATTAAACAGCTTGCCCGCGCTGCGTCCGAACACTTCCGGGAAATATGTTTCCTGAGCCAGTGTGGGCAGATCGGCGAAGTTGCCGACCGAGGTGGCCCTCAGATAATAATCAATTTCATAGACTCCTCTGGGCAGATAGTCGGCAAAGTACATCACCCGGTCATCCCGCACCTCCGAATGGTTGAAATACCAGTCACCGTAACAATAATAACCGCAGCCTTTTCCATCGCCGCCTTTGCCGTCACCGGCCTGCAGATTCATTTCGGAAGTTTTCAGGTTAAAGTCTATGCCTTCCAGTCCGGCCGGCAGGAAATCCTCAATCATCACATAATGTCTGTCCTCCGGGACGATTATGGTCAGTTTGCCGTGCAGGTTCTGGCCGGCCTTGGCTGTTGTAACGGGAGTCTGCAGTTTGGAATCCTCAATCGTGAAATATTCCTGCACCACTTCGATCCCTTCGTTTTCAGCCTTCTGATCCTTGAGAGGCAGATAGTATTCCAGATTCATGTCGAAGTAGAGCCGTCCGTCGCCGATCTTCTGAGCCGCCACCTCATTGTCCAGATTGTTGGGCAACAAGTCGGTCAGGGGGATTTTGGTTTCCTTCACTTCAAAGAGATTTTTGCTGGTGAAATTGGTGTCGATGATATTCTTGCCGTTGATATCCACCAGGGCCTGATAAGCGGGGGTAAGTTCTTTCGATTTCTCCAGATATTCGATCATGGACAGCAGACCGATGGCGGTCTCCTGGGTGGTGGAAAAATGTCCGCCTTTTCTTTCCCGCAGCAAGGCCTGTAGAATCTTGGGAATAAGCGGATTTTCAGGATTGACCCGGTTGAGGGCTTTCATGATAACCGCTGTGGTGCGGGTATTGGTATCAAACAAACTGTAATCCAGGTTTTTTTCCTGGAAACTGACGCCGCGCGGTGTCTGAATTGAAGAATTTTCCAGATCCTTCCTGAGCGCCTCGATCTTATCGGAGGTGGACTTTTCCGAAGCCTTTTCGGAAAGCTGATTTTGGAAGGCCATCAACAGATAGGAACGGGAAATCAGACGCAGCTGGTCTTTCTTTTCATAAAGGCTGTTGAGCATGCCCAGGTCGCCTTTGCCGGCTTCACCCAGCACATACATCACATAAGCCTTGGTATTCAGACGGTAGTCTTCGCTTTCATTGGCATCGGCTTTCTGGGGCAGATAATTTTTAAGATATTGCAGCGCAGAGTCATAAACATCTTTATCAATTTTATAGCCGGCCTTTTCAGCTTCGTTCATGGTGTTGACTACATAAGCCGTCAGATAGGCGCGCGGTTGGGAATTGATCCAGAGCCCGAAGCCGCCGCTGGCCTGTTGATTCTTGTAAAGTTCCTGTAAGCCGGTCTCGACATTCTTGTCCACTATGGCGGCGGTTACCCCCTCTATCTTGAATTTACCGGTATTTAGCAGTCTCTTCGCCGCCACGTTGGGTAGAATGGCGGAAGTCAGCTGTTCGGTGCAGCCGTAGGGGAAACTGACCAGATATTTGAGACCTTCGCCGATTGAACCGGCCAGCGTGGCGGCGGCTGTGATACGCAGCGAGCCGTCTTTCAGATTAAGTCCGATCGGCAGCCAGACCTGTTCTATTTCTTTGGCGTCGGTAGAAAGGACCTTGGCCATTGCCACGACTTCCGGGAAGCTGCTTTCCTTGACGGGCAGGGTCTGTTCGACGCTGTCCCCCCGCTCACCTCCATTGGCCACGGCGGTAAAGCTGATCTTGGCCTGATCGGCGGCACCAACCGTTACCTGCCAGTTGAGTTTCTGTGAACCCTTGGCGACTATCGTGGCGGATTTCTCCGTGCCGTCCAGTATCTGCAGTTCCCCGGATTCCAGAGTGACTTTCAGGGCCTGGTCGGTGTCGGTATAATTATGAACAATCGCCGAAATTTGCATCCGGTCGCCTTTGGTCATGAATCTGGGCAGAACTGGCCGGACCAGAATGTCCTTGTTGGACAGGAAAGAATATTTATTGCTTCCCACCAGGGCCCGGGCCGACTTGGTGTCATTGCTGATACCGATAGCCAGTACCTGCCAGGTAGTCAGATTATCGGGTAACTTGAATTCCAGCGTTCCCTCGCCATTGGCATCGGTATTGAGCGTGGCCTCAAAATAAGCCGTATCTTTGAAAGTGGCGCGTTTCTCGGTATCACCGCCGCCTCCGCCTTTCATTCCCGCCTCCACCTGTACATTGATTCTGGAAATGGCTTTGGTCAGGGTATGGGCAATGTTAACTCCCAGTAACCTCTTTCGGTAAAATATATTGAGCAAATCGGCTGTCACGCTTTCAGTCAGACTGAGCACGCTTTCGTCAACCACCGCCAGTGACAGTTCGGCCGCCACCGGTTGGGCGCCGGCGTCGGTTGTTTTTACGGTCAGTTTAACCGTCTCTCCCGGCGAGTAGCGGGCCTTATCACTCTTGATATCTATATTCAACCGTTTGCCTTCCGTATTGACCTGCAGAGTGGCATAGCCGACCTTGAAAGCCGCCACCTGCCGTTCGTCCGGCGCACCCTCCGCCGGCGCCGTCAGTCCCGCATCATAGGCATTGCCTTTCATCAGTACCACCGATACGAAAACGTTTGGTAAAAACTTTTCGGTAATCGGCACTTCAATGGTTTGTGAATTGGATTCCAGTTTGATCACTTTCTGATCCAGCACTTTGTCTTTCTCGTAGGTAACCAGCGCATAGACGTTCCGGTAAGGGGATTTGACCATTACCCTGGCGGTATCGCCGACTTTGTATTCCATCTTGTCGGTTACCAGTTCGATTTTGTCGTTGTTTTCACTGCCCCAGTTTACAAAGTCACCGGAACTGACATAGACGGTTGTGGAACTGACAATCTGGTTGTTTTTCTCATCTTTGCCGGTTGCTTCGACTTTGTATACCCCGCCCTTGGCAAATTTGAATTCCAAAGTGCCCAAGCCGTGTTCGGCGGTTTTGACGGTCTTCTTTTCCAGCAGTTTATCGTCGTAACTGTTTTCAAAATAATAATCTCCGTCCACATTCTTGCGTTTTACCGTGTTCCAGCTTCTTTCATAGAGCGCCACTTCCACTTCTTTCCCGGGCAGTTCCCGGCCGTCGCTGCTCACAGTGAGTACATCGAATTTGGCCGGCTTTTCCGTGTCGGCCAGATAGTCTTGACTGCGGATTCCCACATAGAATGATCCTTTGTGTACCGGGAAACTGATGCGGTTGGAGACGCTCTGATTATTGGCATCCGTTACGGAAGCTTCCAGCGTGTAGATTTGGCTTATTTTCTTGTCGCTGATATTGAGCGGCAAAGTCACCAGGGCCAGACCCTGTTCATCGGTTTTGCCTTTGCCCTGGCTGACTATGGAATTTTCTCCGACGCAGCCCCAGTAACAGAAATAACCTTCATCGGCGAAGCTGAACCAGCCTCCGGCCAGTTTGGCGGCCAGTTCTTCTGGCAGGATAAAATAATAATCCTGAGCCTTGAGAGTCCATCTGATTTCAGCGTCTTTGAGAGGTGCGCCGAAGAAATACCCGGCTTCCACCCTCACGTTGGCGCTTTGATTGTTCACATATTCTTTTTTGTCGCTGGAAAGATCCAGTTTGTATTCCGGCTTGCGGTATTCATAAACCTTGAAGGAAGCGTAAAATTCCGTCATCCAGGAGGGACCTTTGGCATCCAGCAATTCAGTGTGAATCGAGAAGTCGCCGGTCGGAATTTTGTCCCCCAAAGTCAGTTTGCCGATAAAGGTGCCGTTGTTGCTGATGGCCAGCTCCTGCTGGTAAATCTGATTGCTCTGGGCATCGTTGATGGTAACTTTAACTTTTTTCAGGTCTGGCAGTTTGAATTTATAATCTTTTTCCTGGCGGACAATGCCCTTGAAATAGACCTCCTGTCCCGGCCGGTAAATCGGACGGTCGGTGTATTGATACAGATAATATTCCGGGGAAACCGGTTCCGAATTGATATTGAAATTCCAGGGGGCGATTCCTTCGCTCCAGCTGGTATGGACAAAGCCCGTATCATTTTCGCGGTCGCCAAAAACCAGGAAATCTCTGTAAAAATCTCCGCTGGCCCCAGGCAGTTTGATTCTCGCCAGTCCGCTGGCATCCGTTTCTCCGCTGGCCGCCTCGGTATGCAGCGCGTCCATTACCGTGATTTTCTCACCGGCAACAGGTTTACCGTCCTTCAGATCGGTGGCCCAGACCAGCATTTCGGTCAAAGTGGTTTTGATGGCCAGTGAAGTCTTGCTGACCACGAAGAGAGTTTTCTCGATTTTCGGAACTTCATGACAACCCGGATTTTCTTTTGACTGCCACTCATAGACACATTCGGTGGTGGTGACTTTGGGGTTGCCGAGTTCCAGATAGTAAAAACCGCCGGCCAGTTTACCGCCGCTCAGGGCATCCAGATCAAGGGCGGTGTGGCCCTTCTCATTGAAGCCCAGTGTGACGGCCAGTTTACCTTCAAAATCAAAATCTGTCAGAGACTTGAAGGTTTCATTATTATAATCGATATAACCCTCAGAATATAATCTTGAAAACTGTTCCGGGGTCAGTTTCTTTAGTTTGAAAGCCGCATAATCGATATTGACCGATTTTACGTAAAACCTGCTGGCCTGATAGCCGTCCAGTACGCTCAAATCGGTGCCCTTTTCCAGATCCAGTGCCGGTTTGGAAGCGGGTGTCGTGAATTTCAGTTCGGTTTTTTCATTGTAACCGTTTCCGAAATAATCTTTGACGCCCGGGTCGATCGTAATTGTATAGTCGGTGGAAGGCAGATAATTATATCCAATATGAACTGAAGTATCGGTATATGTAACCACCTCTACCGGAACCGGACTGCCCTTTTCGTCCTTCTGGGAAGGCTCTATCCGCACCTTGCCGCGGAAGCTGCGCAGATCCAGGGGGTTGCTGTAGCCGAAAACCGGATATATAGAATTTGGATCGTCATTGTTTTTACTGTCTGATGAAAGCAGTTTCAATTCACCCAGAGTTCTCATTTCATAATTGACATCATTACCGGTGGTAAGCGGTCCCTCCGCGCCTTTCAGACCTTTTCTGATTTGCAATGCATAATTGGTGTCCGCTTTCATTTTTTGGGAAGGTGAAATAACCAGCATTTTTTGCAGCTCATCTTCCTTGAGAACTTCAACCTTGTCACCTTCTCCCGAAGAAGCAGTGGTGGGGGCTTCCTTGATCTCTTCATATTGACTCATTTCCGTGATTTCAATCAGCCGCTTTTGCTGCTCTTTCCAGTCATCGGCTGTAAAATATCTCACGGATATGCCTTCCTCATTGGTTTTATTGTCTTCAACCCTGTTCAGCTTAATCAGTTCTTTGGCGCTGCCCAGATCCACCTTCTGGTTAAAACTAATCACAAACCGGCTGCCGGTGGAGACCTGATAGGAATTTTGCGTATCAGTAGTGTGCCAGTTCTGCGCTTCGGGCCGGAGTGTCTCAAAGCTGGAAGTAAACTCGCCTTCCGTATAACCGCCGTCCAGCACCTGTGTGCCCTGCGGGATAGTCACCTTATAAGCGGTGGACAGGGCCAGTTTGTCGGGAATGAACTGAATGGCCGAGGTGCCCAGCCACTTGAAGCGGCCCTGAACATAAGGTTCAATCTTGATATTGGGGAAATTCTCCCGGCCCGCATCCAGTGTGGTCAGTCCGGTCAGGGGACGGTCAAACATGATATTGATCTTACTGTCTGCCGTTATCGCCTTGGAACCGTCATTGGGAGTCATCAGCACCACCTTGGGCGGGGCGACGATTTTATAGAATTCACTGTAATCGCCGGCCAGCGGTTTCTGGAGGAAACTGACAGCTTCCTTGCCGACGGTGATCTTGTAGGTATCGCCGATTTTCAATTGCTCGGCCGGCTTGAAGATCAGGCTGTTGCCCTGCCAGCTGAAAGTACCTTTGGTTTCCGGTTCAATGCGGAAAGCTTTTTCCACCGACGCGTTGTTCATCAATTGGTTGAAAGTGATTTTCAGCGGGGCATTGACCGAAATATTACGGGTACCGCCTTTCATCAGATAACCCTGAACGGTAGGGGCGGGAATCATTGGATAAGAAATTATTCCGGCCAGTACCACCACCACCAGTGTGCCCAGTGCCATTGCCCAGCCTCTGACCCTGAAATCGGACCACAGACTGAAACGTTTCTCTGTCTTTTCCTTTTTTGATGTATTCATAGTGTGGTGTTTTTCAAGTAATTGATTTTTTAAATTTTGTGAAAACTGCCGGTCGGCCGGTTGCGGTCCGTTCGATTTAATGGCATCGGTTAGCTCGGACCATTGTGGGTCCTTCCCGCTGTTCTCCAGCCTTTTTTCCAGCTCCCTGATTTTTTTATTGGGTCGCAGCATCGGCTAAAATAGGTTATTTAAATCGGGTTTTATTTTGCGCAGGACGCGGTAGAGAATGATGCCTACATTGCTTTCGGAGAGGTTTAGTGTCAGGGCAATTTCCCTGTTGGTCAGTCCGCTGAAGAATTTCATCTGCAGAATGGAAAGTTCCCGTTCGGGCAATTTATGCATTACCTCACGCACTTTTTCCTTAAGTTCACTTTCCTTGGCCTGGACGGCCGGCTGAAAATCCTTTTTTTCGTCTTTTATTTCCATTCCCTCTTCCAGCGGCAGATTTTCCGTCCGATGGTTTTTGGCATAGAAGTCGAAAACCACATTGCGGGTAACCGTGAACAGCCAGGCTGCAAACGGCAGCCCCCGGTCATGGTAGCCGGGCAGGTTTTCCAGGATTTTCATAAACACGTCGCTGACAATGTCCTCCGCAGCCGATTGATTGCCGACTTTGGACATGACAAAGGCGTAAACCCGGGGAAAATAAAAGTCATACAGTTGGGCGAAGGCTTCACTGTCGGTCTTGGCGCGTTCCACTATTTGCGGATCAAAATCTTTTTTTTGTTCCAAGGACTGTATCACAAATTCCCTAAATTTATAAGCCATTTATCAGCCAAAGACAAGTGGTTGCATCGGCTGCCGGCTAATAATCAAAACAGTCCCCCAAAAAAAGTATTACATATTTTCCCGGATCTATTTCCAGAATCCTTTTCCTTTGTTTAAATCCAGCCCTGATTCCTGGGCCAGCTCCTGGTAAAGAGTTTTTTCTTTTTTGGAAAGTTTGTTCGGCACCACCACGTTGATTTTTACATAATGATCGCCTTTTTCATCGCTGTGTAGTTTTTGGACGCCGTAACCTTTCAGTTTGAAAACTTTACCGGGTTGTGAACCGGCTGGAATCTTCAGCGTTACTTCACCCTGTAGTGTTTTTATTTTTATCTCGCCCCCCAATACCGCCATCAGCAGGCTGATTTCGGAGCTGCTATGAATATCAAAACCATTTCTGATAAATTCACGGTGCGGTGCCACGCGAATATGTACGTACAGGTCTCCGGCCGGTCCTCCGTTGCTGCCCGGGTCGCCTTTGCCGGACAATCTGACCACCGAATCGTTATCTACGCCCGCCGGTATCTTTACTTTAAGTGTTTCGGTGGTTTTCTCACCGCTTTTCTTGGGTCTGGTGATCACCAGTTCTTTATCGCAGCCGAAAACCGCTTCCTCAAATTCCACCCGCAACTCAAACTCCAGATTGCGGCCTTTGCGGGGGCCGTTGCTTCGCCCTCCGAAACCGGTGAAAAAGGCCTCAAAAATATCAGCAAAGCCCTGTCCGTCAAAATTGGTCTGATAACCGCTGAAGTCAAAACCTCCAAATCCTCCTCCGGCTCCACCACCGCCGCCTCCGCCAAAATTGCCGGCTGACTCGCCGAACTGATCATACATGGCCTTCTTCTGGGGATCACTAAGGGTCTGGTAAGCGTTGTTTATTTCCTTGAATTTTTCCTCGGCCGTTTTATCGCCTTTGTGTTTGTCGGGATGCCATTCCATGGCCAGTTTTCTGTAGGCCCGCTTGACGTCCGTTTCATTGGCATCTTTCTTGATGCCCAAAATTTCATAATAATCTTTTGCCATACCAAAATAAAAAAAGTTGGCCTCACCATTAATTCTAGCACTGACTTTAGCAGATTGCTAATTCAAGCTCAAGGCAATGTCAGGCAAAAAATTTTCTTGAAATAAATTCGTTTCTATAGCAATATCAGCGGGCAGGCCAAAGATAGTTCCCGGCGTATGGTCTGCAATCGGGCAACCTTAGCTCAGTTGGTAGAGCGTCTCGTTGACGTCGAGAAGGTCAGAGGTTCGAATCCTCTAGGTTGCACCATTTAAATATGCGGTCCCATCGTCTAGCGGTTAGGACGTCGCCTTCTCAAGGCGAAAACCGGGGTTCGATTCCCCGTAGGACTACCAAAATAAAACCTTCACGGCCTCCAGGCCGCTTTTTATCGTTCCAACCAGAGTTGACAAAAGGGAAAAAGTTAGTATAATAATGCAAATTATTAATTTCAACATGTCTACAAACAAGTCTTTTCCTCACAGCTCCGGCAACAACCCTGCTCTCACGGTAGGTAGTTCCGCTCTGGAATCACAAGGGCTGGATCAGCAGTCACTGCAACTTCTTCCCGCCTCTGCCCATCCGGTTTTGTCTGCCCGTGAGTTATTGGCCCAGGCTGTAAAAAACCTGGCTGAGAATGAGCAGAAACGGTCTGAAATGAATCGGCAGCAAGAGGCCCGGATGCGGCAGCAGCTGGAGGAAAGTCAAAAAGAAGCCCGTCGGCAATATGAACTGCAATTAGCCGCATATAATAATGCCAAAGCACAGGCTGTGGAACATCGTCAGAAATATAAAGAAACATGCGTTAAAGAAATTGCCAGAAGCTGTGAAAATCCGGTATTTTTTCAGGAACATGCCGTCAAATATCTGGTTGAACACAAACAGGAAATCCTCGACCATTTGCGTCAAGATCTGATTGGCGGCGGAAGGGGTGTAATCGATTCGGATCACTTGACTGCCCATATTTTCAATAAATATATTTTTCCGGCAATTGCTTCTCAGGTTCAATTTCCAGATGCCAAGAGTTTCTCTGCTGACCATCTTTTAGCTGATGTTACCACCGTGGGGATATTTTTACGGCATGCCTTGACTGACTTTTTTGATGATCTGAAAAGAGGTGCGGGCACTCACAATCTTTCCGGCTATTTGCGTGAGCTCCAATTATCTGAAGCCACAGACCTGCAAGACCTTGGCAAACGGCTGCAGTCCTTTGCCAAAGAGCGTGGATGGGATAGCAGGAGTTTTAGTGATAATCGCCGTTCTGTCACCGGTGGAAAAATTTTACAGGAATGTTCCAGGACTGAGATCCTGTCCAATCTTGGTTACTATATTTATGAAGGGACCAGCAGTTTTAACGTAACCAACCAGAATATTGACCTTAAAAACCCGGACAGTCTGGAAAATTATTATCAAAAACTTTTACAGTCAATGGTCCCCGTAACTCCGGCCATCGTCCCTCAGGCCCCGCCTCCTAAACCTGAGCAGGACATTGTACAGGGATCTCCAAAACCGCAAGTACCCAAAGAACAGGAAACTCTTCTGGATGCCAAAGATATCCTTCCCAACCTGGAAGGACTGCACAACTTAAAAAGGGAGATGGAGATTCATTTGATCCGGGTTAGCTTGCACGATCAGGCTGATGGAGCCTCTACCCCCGAAGCAATGAGTCAGGTGGACCGGGACTTCCTTTCCCAATTCAATGAGAGAGCCAATCCGGGAAATATCATCGAAGAATACAAAAACCTGCCGCCGCTCTTTGTCTTGATTTTAGCTTTGATGTATTACCGAGCCTATCTGTGGATTTATGGTAAAAGTTGGAAAGGTCAGTGTGCTGAAAAGGATCGAAGTCGTGTCAGCCGCCAAATCAGCCGCAGCCAGTGGCTGAAAAAAGAGCACACTACCACCGAAGGCGTGGCCGACCTCTACAATTTTATCAACTACGTCTACCGGATTTATGACCAGGGGATGTCCTATATCAGGCATGGTTCGGACAGGCAGAAGCGCCTGGGGCGGGTACTGCTGGAAGTAGCCCGCATCAATGCCGACATGATCAAAGAAGTTACCGCCAACCTGGAAATCAAGATCAGACATGGCGATACCGAAGAATTTGCCAAAAGATTGCGTCTCTCCACCGCTAACGTCGCATCTCTTATCTCCGGCAGTCCGGAAGAGGTGATGGCCCTGATGGAAGCCGCCCAGGAAGGATTGCAAATTGGCAAGGAAATCAGTGAGGTGGCCGGTTCAAGCCGGGACCAGCTGGCCGGATTTGACCGGAGACTGGCTGAAAGTACCGCTGCCTTAACAATCACAGCAAAACCCGTTGGTAATGTTCGCGTTCAGAGCGCCGGAGATTCTCCAAGTGAGGAAGACACACAAGCTGAGGCAGAAGCCGAAGCAATGGCACAGGAAGAAGCTGCTGCCGCAGCCAGTCGTAATCTGATGTAATCAATGCACCGACCCGGCGCAGCCGGGGCGGTGGGGGTTGGGACACAAGCGAACTTCGCAAACGTAAGATTTTCTTACGTTTGCGAAGATTAACATAGAACAAAATATCCCTTGGTGATCCTGTTGTAATTGCATTATTGGTTACGGCATCACAGTTGACCAGCCCCGTCACTTGATCATGGCAAAAAAAGTGCTATAAACATACTTTGTAACTTCGGATTCGGCCCTCCGGATAAATCCCGGAAAAAACCGCAAAAAGAAAATCAAAACCAGCAAAGTTGTTCCTGTCCACAACCTTCTGATTACGCCGATTGTAGACAAAAAGAACTTTACTAAACATCATGAAAGCGTCTAATACGAGCACACCATTCAGGGAAGAAGTTGATTTCACAATGCAGATAGAGCCACGCCACAACCCTATGGAATGGGCAGACTTCCATAATAATTACCCCCCTTGTTCAGTCGCCATCGACGGCTATGTGAAAGGCGGTGTCCACAAAGACCTGGCCAAACCCATCGCCTCCTATGACCATCACCTGGATCCGGAAGAGCAGGATAAAAAAATGGTGGACCGGTCATCGATGAGGGCGACCATGGGCCAGATTATGATGGCTGTCCGCGGGGGATTTTATTCGGTTTTCCGCAATGAATACGGACCCAAGGTCAATGCCTTTTTCAAGGGCTGCGATGAAGATGATTGTTTCAGCAAACTGCTGCTGGCAGAACCGCAATTGATTTTTAGTGATGTGCGCGGCCGTCTGGAGCGCCTGGTGGGATTGGCCGAAAAAATGGACACCACCGCCGGAACTTATCAGACCTATCCGGATTCAAAACTTTACGAAGCTCTGGTTTGGGTCACCGATCCCTACCGGGAATTCCGGCAAAGCGGCCAGCTGGACCATCATATTGCCAAAGAATACGCCGACATCATGGACCAGGTGGGGACACGCATTAAACGCTTTATTAACGGAACCCACCGCCATCTCAAACCGGACACCAGCTATCTGGAACTGGGCGGCGGACCCGGCTGGATTATGATCGAGGAAACCGGCAAACAGGGCCGCATGGGCGCCATTAACGACGGCTACCAGGCCATTGTCTCGGTCCGCCGCCTGCCCAACGGCAAGTACGCTTATGTTTTTACCAGACTCTCCGATTATATTACCTATTTTGATCTGCCCTTTTTTATCAGGACTCTCAACACTTTCGAATTGATGAACGGGAATTCGACACATCAATGGGGAGGCAGCGGGGATTTGGTTATGGGCAGTCCCTGGGGAGTCGGTACGGATTTGGACCCCGTAGCCATGGAAGCTCTCATTAACAAGATGATGACCCATGCAGTTCCAGCATCCCTGATTGAAAATCTGCCCCGCAACGGAAACGACAATGGTAACGATCATCACCATAAACGTTTGCAGATTTGCCACTGATGCGTATAATTACAACCGAAAACAAATAAAAAGAAGGTCATGGACCTAAAACTTTCCTGGGATCTGTTCATCATTGTATTCTTTGCCATTGTGACGGCATACAGCTTTATTATTGGCCGCAGGGAGACCCTCAAAATCATCATCGGTACCTATGTGGCCATCATCAGCGCCGACGGCCTGGGCAATCTGTTTGGCAAATATGTCGGCGGAACTTCTTTCTTTACCAAGCTGATGAAATTTCTGGGATTCGGCGGCGATATCGTCCAATTTTCTTCGATAATAAAAATTCTGCTGTTTATCTCCGTGATCGTCCTGCTGACTATTTTCGGTGATTATCATGTGGATGAACAACAGGACAGGAACGCTTTCTTTTCCTTGATCATTATTACCGCTCTGTCACTGCTCAGCGGGGGACTGATACTCAGCACCATCATTGTTTTCGCCAATGGCGGCAGCCTGATTGACGGTACCGGATCAATCTCCGAGTCTTTCCGCATGGTTTATGACGAGTCGCGTTTCGTGCGGGGACTGCTGGACTGGCACGATATCTGGTTCGCCCTGCCGGGACTGGCTTTTGTACTGATCAGTATTTTTCAGCGGAAACAGCAGCAATAACCGTCACCGTAAAATTTTCTTGATTTACGGGGCTTTCTCGAATAATATTGCCCCGCGCCGCAGATCAGGCGTACACCAACACATCAATACGGGTCATTAGCTCAGTTGGTAGAGCGGCTCCCTTTTAAGGAGAAGGTCGCCGGTTCGAGACCGGCATGACCCACCATTGAATTCCAGTCAGGCTTCAAAAGTGTTATAATACAAAGATATTAAGTTTGATTATGCTTTTTGGATTGTTGGGCAAAAAATCGGGAGAAAGTGAAAGACCGGCGAAACACCGGGAGTCTGCTCGGAACAGACCTGATGCCGCCCCCATCGTGAACACTTCCCCGGCAGACAAATCTGCCGAAGCCGAACAGATAGATGAAAAGCGGCGCCAGTTAACGCAGGGTATTTTGGCTTTGATCGGTGCCGCGACTTTGGGAAAAGTTTTACCGGGCTGCACCACCTATGAGGATTACACCAAGAGATTTAAAAACAATTTTGATTACTGTCCGGACAAACAGTTTACCGAGGAAGATCTGGAAACGGCCAACAGCCGCAACAAAGTAAAAATGAATGCGGAGGATTGCCGTTGGATTTTCCAGAAGGCGATGGACGAACAATTGTCGGACCGGATCGACCTGGACGACATTTTTTACCTGCACGACTCAGAGGGGCTGGTTACTGCCACCAATAAAATTTTAAGTCCGGAAAGCCAGCAGGCCCTGATGAAGAAATACCCCTTTATCCAGTCGATCAAAGAGGTGGAAAGCCTTACTTATATCTTTAATTATGAGTTCACCACCGATCATGGTTACCTCTATTTTTCGGTTAATAAAAGCAGGGTGGTGGTGAATGACTTTGGTCTGGGCTGCAGCATCGGCATGCTCTATAACACCAGTGATCCCTATGTACAGACCAGCCCTGAATACCGGGATTATCAGCGCAGGGTAACCGTCTCCGGCCAGAATAAACAGGGGGGTAAATATCTGCGGGAACTTACCTGCGAAACCGGACATGGCGTCCTGGAACACCAGGGGTTGAGGGTGCAGGCCTTCTCCAGCGACCAGTTTCCCAGAGAACATATTTATGAAACGGAAACTTTTACCGAATTTCTCAGAAATACTCAAAGCACGCCGGTGGTGGACTCATTTCTTAAAAATGTAAAGGAACAGAATGAGCTGCTCCAGGAAGAAAAAAATGGGGTACCTCCAGCTCCTTCCGAATCAGCGTTCAGTTTGACCAATATCGAAAAGATTGATCAGTTGATTGAAATTTTCAGGTTATTGCCGGCTGATCCAAAAATGTACGGTTTGCTGCTCAGATCCTGTCTGCAGTACAAGCTATATGACAGGACTGTCAAAGATGAATTCAGAAATCCCGTCACCACTTTGCGCTCGGGATGGGCCGATTGCGATGATTTCGCCGTGATAAATTATTTCTGGGCTTTTCTGCACCGCTTCAATCCCAATATGACGGTAATCACAAATAATCGAAATAACAGCCATCATGTTTTTATCTGGTACAGGGATGATCAAGACCGTTTTGTTGTTATGGACAACAATGACACACTGGAACTGGATTCAAGCTATGACGTCGAAAAATATCTGCAGGACTTTAGCAGCAACTATCAAGGTGCAAAGAAAGGAGACAGTTACACCATCAATTATAATGATCCTGTGTAAAGGCCGCTGCATGCTGTTGTGTTCACGAAAACTGCGATAAAAAAATTACCAAGCTCTCACCAAATTCTCTCACATCGTCAAGAGGCTTTTTCGCCCATCACTTGATTATACGGAATGATTAACTAATATAGAAACGCAGCTTGCCGCTGATAAAATTTAATTAGTCATTTTAACTAGTCAAAACCATGGCTGAAACCCTGTACACCATCCAAGAAGCTGCTGAGGCAGCCGGTAAATCCATCCAGACCATCCGCCGCGCTTTGAAAGCAAAAAAGCTTACCGCCAAGAAACAGAAGACGCCACAGGGCTTCAACTATTTAATCGGGGAGGATCAATTGCTGGCCTTTTATAAAATCGAAAGACCGCACGGCAAAATCAAGGGCACGTCCGAAAAAGCCGAGCAGACTTCACTGATCACGGAATACGCTTCCAAGGAAGAAGTTGTCGAACAGAAAAGGGTTCTGGACAGACTGGTCGATGAAAACCGCAAAGACAAAGATACCTTCATGAGATTCGTAAAAGTTTTCCAGGAAAGATTTACTTCTCTGGAAAGCCAGGTGAAATTGCTGGAAGAGCCCGGTAAAAAGAAAAGATGGTTTCAGTTCTGGAAAAGAGGCTAAAACACTCTCACTGAATGTCCAAAAAATCTAAAAGACCGTTCTGGCATTGGCTGTTATTGGTGCTGGGATCTTTATTTTTATCGGTTCTGGCGGGATACCTGTATATTGCCTGGCTGCTGCCGCTGCCCGACAGTCTGGATCTGCGTCCCAGGCACGTTTCCACCAAGATTTATGACCGGAACGGTCAGTTGCTCTACGAGGTCTTGAGCAAGGGAGAAGGAAGGAAAACTTATTTAAGACTGGATGAAATGCCGCTGCTTTTTCAGAAAGCAATAATCGCCAGTGAAGACAGCGATTTTTATTCCCATGCCGGAGTTGATCCGGGAGCAATTGCCCGGGCGCTTTTTTATAATTATCTGGAACAAAAAGTCACCAGCGGGGCCAGCACCATCACGCAACAGCTGGTCAGAAATTTGCTGGGGACCAACCGTGAGCGGAACCTCCAGGAGAAATTATTGGAAACCGTTTATGCCATCCGCATCAGTCATGCCTACAGCAAGGAGAGGATTCTGGAAGAATATCTGAACACTGTTTATTTTGGCAATTTGTCCTATGGCGTGGCCGAGGCCGCCCGCAATTATTTCGGAAAAAATCTGTCCGATCTGGATCTGGCGGAAATTTCCATCCTGGCCGGTCTGCCCAAAGCCCCTTCCGCCTATAATCCGCTGGTAAATCCGGAAAAGGCCAAAAAAAGACAGCAGTATGTGTTGGGGCGCCTCGTGGCGCAGGGCGATATCACGGCCGCCCGGGCCGAAGAGGCGGCCGCCCGCGTGCTGCATTTCAAGAGCGGCAAAACCGCCATCGAGGCGCCCCATTTCGTCCACCACGTGCTGGCCCAACTGGAGGAAGAATACGGGCATGATTTTGTCTATAGCGGAATTTCCGTACGCACCACTCTGGACCTGAATTTGCAGCAGGAAGCCCAAAAAATCGTCAACCGCCAGCTGGATCTGTTGAAACAGAAAAATGTCGGCAACGCCGCCCTCCTGGCCGCCACCGTGCCGGACGGGCAGGTACTGGTCTGGCTGGGCAGCCGAGATTATTTTGATGATTCCATCGACGGCCAGGTGGACATTATCGGCGCTGCGCGCCAGCCCGGCTCCGCCCTCAAACCGTTTCTCTACCTGCTGGCCTTGGAAAACGGCGACACTCTGGCCAGCCTGATCGAGGACTTGCCCATCAAGGTCAAGACGGAGGGCGGCGTCTATTCACCGCTCAACTATGATCTGGACTTCCACGGCCCGGTTCGGCTGCGTGAAGCTTTGGCCAATTCTTTCAATATTCCCGCGGTTAAAACCCAGGAAAAACTGGGCACTTCCCGTTTTCTGAATTTCCTGCGCCGCCTTGGTATGGATACCCTGGATCAGGATCCTGAATATTATGGTCTGGCCCTCACTCTGGGAGGAGGGGAAATCCGGCTGGCCGACCTGGCCAACGCTTATCTGACCTTGGCCGATTACGGTCGAAAAAAAAATTTCAGCACCATTCTGGAAATAACAGACGCTTCCGGCGGCACCATTTATAAATGGACTGCCCCGCTTTCCTCCCGTGTCCTTGGAGCCAACGGCGAACAGAATGCCTGGCTGATTGCAGACGCACTTTCCGACCCCAACGCCCGTCTGAAAAGTTTCGGAGAAGGTAATGTCCTGGAACTCTCTGTCCCGGCCGCCGCCAAAACCGGCACCACCCGTAATTTTCGCGACAACTGGACTTTTGGCTTCACGCCGCAGCTTCTGACAGCGGTTTGGGTTGGCAATTCCGATGCCACCCCCATGGAAAACATTTCCGGAATCGACGGCGCCGGCCCGATCTGGCACGATTTCATGACACTGGCCTACGAAAAACTCCCCGACACCCCCGTTTCCTCCACTGTCGATATTCGTAAAGGTAAGAAAAGTAAGAATAATCTTACAAATCTTACTTTTACCGACACCGCAAGTAGCCCGTTGCTCCCTCCCCCCCGCCTGATTGAACAGCAGATTTGTGCTGTATCCGGGCTGGCGGTCAGCGAAAATTGCCAGGAAAGCCTGAATGAATGGTTCATTGAGGGGACCCAGCCGCTTCAAAAGGATTATTTCTGGCAAAAATACAGCTGTGGCGCGGTCAATAGCGGCACAGCTGCTCCGGCCGATGAGCCCGCCGGCAGCGTCCGGTATTTTATTAACTATCCTTTTGTGTATCAAAATTGGGCCAAGGAAAGGGGTTTCCTGCCCACTCCCGACTGCCGGCCGCTGCCTCCGGAAAACCTGCCGGCGGCGTCCGCCGATTTGCCGCCCCTGCAAATTGTTTCCCCGCTGGCCGGAGATTCCTTTCAGATAAACGCAAATCTGCCTCTGGACAGCCAGAAAGTCCCGCTTAAAATTATTGTCTACCCGGCCCGTTTTACTGACCAGTCCAATCCGCCTAGCCAAATTGAGCTGATTATCAACGGAAAAGTGATCAAAAGCCAGTCATTGAGCGGCTCCGCCGCTCCCCTGGAAATAAAGGAATTTTGGTTACCCGAACGCGGCCTGCAGCAAATAGAAGTCCGGATTACCTCAGAGAATAAGGCAGAACTGGCAAAAGACAGCGTGCAGTTCAGTGTGGAGTAAAGCCGCGGCAAACGTTAATAGCATAACAATTCCCCAGCCTGTCATCTGAATTGCTGAAACGATTAGTCAGACTCAAAGTTAATATAAGTGCTTGCCAACGCGCAAAAAACAAAAAACAGCCAAAATTGGCTTAATTGACATAAAATTCCCTCTTTGATAAAACATCTCAGCCGGTCGTAATCAGCCAGCGTTTAAGTAGTGTGTTCCAGACTGCGGTTATCGGTAAGGTTGCAGTTCGAATCTGGAAAGTACCCTTCAGCGCATGGCGTAAACAAAAACGACGGAAATACGTTCATTGAAAACCAGCGGGTAGTCGGAGTTAACCGGGCGTTCTCCCTCGGCCGCCTTAAAACGGCCCAAGACAGCGTAAGGCAAATTGTCCGACTACAGCAAGAGCATCATTGGGTTTCCACCCGGGAACAAACTTCATGATGGCTTTGCCCGAGTTTTCCAAATCAAGGACCCGTCCACAAGGTCCGGTGATTTTCAGGATACAACACCTGGAAGTCCGGTTGGGTACTCCTCAAAAATTCTCCCAGAAAATGGCGTTATCCGCCAAAACCCCAAAGTTTAAATTTAAACTTTAAGATCGCTTTTACTCAAGGTAAAAAAGCGGTCGCACTACTATGTACGTCAAGTTCAGACTTTATGTACATCGATGTTTATTTATCTATCTATTTATTCTAATTATGGATTTATCCACAACATTTGCGTCAATTCGCAAACAAGTTGCTGGTCTTAGCTTGGTAGCACTCGTTGCAGGTCTCTTTGCAGCAGGTGTTGCTACAGCCGCAACTGAGAATATTTTCTCAGATGTTCCAGCCGATGCGTGGTATGCAGGTTATGTAAATGACCTCGCTACTGCGGGAGTAATCGACTCCACAAAAGATATGTACAGACCAGGTGACCTGGTCAACAGAGCTGAAATGGGCAAGTTTGCCTTCATGGTTTCCGGACTTCCTCTGGAGACTGCTTCAGCCGCTCCTTACAAGGATGTCGCTATGGGCCAATGGTATACAGATTATATCTATACCCTGACCAAGAACGGCATCGTCAGCGGAGACAAAGCCAATGGTGTCCCCACCGGTTATTTCAGACCGGAAGCTCCTTTGAACAGAGCTGAGGCCGCCAAGATGCTTGTCAATGCTGCTGCCATGGCCGAAGACATTACAGGAAATCCTCATTTCCCTGATGTCACTTCCGGCGCCTGGTATTTCAACTTTGTTGAAACAGCCTTCAATAACGGTGTTGTATCCGGCTATCCGGATGGCAACTACAGGCCTTCCAACAACATCAACAGAGCAGAAGCCGCCAAGATGGTATTCCTGAGCATGAACCCGGTTGCTGCCGGCTTCACTCTGGATTCCGCCGCCGCTGCTTCCAAGACTACTGTTGAACTGATCTTCTCGATGAACGTTGACTCCACTCTTGCTGCTGACGAAGCCAACTATCTCATCGAAGACTCAAGTGGTACCAAGCTCATAGTTTCCGCCGCTGAAGTAACAGCTGCCGACACTGTTATGCTGACTACCAGCACACAGACAGAGGGCAAAGTATATTATGTAACTGCCAAGAATGTGGAATCCGATGCCGGCGATGCTCTCGCTAGCAGCGATTCCGTATCATTCCTCGGCTACGGTGCCGACGTCAGTGGTGGAGCTCTTGAAGTAGCTCTTTCCACACAGACTCCGGTTGCCGGATCCATTCCAAGTGGTGCTACAGGCGTAGTATTTACTTGTTGGGATTTCATGGCTGGTTCCAGCGATGTGACAGTTAAATCTGTTCACGTACATCGCGTAGGCCCAGGTTCACAAGGTGATTTTGACAATGTTTACCTGTACAATGGTGATCAGAGACTTACCACCGGAAGAACAATCAGCAGCGAAACTCAATTGGTTGAGTTCAACAACATCAACCAGGAGGTTGCCGCTGGTGACAACATGAAGCTCTGCGTAGTTGCAGATCTTAAAGCTGGTGCAAACGGAGGCGTACACGCTTTTGAACTTGCTTCAGCCGATTCAGTTATGAGCAACTCTTCAGACATGACTGGCTCCTTCCCGCTCCGCGGTGCCGATCAACTGATTACCTCTGCCCAAGTAGGCAAGAGCTACATCAGAAGAAACGGTACTCTGAACGAGGCCACCATTGGTGAAAAGGGTGTCAGAATTGCCCAGTTCGAGATCGAAGCTGACGGTTCAGAAGACCAGCAGCTCGAAAGAGTAGCTTTATATGTGAGAGGATCCATCAGCACAGGTGCAGTTTCCAACATGAAACTGTTTGTTGAAGGAGATTCCACAGCTCTGGCCGCCACCGATGCCGTTGGTGCCAAAGAATTGGCTACCTTCTCTCTGGACAAACCATTCAAGATTGGACGTGGTATGAGAAAGATTTTCTATGTCACGGGCGATCTGAATCCTGGCAAGAACGGTGATACTATCAAGATTTATCTTGATGAAACCACTGATCTTAACGTAACCGGAACAACTTACGGTTATGGAACCAGAGTCGACGCTACCAAATATGACGGTGGCGACGGTGCTGACCTTTTGGTCAACACATCTGATGATGAATATTCTTATGTCACCATCAAGGGTTCCGACTTCGTAGCTAACTGGACAGGTCCTTCCGCCTCCAATATTCCGGTAGGACAAAAAGCCGTAAGCTGCTTGGATCTGACCCTCACCAACTCTTCCGGTGAAGATCTCGAGATCAAAGACTGGGAAGTTGATGTAGCTGTTGCTCCAATCGTAGTAGCCGCCGATGGTGGTCTCTACAACGCGACAAACTCGACTCCAAACTACACTCTCTTCAAGCTCGCCAGGATCAATGACGATGGAACCCTCGGTGGTTCCCTGCTTGGTCCAAACGAACTTCCAGGTGTAGTTGATGCTCTTCAAACCGTTAAACTTGGTGGAAGTGCCAACATCACTGCCGGTGAAACTGTCAAGGCCGCTGTCGTATTCGACATTGCCAACAACACTCTCATGAACGGTGATAAAATCACTTGTACCCTGAAGGCCTTGAATGGCTCAGGCAAGGATTATATCCGCGATATCAATGGAGATGCCTTAACAGCTTCGTCCATTACTCCTTCTTCCGACATCGTCGGTAATCCTCTCAAAGTGGTAGATGCCGCTTTGAAGGTGAAGGTTGCTTCCACTCCTGCTTCTCAGACAGTTGTAAAGGGTGTAAGCGATGTCAGCCTGCTCGGTATTTCTCTGGAATCCGGAGTTTTGGATTCCACACTGAAGACTATCAGCATTGCATCTGCTATCGATACAGCTCCAGCAGCTGTTCCAGCAGGTGATGCAGACGTTCTCCTGACACAAAGGGTTGAGAGCGGCAAGGCCACCAAGGATGTGGTCACCAACCTCAAACTTTATGATGGGGCAACTCAGGTGGGTACAGTGGAAAGCATCAATGATTCCACAGGAAAAGTAACCTTCAACAACCTCAGCGTATCTATTCCGAAAGGAACAACTAAACTGTTGGTTTTGAAAGGTAACATCTCCAACTCCACTTACACTGATACTCTGATCAAGTTTGGTGTTGTCGCTAATACAGACATCACTGCTCTTGATAACAACAGCCAGACAATTTCCGGTATCAGCACAGTCAATGCCGAAAACGGCTTGAATGCAGGCGCAAACCTCATTCCAAGTGCTACCGGTACTACCATCACCATTAAGGATGCTGGTACTGTCAATGTTGCTTCTACCAGCCAATACACATCCAAACTGATTGGTGGTGGAGTAACTGCTGAAAAGATTGGCAACATCAAGTTCAACATGACTAATGCTCCTGCCACGCTTGATGACTTCGTTCTGTCCGTATTGGGCGAACCAGCCGGTCTGCAAACTGTTTATCTGTTTGACTCCAGCTGTTCAACAGCCAGGGGCTCAGCCACAGGTTATTCTGTAACCGGTGGAACAGTCACCGTAACTGATGCCGCCATTGCTCTGCCAATTGGACAAACCACACTCTGTATCAAGGGTGATTTTGCTCCGGTCAGCAGCACTCTGGTTGACCCACCAGTATCCGGTAAATTCGTTGCCATCGCTTTGACTGAAGTAAATCAGATCACATCCGGTGGTTCCGATATCAACGGTAACTTTGCTTCCTCAGTTGGTACAGAGACCGTTGGTATGACCGCTATTGCCACCAACCCCACCCTTTCCGGTGCTGTTGCTGCTGGTGACGTTGTTAAGATCGACGAAGAGTTGATGTATGTATCTTCAATCGGTCCAGTAGTAGTTATCAGAGGTTTTGCCGGTACAGCTGCCAATGCGCATTCCGCAGGCGCCGCCTACCAGGTATTGACCTCCGGAGTAACCAAACTGTTTGAATTGAATACTGCCACCTATAACAGGGGCACTGTTCTTTCCGATGGTACAAACTACTTAATGTGTTTGAACCCAGTTTGCGCCGTAGCCGCTACAGATCAGTTGATCATCTCCGGTGTTACATTTAACCCAGCAGCTACCGCTCTGGATGTTAAATTTAACCAGGCAGGTGAAGCCTTCAAACTCAGAAAGGCTGCTCCAACTTTGGCTCTCTCCAACTCTGTAGTAGGAGGAAACACGCTCGCCACCTCGACTCAGTTCGCTGTTGCAGCATTCTCCATTACAGCTGCAGGTGTGGGCGCAGTTGAATTCCAGCCAACCGATGCTATGAACTTTACAGTCGGCACCGGAACAACTGTCAACTCTTGTGCTTTATACGGTCCAGGCGACCAGAAGTTATCTACCAACGATGCTTCACCAGCATCTATTGCTTTCGACAATGTAAGTGCATGGTCGATTTCAGCAGGTGAAACCAAAGTTCTCACTGTAAAGTGCGATCTGACCACAGTTGGTGGTGATGATTTCCAGATGACATTGGATAGTTTTAGCTACAGTGACGGAGTAGTTGCCAATATTACCGGCGACACCTCATTGATTGTTAATACTCTGCCAATCGCTGGCCCAACATTTACCAGACCCACATAGTCTGTAGTGTTGTAGAAAACTAATTCTTAGTTTTAAGCCCGCATGGAACCCCGCTTCGGCGGGGCCCCCAGCGGGCTTTTTTGTGCCTGTTTAACTATTGACAAATATATGAAAATATTGTATCAAATAGATGTCAAGTTGACCTTCGACATTTAGCTCCCGATTCCGAGGAGGGAAGAAGGGAGGAAAGGGAAAGGAAAAAAACATGAAGCGCTACGGATTTGGACTGTTTGTGGTGGCTGGCATGCTGATGCTGTCGGCGCTGCTGGGGCAGGCCTGTGTGTTGGATACATACGGGACACTGTTCGCTGACGGCGGCGCGGATGCCGGTCCGGACTGCAACGCTCTCTGCGAGGAAGCGGCTGCAGGAAGCTCCGGAAATGCCGGAACTGCCGGTCAGGGCACGCCCGATGTGGATGTGCCTGACACCTGCGACTGCGGAGATGCCGGAAGCGGTGGATCTGCCGGAGCAGGAGGTACTGGTGGAAGCGCCGGAACGGGCGGAGCCACCGGCGGCACCGGAGGCTCGGCCGGACAAGGCGGAGCAACCGGAGGTACTGGCGGATCTGCCGGAAGCGGCGGAGAAGCTGGACAAGGAGGAACTGGCGGAGCAGCCGGAGGCGGCGGTCAGGCCGGACAAGGCGGAGCCGGCGGTTCGGGGCCAACCTGCGTAGTGGCAGGAGACGACGGAACTATCAACAAGATCACCGCCGAAGCCATCCGGGTCTATCTGCACTATGCAGACGATTCCGAGACGTTTCTGTCCTACAGCCCGGTCAACTTCAGCTTCGATACCAAGCCGCTGTCCGCTCAGGCTGTTGTCTTGGGCAGCAATGGGCTGAGCTTCGGACTGTGGCATGATTCCACGCCTACACCCACTGTGCTCTATACAATTGATGAGGCAACCTTGCCGGCCGCAGAATGCACCGGAGTCGACATCAGGAGCATCGAGTGCAGCCGGATCTTGGCGAAGAGTTTCAGGTGCCAGTTCCCGCCCTACAACGAGGTGGTCGGCTGTCCAGCCAACGTTGCGTTCACCGCGCAGCTGGCCAGTGACAGCTATGCCGATCCGTCTGGGGGATACCAGATGGTACTCGCTGACATTTACTGCCCCTAAACCCCAACCCCTCACCCGACTCAGAAAGGGAGTCAAAGTCGAAGTTCAACAACAGCTCGCCGACGCTTGAGTTGCCAAACAACCGCAAGGTAGTAGCAACGCAGGCCCAGGCGGAAAAGCAAGCCCCGCGCTGATCGTCCATACAGGACTTGATCGCGCGGGGCTCTTCGACGTGTTTTTTTACGCCCAGATTGACAAAATTAGAAAAAAACGTATAAGTATAAGAGTAACATTGATCTTCGACATACACGCTCCCATCCCTGAAAAGGGACAATGGAAGGGAAAGGAAAATTCCGGTGAACAACAAGTACAATCATTTCGTCTGGTTTTTCTGCCTGTTAACAGGCTGTCAGAGTGACGATGCCGCACTGTTCGGCGAAGGAGGAGCTCCCGCCGGCGGAAACGGCGGCGCTGGAGGTGAAACGGGCATCGCCGGACAGGGCGGCACCGCAGGAACGGCTGGAGCCGGTGGAATTGCCGGTTCGGATGCCGGCGGCGCTGATGCAGGTGCCGGAGGAACTGCCGGTAGCGGTGGAATCGCCGGCAACGGAGGAAATGGAGGCGCCGGCGGCGCTCTGCCTCTGGTCTGCACTCCTGGTGCGGCCGACAACCCTGCCTCATGGTCGATCAACGGCGGGACCAAAGCATCGGTCTATCTGCGCTACGCAGACGGCACCGAGGGCTACAGCACCGCCAACCCCAGTAACATCAACTTCCCGCTGGATTTCCCGGGACAACTGGTGGGGTCCACGGCCGACGGCATGACTATCAACCTGATCTACAACTCAGGCTCGGCGCCCGGCAACGACTTCTACCAGGTGACGACGGACAACGTACCGGAATGCGCCGGAACGAACTTCTACAGCCAGGCCTGCGACCAGAAGGTGGCCCAGGACTTTCGCTGCCTCTACTTTCCTGCAGAGGAAGCGGATTGCGGCAACGTCAAGGCGGCCTTCCTCTCGCTGGGGAAGCAGAAGTCGTACTCGGCGGCCTTCGCCGGCAACCGGAAAGTGCTGGTATCCGTCCGCTGTTCCTCGCCCTGAACCGGTCCTGCCGCAACAGCATATTTCCCGCCGTCCCATGTCTCCCACCGAACCCCGATTCCATCGGGAGCAGTCGAAGATCAATGGCATCTCGCCCAGGCTTGAGTCACCAGACAACCGCAAGGTAGTAGTGACGCAGGCCAAAGCGGAAAAAAAGGCCCCGCGTGATCGTCCTTCCGGACTTGATCGCGCGGGGCTCTTCGACGTGCCTGCCCGGCTCCAGCCCCCGCCCGAGCCCTGCAAAGTATTGCTGCATGCAAATCGCGCCAGAAAAAATTTAACTAAAATTAACCGAAACTTAATCCTGATTTGTCATGATTGCGTCAATTTATCATGTCATTTCCGCTGTATGCTGCCGCTTCTGACCTCTGTCCTGATCTGGCTGCTGTTTATGGCCGTTTCCGGCCATCCGCCGCTGTCGCCGGGTTGAACCATTCTGTCTGCCACTTTTGTGCCCGGGCCCAAATTTATCCCGAATTTATCTTCATTTCATGCCGGCCTGCCATAATCAGACCCGGTCAGCTGCCCTCACGGCCCGGGCCCGGCTCAATCTAAATGCCCTGGAATAGCTCCGCGCCCCGGGCAGCTGCTCAAAAGACAATTTTCTTGGTATACATTCCCCGGTTTGGCATCGGCGTTTTTTTGTACTATATTCAGCTCAGTTATGAATACCAAACAAAATCTGGAAATTGTGACCCAGCTGGTGCGCGGGGAGTTCAAACTCCGCTATAAATCCTCTTTGCTCGGCTACTTTTGGACCCTCTTCAAACCACTGATGTTGTTTGGGGTGATTTATCTGGTTTTTTCGGTTTTCCTGAAAAGTCCCATGGAAAATTATTCGGTTTATCTGCTGCTGGGTATCATCCTCTGGACCTTTTTCACCGAGGCCACCATGACCGGAATGAACAGCCTGATCAGCAAACGCGACCTGATCACCAAAATCTTTTTCCCGCGCGAAAACCTGGTATTTTCCGCCACTCTTTCCAGTCTGATCACTCTGCTTCTGAATCTGGTTATCTTTGCGGTTTTCTTTTTCGGCGCCGGCCTGCATCCGGGCTGGAGCGCCCTGCTTTTTCTGCCTTATCTGGTTTTGCTGTTTCTCTTCACCACCGGCATCTCTTTGATTTTGGCCAGTCTTTATGCCCGTTTTCATGATCTCTCCCATATCTGGGAAGTGATCCTGCAGATCCTGTTCTGGATCACGCCTATCGTCTATGATCTGTCTTTTGTGCCGGAGCAGTATCGCACCTGGCTTTACCTCAATCCCATGACCCAGTTTATCTCCTTTTCCCGCCGGATTTTTTTGATTGACCAGGTGCCTTCCCTCAAACAGCACGCTGTGCTTTTGCTCACCAGTCTGCTGGTATTCGGTATCGGTTACTGGTTTTTTAAAAAACAGGAATACAAAGTAGCGGAAATGATCTAACCTCAATGACCCACCAAATTACCCTCCAAAATCTGTCCAAAAGCTTCCAGGTGCCGCATCAGCGCCGCACTACCCTCAAGGACAGTTTTGTCGATTTTCTGGCGGTGGGGCTGTGGCGGCGGCCCGTCAATGAGAAGTTTTTTGCTCTGCAGGAAATCAATCTGCAGGTTAGTCCGGGAGAATTTGTCGGCATTATCGGGGCCAACGGCTCGGGCAAATCCACTTTGCTTAAAATACTGGCCGGCATTTACCGGCCGGATCACGGTCAGCACGAAGTCCATGGAACCATCGCTCCGCTGCTGGAACTGGGGATCGGTTTTCAGCAGGATCTGTCCGCCCGCGACAATATTTTCATCAATGCCGCTCTGCTCGGACTTTCCGCCCGGCAGACACATCAGCTGCTTCCGGAAATAGTGGAATTTGCCGAAATCGGACATTTTTTGGATCTGAAAATTAAAAATTATTCATCCGGTATGCGCCAGCGATTGGCTTTTGCCATCGCCGCTCACATCAATGCCGACATCTACCTTTGTGATGAAGTCTTTGCGGTGGGAGACGAAAATTTCCAGGCCAAATGTCTGCGCGTTTTTCAACTGTGGCGCGAAGCCGGCAAAACCATACTGCTGGTTTCCCACAACACCACTCAAATTGCCACCATCTGCGACCGGGCCATCCTGCTGAAGGAAGGACGGATTGTGGCTGACGGCGGCGCACCGGAAGTGGTAGCCTGCTACCAGCAAAATATTTTATAAAATTTCCATTCCCGCCACCCCGACACCAGATAAATGAGTAGCCGTATTTTCGCGTTGGTAAGCAAGGATTTTACCTTTCCCGATCAATAAATTAGTGATAAATAATAAGCCTGAGTTGACTAATCAAAGGATTACCATCTGAATAGCCGGAAAGCTGCGCATGATCAAACAATCCAGAAAAATCCGTTTGCCCGCCGATCTGTATTCCCGCAATACGCTTTTTGGGCTGCTCACTGAATACATCCTCAAAGAAAGAAAACCGGAGGACAGCCGTCATAGTCTGGAAATTTTGGATGTGGGGGGGTATGAGGGCAAATTGGCCTGGTTTATGCCGCAACATACCCGCCTGACCATTCTGGACCGGAAGCCCTCGCCGCCGGACGGCAAAACCAGTTATATTCAGGGACAGGCGCAGCATCTGCCTTTTGCCGACAAAAGCTTTGATCTGGTGATCAGTTCGGACATGCTGGAACACCTGTCGCCGGAAGACCGGATGACGGCTGTCCGGGAAATGTTCAGGGTATCCAGGCGCCATGTGATTTTGGCCGCTCCCTTCAATACAATTTACAATCAAAAAGCCGAGGAATATATAAATAAACAATTCCTGGACCACACCGGCCAGAATCATCCATTCCTGATCGAACACATTCAGAACGGATTGCCGGAACTGGAGGACTTGGAGCAGTATCTGGCCGAAAAAGCCTTTTCCTACATCAAGCTGGGGGAAGGGAATATCTACAATTGGTATCTGCAGCAGCTAACCACCGGGTCCAAACTCAACCAGCCCGAAACTCCCGGTCAGCCGCAGAGTTTCAATGATTTCTTTAATGAAAATCTGGATAAATTGGGGAATTTCCGCGCGCCGACCTACCGCACGGTGCTCTTCTGCGATCAGCAGGAAGCCGTCGGTCGGCGCGCGCTGTTGGAACTGGTGGAAAACCACAATAATTTCCACACCACTACCTACCTGGAAGCCTATAAAAAAGCTTTTGACGAAATGCACTGGCTGCTCCGGCTGAAAGAACAGGAAATTATCAACAAAGAAGGCCGCAATCTGGAGATTTACCAGAAAATCAGCGATCTGGAAGAGCGTCTGGAAAACGAATGGGAACTTTCCAAACAGAAGGAAAGTAAAATCAAACTGCTCAATTCCCAGCTGAGCGAAGCTCAGTTGATTCTGCAGGAAAAGGATCAGCAGAATTTGAAACTCGGTGAACAACTTCAGGAGCAGCAGCAGCAACAGTCCGTGTTGCTCGGGCAGATCCAGGAACATGCCCGCCAACTGGCCCTCTATGACACCCAGGTTCGCTCCCAGGATTTGCTTCTGGAAAGGCTTAAACAGGAGTTGGACAGCAGCCAGAAAAATGAGCAGGAATTGACCAATCTGATCGTACTGAAAGAACAATCCATCCATGAGAAAAATGAGGAACTAGACCGGAACAATTTGCAGGTTATCAATCTTCAAACCTCACTGAACGAGTATAAGCGTGAGTTGGAAACCGTGCTGATGTCGCGTTCCTGGAAGCTGGTGCGGATTTACGGTACAATCAAAAACCTTATTTACGTCCGTCCCAAAAACCTTCTGCAAACTTCCTGGCAGGTTCTGCGTAAAATGGGTCCACGTGAATTTATTCGCCGCGCCCGCAGAAAAATTTTTAAATCAAAGCAGACCGCTCTGCCGGCCTCCTCCGATTATCAGAGATATCTGGATGAAACAATTCTCTCCGGTTCCGACCAGAAAAAGATCCGGGAGGAAATCTCCGGTTTTGAATACAAACCGCTGATTTCCATACTGGTACCGGTTTACAATGTGCCGGAAGTGTGGCTCAGGAAAGCCATAAAATCCGTGCAGGCCCAGCTGTATCCCAAATGGGAATTGTGTCTGGTCGATGACGCTTCCACCGAACCGCATATCCGCACTGTTATGCAGGAGTTCGCCCATCAGGATAGCCGCGTCCGCGTCCATTTTCGTCCCCATAATGGCGGTATCGTCAAGGCTTCCAATGCCTGTTTGAAAATGGCCAGAGGTGCTTATGTGGGTCTTTTGGACAATGATGACGAACTGGCTCCGGAAGCTCTATATGAAGTTGTGAAAGCCCTGCAGGGCGCCCGCTACGATCTGATTTATTCCGACGAGGACAAACTGGAGATGGACGGCAGCCGGACGGAGCCGTTTTTCAAGCCGGATTTTGATCAGGATTTATTGTTTTCCAATAATTATGTCTGCCATTTCAGCGTTTTGCGGCGGAAAATCATGGAGGAAGTCGGGGGCTTCCGGGAGGGCACGGACGGGTCACAGGATTATGACCTGGTACTCCGTTTTACCGATAAAAAACGCCAGGTTCGCCATATCCCCAAAATACTTTATCACTGGCGGAAGATACCGGGTTCCACCGCCGCCGAAGTCAATGCCAAGCCCTATGCCTATGAAGCGGCCAAAAAAGCCCTTCGGGACGCTCTGGTGCGCCGAAATATCAAGGGCGAGGTCACCGACGGTCTTTGGACCGGTTCCTACCGCCTGCGCCGGGAAATTCAGGGCGAGCCGCTGATCTCCATCATCATTCCTTTCCGGGATCAGGTAGAGGTATTAAAAAAATGTCTGGAAAGTGTTTTTGCCAAAACCACCTGGCAGAATTATGAGATTTTATTGGTCAATAATTCTTCCGAATTGTTGCAGACGCGTGAATACATGCGCGAAATCGAACATTGCCCGCGGGTCAGGCTGCTTCATTACAATGCCCCTTTCAACTATTCGGCCATCAACAATTTTGCCAGTCTCAAGGCCGCCGGGGAGTATCTGGTGCTTCTCAATAACGATACCGAGGTGATCGAACCCGACTGGTTGCAGAGTATGCTGGAACACGCCCAGCGGCCCGAAGTCGGTGCAGTGGGGGTCAAATTGATTTATCCGGACGAAACAATCCAGCACGCCGGCGTGGTGATCGGTATCGGGGGGGCGGCCAACCACGCTTTTGCTCATACTCACCGCGATCAGCACGGTTACTTCGGCCAGCTCAAAGTGGTACGCAGTTACAGCGCCGTTACGGGAGCCTGTATGATGGTCCGCAAAACCGTTTTTGACGAGCTGGACGGCCTGGATGAGGAAAATCTGGCGGTTTCCTTCAACGACGTGGATTTCTGCCTGAGACTGCGGGAAAAGGGCTACCTGGTAATCTATACGCCTTTTGCCATGCTCTATCATCATGAATCACTGTCCCGCGGCTACAATGTCAGTTTCAATGAAGAATACTTTCTGCGCCGCCGTCACCAGGGAATTTTTGAAAAAGGTGACCCCTGTTACAATCCCAATTTATCGCGTGAAAGGCTGGACTTTAGTCTGAAAGTATTGGATAAGATAAAGGATGAATAAGCTTTCCCAACCTGTCGTTTCAGTGATTATTCCGGTTTATAACGGGATGAAATTCCTGCCCGAATGTCTGCCCAGTGTATTGGCTTTGGATTATCCGAACCGGGAAATAATTGTTATTGATGATCATTCCGCCGACGGAACTTTTGAATACCTCAAAAAGCATTATCCCGATCTGACGGTGATCCGTCATGAAAAAAATCTGGGACTGGTGCGCGGTTTCAATGAAGGGTTCCGGATGGCCGGAGGAAAATACGTCTTTTATGTAAATCAGGACACTGTTTTTAGCCCTGACTACCTGAAAATATGCGTCCGAAAAATGGAAGAAGATTCGGGGGTGGCGGCCATTGCCGGAAAAATTTTAAAATATGATTTCGACGCGCACCGGCGCACCGGGATAATTGATTCGACGGGCTTGCAGATGCTTAAAAACCGCCGTGTATTGGACCACGGACAGGGGGAAGAGGACCGGGGACAACACCAAAAGGCCGGCCGCGTTTTCGGCATAACCGGCTGCTGCCCGCTCTACCGCCGCTCTGCCCTGGCCGAAATCGCCATTCCGCTGCCCGGCCGGCCCCATCCCGAACTGTTTGATGAGGATTTTTATATGTACAAAGAGGAAGTAGACCTGGCCTGGCGCCTGCGGCTTTTCGGCTGGCAGGCCTGGTACGAACCCGCGGCGGTGGCTTGGCACGGCCGCGCCACCGCCGCCGTCAAACGCCCGGGTTATCTGGGTATTCTCCGCAACCGCGGCCGGCTTTCCGCTTTCCAGAAATATTATTCGATCAAGAACCGTTATCTGATGCAGCTGAAAAACGAGTTGCCGGCTCTCTACTTTCGTCACTTTCCGCGTATTTTCTGGAACGATTTGCTTTATTTTATGTATAATTTGTTTTTTAATATAAAAAACATCAAAGCCTACTTTGCCGCTCTGGCACAATTTCCCCAAATGCTGGTCAAAAGGCGCTGGATAATGAAACACCGCCGGGCCTGCAGCAGCGAAATGCAGCAGTGGTTTAAAACCAAATAGTCATGATCAAAAAAACAAACGGCAGCGACATGGTCCGACCGGCAAAAAAAAACGGTAACCACAGTCTCAAATCGGCCAAATCAAATCACAATGCCTGCAACTTCAAAGTTTGTGATGAGGATATCGTGAAGCAGGGGTTGTTGGACCGGTTTATTGAATGGCATATTTATCTGCTGATTGTGCTCATTCCCCTGGCCTTCTGGCTGGATACGCAGACCATCTTTACTCTGCCCAAACTGCTGATTCTCCGCACCGTCAGCCTTTCCGCCGCCGTTTTCATCCTGATGAAATTTTTCCGTGACCGCGAGGTCAAACTGGTTTTTCCGGGGCGCAGCCTCTTTCTTGGTTTCTGGCTGATCAGCCTGATTCTCAGTACTATATTTTCAATCAATCCGCTGACCAGTGTTTTCGGACAATACGGTCGTTACATCGGAATAATCACCTGTATCAATCTGTTTTTGATTCCCATTTATCTTGCCACGTTTTTCCCCAAAGAAAAATTAAAAAAACTGCTCGGTCTTTCAGTAATAACCGCGGTCCTGGTCGGAATCTACGGACTTCTGCAATATGCCGATTTCTTTGGTTTGTGGAAGCCTCCTTTTGAGTGGACCGATTCCCCCCAGAACCGCGTTTTTGCCACCATGGGACATGCCAATCATCTGGCCGCTTATCTGGCCTCACATTTTCTGATGCTGTCTTATTGCCTCTGTCTGCCGGAAAAAAAGCATGAAATCTGGCTTTTCCTGGGAAAATTACTAGGCATGGTCATTTTGGTGTGGGTGCTGATTCTGACAGCCAGCCGCGGCGCCATCCTGGCTCTCGTCGGCGCCACACTGCTGCTTATTCTGCTGCGCACCTGGAAATACCGGGCCACCATGCGCAATCATATTAAAAGAATTGCGCTGATTACCGTAATCCTGGCGGCTATCGGTGGCACCTCTTATCTGATCTTTGCCGAGAAACTACAGGACTTGTCGCTTATTAAACGGACGGAGCAGACTATCACCTCCATTCAAAAAGGAGTTGTGCCCGAACGCATCAGTTTCGTTTACAGTTCCTGGTCCATGTTTCTTGATCATCCGCTGCTGGGTACGGGTTTGTCGACCTTCCGGGACGCTTATTCCACCTACCGACGCTCCGATTACTACATCGACGGGCCGGGTAATGCCCAGTACATCACCATTCCCGAGTCGGCCCATGACGAATACGTAAATATACTTGCCACATTGGGACTGTTCGGGAGTATCTGTTATCTGGGAGTATTGATTGCCCTGTACAGTCTTTTGATCAAACAATACCTGAATGCCAAAACCGAACATGAGAATTATCATCTGGCGGTTTTGGGAGGTGTCCTGATTTTTTCCCTGCAGACCATTTTCAATTTCGGTGAAATTGTGAACTGGTTTCTCTTTGCTTTATTTACGGGGGTGGCCTTCATGGAGGACACGCGCTTCTATAAATTGCAGTTTCGCCTGTCCAATTACGTTGCCTATCCTCTGACCATAATTCTGCTTTTCGGAATTATCTGGGGATTTAAATTCGGGGTTTTGTCGGAGGGGATTGCCGATTATTATTACCGGCAGGCCAATCTGGCCAATGCACGCCAGCAGTATCAGTTGGCTGACAATTATTTTCAGGTTGCCACCTCGTCCAAACCGCTGGAATATCAGCTGTGGCAGTCCTATGGAGATTTTTCCATCAATGCTGCCGTAGCCGTGGCCAAAACCAGCGTTGATAATTACAAGTCCACCACTGAATACCTCAAACAGGCGGTTAATTCATATCAGGAAGCGATCCGGCTCAATCCCCATTATCCCAGCACTTACCACAATCTGGCCCTGGCCTATTTGCAGTTAAACCGCATTACGGGAAAAGGTGAGTATAAAACCGAAAGCTGGAAGAATTTCCAGTTATCGGTAAAGAAATCGCCCAACAATCCCCGTTATCTGTATGAATTTGCCCGTAAACTGCACACCGAATGGAACGATCGTCAGGGAGCAGTCCGCTTGCTGCGGCAGGCCCTGGACATTGCTCCGGGCTATCCGGAACCCCAGGATTATCTGGACTTCCTTTATAAATACCATCCGGAATTGATGAACGTCAGATAAACCGGTTAGGGAGTTTTCACTTAATTACTGCCACCACAGCAAATCTGCCTGTCTGGCCTTTGTCTTTGCGGAAAGAAAAAAACTTGGCGCCATCCTCCGGATCGGCCGTGTCGATTTTGGCCACCTCGATTTTATTGGGTTGTATGCCGTGGGAAATCAGCTGATGGCGGGAATATTCCCACATATCCAGATGGTTGTTTTTTACAAAAGGCCGGAACTCGGGTCCCAGTTCCTTTTCAGGATCGCTGAATTGGCTGTGAGCAGGTCCCAGGGAAGGGGAAATTCCCACCAGTATATGGGCAGGATTGGATCCCAGTTTTACCATTTCTTTAATAATTTCGGCGTTGATATCCTGCTTCAGACCCCTCCAGCCGTTATGCGCCAGTCCGAGAATTTTTTTACCCGGATCAAAAAACAGCACCACCTGGCAGTCGGCCACTTTCATCATCAGTCCGATGCCGGGTTGATTGGTTACAAAGCCGTCCGTCTCGTCCACTTCCACCGTGCGGTGTCCCGGACCGAAAATCTTTTCCCGGATTATTTGGTCCACCGTCAGAACATTTTTACTGTGAATTTGATGGGCCGACAGACAATACCGCAGTCCCATTGCTCGTAAGATGCGGCGGCGGTTCTCGAGAACATTTTCGCGTTTGTCGCCGTTGTCAAAACTGACATTGAGGGAATTATAGGGGGCCGGGCTTACGCCGCCGCTTCTGGTAAAAACGGCATGGTCCAGATCTCCGGAAAACCCTTCGATCAGATGAAACTGGAAACAGGGCAGTCCGCCCCTGGAAATTTTTTTCATTGTTTATTTTAAGATGTCTTTGACAATAAACGGGATTTCTTGGGCCAGGTCGCTGGAGGTGAAGGCATAGCCCTTGTTCTTCAGCAAACGGTCCCCGGCGCTGCCCATAATGAAGGCACCGCAGGCGCAGGCATCATAAGGAGTGAGTCCCTGCGCAATCAAACCGGCCACCAGGCCGGACAACACGTCTCCGCTTCCTCCGACCGTCATTCCGGCATTGCCGGTGTTGTTTTCTTCAACCCGTCCGTCCTCGCCGGCAATAATATCGAGAGGGCCTTTCAATAAAATATTAATATTCAGATCCTTGGCCAAAGTCCGTATCACCCTGATTTTGTGATCTTTGAGATCCTGAATTTTGAAAGGTTTGCCGGTCAATTTTTCAAATTCCGTATGGTGGGGAGTAATCACCAGAGGCTGCTTGAGAGGCATCTTGTCGAGCATTTCCAATACCTGTATGGCCGTGGAGTCCAACACCGTGGGAATTGTAAACTGTTCTACCAGGTGTTTGAGCGTGCGCATGGTTTCCGTCCGGTCGCCCAGTCCTGGTCCCAAGATCACCACATCGGCTTTTTTAGCCATAGCCAGTATGGTTTCCTGCGCGCGGGTAGTCAGAAATTCCCCGGGATATTTTCGGACAATCAAATCGGGCGCAAAGCTTCTGGTTACATCAAAATTGCACTCAGGCACGGCCATATAGACCATGTCGGCACCAGAATTCAACGCTCCCCAGGCCGAAAAAATCGGAGCACCGTGATAATCAATGCTGCCCCCAACCACCAGCACCCTTCCGTTTTTGCTTTTGTAACTCTGGGGATTCCTTTTGGGAAGATTCTTCTTGATGTCGGAAAGTTTGAACATATTATTTCAGGTTAAAAAAGGCAGCGTGGCCGGCATAAATAGCCTTTCTGCCCAGTTCCTCCTCGATACGCAATAATTGATTGTATTTACAGACGCGGTCGGTACGTGAAAGTGAGCCGGTCTTAATCTGTCCGGTGCACATCCCCACCACCAGATCGGCGATAAATGCGTCTTCCGTTTCACCGCTGCGGTGTGACACCACGGCAGTCCAGTTGTTGAGTTCGGCCAGTTCTATGGCATCAATGGTTTCGGAAAGTGTGCCGATCTGATTCAGTTTGATCAAAATGGAATTGGCCATTTTTTTGTCGAGTCCCAACTGCAGGCGGTTCACATTGGTCACAAACAGGTCATCGCCCACAATCTGAAATTTGTCGCCGGACTTCTTATGCAGCAGCGCCCAGTTGTCAAAATCATCCTCGGCCAAACCGTCTTCCACCGTGATGAAGGGGTATTTTTTCACCAGTCCCAGAATATAGTCCACCATCTCCGCTCCTTTCAGAGTCTGTTTTTTACCTTTTACCTTCAGGGTATAGGTATTGCCTTTGTCATTATGGAATTCGGAGGCGGCTATATCACACCCCAGCATTACATCTTTGCCGGCTTTATAACCGGCTTTTTCAATGGCCTTCAGGATTAGCTCAATGGCTTCCTCCGTGCCCTTGAGCGGCGGGGCAAACCCCCCTTCGTCACCGACGGTGGTTTTAAATCCCTTTTCTTTCAGCAGACTTCCCAGCGTATGAAAAATCTCCGCACCCATGCGCAGGGCTTCGCGGAAAGTTTCCGCGCCCACCGGCAGAATCATAAATTCCTGGAAATCCAGGCCGGAATCGGCATGCGCGCCGCCGTTCAGGATGTTCATCATCGGCACCGGCAGCAGATTGGCGTCGGGATTAAGGTACTTATAGAGACCCACCCCGCGCTCGGCCGCGGCGGCGCGCGCCACTGCCATCGAGATGCCTAAAATGGCATTGGCTCCGTACTTTGATTTGTTGGGAGTGCCGTCCTTGTCCACCAGAGCCTGATCAATTTTTTCCTGGTCAAATACCGACTTGTCGGCCACCACTTTCCCCAGAACCCGGTTGACATTGGCAACTGCTTTCAATACGCCCTTGCCGCCATATCTTTTTTTGTCCCCGTCCCGCAGCTCCAGTGCTTCATGTATGCCTGTAGACGCCCCGCTGGGCACGCAGGCCTTGCCCCAGGACTTTTCCGTGGTTACTTCCACTTCTACCGTTGGATTGCCCCTGGAATCCAGTATTTCTCTGGCCCAGACTTTTTTTATTTTACTCATTTTGTTTCGGTGATAAATGTTGTTCCGCCCCATCATACAAAAAAAAACCGGCAAAGTGAATATCAACAGCTCTTGATAAGAAAGGCGGGAGCCCCCCTCTCTCCAATGGGGCCCCTCCCCCAGCTTTCGATCGGAGGGCTCCCGCCTTTCCCTTAAGCAATTATTGTTCTTCGCGATTGCCCAAATCACGGGTTGTCCATCCAATCCATTTCTGCTAATATTCCCGGCGAATTAATAATCACTCATATGGAAATCAGCAAACTCAAGGATCAGGGACTGCTCATCAAAACCAAATCGGGCAATCTGGCCATCAACCCTCTTCTCAAGGACGGGAAAATTCCGGCGGATGCCGCTAATTGTGATTTTATACTGTCCAGCCTGCCTGAACTGGAAATGGATAAATTTGCGCAAGACAAACGGATTTTTAGCTGGCCGGGAGAATACGAAATAAA
This sequence comes from Candidatus Altimarinota bacterium, assembly GCA_963677745.1. Taxonomy (GTDB): domain Bacteria; phylum Patescibacteriota; class Gracilibacteria; order UBA1369; family UBA1369; genus UBA1369. The sequence goes on from OY782391.1 coordinate 927,742, forward strand.
AGGGATTGCCGTGCATTCCAAACCGGTCGCGGCTTATGGCCACGACAGTAAAGCTCCGCTGCTTTTTGTGATTTATACGGAAGAGGAAAAATGTTGCTATCTTCCCGAGATCCAGGGGCCACTCAGTTCGGAACTGATTGAAAATATCGGGGACGTGGACGTGCTGATTTTTCCCGCTGTCGGGGATGAAAAACTCTGGCATTCCACTATCGAGGCAATCGAACCAAAGTCAATGATTCCGCTTTTTGAAGACGGGGGAAAAGTATCCGTAGACTCATTCCTCAGCAAAGCAGGCCTCACCAAACCGGTCGCGCAGGAAAAAATTGTTATCAAATCAAAATCCGAGCTGGAAGGTGAGCACATGGATGTCTTTTTACTTGCCTAAACCGGGCTTTTGCATATATTGAGGCCAGTCTTGCGCGGCGCATCCGCGCCGTCTGCGTCCCACGCTCCCGTAGTTCAATGGATAGAACAAGGCACTCCTAAGGCCTAGATACAGGTTCGATTCCTGTCGAGAGCACCATTTTTAGCACTGACGTCTCCTCACTCTTTCCTGCAGCCCAGGTCTTTGACCGTACAGATCCCGTCGGAAACGGGTTTTTCCACGGTAACTTCTTTGATTGATTTTAACAGCTCCTCCGGGCTGAGTTTGGTGGTATCCCCGGCGGGGACTTCATTTATTACCATCATCTGACAGGAATTTCGGTCGTAGTGTACATTGGTGAAACGGAATCCCACATCGGCACCTTTTTCACCTGATACAAAGAACATGGCACCGGGTTTGGTACCGGTTTTTGTGCGTAAGGTAAAAACATTGTCGGCAAAGCTGCAATTGTTCAGATTCACCAGACCGTTCGAGGAAAACATCACGCCTCCCTGTACCGTGATATTGGAAAAGGTCGAATTCAGCAAATTTACATTCGCCGGGGGCAATGAAATTACGGCAAAAGCGCGGCTCTCCATGTCCCGCACGGTAACTCCGTCCAGGGTGACGCTGTCGGCGTGGGAAAAATCAAACAGTGAGTGCAGCATATCTTCATTTTTTCCGTCATCATAACCGTCGGTAAAAGTTATTCCGCGTATGGTCAAATTGAGACGGCCCCTTCGTTCTTTCTCCTCTTTTTCGTAATCATTGCCCTGAATCTCGACAACCGAATTTCTCCGGTCGGCATCGACTGTCACTTCCTGGGCCTGGCCCCGTTCATCCCTGGCGGCCTCAATGGTTACCTGAATTTTATATTTATCCGAAGTCCATTTGGTACTTTTTACGCCACCAACCGTTAACGATTCATGATAGGTGCCTGCGCAAATCTGCAGGGTTCCACCGCCTTTTTTCACCACTTCGTCGATTCCTGCCTGGATGGTCTGGGGGCCGGCCGCATCACAATTTACGCGGACCCTACCGCTAATATCGCCAATTGCATCCGGCGCGTCGTGCAGCAAATCCGCCTTGTGCCTCTGAGCATTACAGGTGATTACCTGCTCTTGTTCGGGAGTGAAAGAGGTCTTACAACCGTGATAATAGCTCATCATATTGTTGGCCAGCGGGGGATTGGCCATATAAGCCGGATTCCCGCATTCAACCACTTTGCATTGATCGTCAATTTTGCAGCCGGCTTGATTGTCTTCATTATACTGGGCGGGATCGGGGGGTGTATCGCACAGGAAGTCTCCCGTCCGGTCACAGTTTTTATTCCCGGCAAGCAGATCCTGGTGGGGATGGAAAAGGCTGAATATATGGCCCATCTCATGGGGAAATAACTCTTCAGGGTGATTGTTGTTGTCAAAACTGATGAAAATCTGGTTATTGCTTTTTTGTCCGAGCAGATCCAGACCCATTCCAAAAGCACTGCCGTACATTTCAAAACCCAGTTCGGGCAGAATGAAGATGTTGACGGCATGTTCCACGGCATTTTTTTGGGCCAGTTCCTCGAGCCGCTTTTCGAACTGGTCATAGGTCAGGGGCTTCTCCGCCAGATATCGCTCGAAAACACGATCGTCCTGGACATCGCGAAGTTCACTGACATAAAATCCTAAATTCATTCTGGCATAAGCCTTATTCAAACCCTGAACACCCCTGTTGACATAATCCTGGTAAATTCCTCCGAATTCAGCCCCGGAGGGCAAAATTCTATGAATTACCACCGGCACATATTTCATTTTTTCCGGCACCTGATATTGACGTCTGATTTCGGGTAAAAAGCAATCCTGGGCCGATCCATTTCCCCTTGGGACTCCTAGTGAGCCTCTCTGAGCCAGATAGTAGGCGCTTCCCACAGCGGTTGTTTGCAGCCCGATCAGCAAAAGTATTCTATTTCTTAATCGTCCCCGCCCCTCTGAGAGTTGGGGCAAACTTGGCTCCACCCCTGTCTGTCCGGTCAACAGTTCCGGACCCCTGCCGGACTCTGTTTTGCGAACAGTGTCTAATCTCATTTTGCCAGGACCTCCGGGAGTTTTTTTACGATTTTTTGCCGACATAACACCATATTATGAGAGGTTAAAGTAACATAAATCAAGAAAAAGGCAAGAAAAAAGCAAGAAAAAGCGGTGAGATGTGAAGTCCCCCCGCTTTTTAAGTTATTTTTCCGTCCGGCCGTTCCTCATCAGCCACAGGGTAGCAATGATCGGCACTATTCCGGAAACCGCCCAGGCAAAAGACATCGACACTTTCTCCACCAGCAGGCCGCTCGACAACAGGCCCAGCATTCCCCCCACCTGCTGTCCCATCGACTGGCAGGAAACCAGCGTGGCTCTGTTCTTCTCTGCGGGAATTTCTTCGTGCAGCAGCGACTGCTTGATCGGGCCGAACAGTCCCCGCACCACCTCGTGCAGCAGGAAGACTGTCAGGGCCATCGGCAGGGAGCAGATCGAAGCGGTCAGCACAACTCCCAGCCCGGTACCGATCTGAATCGCCGCCAGCGCGCTCTTCTTGGTTCTGAAGGTCTGAATCACTCTTCCTGTGAAGAATGACCCGGCGATCAGAGCCAGTGAGATGGCCGCAGAGATGAAGCCCAGGGGGGTGCTGGAGGAGCCCTTGAGAAACTGGCTGAAGAAAGGCTGCCACTGCATGTTGGGGGCTGTCACCGAGAACGAGAATAGTGCCCCGGTTAGCAGCAGAAAACGGATGTTGCGGCTGCTGCGGGCAAAGGACAGGCTGCTGGTGACGGTTTTTCTGATCCGGCAGAAGCAGTTCCTCAGATCGAGCTGTTTTCGTTCGGTTTTTTGCTCCTTAATCAGAATCAGACCTGCCACTACGGCTACCAGCTGGATTACGCCGGCCACCACCCAGGGGATTCTCATGTCCAGATCGGACAGTTTGGCCCCCAGTACGGCACCCACGACGCTGGAAATCAGTCTCCAGCGCTCGCCACCCGCCAGAATGTTGGGCAGTTTACCCGGGTATTTCTGCTGCCTGAGTCTGTCCACCATCCAGGCCTCAAAAGCGCCGTTATTGAAGGTGGAGGCAATTGCACCGAGCATTTCTGCCAGTGCAAAACCGGGAAAGGTTGTAGCTAGGGCATACAGCAGCATGCTTATACCCATCAGCAGGTAGGAGATGATGATCGAGATCTTGCGGCCAAAGACATCTGCTATTGCCCCCGTCGGTATCTCAAATAAGAAGATGGTGGCGAAAAAGCAGAAGTTGACCATATTGGTCTCGAGGTAGCTGAGGTGGTATGACCGCAGATACATCACATAGGTGGCGATGATGAAAGCCACCCCGAAGTTGGTCAGGGCAATCAGAAAGTAAAACGACCTGATGGTGTTCCTGGCATTCATGGCAATCCTCCTCCAAAAATCTTTTGCCTGGGTTTTCAATGTCCCAGACAGGCAACCGGTGTTAAGCGCGCGCGTCCACCAGGACGCACCGAGCTGAAAAACGCCTTTGCTTGTCTAGCGAAGGCGTTCTTGGCAATCAATTTCTTAATTGAAGATCAAAAGGTGATCAAACCGCCCTGGCCAGATAAGCACACGAAAGTCCATGCATCGCAGACTGTCATGCCTGCAAACTGCATATACTGTGGGGAAATCTTGAGTTGGCGGTTATTATTATTCATCGTGGCCGCATATTAGACATAAAAATGAAAAAAGTCAAGCGGAGGGGGTTGATACTTGTCAGAGCAAAGCGGCAATGCTAACTTAATCAGGCTCAGAAAGCGCAGAAAACTGCGGTATCATATTACATCCATGAAACTCTCCCCAGTTGGAAAAACCGTTCGGGCCAAGCTGGCTCCCCAGACCAATAATCTGAAATACCAGATCATCACTTTCGGCTGTCAGATGAATTATTCCGACAGCGAGCGCGTTGCCGCCGTCCTGCAGAAAGCGGGCTATCGCGGCACCAATGAAATTGCCGAGGCCGACCTGGTCATTTTTAATACCTGTTCAATTCGCCAGAAAGGGGAGGACCGGGTTTTTGGCATGTTGAAAAACATCGTTGGCCAAAAAAAAGTCCGTCCCAATTTATTAGTTGGCCTCACCGGCTGTATGGTACGCAAAAGCAGCTCCAGAAATTCCCGCAATGCCGACAAGGATGATCTCCTCAAACTGCTTAAGGATCTGGATTTTGTCTTTAATATCCGTGAAACCCACAAGCTGCCGGAAGTGCTGGCCGAAGCCGAACCGCAACTGGAATTACCTCATCTGGATGAGACCGGTCTGGATGACTATCTAAAAATCCAGCCTCAATATACTTCTCCTTTTCAGGCTTCCGTCCCTCTGCAGATTGGCTGCGATAAGTATTGTACATACTGTATCGTTCCTTATTCCCGCGGCCGTGAGCAGAGCCGGCCGCTGACGGACATTGTGGCCGAATGCCGGAAACTGGTGGAAAACGGCTGTAAGGAAATCACGCTGGTAGGCCAGACGGTCAATTCCTACGGGCTTTCCGCCCTGGACCGCCAAAACGGACTTTTTGATTATTATCATTTCATTTCATCCGGCAAACATTCTGGTGTCCGGACCCCCGCGCACCGCGGTGCGCGGCCGGAATTGCCTTTCATCAGGCTGCTCCGGGAAATCAACGCTTTGGCTGAACTGGGCCTGAGCCGCCTGCGATATTCCTCACCCCATCCGCGCGATTTCGGTGATGAACTGATTGCCGCGCACACCGAACTGAAAACTCTCTGTCCGCATATCCATCTGCCTATCCAGGCGGGTGATAACGAGGTTTTGGCCCGCATGAACCGCAAATATACTTATGAAGAATATGCGAACAAAGTCGCCAAATTCCGCCAGGCCGTTCCCGGCGCCGCCGTCACCACCGACGTCATTGTCGGTTTCTGCGGCGAGACGGCGGCGCAGTTTGAAAATACCCTGAAAGCCTTTCGGGAAATCCGCTGGGACCAGGCCTACATTGCCCGTTACAGCCAGCGACGCGGCACTCTGGCCAGCAAATGCTTTATCGATGATGTTTCCGCCGCCGAAAAGTCCCGCCGCTGGCATGCGGTCAACAACCTGTTGAAAGTGATTTCTTTGGAAAAAAACCGCGAATATGTGGGGCGCACACTGGAAGTTCTGGTCGAAAACCACGACCCGGCCACCGGCGAAAGTGAGGGACGCAGCCGCGAAAACAAGGTTGTCCAGTTTCCCGGCAGTGCCGATCAGATCGGCCATCTGGTTCAAGTTAAAATCGACAATTACCTGGAATGGGTATTGAAAGGCCATTCAGTTGAGCAGCCAGGCTAGGCTGGTCCGGTTGAGTTTTTGTAACAAACGAACTTCATAAACGTAAGAAAATCTTACCTTTGCGAATACCGCAAGTGCCGCCGGCGGTCTTCGTAAAAGTACAAAAAAATAAATAAAATTTTACTTTTACCTCAATCTGACTGGCGGGTACCTGCGCCCGCAGTAATGGCGCATGCAGCGCCAGAAATCAGGGAAAAGTTTCAATAATTTCAAAAAGGCAGAAAACTTTTATCTGGTCGGACAAGATCTTGGATTTATTAGTAAGATCTGCCATAATATTGGTCGCCCGCCAATTTGACTAGTCAGTCGCATGAACAAAACAGAAACCTCTCATAAAAGCCAAAAGAAACAAAACAGCAACCGTATAACCGGGATTTTTCTGGTGATGCTGGCACTGGTACTGGTTTCCACTTTTGCCTTTTTCTACCTGCAGAAAATTTCGCAGCGTGAAAAACTGGCTGGCTTATTGCCCGCCGACCGGACAGTAGCCCTGTTGGAATTTAATATGGAGCCGGGCCGGCAGGATGCCAGACAAACTTTGGATTTGCTTTTGCAGAACCAGTCAATCAATCAATTTTCCTCCTTTGTCCAATCGCTGATTCCTTTTCGCGAACAGTTTGAAAAATGGTTTTCGGGAAGAGGAGGTTTTTCCATACTGACCACTCCCGATGCCCAGGATTTACGGGCGGCTATTTTTTTGGGGGTCAAAGATCCGGTTGCCGCCGAGGCCTGGATTGAATCACTGTTATTGGACCCGAATGGCGACGCTCTGCTGGATGAAGACTACTACGGACAAAAACTGATCAGTTTCAAAAAAGGCCAAAGTATGCAGATACTCTGGACCAAAGAGTTCCTGGTATTGTCGGAAGACAAGGAAATCCTGCAGGCAGTCGCTCAAACGGTTGCCGGCAGTCTGACCTCTCTGCGCGAGATCCCATCCTACAATCAGCTTTCTTCAGCCCTGCCGGAACAGAATCTGGGATTCGGTTATCTGGATCGCGGCAGATTATTGCAAACGCTGGCCCGCAATGAGCAGTTTCTGTCAGGCCGACTGGCACTTTTTAAATTGTATTTTCCTCTGATTAATCTGGTCGGCACTGAAGGAGTCGCTCTCCGCCTGTCCACCGGGCCAGGCGGCCAACCCGTTCTGATCGCCCGCCATCTTTCGCTTTTCCGTCCCTCCGCGCTTTCCGACCGGACTCTGTTTGAAACCGGTTATTTTTATGACGGTAAACTGGAAAAGTATGCACCTTCGGATAGTCTGTTTTTGGTCGGAGGAAACAATCTTCTGGCTCAGAAAAACAAACTCCAGAATTACCTGGCCGGAGGTTCCTCTCTGGATCAGTTGCTGATGGCTGGTTTGCAGGGAGCGCTGCAGGATGCCCTTAGTTCACAGTCACAAAAGGCCAACCTGGACTCCGATTTCTTCCCGCTATTTCAGAAAAATTATCTGTTTACCCTCAATCCGGTAAAAGGGGGAATACCCGGTTTTGGTTTGTTAATTGAGTCCGCCCAACCGGAAAACGACCTGTTGAAACTCACCAAGATTGTACGCAATTTCGCGCCGAAACTGGCGGCGGAATTCCTGGCCAAACCTATCCCCATGACCCTGCCCGACGGAACGGTTGGCAGTGAAATGAAAGCGGAAATTACCGATCCTTCCAGAAAGGAAATTATGATTGAAGGCCACCGGGTCGATCAGCTCGAGTTTTCTCCGAATTTCAGTATTTACCTGCTGGCTGAAGCCGAAAAACAGCTTCTGTTGGCTACCGATTCACTGTCAATGGTGAAAAACATTTTGGAAAAATCTTCCGCCGCCCAACAGGAATCGGCTGATTACGGTCTGGAAAAACCGACCGAGGTCTATTTTCTGGACATGGAAAGCTTGATCAGATTCATACCTGAATTGAAAGGTCTGTCGCCCCTCAAATATCTGAAGGTTGCTAGAAAATTCAGCGAAATTGGTATACTCTCAACTTACCAGATTGGATTTTAATCCAGGCAGATCGGAAGCAGTCCGGGTCTGCGACAAATAAATAACGGAAACCAATTGGCCAAATACCAAATCAGGGACCTGAAAAAGGTCAAACAAACCGAAAATATTGTTTTAAAAACTTCCGTTTCCCCGGCAGCCGCTGAAAAAAAATCCGCTGCCGCCGGGCAAAATGCCCGGGCTTCTTCCAGTATCAACCTCAAACCACGCGACAACCGGCTCCATCAGATCTGGCAGGCCAACAAAAATCTTCAGATCGACAGTGTCCGCTCTTTACGCCCTGCCCGGAAATTCATGCTGGTGCCCTCCGAAAAAATCTTCCGGCCGTCCGGAGAAAAATTCCGGCAGGCCATCAAGATATCTGCACTGGGACTGCTGATTGTTTTGGGACTAAATCTTTTCAATGTACTGACGGCCGGCCTCCAGTTTAAATCCGTACTGGTATCTTCGGCCTCTTCCGGCTTCGACAATCTGATGTCCGGCGTGGACCGCGGGAAGAAAATGAGTCTCGGTGAAGCGGAACAGAATTTCAATTCAGCCCGTCAGGATTTTGAAAACGCCCTGGAAAAAATCTCCTTTCTAAAAACGTCCAACCTCTATTCCAGCGAAAAATACTCCAGTTCCCTGCAAAACCTGCTCAGTGCCGGGAAAGATATTTCTGAAGCCGGTACGCTTTTTTCCGCCTCAGCCAAAAACCTGCTGCTTTGGCCGGACCTGTTTCTGCAGACCAACCGCGATCTGGCTCTGGGCAAAAGTAAAAACGACTCCGCCGCGGCAAAAGGAAATTCCCTCACCGATTCACTTCAAAAGGATCTTGCCAATGTCCGGTCAGCCACGGACAAACTGTCAGCGGCCGCGGCTTATCTGGAAAACGTTGATGACTCAGTCCTGCCGGCCGATTATCGCCGCTCTCTGCCCGAAATAAAAACCAGCCTGTCCACTTTGACGGCCTTTTTAAATGAACTTTCCGACAATTTCCCGGCCATCCTGGAACTTTTGGGAGATCGTTATCCGCACCGTTATCTGATTTTACTGCAGAACGATACCGAATCCCGTCCGACCGGGGGATTTATCGGCTCTTTACTGATTGTGGATGTCAACGACGGAGTGATCGAAAAAGCAGAATTTCATGATGTTTATCAGTATGACGGCCAGCTCAAAGAACAGATCGAGGCCCCCGAAGACATTGCCATGATAACCAAAGAGTGGCGCCTGAGGGACAGCAATTATTCCCCCGATTTTGCCCTCTCGGCCGAAAAAGCGGCCTGGTTCCTGCAGAAATCCAAGGGCCCGTCGGTTGATACCGTGATAGCCGTTAATCAAAGCGCCATCGCCGATCTGCTGGCCGAAATCGGCCCGATTGAGGTGAAGGGACTTCAGGCGAAACTGGACGCCAATAATTTTCAGTTCATGTTGAGTTATCTGATTGAGTCCAAATATTACGGAGCCGACCAGCCCAAAAAGATACTGGAAAATACCATTCAGGCTTTCCAGCAAAAACTGATCTCCGGGTCCGATCCCAAAACTTTGTTACAGACTCTGGGGAAAGTAATCAAAGACCAGAAAATACTCTTCTACTCGCGCGACGCCAAGATCCAAAAGATGTTTGAAAAACTGGGACTGACTCCGCATCAGGCGGTATTGGAACCGGACGAGGACTATTTGCAGGTACTGGCCACTTCCATCGGCGGCAACAAAAGCGACCTCTACATTACCCAGAATCTGACCCATACTACTTTTATCGATCCGGCCGGCGCCCTCACCGACGAGTTGACCATCACCAGGCGCCACAACTGGACGGGCGCCGAGCTCTACCGCTGGGAAAAAATCCTCAAGGATTTTGGCTTCGGAGCACTGCCCGACCATCTGCGTGAAATTCTTGGGCACGCCGCCAACAAAGCTTCCCTCAAGATCTATGTTCCCCTGGGCGCCGAACTGGAAAACGCCATCGGGATTGACCCGTCCGAAGTGCTGACCCGCCATGATGCCGAACTGCAGAAAACTTATTTCCTGTTGCAAATGTCAGTGGCTCCCGGCGAGGAAAAATCGTTTACCCTCCGCTATAAACTGCCCAATTCCCTGCAACTGTTTCCGGCTGCCCTCTACCGTTTTACCGCCCAGCGCCAGATCTCCATGTTTACCACCCAGCTTAAAAAAATACTGGTAGTGGCACCTTCCCTGACTTTGCTCAAAAATTCCCAGAATGCGCTGGAATACACCACCAAGTTGCACGACCGGTACCGGATGAGAGCGGTAGTGGTTAATTAAATTCCGCCAGTTTTATCCATTTAAGCTCCAGCCACAGCTTGATTTCCTCATGGCTCTGCACTCCGGCCGACGGCATTTTCAGCAGCAGAATTTCAATTTTACGGTCATGCAGCAGATTTTGGGCCAATGCAAAGGTCAGTTCGGCAAAAGTCTCGGCTCCGATATATCCGGTCTGTCCGTTTTTGTCTTCATTCATTACAAAAAACACCTCTGTTTGCTCTATCTGAAGGAAAAAATTGCGATGCACTTCCGGATAATCCCGCAGAAAATTGTCGCGCGCTATGGCTTTCGGATAATCCAGCACCTGGTAATCTTTGGCTTCCCAGAAAGCTTTCCAGTATTCTGCTCGCTCCCGCAGTGAGGCGCTTCCGGCAATTACAATTGTTTGAGGCATTTAAATTTATTATTGCGCTTCACGCGTGCTAACAATTAACATCCCGGAACTTTTCGTTTTCGAAAAAGCCGGTGTATTTTCGCCCGAAACGGCTCCACAGCTCGGATTCTTCCAGTACTACCATAATCGGCCGGCCATGGGGGCAGGTGGTGCGCCCCAGACGGGTTTTATTCAGCTGATCGATCAAAGCGGCAATTTCTTCGCGGCTTAACGGGTCACCGAATTTCACCGCCGAGCGACAGGCCAGAAAAGTGAGTGCCCGCTCTTTACGGCTGAATAAATCGCCTCTATGGGCCTTTAAATCGGCGGAAGTACCGGGACTGCCGTCACCGACCGTCCGCAGATCATCTATCAGACCAAACAATACTTTTTCCAGATTGGATTTGGTCAAAAAACTTGGAACTTCATTCACGGCAAAAGTATTTCCGCCAAAATGTTCCAGTTTCAGGCCGATTTCATCCAGCAGCGCTTTGTTGGCATCCAGAACTGCGGCGTCGGCAGGAGATAACTCGATGTTAATAGGCATCAGTAAAGGCTGTATCGCTTTTTCATCATTCTCGGCTTCCGACATCAGTTTATTGTAGCGGATCCGTTCATGGGCGGCATGCTGGTCGATGATCACCAGATCGGCACCGCGCTGGCAGAGGATAAAACTGTTATTGAGTTGGCCCAGGGGAATCAGGTTGCTGTCCATCTCATTTTCCCCGCCGGTTTCCGGGTCGGACTGTTGAGTTATTTTTTGTCCGGGCATCACATACGGAGCAGTGCTGTCTGTCGCCCTCTGTCTGTTGATGTCCATACTTACCTGCACGGTTTCCTGTCGTGTCAGTGACTGGAACTGTAAACTCTCCGTTACAGGTTGTTTGAATGCGGCGAACTCCGGCGGCCTGGCCACATGATCATCAACCGCCGTCCCGACCGCTCCGGCAGCGGCACCGCTAAGCGTTCCCGCCTGTCTTTCCTGATAATAATTAAAATTATCGGCAGTCATTTTTGGCATCATTACCGCATTTTCCAGGGCCTTGGCACAGGACTGTGTCAGTACCCTGAAAACCTCTCTCTCGTCCTTGAATTTGACCTCGGTCTTCCGTGGATGACAATTGACGTCCACCATTGACGGATCCAGCTCGAACAGGATCACAAAAACCGGATAGCGTTCCTTGGGCAGCAGCGAATGATAAGCCTGTTTAACCGCATAGGAAAGCACGTGGGAGGTGATCGGACGTCCGTTCACAAACAGATATTGCAGACTGCGGTTGGCCCGCGAAAGTTGGGGTTTGCCAATATATCCGCGTATGCCCAGATTGACCGCCCCGTTATAAATTTCAATCATTTCCTCTGCCATCAGATTGCCCAGCACTCCGCGAATACGCACCAGCAGGTTGTCGGTGGCCGGTACATCCAGCACCACTTTACTTCGCCATTGCTCCTCCTCCGGCTTTTCTTCAATCAGTTTAAAAGCTATTCCCGGGGTGGCCAGCGCGGCATTGATCACCGAGTCCAGTACATTCTGATATTCGGTCTGTTCCGATTTAAGAAATTTTAATCTGGCCGGTGTATTGAAGAATAGTTCCGCTACCGAAATTTCCGTACCGACGGGCATACCGACGGGGGACTCCCTCAAAATTTTTCCGCCTTCCAGTACCAGTTCCGTCCCGCTTGAGTCTTCAGCCCTCCTGGTTCTTAAAGTAAGTCTGGAAACCGAAGCAATGCTGGCCAGGGCTTCCCCGCGGAATCCCATCGACCGGATGGCATTGAGGTCTTCCAGAGTCCTGATTTTGGAAGTGGCATGCCGCTCCAGTGACATCAAAGCATCTTCCGCCGACATTCCGCAACCGTCATCACTGATCCGCATCAAACCAACGCCTCCCTGCCGCACCGTTACGACAATTTTCCGGGCGCCGGCATCAATGGAATTTTCCAGCAGCTCTTTAACCACCGAAGCGGGTCTTTCCACCACCTCCCCGGCAGCGATTTGATTGATTAGTTGTTCAGGCAGCAAGGCAATTTTGCCCATTTTATTTTTAAATAAATTTATTCGTCCAAAGATTTTTTCAATTCGTGCAGGCGGTTCAGCGCTTCCAGAGGGGTTAACTGATCGAGGTCCAGATTGCGCAGTTTCTCCAGTCCGGCATGGCTTCGTGACGGCTGCTGCGTTGGCTGCTCCGCAGGCTGAAATATCGAATTGTTGGTCAACGGAATCCGCGCGGACACTCCGGTAAATTCAAAACTCTGTTGCCCGGTACCGATATTTTCCAGTTCCAGATCGGCCAGAATTTCTTTGGCCCGGGCAATCACAGCCTCCGGCAGACCGGCCAGCCGTGCCACTTCGATCCCGTAACTCCTGTCCACCCCGCCCGGCCCGACTTTGTACAAAAACACCAGACCGTTCCCCTCGGTTTCTTTGATCTTCACGCTGAAATTAGAGGCTCTCGGCAGAGTATCGGCCAGCTTGATCAACTCATGATAATGGCTGGCAAACAAGGTTTTAGCCTTCAGTTTTTCATGGATAAACTCCATCACGCCCCAGGCAATGCTGACGCCGTCAAAAGTGGAGGTGCCCCGGCCGATTTCATCCAGAATCAGCAAACTCCGTTCCGTGGCATGTTTTAAAATAGTGGCGGTTTCCTCCATTTCCAGCCAGAAAGTACTTTGCCCTTTGACCAGATTATCCGATGCCCCGACCCGTGTAAAAATTCTGTCCACCAGGGGGATTTCCGCCCTGTCGGCAGGCACGTACATGCCCAGATGCGCCATCAGAACTATCAGCGCCGTCTGCCGCAGATAAGTGGATTTTCCGCCCATATTGGGGCCGGTAATTAAAAGCAGTCGTTGCTCCGCAGTCAGAACGGTATCGTTGGCTACAAAGCTGTCCTGGGAATTTAATTTTTCTATCACCGCATGCCGTCCGCCGCTTATTTCCAGGTTAAAACCGTCATGGACGCGCGGCCGCGTGTAGCGATTCTCCCAACCCGCCAGAGCCAGTGAAACCAGCACGTCCAGGTAAGCCGCCGCGGCCGCGCTCTGCTTAATCTCATCGGTTTTTTCCAGTACCAGCAGGCGTAGTTTTTCAAACAGCCGGAATTCCAGTTCCAGTATTTTTTCTTCGGCCGTCAGAACTTTTCCCTCATATTCTTTCAGCTCCGGGGTGGTGAAGCGTTCGGCGTTGGCCAGTGTCTGTTTGCGGGTATAATCCGCCGGTACCTGGGCCAGATTGGTATTGCTGATCTCAATATAATAACCGAACACCCGGTTATATCTGACCTTCAGCGAATTGATGCCGGTCCTGGCGATCTCGCGTGCCTGCAATGCCTGTATATAACCTTTGCCTTCATGACTGATATTTCGCAATTCATCCAGTTCTGCGTTATATCCGGTGGAAATAATCCCACCCTCCCTCACTGAAAACGGAGCTTCCTCAACCACCGCCCGGCTCAACTCTCCGATCAGTTCCGGCAGCAAATTGATCCGGCTGCCGATTCCCGCAAACTGTGTCCCGCCCTCCTTCGACAGGGAATCTTTCAGACCGGACAGGCCGTAAAAAGATGCGACCAGACCTCGTAAATCGCGTCCGTTGCCGCTGCCCAGATTAAGTCTGCCCAGCATCCGTTCAATATCCAGCACTGATTTCAGCAGCAGCCGCCAGTCCAGAATTAATTGCTGTTTTTGCATCAGCAGATCAATCATGCTTTGCCGTTCCTGGATTGCTTCCAGATCGGCCAAAGGTTCTATCAATATTTTTTTCATCAAACGGCCGCCGCTGCTGGTCACTGTCTTATCCAGTACCGACAATAATGAGCCTTCCGTTTTTTTCTCTCTCAGATTTTCCAGTATTTCCAGATTGCGGATGGTTGCTTCATCCAGGACCAGACGGGCTTCAGTCGCTTTTGTAAGCGTTTTTAAATGTCTCAAACTAGAACTGCCGACCTCCGCTTTTTGTGTTCCCGCCAGAAAGGTTAAGGCCAGTCCCATTGCCTTCTTTTCGGGAATTTTCAAACGCTGGCTGTCCAGTTCCAAAGTGCCGAAATGAATTTCCGCCTGATTTTCCCAGTCTTCCGGTAAACGCTCGGCGTGCCAGAAGGCATCCCGGTAAATTTTGCCGGTTTTTTCCAAAAAAGTTTTTTCTTCTCCTTCCGGAAAAATAATTTCCTTAGGTTTGAATTTCTGAAATTCTGCCAGCAGCAGCGTTTCATCGGCCAAAGTCTCCACTCTGAATTCGCCGGTGCTGATTTCCACCATTGCCAGACCCCATTCCGCCCCGTCGGTCGCGACAGCCGCCAGATAATTGGAGGATCTTTCCTCCAGTACATTTTCATCCAGGGTGGTTCCTGGGGTGACTATGCGGATTATTTCCCTCTTCACAATACCCGGCAGAGCCGGATCGCTTACTTGTTCACAAATGGCCACTTTTTTCCCGACCCTGGTCAGTTTAGCGATATAGTTGGCGGCCGCATGATAAGGTATCCCGCACATCGGGATTTTATTGTCACCTTTGTTGCGCGCGGTCAGTACTATTCCCAATATTTCGGAGGCCTCCAACGCATCCTGTCCAAACATTTCATAAAAATCACCCAACCGGAAAAATAGCACTGCGTCCGGCACCTGCTTTTTAATCTCATTGTATTGTCGCATCATCGGCGTCAGCTCGGCCACTTTCCTCAAATTAGGATATACGCAAACGCATCATAGCAAATAAGCCCAAAAATCCTATTGCCGAAGCCTCTATTCAATTTCAAAAAATACACATCCCAATCTGTCAATCACCAGCCAAATTCACTGTAACGGTTTCCCCGGGCAATATTTTCCAGAGCAAAACGTATATAGGGAACGACATTTTGTGGCAGATCGGAGGTCTGGAACCATCTCAGATCGTCGCATTTATGGGGCTCCAGATTGCGCGGGGCGCGTTCCCATTCGCCGGCTTTCAGAAAAAAATCCACTCTCAGATCATTTGCCTTCCTGTGCATGATGTGCAGAACCTCCAGTTGGCTTTCGTCGATGACAATACCCGCCTCCTCATAAGCCTCTCTGGCCATCGCCGACTTTACCCGTTCGTCATTGTCGACGTGCCCGGCCACCACGCTGTATTTACCATCCTCATAGCCGGTATTGAACCGCCTGGAAAGAAGTATTTTCCCGTCATTTTCCAGTATCAGATGGACGGCCACCACTGCTTTTTGTCTTTGATTCATAGCCAGGATCTGTTTATGTTTAAGCGTTTAACAGCCAGCTCCAGTTTCTGTATTCTCATTTCCCGCTCCATCTTTTGCAGCAGCAAGCGTGAATCTTCCAGTCCTTTGCGGAAATTATTGGTATTAATGCGGATGATTAGATTTTTTTTGCCGGCGTTTCGGATGCTGCTGACCAGATTTTTTATTTGTAGTGGTGTCATATTTTTTAGCGGTTAATTTAAATAAAATCTGTTTGCCGATAATTGGCTATTTGATGCGTGAAACTTTCCTCTGGAAAGCCGGTACGGAATAAGCGGCCAGGGTCTTGCGGGAAACATTCATCTGGCGCAGACGTGGACGGGGCATCGGCATTCTGTCGAACAGCCTGGCGGCAGGACTCTTTTTGATGATGATTGTTAACATGTTTTTGGAGTTTAAATAATAAATTTTAATTACAACAAATACGCCTGATAAAAATCATTTTTGATACTCCTTCTTCTCAGAACAGGCTCCTATCTTTTGTAGTAGCGGAAAATTCCCGTTACTACTCCCTGAACGCACAATTCGTTTTCAGGGTAAATGTCTTCATATTCCGGATTCTCCGGATGCAACACCACCCGACCTTCCTTTTCCCTATAGGTCTTAATGGTACTTTGTCCATCCACCAGGGCGACTACTGTGTCTCCGATTCGCGGCACCAGATCCGAACAAACCACTGCGATGTCCCCCTCATGTATGCCGGCGTTAATCATACTGTTTCCCGTGACCTTCAACAGAAATGACTGTTTTCCGCCCAGGACAAAATCTTCCCCCACCGACATCCAGGTATCTATATGTTCTTCGCTGGCTACGGGATTACCGGCCGGGATTGTGCCCAGCAGCGGCAGTCGTAAAGCCCCTTTTTCCAGTCTCTCTTTGATATTGGAAAGCAGTTTAATGCCCCGGTGTCCCTCGTCTTTGACAATCTTTCCTTTTTCTTCCAGAGCCTTCAGTAATTTTAAAATGCTGTTGTCAGAACTGACTCCGAAATATTCCCTCATTTCGCGGATAGTGGGAGAGCCGCCGTTTTCCAGCTGGTACTGCTCGATGAAATTTAGTAAGGCCTCCTGTTTTTCGGTAAGTATATTTTCCATTTATTTTTCTTGGGCTAACTTTCAAGCCAAGTATAGGTGAGTAAACACTCACCGTCAATAGTTTTTTACCAGAATCGATGAAAATGAAGAAGGTAAGCCAATTAGAAGGTTTCGAAAGTCCTTACTTTAATCAGCAGCCGGAGTGGTTTTACCAGAATATTTCCGGCAATCGCATTGTATTTTTGAACCTGTTGATTATAGGTTGTCTGGATTTTATCGACTCTGTTTTCGGCCTCTTTTTTTTCTTTTTCCAGTGTCAGTAAAAGCATGTCTTTTTTGGTCTCGGACAGTTTCAGAACCTCCTTATTGAGACTTTCAAATTTTTCCCAGAGACTATTTTCCAGTTCTTTTTTGGTTTTGCCGCATTCGTTAATCTGCATCGTCTGCTGACGCAGTTTGATGATTTCCCCAAACCGGTCTCCTTCCAGATAGGCGGCCATCTTTCCCAGAAATTGCGGTATCAGATCGGATTTCCTGGTCATTTCAAAATACAGACGGTAAGAGAGTTTTTCGATCTGCGCCTGAAGGTTTTTTAGCTGCAGGATTATAAATACAGACGCGGCCAACAGCAGAATGACCAGGGTAATCAGCAGGTTGGAAAGTGGAGTAAATTCCATTATTTTATAAGGTTTAAATATATCTCGCCGATTTGCCGCGCCGACCTGGACCAGGAATATTTGTCCCTGTTTTGCCGCTTGAAATCGGCAGTTCGTCTTTTTAGTTTCTGATAGGAATCGAAACTATTATACAAATTTAATACAGTTTCGGCAATTTGGCTATTATCGGCTTTCATATCAAGAAAAACCGGTGTATCTCCCGCCACTTCACGATGCACCGCCAGTTCGCTGATCAGAGCCGGACAGCCCAGCATCAGGGATTCCAGCAGGGGCAGATTGAAGCCTTCCCTGGTAGTCAGGGAGAAATAGGCCCAAGCCTGGCGGTAAAGCATGATCAGTTCGCTGTTAGTCAGAAAACCGGTACGGATGATTATTTTCTCCCATTTTTCCTGATCCATAACGATCTCCCTGAACAGGTTGTTGTTGAGTACGCTTCCCCCTCCCAGCACCAGTTTAAGGTCTGACAGCGGGGCAATTTCGTCAGTATAAAGATCAACCAGTCTCTGCACGTTTTTCCGCTGATCATATCCCCCCATATAAAACAGGAAATTATCTTCCGGTTGCAGCCCCAGCCGTTCCAGAAGTTTACTGATGTCATTTTCAGAAAACTCGGGCGCCTCGTCAAATTCACTGGCATTGTAAATCACCGCCAGTTTTTCCTTGTTGAAACCTCCCAGTGCCAGAATTTCTTTTTTGGAATTTTCTGAAACGGTAAACAAAAAATCGGCCTGCCGGCATTTTTTCAGCGTGCAATTGTTATAGATTCCGCTCAGCAATCCGCGATGCAGATACTGTGTGTCGGTCCAGGGGATGGTGTCGTGTACGGTTACCGTAATCGGTACTTTTTCCAGTTTTTTATAAAGAGAGGGATAGGGAAGATGGACCAGATCCACGCAGTTTTCCCGGAAAAATTTGTGCAGGATCTTTCTTTCCCAGTGCGATTTGGAAAATCCCGCGCCCAGTTTTTTCAGAAAAGAATTCTCGGGCAACAGTTCAAAATGCAGATTGTCCTGATAACGAAGGCTTTTATCGACATCCTCATCCAGACGCTCGGGAATAGCAATCAGAAAATCGAACTCCGGATAGAATCTGGCCAGCTCGGAAAACGTATTGATGCAGTAACGCCCGATTCCGGTAAATTGTTTTGTAAAAAACCATCCGTTGACGCCGATTTTAAGCTTTCTGACTTTTGCCATGACTGATTTCGATAAGTATATCGGTTATTTTTTCGGCAGCATTGTTCAGTGCCGTCTTTTTTCCGTTTACAGGTGTCATCAGAATATTGTCTATTTCTGCCAATAAATCAAATTTGGAAAAATCGATCTTATCTTCATTCAGTACTTTGGCCGGATGATGTTTGGCAAACGATTCGGCATTTTTAATCTGATCCCCGCGGCTTCCCGCAGAAAGGGGAATCAGGATGGCCGGCCAGCCCAGGGCTTCGATTTCCGACAGTGAATTGGCTCCCGCCCGGCCGATAAACAGATCGGTTATGGCAAAAATATTTTTCAATTCGTCACCCAGAAATTCCCTGACAAAATAACCTTCACGCTCCGGATTGGCGGGCAAATTGTTTTTTCCGCAGGCCTGGACCAGCTGGTACTTTTTCAGTATGGCGTCCAGGTTGCAGGCGATCAGTCCGTTGATAAATTGGGCACCCTGGCTGCCGCCCATCACCAGAATTACTTTCTTGCGGGGGGAGAATCCGGTCAGACTGAAGCCGGCGGAAGCGTTTCCCTGCAGCAGTTCGGCCCGGATCGGATTGCCGGTCAGCCGGACCCGTCTGTCCGCAGCCAGTTTATGGGCTGTTTCCATAAACGATACGCAGATAATTCTGGCAAATTTGGCGGCAATTTTATTGGCCAGCCCCATTTCCAGATCAGATTCATGGATCACCACCGGTTTGCGGAGCAATCCTCCAGCAATCGCCACCGGCAGGCTGACATAACCTCCCTTGCAGAAAATTACTTCGGGCCGGAATTTCCGGATTATCCCGATGCTCTGAATTACCCCGCGCAGGGTCTTAAAAAAATCCGTAAAATTTTCACGGCTCCAATAGCGCCGCAGTTTTCCGCAGCTGATGGCCTTAAACGGCCAGCCCCTGGCTACAATCAGATCTTTTTCCAGTCCGCCGGCGGAACCGATATACAAAATCTCCGGCTGTTCGACTCTGGCCTGTAATGTCTCAAGAAGCGCTATATTGGGAGTAATATGACCCCCCGTGCCGCCTCCTGCCACTATAATTCTCATAATCGGAATGTTTAGATAGCTGCAAAAGTATTCCCGTCGCCACCAGTACCGACAACAGGGACGAGCCGCCATAGCTGATAAAGGGGAGCGTAATACCGGTCACGGGCATCAGGGCGATGTTTACCGCAATATTTATAAATGCCTGAAAAACAATCCAGGAAGTCAGTCCGATGGCGGTCAGCTGGATAAAACGGTTTTCCGCGCCCCTGGCTATCAGGTAGCCTCTCCAGGCAATCAGCCCGAAAGCCAGCACCACCAGGCTGATGCGCCAGAAGCCCAGTTCCTCGGCTGACGCGGCAAAAATAAAGTCATCGGTGGCCTGCGGCAACCAGTATGATTTTTGTACTCCCTGCGTCAGGCCTTTGCCCCAGAATCCTCCGCTCCCCACGGCAATCTTGGCCTGTTCGGTCTGCCAGCAGAAATCCTCCTTGCAGCTGACATCACTGGCCACAAAGGCCGTCACACGGTCCCTGATGTGGGGCAGATTGGTCAGCAGTACGAAACTGGCAAAACCGACAATTAAAAATCCCAGCAACAGATGCCTGATTCTGGCACCCGCCACAAAAAACATGGTTGTGGCTATCATCGCAATCACCAGCGAGCTCCCCAGATCCGGCTGCAGCAGGATCGGCAGCAGCAACGCCCCCAGAATCACGCAAAAAGGCAAAAAACCGTTCTGCAACGATTTAATCGAGTCGCGCTTTTTATCCATCCAGCTGGCCAGATAAAATATCAAAAACAATTTGGCAAATTCAGTCGGCTGGAAAGAAGTGTTGAAAAGAATCAGCCAGGACCTGGCAAAAGTGGTGTAGCGCGAGCCGATAAAGAGTACTACCAGCAAAGCGAGGATCGTCACAACCATCCAGAAAGGCGCGGTTTTCTTCCAGAATTTATAGCTGATTTTTGCCATGATCACCATCATCACAAAACCGATCAACAGCCTGATCAGATGATTCCTGAACAGCAGATAGCAGTCCACTCCGGTGTCATCGCAATTGGGATACAGGACGTTGGGGGCCGACAGCTGTATTGATTTGGGCACGCCGATACTGGTAATCATCACCAGTCCGAAAACCATCAGTATAATTACAATGGCCAGCAGGATTCCGTCCACCTTCTTGCCGCCGCTTCTTTCACGATGTGATTTTTTGGCCGCCAACAACTTCATAGAGCCGGTTAAAAGCCCCCGAATACTAACAAATGGGTCTGCCAAAAGCAATCAACTAAGCTTGAAAGAGCGGCTTTCTATCTGCTACTTTATGGCCATGCCGTTGATCACACCCCAAAATCGATTCATACTGCTTTATTCCTTCATTTTTGACGGGGTGTTTCTGGATCAGCTATCTAAAATACTGCTCAGCCAGGCTCTGGAAAAACCTCTGATCATTCTGGAAAATATGTTCAGCCTGAGCATCGAACATAACACCGGAATTGCCTTCAGCATCAACCTGCCTTATCCGCTGCTGCTTTTTCTTAATATTGCCTTATTCGGGGGAATAATTTTTTATCTCTTCCGTACACTGGATCTGCAAAAATTACCCTCCCTGCTGGTGATCGGTCTTTTGGCCGCCGGAGCACTGGGAAACCTGATTGACCGGATCAGACTGGGGTATGTGATTGACTTTATTGCAGTAGGGAAATGGCCTGTTTTTAATCTGGCCGACAGTTTTATTACAATTGCCGTCTTCCTTCTGATCGTGTTTTATGATAAAATAAAAAGACCAAATTGAAATCCTATGGAGGAAAACAACAACCAAAACCAAAATCCCCAGCCTTCTGCTTATCCTGATCAGCAGTTGCAGCAACCGCAGACTGGCCCTCAGCAAGCCGTTTTTAACGATGGACAGTATCAGCAGCAGATGCCGCTGAACCAGACCTATGTTCAGGCTCCCATTCAGCAGACTGCCGGCGCTCCCCAGGCCGAATCCTATGGTCCCCGCCAGGTTTCCCTGTTTACGCTTTTCGCCAAGACTTTTATGGGACTGTGCGGAGGAATTTTCGGATCTCTCATCCTGCTCCTGATCTTTCTGGCCAGTTCATCCGTTTTACAGCCTGTACTCAGCCCGGCCGAAGCAACCGGAGAATCGGTTAATCCGATTTTTATCGTTATTCTGATGGCTATGATTTTCGCCACTACGCTTATCTCCAGCCTTTTAACCCCTTGGTTGCTCTCCTATACCGAAAGGCTGCGCTACCCCCGCATCGTCACCGCCATCTACCAGATTTTCATCGTCAACCTGATCATTTTTGCCTTTACCGCCCCCATTTATCTCACTACTTCCACTTCCAATCTGGAACTTTCCGCTTTTGCCGCCGGTTTGCAGATCGTGATGGTCTCGCTTTCCAGCGCCCTGATTATGGAAATTCTCAATGATGAAAAATATCCGCTCTTGGCAGTTTATACCACTGTGATCGGAGTTTTGGTCGCCACCGCCGTTAATCTGTTTCTGTTTCAGATGATGAAGAGCGCCACCGTGCTGCTGTTTGCCGCATTACCCATCACTTGGGCCTCCATTGGCTTTTTCCAGGCCTGTCTGGCTATGATTTATTACTGGTATTACATCAACTGGGGCAACGATTTCCTGGCCTCCACCACCAGTTACGGCACCGAATATGCCGGCGTGCAGGAAGAAGTGGAGGAAGCCGAAGAAGAACTTCCGGAAGACAAAGCCGGCGGAGATTTTCTGAAGAGCTAAATGCATTTATGCACAAAACACTGGTTCTATCCATTATCAATGTAATCGCACTTTGTATCGTCATTTCGGCTATCAGTTTATTCTTTGTCCATGACAATCAATGGATCGGTTACATCCTGATTGCTTTATCAGTTCTCTGTTTGTTGTCTTTGGCACCTTTTAAGATTCCCGTCAGATCAGTGCAGCCGGATATTATTTTTGGCCTTATAGATAATGGAATTTTAGCGATTCTGGCAATTTTCGGAGCGCATTTTGCCGGAGTAACCGGTGCTATTCTGGGGGGAGTTGTCGGCAATGCTCTTACCGATGGCATAGCTGGTGTTTTTGAAGGGCACTGGGCAGAAAATCTTAGAAATAAGGCAATTTCGGAAGAAAGAACCCTGCTGAAATCGGCGGTTGGAAAAATGGCCGGATGTCTCTTGGGAGCGGGAATAGTAATGGTAATTGCCAGCTGGCTCAAATTTTGACTAAAAAAGCCCCTGTTTCCAAAGGCTTTTCATTCTTCGAAATAAAATTCCGGATTATTTCTTCGTCTTCAAATAATCTCCTGCCAATTCCACTGCTCTCAGTACTTCGATCGGCACCATCCAGATGGTGGTGTTGGACTGATCGGAGGAAATATCGTTGATTGACTGCAGAGTTCTCATGTGCAGAGCGCCAGGGGATTTGACCATCAACTCAGCTGCCTCTGCAATACTCTTGGCTGCAACCACTTCACCTTCAGCACGTATGATAGCTGCTTTTCTTTCTCTTTCGGCTTCAGCAACTTTGGAGATTGTTCTTTTCAGATCCGGAGGTATGGCAATGTCTTTCAAATCGACATCTTCAACCTGTACGCCCCAGTTTACAGTAGCCTTGTCCACCAGTTGCTGAATAGTCTGGGAAATGGAATCGCGGTCTCTGAGCAGCTCTTCCAGTGTTACAGAACCAACCACGTTTCTCATGGTAATCTGGGCCAGCTGGCTGACGGCATAATAGAAATTTTCCACATCCAGAATTGCCTTTTGAGGATCTGACACCTTGTAGTAAATAACGGCATTGATACCAATCGGCACATTATCCTTGGTAATGGCTTCCTGCTCAGGTACGTCCACCGTCTTGATACGGATGTCCACCTTCTGCATGGACTGGAAAACAGGGATGATCAGCCTCCATCCGGGCTGCTTGGTCGATGAATATCTGCCCATGGTCAGCACAATGCCTCTCTCATATTGATTTACCTGTCTGACAAAGGACAAAATCAAAATTACCCCCACCACTATCAGAGTAATTTCCATAATTTGTTGGATTAATAAATATTTCGAACCAGATTATTAACTTATTCAAGGGCTTTTCCAAATATATGCGGTTGAAGAAAAGTGGCTTTTTTGGTATAATTTAATGAATATCTCAACCAATCAAGGATGCCGCTTCTCAATCAAATTCTAGGAATTGCCGTAGCACAGGCCCAAACCGCTACAGATAAAGCCGGTGAAGTTGCCAGCAGTACAGGTGGTGAGCTGACCAAACTGATTGGAAACTTTATTGCTTCCATCCCCCTCTGGATTGCCGCCATTGTGGTTGGTTTTTTTAGTTACCTTCTGGCAGTGGGAGTTAAAAAGGCTCTGGAAACAAAACTGACCGAACAGGGGATTGAGGAGGAGCATAAAGAGGTGAAAATTGTGGCAGGACGGTCCGCCTTCTTTGGCGTTTTGATTATCGGTATTACAGTTTCTCTGAGCATCGTGGGCATCGATCTCAAGCCGATTGTGGCCGCCGGCGCGTTCGGACTGGGTTTTGCCCTGCAGGACATTATTATGAATCTGATCTCCGGAATGTTCATTCTGGCTTCGCATCATTACACCATCGGGGATGTCATTTCCATGGGCGGCGTGGTCGGGAGAATTGAAGAGATTCAAACCCGTGCGACCATCATACGGGCTTTCGACGGCACCAAGGTGATCGTCCCCAATTCGGAACTTTTTTCCAATGTGGTTATCAGCAAAACTTCCAATCCCTACCGCAAAATGACTTTCGCCATGGGGGTGGGATATGGATCTAATCTCAAGGATGTGATGGAGTTGACGCTGGCAGTTGTTAAAAGCATTCCCTGGGTACTTAGAAAACCCAAACCCAGCGTGATTTTTACCGCCTGGGGTGATTCGACCATCGATTTCAACATCAATGTCTGGATTGATTCCAAGGGTGGAAAGTTTGTCAAAGTAAAAAATCGTGTCATCATGGATCTCACCAAGGCCTATGAAGAGGCCGGATTCGATATCCCGTACCCAATTCAAACCATCAAGATGGACAAAGGAGATGAAGCCGAGGTCAATCAGGCCGAGATGTCGGCACGTGTAAAGACTCTCAAAGCAAAATATAAAGCAATGTCCACCGATTCCAGCCATGCCGTGCCGGTCATGCCGGTATTGGTTCCGGTTGCTGCCACGGCAGCCCCGGCAGCCATGGAAATGACCGCCGCGGTTCTGTACGCAACCCCAGTTACGCCTGCCACAGTGGTTCCCGGTACGGAATCCATGCCGGTAGCTATTCAGACCACTCCCAACAGCCCCGGCCAGGATTGGCTGCATCAGGCATTGACCCAACAAATCGCCGCCACCTCCGGTACTACTGCTACACCTGTTCCGCAGCAGCTGGTCACACCTGCCCAGACTCCGGTAGAGCAGATCCCTCTCCAACCGGCCCAGCCACAACCGATTGTGTCGGCCGCCCCGGTTGCAACTTTGGCTGAAACATCTGCCCAAACAGCGGTTCAACCTGCAATTCAACCTCAACCGGCAGCAGTTGCCCCATCAGGTTCCCTTCCCGGCCCTACTATCACCGTTTAATCCTCCAACATGGGCCTGGACGATTCCAAAAATTCCTTGAGACTTGGCGAGTCGGCTTCGGAAGACCAGGAAGATGTGCTCACGGCCGCCGGGAAAGATCTCGCCGCTTTATTAATGCTGAAAAAATGCTATGAGGAGATGGTTGCTATTGCCAGGCCTTTTTCTGATCAGCAGGGCAAAATCAAGGCTCCGGCTAATCGTCTGCCCTTCGAGCGGATTTCCTCGCCGGTACAAACTGCCGTCAATAAACTCG
This sequence comes from Candidatus Altimarinota bacterium, assembly GCA_963677745.1. Lineage (GTDB taxonomy): Bacteria > Patescibacteriota > Gracilibacteria > UBA1369 > UBA1369 > UBA1369. The sequence goes on from OY782391.1 coordinate 953,033, forward strand.
ATGGGGCCTTCATTGAAAGCATGGCTATGATGGAATTTATCAAGGTCTTTGAAGATGGCCTTACGGGAGTAAAGGAAAAGATTGCCAGATTACAGACTGCCGGAGAAGGAATGGGGCGAGACCTGAGATAAACAAGGTTAACTGGAATAAGATCCTGCTACATCATTAATTCGAAACAATCAGACTGCTTGCAGCAAGCCATATTCTATTCCGGTACAGTCATTTGTCATATTTTCCGATTGTTATTTTGCAGCGTCAGTCTATAAAGTTTTCCTGTAAATAATTTAAATTTTCATGTCTGAACGTCCCCTTAAAATCTTTTCCGGATCATCGCATCCGGCATTGGCCGCCGGCATTGCCAAAGAACTGGGGACAGAACTGGATCCGGTTATGCTGGGGCAGTTTTCTGACGGATCCAACAAGGTCAGACTGCCCGACTCGGTTCGCGGTAGTGATGCCTATGTCGTTCAAACCTGCAGGCCTGGTAAAGAAACTCTGAATACGGATCTGATGGAACTTTGGATAATGATACACACCCTGCGAAGGAATAAGGCAGACCGGATACATGCAGTCATACCGCATCTCGGCTATGCCCGTGATGACAGTGAGTCTTCACCGGATTCAGATGAATACCGGAAATCAGTGGCTGCTCAGCTAATGGCTATTCTGACTGAAGCCGCCGGTGCTGATTCGATTTCCGCCGTGCATCTTCATTCCAGACAGGAATCGGCTTTTTTCCGCAAACCGGTTGATAATATCTATGCGACCAGATTGTTGGTGGATTATCTTAATAAAAAAAGACTCAAAGATCCCATTGTGGTGGCTCCCGATACCGGTGCAGCCAAGACCATTCGTTATGTCTCCAACCTGACCATCGGAACAGCAGGGGAAATTATAGTAATAAACAAGCATAGGCCGGCTGACAATGTTTCAGAAGTCACCGATGTCATAGGTGATATTGCCGGAAGGACCTGTATTGTCTGGGATGATATGTTTGATACTTTCGGCACCATCGAAAATGCCGTAAGGGCTTTACGGGAAAGAGGAGCAAACAAGGAAATATATGCCGTAGCCACCCATCCGCTTCTTACCGGATCAGCAATTGAAAAAATAAAGCGGGCGGAACTGGAAGAAATTATTTTCACAGACACTGTTCCGCTCTCTCCCGAAAAAAAATTATCCAATATGATGATTCTATCCGTTGCCCCGTTGTTGGCCGACAATATCCGCCGGTCCCATTATTAGACCTGTCGAAGACGCGGATTCTTTCTGAACAGATGCTTTAGCTGATAAATCAATGCATCTTTGACGTGCTGTCGTAACGTCCATTTCTGAAAGAAGGCCAGGAAACCGCCCTCACTGACGCGGCGGCCGTCGGCGTGCACACGGACTTCCGGATAATAAACAACTTCATAGCCGGCTTTCCAGCATTGCCAGCACATTTCCGGGTCCGACATAAAAACAAAATAGGACTTATCCAGACCTCCCAGCTTGTCCCAGAGTGATTTTCTCATGATCCAGAAGGAGGATTGCAGCCAGTCCACCGGCTGGGTTTTGGAATAGTCCAGATGCTGCATTTCATCATAGGCAACCCATTTTTTGACCAGCGGCAGCCGGCGCAAAAAGGTCCGCCGTGCCACCTGTAAAAACAGTTTGGGGAAGGCCCGTACCGTCATGGCTACTTTCCCGGAATTGTCATTGATCTGCTGGGGACCACAGATGCCGACCCGCGGATGTTTTTCCATATAGTCCACCAGCTTCTTCAGGATGTCTTTTTCCGGCCAGATGATATCCGGATTTACTATCAGCAAAAACTCTCCCCGTGCCAGTTTCACACCCTGATTATTTCCGCGTATATAACCCAGATTTTTCTGATTAGTCAGAATCGTTACGTCCTCGAATTTCCTCAGTGTATTGAGCTTTTCAGCGTTGGCGGCATTACAGGAATTATCAACAATAATTATTTCGAATTCAAAATCCGTTACCTGCCTGTGAATGCTTTCGACGTTTTCACAGACACGTTTGCTTTTTAGAAAATCCAGAATAACTATGGAGGCCTTGATGGGTTGCTTATTCATAATATTGATGCCGACGCCCGGATCATATCAAAAATAAATCAGTATTTCGACCTGAAATTGAACTTCAACAAACCGGAAACTGCGCCAACGCCGAATAGTTGGTCACGTAACCACCCGCCTCCTGATGTTTAGACGGACAACCAATAGAACCAGCCTAAGAATACCAGCACGGCTGCTATTCTGTACCAGGCAAAAACAGCCAGAGTATGTTTCTTCAGATAATTCATCAGAAAACTGATGGCCAGCCAACCGGCGGCAAAGGAACTGGCAATTCCGATCAGCAGAATGTCCGTGGAAGGCATGGAATATTCTCCTTTGGCCACTTTCAAAACCGCAAAAGCCGTGGCGGCCACCATGGCGACCGACCCCAGTAAAAACGAGAACCTGGCCGCCTTTTCCCTCTCAATTCCCAGAAAAAGTCCGGTGGTAATGGTCGCTCCCGACCGTGACACTCCCGGTACCAGGGCCAGCGCCTGTGCCAGACCGATCAAAAGCCCGTCCAGATGAGAAAAACTCGCCCTGTGGCTCCGGCGTTTTTTATAAAGATATTCGGCCAGTAAAAAGACCAGAGCAATTAGAAAAAGCATCAGACAGACAGGCAGGGGAGCCAGAAAATGTTCATCCAGCCAGTCTCCCCACAAAAATCCCACTGCCACCGCCGGGATCGTGCCAATAATCAGGGTGATAATCAGTTTCTGTTCGGACTGCAGATTTTTGGCCATTTCCAGCCCTTCCACCGGCTTGCGTGAAGGCCTGATCCACAACCACAAAGCCCGCAGCAGCTCCACTATGTCCCGGCGGAAATAGATCAGTATGGCCATCAAAGTCCCAAAATGAACGGCAATGTCAAAAGCCTTCAGTGCCACGGCATCGTTTAGTCCCAGCAGTCCCTGGAAAAGCACCAGATGGCCTGACGAGGAAATGGGTAGAAATTCGGTTATTCCCTGCAGGATACCGAGTAATAAAGCCTGTAGATATGACATTTTTTATTTTAAATAAACATAGATTGCGCCGAATCCCCCGTGACGGAGGGCGGCGGTGCAGTATTCCCTGACCAGATGATTCTTCATCATTTGATTGAGTTTTTCAACCACAATTGGTCGTAATTTGCTGACGCCGCCCTCGCTGTTTCTGCCGATGCCGGTCACCACAATTACAAAAATATGCCCCATTTCACGGCTTTCCTGAATAAACCGGTCCAGCAGGACTTTGGCTTCTTCAGTCGTATGACCATGCAGGTCCAGTGAACTTTCGGGGTTTTCCGGATAGCGTCTGCCGGTTGACTCAAAACACTTCCGCCGTTCAGCTTTTTCCTCGGGTTTGAATCCTTTCATTCCCCTTGCTTCAAACATTTCCGCAAAGGTCCGTAAATCCCTTTCTCCGTCCTGTTCTCCGGATTTTTCTTCTCCAAATTTCCGGTACTGTTCCTCCCAGGTTTTCTCCCGATTGTATCCTCCTGAAAAAGTCATCCGGAAAATTAAGTTAGAATTCTAAAATGCCATGTAAACACCTAAAAGTCAAGCAAATCACTGTCCAATTTTCTGAAACATCAATAGGCTGGCTTCCACAAGCCAATTATGGATTATCTTCTCCCCCCTCCGACCAGGGATTACAGCGTATTACCCGCCAGATTGCTTTTGGTATGCCCCGAAACAGACCGTATTTTTTAATTGACTGTTTTCCATACTCCGAGCAGCTGGGGTGAAATTTGCAATAGCCGTAGGGAAACAGGCCCCTCAGTATTCCATGATCCGGGGAAAGCGTTTTCTGATACAGCCAAATCAGCCCGACTAAAGGCAACCTGGGCCAATAGAGAAGTTTAGAAATAATTGCCCGGCGATTTTTTGACTCCATTTTGTATTACTTCAAAGTGCAGATGGATGCCGGTGCGCCCGCGTACATTGCCGGTGCGTCCCTGTTTACCGATTACCTGTCCCTGTTTAACCACGTCTCCCACTGACACAGACAGGTATTCCATATGTGCATAAAGAGTCTTCAGGCCGTTTCCGTGATCGATGATGATATGGTTTCCGTATCCACCTCCATAGGTGCCGCTGGAGGCCTTAATAACGGTTCCGTCCATGGCTGCCCAGATCGGAGGTTTGCTGGTATCGGAAATATCATAGGCATAATGGCCGGGATGATAACCCTGTGTCAGTTTTCCTCTGGTCGGATAAATCATTGTTTTGCCGCTGGCCGGAGTAGCACCTGAACTCGAACCTATATCCGAGCCTGCTACCAGTTTTGAGCTGCCCACATTGGCTTTTCCATAGACCAGACGTCCCGCAGAGGCGACTCTGGTGGCAGTGTCTCTGGCCGGCAAAGGTTTGGCGCCGGGTATAAACAGAGCTTCGCCCTGTTTCAGCGTAGCACCGGCGTCCATTTGGTTCTGCTTGAGGATGGCCTCTGCTTCTATCCCATAGACGGAAGCGATTTTTTTGATATCCTGACCTTTTTCCACCACGTGGGTTACTCCGTTTACCGGAGGGATTACCAGTTTCTGTCCGATCTTCAGGGTCGAGCCGGCATCCAGTCCGTTTTCCCAGAGTACGGTATTGGTCTTCAGTCCATACTCTTCCGCAATCGTGGAAATTGTTTCACCCGAAGACACTTCATGGATGATACGACCGTTCATGGCAGATCTGTCGGAAAATTCGGTTTGGGGATTGATTTTGGGGATATATCCATCTTCCGCCGCAACCATCAGTCCGTCCCCATAATACTGCTCTACACCCTCCAGTTCGGGGGCAAAATAAGAATTCTGGGAATAAACGTTCTCAGGGTTGATGGCGCCGATGGCAAACACGGCCAAAACCGCCAGACTGTAGGACCTGAATAGCTTGCCGGTCGTGGAAAGTGTTGAAACGCGTCTTGCCGGAGCCTTTAATTCGATCTCTTTGGTTCCGATGAAGTTGAAAGGAGTGAATAGTTTCTCAAAAACTTTGGCACCGGCAAATACCTTTCTGTGCCTGGCCTTCCTGGCTGCCAGATTGGGTGAGAGTCCGATACCTGCACTCTCTAATTGTGAATTGTTGGTCGTACTAATGGTAGTTAATTTAAGATTTATTGTGTTTCCCTGGTCTCAGTTATCTGCCGCCTCCCTTATCTTCCGGGAGGTTGGAAACAGCGAGCTTTCCCTTATTTAATGCCCTTTTTGTCTTTGGTTAAGCTATAAAAATCAACACTACAACCCCAATCATAACAGAAATCATAAAAAAATCAATAATCTGTCAAGGGGGAAGTCAATCCTATCTGATGAATTTCAGTAATCCCATGTGTCTGGCACGCTTGATTGCCTGTGACAACATCTTCTGATATTTCAAATTGACGCCGCTGTAATAACGGGCCACGATCTTACCATATTTTGAGACGTGTTTCCGCAGCAGATCAACATCCTTGTAATCAATGTACTGTACGCCATTGGCTGTGAAAGGACATTTCTTGTTGTACTTGTTTTTTGCCATGATAAAAAAAGATAATTTATAAATTTACACCCTTTCAGGCCTGTTCCTTTGGTTTCAGTTCTTCCTGATGGGTGGCCTTGATTTCCTCCAGTGATTTCGGTTCGTACTTGATCGGCAAACGGACAATCAAATGTCTGATTACTTCCGTATCCAACCGCAGACCTGTTTCCAGTTCCTTCAGCTTGTCGGGTTCGAAACTGAAATCGAAAACCGCGTAATATCCCTTGGAATGGCCTTTCATCTTGTAGGCCAGGTCCCTTTCCCCCCACAGGTCCTCGAAGAAAATCTTTCCGGATTTGGAAAGGTTCTTGCGTATTGATTCCAGGCGTTTTTCCACACCCGCCTGTCCAATCCCCATGTCGATGATCACCATCAACTCGTACTTGTTGTCTGTATCAGCCATCTTTGTTTGGTTAAGTAATAAATTAGCTTTAAGGCAGCTTCCCGGAAGGTACAAACCGGCCGGTACTGGCCAAAAAGCACAAAGAAGCGTTGGGAGTCTAGCAAATGACTTGGCAGAAAGCAAGTGGCCTGAAAGTATACGACACAACGAGTGCAAAAAAGGTCAAGGATATATTGAGCGGAGAGTGGCTTCCCGCCTTCGAAAAACGGCCTTTTTATGCTAAAATAAAAGGATTAATTAACGCCAAGCCATGAAAAAAATTCCTACAGAAGACTTCCTGGGCAAAAAAGCTCCGGCCTATCATCCCTCCGTTTTCGAAAATAATCTGGACGAATCCCATCCCTATCCCGATTTTGATAAAGCCGTCTTTTCCTGGATCGCACCGGAATATCTGCAGCATCCCAAAACCGTCCGCTGGTGGGTGATCGCGGCAATAGTGCTTCTGGTTGCAATCATCATTGAGGCCGTGGTCAGCAACTGGACCATGCTGGCGGCCACGGTTACTTTCGCGGCGGTTTATGTCTTCATGCACGAATTCCGTCCACCCAAACACACCAAGATCAATATTTCCGAACTGGGTATCAAGATGGGACACAGAAAAATCCCCTATGCGAAAATTGAATTTTTCTGGATTATTTACAATCCTCCGCATGTCAAAAGGCTTTGTCTGCGGCTCAAGGACCATTTTATTTCCGATCTGGTGATCGAACTGGAAGATCAGGACCCCCTGGCAATCAGGGATTATCTGGAAACGCAACTGGTTGAACTGGTGAACGTGCATGAGGGGTTTACCGATGTTTTACTTCGTCTTTTAAAACTCTAGGATGTTTGATCCGACTTCACAACCAGGTGAACAGCCGCAAGTGCCGGAAACGACGCCAGCCCCGGTAGAATCGGGAACGGCGGCGCCGGCAGGCAAAGCTGCCGAAAAACCGGAGGAATTTGATAAACGTATCGCCAAACTCAGCGAAAAGTACGAGAAATTCGGAGAAGATAAGCTGAAAGAAATGAGGCTCCGCTATTCAGTGGCAGGGGCCAAAGCTGATCTGATCACCGGCCGCTACAAAAACGCCATCCGCAAAGTCGAGGGCGCCAAAAAAGAAAAGTTTGCCGAGATGATGAGACAGGAAAAAGAAAAATTTTCCAGTATTTCAGATGAGATGAAAAGCAAGACAACCTCCAATTTGCTTGAAGAAGGGGAGAAGGAAATGGTCGGTATTTACGATCCCTACCAGAAAATACTTACTCATGTCCGCGGACTGAACAGGCTGGAGGAAAAAGACCTGACCAAGCTGGAAGCGCTTTTGAACGCGCTGAACAGCATGAAGGCCAATCCGAAACTGGAAGGGATCTTTTTGAAGGCTTTGGGAAAGGATCTCCTGGACCCCAAAGAAATGCAGTATCTGGTTGAACAGATTAAACCGGTCAATCTCAAGCAATGCCTGGAACAGGGGAAGGGTGAGGAGATTTTTGAGGCCAGCCAGTTGGGTTCGATCATCAGTGTAATGCAGGAAGGACAGAAACTGGAACTGGTGGCGATGCTGTTTGCCAGCAAGCCCGATGATGCCGGTAAGATTTTGGACGTCTTGACTGTCACCGGACAGATCAGCAACCTGCAGCTGAAAAACCTGCTGGATAACAGAAAAATACCGGATCCACCGGCCAGCCAGCTTCGTAAGCAGCTGGAAGAAGGCGAGCTGGCCAAAAGACAGGAGGAATATCAGAAAAAAGTTGATACCTTGGGCCGGGTAAACGAAGGCCGTACACCCGAAAATCCGCTGGCCAAGACGGTCGGAGGACCGGCAATTTTTGGAGCAATGACGCTCTGGGGAGCGGCTACAGCTTTGGTCAACTTCAAGCTCAGTATGGATTGGGACAATCCGGACGAAGGAATTGCCAGAGTTCTCAGTAATGAATACTTCCTGCTGGGTATGGGCGTGGCGGGAGTGGGTGTAGCGGGCACAACCTCCATCGTGGCTCCCGAAACTTACGACAAATACAAACAGAAATTCGTAGGATTTTTCAGCGGTCCGGAGAAAAAACAGGAACAGGTGGCAGCCCAAAAGGATGAACTGACCGGCTTTATTGAAGCCCAGATGAAGAGAAACCCCTACTTGATGGGATTTCTGACCGAGAGACAGGGCGAGGACGAATTTCCGGGCGTGATCCCCAAAAGAACCGGTTTGGAAATTATCAAGGAGCTGGTAGCGGAAAAACAGGCCTCCAAACAGACCGTCAGTTTTTCTTTCGAGGAATTGTCCGCCAAATCCGGCCGCCGCCAGAAAGAGCTGCTGACCGGTGCCTACCGACTGGAAGGCGGCAAGGATATCAACTTGCAGGACAGCATCAGAAACATCATGGCCGGACTTTATCACATGAAAATGGATGACCCGGAAAACCTGGTCGCAATGGTTAAAGACCTTAACCACAAACAGGGAATCGCTTAATAAAAATTATGAACTACGATCCGTTATACATTCAGAAATTAACCAAGCTGGTCAACGAGGTGCTTAAGGATGAAGCCCGATACTACCGCCGTGCCAATACGGATTTTGCTGAACTGCACGATCAGTTTTTCAACAAGGTCAAGGAAAACAATTTTGCCTCCCTGCCCGAAGAAACCCGCAAGAAATTTAGAAAATATTTTTACGAGGGTTCCGATCTGACCACTCCGCGCCAGGACGTCCCATTTACCGGATCGGAGGAACAGCAAGCCTTCTTTTTTGACTCGCTGCGGATGCAGGTGCGCCATTGCACTTTCGGTCTGGATGAAATGAGATTTTTGATACCGAGCTTCTCCGATGAAAAAGCCACCGAGCCAAGCTTTTCCAACGCCCAGTCTGAACTGCTGCGCAGGGGGCTAGTTTTCCCGATCATGCAGGGACTGGAACAGCGTGAGATCAGTCTGATTGAAAAGAAAAAGACCGGTGGGGAACAGCTCGCTGAAAGAGAGCCGGCCAACGCCAATCCTTATCAGTCTGCCGGAGACAAGATTCTGGTACAGAGCGAGTCCGGGGAATTTGATTCCATACTGACCTATGATCAGCTGCTTATCCTGGCCGGATTTAAAGGAGATCTGGAAAAAATAAAAGAATATCTCCGCGCCAACGGACTGAATATCAAGCTGGACGAAAACGGAAATGTCTTCACCTATCTGGGATCTCTGGGAATTTCCGCCTATGATATCCCGGGCAACGGGCCGGCCGGACAAGACATCCAGTCCAATGCCAGCTTTTCATTTTCCCAATTGCTCGGTGAAATGAAAGCCAGGCAGGGCAGGGCAAACCAGTATAAAAGTCTGATTGCCGGCAAAGGCACCTTAAGTCTCAGTCAAAATAATTTTACTTATACGGATGCCGCAGGAGCGGAAGTCCCGTTAAACGGCCTGAGTCTCAAAATTGATCAGGGCGGCAACGGCTCCAATGTGGTATTTGTCCTGACCGATAACGGAGACCGGGAAGGCAGAAACAGTACTTCCACCCTGGTGGAACTGAATGTGGATGATGACAGAGCCGGACAAAATCCGCAGGAAAAATTAACATTTTATGAAAATCCGCAGGAAAAAAGTCCCACCGGTCCCACTATGGCCATTGCTCCGGCCGACCCCCGTCTGCAAATCCCGCTCCGCCAGCTTTATGAACAGGTCAGCCAGCCTCCCCAATATGAAACCTTTCCCGCTGCTCCGACGCCTCATCCCCGTGGAGAGGGGGGCGTGCCTGAAATGCCTTTGGGCGTAGCTCCAACAGCAGGAGCCATTCCTGTGCCGATGACACTAAGATTGAATCTGGGCCGTCCCGAAATAACAGTAAAACAACCTCCTGCCACCGCAACGGAAGAACCGGGAGTAAGACGTACTGTCACCACACGACGCCCCACCCCGACCTATACGGTGGCTCCCAGAACGTCAGCCACCGCCTATGGCAGATCCTCCCGCCCCAAAATCTTGGCCAACGCCCCGGCTCAAAGGCCGTCTCCCCGCCCCGGACAGCCCGCCGGTCCGGCAACCGGACCGGCCAGAGGAGGAAAGGTTACCGCCGAAGACCAAACCGCCCAAACCACTCCGCCGGCCCCCGGAAAAAAGACCAATCCCTTGATAGCGCTTATTCCCGGTGCGACTGTTTTAGGCGGCAGCGCTGTAGCGGCCCTACTTCAGGTACTGATGATGCCGCCCAAATAACAAAAAAATAAAAAAAATTATCAACCAACCATGCTCAGATTAAGAAAAAAATTCGACTTCAGGATGAAACTGCTGATTCCCCTGGCCCTGATCCTGATTTTCATGCCATTGACGGCCCTGGCTGCCGAAAGCGGAACCAGCGATGTAATCAATAATGTCTTCAAGTTCTTTGCTGTCATTCTACAGACGCTGCAGGCGGTCTTGTGGCCGATTTTGTTGCTGTTGGGAGGACTCCTGAATAACGACTTGCTCTTCAGCGGAGGAATGCAGACCATGTTACTCAATATCTGGAGTGCCATCCGCGATTTTGTAAACATTCTTTTTGTCCTGGGACTGCTCTTCATCGCTATTTATAACATTATCGGCCTGGCCAAGGACGAATTTGCCATTCCCAAAATCCTGCCGACCTTTGCCATTGCCCTGATTGCCGTAAATTTTTCCTTTCTGATGTGCAAGGTGGTGCTTGATGTGGTAAACGTAACCACCACCGCTATTTTCGCCGTCCCGATGGCGTCTACGTCCCTGCAAAAATACAAGGAAGATGCCGGTGCCCTGAAATCCCTCGATGACAAAATCTGCAATGACATGATGAATATGAAAGAAGTAAAAGAAACAGATAAAAAAAATCCCTATTGCGAACAGGCAGAATTCGATGCGGATAAAAAAGAAATGAAATACAAACTCAGCGATGCCGGAAAACAGTTCTTCAGCACTTTCAATTCCAGAAACGCCGCTCTGGTCATGGCGGTCGAGCTAATGGGTATTACCGATATCGACAAAGTTGAAATAAACAAAGTAAAAGATATTACCACGCTGGCCATCAATACTATCTTTTCATTGATCTTCTTTATTATTTACGCCACCGCCTTCATCGCGCTTTTTGTCACGATGCTGGTGCGCGTAATTATTCTCTGGATCAGTATTGCGCTGATGCCGATCTCCTTCCTGGGTATCGCCTTTTCCAATATTAAAAAAGAACTGGGCAAAAACGACCCCATGGAGCTCTTTTTCACTCACGCCCTGATTCCGGTTAAAGTCTCGGTGGTTTTGACCATTGGCATGATCATGATTACCCAACTCAAACAGATCGTGCCCGGCGGTACTTTCGCCACCCAGCCGGCCACCCTCAACGCCATTACTTCCAATATGAGCACAATCCAGGAAATCATCGCCGGACTGGCCACAGCTGCCTTTATTTGGATTGCCGCCTTCGAAGCCATGAAGGGCACTATGGCCGAAGGGATTACCAACACAATTAAAAAGACAGTGGAAAAAGCCGGTTTGGATGTGGCCAAAATGCCTTTATATGTACCAATTTTGCCCACCAAGGGTGGTGAGAAAGTCGGTCTGGCCGCAGTGCTGCCTGCCCTGGCCGGTGCCAATCCCGCAACCGCCTATAACAAGGAGCGCCAGGCGGAAATTGATAAGAGATTCGCAGACAAAGGGACCAGGCTTGGCAAACAACTGGATGAAGCAAAGACACAGGAAAGCGCCAAAAAAGCCGTGGCCAATACCATTATTGAATCAAATTATAAAGTTTCACCCGAATTACAGACAAAAATGGCCGCCACTATTGAAGGACAAAAACTTACTGCTGTCTTAAAGCAGCCTTCGGGTTATGGCAGCATGAAAGAATTCGTCGAGGCTTTGAGGGGCGGAAAGGTGAGTGAAGAAAAAATGAAAGAATTCTATGCTGCCAATCCCCAGAATCTGGCCGCGCAGGCTTCGGGAGTTCCGGAAGAAGCCAGCACTGCCAAGGATGTGGCTAAGAAAGCCAAAGATTCCGGAGAGAAAAAGGGCGTTGATGTCAAAGAAATCGACGATGAAGCCAAAGCATTGGAGACTCAGGCCACCGATCTTGCTACAAAACCTGACCCTGATCAGGCCAAATTAGCTACTGCTCGAGATGAGTTGAAAAAAGCCCGGGAAGCACTTGAGCGAAAAGTAGCAGCCCGCGACAACTTCAACGAGTCAACTTCAGCTGCTCATATTAAAGATACTGTTGCTGCCGATGGTACGATTTCCAGTCCTGCCAAAGCCAACGAAATGAAAGCTAATGCCGACCGGTTTGTCGGATCACTCGATCAAAATAATAAACCGGCCAACGAAGCCGCTGTATTAAAGGCGCTGACCGCCAGAGTTAAAGAAGCTTTGGGACCGAATGTGGATGCGGAGAAAATTGCCAAACAAATACTCGCAGGTTCCTGATAAACCAACATTGTCCCGCGACAGCCGCTCCCTGAAGCCAACCAACCAAACATTGACAAGTTTAAAAATTATTAGTTAAAATACAGTGTCGAGCATCGTATAAATCTCAAACCATGGCCAGAAGAAGAGGACCACCAAGGGGTCTCAGACAACCAGGCATCGATGACACGCAGGAGCAGCAGACCGGAGCTGTGGAAGCCGGCAGAGCCGCTGAAAAGGAGATACCTCAGCAGTCTGTCGATCTCTCCGAAAACATGTGCAATGACTTCAACAAAAAAGTTGAAGGCGTGATGTCGCGTGTCGAAGGCCTCCGGGATTTTTATCTGAAAAACCGGAAAGTCGAGGATTTTAGCGAATTCTTTGAACAAAACCACGACGCCGTGGAAAAGCTGCTGAAAACCGATCTCAATAAACCTTATCAGGACGCGGTTAAAAATTCCGCCAGACGTGATGCCCTCTATGCCAAGATGGTCAAGCCCGACAAGCCGGGAATGCCTCCAGCCATCGAGGAGGCCGATCTGGAACGTCTGATGGGCACCATTTCCACCAAGGCGTATCTGACACTGGTTGATAAACTCAGTAAAGATGCCACCCGTGCCGTGCCTTTGACTGCCGATGATACCGACCACCTTAACAATGCCACCGTCGACAATTTCCGGCTTGTATTGGACAATCTGAAGAGCCAAAACAAGCTTACTGATCAGGAAATACTGGACTTGACCGCGGTCGGACCGAAAACCGCTGAACAACTGAAAGTGGCCCGTGACGAAGTGTTTACCAAAATCGCCTCCTATGACGCCAGATACAAGACCAGCCTGCTGCCCGCTTATCAGAAAACGGTCAAGGAGGAGGAAAGGGTCAATGCCGAATTCGACCAATATATAGAAGAATACAACCGTCTGGTTAAAGGTCTGGGCGAACAGATTCAGGCCATTTACGATAAGGAACAGGACGACAAACTCCGCCAGAAACAGCTCAAATCCCTGTCCACTCAGTCCGGCCTGCCCATCAAAGAAGGACAGGTGCTCTGGGGCGCGGAGAGGAACGCCGATGGTACTCCCGGCGGCAAAAACAACCGCATTGAGATTAAAAGCCTCAGTTTTGAGGGCGTTGCCGAACCCGACCCGGAAATGCATCCGGATTTTCACACGCTGGTTCCGACCTTTGAACCTGTGGTGACTTTCAATTCTTTGGCCCAGGACGGCAGCGGCACCGTGATCGAACAGAAACTTACCGCCGCCAATTTCATGAAATGGCTGGTGGCCAACCAGGTTACCGAGAAATTTGAATCCGTACAGGAGCTGGAAAATGCTTTGGATCTTCCCGGATTTATTAAACCCGGGCAATCATTTGAGTATCTGGAACCGGTGAAACCGGCTGCGGCAAATACCGACGGAACGGACCAGCAGCCCCTTCCCGAAGCCAAAACGGTCACCATTGTGAAAGTTGAGGACGGCAAAATTTACCTGAGCGGAGAGGTCTTTTTGGACGGATTCGCCATGGGAAAGGGGCTTGACGCTCCACACCTGACCTCGGAATTGGATTTCGGACAATTTGCCCGCTGGTACAGAAAACTTAACGCCGTACCGGAAATCGATGACCTGAAAAAACTCGATGAGATGCTGGAACTGCATCATAAAAAACTGGTGGCGGAACTGGGCATGGAAGAAATTTCCGGGGATCCGATCAATCTGTCCGACGCGGATTATCCGCTTACCCTGACCTCTGCCTATGATTTGGAAAAGCCTCCCTACCAGATTAATAAAGTGGAAAACGGTCTGATTGAGGACTCTGAAGGTCACGTCATGACCCCCGGTCAGTTTCTGCGCAAGGTCCGGGAAGACGGTTTAATGCTTCCGACTGAAGAACAACTGGAGGAGATGAAGAAAATTGCCGAGGGGAAAAGGGATGCCGATCAGTTGGATGCCCTGGCGGAGCTGGAAAATCAGATGAAACAGAAGCAGCAACCGGAAGGGCCGGCCGGAAAAACAGTGGACAAAGCTGCCGCCGTCTCGGCGATTAAAAAGAAAGGTTACTGGAGCAGCCTCTGGGAAAAAACTCATTTTCTCAATCTGATCGAAATTTATGAAATATTTATCAAAGCTCCTTATGACAGGATCAAGGCCAAGCTGAAAGATAATTCGGAAAGACGCGTGGCAGAAGCGGGCAAGGAAATCTGGCGGGGAACACCCAATGTGCTGGGTTTGGGCGATCTGCCGGGCATTTTTGAAGATAAAGCCAACGGTAAAATTGCCAATGACGTCAAGGAACTGGAGGAACTCTATAATAAGAACAAAACCACCCAGGAAGTATTTGAGATTCTTTATTCCACCAATAAAAAAGTTGTCGTAAAAGCCTGTCTGCAATTTCTGTCCAAAAAAGGAGTGATCCGCTGGGAGGATGACAAAAGGCTTTGGAGCGTGCTCAATCATGTCTTTCCTAACACCACTTATCTGGAGGAATTTCATCAGCAGGTTGGCCCCGGTGCCAAAGTTGAGGTGGGGGATGGTACCCATGAACGGTTTCCGCAGGTTGGTATCCGTGAACAGATACGCTGTCTGCTGGACAAGAACTTTTCTCCGGGTACTTTCGACTCGATTGACCGTGAGAATGAAGGCAAATACAAATCTGAAAAGCAGAATACCGCCGACAACATGCACCGTTATGAATTCATGCAGGGTGGAATTCAGAACCAGTTGCAGAAAATGCTTAATGACTGGGAAAACGGCGTGGCCGTCAAATCCTTTGAATTCGATGGTCTGTTGACACAGGCCGTCCAGAAAATGGAGTTCACCTTTGAACAGGGCATCATGTTTTTGATAGCCGGATTTTCCATCCCCAATAAACACGGTCAGACCCTGCTCAGTTATTCCCGCCTTAATTCCTATGTGGGAGGCATGGCCAACCACCTGATGTATTTCTATTTTGCCACCGGTTATCCCCAGATCGATGAAAACGGCAATCCGGTGCTGAATCCTGATGGCAGTGTCAAAGAAGGCAAGATCAGCCTCAATCATTTGAAGCAGATCTATAACACTGTCATTAAAAAAGACATTGATGAAAACGAACGTAAAGGCAAGACCGGCAGCGCCAAGTTTACGGCCGGTAAAAATACCATCGAGTGGATCCAGAAAGAAATGCTCGGCAACAGTCTGGTCAAGAAGAAACTCGGTCTTAAAGCCGGCAGCACCGACATCGATGTGGGTCTTTACCATTATATCGGTCCCAATATCCGCCAGGAATATCTGGATAAACTGCTCGGAAAGACTTACGGCTCACTGCAATCCACCGACGCCCTGAAAAATATGTACGCCGGCTACAACAGCCAGCTGATCATCAAGGCCAACATGCTCGAACCAAGCACAGATGAGTCCAAAAACCAGACCAATGCCGACGAGTTTGCCAATATGCTTTACGGATTTATTTATTTCAACAATATCCTGAAAAGCCGTATCAAACGCGACAGCCAAGCCTATATCAGATTTAACGATCTGGCCTTTAACAGTGCGCCGCTGGCCGATAAAAAGAAAAAGACCGGAGTGTTCTGCAATGAACTGGAAAACTTTACCGCCGCCTTTGCCGGCGGGCTGGCCCAGCTGTCCGGAGATGAAGAACTGGCCCGCCTGGCCGGACAAGTCGTCCCGCCGGAAATTAAGGCTGTCCCCGATGAAGTGGAAGCCGACTTCAGAGAGTCTCTTTATAAGAATATTATGAAAATGTCCAAGGAGAAACCCGATGAACTGGCTAAACTGGCGAGCAACGCTGCTTCCCTGATGAATGGTATTTCCGGTTTCCAGCTGACCCCCGAGGAACTGAAAAAGCAAAGAGAAGAATCGGCAGCCTGAATAGATTTAAAGTGTGCGCCCCGCGCGATCAAGTCCTTCTGGACGATCGGCGCGGGGCGCTTTTTTCTGAACTATCCGGTCCGGGAATGGCTGACAGAGGCTTTCCTGATCTCCACCCTGATTTGCGGCCGGTCATCCATCTTGTAGATGACATTTTGCCACAGCAGTGCCTTCAGGGGGGGCGAGGAAGGGGCGGTAGGGCCCCCGTACATCCTCATCCAGACCAATGCCAGCAGTCCCAATGCCGCGGGCAGCACTTCCTCCGCCAGATATCCCAGTCTCAGCAGACCGAAGGCTCCCGCCACCAGAAAAGTCATGATTGCGGCCAGCAGAACCAGCACCAGAGGTCTCATTAAGCACGTCCTCCTCTTCCCGCAGTTTGCGGTATCCCGGTTAATTATAGTTCAGCAAAGTGTATTCTGCGGACAAAATCGCTCCGGCCAGGCCGGATTGGCGCCTTGCACGCAAGATTCACTCTGCTACTTAGAAATTTTAAGGATCAACAATAGAACTGGAGAAGAGCCATTTAAGCACTTTCCAGAAAAAATGCAAGTGGCCGTGCAAAAGTCCGGAACTGGGCTGAAATAAGCAGAAAATAGGTTGACAACCGCAAACCGGACTACTATTATCCGGCGCGTGTGATCGCCAGCTGTTTCAAGCGGCCGGCTTTCCGACCCTAAACAAACCGGAAAGGTAAGGTTACTAGCGTGGAGAGACGGATGAAATGACTTCCAACACAGCAGTTATCAACCAGATGGACGTGACCATTCACAGCAATGAGATTTGGCCGTACATCAACCAGAACAACATCTCTACGGCGCAATTCGGAGCAGTCTGCGTTCGGCTCTACCGCCTGTTCCGCGACTGCCAATGGCCCCTGATCGACTATGTCAGGCCGCCCCATTCGGATGGCATCGAGGAGCTTCACAAGCAGCCGTACGCTACCGTTCTGCGTCTGATCGCAGTGTCCAAACTGGAGGAGGAGATCAAAAAAGTAAAATCCAAAACCAAGCTCTCCGAGTACAGCCCCGAAATCCGGGGATTCCGCGAGCAGATGGTTGAGCATTTGGAGACTGTGCTCGCCACTGCTCCCGAGCTGGTCATCAACGATTCAGTCCGGAATTGGCTGCAACGGATTCAACCCCGTCCCGCCAGTCATCCGGCTTCCATCCCCGCTCCGGCTCCGCAGCCGTAAAGTACCCTTCGCCGTTCCGGTCTGGCCTGTTCCCCCTTTTCATCGCCATCGCGATAAGAGAGGGGGCAGGCCGATCCGAAATTTCAGAATATTAAAGATGCAGTTTCCTTTCCTTGATTTCTTCCAGTAATTGTCCGATAAATTTTTCTCTGGACAGCATTTTTTGTTCCTTACTGCCATAACGGCGCACCGAAAAGTCTTCACCGCCGACTTCCTTGTCACCCACTACCAGCATGTAGGGTATTTTCATCATCTCGGCATTGCGGATGCGTTTGCCCAGACTGTCATGGCTGTCGTCCACCTCGGCCCTCACCATCTTATCAGTCAGTTCAGCCTGCAGTTGGCGGGCAAATTCCTGATGGCTGTCGGAAACCGGAATAATCTTCACCTGCACCGGCGCCAGCCAGGTCGGGAAAGCTCCGGCAAAATGTTCGATCAGAAAACCGATCAGACGTTCATGCGTGGACAGGGGCGCGCGGTGAATGCACAGCGGTGTCTGTTCTTTGCCATCCTGGTCGATATAAGTCATGTTAAACCTCTTCGGAACGGCAAAATCCACCTGATTGGTGGCCAGTGTAAATTCGCGGCCGATGGCGCTCCAAACCTCCACGTCGATTTTCGGACCGTAAAAAGCAGCCTCGTTTTCAGCTTCTACCGTCGGCACATTGGCTTTTTTGAGGATTTTCCGTACCATTTCTTCGGTCTTTATCCACAATTCCGGTTCATCGACATATTTCTTCCCCAATCCTTCTTTGGCGTGCAGTGACAGTCTCATCACATATTTTTCAATGCCCAACAGCTTGAAATAATCCAGATACATTTGGACTACATCCAGAAACTCTTTTTCAAACTGGTCCTCTGTGCAATAGATATGGGCGTCATTCATTTGCATAGAACGCACGCGCATCAGGCCAAACAGAGACCCGGAATCTTCATAGCGGTGGCAGGTGCCGTATTCGGCCAGACGCAGCGGTAAATCACGGTAGCTCTTAGGCGAGGCCAGATAACACTGATGATGGAAAGGACAATTCATCGGCTTCAGATAGTAATTCTCATCGTCGATCACCATCGGCGCATACATTGAATCTTTATAATAGGGAAGATGACCCGATTGGATGAACAGGTCTTCCTTGGTGATCAAAGGAGTGCGCACTCTCTTGTAGCCGGCCTTGAATTCCACTTCCTTGGCCAGTTTTTCCAGCTCTTCGATCAGCACGCCGCCGTTGGGCAACCATAGTGGCAGTCCCGGGCCGATTTTCTCCGAAAAGGCAAAAATTTCCAGGTCGGCCCCCAGTTTGCGGTGATCGCGTTTCTTGGCTTCTTCCAGCATCTGCAGATATTTGTTCAGTTCTTCCTTGGTTTCAAAACACAGTCCGTAAATCCTCTGCAGCATCGGGCGATGCTCATCCCCGCGCCAGTAGGCTCCGGCGATTTTGTATAGTTTGAAAGCTCCGGTTTCTCCGGTACTGGACGCGTGTCCTCCCATGCATAAATCCCAGAATTTCATCTTTCCTTCCTTGTCGCGGTTTTCGTAAAAAGAAAGTTCTCTTTCGCCGGTTTTGGCCAGATCCTCCGCCAATTCTACTTTGTAGGGCTGACCGGTGCCTTTCAGAAATTCGATGGCCTTGTCAATCGGCTCCACGTTGCGGTGGAAAGTTTGTTTTTCATTAACGATTTTGCGCATTTTCTCCTGCAGGATATCCAGATCTTCGGGGATCAATGTGCGGGGCAGTTCAAAGTCATAATAGAAACCGTTGTCGATGGTTGGGCCGATGCCCAGCTTGGCCTCCGGGAACATCTGCAGTACGGCCTGGGCCAGAATATGCGAGCAGCTATGGCGCATGTGATCCAGACGCTCTTCCGGAGTGTCGGCGCGGTCAATAGTGTCGTTGTCGGCGGTGGTAGTCCCTGTAGCTTTTGTTGTCTGGGCGGCCTTTTCTTGATGGTCATTTGGGCTTTTCTGTTCAGCTTTTTTGGGGGACATAATTAAAAATTAAAAAAATAGAGCAGAACCACTATACAGCAGAACCAGCTTTATTTACAAAAATTTCCTGGCCGCCGGGATGGTCACTTAATCATTCGTTGCACAAACTTTTACAGGTCAGCCGAACCTGGTCACGTGACCATTCGTTTGGCAATCTTTTACGGCGGGGTACAGATAGTGGAAACAGCATGTGAAAGCCGGAAACCGCGTGTATATTGCGCGTCAACTACTGGTGGACTTCAAGCACTAAAAATCGCGCGGAGGGCTTGTTTATGCTATATAATTGATAATACACCTTCACCGGAAAACCATGGCCAAGCGGAACGATTTTCATCAGTCAGCTTTGTCTCATCAGTTGAGCGAAGACGCCCTGACCGATCAACAACTTTTGGAAAAATTTAAATATTATGGAGCGCGGGCCATGAATGCGCGCAACAAATGCATCGGGCTATTGCCGGAGATCCACCGGCGTGAATTGTTTCGCCGGCATGGATATGAATCAATTTACGAATTTGCCTCCAAACTGGCAGGCCTCAGCCACGAACAGGTCAACAGGGTGATCAATTTGGAGCAGCGGCTTCAGGATAAACCGGATCTGCACGCTGCTCTTGTTAAAGGCGAGATTGGTGTCAACAAACTGCGTAAAGTAATTAGCATTGTCACTTTGGAAAATCAGGCGGAGGTTGCGGAAACGGTGCGCACATTGTCAGTCAGGGCAGTGGAAACTCTGGTGAGAGATCAGAAAGTGGCAGCAGCTCTGGCAGATGCCCGGCCCGGTGACGGGGAAAAAATTAGAGATGGTCACGTGACCATGCAAAAGACCATGTTTTCCGAGGAGTTGCAATTAGATCCGGAGGTCCAAAAGCGGCTGTTAGATATGCAGAAAAAGGGCTTGGATATAAATAAATTGCTGAAAGAGTTTTTGCAAAAACATCAGGAGGTAATCGAAGCCGAGAAAAACAGGATCGCTGAAAACCTGCCCTCTACGGCTTCCAGCCATTATGTGCCAGCCAGAGTAAAAAATGTGCTTCTTCAGGAATTTGGTAAAAAATGCAGTGTACCAGAATGTTACCGGCCAGCTGAGACTCTACATCACACGCGGCGATTTGCCCTGGTAGCCAGTCATGATCCGCGTTTTATGGCGCCTTTATGTGTCGGGCATCATGAGCTGGCCCATCGGGTGGATGGAAAAGTGCAGCGACACAGAAAAATTAACTTTACCTGAAAAGACGCTTACTTTTTCAAGAGATGGTCAAAGATGTTTCGCTTTTCCGTCTGCCACTTCAACAAAGTCTCCCGGGAGGAGTTTTTCCTGATTGATGACAGCGGAATCTTTGGTGGTGGCAATAAATGTCTGATAATTAACTACTCTTTCCAACAGAAAATGCTGTCTTTCATGATCAAGTTCGGAAAACACATCATCCAGGAGCAATATCGGCTGCAGCCCGTCTTCGTTAAAGTAATCCATTTCAATCAGCTTCAGGGCCAGTAAAATTGTCCTGAATTCCCCGCGTGACGCATGGCGCAGAATCGGAATTCCTTCCAGGCTGATCTCCATATCGTCCCGGTGCGGACCTATCTGGGTGTGGCCGGAGGCAATGTCCCTCTGCCGGGATTTCCATAATTCCTCGCTAAAGATTTCTTCCAGATTGCCGGTAACGGACAGCATGGGAAAATCCAGTCCCAAACTGTTCAGATAGCGGATATTCAGCCGGCATTTTTTCTTGCTTATTTCTGCGTATTTCCCATTCAATTTTTCATCGATGAAGGCCAGCGCCGCCGCTCTTTCCTTCCAGACCAGCGCGCCCTCCCGTACCAATTGCTCATCCCAAATGTCCAAATCTTCTTCGCCGGCCCGGCGTTCCTGAATGGCTGTCAGAAGAGCGTTCCGCTGCTCGCGGATTTTGCGGAATTTGCGCAATGCGGCAAAATAGGGCCGGCTTTTTTGGATTATCAGAATATCCAGGTAACGGCGGCGCAGGTCGGGGCCCAGATAAAGCACATTGAGGTCTTCCGGATGAAAAAACACCACCCTGATCTGTCCCACAAAGCTGGTGGCCGGGGTTTTGACACCGTTGACCTTGAACAGGCGGCGCGGATGAGGCGCTTTACCCAGAAAAATTTCCAGTTCCTGCGCGCCGCCGGCCATGCCGCCGCTACCATCGCCGCCTTGCCCGTTACTGAAATTACCCTTGATCCTGCCGAATTCCTCCTGCCAGAGGATCAGGTTTTCCTCGTCGGCCTGCCGGAACGACTTGGCTAAAGCCAGCATATAGACGGCCTCCAGTATATTGGTTTTGCCCTGGCCGTTGTCGCCGATCAGGTAAGTAAGCCCGGCCGGCTTGTCAAAAGCCAGCTTTTGAGAGCGGTAATTGCGGAAATTTTCCAGTGTCAGTGACTTGAGCATAACCGGCAACAAATTATAGCCAGAGCATACCTCAAACCGGGTACGGCCAGCAACACCCCATCCGGTTGTTAAAATCCCCCAAAAATGGTACAATGAAAGGATTCCAAAGCATGTCAAACCGGCATTCTGAATCCGTGTCCCCACTCCCTAAACTTATTATGAGCAGCCACAATATCACCTATATCGCCTTGGCAGGCCTTCTGGCTCTGGTACCAGCCCTTTTCTGGGGGGTGATCTTTTATAAGAAACAGCCGGAAAATAAAGTTACTACATTGCGGTTGTTCGTCGGCGGTGCGATTTCGGTAGCCCCGTTGTTGCTCTACAAGTATCTCTGGCAGTATTTCCCCTGGATTAATGCCTTCCTCTATACCAATACTTTCCAGGACGACATGATCGGCTTTGCCAACCTCAAGTTGTTGCCCTTGGATGTGCTTTTTACCTTTATGATTGTCGGAGTGATTGAAGAGATTGCCAAATTAAGCGCTGTCAGAATGACCGACCACAAAAAAATCGACTCGATTACTGACTGCATCGAATATTTTATAATCGTAGCTCTGGGGTTCGCCTTTGCGGAAAATATCATCTATTTCTACAACATTATCCAGGTGCGCGGCATGGACAGCGTTTTCCTGCCCTTTATCTTCCGGTCCCTTTTTTCCACTTTTGCCCATGTCATGTTTTCGGGAATTTTCGGCTATTATTACGGCCTGGCCAAATTTGCCGGACCGGTACTGGAAGAAAGTTACAATCGCGACAAATGGCCGGTGTTACGCTATCTGGTGGCCTTGTTGCATTTGCGCCGCACCAAAACCTTTCATGATCAGAAAATCTTTCAGGGGCTGCTAATCGCCGTGGTATTGCATGCCTTTTTCAATATATTTTTGGAAATGAACTGGACCTTTTTAATTGTCCCGTTCCTGACTGTCGGCTTCATTCTACTCTCCTATATGTTCGATAACCGCCGCATGGAAAAACATTATCAGGAGATAGAAGAATAAGTTTCCCCCAAATTATTGATATTAATTCAGTTGAGTGGTATTCTAATTGCCGCTTAAGTTTCAGTAAAAGATCAATCCGATTGCAGCCCGGCGCTGAAGAAAGCGCTTGTTAACATTAATATTCGTATTTACGGTAATTCATCCATCTGTCCATGCAAAACGATAAAATAATTATCAGGGGGGCCAAAATCCACAATCTCAAGAACATCAACGTGGAAATCCCCAAAAACAAACTTACTGTCATTACCGGTCTTTCCGGTTCCGGTAAGTCCTCCCTGGCCTTCGATACCATTTATGCCGAAGGCCAGCGCCGCTATGTGGAAAGTCTCTCCACTTATGCCCGCCAGTTCTTACAGCTGATGGAAAAACCGGATGTGGAATCCATTGAAGGATTGAGCCCGGCCATTTCCATCGATCAAAAATCCGCTCCCCGCAACCCCCGCTCCACGGTGGGTACGGTTACTGAAATTTATGATTATCTGCGCCTGATGTTCGCCAAAGTCGGTACTCCTTATGATCCTGTTACCGGTGAGCCGCTGACCCGTCAGTCCGCCTCCGAAATCGTAGAAATAATTTCCCAGATGCCGGAAGGAAAAAAGATTATTCTGCTCGCACCGGTTATCAATCAGAAAAAAGGTTCGCATCTGAAGGTTTTTGAGAAAATCAAAAAGGACGGTTTTGTGCGCGTGCGGGTGGACGGAGAGGTTATGACCGTGGTGGACGTACCCGAATTGGCAGAGAACAAAAAGCACAATATAGAAATAGTGGTTGACCGTCTGGTGGTCAAAAATTTCCGCAAACTCTATAAGACCATGTCCAACGGCGATCAGCTGGAAATCTCCAATCCCGACCGCAGCCGCCTGGCGGATTCCGTCGAGCTCTGTTTGAAACAGGGTAACGGCCAGATGATGGTCGTCGATCATGACAGCAAAGAAGAACAGATCTTTTCCGAACAATATGCCTCGGCCGATTCCGGCATCAACATCCCGGAAATCACCCCCAGCCTCTTTTCCTTTAATTCTCCTCAGGGAGCCTGCGAATACTGCCACGGCCTCGGCACGCGCCTGGAGATCAACCCGAAACTGGTTATCCCCAATCCCAATCTGACACTGGCCGAAGGCGCCATCATGCCCTGGTCGGCCACCACCAGCCATCTGACCTGGTATAACCGCATTTTGGAAACCGTGGCCGACCAGCTGGGTTTTTCCATGTCCACGCCTATCAAAAAACTTACGCCGGAACAGTTGAATACCATCCTTTATGGCACCGGTGAACGTAAATATAAGATCCGGGTTGGTCAGCAAAAAAACACCGAAGAAGGAGCCGGTTTCAACGGAGAATATCAGACCCGTTTTGAAGGAGTTATCCCCAATCTGGAACGGCGCTATCATGAAACCGATTCCGATTATATCCGCCGCAAGATCGAAAAATACATGCAGGTGTTGATCTGTCCCAAATGCCAGGGAAACCGTCTTAAAAGCGAAGTTCTGGCTATTAAAATTGACGGGAAATCAATCATCGAGGTCACCCGTTTATCCGTGAAGCAGTCGGTACATTATTTCCAAAACCTGACACTCACTAAATATCAGCAGGAGATAGCCCGGCCTATCATTAAAGAAATATTAAACCGGTTGCAGTTTCTGGAGAATGTCGGACTGAATTACCTGACTCTGGACCGTTCCGCCAATACCCTGTCCGGAGGGGAAGCTCAGCGCATCCGTCTGGCCACCCAAATCGGTTCCAAGCTCTCGGGAGTGATTTACGTGCTGGACGAACCTTCCATCGGCCTGCATCAAAATGATAACGCCAAACTGATCAATACGCTGATATCTCTGCGTGACCTGGGCAACACGGTGGTGGTGGTGGAACATGATACCGATACCATGCTGTCCTCCGACCACATTTTGGATATTGGCCCCGGTGCCGGGAAAAACGGCGGTTATGTGGTGGCGGAGGGGACTCCTGATGAAATTATGAAAAATCCCGCTTCACTTACCGGAAAATATCTCAGTGGTCTGGAGAAAATTGCCATTCCTAAATTCCGCCGTCCGGGCAACGGCAGCTGGCTGAAAATAATCGGGGCCACCCACCATAATCTGAAAAATATCACTGTGGAGCTGCCTCTGGGCACTTTTATTGCCATTACCGGCGTGTCGGGTTCGGGCAAATCCACCCTGATCAACGACATTCTGGTCAAGGAATTATCCAAGACCATTTACGGTTCCAGAACCAGCTCCGGCGCCCATGAGGCCATTACCGGCCTGGAATATCTGGACAAAATTATCAATATTGACCAGTCTCCGATTGGCCGTACGCCGCGCTCCAATCCCGCTACATATACCGGTGTCTTTACCGACATCCGCGATATGTTCGCGGCCAGTCCCGAAGCTAAATTGCGCGGCTATAAGTCGGGCCGCTTCAGTTTCAATGTCAAGGGCGGTCGCTGTGAAGCCTGCCAGGGCGACGGTATCAAGAAAATAGAAATGCATTTCCTGCCCGATATTTATGTTCAATGTGAAGTATGTAACGGCAAGCGTTATAACGCCGAGACTCTGGAAGTGACCTATAGGGGCAAGAGTATCGCCGATGTTCTGGCTATGTCGGTGGAAGAGGCAATGGAGTTCTTTGATGCCATTCCCAATATTAAAACCAAGCTGGAAACTCTTCATCTGGTCGGTCTTTCTTATATTAAACTTGGCCAGCAGGCCACAACACTCTCCGGAGGCGAGGCTCAGCGTATCAAGTTATCCACCGAGCTGTCCCGCAAATCCACCGGACAAACTTTTTACGTTCTGGACGAACCGACCACCGGTTTGCATTTTGCCGATGTTAAAAAACTGCTGGAAGTACTGCAGAAATTGGTGGAGAAGGGGAATACCGTTCTCTGCATCGAACATAATCTGGATGTTATCAAATCCGTGGATCACGTCATTGATCTTGGGCCCGAGGGGGGAGATATGGGCGGAAAAGTTATTGCCACAGGCACGCCGGAGGAAGTCAGCCGGGTCAAAGAGTCATATACGGCGATTTGGCTGGAAAAAGTATTAAAATGATTTTCAATTAGACTTTCCAGGGGATGATTTAATCTGGCCCATCTTATTGACGATGGGTGGATTTGTTGTACCACCTATTAAAGGTGCTTTAAAAGAATTGTGTAAAGTTTAATAAAATTGGGTAAAATATGGTAGAGTGTGGACTGTGGGTAGCGTCGAAAACAGTCAAAAAGGCTTCAAAGGGGGCAAATAATGTTAAAAAACTGTGCAAAAGTTGTAGAAAAACTGTGTAAAGTTTAATAAAGTTAGCTGAAAGTCGAAAAATCTATTGAAAACAGATAAGTCTTATGTAAAATACAGTACAGATAAATAAACATGGCTGTATAGATTGATGAACGTTAAAAATACTGCTAAAATTTAGTTAATAGGTAAAACAATTAACTAAATGCAGGAAAGAATACTTACTCCAGAGCAAGTTGCCCAAATTTTGCAGGTACATCCGTACACGGTGCTAAAATTTATAAAACAGGGCAAACTACAGGCTAGCAAACTAGGGCGTGTCTACAGAATCCGGGAAAGCGCATTGGAAAGCTTCCTTGATCAAACTTCGGGAAAAGCTGCCAAAGTGGAGGAAAGTACAACAAATGATTATAAGAAAAGCAAAAACAAAAACAAATTTCCCCAAAATATATTGGTTGAGCCTGCCGTAACCGTTGATCCGTCCAAGGATAACAAAAACAAAGTAAAATCACCTGAAATTACCATAAGTAGGGTAGAGACGATTGAACCTTCGGACGGAGCGGAAAAAAGTGGCGGCGAAGACGAATACTACATACTTCAATAAAAAATAAAGATAGATGATCTTTAATTGCCTAAACTGCGGAGTTTCCATCTCCTCCCGCCACGAGCACTGTCCCCATTGTAAAATCAGCAATCTGGAGGCATTGGATCACCTGACCGGAAAAAGCAAAAAGAAAGAATACCTTGCCTGGAAAGAACGTGTAAAAGGATCAATTCTGACCATGGTCGCCCGGTAAAACGGTCACTTAACATACTTTTAACTTCCGCCCTAGAATACCTCAAAAGCCCCCGCGCAGCGGGGGCTTGGTATTTTTTATTTTGAAAAAGAGTCCTTATAGTAAAACGGGTCTTTGTCGTACGGAGCGGCCGGAAATTATTTGGCGGCCGGCGCAGGTTTATTGCTGCATTGCTTGCCGAGAATATTGGCTGTGCATTTTTCCACTCTGGTCAGCGGAGTAAAGGTATCTTTGATAATTGTCTGGAGATCGTCCAGATTGGATTTTAGTTTATCCAGTCCCAAGCCCTGCACCTGGCGATATTTCAGATCATAGTTTGTTACATATTCCAGATCCAGTTCGCTGGTTCTGTCCCGGTCCTGAATCGTGTTCATATCCGCCGAGACCGATTGAAAGGTAATTGCCGGAAGTGCCGCTTTGCCCTCGCCATAAGAAAATGGAGCGTTTTCTTTGGCGGTATTGCTGATGCTTTCCCAGACAGTTGCTTCCTGTGCGGGCTCCGCATTGACTCTGAGGTCGACCACTCTGTTGAAAAAATCTCCCAGTCCTTTTGAGCTGAAAACGGTGGCCAGTCCCGGATTTTCCTTGACTCTCGTTTTCATTGCACTCCATCGTTTACTGGCTTTTTCGGCAAATCTTTTACCAAGGTTGTTGATGGTATCAATTGTGCTGCCGAAATTATTGATTCTGTCCATCAGCTGTTCCAGGTTTGGATCGGTGCAGTTTCTGTAGCTTTCGATTTTACTTTCATATTTCTGAAAAAGTTTTTCAAACACCGTAGCAGCCTGTTGTTGGTCGAAATAGGCCATTTTATTGACAAACAAGTCCATGAATTTGGCTCTGACGTCATTTTTCCTTGCTACCTTCTGTTTCTTTTCCTCTTCTCCGTTTTTGGGATTGGCCGAAGGTGCGGTGTCGACAAAATGCCGCAAATAGTAAAGTTCAGCCGATAATTCATAATACTGAGCGGAGACCGTGGTGGTGGTCTTGTTGTCACAGACATAGAAAGCCTGACGGATCTGTTTACGCGCCTTGTCGATCCGGTTGAGCAGACTGTCGATGTCCATAAAACGGCAATAATTTGTACTGTAACGGCTGTACCCGACGCCGGGAATGTCCAAAATGTCAGTCCAGTAATCCAGGAACCCTTCGCCATCAAAATCCAAACCGTTGGTCAGGAAATTGCTGAAATCCCGTTTGCAGAATAGCTGGGTCCCGCTGCCTGCATTATTTTCCAATCCCTGCGCTCTGACCGGATCGGCGGAAGGTACCAGCATCGCCAGTGTCAGCATCAGCGTAAAGAGGGTTTCTAATTTTATGGTGATTTTATTCATCAGGTGCAGGCTTTTTTAGTATCAAGTTTTTCACAGGCCTTGGAAGAAACCAGTCCTGGAACGTCTTCGATCAGGGTTCTAATCTGTTTCTGGAAATTTTCAAAGAAATCATTCATGGCTTTCATTTCATCTTCCAGTGCTTTCATGGAGTCCACTTCCGCGTAGGCATCCTTGGCAATCTCCGCCACCAGCATTTCCTGTGTTTCCGCGGACTGTTCGGCGGTCAGCGCCTGGCTGGTTTTATTCATGATCTCAGCCTGGGTGGCGCCATCCGGAGCGTTATTGATAACCACTTCCAGCATTCTTTGGGCCGTAGACATGATCGGAGTTTTGTTTCCCTTATTTGTCCCTTCTTTGGCCTCCAGCTGACGGCGTTTGATTTCACTGTAATTCCAGAGGCCGTTGACCTGTGCATATTTGTCCCATTCATCTGCAATATTGCCCATATTGATCATTTCTTCTTTGGTCGGCGTGATCATCGGCACGATTGAGATGCTCACATTCATTCCCACCGATCTCAGGGCGTCGGCAGCGGAATTTTTACAGAGGGCGCTCTCCCCGAGATTACCTGTAGCCTTAGCCGGAATCAAACTGTGACCAATGGTTTTCTGTAATCCTTCATTGATGAACTGAACATGGCACTGAATACAATTGTCAGTTTTCTGGAAGGATGCTGTAGCGGGCTTTTTGACAAAATCCAGGGAGATGCAGACGATATCGTCACACAGGGGAGGGGCGGAATAATCACCCGGCGTGGCCGGAGTGAGAGGGGGCGCGGCCGGCGTCGAATCGACGGGGATATTTACATCCCCGGTACCGTTTCCCGAGCCCGTGCCGCCAGCACCGGCCGCGCCCGATCCAGTCCCCGATCCGGTCTGGCCGCTTCCCGCCTGACCGGAGGATTTTTCCACAAAAGTACTTTGCAGTTTGGGATTGGTGGCGGAGTCCTGCGAAAATTTTTCCAGGGCCTGATCTATATTCTGATTGGCAAAACACTGATTGGGATTGATTCCCCCGGCGAACAAATTGCTTTTATCTTCAATTTCGGCTGCAAAAGGATTGGGAGCGGGCTTGGCAGTGCCGGCTCCGCCGGCACCTGATCCGCCTGCGCCGGGCGTTTGTCCGGATGAACTTCCACCTCCCGCCGGGCCGCTGGTATCTACGGGAATATTGGTTTCCCCGGATGCTGGGGGGTTTTCTCCTCCCGCAGGCGTATCTTCCTCGGCATTGTATTGCCCGCCAAAAGTGACCAGATCATTTTTTTGAAAAAGAATTACCTCGATATTGTCCAGGTCTTTGATCAGATCAAAACCGCCTGAATTATCAGGATCGCCGTCGGCAAACATCTCCGCCGGTTCAATTTTGGCGTTAATGGTAGCCTGTACGTCCTGGGTGTTCTTCTTGTCGTTATAGGTGGCAATCATGCCGTTATAAATATTCACGGCATCGTCTATCCTCATCATCGGCGATTTTTCCAGAATCGGGGTGATATCTCCCCCCAGAATCAGCGACATTCTTTCGGGAGGAATACCGTACTGGGCGGCAGTTTGCTTGATGGCTTCACCCATTGGATTGGTCTGGGTCTTATTGTAAATCATCAGATATAAATTCTGTCCGACCTCATCCGGTGTGGTCGCTCCAAAGCTTTTACCCCAATCCAGGCCTTTATTGCCCTTCTCCCTCAAAGCATATTCCAGCCTGTCCGTCACCATACAGGCGGGATCTTTCAGCACATTGCAGGACTGGTCCTGCGGGGACTCTTCATCCGCCGCCAGGCCCAGCCAGGGGTGCAGGGGGGCACTCAGGAACATCAGTAAGCCAATTGTATAAAGCATTTTTTTCATTAACTACATTTGGTTGTGGTGGCGTCAATAAACCGGATCGGGAAGGCATCGGTCTGTTTGCGGATTTCCACCAGGTGGTCACGGTATTTGACCAGTTCCGCAAAAGTATCCATGTACTTCACATGCATCTGCCAGGCTGAGCGCAGCTGACTGTAGGCGTCCAAAGTCTGGTCCAGAGCTGTTTTGGCGCGGGCAATTTCCTCATCGATAAATTTGATTCTGGCGGCCGTCGAATCAGCCGCATCGGTCAGAGTGAAAGTTGCGTTCGATAGAGCGCTCTTGCCAGCCGATTTCCACCATTGTATCTTGTTTATTTCATAATATAATTTGTTCTGCAGTTTGGTCTTTTTTTCCATGTCTTTCTCATCAATGACCTGTTTATTCAGCCGGCAGATGGTTTTATCTTTCATCATGGCGGCCAACTTGGGATTGTTGCACTTATTCAGAATTGACTGGGGAGTGCTGTCATAGAGGGCGTCCCGCTTCAGATCCAGTGCCGCTTTGTAGCAGAAATAACTGTATCTCAGCTGGCTGATTCTCTTCACCCCCTCATAATCGTAATTGGCAAATTTGGTGGATGGCACTCCCAGCAGCGTTACCCCTATACAAAAGGGATGGGTAGCCGGGGAATCCGTTGTATTGACCGGATTGCAGACCGCGATGGAGCGGCAGGTCATATCATTGGTTTCTTTACCATTAGCGTTTTTGCAGAGTCCTCCGCCCCGCGTTGGATATTCTTCCAGACTGGGGGAGGGAACTTCCGCCACCAGATCCTGACCGCCTTCCGTGGCTGATTTCATGATCTTCAGAATCTGTTCGTTGAAATAATCATTGGTTTTCTCGGTATACATATTGGCGAGGTCCGAAACGTCCATGTCATTGACCAGTCCGTCAAAACAGAACTTCTCTACAAAACCCCGCGAATCCGTGGGAGGAGTTTGATCGTCATCGGCGCTTTTGCCCGTGGTCGCACCAACCACCATCAAGACAGCCATTGATGCCAGTAAAACCGTTGATGTGTAGAGAATTTTATTTTTCATCAAATGCAGGTCTTAAGATAACAGGGCATTTTTTCCTCAAAAGTGCGGATATTGATCACCATTTTCATGATATCCAGATCCAGTGATCGCAGTTTGGAGTTGATCTGTTTATATTTCTCCACAAACACCGAGGTTTTTTTGATGCTGGAAGTGGTATAGGCACGCATTTCCAGGAGTTTTGAGGCATTATCGATATATTCCGCGGCTTTGGCTTCGCACTCCGACAGGCCGGGGAACTGGGCGGCATTGGCGGCCCCCGATTGGGCGGCCGCGGCCAGCTGGCTTCCCACCAGAATTTCCAGCTGGCCCCTGATATTCTTTTTGAGCAGTTCATAGCGCTCTATGCCCTTTTTCAGAAGCGAACTGGTGGCACTTTTATTTTTAAAATTGTCCTCCATGAAGGTTTGATAGCTCTCAAATTCGGGATCTGCATATTTGGTTAATTCATAAATACAGATCTGCGGTGTTATGGCGTTTTTGTTGGCAGCGGTTCCTTCCACCACAGTAATCGGGGTGTCGGAAGCGGGTGGGGTGGTCTCGTCGGCCTGACTGACATAACCTGTGCCAAGGGCATTGCCCAAAAACAGCAGCAACATCAGATTAATGGTAATTACTACCGGATGAAGCAATCTTTTACTGTTTGTATTGGTTTTATTTTTCATCTTCTTGTTATTCTAGCATATTTTGGCTTTTAATTCAGCCTTGGTACTATTCGCCGTATTCTTTTATTTCCTTGATTTCCACCAGGTTGCTTTCGCTGAATATCTCACTGTTATTGTCATTGGAAATTACTCCGATCAGTTTGTCTCCCACGATCAGGTCGGCGGTATGGTCGATGGCCGATGGGCAGGGGCAGCTGGCACAGGGTTCGGGAATTACATACACTCCCTCACCCAGATCCTTTCGGGGATCGATCAGATCGTCGGCCGGATTAAGCGGGTCAGTGCCGCGTTTAACCTCCATGCCGTCTTTGATACCTCCCCCGTCCGTATCGGGATTGAGAGGATCTGTCTTATAGATATCGGTTTCTTCCTGGTCTCCCAGGCCGTCTCCGTCCGTATCGCGGTCATCCAGCCGGTTGAGCGGATTGGTTCCGTTTTTAAGAACTTCATCTCCGTCCTTTACGCCGCCTTTGTCGGTGTCGGCATCGTTGGGACTGGTTTTATATTTATTTATTTCATCCTGGTCGGAAAGGCCGTCGCCGTCAGCATCCAAATAGTCGTCTGAAGGATCGAGCGGATTAGTATGTCTGTCCAGAACTTCCACACCGTCCCAGATCCCGCCTTTATCTGTATCGGCCAGCCAGGGATCCGTACCGAATTTATATTCCTCCAGATTGACCAGCCGGTCTTTGTCCGGATCATCGTCGGCATCGCTGGGATCAAGATAATCCAGATTATGTTGTTTCTCCCAGAAATCCGGCATGCCGTCGCCGTCGGTGTCAATCAGTGAACAGTCATAGGCCAGCAGGACCCTGTCGGCCAGTTTAATAAATTCGCCGCGATTCAGATCGGCTTCGGGATTCACGGCTTCCTCCGCCGTCAAAAGATAGTTGGATTTAAGAGTTTTACCGGGTTTGATGACGGTGGTCAGATTCTGGGCGATCTGCAGATAGGGGACATAATATGGTTCGGTCAGAGGGACTTTATCTAGGCTGATCAGTCCTTCCCGCTCCAATGCTTCCAGAATAATTTTCACGGCCTCGGCCTTGCTGATAGTGGCATCCGGGGCAAAGGGTGTCTTTCCTGAAACTTTATCGATAAGTCCGCGGTAACCGGTAATGAATCCCTGGAAATAAGCTTCCTTGGTGGCGGCATAATACCAGGGCGGGGCCACACCTTCCTGATAAGGAATATCAGTAAAGACAGCTGGTCCGATTTTGGCTTCGGGGCGGGGCACTATACAGAAAGTATCCAGTATGACTTTGGCGAATTCCGAACGCAGAATCGGTTCGTCAAAACCGAATTTGACCCGGTTGCCGGAAGGAATGCCTTTCAGTATTCCTCTCTGGAAGAAATTCAGGATGCTTTGATAATAAGGATTATTCTTATCCACATCGCTGAAAGGTGACGTAGCTGCTGCATTCGGATCAGTGCCGAAAACTTTTTCAAATGAATCGGGATATCCGTCGCCGTCACTGTCCGCCAGCAGCGGATTGGTGCCGGCCAGATATTCCTCCAGATTGGACAGTCCGTCCTGGTCGGAATCTTCGTCGGCATCCGCAGCATTGTCGATATTCAGGCCGTATTGCTGTTCCCACAGGTCGGGCATGCCGTCCTTGTCGGTATCGAAATCGGGGCCTTTATTGGATGACGCTCCCACAAACAACTGGAAGCTGGCTGGATCAAGAATAGTAATCGGCTTTTTATAACTGAAGGAAATGTAAAACTCGGCAATCACCGCGGTGGAATTATCGGGCTTTTGCAGAACCACCTGGAAAATCATCGGATCTTTCAGAGCGCTGGCGCTCTTCAGGGCCAGTTTGATGCGCGGATCATAAATGTAAAAATTTCCGCCGGAATCCAGAACGGCCACTCTTTTTAGCGAGGATTTTTCCAGTATTTCCACCCCTCCGGCAAATTTTTCCGCGTCACCCGGGATTTTTTTGATCTCAAAATCAGAGCTGCCGCCAGTCGACGAACCAAGCAGATCCTTAATGTGTACTCCTTTGAACAGCAGTACGGATGGCCCCGTATAAACCACCTCCGGGCCGTCAACCACCACGTCGGTATTGGCATCAGATACCACAAACAGCGTGGCAATGATTTTCCCCTGGGGATCTTTGACCACTACCCGAGTCGGCAGCAGGGGTTCTTCCGCCGGCAGTGCTTCCACCGAATAAAGAGGATTTTTCAAAATCACCCGGCCCGTCTTTGGATCTATCTCCGCCACTACCTCGCCCTTTTCATTCTTTATGACTACCGTGTCATTTAAATTTAGATCGTTGACGGAGAACTTTCCTTCCGCATTGCTAAAGTATTTGCCGTTGGCATTGGCGGACAGGGTATGCAGAGCCTCCTTGACGCCTGCGCGATCCCTCAGCAGCGAGATTGGCATTTGGTCTTCGACCGGATCAAGCGAACCGCTGACAGTTTCTCCTTCCCCGTTTTGTTTGATCTGGAGAGTGGCGGATTGTTCGTCCAGGGAGATTTTTGGAACATAAATTTCTATATCGATTTGCTGTTGGCCGGTATTATTGGACTGATCAACTACATTCAGCATCACCTGCCGGGGATTCAGATCTTTATAAGGTCCCAGTGTGAATACCGGATCATCCAAATCGTCATAGGCCAGACCGTTGCCGTCGCTGTCCACCCCGGGATTAATGTCATGTCCCAGGTTTCTGTCATTGGTCGGGTTGCCGTCGCCGTTGGAATCGTAAGTCAGGTCAGTATCGATGTAGTAACTCATTATTTTCCCGAAAGTGTCGAAAGATCTGCCGGTGTCGACGGTCAAAGTTTTGAAAATGGCGACTTTCCTCAGGCTCGGTCCGGCCACGGGTAAAGGCACCTGACGGTCCGAACAAATATTGGGTGACAGTGGAACCGCCGCCGTCTGCAGACTGCGGAATCCAGTCCGGTCAAAAGACCTCACCACGGCATAATAAAAACCGTTGGGCAGGTTGAGCGTGATGGCGGGATTAGCAGGATCATCCAACACCCCGATCTGCATATTTTGTTCCGCATCAACCCTGGTATAGGCCTCCTGTGGCAATTTGATCAGGGCACTTCCGTCGCCCACCGATTCGTAGCGTGTATTCAGTTCGATCTTTGCACCCGGTAACAGTTTCTGATTTTCAACGGTGGAAGAGGGCGTGATGATGGTAACGGAACCGCTTTCCACCTTTATTTCCAGCTGCGCGCCAAAACTGTCGGGCAGTGAAATCAATTCACGGGCGGACATTTTCTTTTTAGCCATTTCCTGTCCGTCCGACCAGACCTGCAGCACGCTGTCCTGGGAAGCAAAAATCTGTTCTCCGGCCGAGAGCAAATATCTTTCGCTGCCCCCCGGCAGTATTTTTTGCTGCGGTCCGGTGAAGACTACTTCCCCGCTGACTTCGGCAGCCACCATTTCATAGAGTTGCGAGGCCGGGAATTCATAAGCATTTTCTTCGGCCTGCAGTACCGAATTGGTCAGCATTCCGCCGGTTGATTCCTGGGAATTCAGATATACGTATTTGGACAAACCGGAGGCTTTCAGGTCATTGATAACGCCCTTATAGGCCACACCGCCCAGTTTCGGTCCGACAATCAGTTCATAGCCGGTGGAATCGGCGGCGGTGATGGCGCTCCAGGTCAAATCCAGAGTCTGGTTGCCGGTAAAGGTAGCCAGCAGTCCGCTGACCGATCTTTCCGCCGGAACCAGTTCCTCCAGATCATAATACTTGGGCATCCCCCCATAGAATTTCCCGATTTTGCCGGTGGTTTTGTAATTTTCTTTCAGATAGACATTGCTGCCGAAAGAATAAACCAGATCTTTGTCTGTGTCCCCGTTCACATCCACAAAATTCATGGTGGAAGGCAGGGAAAGCTCATCTTCGTAACTGATCAGTTTTTCATTGATTTGTTGGGCTTCATTATAGATAAACATCCCTTTGCTGACCGGTTTTGACTGCAGGGAAGCTGGCAGGCCGGAATTCGCCGTCAAATCGTCCATGCTCGGCACTTTGGCATAAGTCTTCTTTTCGGAAGCCAT
Organism: Candidatus Altimarinota bacterium; assembly: GCA_963677745.1. GTDB lineage: Bacteria > Patescibacteriota > Gracilibacteria > UBA1369 > UBA1369 > UBA1369. The sequence continues at coordinate 988,735 of OY782391.1, forward strand.
CATGGTGCCCTCCGCATAGCCCGATTTGACCAGCAGGTCGGAGATGCCGGGTAATTTGGCGGTCAAAGTGGCAAATTTGGACAGGTCATTGCTGGCCAGCAGTTGTTCATCAATTTTTTGATTTTCCCGGGCATAGGCAAACAGATTTTGACGGAGATTAGCCAGTTTTTTGGTTTCATCAAAGCCGTCTCCCAGTGCCAGCATCACTCCGTCATAATCAAAATTCTGTAAATTCTCCAGTGATTTATTGACCGAGCTGTCGGTCGGATTGATCACGGTTGCTCCGGCTACCAGTTTGATATCCTGAAAATCCCTGTCGATAATCTCACGGTAGCGGGCGGATTCCGCCTCCAGTTCCTTGCTGACTGTCATCAGTCCGGCAATCGATTCGGCCAGCTGCGGCGAAAATGCGGCAAACTCACGGGCCAAAGACTGATCTGAGGAAAGCTGGGTTTGTAGATCGGCGGGCAGATAGTTCAGAAGGGCGTTGTTGCCGGCATTTCCCTCAGGCATATTGTTTTGCATGGTCGCATTGGCTGCGGCGGCCGACGCGGCCGCCGCATTTTCGATTCCCTTGGTAAGAGAGTTGGCTGTCTCGGAAAAGGTAGTCGAGACTTTATTCAGATTGTTGGCCACCAATTGAACCATGTCATAAATAGTGGTGAATTGCAGTGCCTTGTTGAGGTTGATCTTCACGGTCAATACAATCCTGTCCACATAATCATAACTGATATTGGGAAGTTGGAAGGCCAGTCCCAAATCAAATGGCAGAAGCGGATCCAGACCGCGTTCCGTCATGTGTTCGACGGTGGACTTCAAGACATTTTCATTGGTGGGAATAAATCCTTTTTTGATCAGACACAATATTTTGAAAATCTTTTTCAGTATGCTGATGGTCGCCTTGATCGCGCCCGGAAGTGCCGGAATCTTGGGTGGAGGGGGCAGATTGGGCAAAGCCGGGATGATCAGCGGCGGCAAATCGGGAAGTTCCGGCAGACTGAAGGACAGATCGGGCAAGACCGGGATCTCCGGCAGGGTAATCTGGAAAGTTGGTAATTCCGGCAGCACGATTCTGGGAAGTTTGGGCAGAACCAGTTTTTCCGGTCTGAATTTAATATCCGGGAAGAGTATGGTAATACCCATTTGCACCTGTGAAAAATCCAGATAAATATCGGGAAGTTTGGGAAAGGGGATAATGGGCGGGCTGGGAATAAAAGCAAATAGTTTTAAAATCAGCTCCAGCAGGGTGAAACGGGCCGAACTGCACTTATCGCAGGAAGTCTGGTAATCGATAATCAAATCGAACATCATCTTCCAGGTGGCAATTGTTTCTACCAGCTTGGCCACGGCATCTACCCAGCCATAAGCCTGGTCCAGCCACTTGGCAATATTTCCCACGAAAAACTGTACTATGGCATCGATATAACAAATCACCTGAGAAACATATTTGGTCAGCATATTTCTCCAGGCCAGCAGTTGTCTGGGTAATTTCTTATACCCCTCAAGCACTTCGATATTTTTTTCCACCGACTGAATCAGCTTGGTCATGTCGGCGGTAAAGATGTCGCACACCTTGGCGTAAGGACGGTCACCGTAGACTATCACAGTCTTGCCTTCCGCGTCGGTGGTTTCATAACCGGGGACTTTTCCTCCTCCGCCGTTCGGATCATCCACCATCTCCTTGAAAGGTCCGCATTTCCACACGGCCAGGGCTCTTTCCAGCTCATATTTTTCATCCTGCACCCATTGCTTGGCATCATTGATGAAACGTTCTATTTCTCCGGGAGTAAGCGAAGGTATCTTGATAATTACTTCCTGAGGCACTATGGAAAGAAGCGGGAATTGATTGATTTTATTGAGTACCCCCCTCAGTCCGCTTGGATTTACCGGTTCGTCTTTGACTCTCAGATTTCCCTCTTTCAGATCGCTGATAACCTTGCCGGCATCCTGGAATGGCGCCCAGACCTTGGGAAAAAGTATATAGATATCAGGAAGATCGGTCAGTTTGTTGATGATTTCCGAGCTCTGGTTGTCCAGCCAGTCTGTCAATACCGACGGGAATCCGGGCATACGGATATTGGATTTGGCGTTCACCTTAAAGCCGTAATTGCCCAAGCTGGAAGAGGCTTCAAAACCGCCTGTATAATTTTTCCCATCGGCCGTCGGCGTATCGGCCAGGCTGCCGTCGGAAACATTACCAATGGTTCCGGAAACGTCGGAAACAATACTGTTGGCCGCTCCCAGGGCCCCTTGCATAGCTTTGTTGATAGCCTTGCATAATTCTGCAAAAGGATCGATCGGCAATACAATTGTGAAACAGTTGCCCGGCACAGGGCCAAATCCCACCAGATAAGTCCCGAAACAATTGGCCATGGCAATTTTTCCGGTCAGAGTTGGCGACAGATAAAGACGGTACTGGGAAGCTTGAAAAGGCGACGGAGGCCAGATGGGGACAGGGCTGGGTATGCCTGCGGCAAAAATCGGGAAGCCGGGATCGAAACCCGAGGGGATTCCCATTACGTTGATTGCACCCGGAGCCAGAAAAGCAAAATTGATCGGTAAAGGTATGCAGCCGCCGGTACAGGTCAGAGCCGCCAAAGCGCCCTCCAGTTTATCCGCCGCCTGATCCAAAGCCGCTCCTGCACCGTCATAGAAGGCACCCACACCCGGTATACCCGAGACGCTGTCTCCTTCGGTAGAACCGCCGCCTCCTCCGCCACCTCCGCCGGTGTCACCCATGGTTATTCCCGGGAAGGTCCCGTAATCCATCAAGTATTTAACGGCAATCGGCATCCCGTCCGGACCTTTTTGTTCGAACAAACTCAAATCTATTCCCACCGGTTTGCCGGTTTCGGGATTTGTCGGTTGTTGATAGCCGGTAGTTGCGCTGGCATTGGGATCAGGGGTGACGTAAGTCCCATAGGTCATTTGCCCCGTGCCGTTGTTTTTGCTGATTGAATAATAATAAACCATTCTGCCGGTTGGATTGCCGTCAGGTGAAGCTGCAATGTCGGGATAACCGTCCTGCACCGGATAGGAGCTGGTCAGATTTTGACCGACCGCGATTTTCACTTTTGGTAATTGCTTTACGGTTACCCTGTAAGTGATGGTCCGGGTTGAATTGGCAGGCAGATCGATACCGGTCGCCTCATCACTCCCCGTAATCAGATAGGGACGCAGACTCATCCCGGAGTCAATCAGTCTGATTGGCTTTTTACAGTCGGAACATTTGATGGAATCCTTATTCAGTTCCACGTTTTCCGGGACTATGTCCGCCAGCATTAACTGGCTGACGGCTTTATTGAGAGTATTTTTCAGCTTGATGGTGTATTCCAGCTGATCCCCCAGACTCAGTACGTCAAACGGCTCGGTGATATCCTGGGCCTTCTTGGTGCTATATGTTCCAAGAGTTCCCAGAGGCACAACATCATCGGCCAGTGATTTGAATTCCAGCGTTTGATCCTGGGCAGCAGTATCGCCCTTCAAAGTAATCTTTTCAAAATATTTATCGTCCTGTGACCCTGCCTGATTGCCCTGCATATTGTCGTAATGGACAAAAACCTCTTCCTTCAGGTTGTCGGTTTGGTTAATCTTCACGCCCAGATTGCCAACCTGGCTGCCCTTCAGGTTGATCTCTCCTTTGTGGACATAGAATATTTTAACGTTGCCGTTGTCGTCGGAAACCACCAGGTCGGTAAAAGAGTCCTGATTCATGTCCGCCGCCCGCAGCATGAAAACTTTATTTTTTGCCGAATAACCTTCCAGTGCCAGATTTTTACGGACAAAATTACCCTGATTGTTGAGATAGGCATCCACGCACACTTCACCGATCTTGCAGCTGTCGGCTGTGGCGACTACCAGATCCTGCCAGCCGTCATCATTGATATCCAGGACTGCCTGGCTCAAAATCCCGGTCGGGAAATTTAGCAAGACTCCCCGTGGTAAGAATTCTTTACCGTAATTGACGTTCTCCATCAGTTTGATGCGTCCGTCTTCGAAAGACACAAATAAATCTTTGTCGCCGTCATTGTCATAATCGATGGGCGTTACTTCTTTGACGGTTTTATTGTCGGCCAAAATCATTTTGCCCATGTCCATCGTAAAGCCGGTGGCGGAATACAGCCGGTCCAGAGTGGTGGGGTCCCTTCTGTTATCCAGACGTACGGTGGGATCTCCCAGCACCACGCCCGCGTCGGAAGAATAAGGAAGATTGGCTTCACCGGCCGAATTGCCGGCGGAAAACAGCAGCACGTTTTTATTATCGCCTTTCAGTCCGATACCGTCTTCCTGGTCGGCTGATTCCAATGACAGATAAGGCATGCCCGGAGCTTTGTCCTTACCCAGCGGCTGACTGTCGTCGGTATAATAATATCCCCGCGGGGCGGCGGAAGAATTACCTGAAAACGACTGCACGAAACTTCGGTCGGGCAACTCCGAAAGTTTCCTCAGATAGACCCCCGGAATACCTGCAAGCGGTTCATCCTCCAACAATTTCACGCCGACCGGATTGGCAGTGGAGATAATCACCTGTCCCAGTTCATTGCCCATGTCGCGCAGGCTCCAGTTGATGTTGCTGGGATAATTTCCTTCACCCGTCACCAGATCAACCGTCGGGCCAAACAGCCTGACTTTAGCATCGCGTCCGATTTCAGCCAATAACTGATTGTCCCGGGTCAGGGTAATTTTTTCACCTTCATTTTCAAAAATATAATGCTGGTCTTCCGCTACCAGATTGAGAACATTAACGGTTTCATGGGTCAGGTCCAGATCGGCGGGGTCCAGAACCAGTTTGACCTGGCTTTGGGGTTTGGCGACTATACTGACTTCCATCAGCTCTTTTTTCTTGTTCAGATCATTCACCACCTGTTTTACCGGCGCATTATCCTGTCCCGTGGGTACCAGCCTGATTTCAAAACTGTTGCTGTCGTTCAGTTTGACCGCTCCCGAAGTCAACACCTCCAGCAGTCTCATTTTTGGTTTCGGATCGGTGATCAGGGAAGCCGCGCTCTGAACCTTTCCACTGAACACAAACCATCCTCCGAAATAATCCGTCTGCGTTACCTCGCCGAAGGATGCTCCCAGCAGATCGGCATAGAGAAATTTTGGTTTGATCTGACGCAGATCACGTCCGGCCAGTTGATTAACCACCGAAACCTCCAGATATCCGTCCAGCAAATCCTTGGCCTTGGCACGTATTCGCACCGGCCCGGTCAGTGTACCGGTCTGGAAATCGACATCGGCCTGTCCGTTTTTAACCTTAACCGCAGGCTGGGAAATGATCTGTCCGAACTTGGCGGATTCAGGATCAATCGAAAAGGTCAGAGACGTGGAATTGTCGCGTTTGACCAGATTGCCGTTGCCGTCAAAAATTTTGGCCCTAACCGTATAGCCCTGGGCCGGATCGGCTTTGACTTCCATCTGACTGCTTTCCAGGACAATCATTTTGGGATTGAAGGCGTAGTTTTCCAAAGTCAGGGAGCTGGTCGAAAGTCCCGGAATACTGGCCAAAAGTACCATCTTACCGGCTTTGGTGGAGCTTCTGACTGTAAACTTCACCAGTCCGTTTTCCAGCGGAAGAGTCAGTGAGGAAAGGGGGTTTTTTTGCGCGTCGAGGATCTGGCCCATTTCCGGATTCATCAGCTTGAGGTTGGCCTCGCCCTTAAAGGAGGAGAGATTATTGCCCAGGGCATCCTCGACGCGCACTTCCACCTGTGTGTTGTCGGTAGCATCAGCCTTCAGTTCGGGCTTGTTGGATTTGATAATCAGTTGCAGGTCATCCCTGGTCTGTACGGTTGCATCTGCCTCCACGCTTGCCGGCAGGAAAATTTGACTACCAGCCTTAAGCAGCGTGGCGGTGGAATTATTGGGAATTTCCTGGGTAACCAGTTCCGGATCCTGATAGGACACTTTGACGTTCAAACCTTCAGGGGCCTGACCGGAAAGCAATTTCAGCTGATACTGGCCGGTCACGGAGGTGACCTGTATTCCAGGCAGGGCTTTATCTTCATCCTGTTTTGGATCAAGCTGGGCAGGTTTTTCTCCTCCCGCATCCGTCTCCAGACCGAAAGTGGCCGTGTAACTGGCACTGTCGGCCAGATTACCGTTTTTATCCCGGAAAGTGGCCAGCAGATCGGTGGTTGATTTCCCGCCGCTGGGGATGATCGGGGAGACTGCTTTAAGTTCGGCTTTGGCTGGAGGAAGAGCATAAACCTCAAGCAGTTTTTCGTCACTGGGAACATTTTTCCCGTCGATTGAGGCAATCACTGTTGGCAGGCCGGTGGTGGTTTTGGTGGTCAGGGTGGTTTCCGCCACGCCGTTTTTTGCCTGTACATTCAGAGGGTAAAGCGAAGAAGTAATTCCGTCATCCTTATCCTTAAACCCGAATTTTACCACGCTGAGACTGTCATCATTTCTTAAATTGCCGTTCTCATCATAGATCGATGCCCGGATATAAAGCTGGCTTTCACCGTCGGCCGGGACGCGGTCTGTTTCTTCCGTATTGATTTGCGCGGCATCGGCAGCGGATATGTCAGGTACCTCATAGATGGTCTTCGGACCTATTTCCAGACCGGACAGATAAGCTCCGTCACCGGCGCTTTCCAGGCCGCTGCCGCTGCCAAACAGTTTATCGTCGCCCGTATCCAGAGGATCGATTCCCAGCAGCACTTCGGTTCCGTCCCGCACACCACCTTTATCGGTATCGGGATCAAGCGGATTGGTTTTGGTATCTTCCGTCTCACGGGAATAAGTCAGCCCGTCATCATCGTCATCACTATTGGCGTCCGGTTGGGGAGGTTTGGGGAAATCATCAGCAGGATCAAGGGGATTGGATCCGCGTAAAACTTCCTCTCCATCCTTTACCCCTCCTTTATCCGTATCGGCATCACCTGGATTGGTGCCATAAACATATTTCTCCAGATTGTCCGGGAGGCCGTCGCCGTCCTTATCATTGGTCAGACAGTTGTATTTGTCGCTGAACCTGGAAACCATAATAGCAAATTCCACCCGGCTGATCGGCTGATTCAGCCAGATCATGAATTGACTGTTGGCCAGTCCGCCCGGCAGTCCGGAACTGGAGTTGATTATTTCCTGATCAAAATATGCTTTGAATTTATCGGACGACGGATCGTCCAGTAGCTGGAATTTTCCTCGCGGGAAAATCCCTTCTTTCTGGGCGGTCAGAACATAATTGTAATACCAGGGTTTGCCAGACAGATTTTCATTGGCCACGAATTGCGGAAAACTCTCGATCTGCTGTCTGGCCGTTTCCAGTATCACCTTGGTGGCTTCGGCTCTGGTTATGTTGGCCTTCGGTACATAATAACCGACATTCTCATAAGCTTTGTAACCGGAAATTATTCCCCTGTTTTTTCCTTCCGCCACGCAGTATTTATAATCCTGTCCGATGTCTGTATCCGGAAAAGCTGTCCGGGTATAAACTTTCATGACCGATTCTTTGACTTTCTCACTAAAGCGGTCACACATCACACAGATGCCTCCCAGATCCAGTTTGATAAATTCTTCCCTGGTGATGCTGTCGTTTGGTCTGATGTCTCCGTTACTGTCCGCCACCACCACGCCTCTGCGCAGCAGCTTAACCACCTCGTTGAAACCTTCCTGGCCTTTGGACAGATCATTAAACAACAGTTTATCCGGCAGCCGGGGATCATTGCCCTCCGTCAGATCCTGCAGGTCGCTCTGTCCGTTTCCGTTGGTATCGGCTTTATTCAGATCGGTTCCGATCGACAGTTCTTCCAGATCGTTCAAACCGTCCTTATCCGTATCCGGAATAATCAGACCGGTTGGTGTTGTGGTGGAAACGGGAACAGTTGGCTCCTGGGCATGTGCCCGTCGTGTTGAAAATTTTGCGGCCAGCCAGTTTCCGGCCAGCAGCACTCCGGGTAATTTTGCAAAAAACTCATTTATCTCTTCATAGGGGAGTTCCGTGATTTTTTCAAAACGGCTGCCCACATAAAGTTCCAAAGCGGGCTGCCCATTGGAATTTTCTATCTGGAAAATCACCGGACCGTTGGTGGGGCCTTCCTTGATTTTCATTTTCAGGGCGGTAAAGGCATTGCCGCGCTTATCAATGTAACCGACTCTTCCTTTATTATCCTGGGTGTTTTTGTCGATAATCAGATATCCGCCTTTCATTATTTCTTCCTCATTGGCACTCTGCAGACTCAGGTGGTCGCCGGCCGAGAGATCTTTCAGGTGCACGCCGTCCAGACTGGTAAAGTCTTTTGAATAGTCGGTACTGGTTGCGTCGATGTTTACGGCTTTATCACCTCCAGCCACAAAATACAGAATGGCGTAAATTTTGCCGTCTTCCTTACCGGCCACCGCCTGACGCAGAGGTTTTTTACCGCTGGCAGCCAGTACCCGCAGTTCATATTTGTTTTTGTCGAGGATGTTGATGTAACCGGTCTTTGGATCGGTTTCCGCGATGGCATTGCCGTTACCGTCAAAAATCGAGTAGCCGGCTTCCGCGCCTTCGGTAAATTTATAGGTTGTATAACGGCGGAAAGACATTAATTTGATTCTTTCACTGGTCACTTTTAGCACCAGCACGTCACTTCTTACTTCCGGTCTGTCAGCCAGTTCGGCCTGCAGCGAAACCGTGCCGGAATTGTTTCCCGCCCCGAGCAGAAAATAGGCTTTTCCTCCTGCCAGCTGGGTGTTGTCTTCACCGATAATCGTTGCCACCGGGTCGGTGCCGCTTTCAGTTTTCAGCGTCAGTTTTACTTTGCTGTTGCTGTCCGCTTTATTCCAGACTCCATTGTCATCCAAAGCCTGTACCATCACTTTGGTCTGATCGCTGGTTCCGCCTGCCAGAATGTTTTTACTGTTTTTGTCGTATTGCAAAGAAAGCATTACAGTCTGATCGGCCTGATCGGGAATACCGTTGCCGTCGGTATCCACCGGTACGCTGACGACCATATCCGGCGTATAGGCACTGCTATCCACCGGTCCGGACCCGGGAAGATCTGTAAAACCTCCCGCCGGACAAGCCAGCGTCGCACCCTGGCCGGCCATAATTGACATTGTTTCTTTGGCCCATTCGCCCAGCTTCTGGAACCATTCGGTCAGGAAGACCGGCATGGATGATTCGCCATTTCCTTCTCCCGCACCCGGTGCGGAACCCGATCCTCCGCTGCCGGACTCGCCGCTGCTGGGAGGTTCCTGCCCTTTACAGGCCAGATATTTGGCAAACTGTGGATCGGTACAATCAACACTTTCCGTTTTGACTTCCTCTTTCGGCGGTGGAATGTCCTTATTGAACTTCATCGACATGGCATCCGACGCGCCTGTGGAATTCAGATATAAAACCTCATAGCCGTTTTTGGATTCGGAAAGTGGAGTGAAAGGATTATTGGCACTGCCCCAATAATGGCTGAGCGCATAATTGTGTTTCTGATCAATATCAAAACTCTTCCACTGCAGGGCGTCCGCCAGTTTGCTCTCGGAGGCCACACTTACTTCGTCCAGGGCGGTATTCATCACATCATTGCTGAGAGCGGGTTCCAATATTCCGGTCAGATAACCGTTTACTGAAGGCAGTTCCGGATCTGCGTAAAGAGGGTTTACTTCGATCAGTGATAATTGCTGCTCCAGGTCGGCCAGCTGTTGTTTCAGCTCCGTCACATTCGCGGCGCGGAAGGAATTGGGATAAACAATTTCCTGATAATTACCCTTGGAATCGCGGAAGGTGGCGTAGCGCGGACTGTCAATCGGAATACTCAAAGCACTGCGGGTTTCTTTTTTTACGGTGATGGTTTGCCCCTCATTATTGGGATCGGGTACGGTTTTGGTGGCGACCTGATATTTCCCGTTCAGTTTTTTCTCCTGATCGGACAAGGTGTTATCTTCGAGCAGATTGCCGTTGGCATCGCGGGCCAGCTCATAGGTTTGCGATTGGATGGTGTCGATGGTCGGATCCTTATGGTAAACCAGCGAACTGATCTTTTTGCCGACCAAAGGCGCAACTTTGATATAAACTTCCTTGGTGCCCGGAATAACGTTATTTCCGAATTTCAGTGGTTTGACCTTTCCGTCAGGATCATTTTCATTAATGCGTAATTTTTGCAGAAGTTGTTCGCCAACCTGATTCCAGTTGGGTTGGCCGTTCTGGTCAATCGGGAAAAATTGCAGATTGGCTTCCGCCGCCTCGTCAATTTGTCCGTCGCTGTTGTCATCCACGCGGTTGCCTCCCAGAAATTTTTTCAGGACATCTTCCAGATTGACGCTGAAAGTTCCCAGATTTGGGTCGGCTTGTGCGGCATCGATTGTTGCCTGGGGAATGATTAGGGCCGGTTCCATTTCGGTCGGCGGCGCATTGGTAATATCCAGCAGCTTGATTTGTTTGGGGGGCTGATAGATGGCAGCCTGTGAGGGTTTTTCAGGATCGTAGGAAGCCTTGCCTTCCGGAGTTTGTTGGGCGGCGATATGTTTCAGGTAAATATTGGCGGCCAGGGCAAAAGCGTCAAATCCGTTCTTTTCCTTCAGGTCAAAACAGGCCTGATGGCTGGTGGCATTCTTGGGAATTCCGGTAACCTGTCTGGTACCTCCCAGACTGAAGATGTAGCGGGTGGCCAGGGCAGGAAAACATCGGGTAGGTTCTTTGACGTTCTCAGAGAAGCATCCGGCGAAGGATTTGTTCAGTATCCTCTGGTCATTCAGCCATTTAAAAATTGTAGGTGTGTGGGCTGCAGTTGGCAAAAACTGAAACACTCCTTCATCCAGAAAATTTTCCGGTCCGTTATTCCAGTGCCAGAGCAAGCCGTGATAGTCATTGCCATCGGTGCCGGTCAGCGCGTCCTGTGGGTAACTGTTCCAGGATTCGGGCATCCTGGGCGTGGAGGCCGCGTTCAGATTGGCGGAGGGATCATAAAGGGTGGAGGCAATCACCATCTGGCTGTTCTCGTCGCCTTCCGACCCGCGGTAAAGGGAGCACTCGGAAATATCTTCAATAGTGTTGATCGGTTTCCCGTTGATTAAAATTTGGGTGGTATCATCGACCGGTTTCTGGATTGATTTAAGAAAATCCGTTTTGGCCTGTTCAATCAGAGTTGGATCCGGTATCAGGGCCAATGCATCCAGCCAGGGCTCAATGGCACTGAAGAAGTCGTTATTCTTATATCCAAAATTTACAAAATTAATGTTGTTGAATTTGAGTTTTGATCCGGGCGGAAAAACCCCGTTGGCATCCGGCAGTATCACATAACCGCTCAGGGTAGAGCCTTTGACCAGCTCAATATCATACTGCAATTGCTGCACATATTTATCCACCCTCTTTTCAATGGCATCATTGACGGCTTTGAGATAAAGCCGGGTGAACTCGTCTTTGGCGGCCACCAGAAAAGGGAAAGTTACCAGATCGGAAACGTTCTTATTGTTGCTGTCTTTATAGGTCTGCTTGTAGCGCCCGGTGGAATCGGTCCAGACATTGATATCGGCAAAGAATTTATCAAACAGATCATTGTATTTCTTGAAAAAATTCATGATGATATCCTTGGTGCGGATATCCGGCAGATTCTCAAAGATGTCCCCGCCGTCACTCTGCGTACCCAGGGCATTTCCGGGATCTTCATCCTTTGGTCCGTCCTGATCTTTGTCATTGTCCGCCCCCCCATCCTCATCCACCATACCGTCTTCATCGTCATCCGACGGACTACCCTCGTCTATCCACTCATCGCCCGACGGAAAAGGCCCCAGAAAACGCGGAATCAGCATCGGCGGCAGGGGCGGGATCAGCATGGTGATGATCGGGAATGACCACCAGGCTTTCTTGTCCGTAGTACTCTTCATGCTGTCGAAGGCCTGTTTCACGTTGCCGTTGGCGGCTGCACTGAGCAAATCGCCAATCTGAAAAGGGGTCAGCATCAGCGAGCCATAGTCGCGTTCATAACCATCGGGCCAGCCATCCTGGTCCGAATCGACTGAGTCATTGTCTTCATCCGTGTCGCATTCACCCGGACAACCGTCACCGTTCATATCGCCCAGATCATCTTCATCCTGTTTGCCATCCTGATCGGCGTCATTATCCTGGGAAGTATCCTCATCAATTCTTCCGTCACGGTCATTATCCACCTGGATGAACGCGTCTCCTTCATCCTCGTCTGTGCCTTCGTCGACCCGCATGTCTTCTTCGGGATTGTTGTTGACGTTATCGGATACCTTGTAAAGGCTTCCCGGTTTGGTGTTGTAATAGTTTCCTGTTTTGTAGGGTTGGCCGGCAGCCTGGCACTTTTGAAGTACGGTTTTACCCAAAGCAGGTATCGGGGAGCAGATTCCCCAAACACCTTCTTCATCATTATCGATTTTTCCATCATTGTCGTCGTCCACCCGGTTAATCAAACCGAACAGGGGACTGCCCGGTTCACCGTCGCCGTCATCATCGTAACCGTTGGATGGATCCTCATCTATCTTGCCGTCGCCGTCATTGTCCACGCCGTCTCCTTCGGGCTTGCCGAGCGGTGACTCGGACAGCAGTTTTTTGGCCCAGGTTTTATTGAAACGGAAATAGCTGATGTCTTCCCAGTATTTCAGATACTGTTCGTAACTGGGCAGGCCTTCCGCACCCATCAGCTGGTATTCCTTGTTCAGGTCGCTATAGAAAAGTTTCTTGTCGAAATCACTCCAGCCCGGTTCCCCGATCTTGAAGAGATGGTTTTTATCAAAATATTCCGCCAGTAATTCATTACCCTCCTCTCCGTCCGCCGGAGGAACAATCAGGCCGTGCCAGACATCCGCAGCGGGATTCTGACTAGCCGTGTTGATTTTGAAATCCCCGCTGGCCTGATCAAAAACATAATATGGTTCGTCAAAGTCGGTATAAGGAAAAAGGCTGACAAAACGGTTATCATTTTTATTTACCACCGGCAGTGGCACCTGGCCGACGATCACCAGACCGGTCAGCCGGTTGGTTTCGGAAAGAGTGCCGTCACCTTCCCGGTAGAGTTTTTCCAGCGCTGCCGCAATGTCCTGTGTCGGCTGGTCGCGCTTGACCTTGATGATGGCGGTCTTTGTAAAAGGTACCGGATTTTTTACCTTATTGATTCCCTGAACGTCTCTGGCATATCTCTCAACGCGTCCCATCAGGGTCTGTTCGGTCAGTTTGCGGTAAAGCTGGTCAGGCGAATCCGGTACTGTCTGGTTATGTTCAGTCGTCAGTCCGTCATAGCTCCGGTTGTTATTGGCGATTTCTTCGTCCACCAGAATAGCCACCAGGTTGAACTGGGTATTGTTTTTCACCTGGGTCTGGTAGGCGGCGGCTCCGGCGGCACTGTCAAACTTCTCCAGGATTTCCCCGCTCTTGCCAAATACCGAACTGACCGCCGAACTGATCATCCCACCGAAATCCGGAGCCGCCGCTTGCGTCACCTGCAACTCCCAGAAAGCCAGGGCGGTCGGGCTGGAAACATGAAAAATAAACACCGTCAGTAGCAGCAGGGACAGGCCCCGCTTCAGATCAAACCGCCGGACTGCCCGCAGCAGGGCCGTTTTGGCGGTCAAAAATCTCACCTTTAATGGTATTTTTTTTACGAACATTGAAAAGCTGCTTTTTGTTTGTGTTTTGCGGTTTTCTACCTTCCTTACATTATAACAAAGGTCGCCTATACAAAAAAAGCCTCGCCGCCTATACAGTTAGCCAAAAACGCCTACTTTGTATTGACTTGGGGGGAGAGTATTGAATAACTAGGCATTTCACCTGGTTTTGCGCCTCAAATCTGAATAGTCGGGAATGTTTACAAGGGGTCTCCCTCTGAAATTCACCAGACCGGGTCCGACCGGTGAAAAACGGTCCCTGGGTGGCTAAACAAGTCCAAAAATCATATCAAAAGAATAAAAAGATACGCGAAAAAGATGAAAATACATGAAAATAACAATAAAAAAGGGCGCCGTTCGGCGCCCTTTTCAATATCGTTGTGGATATTAGTTGAGAATGTAATACCAGTTGGAGTCAACACCGGCACCGGCGTTGAAGTTTGAAACGTTTGTCACATCCGTAGTGGCATTGGGGCAAGTAGCAGCCAGTTTCATAACATTATTACCCTTTACTGTATCTGCAACACCTTTCATTGGAGTTTCCATTCTGATAGCTACTGCATAGGAATAACCCTTTGAACTTAGAGCAATTGGACAATAGGCAACCGGTGCGTCTGCGCCCTTGACAGCAGAACAACCCACAACAGTCTCATCAGCGGCAGAGGTGTTCTTAGCACCTACTGGTGTGATATTACCCTTGAGGTAGCTATCAACTGCAGTTCCCAGACAACCGCTGGTAGCAGCAGGATAGGAACCGTTGGCAGCCTTGTATTGTTCCAGACCGATAACGATGTCATTGAGCAGGGACTTTCTTCCGGCATCTCTGGCTGTTGCAGGGGCACTCAGGATGCTGGGCAGCAGAGCAACTGCCAAAATTCCGATGATCGAGATAACGATCAGGATCTCTATTAATGTGAAACCTTTTTTCATACTTTTATTTTGTTATTTGTTAAAAGCTTTCAATTTATTCTACACTGAATACCTGCAAAAATCAAGTACCTCTGAAAAAAAATTCTGTATAATTACTTTTGGCAGTACCTTTAATGGGGAGAGACAATCACGGATATTATAGAGGAATAGTCTTTCTGGAAGGGATTGTTTCATGATATAATATTCAGATCATAACTACACATGTCAAAAACAAAAACCAATAAGGTCAAAATATCGTGTACAGTCCTGCTGTTGACGCTTACCTGGTCGCTGACGGCCATCTGCGCCGCACCGCCGGGTGCAACAACAGCCCCCTATCAGCTAACTTACACGGCTAAATTGACCGATTCCACCAATACTCCTGTGACCACATCGCAGTCTGTGCGTTTCTCTCTCTGGACCGATGCTGACTGGGATGCCGGTGATATCGACGGTCTTGGCAATCTCAATCCGCTGACTCCCGGTTATGCAGGCTGGCAGGAAACCCATACCGTGATGCCCAATTCTGATGGTATTTTTACAGTGCAATTGGGGTCTATCAATACTTTTCCCAATTTTACCTCTTCAGTCCATCAATTTTTGGAAGTCGACGTCAAACCGGCACCCTCTCCCAATACTTCTTTTGAAGTACTAGATCCGGACGGAAACACCACCAATCTGACCGACCGCAAGCCCTTCAACTCTTCTCCTTATGCAGTCAACGCCGATACGCTGGATAATCGGGATGCGGGAAACGGACCAAATAATATTCCCATTCTGGACGCTCTGGGAAAACTGGTCTACGGGGTGCTTCCCGACGGGGTAAACGCCGACACTTTCATCATGGATTATGACAACAATGCCCCGGGAAACGTCATTACATTGCAATTCGGCCAGGCTCTGGCCCAATATCTGCGCTGGAACAATCCGGTCAACCGATTTGAATTCTCGAGCAACGTCGACATCAACGGCGATCTGACTTTCAGCGGAACCGGCAACATTACCGGTGCTACCATCGACGGGACTTTAAACACTATTACCAATATACCGGTGACAGCACTGGCTGCTTACACCAAGCAGATCAGGCTCAGTCCTGAATACGACGGAGCCACACTGAAAGCTGACGGTACAGCCAATAACGGCATAATGACACTGGATAATGAGGATTTGGGAGGGCTTTCCAAACACAACTACTATCAATGGGTCACCAACAAGGCCGCCTCTCAGGACTTGGATATAAAGGTCCGTTACCAGCTTCCCACCGATTTTGTGGCATTTACGGCAGCGCCGTTGACTTTCACTTACCGGACAGCCGATGGTGTTCCAGCCAATAACAGCCTGGACTTGACCATGTCCGACTCAACCGGCGCCGCCGTAGCTCTGACCGGCGCTTCCGGACTGGCCAACGCCGCCTGGACCGATGCCTCCATTACCTTTGCCGCCGCACCCACTTTCACCCCGGGCAGCTGGATTGAATTTGATATCAAAGCTGCTGCCGTCACAGGTCAATATGCCCGTGCCGGGGATCTGGTACTGAATTATACCGGCAGATAGAAAAAAACATAGGCGGCGGTTCAATCTGCCCGATTGCCTTTTAGTCAGTCCTGTATTAATATTTATGACGGATAATCTTTCACAAATAAAAATGAAAAACCGTTATGGACTTTTGTCCCTGCTGTTGGTACTGACTTTAGGCACTTTTATGGCTGCTCCGGTGCTGGCAGTCACTGCTACCGGTGCCAGTTTCAGCGATGTACCCGCTGATTACCCTTATTATACAGCCATTGAATTCCTTAAAACTGAGGGGATCATCGGTGGGTATCCGGATGGCACCTTCAAGCCTTCCCAGGTTGTAAACCGCGCCGAAGCCCTCAAAATTGTTTTCAACGCCAAAAAAACTGCCCTGAAGGAATCCACTGCCAGCAGTTTCTCGGATGTTTCACTGACGGACTGGTTCGCCAAGTATGTTGAGACTGCCAAATCCCTTAAGATAATCAGTGGCAATCCGGACGGCACCTTTGCCCCTGCCCGCACCGTCAACAAAGTGGAATTTCTGAAAATGTTGCTGCTTACCTATGAGGTTCAATTTGTCAATTATCAGGCTCCCACCAGTCCGCTTTATCCTGATGTTACTGATAACAGTCAATGGTATGTACCTTACCTGGATTTTGCTAAAAACATTAACCTGATCACTCCTACCGCTACCGGAAATATTGAGCCTAACAAGGGGCTGACCAGAGGGGAGGTGGCAGAGGTGACCTATAAAATGATAGTTATAATTCGCGGCGGTCCGGTACAGTTGCTTCTCAGCCGGTCCGAAGCCCTCTTGATGCAGTCGATTTTTGACCTGCAGGCGGGAGCGCTGGACAATGCAGCCCTCAATATCAAATCCGCCAAAGACCTGGCCAATCAGGCCTTACAGAAAGCCCCCGAGGAGGCGGTGGTTAAATCCGCCGTGAAAATTATCACTGCTTTTGAATATCTGGTAAGCTCTTTCAAAGAATCGGCTGCCGGTCAGGATGATCAGGCCTTGAAATCTGCCGGATCTGCTTATAATACTGCAGAAGAAGCCAAAGGGATCAGTAATTCGGTTGAGAATCTGGCCATTCAGGTCAAGTCTGCCGCAAAATCTCTGGCCGACAGCATCCGGGCCAGACAAGGTTAAAACCAAGCATGATAATCTTTTAGAAAAGGCCCCGCGTTCGCGGGGCCTTTTCATTTGTCTCAATTAACTCTCTTCTTATTATTATTTTCTAACGTAGTTCAGCTTCAGTGAATTTAGTTGAGTCACATAGTTGGTACCGCCTGTCTTGATGGCATGGAGCTTGAAGGTCATTTGCATTCTGGAACCGGCTGTAAACGTACCACCGGTGATGCCGATGTTCTTAGCTGTCCAGGTGTTGCCTGCTGAACCTACCAGGTTTGAGGCACTGGTAAGGGTCATGGCTGCTCCGGCTGTGTCCACGCCGGTTACATCGATTTTATTGTGGGCGGTATTGGTGTCGGTGGTCAACATATCAAGTTGAACCGGATTGGTAGCCTGCCAGCTGGCAAAATCCTGTGGGAGTCTGACATCCAGCACTACATCAATATCCTGCAGGGCGGCATTATTGGAGTACCAGTTATAATAATTTCTGAAATTGGTGGCGTCATAAGCTGAGCTGAGAGTACCGATGTTGGTACCACCGTCTGCCCTGACTACTGCATCCTTGAATTCTGCAGCGAATTCCATAGTGTTATTGGTACCGCTCTGGCTCGATTTGATCCAGTTGGTGCCATCACAGACATATTGGCCGGGCGGATTGGTGCCATCCAGAGTAGTCAGATAGAGTTCTCTTCCGGTGGAACCGGCATTACATACCGGCAGAGTGGCCACATTCTCCAGTCTCAGATCCTGTACCTGATTCAGATTCAGGTCTACTGATCCGCCGGAATTAACTACCAGTGCATTGGAAGTCAATGTCCCGCTGACAGTAGTCGCATTATTTAAAGTGAAGTTGCCGGTTGTGTCGTTCCAGGCGATAGTGCCGGATCCGTCACCAAAGGACAGAGTGGTTGTGTCGCCATTAGCTGCGTCATTGTTAAAAGTAAAAGTATTGGCGGTGGTCTGGGGCAGATTGACAGTAGTGGTACCGGTGAAAGTTACTGTTGTACCGGCATCAAAGGTCAGTATGCCGGAAGTAAAGTTATCAGAGGTATCTGAACGGAGAAATTGAGTAGAATCCAAACCATCCAATGTACTGGCGTCACCTCCGGAAGCTGTAGTCACCCATCTGGTGGCTGCGCCATTGGTGTCATTACAGATATATTCAGTGTTGGCGGACAGGGTCTGTGCACCATTTACACCGGCTATAGTCGCTGCTCCGGTATAGATTTTCTTACCTCTGTCCGTGGAAGCTGTACAGGCAGGCACATCAGCCAGGACTGAAACGTTCTGCACTCTGGCGTCCAATAATTGATGGGATTGCAGGTCCAGATTGTTGGAAATCTGGAACTTGCTGTTCAGAGTATCATAGCGGAAATAAGTGGTACCGGCACTGCCGAAAGACAGACCGATATTAGTGGCGGATGTGTCATCGTAATCAATGACGTACTGATCTGCCGTAGTAACACCCGGCTGGTCTGCGCCATCGTATAAAATGGCTGCGTTGGCCGCTGACAGCAAGCTCATTGAGAGAGCCGCAGTCGCCAGGACAAAACCGATTATTTTTTTTCTGTTCATAAGTTTTTTGTTAAATTTTTCTATTTATATATTATATATTTTGGATTTTCCCGGTTGACCTAGGGCAATCTCACTTTTCATCATCCCCCTACCAGACTGGTCATTGAGAAAATTGGTACCATGATTGCAGCCACCAATCCTCCCACAACAATACCGACAATAACCATAATCATGGGTTCCATTATTTTTGTCAAACTGCCGACCGCCGTACTGACTTCATCATTATAAAACTCGGCAACTTTCTGCGTGACCATTTCCAGCTGAGCCGTCTGCTCTCCAACCTCGATCATGTTTACCAGCATGGTCGGAAACAGTTTACTGTTGGAAAGATTTTCGGCCATGGGAATTCCGCTCTTCATGTCTTCTGCAGTCAGTAAAAACCTTCTCCGGTATACTTCATTGCCAATTGCCATTGACACAATTTCCATTGATTTGATGATTGGAACTCCGGAGGAAAGTAGATTACCGAAACCGTAAGCGAACTTGGCCAAAGTTGATTTGACAATCAGATCTCCGAAAAGCGGTAGTTTGATCAGGAAATAATCCCAGTAGTACCGGCCCTGTTTGGTTTTTTTCCAGACAGAAAGACTCACCACGAAACCCACCACCATTAATATCATCAGCCACCAATACTGAAGTGTAAAATTACTCATCTGTATCAGGATTTTTGTGGCGAGTGGCAGTTCCTTTCCGGATTGCGTAAATAATCCGGCAATTTGAGGTACCACCAGTACCATCATCAGTACCACCACACCGGCCACCACACACAAGATTACCACCGGATAAACCAGAGCACCTTTAACTTTTCCGGCGATGGAGGCGGCCTTCTCGGCTTCTTCAGCCATGTTTTTAAAAGTCTTATTTAGCTGGCCGGAAGCTTCACCGGCCTGAATGGAACCGATCTGCGCCTCCGTAAACACTTCGGGATACTTACTCATGGCTTTGGAAAGAGTGCTTCCCGCTTCCAGCTGCTTGGCCATGTCAAACAAAACCTTGCGCAGTTTGGGGCTTTTTTCCGCCTGCACCGCCAAAGTATTGAGAGACTTGATCAACGGTATGCCGGCATTGATCATCGTAGCCATCAGACGGAAAACCACGGAAATATCCTTGATCTTGATTTTACTGTGCTCTATCAGGTACTCGTTAAACTTGATAAAGCTGTCGATAATCGGGTTGCCTGTAAGTTGCATCTGGCCGGTGGGAGTTTTCTTTAAAAAGACTTTCTCGGACTTTTTGGCTTCGGCTCCGATGTTCATCACAAATCCCACACCCCTGGCGGCAGGTTTTTCCGCAGCAGCTGACTGTTTTTGGGCTTCAGGGCCGACTTTGAAAGTCTCCCCTTCAATCTCCCTGTAAAATCCTTTTGTTTGTTTTTCGGTCATATCTTATTTTGTTTCCATTTTCTTGGCTACGCGGTAGATTTCATCCAAAGAGGTAAGCCCCTGGATGGCTTTCAGCACTCCATCCTGCTCCAAAGAAACCATACCGTTTCTGAGAGCCGCCTTCTCGATTTCCACTGCCGATCCGCGGTCCAGAATCATTTTGCGGATTTCATTGTTCATGCTCATGATTTCATACAGACCGACACGGCCTTTGTAGCCGATACCGTCACATTGCGGGCAACCGCTGGGAGATCCTTTCCAGAACATTTTGTTTTGAATCTGTTCCGGCGTAACCTTGCCCGGCACCCCGATATTTTCCAAGGCCAACTTTACTCTCTCATACATTTCCGGTTCCAGTTCATACTGAACATGGCAACTCGGACAAAGTTTTCTGACCAGACGCTGGGCAATGATCAATTCAATACTGGAAGCCATTAAAAATGGGGGAATTCCCATGTTATCGATACGGGTCAGGGTTTCCACAGCACTGTTGGTGTGGATGGTGGAAAGCACCAGGTGACCCGTCAGTGAGGCTTCGATAGCCACCTGAATGGTTTCCTGGTCGCGGATTTCACCCACCATTATGATATCTGGATCCTGACGTAAAGCCGTACGTAAACCGGAGGCAAAGTTGTAATTGATTTCGTGATGCACCTGACTCTGATTTAATCCGTCCATCTGGATTTCCACAGGATCCTCAATGGTCATTATATTTACATCCACCGTATTCAGTCTGTTCAGACAGGAATATAGAGTAGTGGTTTTACCTGAACCTGT
Organism: Candidatus Altimarinota bacterium; assembly: GCA_963677745.1. Lineage (GTDB taxonomy): Bacteria > Patescibacteriota > Gracilibacteria > UBA1369 > UBA1369 > UBA1369. The sequence goes on from OY782391.1 coordinate 1,009,573, forward strand.
CGGGCCGGAAGTCAGCAGAATGCCGTTTGGTAAATCAAGCGCGGCGGAGAGCAGCTCAAAATTATGCGGGTCCAGACCCAGTTCGGGCAAATCCGGAATCTTGCGGGATTTATCCTGAATACGCATTACTATCTTTTCTCCGTTAACCGTGGGCAGAGTGGAAACGCGGAGATCCATTTCCCTGTTGTCCTTTGTGGTGACTGAAGCGCGTCCGTCCTGGGGGATTCTCTGTTCATCAATCTTCAGATTGGACATGATTTTTACCCTGGATACCACCGCCGGATGAATATTCAGCGGGTATTCCACAATTTGTCGCAGTACGCCGTCTATTCTATAGCGCAGACGGACGGTGAATGTTTCCGGCTCGATGTGAATATCCGAACCGCGCAGATCCAGGGCATAACTGATGATATTCAATACCATCTGCGGAATATTTCCGGACAATATAGCCTCCTGCAGCAATTGCAGTTTGGGGTTTTGGGGGGGAGTGTCTTGTGTCTGTACGGTATTTTCCATTTTATATATTACTGTTTGGCTGTAGTGACGGGCTTTTGATAGAAAGCGTTCAGGGTCAGTGAAGAATTTATATTTTTTACATCCGGATTATAAACGGCTGTGGTGGTCCCGGTTTCCGTTGAGGTTTCGGCGCCGGCCTGTTCAGTTGGTTTTATAAAACCAAGGGAAATGCTGACGATGTCGAGCAATCGTGTTTCTTCATTGATGTCGCCGCTTTTTTCCACATTTTTCAGGAAAGCCTTTAGACCGTCCTCATCACCGGAGATACTCATGCTGAAAGGCAATTTGGCCAATTCGGAGGGATCTTGTTTGTCAGTTTCGGAGAAACTCAAATTACTTAAAAACATCGGATGGGCGGTTCCCCTGGTATCCAGAAAATATTTGTCGAGAGCTCTGGCCAGGTTGGTAAAATCCTCATTGGCCGGAAGAATCTTTTCAATTGATTGATTTACAGTCAGATTTTCGGTATCCAGTTCCTTTTTAAGCGCCAGATAATCCTGCTTGGCCTTATCGGCTGAGGAACGCAATTCGGTCAGTTTTTCGTTTTCCGCTCCCAGCGCGGTCTGTGCGGACTGGTATTCGGTATAATGCATATAGCCGAAATATCCCCCCACACCCAGTATGAGCAGAGTCAGCAGTGCAAACTGCATGATCTTCTGGTCCATCTTCCTTTTTGTGAATACTTGAGTGCTTTTCATGGTTATTTATTATGCTTTACTGGTACTTTTAATTTGGCAACTTTTTCTCCCGCCTGCAGATCTACAATCGGTGTGTTCATCTTTGAGAAAGCTCCGCTTTCAATTTCCATTTCCATCGAAAAGGGCAGCGAATATATCTGTACCCCGTTTTCATCGGTTGACTCGCTCAGAGGGAAAGTGCGGTTAAAGACATTTTTAAATTCGGGAGAGGCTTCAAAGGCTTCAATTAAATATGTGACGACTTCTCTGTTGGTTGCGCTTCTTGTGGTATTAATTCCACTAACGGAAATCTTTCCGGTCTTCGCGTTGAAGTTATAGCCGGAATATTCAATCTTGCTGGCATTACCGATGCCCTGACCACTGTTATGCTCAGTATTGACTTGATTGGTGACTCTTTCCAATGAGTCGATAACATCCGACCAGGCAATTCGGGAGTTTCTCAGATTGGTGATTGTTGCGAGATTTACTTTGGTTGAAGCCAGCAGATTATCAATATAGGTCTTAAAAGCTAGACGCTGTGCCGGATCGGCATTGGTCTGATAATCTTCCGCATCCAGTTTGAAGGCGTCTACGGTATAGGCCTTCAGGTTGGTAACCAGTTTCACGTTGCCCACCAGTTTGGTGGCATTGTCAAAAAAGGCCAGTTGGTCAGGAGGCAGTTTTTCATTATTTTGAGTGCTGGATGATGCCAGGGCGATTTTTTCAGCTGCAATGGCGGTTTTCAGATTCTGCTGAAATTGTATTTCTTCGGTGGCTGCATCGGTAGCTGTTTCACCACGGGTTTTAAACGTCTCAACTACTATTGGTCTTTCCAAATTCTTCTGGGCCCCTGCCAGCAGATCCGGCATTTTTGTTTTGGCCTCATCCACCTCACTCTGGATGGCGATTTTTTCGGAAGTCAGTCCGGTTGTTTCCAGGTTGGCAACACCGTCAAGAAAACGGGTGCTTTCATATCCAAACTGGTTCAGATATAGCTGACCGGTCAGAAAACTGTATTTATTCAATTCGGTTTGTGTTGAACGAAGATTTTCATTGAGGTTAAACAGATCACTGCGCAGATTGGAATCAAAAGTAATATTAGTCAGTCCAAACAGGTTGAGTGACGGGCTAAGCTGATAGTATAAAAATCCATTGACGCCAACAGCTACGACGGTCACAAAAAATGCCATAAACTGAACCGCCCGCAGTTTCTTTTTTAACTTCAGCTGGGCTTCCTGTTCTATCGACTTCTCCAGGATGGTGGATTTCTTACCCAGCAATTCTTCCATTTTGGGTTGTTCCAGTTTTGCTTTCTGGGTGGCGATATTTTCCACGAGCTTACTGCCGCCGCCCGATTTCTCCTGAAGTGCCGCACTGCTGAAAAATTCGATCTTTTCAGTGGAACTCTTATCTTCGGTTTTGGGATTCAGTGCAAGTTTTGTGTCGGGTACGGAAGCAGGGGCGGCTTTGAGGTCGGGTATTTTGACTGCAGCCGGTTTGATTTCCGCAGAAGTTGTTCCACCCAGTTTGATTTCACCGGGATTATCGGGTTTGGGAGCATCCAGTGCATCTCCCCAGGCCGAGCTGGGCTTGGTTTTCATGGTTTCAGGCTTTTTTGCAAAAAGACCTCCCAAAAGACCTTTTTTCTCGGGTTGGGCATCAATTTTTATTTCCGGAGTTGTCTCTTCCGCTTTTTGCAGATCCGCTCTCTTTATTTCCAGATTCATCACGGCGGGTTGGCCGGCTGTGGCGGCAGGAGTGGAAAGACTGGCGGCCAGTTTGCCGGTTGAGTCGGCGTTTTTTGGAGAAAGATCAATCGAAGGGGATTCTCCGGCGAGTGAAATTTTCGGAGTAAAGTTTATGGAAATTGAATCCGGTCCGGCCGGTTTGGCTGGATCGCCCGGAAGGCCTATATCGACATTTGGTGTGGCGCCGTCTGTTGCCGGTAAGCCCGTATTTGGCTTAATGGAGGTATCTGTTGCCCCCAGGTCCATGTTCGGATCAGCGCCAAGATTGATGGTTGCCATTTGGTCTTTGTTATTAAATCCTATTATTATACCAAAAAACGGGTACAAAAAAAAGCCTGAACTGGTGAAGTTAGTCAAATTTATGCGCGAACGTGATTAGGTCACAAAATCACAAAACCGCAAGTTAAGGGAAAGGGGTTTTGAAAGTTTGTGCCCGGGCACAAACTTAAAGTAATTTATTTCAATCAATGCAAGGAGGCAAAGAAAAAATGCCTAAGCGTATAAATGATACGTGAAGGCATTTTTTTCTGCGGTCGACGCAGTAATGCGCAGAAAGAAATTATTTCAGTTCGACTGTGGCACCGGCTTCCTCCAGTTTCTTCTTCATTTCCATAGCTTCTGCTCTGGGGACACCTTCTTTCAACGGCTTTGGGGCGCCATCCACCAGATCCTTGGCTTCTTTGAGTCCAAGAGCGGTAATTTCACGTACCACCTTGATCACGGCGATCTTTTGTGCACCTCCGCTGGCCAGAATCAGGTTGACATTGGCCGATTCTTCTTCTGCGGCTGCTCCGGCTGCACCTCCTGCTGCTGCCATTACTGGGGCGGCGGCGCTGACACCGAATTTTTCTTCCATGGCCTTGACCAGGTTGGCCAGGTCCAAGACTGATAGATTTCCTACCATTTCCAGGATTTTTTCAGCATCCTGACTTAGTTTAACGTCTGACATGTGAGAAATAGTTAATTGATAATTATTGATAATTTACGTACAGGCAAGCTGCCTGTTCCGGCATTCCATTAAGCGGCCGGAGCTTTTTCCGACAGGCCTTTGATAACCATATAAAATCCTGTAAGAGGTGATTTCATCGATCCGACCAGGCGAGCCAGTAGTTGCTGCTTGGAAGGTAGGGAAGCCAGTTCAACGGCTTCAGCTTTGCCTAGCAGTCTGCCCTCCATGATTCCTCCGGTCAAAACGACTTTGTTTTCCACGCTGTCTCCAAAATCTTTAACCATTTTGGAGGGAGTGATCAGATCATTTTCGTCATAACCGATTACGGCGGCGATGGGACCTACCAGAACTTCATCCGAAATTTCGGGGAGGTTCTGTTTTTTGGCGGCCAGTTTCATCAGTGTCTTCTTGGCTACCACAAAGTCCATTCCGTTGTCATGCAGTTTCTTTCGCAGGGCGGTGACATTCTTGACGGAAAGCCCCTTGTTCTCGGCGAAATAAACTGATTTGGCTCTGGAAAACTTCTCTTCCAGCTCTTTCAGGATTTGGCCTTTTTTTGATTTAGTAATTGCCATATTGGGGACCAAATTAAAAAAATAACTCAACTTTGGTCTAAGACAGTTGAGTGCGATGAACTCCATTCTGGTTCCCGCAGGCCGTTCCGCCTTTTGTAGACAGTGGGCTGCAACCTGGGAAATGGACTGTTGATGCGTCTCGGTAGGGGGTTTTACGGCACGACCTGACCGTGCCTACCTACTGTCTTTGACGGGGGAAATCTAATTGCTGTCCGGGGAAAAGTCAAGAAATTCGGCAATCATTTGACTTAGTCTGTCGGATAGCGCAGAAAATACAGAGTGATACCAAATAACGTCGGGGCAATCCATGAATACAAGTATTACGACGGCTAGTCAGCTGATTAAGCTGGTGGATAGCCATCTCAAAACGGCGAAGCGTCAAAGGAAAATTCCCCTGTTGGCGGTGATTGGTCCGACTGCTTCCGGGAAAACCGCTTTCGGAATTGCCTTGGCCTCTCATTTTAATGGGGAAATTGTTTCCTCCGATTCCCGTCAAATTTACAGGGGAATGATGATCGGCACCGCTCAGCCGACCGCAAAAGAAAAAGCACAGGCCAGGCATTATCTGGTGGATTTTCTGGAACCGGATCAGCCTTTTAATCTGGCTGAATATCAAAGATTGGCCACAGCCAAACTTCAGGATATTGAAAAACGGGGGAAATTACCGCTGTTGGTAGGAGGAACAGGTTTATACATCAGCTCGATTACCGAAAATTACCTGCTGCCCGACTCGCAACCGGACCAGGAGCTGCGTCTGAAAATGAATAAACTGGCGGAAGAACAGGGCAAGGAGGCTGTTCATCTGCTGCTTGAAAAACTGGATCCGGAAGCGGCAAAACGCATTCATCACAATAATCTTCGTTACGTCATCAGGGCATTGGAAATTGCCTGTCGAAAAAAAAAATTCAGCGCTGTCTCGACAGCCGGTCAGTCACCTGATAAATCGCCTGAACAATCACCTTTTTATCCACTCTTTCTGGAGGTGCGGTGGCCCCGTGAAATTCTTTATCAGCGTATCGAAAAAAGGATTGATCAGCAGATGGAGCAGGGATTGCTCAAGGAAGTGAAAAATCTGTTGACGAAGTATGATGAAAATCTGCCAAGTATATCTTCGCTGGGGTATCGGGAACTGGGACTATATCTGCAGGACAAAATTACTTTAGCCGATGCCCTTGAGCTGTTCAAAAAAAACACCAGAAATTTTGCCAAAAGACAATTAACTTGGTTTAGAAAATTTCCACAGGTATACTCAATTCCCGGAGAAGCCCTGTCGGAAGTGATTAATGACCTCCTCACCGTGCGACCAGCCGGAACAGGAAAAACGGCGCGGCCAAAGGAAAAATAGAAATAATTTCGCCAATGCAGGAATTGTCACCACACAAATCGATGCTGGAACAGACTTGGAAGCTGCGGCCGCAGGATCCGGATCTGAATATTATCCAGAATATTCTGAAGAATCGCGGAATCGTTGATACTGAAGCGGTAAATACTTATTTTAACCCCAATCTTAAAAAGGGCTTTCATAATCCCTTTTTGATGAAAGATATGGACAAGGCGGTCACACGTCTTAACAAGGCAATCAAAGATCAGGAAAGAATAATCATTTTTGGGGACTATGATGTTGATGGAATAAGCGGTACCGCCATTCTCTATAATGCCCTGAAACTGTGCGGGGCCAATTCGTCTTATCGTTTACCGCACCGAATCAATGACGGTTATGGTCTGAACGAGAAATTTATCGATGAATTTAAGGAGAAAAACGTCAAACTCCTGCTCACGGTGGACTGCGGCATTTCCTGCCGCGATCAGATTTCCAAGGCCGCTGATTATGGAATTGATGTAATTATCACCGACCATCATACCGTTCCCGCCCAGATTCCCGACCGCGCTTACGCCATTTTACATCCCAAACAGCAGGATTGTCCCTATCCTTTTAAAGGACTGACCGGGGCCGGCGTGGCTTACAAGCTGGCTTCTGCGCTGATCACGGACCGGTTCGCCGGCCCCGAACGCGACAAGATTCTTTATTCCCTGCTCGATCTGGTCAGTCTGGGAACGGTGGCGGATCTCGGCCCCCTGCTCGGGGAAAACCGGATTATCGTCAAATACGGACTGGAGGCCATGCAGAATTCCAATTGGCCGGGCCTGAACCTGCTGATGGAGTCGGCCGGCATCAACCTCAACCAGAAACTGGGCGTATCGGATATCGGTTTTAAAATCGGGCCGCGCATCAACGCCGCCGGCCGCATTGACCATCCCTATCATGCTCTGCAAATGTTGCTGCACGAAGGTGATTTGCAGGAAGGAAAATCCAAAGCCAGCCGGCTGGAAAAACTGAATCTGGAAAGACAGCAGATGGTCCAGAAAGCTCTTCAGGAGGCAGAGATTCAGTATGCCGACTACCCCTCCGGCCGTAAAATATTTATTGCCTGGAGTCCGGAGTGGCACGCCGGAATTTTGGGACTGATTTGCAGCAAAATGGTGGAAAAATACGGGATTCCAACCATTGCCATGCAGGAATATGACAATCAACTGGTGGCTTCATTCCGCAGCAATAAAATGCTGAACGCTGTTGATTCGCTCAATCATGTCGCCGACTTACTGGCCCATTTTGGAGGACACGCCCAGGCCGCCGGCTTTAGTCTGAACAAGGAAAACCTCCAGCCTTTTATCGAAAAAATATCGGCTTATGCCGCAGATGTACTGGAACACCACACCTTCGAACAGGAATTGTATATTGATGCGATTCTGGATAAACAGGATGTTAACGATAATTTTATGCGTTTGCTCGAGCAGATGGAACCGTTCGGAGTCGGAAACGAAAAACCGGTTTTTATGCTGAAAAACGTCTTGCCGGAAGATCTCAAGACGGTCGGTCGGGAGCAGCAGCATCTGCATTTTCAGTCCAACACCGGCATCAGCAGATTTTCCTCAATCGCCTTCAAACTGGGATCCTATTTCCCGCAGCTGGAAGGCAGCGAAAAAGTGGATCTGGCACTTCATCTGGAAAAAAACATCTGGAACGGCCGTGAATCGGTGCAATTTCAGGTGCTGGATTTTATGAAATAAACTTGACAAACCAGGGTAGCTTATTTATGCTGACACCTTATTTTTGAAATGTCAAACATGGGAGAAGATAAGGACAAACGTTTTGAAAAGGCGTCTCCGGCTGAAATTCAAGAGGAAATTGACCAGATAGTCAAATACCACGAGGATAACGCCGCGCATTTTTATGATGAGGGCACGGTTGGCGAACCGGCCATGGATACCGGCAACCGGTTGTTTGATCTCGCCAATAGAATCGGAGTGGATGGTTTTTGTCTGATCAGCCCGCTGGCGGCAGATGAACATAACATTCGGGCGGAAGCCAGTAGTAAAATCGAGAAGGCCGTGGCAAATGTCTATCAGGAAATTATTAAGGCGGCAAAAACTTACGCTGCCAACAGAGATACCAACTCTTTTAATGAATATTGCAGAATAATTACGCCTGCTTTAAGGCTTATTGATGATACCCTGGGCACACTCGGCATGGAAGAAACTTCTACCAGTTTGTCCTCGGCCTATGGGGCTGGATCCACTACCCATATCAAATTTACCGAGCATCTCAGACGTTTATTTGATGAAAAGTCAGGTTTTGCCCAGCTGGAGCAATTACCTGCCGAAGGAACTGATCCCCGTACTTTTTTGGAAGGATTGATCGAAGAGGAGGCGGAGCAAAATAAACCCCGAACCCGCACTCATATGGGCTTGGGAGTGCCGCACTTCTCTCCACCACCAGCCAAGGCCGAAACACCTACTGCTCCTCAACCGCTTGCCCCGGCACTTTCACAACCCGCTGACGATCCGGTTATTATGACCGGCGTAAGCAGAATGATTCCCTCCGTTACTCCGCCGGCAGACCTGCCCGCAGTTAAATCCGTTCCCCAGAAAACAGAAACCGGTTTGGGAAAAATCCCCGTTTCCGCCGATAATCCCGGGCTGGGACAACTCTCCGCCATGAATGGAATTCCTCTTGCCCCCAGACCCGAGATTTCAGTTCCGCCTCCGGGCAGACTGCCTACGGATGACCCCATTGTCAGCAGTTACATGGCCTATGAAGACGAACATGAGGAGGACCCGGTCACTTCTGATTCTGAAAAGGTGCAAAAAGAATTGATTCCGGATGAACAAATCTCCAATGAAGTCGGGGAAATTCCACCATCCGGTGTCTTTACGCTCGGAATTGGTGAAAGCATGCCCCAGAACGGAAATCGTCAATACACTTTACCCGTTGCCAATCCCGATGATCCTGACTCTCCTCTGATTGGCGTAAATCACATAGATCATAGAGAGCTGGGGGATCTGCCTGAACATGAAAGCCATGAATCGTCTGCTCCCAGAGTTCCGACCATACTTCCAAGAGCCCTGGGATCGCCGGCTCAATTCAGCGAAGAGGCGGTCACAGTTAAATCGGTCTCAACCGGAACGCTCAGTGTTCCGACAATAAATTCCGTTCCAGAAATTCGCGAAGCTCCTGAAGTTCATGAAGTACAGATGGCATCCGACCTGCAGCCTGCCGTGGAAATTCCGGCCAAGGCAGAGGAAGCGACATTTATTCCTCCATCCGCTTTTCATAATTTCGGAGGGGGCGATTACCAGGCTCCTTACTGTCCCAGTGAAAAACGCCAATCCAATCCGCCACCGGCTGAGGCGGTAGTTGTAACACCTCCGGCCGATCTGGAACCGCCTCCCTTTACCGAAGAACATAATAAATGGGTGGCCAGACAAAAACTGGCTGCGGGGGAGGAAGAAGCCCCCGATTCCGAGGAAGGCAGGCGCACTGCGGTACTTCCCGCAGCCGAGCCGATTATGCCGACTGAACCAACTCCTTCCTCAACTTATTTAAAAACCAGTCTTTCCAATAGACCGGCTGCCAGCCCTGTTGCACCGGCTCCGCTTCCGATCCCGGTTGCAGTTCCTCCTGCTCCGATAGAAGAAGAAGAACCAGCTCCATTTACCAAAAGTTGGGCGGCCCGACAGGCGGCACAAAACACGATACAAAACGGCACTGTTGATGCCAAAACAGCCGTTTCATCCTCAGTTGAAGGACTTAAACCGGCGGAAAAAGTTAAAGCAAAGTCTTCCGGAGAGGAAGAATCGGAGATTACGCCACGACGTTCCGAACCACCTACCCCCGAAGACACTCAAACCCAGTCCAGATCCAAATTATGGCGCTGGGCAGGAGCTGGAGCGACTGCGCTCGGCCTGACCGGCTTGTTTGGCGGATTGATTGCCGGAGATACTTTTTCTCATACTACCGATAGTAAATCCACTGCCGCCGCTTCAGCCAGCGCGTCTTCCAAAACTGCCGCCACCCCGCCTTCAGCTTCCTCCAGCGCCGCTTCCAACAAAACTCCCGACAAACCGGCTACTGTGGAAAATCAGGCCAAGGGAGAAAAAGGAATCTATAGAATCGACGTCCAGTCACCGGCATTTCAGGGATATTTGTGTCATTTCAAAGGCGCTTCCATGCTTTCCGACACCATGAAGAAAGTCGCTCTGGCCACCCAAGTGGGGTTCAATCAGAATTTACAGGAACGCCAAACGGCACAGAAACAAGGGAAAACAATGCTGGTCGGCAATGAAGACGAAAATTCGCAGCGTCTGGCTTTGCTGGAGGCCTATCTGAACCAGGCCCAAGCCGATTCGACTGATAATTATTTTATAAAGAACTATTTCCGTAAACAGAAATCAGCCTTTGAAGACTTTAAAGCCACTGGAGTTTGGAGCCGTGAGGCCAGGGCTTACGCCGTCGATAAATTGTATGATTCTCTGGTGATGGAAAGATTGGTTACCTCGCCGGAAATAATCGGTTTCGCTCCGGTTGTGGATTCTTCGAACTGGAAACAGGTCAGCGACTATGCTCCGGCTTTCGCCAAGGTCAGTCAGGAAGCCGCACGCCGTCTGCACCTTGCTGGAAATGTCCCTCCCTTTAATGATCCCCGTCTGATGAAAGTATCTATGTGTGACGAAATTCAAAAAATCGGCAAGGACGTTCGGACGATCAAATCGCTCAAAATCGGTAAACCCGAAGACGTAATGGCCGGTATTCATTATATGTATAACGCCTGGTGTAAAGACACCTGCCCTGCTTTCGTCAATCCTTTTGAAAAGGCCATTCGTGTGACAGAACCGGTCAAGGCCGAAAAACCACAACCCGTTCCGTCACAGGTCAATCAACCAAATGTCGTGCCAAATCCGGAACCGCTTCCCGGCAATTTAAATCCGGCCCCCGTGCAGCAACCTCAACCGAAACACACCTGGTTCAAATGGCCTTGGCAGAAAAACTCAGCTCCCGACCGGCAGGTCATGCCTCAAAATTCTGAGACTCAGTATGCCTGCGCCGCTCCCGAGAAAAAGCCTGGTTTACTGTCACGTGCCGTCAGTAAGGTTAAAGAATTCTTCGGGTTCGGCGGGAAGGTGGAACAGTCTTCTCAGTCACAATACGCTTCGACTTCCGATGCCAATTGGTCACCATTTATTATGGATGATACAATAGTAACTCCCAAACAAACCTGGAAAGAAACCCTTAAGGAATATTTCTGGGGATAAAAGCTTGATTTACAGGAAAGAGAAAGTGTTTTATAATATAAGGATACCAAGCTCTAAATATCCACTAAGATTCCGGGAAACAGTCATCAATGAAAAACATCGAAAACCAAATCCTTAAGCTGATTGATAACGCCCGGAGCATCCTGGTGATGCCCTCCAGTCCCCCGGACGGAGACTCTTTGGGCAGCGCCGTGGCTATTTATCTGGCTCTCCGTAAAATCGGAAAAACCTCCACTGTGGTCTGTGCTGACCCGGTGCCGGAGGTTTTTCAGTTCCTGCCGATGATCAATACCATCACCAATGAATTTACCCCGACTCCCGATTTTATCATCACTGTGGATGCAAAAAACGCTGAACTGGCCAGCATCCAGAGTGAACTGAAGGAGAACAAGATCAATATCATTCTGACTGCCAAGAGCGGACAATTCAGTTCCGACAAAGTCAGCTTTTCACACGGGGAAAATCGCTATGATCTGATTATTACGGTTGATACGGCCGCCCAGCAGCAGTTGGGCAGATTTTATGAGGACAATGTAAAACTGTTCAGTGAAATTCCAGTCGTAAACATCGACCATCATGCCTCCAACGAGCAATTCGGACTGATTAATTATGTGGAGGTGATGAGTTCTTCCGCCGCGGAAATTGTTCAGAGTCTGCTGGAAGCAATGGAGGAGTATAAAGGAATAGAAATTATTGATGAAGATATCGGCACACTGCTCCTGGCAGGTATCATCACCGATACCGGATCTTTTCAGAATTCCAACACCAATCCCAAATCTTTTTCCAATTCGGCCAAATTGATACGCAGGGGAGCCAGGCAGCAGGAAATCATTCAGCACGTTTTCAAGACCAAACAGCTTTCCACTTTGCGTTTGTGGGGACGGGTACTCACTAATATTCACATTGAAAAACCCCATCGTTTTCTGTGGTCCGTCATTACCAAAAAGGATTTACTGGAAACCGGCAGCCAGGCCGATGAATCCGGAGGTATTATTGACGAACTGATGACCAATGCCCCCGATACGGACATCATACTTTTATTAAAAGAGAAGGAAGACGGTTTGCTTTCGGGAAGTCTGCGTACCACCTCCGACGGAATAGATGCCAGCGAGATTGCCTCTATCTGGGGCGGCGGGGGACACGCCAAAGCGGCGGGTTTCCGTATCAAGGATGCCTCGTTTGCTTCGGCCGGCCGGGATATTGTTGAAAAAATTAAGGAATTTCAGTCCCGCAGATTGAACATTATTCCTGAGAATAACAGCGATACTCAGTCAGTCAAAAAAGAGGAAAAAGAAATCCTGCCGGCCAAAGTCGAACTGAAAAAAACATCAGCCGGACAGAGTCAGGCGGAGTCTTCAGATGACAAAGAGCAAAACCATCAAAAAGAGTCCCGTGTCATTTCCAAAAAAGATCAACAGCCCAAAAAACTCACTCCCGGCGCGCTGTATAGATTTGAAGAATAGACGTAGAGTTCTGTCTTATTCCAGATTGGTGTAAACCTCGCTAACGTCATCCTCATTTAAAAGTGTTTCCACCAGCAACTCCAGTGACTCACGATGGGGATCGTTTTCCGGCATGGAAAGGTTGTTCTTCGCTTCAAAAGTCAAAGTGGAACTTTCAATTTTCCAGCCTTTTCTAAGTACTTCCGCCCTGAGTTTTCCGAAATCATCAGGGGAAGTTGTGACCTTCAGTATATTTCCGTCGGCTTCCACATCGTTGGCGCCCAGATCGATCAATTCCAATGTAATCGCCTCCAGCTGATCCAGTTTTTTCTCCTCGATCTCAATAAAGATCAGCCCGACTCTATTGAACATCCAGGCCACTGCTCCCGCCTCGGCCAGCCGGCCCCCTTTTTTATTGAGTATGACCCGGATATTGCCCAGGGCCCGATTTTTATTATCGGTCAGTGTTTCGATCAGCATGGCGACCCCGCCGGGACCAAAAGCGTCATAAACAATTTCTTCATAAATAGCAGCATTTTTATCCTCACCACTGCCTTTTTTAATTGCCCTTTCAATGTTGTCGTTGGGTACATTTTCCGCGCGCGCCAGCTCCACCGCTGCAGCCAGCAGAGGGTTGGTACCGAGGTCTGCACCCCCGCGCGCGGCGATGGCGATCAGTTTGGCGTGCCGGGTGAAAACTTTGGCCTTGCGGGCATCCTCAGCCATTTTCCGGTGTTTGATATTGTGCCATTTGGAATGTCGGGCCATAACTGAAAATTTATTCGGTTTTGAGAGGCAAGGTCAGTCGTATGTTTTCCTTGGTGGTCACGGCCTGGGCGGTGGGAGTTTCCGGGGGAGGGGCGGTGGGGCCTTTCATGGTTTCCGGACCTGCAGTCGGACCGTTGGAATAGGGAACACCGTATTTTCCGACCTGATCCTCAGCTTTTTGAGGGGCATCGGCACCTTTTTCCTTGTTCATTTCCCCATTTTCCTGTTGGCATCCGGCCAGCAGAATAATGCTTAGAACTAAGATTATTTTCCAGTATTTCATTGTTGCTTAAATTAAAAACTACTGCTTTTACCTGATTTGGTCGCCAGAATTGTGGCAGAATTGCGGTCAATTTTCAAAGTTAAATCAATTGTCTGGCTGTAATAATAATCCACCGGACCGGTCCCGATCCCGATTGAATCGGTCTCGAAAAGATTTTCATCGGTTAATTTCTGTGTAACTTCGGTGGCCTGACCTTCAACCAGTACCATTTTCAAAATTTCAGCCTTCAGCTGCTCGGAAGCGGACAGGGCCGGGGTGGTAGAAGTGACGACGGTTGAACTGTTATCCGTTGCGGGAGCGGACTGCGTGGCGGTTGGAAGCGTGGCCAGACAATTTTCACTCTGACCGTCACTGGTACTTGATTCACGGATGCTGCCAATGATGTACCGCAGTTCTTCTTTCAGTTGCGGACCCAGAGGACCGTCGCCCATTTGGGCATATATTACCAGTATCTTGCCGTTACTCAGTTGCAGATAACTGTCCTGCAGACCGTTACCAGGCAGTGAAACATAGGCATAAGGCATACCGTTCAGGGTGATCACCTGTTTGGTTGCCCCGGCACCATATTCAATTTGATCCATGTAACTTTGCAGCGTCAATTTACCTTCATTGTTGTCAACGGCCACTATCGCTACCAGGCTGTTCGGGAAAACCCTTCCGAAACTGACCTGCCGATTGGCGACATCCTGTTTCCATAATATCAGCTGGTTGCCGGCGGGCAGGGTGAGCCAGGAAAAAGGTCTCTTGATGCTGTAACCCATTTCGAAATTATTGCAGGCTCTCCAGTTCAGGTTGATCGGAAAGCGGTCGGTTTTGTTCAATTGTATATACATCGTACGGTAAAGTGCCTCCGCAAAATCCGCCCGGGACATCTTTCTTTCCGGCAGATAGCTGCCGTCTCCCCTTGCCTCGATCAATAATTTCTGACGGCCGAATTCAACGTAGGGAGCATACCATTGGTCGGATTTTACATCCGTATACGGATCGGCGGTTACAGTCGGAAGCGATAAATCGGGAATCAACCCGCTGTAAATAATTTTCAGACTTTCTGTGGCAGTAATCTCATTGGCGGGTTTAAACAAACCATCCTGATAGCCCTGAACCTCGCCCAGATTATAGGCGGATTCAACATAACCATAAAACCAGTCAGTCTTGTTTACGTCGGGAAAATTCAAAGTCTTTGCTACGGGCACTTCCGGCAGAGATAAAGCTTTTCGGGCCAGAAAAACCAGTTTCAGGGCTTCCGCTCTGTTGATGGTATTGTCCGGGCGGAAAGTGCCGTCAGGATAACCTGAGGTGATGCCTTTCACCTTTAAAAAATCGATGGCGGCGGCCCTTTCACTTTTACCGGAAACATCAGGGAACGGGTCACCCAAGGCCTGGACTACTGTCTGTCCCGTTAATAAGGCCAGCAACAGTCCCAGACTGATAATCTTTTTTTTCAAGATTTTATTTGGTTAATTCTGTTTCAATTAACTGGATGAAAGGAGCTTTTTCCATGGCCCCTCCAATAAATATTTTATTTATAAACAGACTGGGAGTACCGGCTATTCCGAATTCGATTCCCTCAGCCGTGTCCTTATTTACCCGGTCGGCATACTTACCGCTTTTTACGCAGCTCAGGACTTTATCGGCATTGGCTCCGGCCTGTTTGGCCGCCAGCTTAAGCTGATCATAGACAGCCGTTTCAAAATCTTCTTTTTGCATCGCGGCATAAAAATCGGCTTCCATCTGGTAGAGTGTCGCCATCATTGTATCGAGTTTTCCCTGGTCAGCCGCACATTCCACGGATTGCGCCAGTAACAGATCAACGCCTCCGCGATTAAAATGCTTGATCACCAGACTTATTTTGTTTCCGTATGTTGCCAGCACCTCCTGTAAAATGGGATACATTGCCTTACAATAACCGCAGCTGAAACTGGCATATTCCATAATCAGAATTTTGGCTTTTGCAGGATCTGCTCCCAGATGCCTGGCCTCGCCGACTGCGGGCTGCACCATATATTCCATGCCCTCCGATTGAAACTGATAAAGGCCTCCCTTGCTCAATACGGCATCTGCAAACAGTGAATATTGGGGATGTTGTTTGATGTTTTCATCAACAATAAATATCGGCAGGAATTTGGCGTCCAGTTTGGATATATAGGACTTGGCCCTTTCGTCGTTCTTATCGATCCAGGTGGCCGAGGTCTTGGTGTTTTTCAGGTTGGCTTCAATGTTCTTCAAATATGACTCGATATTGGTTTTCATCTGTTTGTTTTCCTGGTTGTAGATGATGGTCATTTTCATCAGGAACGGTTCGGCTTTCACTTCTTCTTTTTTCTCACCGGTTTCCAGCTTGAACAGGCCGGTTGTATTTAACAGTCGGTTAAAGTTGTTTTTGAAATACTGGTTATTTTCATATAAAAGCAGTGAAACAAACACCAGGATCAAAACCGCCGAAACGATTACCCACCAGTATCCGCCGGTT
Source organism: Candidatus Altimarinota bacterium (assembly GCA_963677745.1). Classification (GTDB taxonomy): domain Bacteria; phylum Patescibacteriota; class Gracilibacteria; order UBA1369; family UBA1369; genus UBA1369. Next base: position 1,025,592 of record OY782391.1, read on the forward strand.
CTTTTTGGGGAAGTTGCGGCAGCGGAAGGGGTCTCGCTGCTGGGAGCCTGTTCCATCACCCGGTGCAATTTTTCCTCGACGATATGAGGTTTTTTTGTGGCGGCTTTCTTCGGGGAAAACAGCTTTTTAAATTTAAGAAATTTGTTTTTTAGCGGTTTTTCTGCTTTGGGCATTTTTACTGGGTTAATTTTGGTATTGGGCAGCCGCTTTCTGCGGCCAGTTTTTGAAAAGTTTGAATTCCGGTCAGTAATTTTGTTCCATTTCCCCAGACAGGGTAGTAAGACAGGCCCTTTTCCCGGCAAATAGTTTCCTGAAAATCACAATTTATATAATGTATCTGTTCAAAAGCCTGTCCAAATATTTTTTTCTGCGCCAGACAGTATTCACAAGTATCCACACCATACATTATCCACCCCTTTTTCATCAAGCACTTGGCAAAATCAATTCTTTCCTGCAAGTTTTGTAGCTTGGTGTCGGTTACCTGATTTTCCGGCGGGGAATCCGTCCCCAGAAATAGTTTTAGGCAGGCCAACAGGACTATCAGTGCCAGTAAAATCTTCAGTCCCGTTTCCAGTTTGATCTTTTTCCGGGAAGACTTATTCATTTACCGGATCCTTAGGATTGTAGAAATCAAGATTTTTTTGACCGATTCTTTTGATCACTTCTTCCACCACGCGGGACATTTTAACGGTGGACTGTGTTCCCAGGGTCATGTCCCTGATGATAGCGGTACCTTCGCGCACTTCGGTCAGTCCGATCAGGATGCAGAAAGGCGCTTTGAAACGGTCGGCGATTTTAAGCTGATTTTTAATAGCCCCCTTGCCCAGAGCACCCATGGTTTTGACGCCTCGCTCCCGCAATTCATTGATCAGCGGCAGACAGATTTTCTTTGCTTCACGTCCCAATTGGGCTACAAAAACGTGCAGATCGTCCTTGCTGGGCACGCGCACCTTATTGCGTTTCATTTGTGCAATCACTCTTTCCAAGCCCATGGCGAACCCTATGGCCGGAGTAGGCACGCCTCCCAATAATTCGATCAGTCCGTCATAGCGTCCGCCTCCTCCCACCGAATTTTGGCCGCCCCGCTTTTCGTCCCAGAACTCGAAGACGGTCTGGCTGTAATAATCCAAGCCGCGCACCAGTGTGTCATTGGAGGTGAAGTTGATTCCCAGGTCAGTCAGGTATTCCAGCACTTCTTCATGATAACTCTGGCTTTCCTTGGAAATGAAATCTTTGAATTTTGGCGCGGACTGGTTGAGGATGATTGTATCCTCATTTTTGGAATCCAGAATGCGCAGCGGGTTTTTGACCAGTCTCACCTTGTCCTCCTCCGACAGATAGCGTTCTTTGCCGTAATAATAATCCCTCAATGCGTCGGCATAGATTTTACGGGATGGCAGGTCCCCGATATTGTTGATCTGCAGACGCAGGGTGTCGGCAATTCCCAGGTCCTGATAGATGCGGTAAGCCAGTAAAATGGCCTGTGCATCAAGTGAAGGGTCACTCTCTCCGATCACTTCAAAACCAAACTGGAAAAATTGGCGATAACGCCCGGCTTGCGGTCTTTCATAACGGAAATGAGGTTCGATATAATACAGTTCCACCGGCTGCGGCCAGTTTTGCATACCGTTTTGAATATAGGAGCGGCAGATGGCAGCGGTGCTTTCCGGTTTCAAGGTCAGAGAGCGGCCTTTTTTGTCCTCAAATGTATACATCTCCTTGCTGACGATATCGGTAGCTTCACCGACGCTCCTTTTGAAAACTTCGGTGAATTCAAAAATTGGCGTGGAAATTCTGCGGAAACCGGCCTGGCGGCAGCGGTGTCTGACAATCTTTTTAATGTAGGTATAAAAATCCTGATCAACCGGCAAAATATCATGAACGCCTTTTGGGGTCTGGAAAGGCGGATTTAATCCGGCGTCCTCGGAGTCATCTTCTTCCGTTACCGGATTATTGGAATTTTTTTGTTCGTCTGTCGACATAATTTTACAAAGTTAAGAACAGGCTAAAGCCTCAAACCCAACTCCGCATTTAAAATGCGGCTGCTGAAAATATACTACGAAACCGGTTGAGTGGAAAGGGGAGTTTTGGCTATTGCTCAAGTTCGGAAAAATCTTTTCTGAACTCTTTTTTCATCAGATGATATCCCTTGTGCCAGCCGCGTATCAATCCCAGTAATACAAAGATAAAATCCCTCAGACGGATGATAAAGACAAAAGCAAAGGCGTTGATTGAAACACCCAACAGGGCAAAAATTGTGGCGTGGCCGCTTTCCAGTATACCCAGCCCACCTGGAATTGGCAGCAGATAAGCAAAATAAGGGATGGTGCTGGCCAGGAAAGCCTGCAGAAAAGTTAATCTTACTCCCATGAACCAGGCTACCAGAAAATGTTCGATCAGGATGAACAGCACCGTGAAGATGGAAATACCCAACAAAATCCACAGCGTTCGGGGATTGTGATGGTAAAAAGCATTCATTTCTTTTTCAAAACTGTCCAGTTTCTCCTCCAGATGTTGCAGCCGGCCGATCTTTTTAAGATGCAGTAATTTATAGATGGAACTGAAAAATCCGATGCTGCGGATGGACGAATAATAAAACCAGAACACCAGAAGCAGCATCAGGGCGGCGGCGATTGCCATCACCGGTTTGGAAAACACCAGCACCCGGTCGTCAAACAGGGCTACCACTATTCCGCAGGCGATAAAAATTATCAGTGTGGAAAATTCCAAAGCCTTGTCGATGATGGTGGAAGATACCGCCGTTTTTCTGGGAACGCCTTCTTCTTCGATCAGCATTATGCGCAAGGGTTCTCCGCCCATCTGGGCGGAAGGAGTTACATAACTCAGCGCGTAGGCTGCCATGCGATTCCAGAAAAAAGTGGAACTGGGGATTTTTTTCTCCTTAAACAGCACTTTGGTGATAATTTCCCAGCGCAGGCTGTACAGATAAAAATTCAGGAAGGATAAGCCTACGAAAAACAGAAACTTCAGCAAAGAAAATTCCTTGAGTACTTTGATGATATTACCGAGCCCCGAATTGTAGACCGAGATAATAAAGAGAACAATTCCCAGAATCAGGAAGGCCAGGAAAATTACGGTTTTTTTGTTGAGTTTTTTCATGGGACTGCGCGCGTCGGGCGGCGGTTAATACATTACGAACGTTTATGACGGGGTACTGAGCAGCATACAAAAATTCAAGCTGCTACTGATGAGTTGGTCTCATAAAGATCAAGCTGCGGTTCAGGGAATTCCCTGGCTACCGGAGAGTATTTTTTCGGGTATTGTTGCAAATAATAATAGGCGGCCCCGGCAATCATGGCGGCGTTATCGGTGCAGTAATGCAAAGTCTTGCTGTAGCGGAGTTCGGTTCCGGCGGGCAATGCAGGCATTTTTTCGATCACCATTTCACGCAGCCGGGAATTGGCAGAAACGCCGCCGGCTAGATGTATTTCCTTGGCACCGTACTTTTTGGCGGCCTGAATCAGTTTTTCACTTAATATGTCGCAGACGCATTCCTGAAAGCTGGCGGCGCAGTCAGCGGCAAATTGCGAAGTCAATTTGCCGTGCATTTTATGAAATTTTTCCACTTCCCGCAAAACGGCGGTCTTAAGTCCCGAAAAACTAAAATTGAAGTTGCCGGCTTTGACCAGAGCGCGGGGAAAATTGATGGCCCTGGGATTACCTTTCAAGGCGGCTTTACTGATAGCCGGTCCTCCGGGATAACCCAGATTGAGCAGACGCGCCACTTTGTCAAAAGCCTCTCCGGCTGCATCATCCAGAGTTTCACCGATCATCTCGAACTGTAAATCCTGGCGCAGCAGCACCAGTTCATTGTGGCCGCCGGAGACGGTCAGTACCACCACCGGAAAATTCACCTGATCCCCGGCTTCCAGATCCAGCCAGTTGGCGTAAATATGCCCGGCCACATGATGCACCGGAATTAAAGGCTTGTTGAGAACCCTCGCCAGAGTTACCGCGGCACTGTAACCGATTAACAGTGAGCTCAGCAGTCCCGGGCCGCGCGTGACGGCGATCGCGTCGATGTCGGTTAATTTCATACCAGCCGGTTCTCCATCTGCATCAATAATCTTAGCTTTAGTTAACGCCTCCTCAATCACCGCCCGTACTTTCAGTACGTGCTCACGCGCAGCCACTTCCGGAACTACGCCACCTGTGGCGGCGTGAATATCAATCTGCGAAGCGATCACTGACGATACAACCAGTCTGCCGTTTTCCACGATGGCGCAGGCGGTTTCATCACAGGAACTTTCGATGCCGAGTATTCTGATTACACCTTTTTGAGTGGCAGCCTGCTTCATTTATAAAAAAAGAATTTGCCTTGGGAGTTATCTTTAGGCGACCAGCATGATACAATATTTACAAGATAAATAAAATAAAACTTAACTCATGTTCGTCACAGCCATCGATTTGGTTCGCACCTTGCAGAAAGCCGGTTATACGGCCTACTTTGCCGGGGGCTGCGTGCGCGATATGCTGATGGGTCATGCTCCCAAGGATATCGACATAGTTACCAACGCCCTGCCGGACGAACTGGAGCAGATTTTCGAACATACCATTCCGGTCGGTAAAAAATTCGGGGTGATTCTGGTGGTACAAAACGGTCATCATTTCGAAATTGCCACCTTCCGTTCCGATGCCGGCTACTCCGACGGACGCCGGCCCGATGCCGTGATTTTTACTCATCCGGAAAATGATGCGCGTCGCCGTGATTTCACCATCAACGGTATGTTTTACGATCCAATTACCGAAAAATATCTGGATTATGTGGACGGACAAAAAGACCTGGCGGCCAAACTGATCCGTTTCATCGGCAACGCCGAAGAACGCATTCTGGAGGATCATCTGCGTTTACTGCGTGCCGTGCGATTCAAAAATCAGTTTGATTTTCAGTATGAGCCTGAAACCTACGAAGCCGTGCAAAAATACGCCCCGCTGATTCTGGAAAAAGTATCCACTGAAAGAATCCGCGATGAATTCTGCAAGATGTTGATGGATAAAACCCGGCCTTCCATGGCTTTCGAGGACATGAGTCATCTGGGAATCTTAAAATTAATCTTACCGGAGCTGGAGCGCCTCCGGGGCTGCCCCCAACCCTTTGAATACCATCACGAAGGCGATGTCTGGACACATACCATGGCGGCCATCGACAGCCTCCCGCCGGAGGCGCCCCTGATTGCCCGCCTGTCCACGCTTTTCCATGATATCGGCAAGCCGGACACCTTCGCGCTTAAGGAGCGTATCCGCTTTGACTCGCACGCTTCCATCAGTGCCGAACTGTCGCGCCAGATCATGAAACGTCTCAATTTCAGCACCGAGCAGATCGATGCAGTGGCCTGGTGCATCGAACATCACATGATGATGGCCAGCTTTCTGACCATGAATGACAGCCGCCTGATGCATTGGCTGCATCATCCCCAAATGGAAAATATGCTGACTCTGATGAAGGCCGATGCCGCCGGAACCGAACCGGGGGATTTCTCTTTTTACAACGAAATCGAAAAACTATTCCGCCTCCGCCTGAAAAAATTCCCGGAACCCCCGCAGCCGTTTTTGACCGGTGAGGAAATTATGAAACTGACCGGCCTCCCTGCCGGCTCCCGCATCGGGAAGCTGAAAGACCAGCTCTATGAACTGCAGGTGGACGGCAAACTGAAGACCTGCGAAAAGGCCGAGAAATGGCTGAAAGATAACTTCAAAAAGGCCTGAAATCTTTCAATACAGGGGCTATTGACAAAACTACAAAAGTATTGTAATGTGTTAATCTGTTTCGTCGAGCATGGGGAAACCCGTTGCTCCGGGACTGACAATCGAAAATTCGAGGACACTAACTAAGCGCTATTTGCGCTTGCGAGGTATGTATGAAGGCGAAGTTTTTTTGTGGTCTCGTGTCGTTGCTTGGGCTCGTCGTCGCAGGGAATAACTGCGCTCGCAGTGAAACCCGTGAGACGACGGTCGATAGCTTAAGCGTCGCTGTTACCGTCACTGACGGGCACGCCGCGACATCGACGGAGTCAGACAGTTACAACTGCCTGACCGACCCAACGAGGGGGCAGGAATGTCTGATCGGGGGAACGTACTTTCCTGTGTACGGCACCTGGCAGTGCGCGGCAAGCCAAGAAGGCCTGATTTGCATCATCGACGAGGCAGAGTTCCATCGTCCGAGGGCCGGCGCAGAGTGCCGGTACTCGGGTGTTGAGATCTGCGACGGCCTCGACAACAACTGCGACGGCCAGGTCGATGAAGGACTTCTCAATACCTGTGGTCTTTGCGGGCCAGAGCCAGTTGAGACCTGCAACGGCAGGGACGACAACTGCAACGGCCAGATCGACGAAGGGGTGGCCGACTGCACAGTTCTTGACTACGGCTTCCTCAACTGGAATCTCCTCGACTTAAGGTAAAAAATATCCAAACCGGGTCAATATTGACCCAGAAAGACGTGTCTATCGAATTTTTATCGGTTTCGGTCTCTGTGTTATCAGGTGGCCGACACCAAACCCGGCGGGTACATCCCGCACACGGCCCCACCAACATATGAGTGGGGCTATTCGACATTCCCGTCTTCAGCAATCTTTATGAAGATTTTTCCAAAACACCAGCCGGCGTAGATTTGCTAAAGATCAAAAAAGAAAAAATATAAGCCTTGATTAAGACACAGTCTGATCCAAATTTTGTTTACTGATTCCGTATACCTGTTTTAGAGCCATCAGCAGCATCTCTGCCTCGGCCAGCTTGTTTTCATCTATCAACTCGATCACCGGCAGCATTTCCTTGCCGATATCTTCACCCCTTTTCTCAATCACCGGCAGTAAATCCAGAAATTTATCCATTGCCTCCAGTCTGCCGGTCTTAGCCACCTGTATCAGAAAATATACATAGATTTCCGGTTTACCATCGAGCTTTTCCAGATACATGGAAGTCATCTCCGCCATGGTCAGATCCACTTCCATGATCAGATCCAGATACCAGTTGGCCACCCGCCAGTTTCTGGGCGAGATCATTCCCAGACTGGTCAGTATGGCCAGGGGACTCTTTACCGGATGATCGGAATTAAAACTGAACAATTTAAACATAAACAGTTCCAAATCCTGCGGTTCCATCGGCAATTCATCAAGCAACTCCACCAGGCGGATCAAAGCGTGATGGTCTTCAATAGCCGCGAGCGCCTTCAGGTGTTTCAGGACTACGTGAAAATGAGGGGAGTCTTTGCTGTTTCTGACCAAATATCTGCGCAGACTGCTGCTGAGAGCCACCCATTCCGGTTCTGTACCGTTAAAACCCAGGTCATTTCTAAGCTGCGGTATCAGACCGTCATCAATCCTGTTCTCCGGAACCTCATCCGGCAGCATCTCCGTGACTTCATTTACCGGCTTTGTGTGATCAATTATCAGTCCCGTTCCATCTCCCAATGAGGAAAGAGACATCCTGGTTTTTATACCCATAAAATTTAAATCAAAATCTGAGGCGGATATAATGAGGAAAATATAAAAAGTGTCAATAAAGTCAGTAAAAATCTGTTGCAACTTGCCAAAATCACCCGTCATCTGTATATCCGTTACTGATCGAACTGGTATTGAACCGGTTAAACCAAAACAACTTCACGACCCCATGCTCATTACCCAGAACCTGCAATACGACTATTCCGGACAGCATCTGTTCGAAAACGTCAGCGTGTCTTTGGACAGCGCGGCCAAAAAGCGGGTGGCCATCGTCGGCAAAAACGGCTGCGGCAAGACCAGCCTCCTCAAGCTGCTGGTCGGGGAGGCAGAGCCCACGCATGGCAGTGTCAGTTGTTCGCGGGAAATTATCGGTTATCTCAAACAGGAGCCGGATTTCGCTGACGAGACCAAACTGGTCGGTGAATTTCTGGAAAGCAAACTGGAAGAGGACTGGATGACTTACAAACTGGAAATGGTTCTGGATGAGGTGAGTCTCCCTCTCGACATTCAGCTTTTGCCTTTGGATAAACTGAGCGGCGGCCAGCGCATGCGCATCGCCCTGGCTGAAGTACTTTTGAAAGAGCCGACTATACTGCTTCTGGACGAACCTACCAATCATCTGGATACCGCTTCCATCGAATGGCTGGTCGGTTTCCTGAATAACTTCAGCGGTACGGTGGCTTTTGTCTCCCATGACCGCACCTTCATCAATCAGGTGGCCAACCAGATCTGGGAAATCACCGCCGACCGCAACATCGAGGTCTACGGGGTGAAATATGATCAGTATCTGATCGAGCGCTATGAACGTTATCTGAAAAAGCTGGCCGCTTTCGAACTCAGTCAGCGTGAAATCCGCGAGCTGCAGGACTGGCTGCGCGCCAATGCCAATCATCCCAAGTATAAATTTACGGCTACCGTGGCCCAGCGCAAAAAAGCCCTGGAGCGGATGGAAGTCAAAGCTCCTCCCGAACCGATGGCCGATCCTCGCGTCAAAATGCATCATCTCAGCAAAGACCAGTCCGGCACCGTGCTGTCGGCTAAAATCCATGAAAAATCCTTCGGTGACCGTAAAATATTGACCAATCTGGAATTCAAAATTCACGCCGGGGAGCGCTTCCTGATCCGCGGTCCCAATGGTTCAGGCAAAACCACGTTGATGAAAATTCTGGCCGGTGAGGACAAGGATTTCGATGGACAACTGGTCTATAAACAAAATCTCAAAATCGGTTATCTTCAACAGTTCAGCTCTCTCGATCCCGGGGAAACGGTAATCGATCAATTCAGTTCGCGCACTCAGACGGAATACACGCTGGCCCGCAGTATCCTGTCCAAGTATCTGTTTCCGGCCGAGTTTATGGACGATAAAATCAAAAATCTCAGTTTCGGCCAACAGCGCCGTCTGGAACTGGCCATCCTGCTTACCCGCAAACCTGATTTGCTGCTGCTGGACGAGCCCACCAACCATCTGGACATCTTCCTGCGCGAGGATTTGGAAAATTTTTTGATGCAACAGGAAGTAGCCATGTGCATCATTTCCCACGACAGTTATTTCCTCAATAAAATCGGGATTGCTCAGATTGTGGAACTGACCGTCTGAACGCTGCTCTGATCGGATTGTTTCTCCTCCAGCCGGTACCGGTCTTTAATGCTTTCCCAAATTTCCAGGGTATGGAGTTTTGGTTCCATGATATCTTCGTATTTCAGCAGTCCGATTTGCATGAGGGTGGCAATATTTCTCAGATTTACCGCTCCCAGATAAGCCAGTTTTTGCAAACCCGACTTGGCCAGTTTTTCCATCAGAATATCCTGTTCCAGATAAACGGTATCTTTGGTGTTGGGCAAATAGCCGGTGCGATCGGACAACTCAACCCCACTGAAAATTCTTCTCACTCTGGGTATCAGCATTCTTACGGCTTTTTGTGCTTCTTCCAAAAACTTTTGTTTTTCCAGCGGATTGTTTAAATCATATTTGGCCCTGATTCTGGAAAGCTCCACTCCATAGGCAGCCTTGAAACAATCCAGGAAATCTCCTCCCTGCTGTTTTCTTTTCATGGCCAACAAATAGTAGCTCGCTATGGGCCGGCGATAACCAAAAATCTGCTGAATCAGTTTGTCCTCATTGTAAACGGCGCCGCCTTCCGACATCAGATGTCCGCGGTCCCCGCCCACAATTTTGAATAATCTCAGGGGGATCCTGGCTTTATTTTCATGCTGTATTACATGTCCTTCGATTTCATGTCCCACGGGCACCAGCAGACCTTTGATCAGATCGCGTTTGGTGTTGGAGGAATCCAGTACAACTTTTTGTTTGGGATTGATGGCCAGTGTTTTGCGGTCTGCCCTCAAGACATATCGCCATTTGTTGTCGGCGGCGGGTGTGGTCTGGGATTTTAAATAGTCACCGCTTTCATCGCTGCTCAGCAGTCCGTATTGGGCCAGCACCTCATCCCCCCATTTTTTCCGTTGATCGGGAGTAATATTTTCGGCCAGCACCTTTTCCGGATCCAGTCCCTGGGCCAGAATTGAGTTTCTCTGAACCACCGCGAAATCCTTGTTGGCATCCAGTACCGACAGAACTTTTTCCTCAATTTCCCGGCTGATCTGATTATAATCTCCTTTCGGATCCAGCTCTCTGGATGCTCCGAAAACAAATTTGTCCAATACCGCCTGGGTTCTGGGTCTGTTCTTTGTGCCCCAGATCAGGGTCAGAATTTCCCGCTCGGCCGGATCCAGTTTTTCTTCGCCGATTTTTTCCGCTTTCCCCTGTAATTTAAGCAGCGTGGAATAAAAATTGGCCAGCTGTTCATTGATTCTGGCCAGGTACATCTGCAGAACGGCCTTTTTGGCCTTCATCAGACCGGACAAAGGGGGGAGCAATTCGCGTTTTTGTCTGAGCAGGGACTTCTTGATGGATCTTAATTTTTTCAATTTGCCCAGCGTTACCTGGGGATCAAAAACCAGTCTCACCGACGCGGGATAAACCATGTTTTCCAGAGCGACGTTTCCCTGCTCGTCCAGGGTGGAAAGTATCTGGGATTCCATCTGCTGTTCGGAATAATTTTGGGCGGTGGAAGAGACGGTATCCAGCATTTTCTCATCCATCAAACTCAATTCCGGAATTTTTGAGTAAAACAGTATTCTTAATCCGTCCACGTCTTCCGGCATCGCAACGTCGGGAAAAAGTTTTGCGAATTCCACTTTGCCCGCCTCGGTAAAAAAATAACCCAAATTGAAAGTTTCGGAGCGCGCTTTCATAGTAGCGGCTTGCTCCATCTCCGCCCCGAGAGGATTTTCAAATTCCAGCAATTCCTTTCTCTCTTCATCCGACAGCTGCAGTGTCTCGGTTGTTCCGTCAATAATTTGCCGGATATCCTGTATCTCCGCTTCCACGCTGGCCGAAGGTCTTTCCCGGTACAGATGGCGGGGCTGTCCGGATTCGGGCTGAGTGTCCGTCCGGTCGGTCAAATTTTGGGCTGAAAGATCTGCAGTCGAAAGATCGGTTGTCATTGGCGGGTGACGATAAAAAATAATCCAATAATTATACCATAAATGAACCGGGAGACCGAACCATTTTGATTAACTTCAATGTTATTGGAAAAGCAAATTTTACCGAACCAGCATTGTCACCGTTTCAGTATGGTAGGTTTGGCTGAATTGGTCAATCGCCTGGACAAACGACAGACGAAAACCCCGGGCCAGTAGCATATTCAGGTCCCTAGCCAGGGAGCGGGGATTGCAGGAAACATAAATAAGGCGGCGCGCGGCGGTGGCGGCGATTGCTTCAATGATTTTAGCGGTCAGACCGGCCCGGGGCGGGTCAACGACGATCAGATCCGCTGACGCGCCCATTTCCGGCAGCAGTTTATTGACGTCTCCCACCATAAAATCGATATTTTTAACTCCGTTCAGCGCGGCGTTCCGCCGCGCATTCTCCACGGCCGGGGCATTCAGTTCCAGACCGGTAACGCGCCCGTGGCCGTCTAGCGCTTTAGCCAGACTTATTCCTATGGTTCCGGTACCGCAAAACAAGTCGAATACCCGCTCTTTTCCGGTCAGGGAGGCCAGTTCGGCCACCAGTGAATAAATCCGTTCGGCCTGCCGGGTATTGGGTTGCAAAAAGGCCTGTGGCGCGACTTCAAAACGCAGCGCGCCGGAAGGCAGATTTAAAAATTCATCAAAAGTTGGCTTGCCCCACATCAGTGTTTCATGGAGGGTGTTGGGTTGCCCCTTTTTATTGGTCATTCTGGTCAGATAGACAGAGACCAGTTTGTCTTCGATTAGGCTTTCTCTTTCGCGGAAAAATTTGCGCACCAGTTCCGAATATTCTACCGACCATTCCGTCTCGGCATTTTCCACCACCAGATTCACCAGCACTTCCCGGCTGTTGGTACCGGCGCGCACGATCAGTGATTTAAAAGTGCCCTCGGAGCCGAGCTGGCAGCTCTGCAAAAACGGGCGCAAATGATCCAGAAATTCTCCCACCCAGGGTCGGAACAACAGACATTCATGAATTTCCGTAACGTCATAATAACGCCCCTTCATATGCAGTCCGATATGGCGTTTTCCCTCCCGGTCAGACGTAATACTGAAATCCATTTTATTGCGGTAGCCCCAGGGGCTTTCGGCGGCCATGATCGGTCTCCAGACTTTCTCCAGTTTCGTTTCATCAATTCCGGCAGTTTTAATTAGTGAATTCCAAACCTCGTCCGCTTTGATTTTTAGTTGGTCCTCGTATTTCAGAAATTGCCAGGTACAGCCGCCGCAATTGGCGGAAAGATCTGGGCGGCCCTGCGCATCAACAGTTTGAGGTTCCCCCAGCTCATTCAGCCTAACGCCAAAATGCGGACATTTCGGTTTGGCGCGCTGCGGGGAAAGTTTAATATATTTTTTAACAAAACCGCGGGTCACCCCCCGTCTGGTGGAAGATAATTCAATCTCCACTTCATCACCCGGAGCAACGCCCTCGATAAAAACAGTCAGCCGGCGCGGCGACCCGTCCTTCTCCAGCCCGTTTTCCAGATGCACCACTCCGGGCCCGTCAAAAACCACCTTTTCCACTGTCACCGCAACCCGGTCACCTTTTTTAAAAACCTGTTGATTCATGTAAAATATTTATGCCGCTGAAGTGCCCTCACGTCCGTAGCTGTCTTCCAGCCGAACCACATCATCCAGATGGGGAGTCGACACTTCAAACACATCACAGTCTTCCAGCGCGATCATACGATGTGTTTGTCCGGGCACGATATGAAAAGCATCACCTGCTTTCAGTAAAATTTCCGTCAGTGCTCCATCTGAAGTTCCAACGACCAAAGTCATCCGCCCCTGAAACACCAGCACGGTCTCTTCCTTGATCTGATGATATTGCAATGAAAGTTTCTGGCCTTTTTTGATATGCAAAATTTTGCCGACATAGTCCTTGGTATGGGCCCAAATCAACTCGTGTCCCCAGGGTTTTTCGACCCGTTTAGTAATTTGTTCGCTCATGATATTCGTACGATGGTTGATTTATCGGTAATTTTGGAAAGTCAAAGTTGCTCCGACCTCCTCTTCCTTGTCTCGTAAATAACCGATTACGGTCTGCAATTCGTCTTTGTCTTTGGCCGATACGCGCACCGCATCACCCTGGATGGAACCTTTGGCTTTAAAGCCTCCGTCCTTGATCAGAGCCGAGATTTTTTTACATTTTTCCTGAGTCAGGGCTTTCACCAGTTTTACTTCCAGTTTGAACTGCATCCCGCCTACCGGTTTAATTTCACCTTTATCCAGAATGCGCGGGGACTGTTTGCGGTTAATTACTTTTTGCAGCAGCAAATCCCAGACCTGTCCGACCTGCATTTCACTGCCGGCCACCACTGTGATCAGATCGTCGCCCAACTCCACCGTGGCATTGCTGCCGCGGAAATCATAACGTGTAGAGATTTCCCGCTTCACCTGGTCCACTGCATTGCGCACTTCCTGCAGATCAAATTGGGAAACGATATCAAATGAAAATTCCGATGCCATATTTTCTTTGATTAAATTATCGCCGCCATCTTAGCACAAAAGCTGAAAAGTCATATTGAAAATTGTCGGTCTTTGGCATAAGGTAGCTCTCGATGCATATCCAGATTATCCAAGTCGGCAAAACCAAGAATAATTTCGTCCGGGAGGCCGAAAGGGAATATCTGATGCGGCTGGAAGGCTCTACTAAAGTTGAGGTTGTCACCCTTCGTGAATCCCATATTGACGAATCGGCCAATAAACAGCTTCGTTCCAAGGCCGTGGAAGCTGAAGGAAAAGCTATTCTGGAAGCTCTTCCCAAGCAGTCATTTCTGATTGTTTTGGACGAGCGGGGAAAATCTATGGATTCACTGGAATTTGCCCAGCAGCTCAAAAAAATCCGCGACTTCGAAGGCGGTAAAATCACAATTGTTATTGGTGGTCCTTTCGGTCTGTCCGATCACGTCAAATCCCGTGCCAATCTGCTTCTCAGTTTCAGCAGTTTTACCTTTACGCACGAAATTATCCGTATGCTTTTGCTGGAACAGTTGTTTCGAGCCTTTACCATTCTGCAGAATAAAACTTATCATTATTGATGAAGCGGAAAATTATCACAGCACTGGTTGCTTTTGTCCTGACCTTTGCCGCCGGGATTTTGTTGATGAGACTGGTGGAAACTCCCCAGACTCTGCAGGGCGATTTGCTGACGCCTCCCAAGACTTATTTTTCCCCCGAACGTAAAATTTCCGCCGCTATTCTTTCCCAGAAAGATACCAAAGTTCCCGAACTGAACCGCCGCAATCTTTCACATGCCGCGATTTCTCTGCTCACCAACCTCAAAAAAGATCAGCAATTTGATCAGATTATTATCATTCTGGATCCCGCCGTTCCTTCCGACCAGGAAGATCTTTTCTGGGAACAGGCCAAATTCGATTTTCCCCAGGCCCGCTACCAGGTCATCAAACCGTCCGCCGATCGTACTGAAGTGGATTTGTATAAGGAACTGAAAACCCTCCAGACCCCCGATACGCTTTATATTCTGCACAGTTATCTCAATTATACAGATTTTGACGAAGGGCTGCTGGAGTTGCAGAAAGCCCATTACAAAGACGTGTTCGGCAATCTGTCCAAATCCGCCCTGCTCACACTGCCTTTCACCAATGCCGAAGCTCTCAAAGCTGTCTATCAGCTGGCCAAAGACTCAGGCTCACTGAAAGCCCTACCCACCCTGGAGGACGGTACTTATGAATATCAGATCAAATATCTGGCCGAAGGTTCCGGCAGTCCCGGCGAAAAAGCCAATCTGACCTTTTTCGGGGATCTTATGCTGGGGCGGCATGTGCGCGTACTGATGGACCGCTACGGTCAGGATTATCCGTTTCAGGAAATGGACCGGGCTTATCTGCAAACCAATGATCTGCTGATTGCCAATCTGGAAGGTCCTGTGGCCGAAAAAGCCATCCAAACCAGCAAATCCATTGCTTTTCGTTTCCTGCCGGACGTTGTGCCCCTGCTGAAGAAATATTATTTTGACGCACTTTCCTCCGCCAACAATCACACTTTTGACATGGGGGCCCAAGGGCTGGAAGACACGTTCCGCCTGCTTCCGGAAGGTGGCCTCACTTCGTTCGGCCACCCCCGCGACCTGAACGAGCAATCCGTCGCCCTGCTCACCGTAAACGGCCGCAAAATCGCCCTGCTCGGACTCAACCACACCGATTTCAAATTGGACAAAGCTGCCGTCACCACCCGCATCACCGAACTGCGCGACCAGGGCTATCAGGTTATTCCTTATATTCATTGGGGAGTGGAATACAAACACACCCCCACCACCGAACAGGTAGATCAGGCTCATGCCTTTGTGGACGCCGGAGCCATTGCCGTGGTGGGTATGCATCCGCATGTGGTTCAGAGCATTGAAATCTATAATAACGCACCCATTTTCTACTCTCTGGGCAACGCTGTCTTTGACCAGTATTTTTCCCAGGATACTCAGGAAGGCTTAAGTTTCACCATGCGTCTCACGCCGGAGGAAATGCAGATATATCTCTCTCCGATTAAAATTGAACAAAGCCAGTTCCGTCTGATGCTTCCGGACGAACGCACAAAATTCCTGCAAAAATTGGCCGACTGGTGGAGATATGACCAGGCAACAAAAGATCAGATTTTAAAAGGAGAAATTGTAATAAAACTCCCAAAAAATTGATTTAAAATAATAGAAAACTATAGTTGCAATCGAAGCCACAAATTAAATAGAAAAAATAGCAAGAACGACAATGAGAAAACATTTATCAATACTTATTCCGGTTTTTTCAATATTTGCCCTTACCGCCTGTCAGGCCGGACTTCCTGCCGAACGTCCCCTCAATCAGGGCGACCGGCCCCGGGTAACTTATAACACTCAGCCGGTGGAGGAGGTTTTTCCGGTACTTAATGTCACTCAAAAAGACCAGAAGAGTGAATTCAAAATGCGCAGCCAGACCTCCCGATATCTGAACTCCTCCAATACAGAACTGGAAATTACACTTTCCAGTTCCGCTGTGGCTTTTTGTAAAAATGAAGCACCCACCCTTAAGGAAGGGGAAGAACAATTAAAGTTCATCATCAAATCCAAAGACGGCAAAACACCGGTCGGCAAGACGGAATTCGCCAAAAACGAAGCTTATGAAATTTCCATAATGCGCAAGACTCCGACCCTCGATACCAAAATTCCCGCTGACTCACTTGAGAGCTTCAAAATCACCGATCTCAATAATGCCATTGTCCGCGGCCACCTCAAAATCGCTGCAACCGATCTGACCATCGAAGGTGAATTCTTTACGGCAATCTGCAAATAGTCCCGGGCAGCCACTCTGTTCGGTAAACCCCAGACTGCTGTTGACAAAATGCAGCAATTATTTAAAATGCGCTCTTATATTTAAATTGCCATGACCCTGAAACCTCCGGAACTCAACCTGACCGAAACCAGAAACCGTGTTGAGTCCGATCAGTATCAGACCGGTATCAACGAAACCTGCGCCATGAGAGCCCGCACCCGCGGTGCCCTCAGTCGGTTTTTGATAGATAACCGTCTCGGTCAACTTCTGACTCAAATTGGTGTTTTTACCCATCCCACCCTCAAGGAAAAAGATTTGCGGGAAGAGGCAATCCGCACACTGGCCGGCCTGTTTCAGGAAGTCGACCCGGATTTAACAGAGCCGGATGCCCGGCTGCTGGTTCTGGGAGAAAGAGATTTTCAACCCAAAAAGCCGCAGGAAGTCGTATTGGAAATCCAGATCGAACACCGGCTTTTCTGGGGCAAATTACTGAATCAACATCAGGAATATCCCTACAATAAACTTGCCGAATGTTACGATTTGAAGGCCAGGGATTTTGAGCAGCCGGAAGACTATAAAAGTGAAGAAAACAGACACCAGTTTGCGGAACTTTTTGAAAGAGTATTGCAGGAAAAAGAATATGTCTTTATACGTGATGAATGCCTGAAAAAGATTAAAGAGGGAGATTGGGCAAGCCTGATCGGGTTTGTTTTCCAGAACTATCCCGACCCGCCGATTACCCCGCTAATCCGGGAATTTTTTGGGAATTGGGGTCACCGCATCTTTAAACAGGAAGGATTTCGCAGCCAGTTGGTAAATTATATGATTAATCTGCTGGTTACCGATGGCCAGCAAAACTTTGATCAATTTGACGCTTTTCTTTCCTCGCTGGGTTTGGATTTGTCCGCTTCCAAGGAGAAAGCTGCCCTGAGCGATGCGGAATTTCCTTCTGCTGCCATGGAAAATCTCTGGTTGAGGAACAGGGAGGACTTCTTCCGCGTCATCGAAAAACTCTACTGTATCGGACTGCTCTCGGAACAATATCAGGCTAAGGCGGAACTGCAGAGAAAATTTGTTGAATACACATTGTTGGCCTTGCACGGAATGGCCGATCATCAATTCTTCGTGAGACATCTGAGGCCTCTGGCCGCCAGTCTGGAAATGTTCGACGAGTCGCAACTGCGTTTGAGCGAAAGACACGTCTTATACGGCGCTTATGTTGATGCGGGCATGCTCTGCGGCAAGCAGCCCTTGCCGGAGCTCAGGGAGATCTACCGGAGGCGGAGGAAGACTGAAGATATCTGAGCGCTTATTTTTTCTCCGGACGGGTGCACTCTTTCATCTCGGCACGGAGTCTTTCAAAAATCCGCAGCCGTTCAGATTTTCGTTTTACTTTTTCTACTGCTTCAAAACCGAAGTAGGCGGTCATAATTTTTTCCCACCGAAGATAATTCTCTGTGTCTAGAGACGGAAAGGAGGACCTCACTTTTTTCAGATCGGGAAAGATGTCCGAGGCCGCAACATTTTCACTGTCCAAAAGTTCCGGGTAAAGGGCGAGATACTTGAATTGCATAAAATAAATGGTGTCTTTATGGGCCAGCAGGGCATCCACCAGTTCTTCGGAAAGAGTTGCACCCAGAAAGCCCAATTGGACATAACGTGTCTTGGCAGCAGCAATTTTGTCCAGATCGGCCGGTGTGACATCGTTAATTTCCAGAAAATGGATACCGCCTAAATTTTCCAGAAATAACTGTTTTTCCTCCTCCTTGATGGGATCCTCGGTTGGCAGTGAAAGAGCAAATGGATTCGACTTTCGATTTTTGTATGCCGAAAGAAAAGCTGGTGGAAAAGCGTCACCAAAAGTCTCGATTCTGAATGTTTCCGGAGGATTGTTCCACATTTCTTTATAGGCATCGAACTGATAGTTCGTGGAATGGTCAAGTATATAAGATAAACAGCAATTAAAAGATCCTGTGCTTTTTAGATAATCTTTAATCTGTCTCAAGTCTTTTGCCGTCGGGGCGTCAATATTTAATTTTAATTGCAGCAGCAAAAATTCAATCGAATAATATCTGCCCAGGTTAAACAATTCCAAAAGGTTTCTGGAGGGGTTCTGGGTGGGCAGGTCGTTCTCCACCAAAATAGTGACGCCTTTTCTTTTAGCCACCTCTTCGGCTTCCTGCGCCAGCTCTTGTTTGAGAGTGGCCTGTTCCTCTTTTGCCTTATCAACCAGGGCACTGACATCCGGATTATACAGGCGCAGAGGTCCTTTTACTGACGGTGAGGGAAAAGCGCTGTCGGTTTCTAAATGTGGAGGGGCCGGAGCATATAAAGGATTTCCGGTCTGCTGTTCCTGTTCGGCTTCTTCCTGACCCAGTACCGTTAGGACTGGTTTCATGTCCCTGCCAATAAACGAGGCAATATACTCACGGATTCCATAAACGATGGTGCCGCTGCTGTCCTCCTTGGTCACCAAAGGTATACCAGGTTCGATCGAAAGCATTTGTTCAGCTTCCCGGAGATAGAAAAGTGTCCGGCGATGCACACCGAATCCCTGAAAAAAGATATTATCCCGTTCTTCCGGATAAAGTCTTTCCAGCAGCATGGCTGTGTAGGCGGATTTGGCATCGCAAGTGCCACGATGGTCCTGCCCGCGGGACTTGCGGATGGCAAAACGGATTGCTGAAGAACGCAACGCCGAAAAGTTTTCTCCGCTGTTATCTGCCAGAGCGTCTAACTTGGCCAAAAATTCACGGGTGGGGTAGGCCGGTTTCAGGGGCAACAGGGAATTTACATCATTGTTCAATACCTCCCGCGCCTCCGCGGCTTCACTGGGAGTCATGCCCATGCCGGCTTGTTCACCGGAAAAACGAAAATCTTCGAAAGAGGGAATCACAAATGATTTCAGGTCCTCGCGGAGTTCTGTTTTTAATTCATCCAGCGCTTTTTGATCTGCTTTTCGGATTTGACGCAACTGATCCAGAGGGGTTTCGAACCAACTGTGAAAAGTTCCTGTGATTTTGCAGACACTTGTTCGTGTCTGCTGTCTTACAGCAGCGAGATCGGCCCCTTCGAAGGCCAGCCAATAGGAAAGCAAAGCCATCAGCAAAGTAACCGGCAAATTGGTCTGTTCCGGCAGGCGTTTTTCCAGCGGAGCATATAAAGACTCTTCTTCCGGATTGGGTAAACTTTTTTCCATTGGAGGAGAATTAAAACACGAAAAAGCGTGCAAGTCAAAAACGGTGCTAAGTTGCTTCACTCCAAGCCAATTTCATGATACAATAATATGAAAATTTAATTATTGACCATGAAAATCACTTTTTGGGGAGCAGCTCGCGAAGTTACCGGATCCAGACATCTTCTGGAAATTAACGGCAAAAAGATTCTTCTGGACTGCGGAATGTTCCAGGGACGTCGCAAGGATACCGAAGATAAAAACAAGAACTTTGGTTTTGATCCGAAAGAACTGGACGCAGTAATACTTTCCCATGCGCATATCGACCACTCCGGCTGTCTGCCTCTGCTGGTCAAACAGGGTTACAAAGGACCTATTTACAGCACTTTTGCCACCCGCGATCTGTGTAACTTTATGCTGATGGATTCCGCCTTCATCCAGGAAAAGGACGCGGAATATATGAATAAAAAGCGCAAAAAAGGTGACAAGAAGGGTCCGATGATTACCCCCCTTTATGACTCGGATGATGCCCAACAGGCGCTCTGCCAGTTTTACGGCATCGGTTATGAAACAGCCTTTGTGGTCACGGACGGGGTGATCTGTTCATTCTACAACGCCGGACATATTCTGGGTTCCTCCCTGATCCATCTGTTGATCAAGGACAAGAAAACCAAAAAGACCTTTCGTTTCGCGTTTACCGGAGATCTTGGCCGAAAAAACCTGCCTATTCTTCGTGATCCGACCCCCATGCCTCCCACCGAATATCTGGTGACAGAATCCACCTACGGCAACAGATTTCACGAATCAATGACCGATGCCAGCGCCGAACTCAAGGATATCGTCAATCGCGTGGCCAAACGCGGCGGAAAAATTATCGTACCGGCCTTTTCCGTCGAACGCACCCAGGAAATGATTTACCATTTGAACGTACTCTGGCAGAAAAAACAAATCCCCGATATTCCGATCTTTGTGGATAGTCCGCTGTCCGTCAATATCAGCGAAGTTTTCATCAACCATCCGGAATGTTATGACAAGGAGATTTATGAGGAATTTATCAGTAACCGCAAGAATCCCTTCGGTTTCGGAAGACTCCAGTACACGCACAGTGTGGAGGAATCCAAAGCCCTCAATAGTATCAACGGCCCGGCCATTATCATTTCTTCCTCGGGCATGTGTGAAAACGGCCGCATTCTGCATCATCTCAAAAACAATATCGAAGACAGCCGCAATCTGGTTTTGATTGTCGGATACATGGCCAAAGATACTTTGGGCCGCCGCATTTACGACAAGCAGCCGGTAGTGAAGATTTTCGACGAGGAATATCATCTGCGGGCGGAGGTACAGGTCATGAACGCTTTTTCAGGTCATGCCGACCGTTCCGATCTGTTGGAATATATCACCAAAATCAAAGACCTCAAGCAAGTCTATCTGGTCCATGGTGAAGAATCCCAGAGTCTCAGTCTGCGCGATTACCTCAAGGAGCTGAAGATCAAAGCGGTGGATGTTCCGGAAAGGGGACAAAGTTATACAATGGAGGAGTAAAGAGTTCCGAAACTATTTATAAAAATTTCCATTCGAATCCGAAGAAATTCTTGGAAATAGTTTTTTGAAGGTGGCAATATGGTGGGGATTTTAACCACCGTTCCATGAGTGAAATATATGTCATCGACGATCTGCATCCGGAGGATAATGCCATGCTGCAGGCTCTTTACAGCCGTTCCCCCAAGGGAGTGATGGAACATGTGGAAAAAGTGCGCAAAGCTGATTCCGGCAATTTCATGGAAAGGTTTTATGTCGGTTACGGACATCTTTCGATTGCCGACTGTGGTTCCACCACCATTTTTCTGGAACACGTCAGTATGTTTGTGGCCAAAGCTGTCCAGGACTGGGCGCTCTACAGCGGACAGGAAGCCAGCACCCGCTACATCGATTATTCCAGGCAGCTGATTTTGAATCCGGCCGGTACGGCCGAAGGCCAGCAGATCCAGGACAACTGGATGAAGTTTTACAACGAGGCCAAAGAACCGTTGCAGGCTTATTTGAAACTGAAATATCCCCGCAAAGAGGAGGAAATCGAAGCGGTCTATGACAAAGCCATCGCCGCCCGCAGTTTTGACATCCTCCGCGGATTTCTGCCGGCGGGAGCCACCACCTATCTCTCCTGGCATACCAACCTTCGCCAGGCCCACGAGCATATCGCCCTGCTGGAACACCACCCGCTGGCGGAAATCCGCGAGCTGGCGGTGCGGCTGCGGGCGGCCCTCTCGGAAAAATACAAACATTCTTTTTCCCACCCCAAATTCCCCGAGCAGGAGGATTACCGGGCCAAAACGGTCGGGCAATATTCCTATTTTTCACCTGAAAATCATCCGGATTTTGAGTTCAGCCATAATCTGCAGTACGAACAGTTGGAAGAATTTTCCGACCTGCTGAAAACCCGTCCCTTCAAGACCAACCTGCCTTCTTTTCTGAATATGTTCGGACAATGCACTTTCAAATTCAAACTGGATTTCGGTTCCTTCCGCGACTTGCAGAGACACCGAAACGGAGTTTGTCTGATGCCCCTTTTGAGCGCCAAATTCGGATTTTATCCCTGGTATCTGGAGCAGTTGCCGGAGCAGTTGCGCGCGGCGGCCGCGACATTGCTGGCTGAACAGGAAAAGGCCATCCTCGCCCTGCCGGTGGATGAACTGACCCGCCAGTATTATTTCCCCATGGGCTATACCATTCCCGTCACCGTTAATTACCGTCTGCCGGCTTCGGTCTATGTGGCCGAGCTGCGCAGCAATAAAACCGTCCACCCGACGCTGCGCCGCCGCGCCCATCAGATGGGTCTGGCCCTGCAGGAAAAAGTGCCTAACCTCAAAATGTATCTGGACCTGGATCCCGACGATTGGGATGTCAGGCGCGGCACCCAGGACATCGTCCGCAAAGATGATGCTGTTACTCAGGACATAACTATTAATAACAATGAAAGAATTTTCGATAATAGTGGGATTGGATCAAAACATGGGGATCAGCAAGGACGGACGGATTCCCTGGTTCCTGCCGGAACATCTGAAAAACTTCAGCAGGGTAACTAAGGCCACCGAACAGTCCGGCCGGACCAACGCGGTCATCATGGGACGCCACACCTGGGAGAACCTGGCCAAAGGCCGGCCTTTTCCCGATTTGATCAACGTCGTAATCAGTTCCAATGAGGATTTGGATCTGCCCGATGGCGTTTTACAGTTTTTGTCTCTGGACGAGGCGCTGCTGGCCATTTCCACCAGCAAAAAAATCGACCAGTTGTTTGTGATCGGCGGAGCGCAATTATTTGCGGAAGCGGTTTTACATCCACAGCTGCAAAAAATTTACCTCACCAAAATCGAGGAGGATTATGATTGTGATCTGTTTTTTCCGGAGAGGATTCCCGAAGAGTTCGAAATAATTTCCGCCACCGACACGCTGGAAAGCGACGGACTGGAATACGCCCATCTGGTATTGGGCAAGGAAGCCGATTTGGGCAACCAGTACTTTCTCCCCGACCGGCTGGCGGATGATGCAACGGACACGGAAGCGGAGGAAGAGGTAAATCGGGATTGATAACCTGTCACGATTTCAGCTTTCCACGTTCTCAGCTTCAAATCTGGCTCAAAAATTTTCTCAGACTTTCCACCAGCTGGTAATCTTCCATTTTGTTGGCCAGTTCGATCATTTTCTGATAGTCCGAGCGGTGGGACTTCATTTCGGACAAAAGCTTCAGGCCGGCTACGCGCGCCTGGACTTTATTGTATTCCTTGGCATAGCAGGCTTTGACCATCTGACGGTTTCCCGCCCGGCTGAACAGCTCTCTGGCTCTGTCCAGCGAGCCGCTATTATATAGGGACAAAGCTTCCTGTTCATCGATATATTTTTTCAATTCATTATCACCTTTTTTGTCGGCGTAATAACGGGCGCTTTTAAACTGGTGATTGCTGACATTGTAAATAACGGCGTTATGAAAAATATCGGACAAAAATTTGGCATCAGCCTCCGTGTCCAGCCCGGATTTTTCCAGAAAAAAAGCGGCGTTTTCGAAATTATTGGTTTTTACGGCTTCCACGGCCATATTGTGGTAAGCCGCTTTAAGATTCTTTTTTACCAGTTCGGTTTCGGAAGAAAGTGAGTTGGCCAAATGTGCCGCTTTGAGGAAGTCCCGCGCATCGATGTGGATTTGCTTGTCGCGGAAATCCGAAACATCCAGCAGATTGGTGGAAATCAGTTCCACTATCGGCAGGATTTTCAAATACTGGTCATATTTGGCGAATGAACCGCTGGTGGCTTCAATGTCGACGCCTTTAAAATGCAGGCAGACATGCTCCTTCATGATCTTGATCTGCAGATCTTCCAGTTTGAATTTCCGGGAATACAGAAAAGTATAAAAAGTCACAATCTGATTGCAGTCCCCGATCATCTTTTTCCCACCGTCCGGGTCGGCCAGCAGTTTACCGAAAGAGGCGCCCTCCAGATATTCAAATCTACCGGCACCGGGCCGCAAAAAAAGCATCATGGCCGTTATCAGCC
The DNA here is from genome assembly GCA_963677745.1 of Candidatus Altimarinota bacterium. Taxonomy (GTDB): domain Bacteria; phylum Patescibacteriota; class Gracilibacteria; order UBA1369; family UBA1369; genus UBA1369. Next base: position 1,049,564 of record OY782391.1, read on the forward strand.
GCAATTTCTCGTCATCGCCGGGCGCCCCCGGCACTTTCAGCCCCAAATTTCTCAGATTGTTGGCCACTGCTTTCAGATCAATCGGTGTTTTTTTCGAAAATTCCAGAAAAGTTTCCACTATTCTCTCGCTGTTTTTATATAAACGTTTGCGGGTGGATTTGTTCAGATATTTATAGCCCTTGAACCTGGCCTCCAGCCACAGGTCCAGGATTACCAGATTGGACTGCATCAGCTCAAGAATCTTTCTCTGCGCCTCAAACACCCCCAGAAAAGCAATGTTCCTCAGGATCCGGTCAACGATCTTTTCCTGTTTGTCGGCATAGCGTGAAAAGGGATTCCAGACGGGTCTCAGCATTATTTCTTGGGGATGAAGGCTTGGAGTATGCCGTTGATGACAGATACGGCCAAACTGAACATCAAAGCCCACCAGAAATTATCCACGGTGAAACCCGGAACAAACTGGGTGGCCAGCATCACCATCAGGGCATTGATTACAAAAGTCAGCAGTCCCAGGGTCAGGATATTGATGGGCAAAGTCAGAATCATCAAAACCGGTTTGATAATTGCATTGATTAGTCCCAAAACGATGGCAGCGACTAGAGCTGTGGTAAAATCCGGTACATGAATGCCGGGAAGCAGATAGGCCGTGAAATATATGGAAAGAGAAAACAGAATCCAGCCGGCAATAATCCTCATTGTTTTTTATTTAATGACAGCTTCACCATACTTAAAAACCGGCTTTTTTTCAATTCAGATATTTCCGTCAATCCAAAATTCCATTTTCAGATAGGGACCGCTGGGTGTCAGACAGAGGCAGAATATTCCGGCCTGCCCGAGCAGGTTTTGCAAACAAGCCATCATTGACGGGAGATTTCTGACATAGCCGGTGGTTTTGATTTTATCGGCAGTGCGTTGCTTGAGTCTCAGTCGGGTCCGTTTAGTCATTATACTGCGGGTGATGGCCAGAAAATAGGTTTGGGCCAAATTTTCGTCATCTATATCGGGAGGCACATTCACCTTGAATTCTGTGGTCGCAACCGATTCAATCCTTTTTTCCGAATTGGAGTCGTATTCATACCAGGGTTTTCCGATGTTGGCATTTTCTTCGATCAGATTGTTAATGCCCAGTACCAGCGTACGGTAATCCAGTCTGGCCGTGGACAGATCTGTCGGCTGCCCGGCCTCTTCTGCAGTCCTTGATGATTCTTTCTCCGCTCCGTCGAGCAGTTCAAAAAAAACTTCCTCGTTTTTCGTAATCAGTTTTAAAGAGATACCGTCCAGGTAACATAGCTCTTCCCGAAAATTCAACTTCAACCGGTATTTTTGGCCGTTTTTGCTGTTTAAGACCCACAATTCTTTGGAAGGATCATTCTTCAACAGGGGGGTCAGAGTCAAGCCGTTGATTCCTTTGGAGGCGCTCCCTCCCATCCGATCCAGGCTCATGATGAACGTTAAAAATATTACTGAAAATACTATAACCCGAAAGTACAAAACAATTCAAGAAGGTGTACACAGCAGTAATTTGCCTAAAAGAAAATATTTGATAAGATACTTTGAAGCTTGGATTTAGGAAAAACAAAAACAAAACATACCTCCTACCAATTTGCTTCACCCGCCCCGCATTATGCCGGGCAACCCGACGGAGCTAGAAACCGTCGCGACAGAGGGAAGCCTCCAAAACAAAAATGCTCCTTAAAAAATAATTTACCCGAGTCAGAAGAAGTCATAAAAACTTCTGCCAACATCTCTTCCGACGCCAAACTTAAAAGATTGTATCTTTGCAGGGTTCCATGGAACACTCTCGGACAATCATCAATAGTTCACAGGGAAGAAAGTTTACGGCAACAAGTTAAAGAAAGCTTCCAACACTCATCCCGGTAAATTATTCCAGGGCAAACAGACACCTCATGGAACCCGACATCTAAAGTCGGGGTATTTCCATGTTTTGACAAGAAGTCAAAAATCTTACAAAGTATATTTCACAACCATGACAGAGGGCTGTCCAGACTCGTTTCTTGATTAATAAATTCTATCAGTTATAATGTTATGATTTTTCCAATAAAGAAAAATCGAAACCAAAGATCTTTCACAAAAAGAATTAGACCTATCGCCCCCCGGGGGCGGTAACGTGAAGATTGATGAGGCGTCAAAGCGGTTGCCTTTAAAACAAAAATAAAAAGGAAAAACAACGCCCTAGAACGTTTTGGCATCTCTCAATCTTTGCTGGGCGCTGGATACTTGTCTCCGACCGGATTAGTATCCGTTCAAAGTTACTCGGTGGGGTACTTTAGCCTTTATGGCTTCTACCTTCACTACCGGCCTTTACTGGTTGGCGGGTGGTCCGTGGCAGGACTGGAAAAAACAGCCAAAGCCTAGGCATAGATTAGGACTGGTCAATCCACAAATCTCGAAAACAAAAACAAAATTGCTAGAGTTCTCACCAATATTTTATTTTTGAGGACCCATTAGCACAAGAGATTTGGAACCCCTACTTCGGTAGGGGTTTTTTAATGTAGGAAGTTGACTGGGTTATATGCAGATCTGTGTTTATTACCTCCGATATCGCCTTATCCAGGTATATCTCGCCCACCGCTTCCGGATATTTCTGACCGGGGACGTCTTTGTAATAGGCGGGTCTGGTCCATTTTTTAATTTTAGCTTTAAAATCTGCAATATCCAACACGCCCCGATTGTCGCTGCACATCAGCATCACAATAATCCAGCGGCGATATTCAAAAATGATCCGTTGGGGATCATCGATCGGCAGTTTTTCATATTCCCTGGAGCGGTCCGCCAGATAATTTAGGAGGTTCATCATGTAGGAATAGGCCTCCCTGGTGGGCTCCATATACAGGACTCGCAGGGGGTTTTTGAGATCTTTGCTGGAATCGGCAACATATGTAAATAAATGGTCATTACAGATGTCTTTGGGAGGCAGGGAAGCTTTTATTACTGGAAGATCAGCCACTTTTGGGTTTTGCTCATATCCGGACACTGGCAATTTCATACAAATAATTTAAAAATTTTGCATCAAAAGGGTAAACACGGACGGACAAGATGTCAATACTTGCCAGCAAGTCAAATTAATTGACAATTTAAAAAAGTTTGATTTGATATACGCAGCTTAAAAATCTTATGCTCGACCTGCCAAAAGACAATCCCAGGGAACTGCCCAGTGCCGAATTTGCTCCGGAAATTGAGCGTGAGGCCCAAATGGCAGTTTTGAGAAGTCAGCAGATTGATGAGCGAATTCCGGTTCAGGGGTTTACGCTTGACGCCATGGAATCCAAAGATTTGGATGATGCCATTTGGCTTGAGCGGTCCAACGGAGAATGGAGAGTGTTGGTCACTATCAGCGACGTGGACGCCCTTGTTCCAATGGGCTCTCTGCTCGATCGCGAGGCTGTTACAAGGGTAACCAGTCATTATTTTCCTGAGAGAAGCAGGGACGGTAAGGTAGAGCCAAAATATGTTATCCCAATGCTTCCCACCATTCTTTCGGAAAAGCACCTTAGCCTTCAGGAAGGGGAGTCCCGTCTAACACTGACGGTTGAAATGCTTCTGACGGGAGATTTCCGGCCGATTTCGGCAGACATAAAACGTACCCGTCTTGTTTCCGCCAAAAAGCTGGGACTGAGCGAATATGGCGATCGTAAAATTATTGGAGATCCCGGCCTGCCTCTGCGGGATTATTATCATATGGCCAAGGGGTTAAACCACAAACGCTGGTCCGACCCCGGTTGGGCCTACCAGGAATTAAAGAACGGAATCAGCACCAATGAAGACGGTATGGTGAGGGAAGGAAGCCTGTCTGCTGCCAGTCTGATCGTACAGGAATTCATGGTCTTGACCAATCAGGCCGTGGCAGAACTACTCAACAGAGAAAATTTAGCGGCTCCCTTTCGAAATCATTTGCCTGCCAGAAACTCTCCCCCGACCAAAGCACAGATCAGGGCGGAAATTGAAAGAAACAGCGATTATCGCAAGCTGGTTGATGATTTACGGGCAACTTATCAGAAACTTTTGGGAAGCGCTTTGTACGAAGCTGCTCCGGCCGGTCATTTCGGCCTGGGGATACCTGCCTATACGCATTTTACTTCTCCCATCCGCCGCTATGCCGACCTGGTCATTCATCGTATTGTAAAAGCCCACTTATCCGGAGCAAAGTCTCCTTATACTCCGGAAGAAATTCAGCAGCTTTGTCTTTATCTGAATAAGCGCAACCGTGACCTGGCCACGATCAGGGCTCATCAGGAAAGAAGACATTCATTAAAAAACTACCGCCAATTCGGGCACCTGCTGCCCAAGGAAAAAGAAGACGGGCCGGATTATATGGAAAGCTTACTGACATATTTAAGAGACAATCGCATTGGCAATGCGTTCTTTGAGTACTCCTGCAGCGAAGGGTTCCTTATTCAACTTTCCTGCAAGGCCAGTGTGCGCTTTCAACGCATCAGACACGTGGTGGAAGTCACGGCCAGAGCTGCCTTACAGGACGTGAAAAACGAGGCTGCCCGTTTGTTACTGGAGAAAATCCAGGAATTGATGGAGGCAAACCCGCCGGAACAAAAGAAAAAAGATTTGAAGTATCAAAAATCGCCGGAATCTCCCGAAACCGGACCGGGTGTGGTTGCACGCCTCTATCAATACTGCGAAGAGCATGGTTTTCCGGTTCCCAGTATTTATTATGAATCCTGGAATGGCGGTCTCTTTTATAACAAAGAAACAGGGGAATATTCGGTTGCCCGGGAACCGGGATGTGAAAAACCTCCGGATGGAGAAGAAATGGATCAAAATCTGGTTCCCATAGTTTGTCATTGCGATATCAGCGCATCTCTGACTATGGATGGATTTGGACGAAACCGCCAGACTGCCAAGGAAGAAGCCGCCAGGAAAATGCTGGACTATTTGCAGTCGGGCCAGCCCATTCCCAGGCAGTCTATTGTTCCACCGGCTCCTCCTTCCCGGCCGAAAAAAAACGATTAATTTTCCTCCAATTCCTGGCGCAGCACGGCCACCTCGGCTTTCAGTCTGGTCTGCTGGTTTTCACGCTCGATCACCAGGTCCGGGTCGGCCTTGGCTTTGAAGCCGGGAGTGAGAATTTTCTCCAATACCGAGAGTTCCTGCTGCTTTTTGGCCAGTGTCTTTTCCAGGTTGTCCCTGAAGCGGCATTTTTCTTCCAGCAGACAGGCAATCAATACTTTTCCGGCGGAGTAGGGTTTTACAATGGACTTTTCTTCGTTCAGATCCTCCAGATCGGCATTGCCAAGTTTCCTGGCCAATTCCAGAGACCCTTCACTAATCGAAAAATCCGGACAGAGTTTCAGTTTTTCGGAATAGCCTTTTTCCAGAACTTGTCTTACTTCACGGCAGGCCGTCACCAGATCGATCATTTTCTGCATTTCTGCGCCGGCTTCCTGATACGGTTTGTCATCAAACCCTTCCACTACCGTGAAACGATCTTCAGCCAATAGTTTTTCACCGCCCAGTTTCTCCAGATCCTCGTGAATTTCTTCGGTAAAGAAAGGCATGAATGGATGCAACATCTGTAAAACACCGCCCAGTATCTTGAACATGGTAGCTTTAATTTCCTCGGTAAATTCGCTGGCCTGTTCCAGTTCCACCTTGGCGATTTCCAGATACCACGAACAGAAAATATCCCAGCTGAAATGATAGGCCAGTTCCAGCGATGAACTGAATTCATAGTTGTCCATGCGGCGTTGATATTCTTTCTGTACTTCCCGCATCTGTCCCAGAATCCATTTGGAGCTGTTTAATTTAAGGTCTTTATATAACGGTACTTTAAGCTTGTAATCGCCCTCGCCCTTGATGGCTACCAGCTTGGCGGCATTCCAGATTTTATTGAGAAACTTGGCGTAGGCATCAACTTTTTTTTCATCGAATTTGACGTCCAGACCGGCCGTCGAACCGGCTACCAGACCGGCGCGCAACGCGTCGGCGCCATATTTGATCAGCATTTCTTTTGGTTCAATGCCGTTGCCCTTGGATTTGGACATCTTTTGTCCTTTGGAGTCGCGGATCAAGCCGGTAAAATAAATATTTTTCCAGGGGATGTCATTGAGTCTGTAGGAGGTTAGAAGCAGCATGCGGCAGGCCCAGAAAAGCAGAATATCACGTCCCATCAACATGGTATGGGTGGGGAAGAATTCACTGACCGAGGGGTTTTTAAGGTCCAGAAAACCCAGAGCGGATAGGGTGGAATAAGCCCATTGACCGGAGGAAAACCAGGTGTCGAAGGTGTCGGTTTCCTGTTCCCAGCCGCTGTCATCGGGTGCCTCTTTGCCAACGTGAATTTGTTCTTTGGAAGTGTCTTTGTATTTGTACCAGACTGGCATGCGCTGTCCCCACATGATTTGCCTGGAAATATTCCAGTCGGTCAGATTGGTCAGCCATTGAACGATCTGGTCTTTCAGTCTGGCCGGATAAACATTGATCCGCCCGGAATTGACCATTTCCAAAGCCCTTTTTTTGAGACTCAAACCTTCTTTGTCCACATTGATAAACCATTGGGTGGACATCAGCGGTTCCACTATATCTTTGCCGCGCTCGGCAATCGGTACTTTATGCATCAGTTCTTCCGTCATCAACAGTAAGCCGGCTTCTTTTAAATCTTTAATCAGCTTGGCGCGGCACTCTTCAATGGAAAGTCCCTGATAAGTTGCTCCAGCCTCCGCAGTCATTTTGCCGAATTTATCTATCACCTGGATAATCGGCAGTTTGTGATCATGTCCGATGGCATTGTCAGTAAAGTCGTGGGCGGGGGTTACTTTTACAGCACCCGTGCCAAAGCCGATATCAATCCGATCGTCGGCTATGATGGAAATATCACGGTTAATCATCGGCACACGCACTTTTTTGCCGATCAAATGGGTGTAACGCTGGTCCAACGGATGCACCGCCACGGCAGTATCACCCAGCATCGTTTCCGGCCTGGTGGTAGCCACTACAATATTATTTTCATCATCCAGATCCGGTACCATTTCCACGACAACGCAACCGGTGTTGTGCGCTCCAGTATTCTCTGTCATTTTTGAAATTTTCCCGCGAATTTCTTCGTTGAAATATTCCACCTGGGCCGGTTTCACCTTCCCGGCAGCCAGTTTCAGTACTCTGAAAACGACAAAATCCCTTTCAATTTCCACGCCGTCAGCTGTTTCCATCTTCACAACGGCTTCTCCGACTTTGGGAGCAACTGTCATTTTTTGTCCTTCTTTTTCCAGCACCACCCAGTGATTGCCGGCATTTTTAATTAATTCAACCTTGCCGAGATCTTCCATTTTGATTCGTTGGCGGGCCGGTTTTTCGGTTTTGTCCAACAGGGGATAGAGTATATGCCACAGATGCCCTTTTTCCTCTTTGTATTCCACTTCCACATCGGAAATGGAGGTTTGTGAATAAACCGACCAATGAACCATCCGGCTGCCGCGGTAAACCAGTCCATCCTGCCACATCCGGGAAAATGTCTCATAAATGACATCCGACAACCGCGGATCCAGTGTGAACAGTTCGCGGCTGAAATCGGCTGAAGTTCCCAACATTTTTTCCTGGGCGCGCATGTAATTGGCACGGTCCGTGCAGAAGTCATAACAACGCTGCCAGAATTCCTCGCGGGGCATGGTCTCCACTTCCACTCCTTCTTCACGCAGTTTTCTTTCAAATACCACCTGGGTCTGAATTCCGGCATGATCCTTGCCCGGTACCAGCAGTACGCGTTCGCCTTTCAGGCGGTGATAGCGGCCCAGAATATCCATCAAAGTATGTCCGTAACAATGTCCCAGGTGCATTTCTCCATTGGCATTGGGTGGCGGCATGGTGATGTCGAAGACAGGAGCTTTTTCACTGCCCGTATGTTCATATTTAAAGCATCCGGCGGACTCCCACTTCCGGTTTATTTCTTCTTCTTTTTGTTTAAAATCAAAGTATTTGTCCAGCATCTTGGTGTTTTCACAAATAAGTACTGCAAGACAGATTTTAACAGCAGACAGCCCGTAAACCAATCATAAAAAATGGATTTGTAATTTTTGAAAATTTTGTTATATTCCTTAGGCCAAGCACGAAGCGAAGCGCAATGCGCTGGCCTGATTCAATTTGAAAATTCGCGGTACTAGTACAATGGTAGTACGCCGCCTTGCCAAGGCGGAGACACGGGTTCGATTCCCGTGTACCGCTCCAAGAAATCTTGAAATTTCTGTTTTTCTGCGTCTTCTGCAAAAAATTCTTCTCGCCGTATCTCTATACTGTCTCGGCGAATTTTTCTGGCATCCTTGAAAAACAGGAAATTTAAAGATTTCTTCCCGTATTCCGGTCAGGGAATACTTTTTCTTTTACGTTCAAGAAACAGCAATTTGTGCCAAAGCGGTTGACAAAATAGAAAAAAGCTCTAAAATAAGCATCTTATCATCAAATAAGATGGCCGAAAATCCCCAAAATCCAGAAAATGGAGACGCCACCAGTCTGCCCGAAATCGGTGCCGACAAGACCGTTGCAATTTCTGCGGCGACGACTATTGTTCCTGAAAGCAGTGATATCCTTGCCCCTGTCACGATTCCAGCGTCTAGCCCTCCTGATACGCTTGAAAAAGCCCTGGAACAAGTGGCGGAGGAATTTGCCAAACCTGTAAATGATTTAATAGATGATTGTGAGGCAATTGTCGGTGAAGTGGACGTGAAAAATCTGCCGGAAGAATTTCAGGATGAAATTGCCTCCGCCGAATTTGATGACCTGTGGGAGGAATCAATTCTGGGAAATGCCCCCGTTCCTATTTCGCAAAACGTTGACCCTTCCCAGCTGGAAGCACCTTATTGTGTCTCCCTGGAACATCATAGTTTACCCGCTATACCACCTCCTGCACTGAAAGATCTGCCATCCCCGGAATTTATCATCGCCGGGCCTCCTTCAATTCCCAGCGCCGGTCTGTATTCTTTTAAAAACACCAATCCACCTTCTTCACCGTCTGTTCCGGAGGAAGGGGCGACCATCGGTCCTCCACCGGGCTATAATGCCAGGGATCTCATGGAAAAAGCTCCTCAGTCCGTGCAGTTTGAGCAGTCTCAGGTCTCCGATTCTCTGCCCCCGTCATGTGATCCTGAGGAAATTACCCGTGAATTCCCTGCTATTCTCACTTATTTACCGGCCTTTATGAGGTCGGAATACCAGAAGGAATATGAAATGGAACTGGCCAGATACAAGGAAAATATCAAAATTCGCGCGGCACTTCGGATGGGATCTGTATTTGACTCACCTCCGCCTTTCCACTGGAGCTATTTCCGCAGGTATCTGGAGGAAGTTGGTGTGGAAATGACCGAAGAAAATCAACAGGCACTGAAAAAAATCGAGGCGTCCGATTAGGATGATTAGACTGATGAAAAGCGGGCCTACAATCCATTGCCAGTAATTCATTGGCGCGGTCTTTGATCTGGGATGTTGTACGAAAGGAGCAGAAATTACTTCACCTCCAGCTGAATTTTACTGAATACGGGATCAGCATTTCCGTTGCCATTCACTCCCACTACGCGCAGATACACATCTGCTTTGGCACCTGCCACCAGATTCACAAAACTACCCACCTGCAGACCTGTAGTACCGACACCGGCGGAAGGACCGGTGGCTCCGTCCAGATAATTCCAGGTGGCCTGGTCTGTTGAATACTGTACCCTCAAGACTGCGTTATTTGCTCCGGCAGTCACAACATTCACGCTCAGTCGCACAGAATTAGCATTGGTCAAATCAATCCTTATGCGTCGGTTACTGCCGGTCAGTTCAGTTTCGGCATTGGGCATATTGGTCCAGGTAAGCGAAGTCGCATCGGCCAGGAAAGTAAATAAAACATTAAGTGGTCCTTTCCAGGTCAATACTCCGGAACCATCATTGCGCAAAAATGTATTGGCTGCTCCCTGGGCATCCGGCAAGGTATAAGTAATGTTTCCTCCCTGATCGGCCCCCTGGAAGATGGTGTAGAAAGTTGGGGTAGTGCCACCTTCCAGTATCCCCAGAGTGCCATTCAGGTATAAATTATCGGTCAGATTGAAACGGGAGTTTGCACTGTCCCAGCGCAGTCTTTCATTGAGCGTTGTTCCGAACTGCAGATATACATCTCCTACCGTGTTATCGGTATCCAGGATAAATGAATTGGAGGTGGTGCCGGTATCGGTATTTTGAGTATGGCCGGATCCGGTGGCGGTGAGGTCGATCCAGATGGCTGCTCCTGTTGAGCTGTCCTGCAGGGCCCAAACCTTTTGATTGGTCAGATTAAACCAAAGAGTTCCAATCAGATAGCCTTTGGTGTTGTCATCATTGACGCTTGGATCGGAGGTGGACCGGACATGGTTGGATTCCATTTTTGTATAAGAGCCTGTATCGGAAACCTTGGTGGTTGCATTGGCAATAACGTTATCATCCAATATGTTGCGCTCGCAGTTGGCATTATTAATATTCACGCCGACAGTGAAGTTTTGGGGGCCGCCCCTGATCGTATTTCCCACGATTATGGCGTCATCAACGTTGCTGTTTAAACGGAAACCGCTGGCATTGGCATTATTGTTTCCCTCCACCGTGTTGTTCATCACAATGATATCGCTGGAATTTTGGGCAAACATGGCAATGGCACCGTTATTGTAGCCCATATTGCGGGCGCGGTTGGAAAAGATGGCTGAGGCCGAAACTGCCGCGAAGACATAAGAGGTTTCTGATGCTTCATTGACAATCAATTCGGAGATAATACTGTCTGTAATCCCGTTCCCGTAGCCATAAGTTCCCGCATAGGTGGAATCACCATCAATATGCACGCCGTCCACCCAGCGGTTGGCGGGTAGATCGCGGGTCACAATACTGCGTGTAACGGTGAACCTGGAGCCGGCCGTGACCGAACCGTCAGTAAATAAAATTCCAACCCGACCTGTACTTTTAGTACCAATTGAACTAACCGTCATATCCATGACCTTGATTTCCGAGCCTCCATTCACCTGTATTCCATGGATATTGGGGCCGACCTGAACCTGGAAGTTGTTGATGATTATATTGGTTTGTGGAGTAGTTCCATTACTGGCACCTACCTGTATCACGGCATCATCGGTGGTAATTCCTCCTGTCCACCCGGCCGAGGGAGCAGAAAGTATTGTCCCCGGCCCCTCACCCGTAAGCTGAATATTACTGTTATTGAGGGAGATGGAATTGGTGATGGTATGGGTTCCAATCAGCAGCTTGATAACCCCTCCCTGTGCCCCCAAACTATTAATAGCACCCTGAATGTTCATACCGGGGGAAACCAGGATGGTTCGGTCAGGAACGGAAATAATAGTTCCCGTGGTCACAACATTGCTGCCTCCGATGATGGTTACCGGCCAGTCGGAAATTTTCAAGGCATTGGTAGTCAGCTGATTGATCACGGTGATCGAGGAAGTCACAAGATTCACGCCGGTAGCCGCTTGCGTAGTTACAAAAGATCCTGCGTCGGCAGCCGCCTCGGAACAGTTTTGCAAATTAACAATCGTAGTGGGGGGGGTACCTGCCGTGCTGCCCAAAACAAATTTCCCGGAATTGGTAGTAAAATTAACTTTTGTGAAAAGCACCGAGCTGGCAGAAGCAGCATTATATTTCACATTTAGACCGAAAGTTCCACTGATCGCTCCCACAACAATATTCAGTTCTTCAAAGAATGTATCCTTGACCTGAAGTTCGCCAGCTCCGGAAAGACTGATAACGGTGATGCCATTGCCGTCAGCACCTCGCAATACAATATTTTCCAGGTTTACTTGAGTGATGACCGGATAGGTACCAGGGTCAATCCAGATTTCGCCTCCGGACAAATTGTTCAGATAGGCAGCTGCCAGTGCAATTGTCGTATAGTCACGGCCAGTGGGGCCGACAGTGACAATTCTGGTGGCATTGGCGGCAGTAATACTTCCCTGAAGTGCATGCCAAATACTACCATCCCAGGAATAGGAACCAGGCTGGCAGCTGGGACCAGTACAGCCGGGGGCCGTTGAATCGGGGTCAGTGAGTTGAACTATTCTGCCTCTACCCGCCGCACCAAGCCCTCCCGAGCCACCAGGCATAGAGGAGACATTTTCAATGCGGGCCGATTTGAACTGGTTGGAGTTCAAATTAATATCATTGGAAAATTGAAATTCCGTACCGCTCCAGCGCAGATAGGTCGAGGAACTGCCAAACTGTAGATCCCTGTTCCCGGGCGAGGATTGGTCGTAGTCAATCACATAACTGTCATCCACCGTAACGCCTCCCGTATCGGCACCATCAAAAAGAATGGCAGCCCGCGTGACTCCAGCTGTCATAATCAGCCCTAAAGCAGACAGTAAGATCAGCACATTTTGTATTTTTCTAACCATCAACTCGTATTTTGTTTTCAAGATTCTTCAAGCTCTCAATAAAAAATACCATAAAATTAAAGTGGTCGCTTAAAATACTATTACAAAAGTAGTTTACAGGAATGGCAAAAGATGATAAAATATTAAGATTTGTAAATAAAAGACCGATGGGGGTATTTAAAAGTGTGTCTAAAATTCTGATAATTGAAGTCCTGGTATTAATTCCAGGGGCATCCTGTCTGGCCCTGGTAGATTTGGAGATGCCAACGGATGATTCCAATATCGTCCACAGCGCGCTGGATCAACTCCATAGTGCCGAAGTCAGTACCAGTGTGGAGGAAATGAAAGACGATCTCGATGGAGCGTTGGAAATTTGCACGAGTGGATCTGAAGAATGTATGACTGTTTCTGGTGATGATTTGGATAATTTTAATAATTCCAATTTGCCGGATACTATATCGATAATTCCTTTGAGAGTGTCGGAGGACTCCGTGCTATACGAATCGCTTCCCCAACTGTCTGACAGCCCGGCAACGGCTCCGGTAGATCATCTTCAAATGGAGATTTCGGGGACAGGAACAGAGTTTGCATCCACTGCCTTTACACCCCCGGTTGATATTCCAAAAATAGAACAGGTCATTGCACCATCCGAACCTGTCAATGCAATTGAACAAAAAGTTACCGTTATTACGAATAATCCTGCACAACATTTATCAGAACCAATTGAAACAAAGCTATCTCCGATTTTGGCAGATACTGAAAATCCCACAGTCTCGACAGATGACAGCGAAACGGCGACTCCAACCAATCTGCCAAACACGGCGGAGGGCAACCTGTCAGACGGTTCCGCCAACGTTTTATCGTTCAATGAAAACACCAGTAATAATATTCTTCTTAGCAACAATTTCATGTACTGGGTCTTTTCCGGAATTCTGGCCTATTTTTCCGGAGTTATGATGATAATGCTGCTAGTTTGTCGTAACAACCGTCGGTCCTTGCAACGCCAAGTTAAAGTCAGAAAAAAGGCTTTTCAATACATAAAAGCAAGGCGTTGAAGTGGTAGAAAAGGTCGATTTTAAAATCTCTATATAAAAAGGCGCGCCGTGCGGCGCGCCTTTTTTGTTTCTCCGGAAAACGATCTATTCTCTTTTTCTCATTAATAAATAAACCATCTCCGCCACTTCGGCTCTGGTCACTTGGGTTGCCGGGTAAATCAGCGTGGCGTCACTGTCGATAATCTGCTCGTTCAAACCTGCCTGAACGTATTTCACATACCACTGGTTCAGTTCGATGTCGGAAATCCCAGCCAATTGTTGCAGTTCCGCTGCACTGACGGTGAGGTCGCTTTTGAATCCGCGTGTGGTAATTTTCAGTGTTTCCACAACGTTGGCGGGTTTTTCGGCGCGGAACAAACCGTCCGGATAGCCGTGTACGATATCGGCATTCTTGGCGGCTTTAACATGCCTGGCCGACCAGCTTCTGGTATTGGTGTCAGGGAAAGCTTTCGGTTCGGGAGAGACTGGTACGGGTGCATCTACCGCTCTGACCACCATCGTGGTTACTTCGGCGCGTGTTGCGGCGGCATTCGGATCAAAATAACAGGGTCTTCTGCCCCCGGCTATTCCTTTATCATAAAGATAATTGATCGCCTCAGCCGACCGGTTGCCTGCAATATCCCTGAAACGGCAATTGTTGGCCTGGCTGATTAATCCTCCCGGTTCAACCTGGGCATTACCGGAATCCGAGGCACCGCTACCACCTGAACCGCCGCCCTGGATTTCGGTCAGGTAACTCCCGCTCGACGCCTCTCTCAGGAACGGTAACTTCATGGAGTTAATGGGACGCTCAGCGCCGCTATCCTGTGCGAAAACTCCGACAGGAATCATTACTCCGATCAGTACCCCTCCCCAGAAAGCAGATCGGGCCAGAGCGCCTTTTGAAAAAAAGCTTTCTCTAGACATATTTGGGAAATAAGGTATAAAAACGGGCTCAATATAGCACCATTATTTCCCGATGCCAATTTTTTACTTCAGGGATATGTATTTTCTCAGATCATAAATCCTGACCAGAATTGTGGCGGTTTCTGCACGAGTGATAGGATCAGAAGGGCGGAAATAATCCAGACCGTCACGACCTTTGGAGCCTAGTATCAGATTATTTTCCCTGCCTGCCGACACGTATTCGAAAAACCAGTCCGCCGGAACCACATCGTGAAAATATGATTTGGCCTGATATCCCTGTTTTTTAAGTTTCTGGATATTAACCAGTATCTTGATGGCCTCGGCTCTGCTGATGGATTTCTCAGGATAAAAATTCCCGTCCGGATAGCCGGAAACGATGCCTTTTTTAGTCGCACTGTAGACATAATTCTTGTACCAGTTGTCCGAATTCAACGGGACGTCACCATAAGGTTGGATTTGTGCTGACTGACCGGAAAATTCTTCAATTCCCAGACAATTGGCGACCAGAGCCATTTTAAGAAATTCCGCTCTGTTGATATTCCGGTCGGGCTGAAAAGAATAACTTCCGTCACTGCCTTCATAACCGCTGATTACAAATGTTTGATTTTTGGTCTGCGCCAGAAGTTTGATTATATCGGCGGCCTGATGGTTGGAGACATCATTGAACTCATGCAAAGGGGGTGTCTGTGAAAGACAGGAAAGAGAGGGGGGAGTGGTGTCTTCCTGTTCGGGCGTTGTCAGAAATTGCATGGCGGGAGGCAGGTTGACCGGTGCGAAACCACCGGACGAAGCGCCGCCTGCTACGGGTAAGGAAGGTCCCGCCCCGCCTCCGCCGACGGGCGCAGCAGACCCTGAAACTACAATATTACCGCTCAAGCCGGTTTTAGCTGCGGCATCGGTGGCAGATAATTTTATAATTTCGGCATTGAGATCATAGACAAATATGGAGGCAATTCCGCCAACCAGATTGTAAACATTATTTTGACTGGTGAATCCGGGAGAATCAAAGAAATAAGCATGACCATTACTTTTTGCCGTGAAAGAACCGGCCATTTTTACCAGATTTCCATACAGATCATTGGAAGTTACTATTTCGGTCCAGCCCACTGCGGTAGTCTGGGGTGTGGTATTGGTGATTTCATAATGGTCCAAAGGAGCAACGTTTACGATTAAAGGAAGTCCGCCGTTGGGAGTTCCGCCATGCGGCTGGGAGGTGACAGTCTGATCCGTGGCATGAACAGTGGAGGTTTCTTCCTTGTAGGCCACCAGAGTGGAGGCTGACAGATCGGAGCTTCCGGCCGTAAAATTGACCAGCACCGGATTGCCGAAGGTGACCGCCTCCACGACCGGATTGTAAATACCAATCGGACTGAGACCGGAGAAGGTAAGATATTTTGAGCCTTCATATCCGCTGACTACATTGCCCTGCAGATCATAAGCGGTCACCGTCAGTTCGTTGGTGGTACCGGCAGACATAGCCGGCAAACCGGTGATCACAAAGTAAGAGGTACAATAAGAGAGTTGTCCCAGTGACGAACCGGAAGCCACCAGTGAGGCCGAGCCGGCGGTGGAAGCCGTTGAGTTAACCTTGGTTACGGCGGTGACGTCATTTACTTTATTGCCGGGAATGGTGCGTACAACCGCTGCTGTGACATCATTAACTGTAAGACAGCTGGGATCAAAGATATTACCGGATGCATCCGTCTTGACCACCCAGATATCGCTTTGTTTCAAACCCGGTGGAATCGGATGCCTGGAGCGGCCGGCAAAGATCATACCTCCGTCCAGAGTGGACTTCATATCATAGAACAGGTTGTTGATATTGTCCCCGATAGCTTTGGCCAGATTAACAGTACCCAGAGCGGGGCCGGGACCGGCGTCAATTTGAAGATAAAAGCCGTCATTGTCTCCTATGCCCAAACCTTCGGTATTACCTGCCAAATAATAGGAACTTCCGCCGTTCATGACCGTAAAAAACTCATCCGGAAAGGAAGTTGAATCTCCATAATTGAAAATCCAGTCCAGATTGCCGTTGGCATCGATTTGCATCAAGAGAGCTTCTTCATAGGCACCGGCATTGGCCACCAGATTGCGACCCGCCAGAATATATTTTCCGAGGGCTGTGGAACCGGTGATACTGTTAAAAATTGAAGACGCTGAAGTGCCCGGACCTTTGATCGGGTCATTGACCAGAATATCATAAGTGTTACTCCAAATCAGGGCACCGGCACTGTCGATTTTAAAAATCCAGCCCACATATTCGTTGTTGGGGGCAGGCGCAAATGAGTAAGTCCATCCGGCTACAATGAAGGAACCATCAGGGTTCTCATAAAGGGCATTGACCATTTCCTGGTCAGCGCCGCCGTATCGGTTTTCCCAGACGATATTACCGGAAGCATCAAGTCTCACCAGCCAGGCTTCCGACACGGGAGCCAATAAGGGGTCAATACTGGCCTGACCGATCAGCATGAGGCCTCCATCAGCCAGAATATGCATTTTCGACACCACTTCGGACGGTCCACCCAGATCAAAAGATTTTTGCCAAAGTATATTTCCGTTGCCATCCAATTTCATGGCCAGAAAATCATTGGTTCCCGAAGCGTCGGTGGCTCCGCCGACAAAAATTGATCCATCGGAGGCTACTTTCAGGCTGTTTAGAGTGACGGAAAAAGAATCTCCATAGGAGGTTTCCCAGATCACCGTACCGTCCTGATCCAGTTTCATCACCGAAAGATTGGAAGGAATATACCCGCCTACGATAAAATTGCCGTCCGCCGCTACAGCCACAGCATTGGCTGCGTCATGTCCGCTGGAATCAAACAGTTTGCTCCAGGTTTTGAGATAGCCGGTTACGTTCAAAGCCAGACAATGGCTGGGTTCGCCAGCAATCGGGTTGCAATTGTATTTCCCGTCGGTCAGTGAAAGAGTCGCCGATTCTACTATTTGGGGGGTCAGAGTGGCCACCAGTGGGTCGGATACTCCGGCAGTGAAGTTTATCGTTTGAGGTGTGCCGATTATTGTCCCTTCCACAGCCGGGAATTTGATTCCATTATTGGACAGACCGGAAAAAGTAATTGTTTTTGGTCCGTTGTAGTTGGTGCGAACGCTTCCCGCCGTATCATAGGCGGTAATAGTCAACTCATTGTTGGCGCCGGCCATGGTTGAGGCGGCCCCGGTAATTTCCAGATAACTTGTGCAATACGAAGATGTCTGCAAATAATTTAACGTCACGCTTACTCTGGTCAATGAAGCGTTATTGACGGTCAGTCCCGGATCCCCTTCATTTTTTACCGTTAATATCGCCACCAGTCCGGCATTTGTATCGATAGCGGAAGTCACGGTGGAAGTTATACAATCAGGATCATCCAAATCACCGCTATCATCAACTTTGCCGATCCAGATGTCGGATTTACCGGTCAGGGGAGTGGAAATTCCACCTGAAAGGACAAACCCGTTGTCATTGGTGGGGGAAATGGCGTTGATATGTTCACCATTGGCGTCTCCCAGAGCTTTTTGGGCCAGTATCGCACCGTTTGCATCCAATCTCAAAAACCAGCCGTCCATGGAACCGGCTCCATAAGAAACAGTCAATCCGCCTACCACATATTCGCTGCCGGTATCCTCGAGTACATCGTTAAAAGACTCATTCACGCCTCCTCCATACATTTTCTGCCAGATTATTCCTCCGGTTGGGTTGATTTTTACGGCCAGTCCTTTGTAGGGACTGGGATTGGGCGACGCAGTGTACCCCACAGCCAGATAATTACCGTCGGTTGTGGTTATTATTTTATCCAAAGTGTCGACATCCGTACCCCCGATTACCCGGGACCAGGTATTGGCGGTTATATCATATTTGCCGTCCTCGCCGACTCTGATTATCCAGGCATCGCCGTTTCCGGATCCGTAAGAGGTGGTATGTCCGGAAGCCACATAGCCGTGGTCCGCTGTTTCACGGACGGATTTTAAAACATCATAATTCACGTCACCAAATTCCTGCTGCCAGAGGACGTTGCCGTTGGAATCAAGTTTAATCATCACTGCATCAGCGCTGCCAAAAGCACCGGTCTCGGTAAAGCCTACCAGCACAAAATTATGATCATAAGTTTCAATAATGGAATAGCCGATATCTTCTTTTGCTCCGCCGATCACTTTTTGCCAGACGATGTTGGCAGAACTGTCTAGTTTGGAAACCAAAATATCATTATTTCCTGACGCATCCGTTCCCCCGACCAGTATTATGCCTCCATCGGAAGTCTCCTTGAACTCCCTGGCATAATCATTTTGTTTCCCGGCATAACCCAGAGAGTATTGCCAGACCGGTTTGCCTTCACCATCGATTTTTTGCAGTAAAATGTTGTCGAAATAATTTCCTGCCAGCGGATCATGCCCCTGACCGACTGAATTGGTGACAGACATCACTAAAAAATTTCCGTCGGCCAGCTGTTTGGTGCTGAATGATTCGTCATTATTGGAAACTCCGGTCACATCGTTATAACCGATGAAACTCTCCAGCCAGGTAGCGGCTTGTGCTATGGGTGCAGCAAGTGCCATATAAATTCCCAGGGAAATCATAAATAAGAATTTCCCAACCGACATTTTGGATAAAAGCATAAAACCTTTTTATTTGTATTTGCCAGTATTTTATGCGAAAAACAGGCTTTCCGCAATGCAAATTAAGCCCACAAAAATTTCGGCACAAAGTTGGAAAACTGATGCTAAATTACCAATTCCTGGAACATTATTCCTTCGGCCCCGAGCTTTTCACCCATCAGCCTCATCCCAACGCTTAAAGCCAGTTTCAGACTGGCCAGATTGCCGGTTTCCACCAGATAAGAAATTTTTTCCTCATGCCCGTAAGTCGATTTAAACCAGTCCAGCAAAAGGTGAACGGTTGCCTTTCCATAACCGTGGCCCTGGGCGGATTCTTTGATCCACAAACTGAACTGGGGATGAATATTCAAATCATTGATGGCGGCCACCCCCAAAAACTCCCGCGTTTCTTTGGCCAGCACGGCCATAGTCAGGGAACGGGTACTTTCATGGGACTCCCTACAGAAGTTGATCCAACTGTGAACTTCATTTGTATCGGTGAAATGATGGGAGTATCTGGCCACATTGCCGGTCTTGGCCAGGAATATTTCTTCCAGCCACTCCAGCGAGATTTTTTCCAGTAAGATTTTGTCTGATTCCAGACTTAGGGGGAGCATTTTGTTTTGGAAACAATTAAATCTTCACATTATAGCAAAAAAACACCGAAAATCCCAGCCCCAAGCCGTTAGATATCATCTCTCGGGGAGAAAATGGTTGACGTAAATAGATTTAGACGCTGAGTTTAATCAGCTCGGTTTTCTTCTGATTCTGCTTTTCCAGGACAATCAAGACGAGGCAGCCGATTACGGACATGATTCCCACCACCACAAAAGAGAATCTGAACCCCAGAAAATCGGCCATGGCTGCTCCGGCTGAAGCCGAAATTGCCGTGCCGATACCGGTCAAAGTGGAATACAGGCTCCACTCATAACTTTCATGATTCTTGTCCAGATTGATGCTCCACAGTCCCAGCCAGGTGGGATAGGCGAGGCCGCTGCCGACGCCGTAGAGGAACTGGGCCAGATAGATAAACCAGATATTGGGTGCAAATATATAGATTACCGGCACAAAAGTGACCAGTCCCATCCCCAGAATCAGCCAATGGATTTTGTTATCGTGGCCATCCACATATTTGGAAAAGGGGAGCTGTATAAGGCTTTTGGTTACGAAGAAAATTGTGCTGGCAATACCGGCGGTGAAAATAGAGCCGCCCTCGATGCTGCCGTCGATAAAAATCGCGATAATCGGATCGATCAGACCGAAACCGGTCAGAAAGAAGATATCGGAGAGAATCAGCAGAATAATTGTACGGTTGAGGTGAAACTTTCTCATGGTGATTTCCCTTTTAAATCACCCAATTATACCATGAAAAAGCCCTTTGCCGCACCACAAAATGGGGAATTAGCCGGTTTGAATGGCCACTTTAGCAGGTCAGATAATCTTCATACGCCGCCATTGCCAGCGGTGAACCCTTCAATTCTCCGTCCTCAAACCACAGCAGATAATAGGCGCCTTCTTCCTCGGCATCTTTGACCATCAGATTGAGCGGGGAATCAGCTCTGGATAGAAAATGCGGCCGTTTGCTCAGGAGAATCAGGCGTTTAATCTTTTTATCGGCGCTTTCCTGCATCCTCTTGATATAAGAACGGGCATACAGATCCAGCTGACCGACAGCCAGTACCATTTCATCACGTTCATTGCAGTGGGAGGTATTAATCGATTTCACCTCCACCAGCAGCAGTTGATCTTTTCTCATACAGGCATAATCAAAGCCTTTCTTGCCTCTGCCGACAGAAAACCATTTATCTGAGTTCGATTCTACCAGCGTTTTCCATTTATCCAGTGTGGCCTCATGGGTATCCACTGCCAGTACAGTTTTAGCTCTTGTCAGGGGGTCGGCGGCCTTGGTTTTTTCCCGGCGCGGGTCGCCGTTTTTGCCGTTGGTCAGCGTTGGCAGAATTACTGGGGCAGGAGGAGTTTGCTGCTTCGGCAAACGGTCCGCCAATATTTTGGCAATTTCTTCTGTATAGTGACCGTCCCTTTGCAGCTCTTCCATTAGTCTGTCAGCTTCCTCAAACTGTCCTTTTTTTAGAAAGTATTTGGCCATCACAAATTTGGCCGGGGCGTGGTCATTTTTTTTTGCCAAAACCGCCAGGGCCATATCCCGGCTCTCCTCTGAGATCAGGTCTTGCCCCAGATCTGCCAGCAATATAGTTTCCCGGGCCGGCAAACTGTCCGGTTCAAAAAGCAATATTCCTTTGGCAAAAGCCCTGGAATTCTCCAGGTTGTTTGTGGCAACTGCTTTGATCATCTTAAAATGGAGAGCCTGGCGGGGATTCTTTTCATGGGCGATCGCAAAATCCAGGAAAAATTTTGCCAACTCCCCATTATCGCCGGATAATTCCACTTTCCCGAAGTCACGGCAAATCAATAATCCTCTAACAGTATTTTCATTTAACCATTTCAATAACTCCACCTTGGCAGCCCTCAAGCCGTCTTTCTTCAAAATACTGCGGGAAAGCGAAGCGCGAGCCATGACTATGGCGTCATGATGCTGCATCTCCAGAGCCTTTCGTAGCGCTATTTCCGAAAAATTCCTGGCTGGACCGAACCGTCCGGCTTTCATATTGATGGTGGCGGCAGTATAGGCGGAGTTGTAAATTCTTGAATTAATTCCGGATTTTCTGGCCTGCTCATACTCGCCCGAAACCAGATCCAAAGCTTCCCCGTGCCGCCCCTCCTCAACCAAAGCTTTTATTCGTTCCTGGAAATTCTTATCCGTTTCCAGTGTATCCAGGGAATCATCCTGTATCACTCTTTTTATCTGTCCTGAAGTGCTTTCGGCTGTTTCTTCTGAAGCAGTTACAAGGTTTGAGACCATTCCTGCAACGGAATCATCCAAAAGATTTACCTCTTTGATATAAAGCGTTGTAGGCGGCACTTTTTTGATTGTCGCTATTTCAGACGTTTTTTCCACAACCACTTCAGCCGGAAAAGG
The DNA here is from genome assembly GCA_963677745.1 of Candidatus Altimarinota bacterium. GTDB lineage: Bacteria > Patescibacteriota > Gracilibacteria > UBA1369 > UBA1369 > UBA1369. The sequence goes on from OY782391.1 coordinate 1,071,457, forward strand.
GCGACGATCTGTTGAATTATCATTCATAAGTAAGAATTAAGGGCGGATTATGATATAGGAAGGGAATTAAGTCAAATCCAGGAAGTGAGACAACCATACATCGGGCAAAGAAAAACGTAACAAAATTGACATTAACTGGTCGCAAAATATAATCTCTTTGCACCACATCAAATCTGTAAAACACATGGACTCATTTGAACTCCGCCGCAAATATCTGGATTTCTTCGTCAGCAAAGGCCATAAGGAAATTGCTCCAGCCGGTCTGCTGGCCGAAAATGATCCCACATTATTGTTCGTCAATTCCGGTATGTTCCCGCTGGTCCCCTATCTGTTGGGGCAAAAGCATCCGGAGGGTACCAGGCTGGTCAATTCGCAAAGGTCTTTCCGCTCCGACGATATCGATGAAATCGGTGATCAGCGCCACACCACTTTTTTTGAAATGCTGGGCAACTGGAGTCTGGGCGATTATTTCAAGAAAGAACAACTCAGCTGGTGGTATGAGTTTTTGATTGACCAGGTTGGACTGGATCCAAAAAAACTGTATCAGTCGGTTTTTGCCGGCAATGACCTGGTGGAAAGGGATGAAGAAAGTATTCAGACGCTGCAGGCCATGTTCAAAAAAAACGGAATTGAAGCCGAAGTCGGACCTGCCACCACCGGCAAAGGGGAGTTTGGACCAGGAGTGGAAATTGATTTCAGCCGCCAGCGCATTTTTCCTTACATTGACAAAAACTGGTGGAAGAGAGGGGACGCGGTGGGCGAACTGGGCGGCCCGGATTCGGAAACTTTTTATGATACCGGGGCACCCCATGACACCCGTTTCGGGGAATTCTGTCACATCAACTGCGACTGCGGCAGGTTTATTGAAATCGGCAATTCGGTCTTTATGCAGTATAAAAAAACGCCCGACAGCTGGGAGCCGATGGACCAAAAAAATGTGGATTTCGGTGGCGGCCTGGAGCGCCTGCTGATGGTGGTGGAAAACCAGACCGACATGTTCAAGACCGACCTCTTTCTGCAATACATACAGGCAATCGAGCTAGACACCGGCAAGAGTTATGCAGACCATCTGCATGATTTCCGTTTAATCTGCGACCATGTGCGGGCCGCCACCTTTCTGATCTCCGACGGCGGCGTACCATCCAACAAGGATCAGGGATATTACATCCGCCGTCTGATCCGCCGCGCTCTGGTCAGCGTCAGAAGCCTGGGCGGACAACATTCTCTGGTGGAAAAACTGGCCGGACAGGTAATCGAAAAAATGTCCCCCGCCTACCCCCATCTGCAGCAAAAAAGCGCCGATATCATGCGGGAGATTTCCGACGAAGTGGAAAAATTTTCCAAAACCCTGGAGAAAGGCGTCAAATATTTCGAGATGATCAAGCCTCAAAACGGCCTGATTTCCGGGGAGGACGCTTTCAATCTGACCACCACCTACGGCTTTCCCCTGGAGATAACCACCGAGCTGGCCGGCAAAAAAGGCCTGAAAATTGATCTGGAGGATTATTTCAAACGCATCGAACATCACAAAGATCTGTCCCGCTCGGGTTCCGAACAGAAATTCAAGAGCGGTCTGATCGACACCACCGCCGAAACCACCCGTTTGCATACCGCCACCCATCTGCTGCATCAGGCCCTGCGGGTGGTGTTGGGTCCGCATGTTGAGCAGCGCGGCAGCAATATCACCCCGGAACGCCTGCGTTTTGATTTTTCCCACCCGGCCAAAATGACTCCCGAGGAAATTAAAAAGGTGGAGGATATAGTGAATGAACAGATTGCCCAGGGGCTGGAGGTGCATTGCGTGGAAACAACCCCGGAAGAAGCCAAGAGCAAGGGGGCGATCGGTCTTTTTAACGACAAATATGCCAGCAACGTCACGGTCTATACAGTCGGGGCGCCGCTGGCGGAAGCCGAACGTGCTTTCTCCAAAGAAATCTGCGCCGGTCCCCACGTCAAAAACATTTCCGAATTGGGCGGATTCAAGATCACCAAAGAAGAGGCTAGTTCCTCCGGTATCCGCAGAATCAAGGCGGTGATAACCGCCAATTCGCAAAAATAGCCGCTTCTCCGATAAATAATTTGTCAGAAGTACCCGTGCTCCCTATAATAACGCAGTTACCAGGCCGCTATAGCTCAGCTGGTAGAGCAATGGTATCGTAAACCAGAGGTCGGCGGTTCAATTCCGCCTAGCGGCTCCAGAATTCAATATTCGTATTATCTGCTGAACTTAAAGAAATTCATGATTGGAGTGTTCGCCAGATCCCGATACTTGGGGATTTGCGTAATCAACTGATTAGACGGGGGCATGGGCTCGGCCACTGTGAGCTGCAAACCGGCCTGCTCACCCACCAGAACGTAGGCCATTTCCTTTCTGACGATGTCCACCAGTTCGCCTAATGACCTTCTGATGGAAGTGACATAGGTCAGAGAATCCAGTTCTTCAATTTCCACCTGGTAATCATGCCTTGCCCTTTTGTAATAGTCATAATCCGGCACAATCGCCACAAACTCCCCGGCCGGCTCGGCCAGCAGCAGACGGACTCTGGCAAAAGCTTCTTCCAGATTCCTGATATGAGGCAGTGACATAATCGAAATGATCCGGTCAAATCGTTGGATGGTGCGGTAATCTTCGAACGTACCCTGTACCATTTGTATTCTGGGGAATAGCCGTTTGGATAGTCGTACGTTCTGAGCAGATGGTTCGATTCCGATTGTGGTTGAGGCACCCAGCTTTTTAGCCTCATCCAGCGCCCAGCCGCTACCCGCACCGATGTCCAGAACACGTCGGCCCTGCCAGTCGGGACAATGCTTCATAATCTGCTGCCAAAAAAACGTTCTCATCGGTGAATCCAGATCGGATTCACTCCGCCAAGTGATATCCTGCCGGTCGTATTGGGCCGGATCGGTGGCCCTGTCCAGTAGATTTGATTTTCCGGTCATTATTTTTTGTCGTAGTGTTAAAGGTTTCGGAAAATTCTGAAAGTTCAGGCAGCCTTGCCCAGTAAACGTCCAATCAGTTCAGACAATTCTTCCCCGTTGGAATCATCCGTCAGCACGGTATCAAATACTTCCTGAAAATGCTCCAGATGATCCGTTGTCTTGCGGTTGTAAAAACCGATGCTCAGAACCCGTTCGGCCGCAAGCCCGGTAGCCATATGGATGTCGGTCAAACTGTCACCCATTTGTATAATGTTCGTGCGTCCGGACAAATCCTTGGCCACCGGCAAATGACTGACCACGGTTTCATCTTTATTCAGTGAGTGTACAATCGGTTGGCGGTAACCGGTCATATATCCTTCAGAGTCCCATTCCAGTTCATTGGATACGATGTGAATATTGGGCAGAAGCAGCTGGTTGTGATCCAGATGCCAGCGTATGGATTCACTGCCCAGCCCGTTGGCGGACATGATGATCACAGGCACCTGAGCGGAGGCCGTCATGCGCAAAATCTCTGCCATACCGCTTCGTACTTTGGCCTGCGCGTCCCGCATGGCTTTGTGGATATCGCTGCGGTTCAAACGGTGTCTGATCAGCAGTGCGTAATGTTTTTCCCACCATTCCTGCATCAAAGCTTTCTTGATGACAGGATCGACTGAGGGATCTTTCTCAATGGGCTTGTAATGTTCAGCCAAAGAATGCGCTTCAGTGGAATATTCCTCACTTAAATAATTGCCTTCCCGTAAGGTGGCAATCAGGCTGGGGCGGGGATTGCCATCAAGGTCCCATTCATAGGTGACGGTCCCGTCATAATCCAGCAGCAGATGAAGTTTGTCAGGTCCTTCCGCAGCAATTTCCCTGCACAAATTTTGAAACTTCTCCGGATTTTTGGTCAGCAGTTTGGATTTGTTTCCCAGTGTTTCCTCTAAGTTCATAATACTAAATTACCTTTTTTCTGTCCGTGGTAAAACTTTTTTTTCCACGCACTGTTTTAAAGCCTGTTCGCAAGTCAGCACATTGATAGAACATTCCCTGATCATTTTATAATTAATCTTGTCGTGGTATTCCCGTTTGATCATTTCGGAAAGATTCTGGGAATGGCGAGGGGTCAGACAATTACCACGAGTGGGAGCAACGCAGCGGGTTCTGTCACTTTCACATTTAGTCAGTTCGGTCTGGGCTTCGGAATTATTGGAAATTTGAGGCAGGCTGGCCGAAGTCAACTCTTCTATACCAGTGGAGATGGGGAAATTCGTATCATTTTCAATAATTCCAGAAGTTTCAAAACGATTTCTAATGTCGGATATGATTTCGGCTCTTTCAGCGGCAGCTGCACGACCCCGGTCAAAGGCAACGCTCAGACTCAAATCGGTGCCTTTGTCGAACAAGTAACTTCCCCACAATGCCGTTGTCAGTCCGGCAAACCCGATTCCAAAAGCATGTCTGTATAATTTAGATTTATCCATAACGATTTAATAAATTAGCCCAAAAATAACACAAATCTGCGAACAGTCAACCACGTACTTAATGAAAAATCGGTATGGAAATTTTTAATCAGATATTTCCGTACTTTTTGATAAACCAGTTTTTAACCAGTTGTACCAGTGACAGGTAGGAAACGAGCATTACTCCCAGTATCGCAAAGTATTGCCAGGGCAGTGCCACAAATCCTAAGACACCTCCCCAGGGGGAAAAGGTAAATAGAAAAGCAAAGGCCAGGACGGACAGCGTGGTGATCATGAGCGGTTTGCTGGGCCAGCTTTGCAGGAAGGGTATTTTATTGGTTCTGATTACGTAAATTACCAGGGTCTGGCTGGCCAGCGATTCCAGAAACCAGCCGGTGTTAAATACAGCCTGCTGTGCAACCGTGTCGGCCCGAAAGACAAACCACATCAGTGCAAAGGTCAGATAGTCGAACAGCGAACTGACCGGCCCGATAAAGACCATGAATTTTTTGATGGCGTCAATATTCCAGGGACGGGGCTTGCTCAAATATTCCTCGTCTACTTTATCGGTGGGCAGGGAGATCTGGGAAATATCATAGAGAAAATTATTGAACAAAATCTGAATCGGACGCATCGGCAAAAAGGGCAACAACAAACTGGCTCCGGTCATGCTGAACATATTTCCGAAATTGGAGCTGGCACCCATCTTGATGTACTTGATGATATTGCCAAAGGTCTTGCGGCCTTCCGTGACGCAATCAGCCAGCACTTTGAGACTTTTTCTCAGTAGAATGATATCCGCGGTTTCTTTGGCAATACCGACGGCATTATTGACGGATATACCTACATCGGCCGCTTTGAGCGCCGGCGTGTCGTTTATTCCATCACCGAGGAATCCAACCGCATGTTTCTTGGCCTGCAGGGCGCGGATCACCCTTTGCTTTTGCAGCGGATGCAAACGGCAGAATACATTGACCCGGTCAATCACCCTTTCCAGTTGCTTGTCATTCATCTTATCCAGCTGTTCGCCGTTCAGAAGTCCGGTAATCACCAGATTCACGTCACCGCAAATTTTTCTGGTCACCAGTTCATTATCGCCGGAAAGGATCTTTAAAGTGATACCCAGATCTTCCAGTGCCCGGATGGTATTGGCCACGGTTGGCTTGGGAGGGTCCAGAAAAGCCACAAAGCCTTTGAAAATCAGCCCTTCCTCATCTTTTACCGAAAATGATTTTTTGTCGGGTGTGTAATTATTATAGGCTAGGGCCAAAACCCGGAATCCCTGAGAACTTAACAAATCATATTCCTTAGCCAGACGTGCAATCATGGTCTTGGTAAGCGGGCCGATCTTGCCATTCACTTCATAGCAGTCACAGCGTTTGAAGATTTCTTCGGGGGCCCCTTTGGTGACGATGCGCCTGGTATGATCCATGGCTACGATCACAGACATGACGCGCCGGACAAAATCAAAAGGTATTTCGTCGATTTTCTTATAACGGGTCACCGCCAGATGCTTGAAATTCAAAACGGCCTTATCCAACATATTGCGGAGTCCCGTCTGATAATAACTGTTCACATAGGCGAAACGCAGCACGTCTTCATCCTCGCGGGCCAGAGCGTTGAGGTGCTTGACCAGCACGATCTGATCCTGTGTCAGGGTGCCGGTTTTATCGGTGCACAGTACATCCATAGCTCCGAAATTCTGTATGGAATCCAGGCGTTTGACAATGACTTCCTTTTTGGACATTTCGATGGCTCCCTTGGACAGATTGATGGTCACTTCCATCGGGAGCATCTCGGGCGCCAACCCGACTGCCACGGCTAACGAAAAAAGGAAAGCCTCCACCAGGTTGCCTTTGGATACAGCGTTGATAATAAATACCACCAAAGCCAGAATTACCATGGTCTTGATCATCAGCATGGTGAAACCCAACACACCTTTGTCAAAAGCGGTCAAAGATTCACTTTTTTGCAACTCGGTGGACATTTTTCCCAACTCCGTGGAGCTGCCGGTGTAAAGAACCACAGCCTGACCGGTTCCACTGACTACGCTGGAGCCCATCCAGGCAATGGTATCGGGGATGGAATCTTTGGGGATGGGGGAATCACTTAGCCTGGCATTGTGCGTGGCAAATTTTTCCTCCGGGAAAGCCTCACCGGTAAATGAAGCCTGATTGACGAACAGATCTTTGGAGGAAATAATGCGCAGATCGGCCGGGATCATATCTCCGGCGGACAAGTCGACTATATCACCGGGAACCAGATCGCTGGTACTGATGGTGATAATCTTTTTTTCTCGCAGCACATCCACTGTTGACCGTACCATATCAATCAATTTTTCCGCGTCCCGGTTGGCCCGGTATTCCTGAATAAAGGAAATAATGACACTGGCAAAGGCCATTACCGCCACCAAAACGGCGCTGATTTTTTCTCCGAAAAAGTAGGAGAAAACGGCAATGCCGAGCAGGGCAATTACCAGCGGTTCTTTGAACTTGGCCAAAACCTGCAGCAGCAGATGTTTTTCTTTCCTCTTGGTCGGTTCATTTTTTCCGTATATCTTCAGTCTGCGTTTGGCCTCCAGATGAGAAAGTCCCCCTGTCGTAGTTTTCAGTGATTTCAATATCTCCTTAACGCTTCCGTCAATCAGTTTTACCTGCCGGATTTGGGAGAGCGGAATATTCATCGAAAACACCGTTATAGTAATCTCAATATTATAATGCATTAGCCCTAAAAAGGCCAATAATCGGTATTTAAATTACAGCCGGTTTTGGAAAAACCGCCGGTCATGCTTTAATACTTTCAGAATCACTAAGAAATTCCTTATGATTAAAGACATAGTTCCTTTCATTCTAGTGGCAGTCGGGGCCGTGGTTTTACAAATTCTTCTGACCATCGCCAGCGGCATTTTTTCCAGATCCCAAACAATTCCCAACCGGAAATTAATGGGAAAATTAAGCTTTTACTCGCTGGTTTTTTCTTTTGTGGTATTTCTGGTTATTGGTTTTTCCATTGTGCCGATCTTTGTTAAGTTGTTTACCGATGCGCTTCCCAGTGTAATAACCGAGTCCGATTTTCCTAAAACGATCCGGGAACATGCCTGGACGATCGTTTATGTTTTTTGGGGCGGCTATGTGCTAGGTCTGATCATTGCGCTTCCCTCCATTCGTAAAAGTGACTTTTTCCAGCCGGAAGTACCTCCTCCCACGGATAAACCCGGCCAGCAGTGATGGTTTGACACTTCAGCCGGTCAAAAGTAAATTGTCTGCGTCATAAATAAGCGACTACATGGAAAAAAATACGGCCCCATCTTCACCCTCGGAAAGAATTCTCAGCAGCGAAATTCCATCACATCTTGATCAGACGGTCATGGTTGAAGGATGGCTGCATAATCTCAGACTTTTCAACGATTTCGCTTTTGTTGTTCTGCGCGACCGGCATGGCGTGTTGCAATGCGTGATCAGTTCACCCGACCAGCTGGAAATTGTCCGGCATCTGCAAATGGAGAGTGTACTGCGGGTCCGGGGCAAAGTGATCAAACAGCAGAACTCCGAAGACCGTTACGAATTGCAGGATGCCCGCGTGGAAGTGCTTAACGCAGTTGAGGAAGCCCTGCCGGTGATTATCAATAAAAAGGAAATGAATCTGCACCCGGATACGCTGATTTCCAACCGCCCTCTGACCATCAGAAACCTGCATCAACGGGCAATTTTCAAACTGCACGGTCTGGCCCAGCAGGCCTACCGCGAATATATGGTCAGCCAGGACTGCACTGAATTTTTTCCTCCAACCATTTTGACCGGCAGTTCCGAAGGGGGTTCTGAACTTTTTTCGGTGGATTATTTTGGAAAAGAAGCCAAATTGAGCCAGAGTGCCCAGTTATATAAGCAAATTTGTATTGGTGCCTACGAGCGTGTTTTTGCCATTGCCAAATGTTTCCGTGCCGAGAAGTACGCCACTTCCCGCCACCTGACCGAGGCATCCCAATACGAATTTGAAATGGCTTTTGTCGAATCGATCGACCAGCCACTCCATTTCCTGCAGGAAACCATCCGCACAATGGTGGAAACCATCAAGGAGAAAGGAAAGGAGGAACTGGAACTTTTAGGTATCAAGCTGCTCGACGTCCCCCCAACCATCCCGCAGGTCACCATGCAGGAGGCTCAGGAAATTGTTTACAAAGAAAGTAATGGCAAACAGGATGACCGCCGGGAACCCGACATGTCACCGGAAGGGGAACGTCTGATCGGCGAATGGGCCAAACGCGAGTATCAGTCCAATTTTGTTTTTATCACGCATTATCCCCGCAAAAAAAGAGCCTTTTATACATTGCCCACACCTTCCAACCCGGAACTGACCGAGAGTTATGACTGTATTGGCGGCGGATTTGAAATTGCTTCCGGTTCGCTGCGCATTAATAAATATGAAGATCTCCGGCAGTCGGCGATTGACAAGGGCATTTTGCCGGAAACCATTGAAGACTATTTGAATATCTTCAAATTCGGCATGCCTCCCCACGGCGGTTTTGGCATGGGAGTGGAACGCTTCACGCAAGCAATCCTGGGCTATCACAATGTCCGCGAGGTGACAATGTTCCCGCGTGATGTGAACAGGCTGAAGCCCTGACCGGTCTTGATTCGGCTGAGGGCCCTGTGTGATCCGTTTTATAAATTCATGGTCTCGTCGAAAGTGCCCCCGGCTTCTACGCTTTCATATTGAACAAAGGGCTGTGTCTCTTCATCTTTATAAATTTCCAGGGATAATTTATCAGTTGGCACGCCGGTCTTGGTAAATTCCATATGAAAAGTGTTTGCCCCGGGATTCAGTATGAAATACTTGGCGGCCATTTCCGGAGAGGCTTCTTTGCGCATCGGATGGTCCGTCCCCATGAATCTTTTGCTTTCCGATTGTCCGCCTTTCATTCCTATATCCATGCCGTTAATCGAAGCCTTGACCTGGTAACCATATCCCATGCAGTTGAGCGAGATGGTGATTTCTTCGGGAGTTGCCATGTTTTTTTAGTATTAAAAAATTATTATCATTATAATACTAAACCAGGCCCTGAGCCAGCATGGCATCGGCCACCCGTATAAATCCACCGATATTGGCGCCCTTAACGTAATTGACATAATCGCCTTCCTGTCCGTGTTTAACGCAGGTGGAGTGGATGTTTTTCATGATCTTTTTGAGCTGCTGGTCGACTTCCTCGGCAGTCCAGTAGCCGCGAATGGAATTCTGGGTCATTTCCAGGCCGGATGTGGCTACTCCTCCGGCATTGGAGGCTTTGCCTGGCGAAAAGAGTATTTTATTCTGATGAAAATATTCCATGGCATCCGCCGTTGTGGGCATATTGGCTCCTTCCACCAGAATTTTGCAGCCGTTTTGCACCAGCTTTTTAGCATCTTCCAGATCCAGTTCGTTCTGGGTGGCACAGGGGAAAGCAATATCGCATTTCACTCCCCAGGGTCTTTCACCGGCATGATATTCTGCGCCAAATTTCTGGGCATATTCACTGATTCTGCCCCGAGCCACATTCTTGAGTTGTTTGATAAATTCCAGCTTTTCCTGTGTTATGCCGTCTTTGTCATACACATAACCATCCGAATCGGAAACCGTCACTACCTTTGCTCCCAACTGCAGCAGTTTTTCCACGGTGAATTGTGCCACATTACCGGATCCGCTGACCGCAGCCACTTTTCCTTGCAGCGTATCACCTTTTACCGCCAGCATTTCCTGGGCAAAATAAACGATCCCGTAACCGGTGGCCTCGTTGCGCAGCAGGCTGCCGCCAAAAGTCAGCCCCTTGCCGGTCAGTACTCCTGTGAATTCATTGGCCAGACGTTTGTATTGTCCAAACAGAAATCCCACCTCCCGGCCTCCCACACCGATGTCTCCGGCTGGCACATCCGTATCGGCGCCCACATGGCGAAACAATTCCGTCATGAAACTCTGACAGAATCTCATCACCTCATTGTCCGATTTTCCTTTGGGTTCAAAATCCGAACCGCCTTTCCCGCCGCCCAGCGGCAGAGAGGTCAGGCTGTTTTTGAAAATCTGTTCGAAACCCAGAAATTTTAGAATGCTCAGGTTGACGCTGGGATGGAAACGCAGCCCGCCTTTGTATGGTCCGATGGCACTGTTGAACTGGACTCTGAAGCCGCGGTTAATCTGGAATTCGCTCTTATCATCTATCCAGGGGACGCGGAACATCACGGTTCTTTCAGGCTCCACCATCCTTTCCAGGATTTTGGCCTGTTCGTATTTGGGATTTTCAGAGATAAAAGGCATTACCGTCACTGCCACTTCCTTGACTGCCAGGGTGAATTCCGGCTGGTGGGGGTTTTTAGCCTGTACATCTGCCATAAACCGTTCCAATTTTTCTGAAACTTCCATGATTTATAAATTTAAAAATATGCCCCCAAGGTATAGCAGGGGAGAAGGTCACTGTAAATAATTCACCGTTGAAGAATTTTCAGCTGATGTCGTTCCGCCTATTGGTAGGAATCTGAATTGAGTATTGGAGCGAGTCCCAGCTTTTTCATCAAACTTCTGTTTTGATAAAGAATGCCGGCCGTCTGGTCAATTGAACATCGCAAATCGGCAGTATTCAGACCGTATCGTGCGGCATCGAGACCCTTGTCTTCCAGCAGACATTTTTCCAGCAGATATAACAAATCAACAGCTCTGGTACCGGGGTTGGCCTGCTCATCGGCAGCATATTTCCCTATCAATACATCCAGATGTGTCTGTTCAAGCTGTTTGAAGAGGTCTTCAATTCCCAGATCCCGCAATGTCAGATCTCTTGCTTCCAGCCACTTTCTATATGCCTGGAAACTCAAATAACTCTCGCTGGCCCGGACGCGTTCCCACATCCGCATAGCGTCAGTCAATTGCTCCTCACCACAATTTTCAGTTGATAATTTCCCTGATCCGGCTTCTGTTGATTGGTCCATGATTGGTTGAAAATCAAAAAATAATCAACCGGAACGGTAACACAACCTTGTGGTAAGTCAAGGGTAGGCGTTTTACAATAAACGTATCGAAGCGTCCGGATATTATCTGCGAATGCCGGCCGATCTTTCGTAGGGTTTACTTCCCTGATGTACTTTCGGCATTTTAGTAAAGGCTTCAGTCGCAACCACATCCCTCAGTAAATCCAAATTCTGTACAATTACGGATAAATCGGCAAAGTCTGTGAAGTCAAAGTCAGCTTTGGTATCCCTCAATTTTCTCAAAAGCGCCGAAGTTGTTTTGGCATTATCCGTTTCCCCCTTCTTAAGCAGACTTTTCAGCAGCTTGGAAAGGATTGTTACCTTAACGGGTTTTTCAAAATTCCCGAAAATATCAACAAAGTCTATCTGTTCCGGGGTCAATTTACTAAAATATTCATTAGTTTCTGCTTCTGAAATTGACATAAATTAAAAGTTATTGATAAATCAGAAGATAATAACACAAAACATTGACAATGTCAAAGACCGGTGTAGTATGTTAGGCCTTAATTAACCTTTATGTCTGAAGGCAAAAAGTGGGGACAGGTAGTGATGGATTTGGATCTGGAAAACTGCAGTTTTAAGCAGGGAAAATATATTGTGACCAAGGGAAAGACCAACCAGGACAGCCGCTGGACTCTTCGTTGTCAGAAATCACCTTGTCCCGGAAAGGCCATCATCTTACAGGCGAAGCTGGAAGCTGTTATAGATCAGACCGGAAAGGAGATTCCTTTGGATGAATTTGATCAAGAAACCAGAGATCTTCTGGAAACAACCAACAAACAGGTAATTAGCTGTTTGAGGCATCTTTTATTAAAAGTAGCCGGATCAGCCGATATAGATTACAGCCGGCCAAAATCCGAAAATTGTTACCGTGATGACGATTATGACGAAAAAGGACTTGCTCCCGTCATTCCTATAAACAGATCCCGCCAATAGGGATTTATTTTTTTGACTTCTTCTGCTTTTTTACCGGCAATATTTTTCGGCCGGTATTGGATGCATCTTCACCTTCCGGATAGACATGTTCTTCAGTCAGTAATTTCCCCGTTTCTTTCTTGTCTGCCGGTTGGACTTCATGTTTTCGATGATACATTCCCATGGATTTTTGATTATTGTTTCAACCCATACTAATCACTTGGCTGCTTTTCAGGCAACTGAAAATATCAATCTGTCAAAAGCCGTCGGAATTGCTGAAATAGTATCGATTTTGGTGATATAATGAAAAGATATGTTTATTAACACCGCTTCTGATGGAATTTCTGGACAGAATGAAAGAAAAAATCAAAAGACGTCGCGGCCCGGCGGAAACCGGCCGTACTCCGGAAATCGATGATCTTCAGCGGTCCACATGGGAAAGTGTTTACCGTACGCCGGGCCGCACGGAGCCGGAATATAATTTATCTGCGGAACAAAAGGAGTCTCTGCTTAACGATCTGAAGTATCAGTACCATCTGTCTTTGAAAGTATTTAGAAAAAACAGCCCTCCGTTTGAGGATCGGCCGGCAGGACAGGCACCTTCATGGGAACAAATCAAACCCGGACTGACACCGGAAATTCTGGATAAAATTGCCAAAATGCGTGAACCCATGTTGCTGTTAATCCCGCCTACCTCTGCACCAAGTAAAATCAGGGCAATTGAACTGAATTCCAAGTCTTCGTCCTATCCATCCCGAATTACTGTACCCGATTTGGGAAATGCCGATCTCTGGAACGGGGGACAGTCTGAATTTTCCAAAGAATGGCGGGTTGGAATTGCGGAAGGTTTTCCGGACGAAGCGGCAGACCCAAACATTACCGGAGACAATCTGAAAATGGCCGAAGGATGGCTTTTTAAATATTTAGCAGAAGGCTTTGATGTTATTAATGATCTGGACACCTATCTGACGCTGGTTATGCATGCCCTGGCCTGTAAAAAACCGCTCGACACCAAAACTCTGACAGTTTTAAACTCCAAAAATCTCCAGGCGGGAAAATGGCTTGCCTACGGGAATATGGATCAAGATCAGGTTTATGTGGGAACAGCTCATTCCAATATCTTTTTCCAGAATATTCGTCTGCGCCCTATAGTCTGGGTAAGGACGCTAAAAGACGGTTGAGATCTTGGGAAGCTGGACAGTTTTATGTTATAAATCCTATGGGAATAGTCAGAAAAATTTGAAAAATTATTATGCCGGAAAATCAAAAACAGACAGGCCGTCCCGATAATGCTTCCCTGCTGGAAATCTGCGGAAAAGAGATTTTTACAACCATCGAAAAAAAGAAAATGCGTGGTGATGTCGGAAAATCCACTCATCAGGAACCAAATATTTCTATCCCGGGAAATAATCAATAATCTCTTATAATGTCTCCATTCGAAATTCCAGACACCAGACCGAAACCCTGGGAACAGCCGGCCCCGGCCAAACAGGAAGACCTGAAACTCCAGTTGAATCAGGCAGTGGAGAAAAAGGAAAGTCGGGAATCCCTGAACCGGCTTGGTAATCTGCTTTACCGGAATTTCCAGTCCAGGGAATATTCTCCGGCCATGGTTTTGTCTGCGATCAGGGAAGTTTATGACAAACATCAGAATGGGTTCAATCCGAAGTTGGGTTTCAATGATTTCATCAAATCTTTCGGGCCGGGGATGGTAAAACTCTGCCAACTCAAACTGGTGGCGGCCGGCGGCTTTGATCTGGGCAGATTCGGTGAAAGAAAAACCGGTATAGACGGGAAATTGGGAAAAATGACAGCCAAAGCACTTGCCCGTTATTATGGAAAAGAAATGGGGCGCGCTTCCCAGACTCCTAGTCGATTCGTATCCCGTCGTAAACCCGGCGCCTCGGCACCAACACGAACAACCTCTGTTTCCACTCCGGCTCCGGAACCCGCACCTATGCCAACAGACGATGTCCGCGGACGGTTTGACCAACCCTCGGTCGCACCGGAAAAAGCCAGAGTCAGTCCCAAATCAGCGCTCGAGCCAAGAATGCTTGATATCTATAATCGCACTCCCAACACTTTTCGCACGGACGATCTGCCTGAATATTTCGGCAACACCCGCGAAGCTATTGAACCGTATATCGTCAACGAAGATCCGGTGGCTCTGACTGCACATCCTCCCCGTCATCAGCCACTGACATTCCTGGACCGAACCATTGCTGATCCTCACGCCAAGGGCAAGAAGGGAGTAAATATGATGATTATTCCTTTTCTGAAAATCGTCGAAGAAAAAATGGATCAGCTGAAGATCAAATACCGGCCGGCCGCTTCTCAAATTCTGGGATTTGAATTCCGCGGTATGAAAGTTGGCGGAAAAGAAACCAAAACCCTCAGCTCCCACGCTTTCGGTCTGGCCATCGATATCGATCCCAACCAGAACGGCCCCAAGGACGGCCGGGGAAACATTCCCGACCAGCTGGCTATGGCCATGGTGGAATCGGGTTTTGCCTGGGGACTGATCGGCAGCCAGGACTACCGCATGCTTGGAGCAGATCCCATGCATTTTCAATTGCGTTTTCCTCCCGACAGCGCGGAGGGACAGGCCATTATCAATTCCAGCCCAGCCGGCAGAAAATACTGGGCGGCCATTGCGCCGATGCTGGCTGAAATCAAAAATCACGCCTGAAGCACGCGCACCCAGTTAGACTGTTTACATATTGACAGAGCGTTTTATAATCATATACACTTGCTCTCCAATAATGTTTTATTAATGCCCAAAGATACCACTTCAGCCTTTGATTTTCTTTTCCGGGAAGGACAAACTCTTTGGGGAACCCAACAGGGCTACCGGGATGAAATGCAGTACAAGTCGCTGGAGCAGGAAAAGGAGCAGACGGCGCTACTGAAAGACATGATGGAGCGACAAAAAGAAGCTGCTGCTTTGGCACTGCAAGCCGCCCCGGACCCGACAACACCGGTTAATTTCTCACCATATATTGAGGTTCAGGCACCGTCGGTGGATATTTATGGTCTGGTCGAAGAATTAAGACCGGAATTCATGGAGTTGGCCGATGCCCAAAGGGAACTGGGTAAAAAGGTCGGGAAATTGGGTTATCTGGGGCAATGTGTTTTGCAGGAATCATCCGAACAGACCGATTTTTTAGAGTCTTTGGATAATCAGGCCCACGTAGCTTATCAGCAGCGGGAAGCGGCTTTGGAAAAAATGGGAGTTGCCATTCTGGAACATCGCGAGACCAATCGGCACTTGGATGAAGCCCACTTGCAACGTGAGTTTATTTTATGGAAGATGGATCAGGCACATGAACAAGGAGAAACTGCATTGGAAAAAATGGACGAAGCTCATCTGCAACGTGAGACTGCGTTAAATAAAATGGATGAGACTATTGCAGAACACCGTCAATCCAATCGATTAATTAAGGGGCTGAATCGTTCATTAGACTTGTCGACGGCGATTTTGGACCGGGACTTAAAGAAAATGAAAAAATCACTGGCCGTCGCACTGGGGGATATTGGGATTGGCATAGAAGGATTAACTGATGAAGTAATAAAAACCAGGTTGGCAGTCGTTCAGACTTTGCAGGATTCCCAATCAATTTTTCTCTGGTCGCATCGGGAGCAAATGTGGCAGCGCCAGCAAACTTTGGATGTTTTACGAAGTCCCCGTCGGACTGCTGCCCGGGAGGCCTGGCAAATCGGGGAGATATGCCGGCAAGCCGGAGACACTGCAGAAGCTTTAAGAATGTATCTGGAAAGTCTAAGAATCAACCCCAGTGAGGCCAGGAATTATGTTTCCGTCGGTCTGCTGTCTCTGGACCTCGGCGCTGTCGACAAGGCCAGGACGCAATTTGCACAAGGTGCCCGCTACGCGGGAGAGCCATCTATTAAAGCAACTGCTCTGATGTACTTGGCTAAAGCCGATCTTTTTGAGCAGGACTTTTCCAAAGCAAAATCGAGTCTGGAGCTGGCTCTCCAAAGCGATGTCACTAATCTGGAAGTCTGGTTCGATCTGGCAATTTGTGAAATCAAATCCAACAATCGTGAAAAAGCCTTGTATTACATCCGCAATTTATTGTTGGTGCCCACACGGGTGAAGGGAAAACGAGCAAGGGCAGCTGCAGAATATGCCTTGAAGATAGTCGCTGAAACGGCGTTTCAACCTATCCTGCCTGAGATCAGAGAAATAATGAAAGAAATTATCAATAACTATCGATAATATGGGAATGGAAAACGATAAAGATATTTTAGACAGGTACAGCCAGGCCATTACTGCGGTTGAGGAAAACGGTGTAGTTACACTGCATGTGAGACCTGATCTTGTGATTGCCGAAATTAGAAACAGAATTAATGAACTTTATTCACAAAAAAACGATTTACAACAGCGTAAATTCCTGCTGAAAGTCCAAATAACGGATAAGGATTCAATAATTGAGGCAATGCCAGCGGAAAGATTGAATCTGCTCAGGAACAGAAAGCAGGAGTTTCAATTTATAATAGATAATTCTTTCAGAAAATCGGGACAACACCGCTCCGCGGACAGGGATTTGCAGCTATGCCGCGAGGAATCACATAATATCTCATTGGTCTCTCACCAACTTGGTTCTCTGAAAACGGATCTTTATAATTATGATTTGGCAGTAACCACGAAATCACTTTATGAAGAGGAACTGGCCGGTCTCCAACCGGAGATCGACCGCCTGTCCAGGCAAATTGAGGAATATGATGAAGCGATTATCAAAATCCTGGAAGCTTGTATCAAAGGAGAATGAAGTGGTCAGCAGCAGATGCTTGGCGAAATTGATCGGAAAGGATTTTTAAACTTTTATTTACGGCAAAAATAAGTATAAGTTTTAGGTTGTATGGAAGAATTCCCCGTAAAACACAATCCCAGACGGCAATTCTACCTGATCCTGACGGTGGTGGTAATTTTGATGATGTCTGGCGGGGGATATCTTGCCAAAAAAGTTTGGGGATATCAGAAACAGCCGGTGCCGCCGGCGGTCAGTTTTGCTTCGGTCATTTCAGCCGGGCAAACCGCAAATCAGGATCAAACTACTTTATTGCAGAATCAGGGAACTTTGCCGCTGGACTCGGCTGCCTCTCCTGAAGTTGCGGCAAAATCAGATCAACCAACTGCAAACGATGCGCCAACCATCCCCCCCGAATTAAATCTGGAGGTCCCTTTTTACGCTCAGGCGCCTTATGCCAACTGGGATTACCCCTGGCAGGAAGCCTGTGAGGAAGCCAGTATTCTGCTGGTGGCCGACATCTATTTTGACCGTCAATGGGACCGCCAAACTTTCAATCAGCAAATTCTGGATCTGGTGGAATGGGAGAAAAAACGATTTGGAGACTACAAACATACTTCGGTGCAGCAGACCTCTGACATGCTGGCGGAATACCTGGAACTGAAAAGCGTCATCCATGAAAATCCCACTTTCGAAGATGTTCAAAAAGTATTGGCTCGCGGTCATCTGATCGTGATGACTTTTGACGGAAAAACTCTGGGCAATCCCAATTACAAAAACGGAGGACCGGTCTACCATGCTATGGTTATCAAGGGGTATAAAGAGGGACAGAAAATTATCACCAACGATGTCGGTACCAGAAACGGTGAGGATTATATTTATGACTGGGCAACCATCCAAAATTCCCTGCATGATTACAGTGAACCCATGAAAGACGGGGCTAAAAGAATGATCGAAGTTTTACCGCCAGACCTTCAACCCCCGATGCCATGACCACCAGCACCACAACTCCTAATCCCTCGCTGACGGTACTGGGCAAAAAAATCGTCTTTTCTACTGCCGTTCAATATGCAGGCAGGGGACTGCAGATGCTTTTAGCGGTGGTGGCGCTCAAGCTGATTTCCAATTTTCTGAGTCAGCACGATTACGGAATTTACGGAACCATCACCGAATATTCGCTGTTTTTTTCGGTGGTCGCCAACCTGGGTATCTTTGCCAACATTGTCCGCCGCATGGCGGACAACCCCCGCGACGGGCGGATTTTCATCAGCGGTTTGGCACTGCGTCTGATTAGCGCGGGAATTATTTTTATCATCGGGATTTTTTATCTGCTGCTGTCCGGCAGCGATCCGCTTTTCATCGGTTGCGTGGCCCTGCTGCTGGTTTCTTTGTTTCTCGATTTTATCACCTCGGTCTGCGACGGAATGCTGCAGGCCAATTATCTAATGGGCAGGGCCACACTGGCTCTGGTCGCCGGCCGCCTGGTTAGTCTGGCGGGCATTTTTCTGCTCACTGTCCAAACTGCTGCACTGACAGGGATGGGAGCGCCCGCCGACACCGCTTCTCTCCCACCCATCCTGGCTGCGGCAGGCGCCCCCTCCGCTCTCTTCTGGATCTTCGGAGCTTCCATTGCCGGTTCTCTGGTCACAGCTCTGCTCAGTCTCTACTTTGTGCGCGCCAGAATCGACTGGAGCTGGAAGGCCGACCCGGAACTGATTAAAAAACTTTTCTGGACCAGTTTCCCGATCGGACTGGTCTCCACCGTCAACCTGCTTTATTTCCGTTTCCTGCCCGATTATTTTGCCACCTTAAGCCTGACCGAGGAGCAG
Organism: Candidatus Altimarinota bacterium; assembly: GCA_963677745.1. Classification (GTDB taxonomy): domain Bacteria; phylum Patescibacteriota; class Gracilibacteria; order UBA1369; family UBA1369; genus UBA1369. The sequence continues at coordinate 1,090,341 of OY782391.1, forward strand.
TTTGCGACCTTTAATATTTCTTTCCGCATTGCCCAGGTGGTCAGTCTGCTGTCCACTTTTCTAATGTTCTCGGCGCTGCCCGGCCTGCGCGAATACCTGGCACAGAAACACTGGCAGAAAGTCCTGAAACTGCTTCGCAAAATCTGGATATTTCTGGCTGCCTGCGGGCTGGCACTGGTTGTGTTCGGTTCGCTTTTTGGTGCGCCGCTGATCGAACTTTTGACCCACAAAAAATATTTTCTGCCGGAATTCTGGTTTGTACTGCCGCTGATGTTCGTGCTGGCGGCTGTTTCCTACGGTTACGACGTGATTCTGGTGGTGCTGTTTGCCCTGGAGAAAGATTGGTGGCTGTTCAAACGGGAGCTGCTGGCCCTGACCATCGCACTGCTTTTTTTCGGTGCGGGCTGGCTTATCCCGGCCGCTCTCCCTTCATCTGTTCAGCTCAAACTGCTCCTGATAATTATTGGCGCCATCGCCGGTGAGACCACTATGCTGATTCTGGGTGCAATCAAAATAAAAAAGTCACTGGGACTTCTTACTCACGAAAAAAAATAATTTAAACAAATAACCATGGTTAAATGCATTCAATGCGGAAAAGAACTGGAAAAGTCTGAAGCCTCCATTTCCGGCAGCCAGCTGGGGGATGAAAACACCGATTCTTATTATTTATGTCCCGTCTGCGGAGTCTATACTCTGGAACATTATTTTGACGATTTTGACGGCGAGGGGTCCTCTTCCTTCGAAGGGCCGGTCAGCAAAGAAAAAGGCGACCAGGCCATCAATCTGATCCGCCAGTGCCCTGAACCCTGGGACAAAACCTGCCGCTGCCCGGCCCATCTGAAGTATTGGTCAGGCAATCTGGACTGACCTGACAAACTCAAAAAGAACTGTCCCGCGACAGTTCTTTTTATTAGTTTTTGATTGGAATTACTCCTTGGAAACTTTCTTGGCAGCCTTTTTTACTTTGGCCTTTTTGACGGGTTCAGCGGCAGCTTTCTCAGCCTTGGCCTCTACTGATGCCTGTTCCTTTTTATTGACGATAATATCCGGAGGTGCCAAAAGTCTGATCAGTTTATCGAGTTTTGCGTTGAGCATCTCAAACTGTACCGTGTACAAGTCGGCGCCTTTATTTCCACCGTCTCTGCTATCCCGGCTGTCTCTGTCTCTGTCGCCGTATCCGCTTTCCTTGTGAAAAGAAGGTCTTCCCGAATCCCGGTTGTCCCTGCCGTAGCTGGGTTTGTCGAAATTTCTGCCGCCGGATCTGTCGGAGTCACCCTCTCTCTTGAAACAATTGTTGCAGAAAACGGGTTTGTCTCCTGAAGGTCTGAACGGTACTTCGCATTCGTTACCGCATTCATCGCAAACAGCCGGATGCATGGAGGGTCTGCCTCCATCCCTGCCGCCTCCAAAGCCCCCGCGACCGCCGCCAAAGCTTGGTCTTCCGGAAGGTTTTCCGTAAAATTTCTTCCCTCCGCCGCCTCCTCCATCGCGGCTGCCTCCTCCACTGCCGAATCTTTTATTCCTGTTAAATTCCATGAAAATGATTTTTTAGCTATTACAAGGGCAAAAGGTATGCCTATTCTCTGAATTAGGCAATAGCATCTTACTTTTTAAAATGGTTTTGAGAAAAATACCCGAAAAGTCCATAATCGGATAAATCAATAATCTTACTTGCATGGAAACCAATTTTTCGGGACCAGGACAAATCCCCCCGGATCTTCAGTCGAAGCTGGGCATTCAGGGCAACAGCCAGTTCCCTTTTGACCCCGAACGGATTAAAAGGAAAGTCAGACTGACGCTGATCACTACTGTGGCCTTTGTAGTCATAATTTTAGGGTTGATGGTCTCATTGATATTTTTCCCCTACCTGTTTTCCGGGATTTTCGAAATTTTTGATCGCGGGCCCATCAAAGGAGAAATGTTGGACCTCGCTTACTTTCCCTCTGAATCCGCTGGCGGCCGGGCCTGGATAGTGACCAATCCCTCCTTCAACTATATCCAGACGGTCAGCACTCCCGGCAGTTATTCCGTCAGTTCCGAATGTGTGGGGTGCAAAATCCGGGTATATATCTTTGATCCGCTGACACAGACTGTACAGACGCAGTGGGACATCCCCATTACAGGCAGACCGCTTGATGTAAATCTCGACCGTCAGCAGGATTCTGTTTGGATGTCGGCCCGCCAGACTGATGATTTCGATCCTATCATCTACAAATATGACGCCAAAACGGGAGCGGAATTATTTAATACGAATTCATTCATCAAGAATTTTCCGCAATTGACCGCTCCGATCGTGGAATTGATGCAGCTTGAAAATCCCCTGAGATACAATTTAAAACTGGCCGACGGTAAAGAGTTTGTTTTCGATCCCGGAGAGGGCAAATTGTATGCCGATCAGCAGGAATTCGACAAGTCCCTAAACGGTGAAAAGGAAGCCACCGTGTTCGCACTGGTAAAGGAATCCTCCGATCAAAGGAAAAAACTTTTCAGTATCACCGGGCCCGGCAACAAAGTTCTGAATGGAAAATGCGATGCACACGCCAATGACTCTGACACGTTAAAATTTTTCTGTGCTGCAACCGCAAAACAGCTCAGTGAAGAAATATTTCTGGAACCAATCATCATTTACCAGGACGAACGGCTGGCGGTGATCTTTCATCAGGACAACCTGGGCAGAAGCGCCCAAAGACAACTAACCGCCTTTGGACTGGACGGAAAGAAACTCTGGACCGTGCCGCAGGACCGGCTTTTTAATGAAATTAGATACAGCACGGAAGATCCATTTTCCGGAATTTTCTTTATTAAAGATCATCTTTCCGCGGAAAAGGCCGGCGATGTGTTTGTCTTCAGCGTTGAGGGCGTAGGGGCTGTTGGCATAAACACGGAGAATGGGGCTGAATTATGGAGGATCAGGCCCTGATAATGCTTGTAAAGACGGAATGCTTGAAAAAAGCATTTTCAGGGTTAAATTGGACAGGCAGATATTTAAAATAAATTTATGATCAAACGCACCGCCCTATTGTTTGTCGCTCTGTCCTCCCTTGTCTTTCTGTCCGCCTGTGGCACCGTAAGCACTCCGGTTGAAAAACAAGATAAACTGACCGTTGTTGAGACTCCCAAAGTTGAAACTCCCAAAATCGAAATCAAAGAAACTGAATCGGAAGATCAGAACACCGAACAACCGAAAACCGATGACAATGACAAAGTTGCCGTTATTGACGCACCTCTGAAAGACGCCAAAATCACCACGCCGGTCACCGTCTCGGGGACAGCACCTGCTTTCTGGTTTTTCGAAAATTCCTTTCCCGTACAGGTTCTGGATTCCGCCGGAACGGTATTAGGTTCCGCACAGGCCAATCCGGACACGGAGAGTATGCCCGAAGGAATGACTGCCTTCCACGCCGAAGTGGAATTTGAAAAGTCAGCTACTCCTACGGGGATTTTGCTATTCAGAGCCGACAACCCCTCCGGTTTGCCGGAAAATGAATACAGCGTGAAGGTGCCGGTAACATTCTAGGATGGGAAATCTAGACAATACAGCGTTGCCAAAAACTGCCAGTCAGCGCTTCTGGACGCGCGATTCATCTTTCCTGCTGGCTGGTTTTTTACTGGTGATCATTCTGATCGGTTACTTCTGGTGGCCCTTGGTTGAGGCGATCTTGAGACGGATTGACTGGAACGGGGACTGGTGGCTGCGACTGGATTGGCTGTTGCTGGGTATTTTTGCCTTCACGTCACTTACCATTGTGGCCCGGGCCGACTTCAAAACCGACGCCTTAATCATCTTTGTGGGAATATGCGGCGGCTTGTTCATCGAGGCCTGGGGAACTCAGACCAATTTATGGCATTATTACACTTTGGAACGGCCGCCCCTCTGGATTATTCCGGCCTGGCCGATTGCCAATTTGTCTATCGACCGGATTACCAGGGCACTGGATTGGATCGTTACAAAGTTCTCCAAAGTCCACTCCAAAGACAAGCTTCAACGAAATGGAATTTTCAAGGTCGCGTACTGGATCATTTTTGGGGCTTTCCTGATTCTAATGATTTCTTTTGTCGCACCGACCTTCGACAAATCTTTCACCATTTTGTCTTTGCTACTTTGCGTGATTATGATTCTCACCCCGACCGACTACCGTCATGTCACCCTGATCTTTATCGCCGGCTCGGCCCTCGGTTACTTTCTGGAACTATGGGGCACCACCAACCATTGCTGGACCTATTATACTAACCAAACTCCGCCACTCTTCGCCGTTCTGGCTCACGGCCTGGCCGCCGTGGCTTTCTGGAGGGCGGCACTGGTTTTGAAAATGATCCGGAACAGCGCAGTCGGGCAGTTGGACAAGCTGTTTGCCAAAGTCTGAATATTTGCAATCACAATATTATTTTAAATACTGCAAACATTATACAGCAGAGAACTCAAAACAAAATTGGTGGGCGAATAAAAGAGCACGTTCGTGCGAGTCTTACTTTAACTAAAACTAACGATTGGTTTTAATTGTGTCGGCCACCCTGGGCCACAGGTCCAGCTGTCCCAACAGAAGAGACGCCGACTCCGGTCTGGGCGGAATCATGCCGTTTAAATAAGCTGCGATAGCCAGAATGGCATATCGATTAATCCTAACCACTCTATAATGACCGTAACCCGCGTCTCCAATTTCTACTGCGTCCAGGAATGAATCTTTAACTATCTCCAACTGCTCATCGGAGAGTTGCACCGAATCAAGTGCTTCGGGTTTGAGCATTTTTTTAAGGAGTTTGATTACCATGCCTGCAGCTGTGTTTCTTACTGTATGCAGTTTCTGAAAATCAATATCTCTGTTTTCATAAGGTTCCAATTCGTTTTCCATTTGTACGAAAAAGTCCCTTAATAACTGAAATTTTGGTGCTTCAAGTCCCATATTTGTGTAATTAAACTTTAGCCTGCCCCGGCAGGAATAATACGACAAATGCTAAAAACGTCAATAAATAGATGACACGCTGATTTAACCTCTAACTAGTTATCATTTTAGGCTATCTCTAGACACTTGACAAAAGTGCAAAAAACAGGTACAACGTTATACAAAGATAACTTAAAACACTTGTATGGATTTCCTGAGGATAAATGAACAAATGGAGGGGAAAGTGCATAGGTCAGCCGTCGATTTAACGATCATCCAAGGTCTTGCGGCCATGACTTTAGCCGTTTCTTCGCTTGTGGCCGCTGTGGGATGTAAAGAAGCCGCAGCCGACAGGGAAAAACCGGCTGAAATCCAAACCCAGAAACCCTCGGTTTTCAGAAAGGCGGAGAAACTCAAGCAAATTGATCGAAATACCATTCCCGCAAGTCTGGCAGTAAGAATCAAAGGTCAGGGAACAGTCGAAATCGCGCCTGAAAAATATGATCCCAGTCTTCCCAACTTGTATTTGATCGGTGTTACGCATACTCGTGGAGACAATCAGGCCAAGGGGCTGGACTCACAAAAACAGGCCTTAGAAATATTTCACACCTTGTATTCCCTGGGCACTGAGCGACAGATTATGGAAGGAGTTGACCGGAGTAAAGAACTTATTCATGACCGTCCCCAGCCGGGCTTTAACGAAACTCCCTATGAGGCCATGCCGGTCTATCTGCGTACAGGTAAAATCCATCGTGGTTACGTTGCTGTGGAGGGAATCTATGGCTCATCAGTTGAATCACTTGGAGCAGAAGATGAAAAGCTGGAGCTAACATTCAGAAAGAATCCGGTTTTGACAGAATCAAATGAATTAAAAATCACAGGCGATATTCTTGCGCGATTATGTGACGAATTCAAAGTACCGGTAGAAAAGAGTAAACTGGCAAAAAGGGATTACCGAAGATCCATTGCCGCGCAGATCTGGAAAGATCATGTTTCCTGTTTACCTGCCGACAAAATTCAGGGACTGATAAACCGGACTGTGCTGGCCAATCAGGAGTATCAGGAATTTAATAAGACAATGGCGGCCAGCAGGTTTCACACCTATCAGGGTAGAAACAAGACATTCAGGGATACACTGAAGTCCATTCCAACTAAAGATACCGCTTTTATAGTAGGCGCCGCCCATATGTCGGGCATTGCAGGTCTGGTCAAGAACTACAATGTTTTTGGAATAAAAACTGATGCTGTGAATTCTCAAAAGCTGCATTACTATCACGAAAAATTTTCTCTTCAGGAATATCAAAACGATCTGCTTAAATACGATTTGTACCTATACGGCTTGGGAGAAAAACCTGAAAAAACACTTTTTGACGATATTTAAAAAAACTATTTGTCCACCATGGAGCCTTCAATAGATAAAAAAACACGCACTCCGGAAGAACTTCGACAAAGGCTTTCCCTGGCGATTCAATTGCCTCAGGATGCCAAAAGGTTTTTTAGCGGACAGCGCCTGGAAGAGCTGATCAGGGTCTTTCGTGACCCTGCGTTGGTCGAGCTGGATATGATGGCCAATGATCCTGCTATTGCTGAGGATATGGATTTTATTGAATATTGCACCTTTTTGCCGGAATGGAGGAGCGTAAACAAGAAATTTGACAAAGCCGGCAAGGAACTTTATGAGTTTCTTAAAAAAGGCGTACCTGCGGCTGTCCGCAAAGTTACGGACTGTACGCAATCGTTTCATCCGGGACCGGTATTGGAACTATATAGTGCCGTAACGCGCCTGATTATTTCCCTGTCTGTACATCAGCCAGGCATAAAAACGCCGTTTGCAGCCAATTTGCAGACCAATCTGCTGATCGATACCTATGCCCGCTTGACTTATGCAGTGATTGAAGAATTCAGAAAGGCCCCGCGTACAGTGACTTACCGGGGTGCAGTCCAGGATGTTACTGATCTGCTCAGCGGCAGGTTGGGGGATCTGGTGAATAATCTTTACCAGACCAACAAACATTTGTTTCCCTGGGGATTGCCCGGTTATGCGGAACAGAAGTCAATTTATCAGATTCTTCTCAACAACGAGAACTTTTTCAGGAACTTGGCTGAATTGCAGAAAATCGGATCTGTCAGCAGGGATCCGAAAATACTTCAGGAGCAGATAGACGAAAAACACGAATTGATTTTCGAACTTTTAAATGAAAATGATTTCGAGGATTTTGAGTTCACCGGAACAAATTTCCGCGTGCGATTTTCCAATATTCGCCGCCAGTTGGGAGCAGGTAGAAAAGCCAATTATCTGTTCAAGTGTAAAATTATTCTGGATCCCTCCGTCTCAGTGGTACCGGATGAACCGGTCGCCAAAAAGGGCCAGGATATGGGGCTTCTTGTTGATGTTCGTCCCGGTTATTATGATTTGATTGCCTATTCCAGCAACAGCAATCTGCACATCAGCAACGGATTAAGCTATGAAATGCTTTTCCAGGATCAGACAAAATATTTGCAAATACTAAATGCCATTTATCAGATATTTTTCGATAAAATCGGCGAAATTGACAGTGCCCGGATGAAAGAGGTCGTCAAACAGAAAAGCGTGAAGGAGATGGCCGAGGATACGCATGAACAAATTACGGAAGATCTGGCCCCGTCTCAGCCGGCAGAAACACCGGAATTTTGGGAAACAGAATTGCCGGAAATGTCGTCACCGGAAGAATCACATGAACAACCAACTTCGGAGGTCACCCCGGACCAGACCATTCCGGAAGACCGCCCCGAACAAATTATTCCCGAAGCCCGCAAAAGCAGCGGCGCCAACATCTCTCTGCGCGGACGCAAAGGAAATCGTGTGCTGCAGGTTCTGGAAAGCATCTTAGGGCCTTCCGTGCGCTGTGAGGGAACCAGCCACTTCATTTTTCGGGGGCGTTCCGGAAAAACCTATCCGATCTCGATTCATGGTAAAAAAGACGTTGGGGAGGGACTTCTGAAAAAATGCCTGGAAATGTACGGCATTTCCAAAACGGAGTTTGATGATGGATATTGACACGAGCCGAAGGTGTGTTAATGTAAGCCCTAAACTATCTAGTTATGAAATTCACAGACAAAGTCGTGGTTGTCACCGGAGCCGGAACTGATCCGGATCAGGAAGTAATAGGTTTTGGACATCAGATAGCCAATGATTTGTACTATCAGGGAGCTACCGTCGCCATCATCGGCACCAGCATTAGCCGGCTGCGCGATGCCACTTTCAGAATAACCGGAAGTCACAATCCCAGTGAAGAATTTTCCTATCACTCCTGTGACGTCGCCGATGAAGAGCTGGTGGAACAGGTCTTTGATTATATCAGGGAAACTCACGGAGCGGTCTATGGACTGGTCAACAATGCCGCGGTGAATATTATTAATCCGCTGGCAGAGCTGGAATTATCGGAAATGCGCCGGGTGCTGGACGTCAATCTGCTCGGACCGATGCTTTGCGCCAAACATGCCATCAGGCAGATGCTGGAGACGGGCAGAGGCAGTATCGTCAATGTCAGCTCCATCGCTGCCAAGAAAAGAAGTACCTGGGCTGAAATGCCGGCTTATAATACCTCTAAAAGAGGCCTGGAAGCTGTCAGTGACAGCATTTCCCGGGATTATGGACTATTGGGGATCAGATCGAATGTGGTGCGGCCCGGCTTTGCCAGAACACCTTTTACCAGCCTCCATTTTGCCGAAAATCCGGCTCTGGAACATTCCCTGTCCGCCCGCCAGCCGTTGGGTGGACTGGTGACACCTGAACAAATAGCCGGTGGAGTCCTTTATTTTCTTGATCCGGCCTGCCCGGACAATGGCGAAATCCTGGAAATAAGTAATGGGCACATTGCAGGTTGACAAAAGGCAAAATAAAGTTATAATCATCTCTACAATTAATTTCAATTTTATGAGAATGGTACCAAGAGAAACTGAAGGTGTACTAAATGTTACGCCCTCGGGCGAAGGGTCTGCTGATGATTTAGCTGGTCAATTGTCCGGTGAACAACAAGATTTCAATCATAGATTGGATGGTGTTTTGACTACTGAAAAAATTCTGGACAGAGGTGAAATTGTCGGTCAGTACCCGAAAGCCAAAATTATGATTCGCGTTATTGGTGCTGCTTTGGGATTGGGCGAGCGATACCTGGTTATCTGGCTGGGACATTATTTGGAGAAACATGGCGATCTGCCGACGGCCCTCAGAAAACTGATCAGGTTGATCTGGCATGATGGTAACGCTACAGCCGCCCAGCTTAAAAGTTTGGTAGGAGTATTGGTTGATCTTGGTTTGATTGAAGAATGGGAAAAAGAGGTCCTGGACAGGATTCTTACCGGTTTCGAAGACCTGGAAAAGAAACGATTACTCGGCCCGCAGTTTTAAGGAAAATTTTAAAAAAACTTTATGTCATTAGAAAATCGATCCGGTGAGGAGCATCTTATTTCCCAACCGCAAAACAGATCATTCATGGTTGAAATGGCCAAGGCCATTGCTTTGGCCCTGCCTCTGGCCGCCACTGCCTGCGGAGGATCGGTGGAAACTACCGATGAAGATGAGCCTGTAGACGCTGCTCCGATAGCGGAAACATGCCAGAATATTATTCTCAGACAAGATCCCGATCATCCAATTGCACAAATGCTCCTGCGGGGTGATCACCCTGACGCCATCGGCTGCTGGCAGATTTCCAATCCCTGTCCCAAACCGCTGCAGGTAAACAGCGCAAAAATATCCAAAAACGGAACGGCCAAACTGGATGCTTTTCAAAATTATAAAATTTCCAAAATTTCGGATCAGCCGGTTTTAAACTCCTTATCCCAGACCATTATTTTCCCGACCGGAAACTGGGAAATTCCACCTAAATCCGCTGTGGATTTCTGCCTGGAGGCCGACGTGTCACCGGTCACGGGATGCGAGATTTCCGCCAAATTCCAGATCAATGCCGCCACCGATCTGAACATCACCTATGACGGCCAGCCTGTCACTGCGGACAATTATTTAAATGATTTCCCGGTTCTGGGAGGTGAAGACGGCATCAACTGCCTGAATCTATTTGACGCCCAAACCAGTTCCATTCCGTTACAAACCGAAGCTACGATCGCCAGCATCATTACCTGTCTGTATGTGGACGCTTCCAATGCCGGCAGCAAGGACATCATTCTTAAAAACTTTACGGCAGCGGTGGAATTTGAGGGGGCGGACGGAGTAAAAGGCGGTTTGTTGGATACCACAGATCCCGCCAATCCGGTGGCCAATGTCGGGCCGATGCAGATTATCCACTCTACCAAAGACTCCAGCCTGTGGGTAGGCACTCCGGAGTTTTCCATCGACGGTGACGACCAGCATCTGGAATACAGCCACACTTTTCCCAATATCCACCTTGCCCCTTTAACCACACACGGAATAGACCTGGTGGTCGACATTCTGGACGTCCAGGAACTGGTCGGCAGCAAAATCCGCTGTGTTTTCAGGGCCAACCCGCAAGTCACCGATCCTAGCGGCAAGCCGCTTAATGAGGCGACAGTCGGACCTGATCAGGACATCGTTGGCAACTGGATCACGCTGACCGCTAAATAATCAATAAACATGTCTGCAGAACATTACGGACAACCGGTAGATCTGCGTGCCCATCACCTGTACAGCCTGCAGCAGCAGTACTCTTTCCCAATATCCACAAAAGCTTTGAAGGCTATCAAGCTGGCCGTCCTGGGTTATCAGGATCCTGAATTTCCGGAACATTTAATGAATGTCGTCGATGATATTATTAACGGAACAACGCAAAAAGTAAGAATTGTTGACCATCATGATGCGATTTGTGAAAAATGCTCGCAAAAAAGGGAGCACCATTGTCGGGTTGCCGGCAGAAATTATTCTTCTGCTTTTCTGTCTCTGCTGGATCAGGCAATTGCTGAAAATTCCGAATTGGAAATAGGGGCCACTTATACATCGAAAGAGATCGTCGGAAGAATAAAATCTGTTAGAAAAGGTCTTATCCGCACAGCAATTCAAATACCGGCACTTCTGGAAATTGCACGGTTAATGGAAATTTCCAAGAAATAATATTCGGTAGCCGGGGCGTGGAGGAAGTTCAAAATATTGTCTGGGAAAAGTCATGTACTTTTATAATTCTGGGAACTAAATTAATATTGTCGGGAATTCTTGTTTAATTGCCTATGGAAATCCTGGATATATTGGATGAAAACGGTGGTTTGACGGGAGAAAGGAGATACCGCGAGGAAGTGCATCAGAAGGGATTATGGCATCGGGTTGTGCATATCTGGATTTTAAATTCCCGAGGCGAGGTCTTGATTCAAAAGAGGGCAGCCCGCAAATTAACCTATCCAAATTTGTGGGTAATGTCGTGTGAAGGACATCTTTCGGCAGGCGACACTGCAAATCAGGCTGTAATAAAGGAATTGCAGGAAGAGCTGGGCTTACATGTCGAGGCCTCAGAGTTACAGTTTTTAATGGGTTATAAGCGGCAATCCGTTACCAATAACGGTACCTATTTTGGCAATCATTTCATTGATGTTTTTCTGGTCCGGCGTGATTTAAATATTGCCGATTTAAAACTTCAGGAAGATGAGGTTGCTGAAGTAAAGTGGATAAAAATTGATGAAATGGCAGATCGGGTCAGAGCCAAAGACCCGTCTTTCAAAGATTATCCCGGACAATATCCGGAGATCTTCGATTTACTAAAACATCACAAATAAGCCAAAAACTTTGGAGCTCCATCGTAGAGGAGGTTCACACTGGTTTAATCGCGGACAGGCACTTGCAATATGAATAGAGCGTGTTATAATACCGTCTTAAGCCATGGAATTGCGTTTATGGAAAGGGAAAACGATTCATCTGAACAATTGGAATTATTAAATAAGGAGGCAGAAATTGAAAAGCTGAAAATGGAGGGTTTTCACAGGGCAGCCCTGTATCTTGAAAACCCTGAATTGGTTGACGGACTGACACTAAATGACATACTCGTTTTGAATGACCACCTGAAGCGGGGCCGCCATGACCGGGAAAAATCTATAAACGGTCGCTTGATAAAACCTGAACAGATCCCCTCTATCACTGTTGCAACCATAAACCGGATCAGGGAAGTCCTTCCCAATCCTGATCAGTCGCTTTCTTTGGAAGATGCTTTTTTAATTGAAGATATCTATCGTCGGTCCTGTTTCAGTGGACAAGAAAGATTAGTGTACGCCAGTATTGCCTGCGGTCTGTTTCATGCCGCTTATTTTTTTTCGCCATTTCCTGCTGACAGAGAACCATATTTTGTCTATGCAACGCCGGCCGCGCTCATTCGGGAAGTGCTGTCCAAAGAACAGGAAAATCCCGAAAATTTTGCCTGGGCAGAAACTATCATGAAAAAAATTATTAATTACATAAATACCGAATTTGCCCGGGAGTATATCTATTACAGCATCCTTTACCCTAGGAGTGATGCCTGGTATCAGACTAAAAATTTAAATAAGCAGGAGAAGCAGCGCCTGGCTAAATTTGCAGGAATTAATTTAAAGGGATATAGCGGTGCAATTCATGCTTCCGGAGGTAGACAGGGACGTTATCCCGGTAGGGCATTCTGTTCAAGCCTGGAACAGGCCCTGGATCCTTTTATCCGGCCGATTATGGGATCACATATGGAAGGTCTTAAGGATTTTCATCTTCTGGCCAGGATGAAACAAACTCCCTATGCCGAAAAATTAGCTGAAACGTTCAGAGCTCTGGCCAGGGACAATCCCCCGCATAATACTGATATTTTGCTGCTCAAAGAGCTGAATCTTGGGGCCCAGGATTTCAAATAATTTGGCATTCTGATATAATTAACTGATAACTAATTATTAACGTCACATGCTTAACAGTTCAGACCATTATGGTTCTGCAGAAGAGGAAGGAAGAGTATCTCTTCGGGATTTTTTGACCTACGAAAATCCGAAAATTGCGGAGTACCGGGAGTTGATGCGGCAGAACCAACAAGAAGGGTCTAGGATGGAGGACGGTTTTGCCATGCAATGGTCCGAAATTCTTTATAATCCGGGAAGTAATGATTCACAGGTAAATTATAATCCCTCCCGCTGGGAAGTGGCCCGCGACTATTTTAAAGAAAAACTATCAGGAGGCGTGCTTATTGACGTAGGAGGAAATACGGGCAATCAGATTGACACAATGCGTGCTTTCGCCAAAAAATTTGGTGCCCGCACCTATATTGATGTTGATCTGATGAATGGCGGCCCCCCGGATCCCTTTACAGCTGTCAGGGCAAACGAAAGCCAGTATTTGGAATTACCACCCGAAGAACGCATTGGCGCAATGGATGAATACCTGGTTACCGCTGATATGCTCGATTTTGTATCCCGCCTGCCGGACAACTCCTGTAACTTTGCTGAAAATGGCATTGATCAATATATCTTGGGGACTGGCAGAAATGGTACGGAGTACGGCAAAGCCCTTTTCCGGGAGATGATCCGCGCGACCAGGGTTGGCGGCATTATCTTCGGTATTGAATCCGATATGTGGGGCAATAGTGATCCCAGACTGAAGGACATGACCGAATCATTGGGTTTCAGGAAAGGAGGATGGGGAAACCGCCATCAAATCTATGAGAAGATCAAAGAGTGATTAAAAGAGGCTTAAGTAAGCCAAAAACCTTGGAGCTCCATCGTAGAAAATGTCCACACTGTTTTTCTTTTGTCCTATGAATTTAAATAGTCCAGATCTTCCTTGGTTAGCAGGTCCTTTTCCAGTATTTTTGCGTACTCGAATCCAAAATTGAAAATTGAACGCTGCGTGTCGGCGATGTTGATGTTTTCGATAATCACTCCTACGGCATCCTGATGTGACATAATTGCCACCTTGTCGTCATAAATATCGATTTCGTTTTTGAAAGGGAACTTTTCTTTCGGGATCAGGTGAACTTCACGCAGTTCGGCTTTTTCAGTCTTTTTAAATTCCAGAGCGCGCTTATCATAGCCCAAAATAGCGTTGACCCAGACTTTGCGTTCCACCTTTTTCCTGATATAGGTGGGGTAATAATCGGCTAAAAGCGTTGTCGCAGCCAGGTCCGCATTTGCCCAGCCGCAGATAGGGGTCTTGGTGGTTAATGTATCTTCCATGATTTTGATCAATCCTTCCTTTCCTTCAAAAAGGCGCATCTGCGGTACGCTAAAAAATCGTTGGTGCAGACTCAATAGCTCCGGCAAAGATTTTTCCAGTGATTTGTATTTTGTAAACTGGTCTTCCACTAACATACGCGGATCCAGTGCCTGGAAGTATCTCTGTCCTTTTTTGTCTATATGACTCACCAGACCTTTCGCTGCGAGAGTTTCCAGAATCACATAAGTTGTCGGCCGTTTGACTCCCGTCTTACGCGAAATTGTACTGGGAAGGGCTTCTTTTAATTCGAGGAGCGAGAGATAAACTTTCGCCTCCTTTTCACTTAAGCCGTTTTGTTCCAGAATGGTTACCAGATCCATACTGTCAATAATTATGACAACAACTAATATATTAATTATAAACAAAGAAAACATTGAAAACAAGCCCAAAAAAGACAATTAAGTTGTTTGCAAAGTTGACAGACCGTCAAGAAAGTTGACTAACACAATAGAAGTGATATCTTGTACTCTTCAATATATTAAAAAAATGTCAAATGAGTACGCAAAAGATTGCAATACTGGCGGGAAATCCCAGGGTCGGACTGGATAAAAACGGCGGTCTGTTGATTGACCCTCAGTTGGAGGCTTTTGAGGAAGCCCTGAAAATTGCCGCTGATTGCCGCGATCAGATTGCCAAGATAGTTGTACTTTTCGATCACCGGAGGGGCTTTAAAAAGAGATTCGTGGATGAAACACTGGAATTTGCTTCCAAAAAGCAAAAGAAGAAAGCTTTTGACCACTTGAAGATGTCACATTTATTGCCGGAGATCAGAAATGTTTATGAAGGACTTGCCCAAAAATACGGAGTAGCGCTCGATCAGATCAATGTTTTGAGTGAAGACATGTGCCGTCTGGAAATCTTTAAACGGATGGAGGGAAATCAGGAGTTGAAAAAATTTGCCACTAATAAACGTGAGCAGGTATGCACCGGCGAGAAAAGCTGTTCTGTAGGAGGTAGTTGTGGAAGCTCTGACTGGGAAGAAGATGTGGATGATCAGGAAGTTCCGGAATTACGTCCGGAGCGGGTCAGCTGTCCCGGTATTGCGGCTGCAGCTATATCCTATCTGGCCAAGGGGCTCAATCAAGACGACAAAATCATCACCTGCTGGCAGTACGATCAGAACAGGGTCAACAGCCGGAATGTGATAGTAGGTAGCCAGATAGCCAGGAATTTGCTGGGCGTGGAAAATCCGATTGAGGTTCGATATGTCCGTTGGCCGGTCGCGGCAGATGGTACTGTTGCAAGCGAAACGATTGTCAAAAATATCTAATAATTATCATCAATCTACTATGAGTATCAATAAACTAGAGGAATCAGCAAAAAATCCACTCGAACAATTGGTTAATTTCCACTCTCTCAAATTACTGCCGGAAAAATTATCAGAACGTCAGAGGCAATTTGCCCACCTGATTGATCCGCGTTTCTTTGAGGGAAATCTGAATCCCTCCCGCGAAGGGAAATCAAAAAAAGATTACAGCTATATCACGCCTATTGAGCTCGAAAAAGATTTGTTTTATCTCCACCCGCTGATGGATCCCTCCGTACTGGAACAGGGGAATGTGCGGAGGTTTCCCTCGGGTGTGAATGAAAAGTATATCGCGGAAAAATATTTTGAAGACCAATGGGTGTCGGAGGGCAACAATCTTCTTTCCCGGAAACTGGAATCTTATATCCTCGCAAATCTGGCTGAACTGGAAAGAAAAGACCGAATCAAACTGGTGGATATCGGCCCCTGTGGCGGAGCAATTACCACGCTTTTTGCCTTAAAGGCATTGGAAAAATACGGTCTTCTGGAGAAAGTGGAAGTGTCACTTCTGGATATTGTTCCAAATGTCCTGGAGGCCACTTTACTGGGAAAATATCATGTTCCCAATGAATTATTGGAGGAGTATGGCCTGGGATATGCCGGAAAGGATGGGGAGAATTATAAAAGTTTTCTGTCGGGCGGAGTACTGCACGGGGTGAAGGAATGGTATGAATCGGGTGACAACCCTTTGAGTGAAATGGCTGAAGCTGCCTTGAAAAAGAGCGGGGAGAATAAAGGAAGTTCAACCGGCAGTCCCGATGTTCACTATTACCGGGGTGATGGGGAAACCTTGCCTCTGGATATCCGGGATTATGACATCGTTTTGTCCGCCTATACCCATCATCACATGAACTTGTACGGCAGAAAATCGCTTTGTTTGCAAATGGAACAGGCGGCTTGCGATGGAGGATTTATTGGCATAGCAGATTTCTTTGTTCCAAGTTATGAGGACTATCTCGCCTGGTACAAACCGCATTTTGAAAAATACGGGGATGCACCGCCGGTTGAATGTCCATTGGTGGATGGGCAGACACTGGCATCATGGTTTGAACAGGTAGAAATTTCTGAAATTTCGAATATCGAAAAGAGTTTTGTGTTTGGCGGAGTAAAGAAATAGTCTAAATCTAAGCTAAGGGATGTTCACATGAGGTGGGCTAGTTTATAACAAAACCAACAGTGGTGGAACCGCGGGGAGTCGAACCCCGATTCAACAATTGTCAAAACCGTGAATGGACCACTCCCGGTCCCACGCGCTATTGGCGATTTATATAATATTTATTGGCCATTAACTAACCATAAATAAAAGTTAAAATATTCCTGAGATATTTGAAATAAACAGAAAATTTGGTATATTAACTATGTCAAAACTGTGAATGACCTTCCCAAAAGAGCCCGCGCATGCGCGGGCTCTTTGTTTGCTGTTATAAAATCTTGAAGCGGGTTAGGGGAATAAACTGCGCTGCGCTCGTTTCGCGGACTGCATTCGCTCGCATCTGAAAATAAATTTTCAATGACTCGCTTCATATGTCTGCACGAACCCACGCCCGCTTCGCGGGATCGGGTTCTCTTCCCCTTGCCCAGGCACAAATAAAAATATCACGCTCAAAAGAGCCCGATATTTTTATGGAGCGGGTTAGGGGAATCGAACCCCTGTCTTCAGCTTGGAAAGCTGTCATAATACCATTATACTAAACCCGCCTGATTGTACTGATTGGAAAACAAAAACTTCGATCCGTGAAAATTTTCTTTGCCAGCTGATTCTAGCCAAAAAGCCGGCAGCTTTCAACTTATTTTTTGCTGATCAGGTAGCAGTTGTGGATCTGGTTGGGCTCGGCAAACCATTTGGGATTGATGGTGTCGATCCAGAAATCCAGCGGAATTGTTTCATTCTGGATGTCCTGAATCCGGAAAGTCTGCTTGAGTCCGGTACTCAGCATAAAATCCTGGCAGTTATTGGAAAACAGTATCTGTCCGCCGTCTTTCAACAGTGTGGCGGCTGTTGCGATCAATCTATCCTGATCCCGCTGTACCGAAAAATTTTCGGTTTTGTTACGCGAGAAAGTGGGAGGATCGATAATGATCAGATCAAACAGTAAACTTTTGCGCGCCGCATAGCGGAAAAATTCGAAAGTGTCCATGCGGTAAATCCAGTTTTTGTCCTCCGGGAAACCGTTGAGCGTCAGGTTGCGGCGCGCCCAGTCACAATAGGTCTTGGACAGGTCCACCGTATGAGTCATGGCGGCCCCTCCGGCGGCTGCATACACCGAAAACGATCCGGTATAGGCAAACAGATTTAGCACAGTCAAATCTTTGGCCATTCTTTCCACCCTTCTCCTGGTTTCCCGATGATCCAGAAAAATTCCGCTGTCCAGATAATTGTTCAGATTGACAATGAATTTATGTCCAAATTCCTGAATTATAAATTCCACCGGCTCTTCCTCCGGCTTTCCTCCGCTGTCCGGAGTTTCTTTTAGTTTGAAGCGCTTCTTTTCATAAAAGCCTTCCAGCGCAAAATCTTCCGTCAATATTGTCTTCAATCCCTCCAGCAGACCGCGCTCCAGTTCCTCCTGATAAATTTGCAGCACCGCTTTTCCGCCCGCAATATGGGCCGAGTCACCCGACCCCTCTACTATCGCACCATAAACATCTACGGCCACCGGTATATCCAAGTCTTCTTTACTGGCCAGACGAAACGCTTCCAGTTTGTTGCCCGCCACATAGGCCCGGCGTCTCTTCCAGGACTCCTGCAGATTATGGCGCAGTCCGGAGTCGGGTCGGGAAAAAGTGTCATTTTTACCTGATTTAATCATGGTAATTTGGTCATATCAATTAGGGGAATTTAAATTTCGGCAAAATTTTCTTGAAAAACTCACCGTGTTTATAAACCCTGTCACAACCGGCTGCCCTGGCCGCCTTCAATTTATTTTCATCATCGGCGGAACCAAAAGCCAGACATTTGTGGGCCTGGCTTTTGAGCACCAGCATTGCCATCGGATCGTCCAGATCCACCATCAGCAGATCAAACCCCGAAGAGTCAAAGATCGGACTGCTGATGATTGTAACCTGATGTCCCAGCTCCTCCAGTTCATCGAAAATTCGCGTCTTGGTGATTACGTCTTTACTGAGTAAACCGATTTGTGCCATTTCTTGGATTTATTAATTGATTAAAAACCGCGCTGTGTCGTGTTCTTTTCCGTATATTGTAACATTTTAGTTCTGCGTACCTTTATTGCGTTACCTGTGGCAAATTGATAATCGGAGTGCCGCCGCCTGTATACAGAGGGAGTACGCCGTTCCATTTCTCCACCATTTTCAGTTGGACCAGTCCAGCGTTTTCCCTAAGGGCTTCACCCTGGATGCGGATGGATTCGGCATCGGCCTTGGCGGTCTCAATCTGCTGTTTGGCTTCAATTTCAATTCTCCTCAAATCATTCTCGGCCTTCAAAGCATTTTGTACGGCTGTCTGTTTGGATTCAATTGACCGGTTAAATTCCTCGGAAAAACTGAAGTTCACGATCGACACGTCATCCACCATGATATTATAGGGTTTAAGCCTTTCTTCCAGAGCTTTCCGGATGGCCTCCTTGACTATTGAACGCTTGGTAATAAGTTCTTCCGCAGTATATTGGGCAGTGGCCGCCTTGACGCTTTCCTGGATGGCCGGGCTGATGATACGGGCGGAATATTCCAGACCCACCTGCTGGTAGATTTTATCGACGGCCAGTGGATCAGCGTGATAGTTCAAAGCCACGGTACCTTCAATTGACTGCAAATCCTTGGAAGCGGCATCAACTGTATCTTCGGACTTCTGTGTCTGGACATCCATTACCACCACATTATTGACAATCGGCAGCTGGAAATGCAGGCCGGGTTCGTAAACCCCCTGAACCGTTCCCAGTTGCAGGAGGATGCCTCTTTCACCCGGGTTAATTACGGTGAAAAAGCTGAAAATATTGACCAAAATGATCAGGACAAGCAAACCTCCCAATATTTTTAGGGCCAGCTTGATAAACTCTCCAAATGTAAATTTCATGTTAAATGATTTTATGAATTATAAATTTTCAATTTGAATTAACAATGATTTTATCCCGGATTATTGACCTGCTCCGGTTGAGGGGGGATTTCAGGCAGTGTATCAACCTGAGGTAAATCAGGCGGGGATCCTGCATCGGTCGGAGACAAAGGCGCGGGAACCGAGTCGGGTACTGCCGGAGCCGGAGGTGTTTCGGCACCCGTGTTGATGGGTCTTTCGGGAGAGGCGGCTGCATTCTTGGCATCCTCGGCCGCTTTTTTGGCGGCATCATCTTTGGCTTGCTGCTCCTCGGATTTGCAGAGCAGAGGGTCCTTGGTTCGTTCTTCTTCCGTACAATCTTTACGTATCAGTGGTCTGAATCGGGAATCATAATTCTTCTTTTTATCCCAGTTGGGCGGATAAAATTCCTTGCCAACCTGTGTGATGCTTTCCGGTTTTGTATATTCCACCAGCGGTTTATCCTTGAGTGTCATTTCCAGAAAAGCTTTATTGATTGGCGCTGCGGTGAATTCCCCCCAGGCCATCAGGGATACCTGTTTGCCGTCGGCGTTGCCGACCCAGGTGGCGGACAGAATAGTGGGGGTATAACCGAGTGTCACCAGATTGTTAGGATAATTGGTGCGTCCGATTTTTTTATTGGAAGTACCTGTTTTACAGGCCAGATTTTGTCCCGGGATGGTTAGTACGTTTCTCCAGGAGCCGGCCGGACGGGCGTAGATGTCGGAAAGTATTGAGTTAATTATGAAAGCGGTCTCAGGTCTCATTACCTGCTTGCCCTTGTCCTCATATTTTTCCAGGACATTCCCGTAACGGTCCCGGATTTCCAGAATCGGATTAACCGGATTGAATTTTCCGTCATTGGCAAAAGAAGCGTACGCGCCGGCCAGATCCAGCAGTCTGACTTCTCCGCTGCCGATGGCCATGGCCGGACCGTAACTAAAATCCCATTTGCGGTTGGGATTGCTGTTGTAGGCGTCTTTATATTCTCTCAGCGACGTCACCCCCACTTTATCCAGGAAATCCAGCAGGCTCTGCTCTTCGCCTCCCACATACCAGGCTTTGATGGCGGGAATGTTTCTGGACTGGGCGATTGCCTGTCTGATTGTCATGCGGCCTTTGAACTGATTGTCGGAATTATTGGGGATATAGTTGTCTCCGAATTTGGTTTTGTAATCTCCCAGAACGGTACCGGATCCGATTCCGGCATTCTCGATGGCATTGGCATAAACCAAAGGTTTGAAAGAAGACCCCGGCTGTCTGAGACTGGTGGTAATGTTAACCTGTCCGTCGATCGCTTCATCCCAATAATTCACCGAACCGACCATGGTCAGTATGCCTCCTGTCTTTGGATCTATTGAAACCTGGGCGGCATTGGTAGCTCCATAACGTTTGATGTTCTGGTCATAACGCTCGGCAATGATTTTTTCCGCATTGGATTGAAGTACCGGATCCAGAGTGGTGATCACGTCCAGCCCTCCGCTTTCCACCATTTCCTTGCCGTATTTTTTCTCCAGGTAATCTTTTACGTAAAAAACAAAGTGAGGCGATACAATGGTTTGTTTGAGATCCTGGAATTTAATATCAAATCCTTCCCTCCACGCCTGCACCAGTTCATCATGGGTTATTTTCCCGTCCTCCTGCATTCTCTGCAGCACCAGATCCTTACGGCCCCAGACATAATTTGTATCGTCGGGGGAGTCGCAATTTTCTACTTTGCAATACCCCATCAACTCTTTGCGGTTGGACCCGTACGGAGAAAACTTGGAAGGGGCCTTGGGCAGGGACGCCAGTATGCTGGCCTCGGCCAGAGTCATTTCCTTGGAAGGTTTGCCGAAGAAAGTTTTGGAGGCCGCCTCAATTCCAAAGGCGTTGGAACCATAGGGGATTTTGTTAAAATACATTTCCAGAATTTCGTCCTTGGTGTAGTACCACTCTATTTCTACGGCCAGAATCAGTTCCTTGATTTTACGGTCAAAAGATTGTTCCGGTGACAGATAGAGATTTTTTGCCAGCTGTTGCGTGATGGTGGAAGCCCCCTGCACCGAATTTTCATCATTCATGTTGTTCAGCTGGGCGCGAATGATGGCTGCCGGATCAAATCCCAGATGGTTGTAGAAAAATTTGTCCTCGATCGAAATGGTGGCGTCTATAACTTTCTGATTGATTTCTTTAAGCGGCACGTAAGTGCGGTTCTCGTCCCCGAAAATTTTATAAAGTATATTTCCGTCCCGATCGTAAATTGTGGTGGTTTCGGCAAAATTGGCCGATTTGAGCTGCCGCACATCAGGCAGGTCGTGTCCCCAGATCATATAAATTGTAAACAGTCCCAAAATAAAAATCAGCACCAGCACCGCCACGGTAATCAGAAGCCAGCGGATCGAAGCAATAACACCTCCCACCCGGCCGGCGATTTCCCTGGAGTATCTTCTGATTTTACTGACGGGTTTTTTGGCCGGAGACAAATCTTCAGTGGTCGCCGTCCCGATTACCTTTACCGGCTTGAAAAAACCGCCCACCTTCCCGACCTGTTCCAGCAGTTTGAATTTTTTCACCTCCTTTTTTTGTTTTTTTTGCCGCTGTTCATTGTCTTCTATCTCTTTGCGGCGTGCCTCCTTTTGGGCTTCCAGTTGCATCCTGCGGCGTGCCGATTTGTTCATTTTCGGTTTCTTTTTATCTGCCCCCGGATTTTTCTGTTTTTTTTCAGTCATCAAATCAATCAAAAAAATGTCATTAAACTAATAACACAAGCGGCATTTGGCGTGAAATGAAAAACAAATTAAAAAGCCCTTTTATTGAATTAGGGCTTTCTAAAAAAATAATTTATGATAATAAATTATTTCTTCTTTTTCTTTGCTACCTTTTTTACAGCCTTCTTTACAACCTTTTTGGTCGCTTTTTTAGCTGGTTTCTTGGCAGCCTTTTTTTTCGTAGCCATGTTTCTTTTTGCTTTAAAGAATGAAATTGTTTTTTGGTATTCCAAAAACAAAATTACTATAACAAATCTTTTATTAAAATAGCAATATAATAAGCTGTCTTTTTCTTGGCATCTGTTTAAAATTTATTCAAATTTAAAAAAACAATTTGGCCGAATTAACTGTTTATACCGATGGAAGTTGTCTGGGAAATCCCGGTCCGGGAGGCTGGGCTTTTATGCTTGTGGAAGACGAAAAACACCCCTCCGAAAAAGTCGTAGTCAGCCAGTCCGGCTATGTTTTTCATACCACCAATAACCGTATGGAAATGACTGCGTTTTTAATGGCGCTGAAATTTCTCGCGCAAAAATTCCCTGGCGCGCTTGTGGAAATAAATGCTGATTCCAATTTATTGGTACAGACTATTAACGAAGGGTGGAAGCGAAAAGCCAACCCGGACCTGTGGGTTGAAATAGATCGCTATCTTTCCAAAATCAATTTTAAATTATTTTGGGTGAAAGCTCACGCGGACAATCACTACAATAACAGATGTGACGAATTAGCATTGCAGGAAGCCCAGAAAGCCAAACAGATGGTTTTGAAAAATCCCACTCTTTCTCCCGCCGAGTCGTCACCGCAGCAAAAAAAAACTGAAGAAAAAATCGATAATCAGTCTTCACTTTTTTAAAACTTCGAGAAAATTTAAACAGAAAAATAAAAAAAACTGCTCCCGGTGATGCAGTTTTTTTTGTGTGAAAATTATCCGGAAAAGATTTCCTTTATTCCAGCAGCTTGTCCAGCATCTTTTTTAGCACCTCCTCACTCTTGAACCCCATGTCCCGGTGCACCGCTTTTCCATCCTTGAAAAAAATCAGCGTGGGAATGCTTTGTACCATGTACTCGGCGCTTTTCTGTTCATTGGCGTCAACGTCCAGTTTCCCGATTAGAAATTTCCCCTCATATTCGGCGGCCAGTTTGTCGATGACCGGTGCCATCATTTTGCATGGGCCGCACCACTCGGCATAAAAATCCACCAGTACCGGAATTTTTGACTGCAATACTTCGCGGTCAAAATCGGCGTCGTTAAAATGTTTTGCCATGTAGAAAAAGTTTAATGATAAATTGCATAGTTCATTCTATCATAAAAAAAACACCCAACCCAAAAAAAACTTGCCGTTCGCCGGTTTTTATCTCAGCACCGGTTTATACATGTGGCGGTGTCTTTGCGGGGGGCTTTTCATCATACGCGCCAGGGTGAAAAAACGGTTGGCATCATCCTTGAACTTCTCCTGGTCTGCCGCCTGGCTGAAACCGATCAGAGATTTCCTGAACAGCCTCAAAAAAGCCATGCGCAAAATTGCCACGCGATATTTGGTTTTGCGCAGCTCGTCTTTGTTTTTCAACAGGGGACTCAGATCATAATCAAACATCACCATACACTGATTTATTTCCAGAACTTTTCCCTCCATGCGGTCGATGGCCAGTCCCTGTTCCATCACAATGCGGAAGAAAAAGATCCTCCGGTCGGCAGGATTGTTACTGAGTCCCATCACAATGGTATTGAGTGTGGGCAGCGCGCACAGAAACCAGGCCCGCACTTTCACATCCCGCGCTTCCTGATCATTAACCAGCGAAAAACCTACAAAGAATTTTTCCTCTTTATCCAGACTTCTCACAAACTGAATTTTCTTTTCCAAATCGGGATTTCCGGCAAAAGCCAGTTCCATCACTCTGGCCGGCAGAGCGGCGTCCAGTTTCTTCAAAGCCGGGATTTCCACTGCTTTTCCATCCTTGATGGCATAAGCCAGTTTTAGTAAAACCGGTAATGAGAATCCGGGCAGTACGGAATTAAGTTGGGTCAAAACCCGCTGATACATTTTTTCCAGACATCCCTCCAGGCATTCGCGGACCGTATCAAAATGAGACCCCAGTCTGTAAACGTTGATTTTGGTACCGCTGTCAGCCTCGATCTGCAACAGATATTCATCATCCATAAACTGGTGGTGTCGCATAAAATTCAAATTCACTGCGAAAGCGTCCGAGAATTTTGGCAGGAAAAGGATGCTCTGTTCATAAACCTGCATTACTGAAAAACCTTTGTTGATGGATTTGCCAAACTGATTGATCACCTCCACGCTGCAGTCAAACTGCTCCATCAGCATTCCCACGCGCATAAACAGATTTTCGGCAAAAAACTCGTTTTTAATTCTGTAAAAATCACCCAAAAAATTTTCCACGCTGTCGCCGAAACGCGAGAGTTCAAATTGCTCCTTGGCAAAAGTGGTAAAGATGAATTTGTCTTTGTCAGCGCGGTTTTCCTTGATGTCGATAAAATTGACGATCTCCCCATGGTCATTGGCCCCTTTTCCTTTCAATCTGAAATATTTCCGGTCAAAGACGATTTCGCCTTCTTTTTCCAGAATAATTTTCCCTGAAAAGTTCAATTTTTTGAACTTCACACTATAAGCGACTGCCATAAATTGGTTTTACTATTATCTCCAAATGAAAACTGCCCAAAAGCAGGTATGGAAAAATCTGCTTTCTTTTCCCGAAATCAATATACCCAGGCCTTTTTCAAAAGCAAGACAAAAGAAAATTGGCAGGGGGGGGCTTTGACGAAAACGAAAAAAGGTGTATAATTCTATGATTAGTTAAATAAATTGTTAACCAAAACAAATATGCAAATTTCAAAGAAATGGCTAACCATTGCGGGAGGAGTTGCCCTCGTGGTGGTGATTGGCCTGGCCGTCGGACTCAATCAGGGCGGTCTGTTTAAAGGTACATTGACCCAGTTCAATACTTTGGGCACTACCAAGGAACTGACTACAATCACCAGACAAACGAACACTGAAGGTCAGGTGCTGGACACGGTCCTGACACGTAAAACTGACGCCAGCGGTGTTTCCCATGATATCCTTGTGGATCAAGCGGTCAAAGCTGCCTTTGTTGAACCTCTTGCTACAAAAACCGCCAGCTCTTTCGTCGGTACACCCGTAATGACTTTGGATATGAAGATGCTGAAAGAAAAAGGTTACTCGGCAATCTATTTCAAGGTTCAGGATGTTGCACCGGTAAGGTTGACACCTGCTCCCGAACCCAATCTTTCCGTTGCCCAGCCTTTGTTACCAATTCAACCTTCCGCAGACACTATCTCCATCGCTCCCACTGTCGATACCGGATCTATCACTGATAAATTATCCGCTCCCGTCGAAAGCGCTACAGGTCTTACTGATTTGACGATCAGTCAGGATACTGGCATCACTACTATTACTGATCAACCCCTCACTATCAAAGATTCTGCGGTAATTAATAAAGATCTTACCCTGGCTCCGGCCACAGACACTCTGTCGGTCAGCAATGATCTGATCTTGGCACCCGCCCAGGACACCGCCACACTTAAAGACATTACTCTGGCGCCGGCCCTGAACGCCGTTGACACCATTACCAACACAACCACGGAGACAAGATCCGCCCCTTCCACTCTAAATCTTACTACCACTGATTCTCTTGTTAAGGGTACAACCACAACTACTACAACCACCACGGATACGCTAGCAGCTCCCCCAGCCAGTTTAAACCTTAGGACTTCTTGGATTCCTTCCGCCCACGCCGCTGTCGGTCAAATCAACCTTACTCTGGCAAGTGATAATATCGCCAAACTTGATCTGAGTCAGATTACGGCTGATGGTGATTATATGATCAACCTGGGTACTATCGGACTTTCCATCCCGATTAAGGCCAGCGGAGTTACACCGCTATTGCCCGCAGCACAGGAAGAAATACAGATCAGCTTTGGGCCGGCTGTTACCGGTCAACTACTTAGCAAAAATAGTGTTGATGTAAAAGTGTCCGATACCAAGGTCTCCAGCAGCTATCTGACTCCCAAGATGGTCAACAGCATTACCTATGTCGGTCAAATCGACGACAATGCTGACGGGAATTATGTAGACGGCAAGGAAAACATTGCTATCGCTTCGCTACTTCCGAGTTACCACTTAATGTATGGCACACAGGTAATGAGTCCCACAACACCTATCAATGCCGACGGGACAATTACTTTTGGATCATCCAACGGTCCGGGTCTTCTGGGAGTCCAGCCTGATCAGACCAAGACCATGCAGTTGGTGGCCGATAGTGTAAAACCGCATCCAACTCTTCAAAATGATGTGAAAATCAGGTTCCATGTCAAAGAATATACCTTCACGGAAGCCGGAGTAAATTCGGTGAATAACGCCATCAATAATCCTCCCGACATTGTCTTGCCAAAAGAGTGCCAGGCTATTGATAAATTTGCCTTTGATCCCATGATTCTGACTTATGATGGTGGAATTGCCACGCCGAAAGTACAATCAACCAAAATGAAAGCCTATGAAAGTACAAACGTGCTCAATCTCGACCTGGTCGGGTTCTGCCAGACCGATCTCGCCACCAAAGCCAATTTACCGGCAAACACAACAGGGCTCTATCTGGAATTGGTTGACCAGACTGGTGTCGTAATAGACAACGAAAGTCTGGTGCTCGCAGCTTATCCGGCAGATGGTTATACCAATCTGATGAATGGGTTCCTGACCAGTGTTAAAAAAGTCGATGATCCGAATCTGGATTATGTGGAATTCACCAATGATTTTTCCAAGACTGATCTGGGCGGAGGGGTAACTCTCAAGAGCGGTCAGACCTATACTTTGAACGTTAAGGCTACCGATTCCAATGGCGTGACGTCCAACAATGTTACCGCCAGTTATAAGTTGGTAAATAATGCAAAAAGCCTGACAGTTGTCCCGAGATTATCTTCAACAACCACCACCACAACCACTCCGAGCACTACTACCACGACTCCCAGCACTACTACCACGACTCCCAGTACGACCACCACGACAACCACTCCGAGCACCTCAACCACTCCTTCCACAGTCAATAATTATTACTATACCACACCCGCTACCACGACTATTCCCGCTACCACAACCACCGCTCCTGTAGCCGTACAGACTCCGGCCGCAACCACGTCTTCTTCCACGCCTTGTGTGGTTGGCGATAAGACTTTCTATCTCGCTGGTGGTCCAAGCTCTACTTATTGTAAAGATCTGCAGGTACTGGTTAATACCAATCTGCCGACACCAACCCCTACCATCTTTACCCTGGATCAGTCTGGTGATACTGCACAGGTTAGATACACAACTGGTTTGGCTACGTTGAGAATTCTTAAGGAAATGGGTGCAACCTTCAAAACCAGAAATCTTTCCAGCGACTGGTATATGGATTTCGCTGATTCCTCCAAAATCGCCGCTTCCACTGCTAACGAAATAAAGGATTTCCAGACTGTCTTCTCCAATGGTGTTCTGTTGGGACGTGAAAATGCAACAACCGGAACGAGAACTCTTGATGGAGCCGGAAGAGTAAACTACATCGAAATATTGGCCATCTTTAAGCAGGCTCTCAGTAACGGTTTGGGCGTAACCATCACCCTCAACAAAGCTAACCTGCCTGAATCCATCTTGAAGGCCTACAACAATGACCCTGCCGGCTGGCAGTGGATCGCCGAGGCCTATTCCTTCGGTGTACAATACAATCTGATCGAAAAAGATGACTATGATAGTATGACTGTCTTCAACTATGCTAACAGAGAAGACATGGCGAATTTTCTATCCAACTTCAAGACATTCATCCAAAAGTATCCTAATCTGATCAAGGGGACACTGTAAGAGAAAATCACTGAGATTATTGAACTTGATGAAAGAAACCCCCGCCGCCGGCGGGGGTTTCTTATTAACCATTTGCCGTATAGTGTCAAGCTGAAGAGCTCTACGGGATGTTATATTCGGGCTATTTTTATGTTATAATTTCCAGATAAATTAATCCGCATCATGAATAGAAACTTTTTCAGTTCCGCCCATGGAAAAATTTCCCGGATCCTGGCTGGTTTGATAATGTTCTCTCTCCTGGCAGGAAGCGTGTCCGCCCAAAAAATTGCCAACAAGCCCGTGGAACCCTTTTATCGTGCCGTATCTGCCACTGTTCCCGCTGAATATGAACCGGAAGTGACCTATCTCTCACCCGAAAAAGCAGCCCCCATTGAATTCTCCAGTTTGGGAGCCAGTTGGAGCCAGCAGCAGCCCGCAGGTACATCGGTGGAAGTTGAAGTCAGACTGAAAAGTAAAGGCAAGTATTCCGCCTGGTATCAGCTGGACGCCAGCACCGACGACAAATATGGCGAAGAGAATCAGGGGGAAGTATCGTCTTTTTTAACTACCAGCCTGGCGGACGGATATCAGTACAGAGTAAGCCTTAATTCCCAGACCGGTACCGACACTCCAATCCTGGACAATTTAAAGTTTACTTTTATCAATGGTGGCACCCCGCAGCAAAGAACCAATTTGCTGGCCGACAGTATTTCCCCCCAATCGGGGGCGGATCTGCCACTGGTCAGATCGACCGGCCTGGTTGCTCAAGCGGAATCGACCCTGATTCCCGCCAAACCGAAAAGCACTGTTACACCTCCCGCCCAGCCAATACGGCGCAAAAGTACAACTTCCTCCTCTCTGAAAATTATCAGCAGAGCCGACTGGGGGGCCGATGAAAGTCTCAGACTCTACAATCCGGATACCCAAAAAGATGCCAAGTTGGTAACGCTCGAAGACGATTATTATACAAAATTTGCGGATGAATTGAAGGAATCCAGGCGAGTGGAAACAGACGAAAACGGCAAACCACTCACTTGGCCGCTCAGTTATCCCGAATCCGTCAAAAAAATTATTGTCCACCACACTGCCACCGCCAAGGATCTTGACGATCCCATGAAAGCCATCCGGGATATTTACATCTGGCATACGATTTCCAAGGGCTGGGGGGATATCGGCTATAATTACATAATTGACCAGCAGGGGAATATTTATGAAGGTCGCTATGGCGGTGAAATGGTGGTCGGAGCACATGCCGGCCGTGGTAATCATGGTTCCATCGGTATTGCGGTCCTCGGCAATTTCCAGGATGAGGATCCGCCGGAGGCGGTAGTTACAGCCTTAACCGCGCTGATCAAAGAAAAGGCCCAAAAATACAACATAGATACGGAAGGTGATGATCTTTTCCGCGGTGAGAATTATCCCAACATCATGGGACATCGCGAAATTATGTCCACAGCCTGTCCCGGTGACAAACTGTTTGAACTTTTACCGTTGGTCCGCCAACTGTCCAAGGTCAAAACCACAGCCATCGTCAGCGCCAAAACCAGTGCGGAATACAATTTTGGCTGGGCCGGCACGGGAGCTCCCGTCTTCACCATCCCGCCCAAAACCAAAAAGACGGTTACCCTTAGACTGAAGAATATCGGCTCCAGGAGCTGGGACAAAGCAACGTATTTTAAAGTCATCAATAATAAAAATTCCCAGACTTTTCTGAAAAATTCCCAGGAAATATTGACCGGCACAACCGGCAGGGAAGTAAAACCCGGGGAAACCGTTGAGATCAAACTTCTTTTGAATGCCACGGCAGTCGGGGGATCCGGTTTGATCGATCTGCAACAGGTAATCGGTGGTAAGACCTCCAGTGGATATCTGAGTTTCGGTCTGCAGGTAAACGCGCCGGCACCCAAAAAGAAATACGATTACAGCCTGATCAGCATCATCTACGGTAAAAACGAATTTAAGGCCGGGGAAACCGTGGACGTGACAATCAAACTGCGTAACAAGGGGACCGCTCCGTGGCAGAAAACCGGCAGCAATAAGCTTTCTTTGGGAGCCGATAAACCGCGTGACCACAAGAATGTCCTTTTAGCAAAACCCGCTCCGCGGTTGGCTGCACTGCAGGAAGACCTGGTCCAGTCCGGAGAAATCGGAACCTTTAAATTTTCCATTAAGATCCCCGCTCAGGACGGTATCTACCGGGAATATTTCACCCCGGTGGTAGAGGGGATACAGTGGATGGACAATCATAATACATTTTTGCAGGTGAAAGTCGGCAACTCCGACCGTCTGATGACTCCCGATGTTGAAGACGCGGCCGCCCCGCAGTCGACCAAGACCGCCGCCGCTTCCACCGGTCCCAATATCGCGGTAACAACGATCAATACACAAAGCCGTCCCCGTGATATCCGCGTTGATCTGGCCTATCGCGGCAATCCGGCCGTCATCAGCGCCAACGGTAATTTCTCGCTGTTTGAAGGCAACCAAAAAGTGGCTGACTTCAAAGCCGATCAGCAGGTCAACGTCCAATATGACGGAGCGGTTTTCAAAGTCACGGGCAATCTGAAAACTCACACCATTTCCGGCCGGCCGCGTTTCCAGCCTTCACTCGGTACCATCATGAGAATAGATAACTGGGAGAGACGCAATACCTGGGGTGATAAGGCCAATAACAATCTGTTCCGCGGCGTGCTGGAGGTGTTGATTTACAATAAGGAATTGCACGTCATCAATGAATTGCCGCTGGAAGATTATCTGAAGGGGATTGCGGAAGAAAGTTCCACCGCCCCCGCGGAGAAAATCAAAACCATCATGGTGATCGCCAGAACTTACGCCCGTTTTTATATGGATGTAGTGAAAAAGTTTCCGGGCGCGCCGTTCGACCTGAACGACGATCCCAACTATTCCCAGAAGTATCTCGGTTATGCCTTTGAGTCCCGCTCGCCCGAGACGGCGCGCCTGGCCGCCGCCACAGCCGGACAATATGTCACTTATAACGGTAAACTGATCAAGACGCCTTATTTCAGCAAATCGGATGGCAAAAAGACTATTTCCGCCGCCGACAAATGGGGCTGGACCGATACACCATTTTTAGTCAGCGTCGATGATTCGATGTGCGATTCCACGGCATTCTCCGGCCACGGCGTGGGTTTGTCCGGCTGTGGCGCCACTGCTCTGGCCAAACAGGGAAAATCTTATCGGGAAATTATCAAATATTATTATCAGGGGGTGGAAGTTACCCAGACGGATTACTAAAACATCATGAAGGCATTACCCAACGAGGGACAAAGTCCCTCCAAATCATCAGGGCGCGGCAGATCCAATATCAATCCCCAATTGGTACGCTACACTATTGCCGTTAAAAAAGTCTCCCGCCGGCTGGGGCAATTTGCCGATCATGATCTGGATGAAAAATCAATTCTGGCGCTTCTGGACGATACCAGAAGCCAGGTATTAAGCCTGCATATCGCCCGCAAGCAGCTCAAAAACAATCATAAAAGAAAACACCGTAACCGCACCTAGGATTCCGGGTGATTTTTACTTTTCCCGGCCATCATTACCACAAACTCCCCTTTGGGATTTTTTTGCGAAAAATACTTTGATAATTGGTCGGCTGTGCCGGTCTGAAACTCTTCGTAAATTTTACTGATTTCCCTGGCAACCACTATTTTACGTTCCGGGAAATATTGTTCCATTTCCTTGAGGGTCTTTTGGATACGATGGGGGGATTCATAAAAAACTACAGTGTTTTCCTCTTCCTGTAATCTTTTCAGCATAGTCTGGCGGCCCTTTTTCATGGGCAAAAACCCCAGATAAAGGAAATGGTTGGTAGGTAATCCGCTGGCCGAGAGCGCAGCCAGGAAGGCGGCCGGACCGGGCAGGGGGGACACGGCGATACCGGCTTCCCTGGCCGCCCTGACCAGCAGAAATCCCGGATCGGAGATGCCGGGTGTACCGGCATCGGAAATCAAAGCAATATTTTTCCCTGCCACCAAGGCATCCAGCAGCTCCTGCAGTTTTCTTTCATCCGAAAAGGCATGGAAAGAAGTCATGGGCGTACCTATCTCGTACTTTTTTAAGAGAATTCCGGAAGTTCTGGTGTCCTCAGCCGCGATCAGATCAACTTCTTTCAGGATACGCAAAGCTCTGGCAGTAATATCTTCCAGATTTCCGATTGGTGTGGCGACTATGTATAACATCCATTAAATTAAAAAATTTTCTTTTTGGACGGAGAAATCATCGGTTCCGAAGCATAGACGGGTTTGGCTATTTTAACCGGAGGCCAGCCCGTCCGGAATTTCCCGGAAATCAGCTCCGCAAGTTTATCAGAAGCGGGACTCCGGTCTGTAGCAGAAGACAGTTTTAACTCGAAAATATCAACCTTGCCGCCTCCGGCTTCTATTGCCAGTGCTAAGATATTGGCCATCGTAACCCCGATGCGGGTCGCGGAAAAATTACCGACGCCGACAACCGAAACAATCCGTGAAATATCGTTCCATTCTTTCCGGGAATTTTTTAACAGATTTTCCATTTGCTGCGGCACTTTTCTAACCTCGTCCTTTTTTGAAACCCACCCTGCTTCGGCCAACATCCGTCCCTTTTGATCCAGGAGTAACAGCTCTACGCGGGGCAAGACGGTTTGTATCACCAGAGTAATCATATTTTTATCCTGACAGTTTGCAGATATCGACAGGAGGAGTACCCATGGTATAGGTATCCACCCCGCGATAACTCTTTACTTCAGACTGTATACGCGTGGAGATGGTTGTTTGCAAAGTGATTTTCGGGATTTCCGACTCATCCAGTCCACCGAATAAGATCAACTGATCCTTACTGGGTCTGGCTTCCAGTGTAATGGTTACTTTAGGCTGTTCCACGGATCCCTGTTCGGCAAAAGCTTTATGAGGATCCTCTCCCGGTGAGACATTGAAAACCAGCCGGGTGACCGTCGTGCGTTGCGGGCTGATTGCCACAAAACCTTTATAAGGATCGTCATTGAGCAGGGAGGATTCCAATGTAGCCAGGCCTCCGCAATCATAATCTTCGGTATTGCAGCAAAAAGTTCCCCTGGTAACACAGTTCAACCACGTTTCCGTGAGGCCGTCTTTGTTCGTATCGTCCCCGATCTTTTCAATCATGGCCACGCCCCATTTTTCAGGGCTGCCGGATACTCTCTTTCGGGCAAACACGGTTTTTCTGGTTCCTTCTTTATTGATCAGATAGAGTTCGTCCTTCTTATTCTGGTTTTTAATGGTGCAGCCGGCTGCACCAAATTTATAAATCGGGCAAAAAGCATTGGAATCGGGGGCCGGCACGGGGAGGGCTCCAAGATAAGGATACTTGCCGGTATTTAGATCTATTGACGGCTTAAATACCACGCATTCCTGTCCCGTGTAGGGTTTACCGTCATTGCATAGTGCGCCCAGTCCTCCCGGCTCGGTGATAATGTCGGTAGCTCCCGGTGGATAGGATTTTCCGATGCCCGGATTATAAAACTGGGCGGCATAACAACCGTAAAACTCACCATATTGATGGGCGGAATTGGTTGATTTGTTAAAATATTCTTCATAATCAACGGCATTGTTTCTGATGCTCCGTGAAATTCTTTCCATCATAAACCTGGCATCTTCATAGATATTGTTTTCCAGGTTAAGTCTGGCCTGAATTCTGGTAACATTCATGAAAATATTCAGGGAAAGAGTCCCGATAAAGGCAAACAATCCCACCGCCACCATTATTTCCACCAGTGTAAAACCTCTCCGCATTATTGATGGTTTATTGATCATTTATAACTGGCTAAAAGGCTGGTCAGCACGACCTTGTGAGTTACTTTTCTGGCTCCCTGCCACTGGACGGTCGAAGTCACGACCATCAGATTGGCGGTGGTTGGTAATGCCGGACCAATAGTATAGGGAGGACCTGAGATTAATTTGTAATCAATATTAATACTGCGATAAAATTTTGTATTATCAACAAAAGTACCTGCGGCTTTGAAAGAACCTATAAAATCATAATCATCATTCTTATCTGTTAAAGCACCTATCTGTTTATATTCATTGTCGCTGTTCTCCAGGGGATTCAAATCAAAATTCTTCAGCATGTACGGGGCATCGTTTACGACACCGTTGGCCAGATTCAGAGCGGGAGTGACCGGTAAAGGATTGAGAACATCCCCCAGTATCATGCCGTTAGTGGTGTTTGTTGCCGGCAGACGTTCCGTTGGCGCCAGGCCCGTACAGGACAACAGACTGGGCCTGGCATTCCAGCATCCCTTGGGGTTGGCACTGTATTTCATCCAGTTGGTATCGCGCAGATTGCGCATATATTCAATCCCTTCCTGCGCCAGATTGAGGGCGATCAGTGAGTCTTTGTTGTAGATACTGGCATCAATGGCGGTCAGGATCATCGAAGTGGCCGACGCAGAACCTATCACCAGCACCACCAGGGCAAACATAACCTCCAACAGGGTCTCAGCCCTGCTCAGGTTCCTCCACCTGATTTTTCTTAATAAGTGTTTCATTTTGGCTTAAGTGCAGGGACCAACTTCGGGAATACCCGCCAGTTTATGCATTGTGATAATGCGGCAACCCATCAGCTTGGGGTTACTGAGCTTAATAGTTATAAAAGGAGATGTACTGACGTCCAGGTTTTCAAAGTTGATATCGGCGTAATTGGGACTATAGAAAATGCTGCCGGAGGTCTTGGCGCCGGTACCGTCCTGCACATCCAAAATAGTGCCTTCCGGCAGGTACAGACTGTCCAACACCACGTCCTGCCCCAGATCATAGGTGGTCCCCTCGTCGTAACGCAGTCTTGCCCCCATGGCTCCGCTTTCGGGAGGATTGATATCGGCAAACAATACGACTTGTGGGGCGCTGTCCGTCTGGAAGTGAATACCGTAATTGGCCGGAGTCACATAATCCGGGGGACTGGATAAATTGGTTCTTGTATCATGGTCGAAATCAGTGAAATCCAGCTGGCCTTTGCCTGTAATAGCCTGACTGCGGGCATTACTGATCAGACTGAACAATTTGGCAAAATTATTGCTGAATAATTGCGTGCTCTGTGATTGTGACAAAGCGTTTAGGGAAAAAGCCAAAACAATCACTATAATCCCAATGACAATCAATAGTTCAATCAGAGAGTAGGCTTTTCTTGTGGGATAACTTTGTATTTTCATGTTTATTTCTCGTTCCGGTCAATACTAACACACAGCCGGAATTTAGCAAAATTCTACTATAATTTTTTAGCGATATGTCTTCCCGTGATTGATAAAACAGTCATATTATGATATAATCATCAGACGTAATAACCACAAAACCATGCCAATACAAAACGAACAGGATTTGCACATCATTGCCAATATGCTCAAGCAGATAGACCTTTTTAAAGAGCTGGACGAAACACTGCACGCTGAAATAATCAAAAACGTCACTTTGGATTATTATCCGGAAAATTTTCTGGTTTTTAAGCAGGGCGAAGCCGGTGACAGGATGTATATCATCAAATCGGGCATGGTGAAAATTTATCAGCCGGGAGAGAGTCCGAGTTTTGATAAGGAAATAGCGGTTTTGGCGGACAATGATTTCTTCGGTGAAATGGCTCTGATTTCCGACACTCCCCGCAATGCCTCGGCCAAAACCGTCGAGCCGACACAGGTCTTTATCATCAAAAAAACCGACTTTTTAAATCTGATTTCCAGTAATGCCGGTCTGGCTGAGAAATTCAGTAAGGAATTCCTGGACAGGGTCAAAATGGGGACACGTGAAAAGAACGCTTAAATTACCTATCTAAAAGCCGACCATGCTTTTTCTCTACCTGTTGATGTCACATCTTGTTTCCGATTATCTGCTTCAGCCGGACAATCTGGTGGAGTGGAAAAATCAATCCAAATGGGGGCTTACTATCCACGCTTTTATCCATTTTTTGTTCAATACACTGGTTTTATATGTTTACACCGGCCGACTGGCCGTGGCAGCCTTGGCCTTATTACTGGCCATCTTTCACTATACAATCGACCTTACCAAAGCAATCTATGACCGGAAAAACGGCCACCACAGTTTTTCCTACTGGGCGGATCAGCTGGTCCATTACGTCAGCTTATTGGTTGTTACCCTGATTGCCTGGCGTTTTGACGGGGTTTTCGCCGGCCGGACAATCGGGACTGGAAACCTCTTCGAATTAATGTTTTTCAACCCGTTCATTATCTCGTATTTTAGTCTGGCCATCTTCATTACATTGACCGTTGAATACAGTTCCGGTCTCTATTCAAAAAAGAAACACCGCAGTTTTTCCATGCTCGATAAAAAAAACATGATCAAAAGGCTGCTGCTGGTCACTATCGTCTATGTCGGACTGTTATTCGCTCTTGTCCCGAGCGTGGGGCTTAACTTCTGAAGTAAGTTTCAAAAAGGTGAAAGTCCAGACAGCCACGGCAAAAACGTGGATTATTCCGTTTAAATAGGAAGCCAGCATCAAGCCGACAACTCCCAGTCCGCCGCCCAGATAGATGCCGACATATGGTAAGTTGGCCAAGGTCATCAGATAAATCACTGCAATTACAACCACGGGGATCAGCATTACAAACAGCAGCTGAATTACGATTCTGATACCGATAATTAACATCAGGATGCTTAACAGGACTGTTTCCTCCAGGTTCCGTACCACCAGGTTAAAACTTTTGGTGATGGAGGTAAAAACTTTCTCTTCATCAATAACTATGTAAAATTCCGAATAGGTCAAAAAGATGGCGATTACAAAAACCGCCAATGAG
Organism: Candidatus Altimarinota bacterium; assembly: GCA_963677745.1. Lineage (GTDB taxonomy): Bacteria > Patescibacteriota > Gracilibacteria > UBA1369 > UBA1369 > UBA1369. Next base: position 1,127,080 of record OY782391.1, read on the forward strand.
GCCAGAATAAAGACCGGAGTTACCAGTGGTAAAACTTTCCAGCCAAAATTGCGGAGAGAAGTGGCGAGAACCGTATAAATGGAGGTACCACCGACAATCTGGAAAAACAGCGTGTATTCAAAAAGCGGTAAAAAATACATCAGCCCGAAGGAAAAGCCTTTCCTGGCCGGAATGTCCTGCCCGTTTCTGCGTCTGGCAATCAGCTGTATCAAACCTCCCTGGCAAATTACCGGTACCAGAAAATAACAAATCACCATCACCACGGCCACGATGATCAAAGGAACGACGATTCCCCGATGTGTCTGTAAAAAATCCAGGCCGGTGGAGAAAATCAGATAGGTAAAACTCTTATTCCAATTCTCAAAAAGCCTGGAGGAAAGGAACGCGTAATACTGGTAGACCAGATAGACTATCCCTACCACGGTCCCAAAAAAAGCGGGGAATGCTCCATACCACATCACCAGTTTTTTGTTTTCCTGGGTAAACTGCCAAGCCTCCGCAACTATTTGCTTATAATTCATCTTTGATCTAAAACTTTGACCTGAATAGATGTAACATAAAAATAATGGCTTGCCAATGTGAAGCTGCTCTGCTAAATTATAGCTCGCGTGTAATAACCTGTATTTTCTTAGTAATTCACCAATGAAAAGACCAGAAAAGAAGAAGATTATCCAGACCTTTGCGGTACATCCGAAAGATACTGGTTCTCCCCAGGTTCAGATTGCCATTCTGACCAACAGGATCAAGCAACTTTCCTCACACCTGGAAGAACATCCAAAAGACAATCATTCCCGGCGTGGACTTTTGATGATGGTAGGTAAGAGACGAAAACTCCTCAACTACCTTAAGCTCAATGAGAAGGATGTTTATGACGAGCTGATGGGCAAACTTGAGTTAAAATAATTGATATAATTATCAAAGTTTTTTCAGATCAGAATCCTTGAAAAAGTCTACGCTACAGCAGCTGGACTTTTTTGTTAAAAAATATCAACAATATAATTAATATTTAATAAGAATAAGAAAATGCCAAATGAATACAAACTAGACCTGGCTGGACGGCAGCTGAAAATTGATACCGGCCTGTTGGCCAATCAATCGAGCGGTTCGGTAACGGTCTCACTGGGGGACACAGTGGTTTTTGCCAGTGTGGTGATGGGCGATGCCCGTCCTGGAAATGACTTTTTCCCTCTGACCGTGGATTTCGAGGAAAAATACTATGCCGCCGGCAAGATCAAGGGCTCCCGTTTCATAAAAAGAGAAGGCCGCCCCTCCGAAAAATCCATCCTGAGTTCCCGCATGATTGACCGTCCAATCCGCCCGCTCTTTCCCAAACACATGATCAATGACGTTCAGCTGATCTGCTCTGTACTGTCAGCCGATCTGGAAGTGGATCCTTCCCCGCTTGGACTGATTGCCGCATCTGCCGCCATCTGTATTTCGGGAATGCCTTTCGGCGGACCGGTTGGAGCCGTAAGAATCGGACTTGTCAATGATCAGCTGGTTGTAAATCCCACCTATGATCAGGTAGCCACCGGCAAACTGGATCTGGTGGTTGCCGGAACTGCTGAAGCCATTACCATGGTGGAGGCGGGGGCCAAGGAAATAGATGATGAAACTCTTCTCAAAGCTTTGGATCTGGCACATGTCGAAATAAAGAAAATCTGCGCCCTGCAGAAAGAATTCATGAAGGAATTCCGCAAAGCCGATCTGGAGGTAATCATGGCTCCCGAAAACCAGTCAGCCATTGATGCCGTGGAAAAAACCGTTACCAAAGAGATGCTGGATGATCTGACCGGACCCACCAAAGTGGCTATCAAGGAAAAGATCCATGCCCTGGAAAATATGCTGGTGGAGAAGTTCAAGGCAGAGATTGAAGCCGGGACCTACACCGAAAACGATTTGAAAAATCATTTTGATTATATGTTCGGCAAGAACATGAGAAAAAACATCCTGGAAAAAGAAAAGCGTCTGGATGGACGGAAAATGGATCAGATCAGACCTCTCAGTGTCAAAACCAGTTTGCTCCCCAAAACACACGGTTCCGCCCTTTTCCAGCGCGGGGAAACCCAGTCCCTTTCCATTGCCACACTCGGTTCACCGGGCTCGGCCCTGATCGTGGACAGCATGGATGAGGACAGTGAGAAATTTTATTTCCATCATTATAATTTCCCGCCATTTTCCGTGGGCGAAACCAAGCCGCTGCGCGGCCCTTCCCGCCGGGACATTGGTCACGGCTATCTGGCTGAAAAAGCTCTGGTGCCCGTGCTCCCCGAACATGCCAAATTTCCCTATACCGTCTGGGTCGTCTCCGAAATCATGTCCTGTAACGGTTCCAGCTCCATGGCTTCGGTCTGCGGTTCCACCGTTGCCCTGATGGATGCCGGAGTTCCGATCACCAAGCCGGTTGCCGGTATTGCCATGGGTCTGGTCACTTATGACGGAGATCTGGCCAATGGTTACAAGATACTTACAGATATTCAGAGTTTCGAGGATTTTGCCGGAGACATGGACTTCAAGGTGGCCGGCACCCGTGACGGCATTACCGCTTTGCAAATGGATATCAAAGTCAAAGGTCTGTCCGTTGATCTGTTGCGCCAGGCCCTGGCCCAGGCCAAGAAAGCCCGCCTGGAGATACTGGATGAAATTCAAAAGGTCATTCCCGCACCGCGGGCCGAGCTGGCTCCCAATGCCCCGCGCATTACCAGTATTCAGATTGATCCTGATAAAATCCGTGAAGTCATCGGCAAAGGCGGAGAAACCATTCAAAAGATCACCAAAGAAACCGGTGTGGAGATTGACATCGAGGACAGCGGTTTGATCATGATTACCGCTACCAACCAGGAAGCCGCCAAACTGGCGGAAGAATGGATCAACCGCATTACTTACGAACCAAAAATCGGTGATATTTTTACCGGAAAAGTCGTGAAGATTATGGAATTCGGGGCCTTTGTGGAAATGGCTCCCGGTAAAGACGGACTGGTTCATATTTCCGAACTGGCTGACCACCGCGTGGAAAAAGTTGAGGACGTGGTCAAGGAAGGTGATATCATCAAAGTTAAACTGGTGGATATTGATGAAAAAGGCCGCTACAAACTGTCCCACAAGCAGGCTATGAAATAAGCCTGTCCGGATGCCCGGATCGGATTAATTTAATCTGAAATAACTTGGATTTTAAAAGCCCCGCCATACGGCGGGGCTTTTCTTGCAGTGAAAAAATTTTTCTAGGCCACCATTTCTCCGCCGAAGACATTGAGGGCGGACTCAATCACATTATTTTTGACGGAGGACTTTTCGGCGGGAAGACTTTCGGCAGCTTTGTCGGAGGATTCTTCAGCCGTTTCCCCCAGTCCGGAGGAAGTCGTATTATCCTTTACCAGACCGGGATCGACTTTCCCCGTCAACTTGATGGGTTGACCTGTCTCTTCCAGAATAGCCTTTTCCGAAACAGCCAGCAGTTCCGGCACAAACAGTTTGTCCTTGTTGAAATGATTGCTGAAAGCCAAAGTCAAATTGCCGTTTTCCAGGGAGACCGGTTTGGCGGCCATCAGACAGCGCTTGGCTAATGGCAGATGAATCCTTTCAATCACTTTGTTCCATTTTTTTAGAAAATCTTTCAGTTCAGGCGTGTTTTTTGTATCCTCGGACAGTTCCGACGGTTCAGGGCCGGAATACGGTTCTGCCAGTTCAGGGTCTTGTGTTTTCGTGTCCGGCTTTTTTATCTGTGTAATTTGAGTCGGTCGTGGCGTGGGTCTGGCCTGTTCATCCTGGTTCGGCATGTTTCTAACCCCGGATTTGGCAATGGCCACCTCCAACGGCAGTTCCGGTATATAGGAAAACTTTTGTTTCTCGTAGGCCTCCTGAAAATACCCGATTAGCTCAATAAATCTGGCTGTATTGGCTCCGCTCTCCTGTTTCACGGCTTCCAGCAGTCTTTGGCGTAAAAAGTCCAGAAAATCACGGTTGAATTGCACCAGGTCGACTCCCGCCTGGAATATCTGGTCGAGTTTCAGCATGGCGTCGGCGGTTTGTCCGTTTTGCATCATTTCCAGAATTTCCTCGCAGGCGGAATAATGACTGATGCCCAAAACGCTTTTGACTCTGGCCGCATCCAGCTTCTTGCCGGTGGCAATCTGTTCCAGCAGTGTCAGGGCATCGCGGGCGCCGCCCCGGGCATGTTTGGCAAGAATGCGGACAGCCTCGTCTTCCGCCTCAATTCCTTCGATTTTTGCCACCTGTTTTAGATGTTCTACCAGTATTTCTTCGGTAATCCTGCGGAAATCAAATCTCTGGCAGCGGGAAATAATCGTCTCCGGAACTTTGTTGATTTCGGTGGTGGCCAGTATGAAATAGACAAAAGAAGGTGGTTCCTCCAGGGTTTTCAGCAGGGCGTTGAAAGCCTCCTTGGTCAACATATGCACTTCATCGATGATGTAGACCTTGTTTTTGGCTCTGGTGGGGGAGTAATTGATTTTCTCGCGCAGGTCGCGTATTTCGTCAATTCCGCGGTTGGAAGCGGCATCAATTTCAATCACATCGATCAGCCGGCCGGCATCGATTTCCTCGGCCAATTCCGAGTCGTCAAAACGGCCATCCTCGGTCATGGTATCCACGTTGATGGCTTTGGCCAGCAGACGGGCTGTGGTGGTTTTGCCGGTGCCGCGTGGACCGGTAAACAGATAGGCGTGGGCAATCTTGCCGGACTTGATGGAGTTCAGCAGCGTCACCTTAATATGTTCCTGCCCGATCAGACTGGGAAAATCTTTGGGGCGGTATTTTCTGTATAGTGACATAATTGCTACATTATTGGCCATTAATTTTTACACGTTTCCCGCCGAAAGTTAAACCAAAATTTCTGGACAGAATAGGCAAACTGTTACTGTCGGACGGTCGCCTCAAAAGATTCAGACGGCTGTTGATTCCAGCGATTTTTTGATAAATTCCGCAATTTCTTTTTCAAATCTTTCAGTGGAAAACCGCAAAGCATCCTTCCGGATGTTTTCAGCGTGGTATTTTTTTTCATTCAATAGCATCCTGGCCAGAGCATCCTCCATCGAAGCCAGGTTTTGTTCGTCAAAAAATTCACCGTTAAAACCGGGTTTGATAAATTCCAGGGCCCCTCCCGCCTTGTAGGCCAGAACAGGTTTGCCGCAGGCCAAAGCCTCAATCATGGTGATGCCAAAATCCTCCTCCGAAGGGAAAATATAGCCGCGGCAGTTTTCCAGATATTTTTTGCATTCCTGATCCGTGAGCCTGCCTTTGAATTCGATGTTAATATCGGCAGTCGATTCCAAAAATTGCCTTTCCGGCCCCTCGCCGATGATCACCAGTTTTTTTCGGGTTTTATTAAACAGATTGACCGCCAGATCGATCTTCTTGTAATCGGTCAGCGTCGAAATTATCAGAAAATAATCATCATGATCGGGATTGGTCTCAAACCTGTCCGTGTCCACCGGTGGATAAATCAATTCTGATTTTAGACGGTAATATTTATCAATCCTTTCCTGTACGTGCCGGGAATTGGCGATATAAAAATCAGGCCGGTCCGCCGCAATCTTGTCCCACAGCCGGATTTTCTCCAGAGAACGGGTGGCCAGCCACCTTTTTACCGGTCCAAACCACTTCTGTTGCAGGTACTCATGAGTATAATCCCAGGCATAGCGCATCGGGGAATGGCAATAGCAGACATGCACCGTTTCCGAACCGGTCAGTGCTCCATGGGCAAAAGCCGAACTGGAACTGATCACCAGATCGTAATCGCTAAAATCAAATGACTCGATGGCAAAGGGCATCAAAGGAAGCAGCCAGCGGTAGCGGCGCCGTATGAATTTCGGGAATTTCTGCAAAAACGAAGGGCGAACCCGCTCCTTGGGAAAATCTTTTCCGCATTTGGATTCATCGTAAAGCAGTGTATAGACGGTAGCTTCGGGATACATTTCCGAAAGCTTTTTTACGACTCTTTCCGCACCGCCCATTTTGACCAGCAATTCGGCTACCAGGGCAACTTTTGGTTGATGTTTGGTCTGATCTGCCTGTTTGAAACTATTCATGCTTATAATTCAATCATTTTTAAAAACTCCTCTTCGTTGATCATCGGGACGCCCAACTTTTTGGCAGCCTTATCTTTGGTGCTGATTTTTTCCTGTTCCCCGACAATCAGAAAACTGGTCTTTTTGGTTATGGCATTCACAACTTTACCGCCATTCTGTCTGATCCTTTCTTTGATCTGATCGCGTGACATGCTTTTAAGAGTTCCGGTTATTACAAAAGTCTGGCCTTTCAATTTCAAACTGAGCGGTTTCCCTTCCTCAATCAGCGACACCCCCACTTCTTCCAGTTTCTTAAGCAGGTTGACGTTTCTTTCGTTTTTAAACCATTTCAAAATTTCCTCACTGACAACTTCTCCGAACCCTTCCACGGTTTCCAGTTTCTCCATGGTCATTTCCTGGGCCAGCAAAAGCAGTTCGTTGATTGTGGAAAGCCCTGACTGACCGTGTTGCATTTCCTGCTGTCCGGCTTCCTTCGTCTCCTCCTTTTCATGTTGTTTTTCCATCCAGGCGTCACGGAGATATCCCGCCAGTTCTATGGCTGTTTCTTCTCCGATGTGTCTGATTCCCAGAGCAAACAGAAATCTTTCCAGTCCGGTTTTTTTAGCTTTATTGATGGCCTCAATCAATTTATCGGTTTTCTTTTCCTTGAACAGCGGCAGTTGCAGCAGCTCATTGCGGGTCAGTTGAAAAAGATCCGGAATCTCGTCCACCAGCTGTGCTTCCAGCAGCGCGTCGATCACCTTCTCGCCCAGTCCGTCAATATTCATGACGGTGGCGAAATGGATGAAACGTTCCCGGTCCTGAGCAAAACAGTCGGGGTTGGAACAGCGCGTGACTGCCTCACCTTCTTTACGTTCAACTTTGGACTCGCAAACCGGGCAATGAGTCGGGAATACAAACTCTTTTTCTTTGCCGGTTCGCAGATCTTTCAGCACCTGGACAATTTCCGGAATCACGTCGCCGGCTTTCTGAATCACCACCGTATCGCCGATTTTCACGTCTTTTCTTTTCAGTTCATCCTCGTTATGCAGGGTGGCCCTGGAAATGGTTGAGCCGGCGACCCTGACCGGACTCAAAACCGCCACTGGAGTGAGGGCCCCGGTCCGTCCCACCTGCACATGAATATCCAGAACTCTGGTGGTGCATTGTTCGGCCGGAAATTTATAGGCCACGGCATAGCGGGGGGTTTTCGCGGTAAAACCCAGCAGTTGTTGCTGGGCTTTTTCATTGACCTTGATCACCACTCCGTCGATTTCGAAAGGCAATTCTTTGCGCATCTCGGCGGCTTTTTCCAGAAATTTCTTTACGTCCTCCAGCTTCTCGCAATAATGATAATGGCTTTCCACGGGCAGCCCCAGGTTCATCATTCTTTCCAGTGAGGATTGCTGGTGCCGGGGGACTCCTTCCATATTATTTTGGCCGATTTCATAGAAAAAAGCCGACATTTTGCGGCCGGCGGCTACCTGCGGATCCAGCTGTCGCACCGTGCCGGCCGCTAGATTGCGCGGGTTTTCAAAAGGTTCTTCTCCTTTGGCCTGCTGTTCCTCGTTGATCTTGCGGAAATTTTCGCTGTTTATATAAACCTCCCCGCTCACCTCCAGGTCAATTTCCTCGGCCAGTTTAAGCGGGACCGATTCAATGGTTTTTACTGTATGCGTCACGTCCTCGCCCTGTACTCCGTCACCCCGGGTGATGGCCTTCATCAGAACGCCTTTTTCATAATGCAGGGTAATGTTCAGACCGTCGATTTTCAGTTCGCACAGATAATGAATAGTCTGGTCGGGCGGCAGCATTTTTGATATTTTTTCTTCCCAATCCTGTACCTCTTCAAAGGAAAAGACGTCGGACAAACTTTTCTTCGGTGTGATGTGAACTATTTTGTCAAACTTGCCGCTGAGGGGAGCTCCCACGCGCTGGGTCGGCGAATCGGGCGTGATGAATTCGGGATATCGGTCTTCCAGCTGCTTCAGTTCCAACTTCAAACTGTCCCTGACTGCTTCGGAAACTTCGGACTTGTTTAAAATAAAATACTGGTAATTTAGCTCAGTTATTTTCTGTTTAAGCTTTTCAATCCGTTCCTGAACTTCGTGTTTCTCCATTTTATTTTGAATATTTCAAAGGTACTTTAACCAAAATTTCAGATTGTTTCAACCTGCCCGGAAAAATGTTATTATTATTGAGAACAATTATTTGAGAATTTATGGAAACTCAACTGGGCAGCCAGGTCGTCGAAATCAAAAACGAGGGCCAAAAAGTAATTTATCTGATCCGCAAAGCCTATCTGGAAGGTTCTCTGTCTGTCTCCTCCAATCCCACCGCCGAAGTTCAATTTATGCTCAATAAGCCGACTGCCATCGATAAGAAACAATATCAGGCTGATCCCAAAGACCAGGTGTTTTTGAAAGAAATTATTAAAAGAGTTGAATCCGGCGAAATCAAGTTGTATTCGCCTTCCACCTTGCTCAACCCGGCTGTTTATGAGCAGGCCCCTGCAGAACTAAAAGCCAAAGCAGACTATGATATTCTGATTTTGATTCACAAAATCCGCCAGATCAAGAAATTATGGGATGAGGGGGCTAAAGGCAGCTATCAGATTATGAATCTTGTCAACTCCCTGCGTTTGGCTAAAGAAAGCCTTGAAACCCAGCAAGGAGACATTTTTGTCATCTGATTAAGGTTGCAGGCGGCTTTTATTGAAAATAAAGCGAAAAATTGGTATAATTAACGGATATCAATATAAAAACCAATGCCAACAGATCCCAGCAGTGGTGACATACAGATTACAGCGGCAGGACCCGCACCGACTTCACCGGCTTCCCAGACACCTGGACCGGCGGCTGCTTCAACAGGTCAACAGCCGGTCGCCCAAGCTCCGGTCGTAACAACTCCTGTGGTAGCGCCTGCAGCCGCTCAACCGGCTGTCCCCGCTCAACCGGCAGCTCCCGCCCAGCCTGTCAATAAAAAAGCCTTCAACCTGGAGGAGGGGGTAGCGGAGGCCTCAACCGGCCCGGTCAAACCCGATAAATTTGCCATCCCCAAAATCGTCCGCGAAAAATATCCGGATCTGGTTGAACTGATCAAAGTTACTGAGTCGATGGACGATCAGGAGCGACAATACTGGTTCCAGATTCTGCCGGTCATGACGCCCGAGCAGGTGGAAAAATTCCGCGGCATTCTGGTCACGGAAAAAGAACAGCTGGCCCAGTTGGACAAGGAGTATGAAGATGAATTGAATCGTCTCAACGACAAGCATCTGCTGGAATGGAAAGAATTTGAATCAAAGGAAAAGAGCAAAGCCATCAAAGACGCCGAAGCCAAAAGCAGTGAGGAAGAGAAAAAAATGGAAGAGGATCTGCTGGCCAAACTCAGCAACGTATAAAAACACTTCATGCCGGACTACCGCTTCGGGGACAAAGAGGAGCAGACTTCAAAAGCTACGCCGGAAAGCCGCCCGATTCCTGTTGAGGACGGCGCGGTCACTTTCAAAATCGGACATCCGGAAGTCCCTTCGGCATCAGCCGCTCCAAACCAGACTGCGCCAGCCGGTTCTTCCGTTGTTGCCAAGACTGCCCGGCCAGCCTCTGCCAGACCCCGTCAAACTGCTTCCAAAGGTTCTCTGCATCTGACCAACCGCATCTGGCATCTGCTGGAATTTATTGCTGTGACAGCGGTGGTTTTTACGGTGTTATTTTTTATCATCAATTTTGATTCATACAGCCGTCTGTTTATGAGCAAGCTGGATCAGCTGCGCGGACAGATGAACAGCAATCCTTATACGCAGCAGGAGCAGCAGGCACTGAAAACAGCTTCCCCCGAGGGCCAGAAACCTTTGCCCATCATCAGCAATCCCCAGGCCACCAAAAAACAAATTCCCGAACTTAACCTGAGTATCGCGCCTCCCGACGACCGAATAATTATTCCCCGTATTGGACAGAATGTCCCGATTGTCCGGGTCCCCACCGACAAACTGATTCAACGCGACTGGTCGGCGCTGGAAAAACAGATTCAGGACTCATTGCGTTACGGCGTGGTGCACTTTCCCGGCACTGCTTTTCCCGGAGACAGCGGGAATGTTGTGATTACCGGTCACAGTTCGTATTTTCCCTGGGATCCGGGTCGTTTCAAAGACGTATTTGCGTTGTTGCATCAGGTGGACGTAGGGGATGAAGTGATCGTTTATCACGATCAGACCAAATATCGCTACATAGTCTCGGAAAAAAAGGTAGTCAAACCCAGCCAGGTTGACGTGTTGACTCAGGAGGGAGGAGATCGCCTCACCCTCATCACTTGTACGCCGGTGGGGACTGACCTCAACCGTCTGATTGTTCTGGCCAAACCCGAGGTGTAGAAAATCGATCGGGACTATTTGAAACAAATGCAGCAGCATCTGGACCAGGGAGGTATGCCGGGGGAGGTGAATTGAGGCGTGGAGCGGCAGTCCATTTAATACACTGTTGATATTCGTAAAGGTAAGAAAATCTTACTTTTACGAAGAGCGTTTGTAGAGATTATGTTCCCCCTTGAACAGAACAAGTCAGATAGTCAAAAATGCCCCAGGCCCATTGTCAAAAAACGTAAAATGTTGTACTATTATATATAGCGTATTGATTTATTCAAAAAATTCAATATATTCGATCTTCACCAAGTTTTTCTAACTATAAGTTACTAAATCAAATATGCAGAACCCAGTAATCCCGGAGTCGTCCAAACAAGCCGAACAATCCTTACTAGCCGTACAGCCGGAACAACAGGAACATCATGAACAGGCCGAACACTCCGAACACATTGAATACTCCGATCAACAAATAGAACGCGCCCATGAAGTACTGGGAATTTCCGGTATGCCCTATCTGATTCTGGAAAGCGATGCGGCCAAATTTGCCGAACGAAATATTGATGTCAGTCAGTATTTGAAACAGCACGATACCTCTTTCTTTGCTCCCGGAGCTATTCCCAATCTCTTCAAGAAAAATAAATGGAATCAGGTATTTGTGGAAATCGGTAAGAATTCCAATGTCCAGGAAATCGGTAAAATGGAAATTACTCAGGGACAAGAAGTACAAATCAAGATTGGCGAAGGCACTTCCATTGCCCATGGAGTTAAATTTCTGCCATCGGATGGCGAAATGGTTAATTACACTATTGGAAATAATGTATTTATCGGTATTGGCACACATTTGGCCGAGGGGGTTATTGGCAATAATTGCAATATTGGCTTCAATTGCCGCCTGGAAAATGACGTCGAAGTCGGAGATTATGTGACCATCTGTGACGGTGCGGTCATTGAGGAAGAAATCAAACTCCCACCGTTTACCGTGGTTCCACCGGGTCTCAGGGTTACGCGTGAAATAGCGGAGAAACCTGCTGTCAGCCCCGCAGAATATGTGGAAATGACAAAAAATGCCACCGAACCGGTAAAGACATTAATCAGGTTTACTTTTGAGCAACAGCAGGAAATTTTACATGCCGAAGCACCTGACCAACTGAGTGAAAAGAACGGGGTAAACGGCAATCTGAAAGCCAATAGCATTCTGGATCAGGCTGGCGTGGAAGCCAGTTCACTTTTCCTGACCCAGTTTAACCGTATTGTTGTCAGTGAAAACCGGCTCTTCCCTTTGATGTACCGGTTGATTGGCAAATTCCACCCGGAACACGTCGAAAATAGTGACCGGTCTACTGAAGCCAATACTTATGGCAACAATGTCCAGATCATGGATTTACCGGTAGATCGTACCGCCTTTATTAAGCATTATATGGATCAGGTCAAGAATGGTGTACAGGAAGGAGATATTGCCCCTTATCAGGGCGAATTTACCACTTGCCAGGTGGACTGGGACCGGGTCAGATTTAAGGGAGATACTCATTTAATTGGTCCGATTGAAATCACAGGGAATAGTGAGTTTGGAAAACATTTTGTGGGAAGATTTGATGAAGGAAACAAAGGGGACAAGTTAAAACTTAACAAGTGTAATTTGGGTGCACATACTACTTTCCATGCCTCCGGCAGTAAGACTTTAGACTCAGTTGAGGCGGGTGATGAATGCGTCTTTCACGGAAGTATCTATCTGGTGAAAACCGCTTTGGGCAGTTCAATTATTCTTCATAACGTCAGTGCTTTGGGCAGTAACCTGCATGGCGATTCAATTTTACTTGGTGCGACGATCAAGGACTCCACTGTAGGAACAGGGAATGTTATCCTTGGCCACCACGGACAGATTGATTTGGAATATATCAATACCGCCAAACATATGGTGGTTTTACATAAAGTTAAAATTTTGGGCAGAGGGAAAGAACGTGACCAGCTGATCTGGTTCGGTAACGGCAGCAAGATCAGAGAAAATACTGTTATCTATGGTCGCGGAGCCATTAAACGCAATCAACTTTTTGGTCCCAATGGAGTTTATGAAATTATTCCCGGCCAGGAAGTCAGAAAACTGACTCCTTCCGAAATGAGTAATTTTATAGAGAATCTAACTGAACAGGGGGTTATACAACTCCAATCTATGATCAGCGATTCCACCGAGTCACAACTGCCATCCTGAAAACCGCCGCAACTCAAACGAAAATTATATCGCAAACACTTTCTCAGGCCGGATTGACAATTGTGGGGAATTTGGTTCAAAGTATGCCCGCTATTAACAGCAAATTAGGGTGAAAATCGCAGTGCTCGCCTCGGGCGGGGTGGACAGTTCGGTGGTACTGAAATTGTTGCAGCGTGAGGGCCACGATGTGACCGCTTTTTATCTTAAAATCTGGCTGGAGGATGAGCTGAGTTTCCTGGGCAATTGCCCTTGGGAAGAGGATTTGCAATACCTGAGGGAGATCTGTGCGGCCGGCGGCGTGCCTCTGCAGATTATCAATCTGCAAAAGGAATACCACCAGGAGGTGGTTTCCTATGCCCTACGCGAGATCAAAGCCGGCCGCACCCCCAACAGTGATCTTTTGTGCAATTCCAAAATCAAATTCGGGAAATTCTATGAAAAAATCGGTCCGCAATTCGATCTGGTTGCTTCCGGACATTATGCTGACAAAACCGTTATTGACGGACAGCATTTTCTGACCCGTTCCAAAGACACCTTCAAGGACCAGACCTATTTTCTGGCTCATCTCAATCAGGAGCAGCTGAAACGCGCGGTTTTCCCGCTCGGCCCCTACCTCAAATCCGAAGTCCGCGATCTGGCCAAACAATTCAAGCTGCCCAACCAGGCCCGCAAAGACAGCCAGGGGATCTGTTTTCTGGGCAATATCAAGTATCCTGATTTTGTGCGCTTCCATCTGGGGGAAAAACCGGGAGATCTGATCAACTACGATACCGGTGAAATAGTCGGCCGGCATGAAGGATATTGGTTCTACACCATCGGCCAGCGCAAGGGGATTAAACTCTCCGGAGGACCCTGGTTTGTCATAAAAAAGGATATTGCTGCCAATACCGTTTATATTTCCAATACCTACCACGACCTTTCCAAAAAGCGTGATCACTTTGAAGTGGAGGATTTACACTGGATTTCAGGTCCACCGACTCCCCAAAATTTGCAGAAGCTGCAGGTAAAAGTCCGTCATGGAGAAAAACTTTATGATGCCACTCTCAGTCTTTTGGACGGCCGGCGGGGAAAAGTGACAATCGAAGGCTCCGACCAGGGTTTCGCCGCCGGCCAGTTTGCAGTCTTTTATAGCGGCGAATTTTGCCTTGGTTGCGGGACAATCATCTAGGCCGGACTATTTGGAGAATTTCAAAAAGGTGTTATAATTATAACAGGAATATTTTAAGAATTATGGCTAATCAAAACCCCTCAAAACCTGATCCGATCAACGACGATATTATTTCGGAGCAGGAGGCAAAAATAGACTCGGAGACGGTTCAATTCCGCCCTGAACAGGTTACTGTTCCGGATATACGGCAAGTTGATCTGGTTGAAGAGATTTCCCGCGATGACACACTGCCCACGGCTGAAAGATCCAAAGTGGCCGAACTGACCCTAAAATTCTCTTCCGAAGGCGATGAGGAGTCGCAGCGCGGACTTGCCGACACCGCCAGCGAAGCGATGGTTCACTACGATGCCGGAGCCCGGATGGATCTGGAATCCCGCGAAGCCAAAGACGGTGTGGATCTCAGCAACAAAATCATGCGCAGGGGAAACTTCCCAACCGAAGAATATCTTTCGGACATGGGATATTACGGATTTGACGTGAAACACGATTTCGATAAAAAGGAGACGGTTTATTCCCAGTCGACTTTTGGCAGACTGATGCTCACATTGGAAAAATGGTTCTATCGCAAACGTGATTCCGGCTCACTTAGAAAGGGCAGAACGGTCAGGGAAAAGATCACCGGCAAAAATCACGCCCCCCAAATTGTCGAACGGGCCAAAGTTCTTGGTCAGGAACAGTATTTTTCCCTGAATGATCAGGGCCAGGTGGTCGAAAAGACCTCCGATCTGACCGGCGGAGCCAGTCTGGATGATCTGTTGCGTTTTCATAAAAGGGAAGATGCTCCTGCGATTCATAAAAAAATGACGGAAAAGGAAAGAGAAATCGCCGCCAAAGGTTACCAATTCCTTCGTGATCTGGCACCTCAAATTGAAAACAGTCTGGCCATGTCAGCCCGGACAGTCCAAAGAATCCATGAACAGTCCGGCGGCGGAATCGGGGAGGTATTATGTAATGACCTTATTTTACAATTGGATAACGGTAAAGTGACAGGAGTCCGCCTGGCCCTGCCCGACGTTCAATATGCGGAAGGTGTGGACGCCCTGGAACAAAAAGCCACCGACCTGGCCGATTTTTGCTTTTCGGCCGGCAGCGCGGGCTTCCAGGTCTATGGAGAAGATCAAGCCAGATCATATATCCGAACCATCCTTTCCAATTATGATGACGAAATGGTCAAATCCGCCCTTCTGGCGACGGTTCCCAGCCGTCCTCACTACGGTTATATCACCAACCGTCCCAGACTGGGATTTGACCGTATGAAAAATTCCAAACAAGTTTTTGAACAGGTCCGCCAATTGATTATCGATGAGTTGCATAAAAAACCGCCGCTGTTGCCGCAAAAAGCCGAATAGACAATTGCCTGCAGGATGTGGTTTTGCCCCTTACTAATCACAAAAAAAAGTTATTTTACATCAGGAGAAAGAATGGTAAAATAGCTTGTACAGGAAACACCTCATTTAACTGCCCATGAAGGTGAGCCCAAAAAACAGGGGACAGGATCTGCTGGAGATTCTGGAAAAAAAACACCAGATTGATCTGGAGGGATTAATAGACACCATCAAGGGCTATAACCCTGAATTTGACGAGAGCAAATTTCGTGAAGCTTTTATCTTTGCAGCGGTGGCGCATGAAGGGCAAACCCGCAAACAGGTCGATGTTCCTTATATTGTTCATCCCTTTGAAACGGCCAAGATTCTCACCCAGATTCACGCGGATGAGCCGACTTTGATTGCTTCACTCCTGCATGACGTGCCTGAGGACACCACCTACACGCTGGAACAGATTGAAGCTCATTTTGGCAAGCAGGTGGCCTACATGGTGGAGGGGATTACCAAATTATCCAAAGTCCACTATCGACATGACATGCAGCAGCGCGAAGTGGAAAGCATGAAAAAACTGTTCATCCACGTAGCCGAGGATCCCCGCACCATGCTGATCAAGCTGGCCGACCGTCTGCACAACATGCGCACGCTGGAATATATGGACGTCCCCGAGAAAAGACTCCGGAAAGCCCGTGAAACGCTCGAGGTCTTTACCCCGATCGCCAATTTGCTTGGTATCAAGGAGTTGCAGGCCGAACTGGAGGATTTATGTTTTATCAATCTCTATCCTGAAGATTACGCAAAATTAAAGGAAAGAGTTCAGCAGGAGAGGAAAGACCACGCCAAAGACATGGAGAAAATGATTACGGATACCGAAAAAGCTCTTAAGGATAATAAAATTGACGCGATTGTCTATTCCTATCAGGAAAATCTTTATCGAACCTATAACCGTCTGAAGCGTGAAAAAAAGACCATCGACGAACTGGAGGTGACGTTTTTAATCAATGTGATCGTCAACGATGTGGCTGTCTGCTACGAAGCTTTGGGGGCGGTACATGGCCTCTACAGGCCGCATCCGGGCAAAATTCGCGATTATATTTCTTTGCCCAAGGCCAACGGTTATCAGAGCCTCCATACCACTGTTTTCGGGATCAAGGGTATCAATACCAAATATTGTATCCGTACCAACCAGATGCACTTCGAGGCTCAATATGGAATTGCCGCCAGTTATTTCACCCCTGACGGCCGTAAACACAAACTTTTCACCAGTGCCGATCCGCGCTCCCACTGGGTTGAGGACGCTTTGCAGATACAAAAAGAACACAGCGCCGAATCCAAATATTTTGATGAACTGAAAAATTATGTTTTCCAGGATCGCATCAATGTCCTGACCCCCAAAGGCAAAACCTGTGATCTGCCGGTAAGCGCCACCTGTATTGATTTCGCCTATTCCATTCATACCGAGGTGGGGAACCGGGCCATCCGGGCGGTGGTAAACGGCAACAATGTGCCGCTGGATTATCATCTGCAGACCGGAGACGTAGTAAAAATCATCACCACCGACTACCCCAAAGGGCCCAGCTATGAATGGATGAGCTTTGCCAAAACTCCCCAGGCCCGCAAGACCATGAAAGAGTATTTCAGAAGGGAAAGTTCCGCCTCCAAGGTTCAAATCGGCCGGAAAATGCTGCAGAAGGAATACGACCGTGCCGGCGAAGGACTGGTCAACAGTATGTCCAAATGGAAACTACAGAAAATTGCCCAGCAATTTCCGGCCCTCAACATCCAGACCACGGAAGATTTATTGGTTCATATTGCGGAAGGATCAATTTCCACACTGGAAATAATCAACCTGTTGGCTACCGTCATCCCCAATGAACTTTCCGAAAACGGTGAGAACGGTTTCACCAGACGAAAGTCAACCAAGCTTTCCATCAAGGTCACCTGTGATTCCAGCGTCAATTTTGCCGAACTGATCAGCCGGCTCCAGAAAAGAAAAGAATCGTTTTTTCTGCTTTCCGGAGATACCAAATACAATTATCTCAACAACAAGATTATCTACCGTGCCAACATGCTGGTAAAAGGATACAGCGACATCTCCAACATCTGCCGCGAACTGGAGAGTCTTCCCGGCGTGGAACAGGTACAGCGTCTGTTCTGGGGTAAGAAACTGGTTTTCTTTTTGGGAAGCATCTTCACCTTCATGGTCTGGGCCGTACATCCCCTGGCGCTCTATTACATCACCAGCCAGTGGCAGACCAGTCCGGAAGCGGTGCGTCTGGTTGCCAACACGGTCTTGTTCGCAGGCTTGTTTATACTGTTTTCCCTGATCTTTTTTCTTAAACAATACACCGAAAACAGCTTTCCCGAATTCCGCGAAGGCAGTCGCCTCTGGCAGGTTGCTTACGTACTTAGTTTCTTCGCCCTGGTCACGATTTTTCTGGAAATCTATCTCTACAAACTCAGTTTTGACTGGGCCTGGGTATTAGCCAGCGTTATTCTGATTTTCGCCTATCTGACCGGCCAATACATTTATTACCGGGAAAAAAATCCCCCTGAACATCTCGAAAAATAATAGCTGAAAAACACCACCTGTTTTTAGTTGGTCGGTTCGGTCGTTTTACCTGTTTCGGCGCGGTTTCCGGTCAGGCTGAATGACGGAAATGCATCACATCCCCGTCTTTGACTATATATTCTTTTCCTTCCAGTCGCAGCAGGCCTTTTTCCCGTGCCTGGACTTCGCCGCCGCAAGCCACATAATCGTCATAGCCAATTACCTCCGCCCGAATGAAGGCTTTTTCAAAATCGGTATGTATCACGCCGGCGGCGCGCGGTGCGGTATCTCCCCGGTGTATTGTCCAGGCCCGTACTTCCTTCGGCCCGGCCGTGAAGTAGGTCATCAGTCCCAGTGTGTCATAGGCCGCATGGATCAATGCGTTCAGCCCGCTCTCTTTAATCCCCAGCTCATCCAGCAAATCACGGGATTCTTCCTCGGTGAAATTAATCAGCTCCTCCTCCACTTTGGCCGAAATAGGAATGAGCTTGGCCGATTCCGGCAGGCCCATATCTTTCCGTACCTGTTGTACGATAATCGTTTTCAGATCGTTTTCGGAAATATTGAGAATATACAAAAACGGTTTGGCGGTAAGCAAATGAAGATCGCGGATTTCCTCACGTTCTTCAGCCGTCAAATTCAGATCGATGGCTTTTTTCCCGCCCTGCAGAAAGTCGTCGATCTTTTGCAGTAAGGCAGCATAGGCCACTTTTTTCTTGTCACCGGACTTGGCATCGCTATGGGCTTTGCCCAACCTTTTTTCCAGTGTCTGCAAATCAGCCAGTATCAGTTCGGTATCAATGATTTCCAGGTCGCGTCGGGCGTCCACCCCTCCATGCACATGTATAACATTGTCGTCCCGGAACAGTCTGATCACCTGTCCGATTGCATCGCACTCGCGGATATGAGCCAAAAACTGGTTGCCCAGCCCTTCTCCGGTCGAGGCTCCTTTGACCAGACCGGCAATATCCACAAATTCCACGACGGCCGGTACCAACCGTTCCGGAGTAACCAGTTCGGCAAGTTTGGCGATGCGTGGATCCGGCACCTCCACAATACCCACATTCGGATCAATGGTGCAGAAAGGATAATTGGCAGCCATCGCTCCGGAAGATTTGGTCAGGGCATTGAAAAGAGTTGATTTGCCCACATTGGGCAGTCCTACGATACCGATTTTCATGTTTTAGAAATTATGCGGCGGATTGAAAGCGCTAGAATTTTACCAGCACCTTTTCCGGACTGAAAGAGATGATTTTAAGATCGGTTCCCGCCGGCAAAACGATATCGCCGGAATTAACAACATATATTCCTTTTTGCAGGCTGGAGGTCTTGATCAATAGTTTGAGCGAGTTGCTGTCCAGAGTCGCCAGCACTTCGGGAATTCCCTCTACGGTCACCAGAATATTTTTTGGCAGCAGCTCTTTTACCGATGAACTCAAATCATCCGCCGTTTTTGCTTCGACCATCAGTGTCTTTCGTTCCTTGCCGGATTCCACCGGAGTGTCCGTTCCGTCAACCACGGTCCCGGAATCCGTCCCGGAAGCATTTGTATCCGTAGTGTTATTCTTTTTTCTGATTTCAATATCCGCCTGAATTACCGGAGGATCAAAACTTACCGTTTTTCCGGAAAGACTCCACTCGGCCGGAGCTTCCAGAGTTATTTTGCGGCTGAAATCGGCTGTTTCCGTGCCATCCAAAGTAATTTTTATCGGCAGATTTTGCAGTTCGGAAATGGCACTGGCGGCCCCGCTAATATTCACGGTTTCTGTATCTATTTTCAGGCTCTTGATCTCGTAATCCTTGGCCGGAGCGCCCGTGATTTCACTTTCCAGGGTAATGTACCTGCTGGTGATGGCCTCCAGTTTAAGTTTCAGTTTGGCCGGTTCCACCGCCACAATCGCCAGTTTAACATTTTTAGTGGTGAATCCGACCGGCAGGGTATATTCCCCCTCGCCCAGTCCTTCCGCGTCCAGAAACAAATCAAAATCATTGCTGTTGGCGGTGATGGATCCGGAAGGAGTCTTATAGAGAATTTTTACCCCTTCGATCTCGCTGGCCACACTGACATTTTTTCCCATGTTAATTATTTTAACCGGAAGATTCCCGGGAAAAACATAAACATAATTTTCCACTCCCACCACAAACATCCACAAAATAACGGCCGAAATCACAGCCAGCAGTTTGAGATGTAGATTTTTAAATATATTCATTGGCTGTCGCGGTAAACCAAATGCTTTTCCTTCTTTTTTCTGTCTTTCGGCTCCAGGACAATTCGCAGCAGATGCTGCAGTCTGGCCGCATCGATGTCACGCTCCAGCCGGCCGTTCTTGGCAAAACTGATCGAGCCTCTTTCCTCTGAAATCACGATCACACTGGCGTCAGTGTGATCGGTCAAACCGATTGCCGCTTTGTGCCGGGTCCCATAACTCTTTTCCTTGTTGTCGAAGCTGGTCGGCAGTATGCATGCGGCAGCTTTGATCCTGCCGTTTTCCACGATCACCGCCCCGTCATGCAGGGGGCCCTTGCCGTGAAAGATCGAAATCAATAATTCCTTGCTCAGCAGGGCGTCCATTTTCACCCCGCTCTCAATATATTCTTTCAGCGGAATACCGTGTCGGAACACAATCAGGGCTCCTTCTTTCCTTTCCGAAAGGTAGACGCAGCTGGCTACCGTCTCGGAAATCATTGCGTCCACCTGCGGGTTTTTCCCGCCGGTCAGAAAAGGCGTATTGCCGATTTTTTCCAGACCCATGCGCAGTTCCTGCTGGAACAGGATGGGAATGGAGATCAATAAAATTGTGAAAAACCTGTCCAATAGCCAGCCTACGGCCAGCAGATTAAGTGATTTGCTGATCAGAAAAAGTATAAAAATAATGGATAGCCCCAGCAGAACGCTTACCGACCGTGAGCCTTTCAGCATCGAAAAAATGAAATAAAAGGTCAGCGCCACAATTCCAATATCCAGAAGTACCTGCCACAGGCTCATGTCGGAATAAATCAGATTTTGCCAAAATTCCCGCGCAATATTGGCGATCTGCGATATGCCGCTGGCAATAAAACTGCTGATGGCGTCCATGCCCGGGAGGGTTAATTTAAGTACATTTTAGGCAATGGGGCCGGTTTTGCCAATAGAAAAGCAGTATTCCGCCGGGAAGGTAAAGTGAACAAGGAAAGGACATAGAAAGGAACAAGAAAAGGCCGCCCTGCGGGCGGCCTTTCTAATTATGGATCCGGCCACAACATTTGCCGGATTTTATCAGTATGATTTGAAAGCTTTTTGCAGCTTTTTTCGATTGGCCCAGGCCAGTACCAGTATAATTCCCAGGTAAAGTGTTTCAGCCGGGCCGGTTTTGGCCAATTTCTTGGGAGCATCGGCGGCCGGTTTGAGTTCCTCAGTTACGGTTGTTTCCTGAGTTTCTGCAGGTTCCAGAGAGGTGATAGGCTCATTATTCTGGGCAGTCATTGTTTCATCAATGGCACTGGTCAGAACATTTTCAGTGGTTTCGCCGGCGGCCGTTTCAGGCGTATCAGTGCCGGTTTCGGCCGGTGTTGTCAGAGTGGGACTTCCCGTCCCTACGGTTATGGAAGCTTTAAGCGCAGGATTATAGGTGGAGTAATATTCAAAAGTGCCATCCTGGTCGAACAAATAACTGAAACTCTGTCCGCTGGTAAGTACCGGGCTGGCAAAACTTTGTCCGTTGGTGGATGAGCCGATAATAGTCTGATCTTCAGTGCTGGTATTGGTCCAGACCACAGTTGCTCCTTTATCAATTTTTACTGTCGCGGGTTCAAAGCCAAACAGGGACACGTCAACATTGACGCTGGGGCCTGTACTTTGTGCAACGGTTTCGGGGGTAGTGGAAGAAGTATCGGTACTTTTTTCAGCTACTGTGGAAGTGTCAGTGTTTGTGGCGGTTTCAGTAGAGTCCAGAGAGGCTACCCCGGCTGTTGGTGTAGTCTGATTGGTTTCGCTGTTTACAGGCGTGGAGCTGAGCAGGTCGGATTTGAGTTGTAACGGTTCCTGTACCCAGTAAGCCACATATCCGGCAATGCCGACGATAACCAGTGCGGCGATAATTTTTGTCTTGGGAATTTTGTCTTCCGATGGTTCAGTTTCTTCCGCGACTACCGCTGCAGCTTCTTCAGCTACTGTTGTTTCTGCAGCCGGGGCTGTTTCTGTCTGCACGGCTACCTGGTCGGCGGTTTCAGCGGTTTTATGTGAAATATTCAAGGTGGTCGCCGGTGCTGCTTCCGCTGAACGCATGGTGGCTGGTCCGGTCTGTTCAAACAGATCCATCTGATCGGGACTTACCGGTGTTTCGGTTGTCTCTTCTGGCTTGTTTTCTAGCTCGGTCATAGCTTTATTGGTATTTGATAAATCTTCACAGTATATCACAAAAACACCCCGGGATTAATGTTCCGGAGGCCTGTGCAAGCCAAAAGGACTATACAAAAAAAAGAAATGTATTGAAACTCAAAATCCCTGAGTAGCAGAATCAATTTTAGGCATCAGATTGACCAAGTCCAACGGTAACCGTTTTAAAAGTTACATGCTTTCATTTTAATTGGGAAAGCAACTTTATAAATAAAGATTGTTTTCTTTTTAAACTGAAAAATCCTGAAATTATTTCTGTACCCAGGGAAGAGGTTGCCTTTGGTCATACAGGGTTGCCTTGAGGACTGTGTGCCAAAAAAATTTTAGGCAAAAGTCACAGTCCAAAGGCAACCTTCTCCCTGTGATAGAAACGCTGTTTTTTAATGTTCAAAAAACTCCCTAAACTAACCTCAATCCCTTAAAAGTAACTTACAACCTGGAAGATTAAATTTCCTTGATAGTCACTTTTCCTTAAGCATTGCTGTTTAAGATTAGTAATTCTCTTTAATATTCTTTTCTTTTTTATCTTGCGATAAAAATCAGATTGGAACTTAAAGGTCTGTTCCGAAACTTCTCTATCCGGCTTTTGGATAACCACCGAACTGAATATTTCAGCATTCTGAAAACCTGGTAGATTTTCAGTAACGACTTTTAAAGTAATTTTAGCTAGTTTAGGGAGAGAGTTTACACAAAATCGTATCAGCTTGATTTTGTGAAATGTTAATTCCACTTCGTTTTATGCAAACTTTCTCCCTAGACCGGTCCTCCTTTTTTTCAAGTATCAATTTAAGACCCCCTAAACCAACTGTCGCCCCTTAAAAGTAGAAAGCATCTCAGAAGCGCGAAGGATCCAAGATAGAAACTTTTCCCTGAGCATTGCTGCCCAAGACTAGTAATTCTCATTAAACTTTCTTTCTTACACTTTGTCTTGCGACAAAAGTACAAGATAAAAAATCCAAAAGTTTTCCCCAAAACCTCTTTACTCGGCCTATGGATAACCACCGAACCGATAATTTTGGCATCCCAGGAACCTGGTGGACTCCTGGAAACGGCTTTCAGGTAACTTCAGCAAGTTTAGAGGGAGAGTATGGCTTCAATCGCAGGTTTGGTTTTTATGTTTGTTTTTAAAACCGGTTTGTTATTGAAACCAAACTTTCCCCCTAAATCTCAATTGGTTACTTGTTAGTTTTTGTCTTTATTTCAAATATCATCATACTATGATATACCATAGATTTCACCCTGTCAAGTGTCTAATCCGAAAAAAACTGAAATAGTCCAAATATAGTTTGAAATCTGCATTTGTTTCAGTTAAATTTATGCCGCTCACCAATCAAAACCCACCTCAATTGTGCCGGGGTAGCTCAGTGGTAGAGCGAAGGACTGAAAATCCTTGCGTCGCCAGTCCGATTCTGGCCCTCGGCACCATATACTTCGTAAAATTAACTTCAAACTGGCTGATTTAAAACGTTTGAAGTCTTTATTATGTACCGGGAAAATGGTAAAATGTTAAGATCATTTAATTATTACCATGAAGCCAATTGCCAAACTTTTTCCGGGCCAACAGACTGATGACAATTCCGGAGTCCGCAGGATCAACCGCGGAAACAAAACCATCGAAGAAACCCGGCAGGGTTATGCCGACGTCATAGAATCAATGGAACGGCATGAGTTACTGGGCCCGCTGGTTCGCGGGGGATTTCATAACGGAGTCAGGCAGGAGGGATTGTTACGCCGGCTAATTTATAAGCTAAATGCCGAGCTTTATGACCGGAGATTATTGAAAGAATCTGAATATCATAATCAGGACGCCGCACTTCGTTCTCTGGAACATATTTTTGAAACCACCATGAAGGACGTGATAGCCCTTTGGGCCAGGCTTTCCGCTCAAAAAGTTGAATGGAATGAACTTTGCGCCGTTCTGGAGGATTATTTTTATGACCTGGCCAGTCTGTTTGGAGTGGAACAGCAAATGCGCTTTTTTACACGCAACTGGTTTGATACCTATGCCCGTAATGAACTGAATGCCAGCGCACTGGCTTCCTATCAGCAGTTGTCTTATCTTGGTGCGTCCGGCAGTGTTGAAGATCAGCAGAAAATCGCCAAGGAAATTCGGGGGAACATTACCTCAATCAATAATAAGCTCAGAAATCTTCCCATAAAACCTGAACATTACCCGGCTTTCAGCAAACTAAATCCCCAGAGCAAAGTACTGATACAGCCCGGCAATCCCTCGTCTCCCAATCCCCATCATCTGGTGGTGAGCATGAAACACGGAAGGGGGGAAACGGCCAAAACCGAAACTTATCCTTCACCCTGGGTCGAACCGCCCTTTCTGCCCAAACCGGCCGAACAGAAAAAGTCCTGGTGGGGTAAACTTTGGGGGAAACTAACCGGTAAATAAGATTAATATTGCAGTTCACAAAGGTAAGATTTTCTTACGTTTATTAAGTTTGTTTTTAGCTAAAATTATTATTAACTAAGCTTGCAAATTGCGCAGGCTTGAGGATAATTATGAAGCTTTTAAATTTCCATTTTATCCCGGATTACCAATGCGCATCACCATCTTTGATACCGAAACCACCGGTCTGCCCAAAAGGGGAGCTGGATTGTCCGAACAGCCCCATGTCATCCAGTTTGCCTCACAGACTTTTGAGTTTGATCCCGTCACCAGAAGATTTGTGGAAGTGGAACGTTGTAGCCAGTTAATTAAACCACCCGTACCTGTGCCGGAAGAAATTACCAGACTTTGCGGTATTACCGACCAGCAGGTCACCAATTCACCGGCCTTTGCCGAATTTGCCGACCGGATTGTGGATATTTTTGCCAGATCCGACCTCGCTGTTGCCCATAACCTCAGTTTCGACCGGGAAATTCTGGAATATGAATTTTCCAGAATCGGCAGAAGCAGGGACTTCCTGCCTGCCAATACTTATGACAGTCTGGAAGGGACCAGAAATCTCTGCAAATTGCCCGGAAAAAACGGCAACTATAAAGCGCCGCGACTGATGGAATTACACCAGTTTCTGCTTAATGAAAGTTTTCAGGAGGCTCATAATGCCGAAAAAGACGTGGAGGCCCTCTCCCGCTGCGTCAAGGTGTTACTGCAACAGGGATTATATCAACCGGTGCTGCAACAAAAGCAGGAGAGTTCCAGCGAACAGACGGCACTTTTTTGACATCGGTCCGGGCGGGAAGTTGCATAATTAGAAAATTATCTCTATTTAATACAACCCGAATTTGCGGCTTTAGAGTAATCCGCAGGGTTGACTTAGGTTATATTAGGCGCAAAGCCAATAACCAATTTAAGCATGCAAAAATCTTTTTCCATGGTAGCCAGGCTGCTCCTGATGGGGTATTTGATCGGGATTATTCCCGCTGCCGCCATCGCCCAGCAGGCCACCATTTTTTCCGATGTCACCACGGACACACAGTACTCCGAGGCCATCAAATATCTGAAGGACAATAATGTCGTTCAGGGCTATCCGGATGGCACCTTTGCACCGGCTACCAATATCAACCGCGCTGAGTTTACCAAGATTCTGGTGGGTGCGGTGGCGGGCAGCGACGTAAGCGGCTCCAACTGCTTCCCCGATGTCAAAGACGAATGGTTTGCTCCCTATGTCTGTACCGCCAAGAAATTGAATCTGGTGGACGGCTATCCCGACGGGACTTTCAAACCGGCCGAACCGATCAATTTTGCCGAGGCTGCCAAGATCATCGCCAATGCTTTCCGGATTCAGCTGGGTGCTGACGATCCTTCTGCCTGGTTCAAGAAATACATAACCGCCCTGCAGATTGAAAAAGCTATCCCGCTTTCCGTCGAATATTTTGACGAAAAAATCACCCGCGACGAGATGTCCGAAATTATCTGGCGTATCAAGGCCGATAAACAGGATCTTACCAGCCGCACTTATCAGGAATTAAGCGGCGAGGGACTGGTGACAGTCGGATCCTGCCGCGAACTGGAAGACCGCATGAAAAGTGTCATGACATCCCCCTATCCAATTTTATATGACGCGATTCCCCTGGACGGAATGGGAGCCGTAGAAGAAGCGGTACCGGCTGCCGCGCCATCTACCAGTGATTCGAAATCTTCTTCTTATACCGGCGCGGGAGCATCCGCCGATTATTCAACCACCAATATCCAGGAGGCTGGAGTTGATGAAGCCGATGTTATCAAAAACGACGGCAAATATATTTATCTGATCAAGGGCAATACCATCCGTATAGTAAACGCCTATCCGGCTTCCGAAATGAAAGAACTGATCAGTTTTCAATTGGGGCCCCAGGATGAATATTTCTATCCCAATGAGATGTATGTGAACGGCGATACTCTGATCGCCATGGGATCGGCCAGTATCAGCTACCCGATGCCGCTTGCCGATACGACGGTCTCCTCCGATACCGTCACCAGCGATTACAAGATGATGCCTCCTTATTATGGCGGTTCCAAATCCAAGGTCTATATCGTCAACATTGCCGACCGGATGAAACCAAAAGTGATCAGGACTATCGATATTGACGGCAGTTACAACACTTCCCGCCGTATTGGTGACACTCTTTATCTGGTATTGAATCAATACCCTTATTTCCCTTACTGGAAAGGCAATCAGGAAATCGCCAATTTTGCCGATTATCTGCCCAAGATGTCCGATTCCAAGGATGATAAGGTTGTACCGGTGTCCAGTTGCGATCAAATCCGACTGATGCCGAAACCGAAGAGTTTCAACTTCTTGATTACTGCAGCTATTCCCCTTAATGATCTGAGCAAACCGGTTTCCCGCAGTGTGATCGTCGGCAGCAGCGACAACGTCTATTCCTCAACCAGCAATTTGTATGTTGCCTCCACCGACTGGTCGGGTCCCTACTATTACAACAACAACCCTTCCACCAAGATCTACCGATTCGCTTTGTCTGCAGGCAAACTGGAATATAAGGCCGAGGGAGTGGTCCCCGGCACTGTTCTCAACCAGTTTTCCATGGATGAGCATCGCAGTAATTTCCGCATCGCCACTACTGAAACCAGTTATGTGATGGGAGACAGCCGCACCACCAACAATCTCTTTATCCTGGGCCCGGACATGAAAATGCTGGGGAAACTGCAGGATATTGCACCGGGAGAAAAGATCTTTTCGGTACGTTTGCTGGGAGACCGCGGCTATATGGTTACCTTCAAATATGTTGATCCGCTTTTCGCCCTGGATTTGAGCAATCCTGCCAGTCCCAAGGTTCTGGGAAAACTAAAAATACCCGGCTACAGTGATTATCTGCATCCTTATGATGAAAACCATCTGATCGGTTTCGGCAAAGATGTTGATCCGGCCGAAATAGCCAAAGACCAGGATTTCATTTATTACACGGCGGTCAGGGGTTTCAAGATGGGTTTGTTTGACGTGACTGATGCCACCAATCCCAAAGAAATGTACAGTGAAGTGATCGGGGATCAGGGGACTTATTCCGAACTTCTGTACAATCATAAAGCCCTGCTGTTCGACAAGGAAAAGAATCTGATTGCTTTCCCCATTACTGTCACCCAGATGCCGGCCGATCAACCGCAGATCTGCAAGAACTTCACCTATTCCACCTGTCCCGACAGTTGCAACAAGATTTGCCAATCCAAATGTACCTATGAGAACGGCATAACTATTTGCGACCAGAGCTGTGACGGCGCGAACAGCTGCCAGGAGTCAAACTATGTTTATCCCAAGACGGTTTTCGATGGAGCTTATGTCTATGGATTGGATCTGGCCACCGGCTTCAAACTCAAAGGCAAAATCACCCATCTGACCACTCAGGAACAGGCCGAATTACTGGCCAACGGTTATGGCAATTGGGAAAAAACCATCCAGAGAATTATCTATATCGGCGACACGCTCTATACCGTATCCCAGGGCGCGGTCAAAGCCAACAGTCTGGCCGACTCGCTGAGGGAACTGAAGATGATCGAATTGGCCGGAACTATCTGGAATATCTCCTATGGTGTCGAGCCGATGGTTAAATAATAAGCGCACTAGAACGGAAATCGAAGACAAAAAAAATCGTGAAATAATGTGAAAATTCCCTAAGAGCCCCGCGCAGCGGGGCTCTTTTTTATTTCTTGGGCGAGGTCCGTTTTTCCAGTGATTGCATCTCCAGCGTCAGAATCAGACTCAGGGCGCCTCTGATGGCGATCAGTGCGGCCAGTTTGCCCAGTGACTCCCAGGTGGAATGTTCAAAAACCGTCAGGATGTCCACGGCGATAAAAAACTCCATTCCCATGATCAGTTTGGAGGCGAAGCTTTTGCGGTTTTGTTTCTCCACTTCCAGGTCATTTTTTCCGCTCAAATCTCCCAGCAGCACGCGGAATGCCGCTTCCAGGCCTCCCCATAATACGAACACTATTCCGCAGATATTAAGTGCAAAATTGACCGTGTTTACTATTGTCGACAGAATCTGATCCATTTTTGAGCCGGTTACCGAAATTAAGCTATCCCATTATTTTAGCATTTATTTCGGTAAATTTCATGTTAAATTAAAGAAAAAGAATTAAATTATGCTTAGAGCAATACTGGTTGACTGCTTGCCGCTGGACATTGGGCGTGAAGATGCCGAGTTTCGCATGCAGGAAGCCGAAAGCCTGATCAAAACTTATGGCGGGGTGGTGCTACTGAAGTCCTATCAGAAAAAACTTAACCCGGTTTACAAGACCTACCTGGGTACGGGTAAGTTGGAGGAATTGATGGAGGAGGGACGGCGTCTTGGAGCCAATATATTTATCATTAATAATGAACTCAAACCGCTCCAGACCTATAACCTGAGTGAGATTCTGAGGAAGGTTAACATTCAGGTCTGGGATAGAATTGATCTGATCCTGAAAATATTCCAGAAACACGCTCAGACCAAGGAAGCTCAGCTGGAAATTGAGCTGGCCAGTTTCCGCCATATGGGGCCGCGCATTTACGGAATGGGAATGATACTTTCCAGACAGGGAGGGGGCATCGGCGGCCGGGGAATCGGTGAAACCAATACCGAGATCATGAAACGGCATATTGCCGCCAACATCCGGAAAATTGAGCAGGATCTGGAAAAAGCCCGCTCCAACCGCGAACTGCACCGCGCCGGCCGCCGCCGAAAAAACTTTTTTTCCGTGGGTATAGTCGGATATACCAATGTCGGCAAATCCAGCCTCCTTAACGCCCTTACCCACAAGGGCGCTTACGCCGCTGACGAACTGTTTGCCACGTTGGATACCCGCGTAGCAAAACTCCACCTGCCCGACGACTGCCGCGAGGTGTTGCTCACCGACACAATCGGTTTTATCCAGGATTTACCGCCCGACCTGATTAAATCATTCCAGTCCACCCTGGACGAAACCATCGAATCCGATCTGCTATTGCATGTGATTGATTTGAGCGATCCCCGCTGGGAATACAAAATCTCGGTGGTCAACGAAGTACTAGGTAATCTGGATGCCATCCACAAGCCGATAATTTATGTATTTAATAAAATCGATCTGCTGCCGCCCGGTTATGATTACGAGGTCGTGAAAAAACAGTTTGAACGTTTTCATCCCTGTTTTACTTCTTCCCTGAAACGCACCGGCCTGCCCGAATTGTTGGAAACCATCAAAGCCCACCTTCCCCAATGGCAATCCTGACTCCTGCCTGGTTCTTTTTGGGGACCGGCGAAGTTCGCAAAGGTAAGAAAATCTTACGTTTGTTAACTTAACCAGCCGCTAATGTATGACCGGCGGACATTGTAGAAGTACAAAAAAAAATAAATAAAATAAATTGTACTTTTACGGACAGCGATATTGCCATGGATTCCCCATCGCCAGATCTCCCACAGTGTTATATCTTCCCCGATCAGTCCGTTAAAACTTCAAAAGTCTGTTCGGCGGCTTTTTCCCAGCTGAATTTAGCCAGCTGCCGGTCGCCTTCCGCGATCAGCCGGGAGATCAGCACACCGTCCGCCACCAGACGTTTCAGTCCAACGCTGATTTCCTCAACTTTCTCCGGATCAACCAGAAAGGCCGCTTTCCCGGCCACTTCGGGCATGGAGCTGACTTTGGAGGTCAGAACAGGGCGGCGGTAGGCAAAAGCCTCCAGAATGGGCAGTCCGAATCCTTCGTATTTGGAAGGAAAAGCAAACAGTCGGCATTTGGTGAGCAGATATCTTTTCTCCGTTTCGCTGATATATCCGGTGACGATGACATCGTTTTCCAGTCCGAGTTCCAGAATTTTTTCTTCAATTTCCTCATAGCCCATTCCCTCCTTGCCGGCCAGTACCAGTTTCCAATCCGGATATTCGTTCAGCAGGCGTGAAAAAGCCTCCACCAGCCGTACCAGGTTTTTTTTGAATTCGACCCGTCCGACATAGAGCATCACCAGGTCTTTTTCCGAAATTCCCAGCCGTCCCAGGATCTGCTCTTTTTCCTGATCGGACCATTTTTTGAGCAGGGGATTATTTACTCCTGTGATGTCTGGTCCGCCATGATAAATCACGCTGACCTTGGCCGGATCACAATTGTAAAACTTCACCAGATCGTTTTTGGTGGCTTCACTGGGGACGATTATCTTATAAGCTTTGCGTACCGCCCTTCTGGTACTCCATTCCAGCAGAAATTTGTTTTTTAAATCATAGGCTTTTTCAAATCCCGGTACCTTGAAGGCAATATCATGCACGGTTACGACGGTTTTCTTGGGCAGCCACAGCGGCAAAATGTGTGAAGGCACAAACAGCAGATCGACCGGATGGGTGAAAAGTTCCCAGGACAGCCGGAGCATTGTCCACAGCCGACGTCCCCGCACCACTCTTTGTTTAACATTAAAAGGCAATTCCTCGTCGAACTGTTGTTCGGTCTGGGTATACAGGCTTACTTCCAGATGGTGGTCACGGCCCAGGATGGGAATCAGACTGTTGAGCAGATGATAGGAATACCATTCCACGCCGGTGGGTTCATTGATTTTATATCTGGATGCGTCGATGCCGATCTTCATCGGGAAGTGGAGGTAAATAAAGCGGGTAAAGCCGACAGGATATGACAGGATAGAGGTCCGATCATAGACTAAACTACTACATTTGTCTAGCCAGCACCAGGCCGTAAACTACGGCCGCGCCGGCCTGCCTCAAAGTTTCCGCGATTTCCTCCAGTGTGGCCAGCGTGGTGGCCACATCGTCCACCACCAGTATCCGCTTGCCCGCCAGCGGCGCGGCCGACACCGCAAAAGCCCCTTTGAGGTTTTCCAGCCTTTGCCGCCTGTCCAGCTCCATTTGCGGGCGGCTCTCCCGGACTTTGATCAACATCTCCTGCCGGGGCAGATTAACGTCCAGTCCTTTGGCCAGCCGCTCGGTTTGATTAAAGCCCCTCAGCCGCAATTTTTTGCGGCTGAGGGGTGTCCAGGTGATCAGATCAAAATGGTCCTCCATAAACGTCTTAAAATCACTTTGAACCCGGCAGTTCAGCAGTTTGGCCAGTTCCGCCCCGTAATCCGTCATTCCACCGTATTTATATAAATGTAGCATTTTGGCCAGCATCCCATCCTTACTGTAATTAAAAGCCACCGCCACCCCCCGCAACGCCGATTCCCAGCAGAAGGGACAGACCAGTCCCCATTCGCTGTCCCTGCGGCAGCGCGGGCACAGCTGCTTTTCGGGTGCCACGATCTGCTGCCGGCAGGCTTCACAAAGCAACAAATCATCCTGGCCGCACCCGGCACAGGTGATAGGGAACAGCCAGTCCAATATTTTTTTAAAAAATTTCAGCATTGCTTCCAAAAAAACAAAATTTGAGTTGCAATTAACATCATAAAGCAGCAAAATAAACTAGAAATAAATTTTGCCTAAAAATGTAAAAGTTCCAGTTTGTCTATGCTCAAACCAAAATCCCAATTGAAGGTCCGGACTGCAGTCAGTCTGAGCAAAACCCGCCCACTCAAAGCAAAGAAAATTCAGCGTCTGCAGAAAGATCTGGAGCGGATTGAGAAAACCCGGAAGTCCGCGCCGCCCGCCCCCACCGGCAGAACCAAGCCCCAATCCCAGGTAGAATTACAGAATAAACTGGATCTCTGGCTGATTCCCGCCCGCGTGGCCTACTTTTTGAGCGGCCTGTATTTCCTCAGCTTTGCCGTGGTTTCCTTCATTGGAATTTTCAGTAACTTCAGCGTGATTAAACCTTTTTTTACGCTGCCTTTCGACACCAGTTTTTCCTCCTTTTTTCTGCTGGAAATCGCTGCAGTATTTTCCTTTCTGGTCAGTCTGATCTTTATTCATGCCTCCCGCTCGCCCCGGCAATATCGCTGGTTTTATTTCACCATGATTCTGGTCTATTTCCCCTATCACTTTTTTTCCAATTTCCAGAAGATGCAGATAGAACTGTCTCAGGACTTTCTAAATTATCTTTATTTTGATACCATCATCATGGCCGTTTTCTGGATTTGTTTTTTGGCCAGTCTTTATTCCTACCTCAAGCAAAAACCTCAACCATAAACTCTCACTACTATGCAAGACCAATCCACTCCCCAACAGCCACCGATGGATAACGGCGCAATGCCCGCCCCCGGAGGAATGAAACCCCCCGCACCACAGCCCGAGGACACCACCCCCGCCAATTTTCAGTTGGGAGCCCTGCTGCCGGCTGAGCTCACGGTCAAAGTACCCGCCCACAGTCTGACTTTTGACGAAGGGCACTTCCTGCGTTTGCTGGCCGGATCCATTTCGCTCAGCCGCGACGAAAAGAAACGCATTATCGACACTATTCCCAAGCTCAAGCAGAGCCAGGTGGACGAACTGGTACGCATCTTCGAGGAGGAAAAATTCAAATTCTCCCAGCTATCCAAAAAGCATGTTCCCCAGCTGGAAAAACTGGCCAAGCAGCATTATCAGGACTGGATGGATTTGGAAACCGCCTATCACGCCGATCAGAAGAAGGCCACCGACCAGGCCGCCGCCGACGACATTCGCAAATCCCTGGGGCTGTAAATAGTCGCAGCCACAAAGTTTCAATAATCAACAATTAAATAAAAACCTAATCCAACTACCATGAACAGAAAAACAATTTTTACCCTCTCTGCTATCCTGCTCACCGCTGCCATTCTGACCGGCTGTCAGGAGGAAACTCCCATTCAACAGGGTATTCCTCAAACCAATTCAGGAAAGAATATAAACAGTATTAAAGAGCCTGTTGATAAAAATCAAAACGCGACCCAGTCTTTAGTAACACCTTCCACACCGGCCAGCGAAGCAGACAAAGCAGCCTTTGAGGGGGCCCTGCAATTAAAAGACAAGTTATTTTGTGAGAAAATCATTGATGCAAAATACAAAGCATATTGTCTCAAAACAGTAAATAGTTCTATTGCCAATTCAAATGCCCAAATTACTGATAATTCAACTGACTGTGATAAGTTAAGTACGGCAGATCTTCAAAGTGCCTGTAAAATTAATCTGGAGGTACAGAAAGCCAGGGAGCAAAAAGAACTGGAAATACAAAAGGCCAATGAAGACAGATCAGCACTATTAACAGAAATTATTGCTTCAGGGAGTGTACAGGAATGTTCAAAGTTGGATACCGAAGGTTCCAAAGCCAGCTGTGAAACAACGATTCTCAGTAATAAAGCCATAATGGCCAAAGATTCTGCAATTTGTAGCCAGGCTTCTTCTGAAAAACTCAAAAACGCCTGTCTTGAGGCGTTTGAGTTGTCGTCCTGATAATTATTTAGCCGGCTGAATCCATACAATACGCATAACCTGTCAAGTTCTCTGCTGTGCCGGAATTATTCCTTGCTCCAATATAGCAATACGAGCCAAAAGTACTTTTATAGCTTGTATATACGCTTAGAGATGAACCACCCTTATAAGCACAGCTGTAAACTTTACCTGCACTGCAGTATATTGACACACCTGCAGTTGATGAACCAGGAACAGATACTGTGCCGGAATCTGAATAAGTATAGTTACCAAACCCCTCATTGGAAGTAATTTTACCGGTTGAATTAATAGTACCATAAACCTTGACTTTAGAATTGGGGGCGTCAATATCATCGCCAACTTTTAAATCATAAAGTCCAGTATCGGCACCCAGACTCCCATTGATCACAACACCATCGTCATAACCGTCATTATAAGCAATAAAAGCCCACCAGGGGTCTGGAAATTGCTTCGACCTAACTCCATACATATCGGCAACGGTATCTGCCAGATTAATTGTTAAAGTCTGTCCATATTCGTCTGGATCGGCTGGGCCCGTAATAGAAGTTGTTGTAATCTGGCCCCCCACCGTTAAATTGTTGGTGGAAGTATTTCCAGTTATGTTGGCATTTCCTGATACTGCCAAATTTTTACTGTTCAAAATTGTCACGTCATCATCAATTTGCATATCCTCAGTCGGGTTATATAAATGTCCCCAGGAATCGACTGCAAATCTCCAGGAACCGTTATTCCAGAAGCCCAGACGGCTGGAATCAATCTGTCCCATGAATAACTGATAATCATCGCCGGACTTCCCGAGCCAAATACCACCTTTATGATTACCATCGGATCCGGTGCGGATTCTTCCCGCCACATCAAAATCTTCATTAGCACTTCCGCTACCTGTAATTTTAAAGCCTTGTGCATCATTGACTTGTACGCTTCCCCCGGATGGATTGGAAATTGCGCCGGTCAAGCCGTCTACATCCAAAAAGATGCCACCTGTGTTATTTTTCAATTCCAGACCCTGATCATCAAAGACAGTCACAGCACCAGTTGCACCAGTATCGGCATCAGTCAGGTCGCCGTTGACTGCAATCGTCATTTTGTCATTTTTAATTATACCTTTGGCATTTACCGCTTCATCCATAGTGCCAAGTTTAACACTTGTCTTCTCAACGCCAGCCTGCTTTGCCTGAAACCAGCCTGAAGCCCAGTTTGCGCTGGTTCCGGCAACACCCAATTGACCCTCATATGTATATCCGGAGCCAAAGCCCGATCCGGAATAAGTAACTGCCGCACCGCCAGTACCCGGTCCAAAATAGTAAGCATTTACTGCAGATCCTGCACTGCCCAGTTTTGCGTAATTGACTCCTGTATTATCTACAAAATAACCGCCATTACCGGCTGCGTTACTTGAGGCGCCGGCTACACCGGCAGTCGTTCCTACTCCATAGACTCCGTAGTTGGCACCGGCAGCCGTAGAAGTTCCCTTCACACCGTGTCCGGTGGTGGAGGAAGCATTCACTCCCTGCGTCACGCCCTGGAACACACCGCCGCTGGTTGGAACTGTTGTTCCAAAACCGCTGGTTACCGAATTAAAAGTAGCATCCGGCAGATTGGGGGAGGGGGGGCCGCCAGCAGGAGCTGCGCCTGTAATCAGAGGCACCATAATCAGCACGGTACAGGACAGTGCCAGTCCGATCCAAAGTCCGCGGTTGTTGATGTGTAGATTTCTCATGGCTTGTTTGTTTTAAACGTAAATTAAAAATATATCTTTGTATTATAACACAATTTATTTGATTTGAAAAAGCCTAAATTTGAAGGAGAGGGAATGGCTAGGAAAGAACCTGCACTGCCATATTGACATACTGTTCGGTCCAGGGCACCTCAATCTGGGCAAAAGTCTGATCAATCAGCCCCTGCTCATCCATTACCTGCAATCTGATCATCTTTGATCCGCCGATTCTGTAACTGCCCGTAATTTTGGCGGAGTTATTCCAGCCGGTATCAAAAATAATGTCATCACTGCCGGAATAGTTGAAATCCCAGCGGAACTTCAGGTTTCGGGATGGAGTGTGGTCATCTGTGGATTGGCTGGCGTCAAACCTGTAGTTAAAGTCGCTAACTCTCTCCACCGACAGTAATGCGGTGGGAGACGAGTCGTCCAGCACGCTCAATGAGATTTCGGCAAGTGAAGAAGCACCTTCCGGATCGCGTACTTCCATCAGTACATTGTAGGTATTGGCCTCACGGTACAGATGATTCCAGATATTCTTTTTCTGGAAATTGGTGTCCCAGTTGCCGTCTCCGTCCCAGTCAAAACGATAGGAAAGTTGTGATTTGTTGTACTGGTTGTCGCTGGAGAAGGAAGTGTCAAAACGGAAAATGGCGTTTACGGGAGCGGCGATTTTATCCACTCTGAAATAGGCATTTGGAGCGTCGTTGGAGACGACAGTTAACTTTTTTATGACCGAACTGACCTGTCCGTAGCCGTCCAGCACCTCCAGTTTTACCTCATATTCACCGGGTTCCCTGTAGCTGTGGGTAATGCTTTTGAGTTTGGAAAAATAGCTGTCCTGCTGGCCGTCATTCTGGAAATCCCAGCGATATTCCAATTCGCCCTGGCGGAAAGTCTTGGACGATACGTCCGCGGTCAAGGTAAAAACGGTTTTGGTAGTGCCGCTATAGGGGTCGCTGGAAGCGGGGAGGTCATTACTGACCCGAAAATCAACATTATCCAGTTGTTTGATGGAGGCTGCAGGCACTTTTACTGTTTGACTCATGCTGCCTTCGGCAAAAGCGTCGTATTGCGGGGGGATGTAGTTGCTTTGATCATACTGGCTGCCGGATTCAACATAGGAACGGCCGGTGCTCGTACCGGAAGGGGAAGTGTTTGTTCCCAGATAAGTATCGGTGGAGGTCCCGCTGAAATAAGTAGTGGTGCTGTTTCCGGAATTTCCCGGCATAAGCTGCCCAGTGACTGCATTGCGCTGGCCCTGCTGTAAAGCGTCGTAACCGTCGCCGGTTTGCGGCTGCATGACAGCGGCACCGGTGGAAGTAAGAGAAACCAGCGGCACCATAAACAGGTCGGGGATGGTCTGGGCGGATGCGACGTTGGAAAGCGGCAGAAGCAACAAAATTCCCAGCGTTGAAAACGTTATTTTCATCTTTGTTCGGCCAAATTTCCGGAGATATTGTTCTCTATTCATCTATATCAATTTAAAATAGAGTATATATAACCAGAAAATGGCTAACAAGTCAATGTAATAGGGGGAGATTGTTACTTTAGATTTCGCTGTAGGCGGCCGGAACTATGGTAAAGCTGTAATCGCCAACCTTGATCGATCCGTTGATGACATTGCCTTTTATTGATCCTGAGGCCGCAAAGGCCATAGTCATGTTGGCGGGAGTGGTCTGGGTGGCTCCATATCCGCTGACCGTGCTGGAACCGGTGCTGTTAAAGCTTCCACCAGCCGTAAAAGCCCCTGTTTCCGGATTGACCGAACCGCTGCAACCATTGGCTACCGCTGTGGCTGCGCCGGTAACGGCCATTCCTTG
Organism: Candidatus Altimarinota bacterium; assembly: GCA_963677745.1. Classification (GTDB taxonomy): domain Bacteria; phylum Patescibacteriota; class Gracilibacteria; order UBA1369; family UBA1369; genus UBA1369. Next base: position 1,164,310 of record OY782391.1, read on the forward strand.
CATGGTGCCGCTGGCTTTGGTGGTGAGGGTTGAGGTACAGGTCAGACTGAAATTTTCATCAATTTCAAAATAAATCGGTCCTCCGCCGGTGGTATTGATTCCCATTGTGGAATTGCTGATTTGCACCTGGGCCTGATAAGAACCGGGGGAAACCACTCCGACCAGGGAAATTAAAAATTTTTCCCAGGGTCCCAGTGTCCCTGCGTTTTTGGCTTTTTGATAATCTTCGGCCAGTTTTTTGATATCCTGATTATACTGATCACTTAATTGCTTAAACATTTCCAGCTGCACGGCTTTCAGTACGGATTTCACTTCCTCTTCGTTGATCTCCTCCTGAGTTTGGGTACTGACGCCCATAAATTTAGCGGCGTCACCGACCCAGGCTTTGATTTTATCATCGGCCATGCTGCCTACGATATTATTAAGGAAGCTTAAAGCCTTGGGGGCAAAACCCTTGCCCGCGCTTTCACCGATTCCCAAAGCGTCCGCAAAAACACTCAGCATGCGTTTTTTCTCAAATAATCCTTTGAAGGCGCCCGGGATATTTTCCACGCCGTTTGACTTCAATAAATTGAAGGCATCGTCCAGACTGGAAGAGATTGTATTCTTGGTAGCTGATAATACGTTTTTGGTTCCGTTAAGCGCCGCATCCAGTCCCTGTTTGCTGAACAAGGATTTGAAAGCGCCTTTCAGTCCTCCCGAGAAAAAGTTGGTAATACCGCCTTTAATTGCAGCACCGTCAATTGCCATCAATCCTTTGACCAGACTGCTGGAACCGGAAGCGACTTTGCTTCCGGCAATTTTCAGGGCCTGTGAACCCTTCAAAAAACTGCCCGACCCACCGATACAACTGAGTCCAACACCCAGCAGACCCACCAGCGTATCGGCTGTAGAGGTGTTAGGGTCAAGCGCTGTCATGGCATCTTTTCCCAGACCGGTAAAGAAACCGGAGACGATTTTTGCAGCAAAACCTACCGTTTTACTGGTTACTCCTTCTCCCATTACCAGTTTGGTCATACCTTCCATTCCTGCCGCAAAGACTTTGTCAGATTCATCCAGAATTTTCACCGTATCGGAATATACCTGATGTCCCTGTGTCCCAGCCTGGAAATTATTATAAATTCCTACGTAATTGGAGCCGATGGTGGAGAGTACTTGCTTGGCGCTGTTGCCGTAATAAACGCCGTTGACCACATCCATGGGGGTTTTGGCTACTGCACTGGCTGCGTCCAGAGCAGTACCGATAACCTTGCCGGCTACTTTGGTCCCTGCCACTGCTACTTCCGCGCCTTTATTTACTACATATTTGGTGCCGTCCCAGGCCATATTGACACCGGCCGATCCATAATCCAGAGCCGTGTCTTTGACCGCCACGCCGGCGTCCACAATTTTCCCGCCAAACCAGGCGGCTGTGTCCATAAATCCGGCTCTTGCCACCGGAATCAGACCGGACACTTTGAATTCCGGTTCTTTCAGCAGGTCTTCCTCCGGCACTGAATCCAGGTAAGCCTGCAGGTTTTTGCTGAATTCCTCGTATTCTCCGATTTGTTCATTTAGCATGGCCAGAACGTCCTGATCAATCGCTTCTTTTCCGCCCTGATAATCTGCCAGAGCCTTTTTTAATTCGGGCAATTTGGCCTTCATATTGGTCACCACATCCTGCACATAATAATGGTCGGCTGTGAACAGCAGCTTTTCCTCATGGGCCAGTAAAGCTCCGTTATAAGCCAGTTTTTGTATCAGTTTTTCAATGTCTTTGCTGCGTTGGCCCATCTCCTGATCCAGCTGGTCATTGATTGTTTTATAACCTTCCAGATTGTAACTGGCGGAAATCATCTCCAGACCGGCCAGCCTCCCGTACAAAAAGGCCAATTCATCCTGATAACTTTGGGTCAGGTTGAAAGTTAGATAATATTTGGTATAAGCCAGAAAACCCCACTCGGCGCTCTTTTCCATTTTGGCCAGTTCATCTTTCAGAGAATTCAGGAAAACCAGTTTCTGGTAATTATAAACGGCATATTCATTGCCCTGATCGATCTGTTGTAAAAGTTCTTCCTTGGCGCTCGGTGCGAACACGGCAATTGTCAGGAAGTAACGGTCGAAAATCGTACGCACCTCTCGCACCTTGGCGTCCAATTCATTCAGATAACCCACGGACTGATCCACTACTTTCAAAATCTGGTCGGCTCTTTCGTCACGCTGTTTGGTATAGCCTTTTGTATATTCATCCATTCCCAGAAAAGTCCCGAAATAGAAAGGGCCGGAATAGGAAACCTGTGTAACATTTTCCTGTTCGATGTATTGCTGGGCCAGCTCGGGAGTCCAACTGTAACTGGCATCCATGGTCAGTTCTTTCAGCGGGGTAGATGCAGACTGGCCGTCGGGGCCGGCCTGGTCGCCGCCCGGAGTCTGGGGAACACTCTGACAGCCGCTGATAAACATGGCTATCAGGGACAAACAAGCAATCAGCTTCTTCATAAAATTAAAAGGTTATCTTTTTATTTCAACTTTAATATTATCGGGAACCGAAGGCAGTGTAGGCGCCCAGGCAGGCCAGGTTTTGATTTCCACGCGCTCGATTTCAGGGAGATTCTGGATGAAATCTCGCGCTTCACGGATATCTTTGCCGACAATGCTTTCCTGGATTTTCTTGATCAGACGCTCGCCGTTTTCTTTCTTGGGACTGACTTCGAATTCCTCAATTCCCTGGATGGTGGCGGTAACGGTAATTTTTTGGGCGGTTTTGTCGTAATCCACGATTTTCATAGTCAGTGAATCTTCATCAACGCTGGCCAAAGTTTTCTCGGGATTTTTCTTCAGGCGGATTTCACGCTTCAGTATGCTCAGCAATTCGTCCAGATCATAAGCCACGCCGCTGACCACCATCGATCCTTTTACGTCGAATGAGTCGAGCTTCTGGCCTTCCAGATTGGTGGGAATAACTATTTTCGGTGTTCCGTATTCAATGATATTTTTTCCGGTAAGCAAAGCCAGTTTGGTATTCTGGTTTTCGTTGCGCTTGGTGACTACCGCTTTCAGTTCTGCCTCGGCTGATGTTTTGAGATCATTTTCCATTTTCAATTGTGCCGCCTGTACATCCTCTTTACTGATAAATTTGACTATGTTTGTCACACCTCCCACAAAAGGTCCGTTGCTGACGGCAAATAATTTTTTCTGGTTCTCCGCCGACAGTGCCGGCAGGAAAAACTTCACTTCGCCCTGCAGATTGCCTCTTTCGCCGGTGGGTTGTCCAAAGGCGTCCACGGGGTCCGCCACCACGCTTACTTCCAGTTCACCGGGTTTTTCCGGGGAACCTGCGGGCACCATGACCTGTTTGCTGATTCTGAAAACCAGTCCGTCGGCCGTTTGGAAACGGGTCTTGGGAACCAGTGGCCAGTCATTGGGGCTGATATTTTTGACCTTTATTTTGCCGCTGGCGCTGATCCCTCCCTGGGCATCTTTGCCGGTTGCCTGGAAAGTAAAAATTTTGTCGATTTGCGTGGTGATTCTGTAACTGGGAATCATATTGGTGGGCCTCGTGTCCAGCTCGGCCCGGTTTCTGTCCACGTCTGCCAGAATGATGTTCTTGGGAACTTCTATCACATTGGATTTGGGAGTGAGAATCAGCGTGGCTCCCGGCAGGGCAATATAGGAAATGGTCATCAGGATTATCACACTCACCGCTACCAGAGCGAACAGGGCTTTTTTATTCGGCGCAATCAGTACCAGTGAAGATTTACCCTGGTTGCCGGCAGCTTTCTTTTGAGCGGCATTGCGGGCCGAAGAGTTGAAATCTTTGGGCATGATCTGAATCCTTCCACCGGTGGTACGTTTGATCAGTTCGGATATGGAAAACTTCTTTTCGTTTCTGCGGCTGGGGGATTCTTCATTCAGACTGTTGACCGAAGCCTTAAGCGGGGTGATTTCATTTTCGGCATTTTCCTTGAACTTGCCGGAAATCAGAGCCGGATGACCCTGCCCCTCAATTTTCTCCGAAACCTGCAGACCGATTCTGTTGCAGAGATTAAAGCCGTTGCTGTCATTGGTCACGATGAAAATGTTTTTCTCCAGATCCTCGGCCTTTCTTTTTAAAATTTTCAGATTGATGGCACTTTGGAAAATCACTGCGCGCTGGGGAATAACCAGATAAACATTTTTATATTTAACTTTGCCCAGTTTGTCATAAATGGACGTCACTTCATCGTCAATTTCCAGATAAAGTATCTTTTTAGTGGACACGGGAACCCTTTTGGCGGGTTTTTCCTGGTCCGCATCGTCTACTCTGATTTTTTTCTTTTGTATTGGCATAAGCTAAATTTGCATCAGTCTGACTACTTTCTTTAATAATTTGGCCAGAATCTGTTCTTCGCCGACATATTCCAGTCCGATATTGGCCAGTGCCACAGTCGGCACGTCGATTGGATCCTTCAGCAGTCTGGTTTCGTCAATCATATTGGCAAGCATTTTCGGTTCCAGAAAAGTAATGGCGGGTTTCTTGGGGAAGGGGAGGGTTTGTGTCCATTCACGGCTGTCCAAAACCTCCTTGATTTCAGGAAGCAGGCTGCCGCCTCCGCAGATATAAATTTTGGAAGGTAAAATATCGATTTTTTCAATTTCTGCCAGAGTCAGCGCCACTCCGGAAATCCATACCTGGCAATCACTCTTCATGGCTTCGCGCACTATCCGGTGTGACTGTTTTTCCAGTTGTTCGCCCGAATAGGCCAGCTTAATTTTTTCCGCATCCTCGTAACCGACCGAGAGAGCCTGGGCCAGGCGTTTGGTGAAAGACCGGCCGCCCAGCGTAAACATCTTGGTACCTTCCACACTGCCGTTGCTGACCACGGCCAGATCGGTGGTGCCCCCTCCGATATCAATGAAAATCGCACTCAAATTCCCTCCGTCTTCATGTCCCAGACAACGTGCCAGAGCATAGGGGCCGGCGGTAATCGCCAGCAGATCCATATCCAGTTCGGCGGCGATTGTTTGCAATGAGCCGTAATGAACCAGCGGGGCAAAAGCGTTAAAAATACTGATAGTCACCTCTTTGCCCTGAAAACCCAGCGGGTTGGCCACTTTATAGCCGTCGATCCGCACATCCACAATCGCCGCATTGACCAGTTTGATATCAATCTCATTGTAGCCGGTCTCAAAAGCCATCTCGGAGCGGACTTCATCAAAAGCTTTCCATTGTACTTTATGGACAATATTTTTCAGTTCGCCCAGATCAATTTTGGTATCGGGTTCGCGGCGGGTATAAGAAATAGTGGTGGTAGCGCCTTTTACCAGTTCCCCGGCAATGCCCATTACCAGCTGGTCGGTCGTCACACCGGCCATTTTCTCGGCTTTGCGTATTGCCTCATTGCAATTATTGATCACCGCGCCGATGTCGGTAACGGCACCGCTGGCCATATCGCCCAGCCGCTGTTTTTGCCTTCCCACACCCAGAATTCTGCCTCTGTCTCCTTCCGCCGAACAGACCAGCGCTTTTACCACTTCGGTACCGATATCCAGGGCAATAAATAATTTTCCACCGGCGACCTTTTGAGTCTTTTTAAAAATAGCCATTTGAATTTTGTTTTGTTTCGTCAGGCCCTGAAAATATCCTTTCAACAACAACAGCCGGAGGGAGGTATAGCTACCGCGAATTTTCGCGAACTTCAGGGCAAAATTAAATCACAGCAATATTAGACTTTTGAGCCAAGAGGGTCAAGACAAACGAGGTTAATTTGTTGATAAGCTATTGCCTCAGAATAAACTGTCGACCGGCTCATTTTTTATTGTTCTACCTATGTCTGTGATGCCGCTATGAGCAATCATTAAGCCCTCCATGCACGAGCTCATGATGCCCCCGACAAAGTGGTCGTAAATTCGCCGGATCCTGTCCGCCTCCGAAAGCGAACTCCCGCAGATGATGCAGATGATCAGCCCGCCGCCCGCAACCCCCCGCCGAACATTTGTCACCATGTTTCTCAAAAACCAATCGTTTCACAACTGCCGGCACATATCTGGACCGGTCTTTCAGTTCATGTTCCATCTTTTCCTGAACCTGCAGCTCCTCAGCAGCGATTTCCTGCCCCCTTTTTTCCAGCATTTCTTTCAGCAACTGATTCAGATCCAGTCCTTTCCGTTTCAGTTCATGCAGTTTTTCCGCCACCTGCTCGCTGATGCCGAGCTCAGCCAAAGTTTTTTGAGTGGCGCTACTATAATTCACCAATGCTATGGGGGCATTGATGTCCTGTGCGCACAGACTTTTAGTGGCGGATTTAGTTTCCGGCAAGCCATTCTCAGTTTTGATTTCTTTCACTTTTATATCCAAAGCTGCATAAGTGAGCTGCCTGGCCATTTGTAAAACCTCAGCGGAATTTTCAGCAGTTGCCACTGCCGCCACCCGTGCCAGTTTTCCGGCACTAACTTCTCCGGTTACCAACGCCTCGTGCAGCAGAGGCATTTCGGCAAACCGCTGCTCCAGCCGCAATACTTCATCCACCTGTTCATGGCTGAGTCCTCCTAGGCGTGCCGCAAACTCGTAAATTGACGCAAATCCCCGCCGCTCCCACAGCCCACGCCGTCTCACCTCTGGTAACAACCCGGCAAACCGGCGGCGCGCCTTCAACGCCACCCGCCCCCACTTTTTACATAATCTGTACAGTTGTTTGTCGGTCATAATAGTGAAAATATTATGTTGTTAGACAGCCGAATATTAGCAGAAATAAGCCAAAAACGCCACCGGGACGGGTGGCGGAGGTCTGTCAAGTTGTGGTGGGAATATATTTTAAAACAGCTGTGGGAAGCCAAAACCGCTGTGAGATATTCCGAAGCGCCCAACGTGCTGATGTCGTAATCAATTTCGTATAACTCCCAATCCCACAGTACGTGAAGGGCGCAACGAGGTTAAAGTGTGCAAAAAATGCCAAACTGCGCGGGCATTTAAGTGAAGCCACAGCCCGGATGACTAGGCAATGTTGCGCGAAAAACTTTCTTAATATTTCTTCTTAATTTGCATGCCACGTTCTCTTATTCCTCCCAGGGCACACCATATTGCTGCTTCGCATGCAGACTGACTTTCTTCCACCAGATCACCGTTAGAATTTAGGGAAAATATTGCATTGCTGAGGCAGGCAAGAACGGACTTTAATTTGCCATCACAATTGCAAATTTCTTCTGAGTTAGCCTGTGTTTGTAATGACCTGCTAAGATCATTTTCAACGCTAACTTTTACTCCTTCAAAATTTTCTTTCATAGGGGCTTTAAGTTAATAGCGTCGAAAATAACATAAAACAAAGAGTAAGTCAAGGACTCTCCAATTTCTATATTCCCTTCTCACTCCTAATACCCCCTCCTGATTCTTCTCACCGTCTCCACCACAAAATTGAACCAGTATTTGGCGGTCAGCGGCTTGTCCTGACAGTGCAGAAGTGCCTTTCCGGTGCCGCCAAACCCCTGCTTGAAAAAACTCAGACCCGACCAGGGATGTTTGGGAGCGTTCTCCACCACGCCCCAGAAATTGTAGCGGGGCAGCCCGCGCTTTTTGGCCTCCAAAATGGCTTCCCACTGGATCAGATAGGAACCGGGGATGCGGTTGTATTCGGACAGGGATGCCCCGTGATGGTAAACACCTTCCTTTCCGTAAAACATGATGATGGCACCGGCGATGATTTTGCCTTCATGCTCGGCCAGATAAATTTTTATCTCGTCGCGCGGACCGAAAATTTCCAACTGGGCTTTTAGATACTCCCAGGAATAAGGGACAAAATGCTGCCGGCGGGAAGTTTCCAGATGTATTTCATAAAATTTCCGCAGCAAATCTTCATCCGCCCCCGATAGAAGTTTAACGCCCATTTTCTGGGCCTGTTTGAGGGCGTAACGGGTGTTTTTGCGCATTTCAAACAGCAGTTCTTTTTCGGATTTGTTCAGGTCCAGCAGCCACAACAATTCCGGGTGCATCATATGCACGGGAGCGTCCCGAAAACCCAGTTTCTTAAACCAGTCCAGATGTTGCGGCAGGCCGGTCAGCAGCGGACTGATCCTCAGAAAATCCACGCCCTTTCCGGGAAAATTGTTGGTCAGAAAAGTTGTCAGCAAATCCAGCGTTTCCAAGTCCAGCGCCGGATAAGGCAGAAAAAAATATTTGCCTCTTTTGGCTTTGAAGAGAATTGCCATGTAAGATGAAAGAATTTCTCCGTTATCATTTTCCACCAGCATGTACAACGGTTCATTACCAAGTCTGGCCTGCATTTGGCCGTAATCATAGGATTGCAGGAAAGAGATGTTTTCCGGATTCAGCCTGTTTTGACCCAGCTGATAAAGGGAACTGTCGTTGGTAAGTTTAATCTTCGGCATATTGATTTACTAATTTTACGATTTTTTGCCAGTCCCGCTGTTTCAGGGAGTGATGGGTGGGCAGATTGAGAATGCGGGAATTGATGATTTCACAGTGCGGGCATTGACCGTTTTGATATCCGGTTTTTGACTGATCAACATCCGCCGGTGCCACCGGCACGCTGTACCAGTCGCCCAGCATCACACCCTGCTTTTTGGCCGCCCGCCTGACCTCCGCCGGATTTTTTATCAGCAGGGGATAGCGCAGAAAGATTGCGCCGCCTGCGCCGCCATCGTGCGCGCCGCCCAGATCGGCCGGATTCAGTTTTATTCCTTTTTTCAAATGTTGAAAGTAATAGCGGGCGGCGCGGCGTCGCTGTTCATTGAATTGATCCAACAGGGACATTTGAATCAGCGCGATTGCCGCCATGGCATTGGCCAGCCGTGACACAAACCTAGCCGGTCGATGGCCTTTTTTTTCGCCGGGGGTAACCTCCAGATTAACCAGTTTCAGTTTCTGACTTGCCACGATCAGTGCTTTCCCCAAACCGATTGAGTATAACAATTTGCCAAGCGAGAAAATCAGCGGATGTAACAGATTTTGCAAAATCACTCCAGTTCCCCAGTTTTTAAGATGCTTTTCCTGGTCGGTCAGACCGGGAATGAAACTGGGATTATTGCAGATCACCATCCCGCCGTTAACGCAGGAAATTACTTTCGATCTGCCCAGACTGAAAAAAGCCAGATCACCAAAACTGCCGACCTGCTTTCCCTCCGCCGTGGCTCCCAGTGAATGGGCGCAGTCCTCAATCAGAATCAAATTTTTCTCACGGCAGATTTTCAGAATTTCCGTAATTTTTCCGGGGACGCCGAAGGTATGTTGGACTATCACCACTTTGGTTTTTGGAGTGATTTTTTTTCGCAGATCTTCCGGATCCAGATTAAATTGGTCGTCGATATCTGCATAAACAGGTTTGAGTCCGCTCCAGATGATGGAATTGGTTACCACCATGCAGGTGAAACTTTGCAGCAGTACCTCACTTCCTTGCTCCAGCTTCAGACTGCTCAAAATTTGCAGCAGGGCTTCCCGGCCGCTGCCCACCGCCAGCGCATAATCGGCATCGAATTTTTCCCGAAACAGTTGCTCCAGCTTTGCTACGGCGGGGCCTTTTTTCCAGCGAAACCAGTTCCAGGGAAGCACCAAAAAGGCCAGGGCTGTCATCGTGTCCTTCCAGGTGTTATTGGGGGAAAGAGCGATATGTATGGATTTATGGCACATTTTGCAGTTTCTTTAAAACCTGTTCGCTGCCGCGGCTGATGAATAACACCACACTTTTTTTCTGGGCCAGCCGGTCGCGCAGACTGATCAGTAACTTTTTCTGGTCATTTACTATGAATTCAAAATTCTGATATTTTTTATCTCGCATGGCGGCACGGAGGGGTCTGCCAAAATCATGGGAGGTGAAATAAGCAAAGTCGCAAACCTCGGCGATTTTTTTGCCGACTTTTTCATGTTCCTCATAGGTCATTTTGCCCAGCTCCAGCATTCCCGGGAAAATAATGATTTTTTGCCAGTCAGTGTAGGTATTCAGATAATTCAGCGCTGCTATTACGCCGTCCGGATTGGCATTGTAGGTATCGTCAATAATGGACAGCTCGGGAGTGGGGTTCAGCACGGAGAGAGTGTGTTCCCGCAATTTGACCTTTTTGACCTCGGGCGCCATTTCTTCCAGAGTCAGTCCCAATTCCAATCCAACCGCCAACGCTCCAAGCAGATTACTCAAGTTATGCAGGCCGGGTACCGGGGCAAAAAATTGTATCCCTTCCACTTTGAATTCCAATCCTTCACGGGTTTCCTTAATTGCGGTTGCCTGCAAGTTGGCATCGGGATGTTCCCCGTAAGTCACAATTTTGGCCAGATTGAGCATTTTGGCGCGTCGGGAAAGGTCATGTGCGCCTTCATTACCGATATTGAACATTGCCGTCCCGAATTCCGGCAGGCTTTCAATCAGCTCAAACTTGGCTGCCTTGATGTTTTCCAGGGAACCGAAAAGTGCCAGATGGCTGTCTTTCACGGCTGTTACCACGGCGATGCGGGGAGCAACCATCCGGCAGATCTTCTGAATTTCACCCTTTTTATAGGCGCCTGCTTCCACAATAAATATTTCGTGTTCCGGTTTCAGGTTTTTTAGAACAATCCTGGCCACGCCGATTTCCGTATTGGTGTTACCAGGAGTTTTTAGAACTTTAAATTTTGAGCTTAAAATCTGGGCCAGAAATTCTTTGGTACTGCTTTTGCCATAGCTGCCGGTAATACCAATCACCTTGAGGCCCTGCAGCCGGGCGATCTTACGCTTGGCCCTGGACAGTACCAGTGTTTTCGAAAGCAGAGTGATCGGATAAAAAAACAAAATTACCAGGGCGTTGATAAAGGGCGTCAGCAGACTGAAAAAGGCCAATACCGGCAGGAACACCAGTGCCTGGCCGGGAGCCAGAATCAACCAGACCGGGTACGCCAGGGAACCGGCCAATGTGATCAGCACAATCAGATAAGCCTTGGCGGTCAAATCCGGCCGGTACAACCGGTGCTGCAGAAAACGAAAGGATGCGTTGAAAATTTCGGCAAAACAGAGAATCAAAGTCAGAAAATAAATATTGCACCACAGCTGGCTCATTGTATCCAAAGCCTGTATCTGATCTCTAACCAGCAGCGGTATGAACAGGTAACCCGAAAGCGAGACCAGCAAAAGCAGCAGTCTGCCCCACCAGAATATGTTAAAAAAGCGGCTCCGACCAGACGGAGTGCGCAGAAAATCCCTGAGACGGTCCCAGCGGTACTCTTTCAGTTGCCAGAAATAAGTATAATAGAGTGTGGAATTTATAATCGACCCCAGAATTATTATAAAAATCAGATTGTTGATCAGATTTTGCATTTATTTTCTTAAAAAATCGGCGATGTGGGGAGCCAGCATGGCGGCGTGGGTTTTATGTATGCCGTGTCTGCCGTCGGGTACGGTGATCAGTTGGCTGCCCAGAATGTATTTGTGCATCATCAGACCGTCGGAATAGGGAACATAAGAATCTTTTTTGCCCCAGATCACCAGAGCGGGATTTTTGACGTGGGAAATGGAAGCGGCCAAATCCTCATCAATAATTTTTAGAAAAGTTTCCCTCATAATACCGGTGCTTTTTTCGTAATCGTGGGATTTGAGGATTCTATAAAGAATTTTTTGGGCGGCCGGGGCCAGTTTTTTCAGCACCGGCAGTTTCATAACGCGTTTTCCCGCCTTGGCCGCCACCCCGGCCGCCCGCAGCCGCATCGAGGGCTGATGTTTTACTCCAGCCGCAGCAATCAGTACCAGTTTATCGGGCCTTTCCGTTATCTGGTGTTCAAAATCGGTGGACAATAATTTCAGAGCCACCCGGCCTCCGAATGAATGTACTGCCAAATCGTAATTGCCGGACCAGTCAAATTCCCGGTAGCAGCCGGCCACCAGTTTTTCAAAAAAATGAGCATAATCCGAAACTCCCCAGGGACGAACGGGTTCCTCGCTTTCTCCGAAACCGGGAAAATCCAGCGCCACCAGCGATCTTTCCTCGTCGATACCCAGCTTTTCCAGCTCAGCAGTCAGTTTTCCCCAGGATTCCTTGGTGCCGCCCCAGCCATGCAGAAAAAAAAGCGGTTCACCTTTCCCCGTTAATGTCAGAGCAACTGTTCTTCCGTCAATATTAATAAGCTTTTTCATACTGGCCTGCCCTTATAAAATTTCCGACGGGCATGTGTATTGTAAATGAAATTGGAAATTCTGCAAAAAAATGCTAAATTTGGCCCGCCATAACACCCTAAAAATGATTGAACAGGAAAATATCCAGGTCCGTGCCGCATTCGGCCCGACTTTCATGTCCAAAGTATACTTCTTTTTTGGCTTGGCGGTCGCGGTATCCACTGCCGGCGCCTACCTGGGGCTCAACTACCTGGTTAAATATTTCGTTACTTCACCCGCACTCACTTACGGCTTGATTATTGCCGAATTGGCTCTGATCCTGACTTCCGGCTGGTGGAGCAGGACCCGTCCCCTCAATTATCTGCTGTTTTCCCTTTTCGCGCTGGTTACAGGGCTGACACTGGTGCCCATTCTGGCTTATTTCTCCCTCTCCAGCGGGGGCATGGATTTGCTCATTAAAGCGCTTACCGCCACCGCCCTGATGTTCGGCGCCTGCGCGATTTTCGGACAGACCACCCATTATAATCTGCAGGGATTGGGAGGATTCCTGATGATGTCCCTTTTGGGCATGATTATCGTCGGCCTGGTGGGGATGTTTTTGCCCTGGAGCAACACCTTTGAGATGATTTATTCCGGAATCGGGGTGGTAATTTTCAGCGGATATACCATGTATGACATTCAAAGACTGAAAACCTATCCGGAAGACCGCTATATTGACGCCGCACTGCAATTGTATCTGGATATTTTCAATTTGTTCCTGTACATCCTGAGACTACTGAGCGCACTCAACCGCCGTTAGTAAACAACCATATGATTAAAGACATCACCTCAATTAAAATCGGGCCGGTTTGGAATGGCGGCCGCGGGGCCACCTATAAGGAGGAAATCGAGGCCGTGGCCGACTTCGGTCCCGATCTGAAATTGGACGAACCAATCACCGCGCAGCTGATGCTGATCAGAATGAAAAACGGCATTACCGTGGTTATAAGTGATCTGCAAACCGGTCTGGCCGCGACCTGTGCCCGCTGTCTGGATAAGTTTTCCCAGTCCATCGAAATAGCCTCCACCGAGGCGCACTTTTATGAGGAACCTCCCAAAAAAGATTTTGATTTACTGGAAGTTAATTTTATCAGGACACAGGATATGTCGATCGACCTTACTGAAGCCCTGCGGCAAGAAATAATCTTGCATTTTCCAATGATTCCAGTATGCTCTGAGCGCTGTCGGGGGCTATGTGAGTCATGTCGGGTTAACCTCAACCATTCCCCGCATAGCAAGGATTGCCGGCGGGAAAAAGAGCCCGAGGAAAAACCGGAAACCGACCAAAACCGCCCTTTCGCACATTTGAAAGATTTGCTAAACAAATAGTATCAAATATTAATTATTTAAAGTTATGGCCAAGCATCCAGTACCAAAGTACAAGATGACCAAGAGCCGCTCGAAGTCCAGGCACAGCACTTTCATGTCCAGGACCAGAGTGAAGCTCACCGGAGTTGTTGATAAGATGAAAAATCTTGAGTTAAAAGGAGCCCTGAAACTGCGCGAAAAGACCAAGAAAGCAGTTGTCAAAAAGGTTAAGGCTTAGTCAAAAAACGACTGGGAAATAGGCAGAGAGTCTGCTATAATCACAAGATACTTAACAACTTACTCGAGCCCCTATGGCAAGCTACAGGCATCTGGCCAGAATCGCCGTCATGCAGACTTTGTTCGCTTACGAATTCCGTAACGAACTGGTAAAGCCTGATCTGGAATCGAATTGCCGGGAATTTTCTGATAAACTGACCGATTTAAGTTTCGCCCGGGAAATACTGGAGGGCGTGCTTAAGCATAAGAAGGAAATCCGGGATATCATCGGCAAAGAAGCCCCCGAATGGCCTTTTGAAAGAATAGCTTTGGCCGATCGCGTAATTCTGGAAATGGGCATTTATGAGATTATCTTTTCCCCGGATGTGCCACCGGTGGTGGCCATCAACGAAGCCATCGAAATCTCCAAGGTTTTCGGAGACCTCAACAGCAGCAAATTCATCAATGGGGTGCTCAGTACCATCATGAATAAATATCCCCACATTATTGAGGGGAAAAAATTAAAAAAAGAAAAGAAAGTTAAATCGGCTAAAAAAGACAAGCATGCTGGCTGAAAGATACAAAGCTTTGATCGAACAACTTGACCTGAGTTTCAATAATCTGGAACTTTTGGATTTGGCCTTTGTGCATAAATCCTATCTCAACGAGCATCGCGATCTTAAGATTGCCCATAACGAGCGTCTGGAATTTTTGGGTGATGCCGTGCTGGAATTGATTGTCACCGATTATCTCTATAAAAAATATCCGGAGCATGAGGAAGGCGATCTGACCAACTGGAGATCTGCTCTGGTAAAGGGCAAACATCTGGCGGAAATCGCCATCGAGCTGGAGCTGGGCGTCTATTTGTATTTGAGCAGGGGAGAGGAACGTTCCGGCGGACGGAAGAAAAATTATATTTTGGCCAATACGCTGGAAGCTTTGATTGGAGCCGTTTATCTGGATCAGGGCTATCAGGGAGCCGATAGTTTTGCCGGTAAATTTATTCTGGGCCGGCTGGATCAGATACTGGAAAAAGGTTTGCATATAGATGCCAAATCCCGCTTTCAGGAAATTGCCCAGGAACTTTTGGGGGTGACGCCGGATTATATTTTCATCTCGGAAACCGGACCCGATCACAACAAAAATTTCACTATGGGACTGTTTCTGGGAAAAGAAAAAATTTCCGAAGGACAGGGGTCGAGCAAACAAAAAGCCGAACAGGAGGCGGCGGTTAACGGGCTAAAAGCCAAAAACTGGGAACATATTCAGTTGACCACCGATTGAGTATTGACCGGAGCCGGTGCTATGGCAGTCCGGTTGTTTTTATCGGCCCAATACCAGACTGAAAAAATTACAGCCGCCACCAGGACAATGAGAAGCAGCTTCAAGCCAAATTGCCGGTTTCTTTGTTTTTGGGAAGTGCTGGACATATTATTAATAGTTAACTGACACCAGATTAGCACAATATTTCCAGTTGGCAAAATCACCGGAAAAAACATATTATTCAGTTAACAGATCTATCAATTTTTGTGAATAATAATCAACATCAAGCTGACACCAGGGAATACTCGGCCGGTGTAGTACTGTTTCGTGAAATAAACGGCAAGCGCAAGTACCTGATTTTACATTATCCGGGCGGACACTTTGATTTCCCCAAGGGGCATCTGGAAAAAGGCGAAACCGAAACCATGGCGGCCATCCGCGAACTGGAAGAGGAAACCGGTATTTCCGTGGACTCGGTCTTTGAAGGTTTCAGTACGGCTATCACCTATTTGTTCCGCCGGCCCCAAAAACTTGTCCACAAAACCGTGACTTTTTTTCTGGCCCGGGCCGATTCCGGTGAAATTAAAATATCGCATGAACATCAGGGCTATTTATGGTTGGATTTTGAAAGCGCCTTGTCTAAAATTACTTTCGAAAACGCCCGGGGAGTACTGCGTAGGGCTGAAGAATTTTTAAATAAACAATCAACATGAAACCTGCCTACAAAAAAACTGTTTCTGAAAAGGAAAAAGTGATCCTGATTCCGTTTTTTACAGATCTGGAAAACCTCTCCGAAGATCAGCGTGAGTGGATGCGGGCCAAGGAAAAAGCCGGTTTTTTCAAAAGCAAACGTGACGAACATTTTACTTATTATCCGGAAAGTCCGGCGGCCGGGCAGAAGTTTTTGTTCTATTGTTTTGGCAAAGAGGAAGACGCCCAACCCAGGCAAATTCGTTCCGGACTGGCAGCGGCGGTCAAACTGCTCAGGCGCCAGCAATTGCCGGAACTGGCAGTGGTGCTGAACCAGCAATTCTTGAAATATAGCCAGGAAATAGGGGAAGCTCTGATGCTGGCCAATTACAACACTGCACTTTTCAAGACCGGAGAGGAAAAAAAAGAAGCGGAGCAAAAAGTAATACACAAATTTATTATAGTTTCCCATGACATCACCCGCGTCAATAAATACGATCTGGAGGAGGGACTGAAAATTGCCACAGCGGTGAACGCGGTACGTGATTTGATTAATTCCCCCCACAACCTGGTAAATGAGGAGACACTTACCAAAGAAGCCGTGCGAATCTGTGCGCAGAACAAATTAAAAATTAAAGTCCTGGACCGTAAACAGCTGGAAAAAATCAAAATGGGAGCGTTGCTGGCGGTCAATGAAGGATCAAAACATGAAGCCAGACTGCTGGTCATGGAATATCTGCCGCTGGGCAGGAGACAGGATCCGGTCATACTGGTGGGCAAAGGGGTCACTTTTGATACGGGAGGAGTCAATCTCAAACCAAGCCAGGGACTGGCCGAAATGCACATGGACATGGCCGGAGCAGCTGCCGTACTGGGAGTATTCATGTTACTGAAAGAACTGGAGATCCAGCATAATGTAATCGGTGTGATTCCTCTGACCGACAACTCCCTGGATGCCGGTTCGCAAAAACCAAGTGACGTCATCACCACCTATTCCGGCAAGACGGTAGAAGTGGGGAATACCGATGCCGAAGGCCGTTTAATTTTGGCCGATGCCATATCCTATGCCCTCAAAAACTACAAAGCCTCCGCTCTGATTGATATCGCCACCCTTACCGGGGCCTGTATCGTGGCGCTGGGGGATCAGATGGCGGGGCTGTTCGGCAATAACGACAAAATGAAAGAAAGAATGAAAAACGCTGCGCTGGAAACCGACGAGGAAGTTTGGGAAATGCCCATTCATGAAAACCACCGCAAGGGCATGAAAGGCAAATTTGCCGATCTGAACAACGTGGATAATTCGGGCATGGCCGGGGCTTGCACTGCCGCCGCCTTCCTGGAAAATTTTGTGGAAAAAACCGACTGGATTCATTTGGACATCGCCGGCCCGGCCATGCCCAAGAAGCCCAAGGAAATTGATTTTCCCGGAGCCACGGGTTTTGGAGTCAGACTGCTGCTGAGATTCCTGCAGAACATAAAATAGTTACCGCAATTATTTTCTGCGGCGGATTTTGGAAGGTCTCACCTGATGGCGGGGAGGAGTCTTCAGCATATGATAGAGGGAGAAAATTGCAAAGAAAGTATTCAGCCAGAAGAAAATCCAGCTGGCTTCCATATAACTGAAAAGCGCAATCAGCGCGCTGCCGCCGACCAGGGCGACATTTCTACGGAGTGTGCCGATCTGGAAAGCATATCCCAAACCGATTCCGGATAAACCCAGAATAAAGAAAATGGTTCCGATGTCCTTAAACAGGAAAAGAGACCAGGCAATCAATATTAATCCGCTGACTGAAATAACCGCCAGATCGATCCGGTCGTCGGTGTTGAGCATCATCAGTACGCTCGCAATCATTACCAGTGCCTCCAGGAACACGTAGAAAATCGGACCGCCTTGCTGATAGCCGAGTAAGGCATAAATCAGCATCACCAGTCCCCCCACTGCAAACAGCCAGTTTTTTGTGGCCTTCATCGGATGTTTTACATCCTTACTCTCCGGCCAGGCTGCGCCCGTCACCAGAATCAATGAACCCAACAGGCCGCTGTAAAAAATGATATCCATACAAATAGATTAAGTAATCTATTTATTATACCATGAATTACAGTTCAGGAAAGCTTTACGTCGTTTTTGATCAGGTACTCATAGGCCCAGAAACTGGCCGTAACAGCCTCCGCAGAACCTGTAATTGCCTGTTTGAAATGGGAATCACAGACATCCCCGGCCCCGTAAACACCCGGGAGATTGGTTTCACTGTTGCGGTTGATTTCAATTTCTTTTCTGGCATTTAATTTCACGCCCAGTTTTTCGGCCAGTTCGGAATTGGGTAGGAGTCCGATAGCTACAAAGACGCCGTCAACGTCCAGTGTTTTCCCGTCCTTGAGCCGTATCCCTTTAACTTTTTGTTCTCCAAACACCTCTGCCACTTCGGCATTGGATATCAGTTCTATCTTGGGATTTTCCTGAACTTTTTGGAGATTGACCGGTTCAGGGTGAAGTGTGCTGCGCGAGATCACATAAACTTTAGCAGCATATTCCGCCAGCAGTAAAGATTCCTTGGCCGCGCTGTCTCCTCCACCCACAATGGCCACTACTTTTCCTCTATAGAATGCTCCGTCACAGAGCGCGCAATAGGAAACTCCCTTGTTTTCATATTCTTTTTCTCCCGGAGCTTCCAGCTTTCTGTGCTTGCTGCCCGTGGCAAACAAGACGGTTTTCGCAGCATACTCACCCGAGGCTGTTTTAACGACAAACCCCGGCTTTTTCCCTGCGGATGAATCATCCTCGGACAATTTCAGTTGTTCGACACTCAATACCTGTTCATTTTTCATGGAGGCTCCCGAAGCCAAGGCATGCTCTACCAGACTGGTTGCCAGATCCGGCCCGGAAATTGCTTTGATGCCCGGCCAGTTTTCCACCAGATGGGTGGATGTAATCAACCCGCCCGGCATTTCGGCGATCATAACGGTCTTTAGGTTGAGGCGGGCGGCATACATAGCCGCACTGGCGCCGGCGCAGCCGGCGCCAATAATTACAAAATCAAATTGTTCCATGAAAGGGTTTAATTAATATTCCTGGAAAAAATTAAACCGATTTCTATCCTTTGCCAAGAGTTTTTTGTCCCGGCTTCCAATTGGCCGGACAAAGCTCGCCGGTCTGCAGACTGGAAAGCACGCGCAGGGTTTCATCGGCGCTGCGGCCAACTGTCAAATCATGTACCAGTTGATAACGCAAAACACCTTCCGGGTCGATGATAAAAGTGCCGCGCAAGGCATGTCCTTTTTCTTCAATCAAAACTCCGTATTCCCGGCTCATTTCGCGGTTAAGGTCGGAAAAGAGGGGATAGTTCAATTGTCCCAGCTGCTTCATCCAGGCCTGATGGGAATAAACCGAATCGGTGCTGCCGCCATAGACCACGGCATCCAGCTTTTCAAATTCAGGCATTTTTTCGCTCATTTCCAGAATTTCAGTCGGACAGACAAAAGTGAAATCCAGCGGATAAAAGAACAGCACCACCCATTTTCCTTTTAAATCCTGCAGAGAAATTCTGCCGAACTGATCCTTGAACACCGTTTCCACCGAGAATCCGGGGGCGGAATGTCCTACTTGAATAAACATATTTGTATTGGTTAAAATGTTAATAGAAAAAATTACCTTTTCCGAAATGATAAATCAAGCACAGTTCCTGGAAAGATACCAAGACAAAAGTTCCGATTTTTTTCTCCTCGATGTTCGCACTCCCTATGAATTTACCGATCATCATCTGGCCGGTTCCGTCAATATCCCGCTTGATGAATTACAGCAACGACTGGCGGAAATACCCCCGGACCGTTCCATAGTTACCATCTGTGAGCACGGAGTGCGCAGCGGCATCGCCGAAAAATTTCTGAAAGGACAAAATTATCGGGCCGACAGTCTTCAAAACGGTCTCTCGCGCTGGTCCGGTCCCCTCGAAACAAAAAACTCACTGTCTTGAGCCGGTCGGATTGCCGCTGTTGGGATAATTTCCAAAAGCATTGTCAATCGACCCGAGATGTTTGGTCTCGTCATTTATCAATGTTTTGCCGCCCATGAGCGGCGGATTTGGTTTGGCCGGCATTCCGACCACCGGTTTTACTCTGCGGTTGCCGGGTTTGTTTCTGCCATAAATAGTCGGGGGAACTTTCTGCACAGCGTTGGCAGACATCCTGTTCTGAGCCGACAGATTGCTGCCACCATATGTCCCGCTCATATCCTGCACTTTCAGAACAGGCTTAACCGCCGGCACATAGCCGCGTGATACCCGCAGTCTCCTGGACCCGATTAAAAATCCTGCATCCCTTGCTCCCAAATCGGTAAAATGATCAACCTCCTCCATAATTTTGGCGTTGGTTGTTTTTTCAAATGCCATTATTTCCACGCGTACGCCGCGTGACTGGCAAAATCTCACCACTTCCAAAAAGTCCCCGTCTCCCGAACCCAGTACCACTACATCCACTTTTTCTGTCATGCGGATCATATCCACTGCAATTCCCACATCCCAGTCGGCCTTCTTGGCCCCGGTATGGAAAATCTGTAAATCCTTTACACGGGTCTCTATTCCGATATCCAACAGGGCATCAAAGAATTTTTCCTCGGTACCTTCTTCCGACTTGATCACATAGGCAAAAGCCCGCACCAAACGCCGGCCGTTGACTGCCACCTTCATCAATTCCTCATAATTCACGTTGGCGTGATAATTTGATTTTGCGGAATGATATAAATTCTGGGTATCTATAAACACTGCCACCCGTTGCTCGGAATGTGCCGCTAAATTAATTTCCATTTTTGTTTAATTACAGGCTGTGGGACTCCAAAGTCCCTTCTCCTGTATTTTAGCCTGATTCTCCAGATTTACAAACTCTTCCTTGTAGCTGAAGGAATATTCGGGTGTGGCATGGGCAAAACCGTTTTCCACAAGAAGGCGGTTTACCATCGTTCCGTCAGGCAGATAAATGTATCTGAGCTCCCGTCCATATTTGTCCCTGCTGTCACCTTTCGTATCGGCGACCAGCTTTACGGTTTTCCCCCCGATCAAATTATTGGTCATGGCACTGGCTTCTTTGCCAAAACATTGGACCTCTTTGCGGGGATCCACGGTTTCAGGAGTATCTATACCCAATAATCTCACTTTTACTTCCTCGCCGCCCGTCAAATAAACGAAAGTATCTCCGTCAACCACTCTTGCCACTTGCACAGTGAGGTCGTGATCAGTCAAGGCGTCCGTGGTCAGATTGTCTGGTGTTACCACCGGCCCGGGAAAAAAGTATTGAGTTCCCAGCAATATCAGAAAAAGCAGCGAAAAGAGCACAAAATCCCGGTATTTTTTGCGCCACAGAAAGAAAAACAATCTATTTGTTAATTTCAGACTGGAATTTGCCATAATTATCGCTAAATAGAATTTTTCTGATTTCCGGTTTCATCATATCCGGATTCCAGGGCGGTTCCCAGACAATTTCCACTTTCACCTTCCTGATGCCTTTTTGGGACATTAATATTTTTTCGATTTCTCCGCTGATTTGCGGTCCCAGCGGACAGCCCATTGAAGTGAGAGTGATGGTGACCGATAACCTGCCGGGTGTTTTTTCAGTCACTTTATAAATCAAACCAAGATCAACCACCCCCACTCCCAGTTCCGGGTCCAAAACGCGGTTGATTATCCGAAAATATTTTTTCTCGGCAGTCTTAGCCGCCTTGGCCGGCCTTTTTTTCAATTGTTTTTTGATCATGCTGATGAATTGTTGCCGCCTTCTTGATACAACTGAACCCCAGCAGTGCGCATTTGATCCTGCCCGGGGAAATGGGAATTCCCAATAATTTTAAAACTTTATCATTATCCAGTTTTAAAAACTTACTTAATTTCATGCCCAGTATTTTTTCACCCAGCAGTGAAGCGGAGGCCACGCTGATGGCGCACCCTTCTCCCTGAAATCCAAATTTTTTAATCACTCCCTGCGGATCCACTTTCAGCATGACTTTTATTTTATCCCCGCACAGGGGATTGAGGTCTTCAGCCTCCAGATCCGGATTTTTTAATAACACTGCCTGCCGGGGATTTTTAAAGTGATCCAGAATGATTTCTCCGTAAATATCCATTATTTAAATATTTTTATTGCTTTGAGAATTCCCGATTGTAATCTGTCTAAATCTTCACGGTTGTTATAAATACTGAAGCTGGCCCTGGTCAAAGCAGTTTTTCCGAAACGTTGCAGCAGTGGTTTGGCGCAATGGTGCCCTGCCCTCAGACAAATATTTTCCTGGGCCAGAATTGAGGCCAGATCATGCGGATGTACGCCTTTTACGTCGAAGGACACGATGCTGGTCTGAAAATCATCACCGTCCGGTCCGAACAGTTTTACTTCCGGAATTTTTGACAATAAGCGGCGACAATCAATTGCCAGCTTTTTTTCATAGGCGGCTATATTTTTCATTCCGATCTCAGTCACGAATTTAAGGGCCTCGGCTAAACCTGCTACTCCCGCCACATTGGGTGTCCCGGCTTCAAATTTGGCGGGAGACTCCTGCCAGTGATCCGGCAATTCGGCAATCATGCCGCCCCCCGTCAGCAGCGGGGGCATCCGTTCAGCCAGATAATCGCTTAGATAAAGCACTCCGGTGCCCATCGGAGCAAAAAGCTTATGTCCCGTGAAAAAGGCGGCGTCAACGCCCAGTTTACCAAAATCGGTGGCTTCATGCGCGATTCCCTGGGATGAATCGAGTATCACCAGTGCCCCTTTTTTGTGTGCCAGTTCTATAATTGCCGGCAGGTCGGGTTTAATTCCCAGTACATTGGATAACTGTGTTACCGCCACCACCCGGGTTTTACGGTCTGTCATTTTGGCTAGAGCTTTCATATCCAGTGTACCGTTCTTGGCTGAAACCGGAACCACACGGAAATCCAGCCCTTTGCGTCTGGCCATTTCCTGCCAGGGCAGATAATTGGCATGATGTTCCAGTTCGGTTACCACCACATTATCGCCCGCTTTCACCAGACTCTCTCCTATGCCAAAAGCCAGCATATTGGCCGCTTCTGTGGCATTTTTGGTGAAAATGATATTACCGGTAGGCACTCCGGTGAATTCTGCTACCACTTGTCTTGAGTCTTCATATATTTGATCGGCCCGTTCCGCCAGTTCATATATTCCCCGTTGAACATTGGCATTGCTGCGTTCATAAAAATCCCGCTCGGCCTTCAGAACCCGGGCCGGTTTTTGTGTGGTCGAGGCATTGTCCAGATAAACCAGCTTCGGGTATCTGGCAAAGATCGGAAATTGTCTTTTTAATTCAGTCCAATTCACTATAAAAAAGCTAAGTTATTCCCAGTTATTTAAACATACTCCGGGGAATTCGCCTAGTGATGTGCAATTGCTTTAATTTTTTTCCCCGATCAGCCAGGAAATTAGAACGCTGAAATCAGGAGACCGCTTTAACAGGCGTTTAATGGCAAAAAACCGTTCAAGATTTTCAGTTTTGATCACCTTTTCAAGTTTCTGACAGGCCTTCCAGACAGCTTGAGACAAGTCATTCCTGATTCTCTGAGTTGCCACCAGCTGTTCTGTGCCGAGTAATACGGGTACATTGAGTTGATCCAGCGTTGATTCTATCATCCAGTCGATTTCCGTCTGCCGGAGGCCTTCAGTCGCTTCGGTCTCCATAGTTGCCCCGGCTAACAGCAGTTGCCTGTCGGCTACGGTCAAACGTCTGAGCAGATCTGCCGGTACGCGATTGCGGGTTTTAATAATCATTTCGGCCAACAGATAAGGTAATTTACCTTTTAGTATTGCCTTACAGTCTAATCCCAACGCGTGTTGGGCAAACAAGGTAGTGGAGCGCAGCACGGCTGTTTGACTTTGCAGATAACTTTCCAGAACCGGTTCACGGTCGGACTGTAAAAGGATTAAGCCGTCCGCTTCAATTTCGGTATTATTTAACTGCTCATAAAAAGTGGCAACCGGAGAACTTGGCTGTTCATCTTCCGGAGGTAAAACTGATGCGGTCAGGGCAGGTAATAAATTCCGGAAAATCTCTCGCTCAGCAGGATCAAAATGATTGAAATCAACACTTCTCAGATATCCATTGACCTGGGCGTAATTAAGACCAGGGGCCCATTGCAAAACCAGACTGGTCAGACCCGGATATAGTCTGTCCAGAACATCCTGTTGTTCCTGTAGAGTAGGAGGTTGGGAATTTTCAGTAAGCATAATTAAAAAAACAGTGGATGCGAATATATAACAACCGCTTCGTCTTGTAAAGCACGTCTTCAGCTGACCGGAATTTTATTCCTGCAGATACACCAGGCCGGCATACCCGACTACCGAATCCGGATCGTCGCCGCCATCGGCGGAAGTACTGTAGCCGGTAAATACCGGCAGCCAATGATTGGCAATGGCCAATTCATTGAGAATCGTTATGGCGCGCAGAGTCGAGGCTTGTCCCTCACGCATGATGACAACGGGATCTTTGGCCTGGATGGCATTAATGGTGGTCTGGTCTGTCTTACGGGCCAGTTCTTCATTGTGAAAGTGTGAGAAATTGGTGCTTACCACAATTAAAGTCTTTTCATCCAGAATGCTTTGCAGCATTTTGACGGTTTCCATTAAATTGATTTTGTTTCCCACAATCAGCGGTACCAGTTCAAATTCCTTCAGGAAATATTGCAGATAGGGCAATTGCATTTCCACCGAATACTCCTTGGCAAAAGCATTTTGATAAACATGGAAGTTGAAATTGGTTTTCAGTCTTTCCACCGACAGCTGATCGATTGGAATCTGTCCCAAAGGTGTTTCAAAATAATCAAAATCAGGCAGGGCGATTCCGTTAAAACTAAAAAAATGTGATGACCCCAGTACAATTACTTTCTGATATTTACGGGCCTGCAGTTTTTGGTAGGCGGACAGAGTGGTCAGTGAACAGTAGCTGTAACCGCCGGAGGGAACGATCATCGCCGGTAAAAATATTTCGCTGAAATCCGGGCCCAGCATGGCTGCTTTGGCCAGATCTACATCAACCAGATTCTTAAACTCCACCGGATCCGATGAATAAAACAATCCGGCGTATTCGGCTTTTTTGACTCTAGTTTCGTCCATTATTCATATATAAATTATATAATTATACCATGAATAACCGTTTTCAGGCCATCGATAATAATCCCATCAACTGGCTGAGCAGCTGTGATTCTAAAACACTTTCGCGGTTGTTTTCTGAAAAAGAGGAAAAGGTCTTCAGAGCCTCGCGCAATTGGGACTCTACCAGCAGTTTTTTTGCATTTTGCAGTGAAAACCCGCGGGTCTGCAGATAAAAAAGTTTTTCCTCATCCGGTTGGCCGGCCGAGGCAGCGTGGCCTGCCTTCACATCATTGGCGACAATTTCCAGACAGGGGATGGTGCGGGATTTGGCATCCGGGGAAAGTAACAGTGAGTCGCAGCGCAAAAAGGTCTCACTTTGCTGTGACTGTCCGGGCACTTTCAGGTTTCCCCTGAAATCCAGCGAACTGTGATCGTAAAGCAGGGCTTTGAAGACAGCATTACAACGCGTGCGCGGGGCCAGATGATGTACTTCCAGATCCAGTTGCAGATGTTCCTGCAATTGACCAAAACAGACTATCAGAATTTCCAGGGAACTTTCCGGTACGGTCAGATTTAACCGATGCTTTACCGGTGATGCGGACGGACGGTCATACAAAAGCAATAACCGGCCGCAATCCGGCCAGTCAATATCCATGTTCAGGGAGGACTGGTTTACCAGACACTGTACTGCTCCTGATTTTAGGAATGTTTTTTCGAACATAGTATTATTTATCCAACAGCACCTTCCATCTCCATCTGTACCAGACGGTTCATTTCCAAAGCATATTCCATGGGCAAAGTATTGACGATCGGGTCGATGAAACCGTTAACAATCATGGCCGCCGACTCGGCTTCTTTGAACCCTCTCGACATCAGATAAAACAATTGATCCTCCGAAATTTTACTGACAGTCGCTTCATGCGCCACCGCCGCGCTGCTCTCCTGTACGTCCATGGTCGGATAGGTATTGGAACGGGAAAAATCATCCAGCAACAGCGCGTCACAAACGGTCCGGGATTTAACGCCGGTGGCGCCGGGCAAAACCCGCAGCAAACCCCGATAAGTGGAACGTCCGCCATCCCTGGACAGGGATTTTGAAGTGACTGTGGAGCTGGTATCGGGCGCGGCGTGGATGATACGCGTGCCGGCGTCCTGATGCTGACCCTTGCCGGCAAAAGCCACCGACAGTACTTCAGCCCTGGCGCCGCGCCCGGCCAGAATCACTGCCGGATACTTCATGGTTGCCCGTGAGCCCAGGTTGCAGTCCAGCCAGAACATCGTGGCGTTTTCTTCGGCGCGCGCGCGTTTGGTTACCAGATTGTAAACATTATTCGACCAGTTTTGGATGGTCGAATACTGCACGCGCGCGCCCTTTCTGCAAACTATCTCCACCACCGCCGAATGCAGTGAACTGGAGGAATAGGTCGGGGCGGTGCAGCCCTCCACATAATGCACCGAACTGCCTTCGTCAGCGATGATCAGAGTTCTTTCAAACTGTCCCATGAATTCGGCATTGATGCGGAAATAGGCCTGCAGAGGCAATTCCACGTGAACACCTTTTGGTATGTAAATAAAACTTCCGCCACTCCAGACCGCAGCGTTCAAAGCGGCAAATTTATTGTCACGCACCGAAACCACTTTACCAAAATATTCCCGGAACAAATCGGGATACTTTTGCAGCGCGGCATCTGTTCCTTCAAAAATTACGCCTTTTTTGGTCAGGGCTTCCTGCATGTTGTGATAAACCATTTCCGATTCAAATTGTGCTCCCACTCCTGCCAGATAAGCCCGCTCGGCCTGGGGTATTCCCAGCCGGTCAAAGGTTTTTTTGATTTCGGCAGGTACTTCTTCCCAGCTGCGCCGCGGCCTGTCCGAAGGCTTCAGATAATAATGAATTTTATCAAAATCAATTCCGCTCAGGTCCGGTCCGAAAGACGGCAGGGGCAGTTCCCGAAAAATCTGCAAGGCTTTCAGACGGAGCGTAAGCATCCAGGCCGGCTCATTTTTTTGTCTGGAAATTTCCCGTACCAGTTCCTCCGAAAGTCCTCTGGCAGCCTTGAAGGCCGGTTTGGATTTGGTTTTGAAACCATATTTATAATCACTCAGCTGTCTGGCCAAATCACCGGTTTTTCCGTGTTTTTTGCCGCTGTTTTTCATTGTTTAAACTGTTGGTAGCCCTTTTTTTCCAGTTTCCTTACCAGTTCTTTTCCGCCGCTGGCCACAATCCGTCCGTCCATCATCACATGCACCCGGTCCGCCGTCAGATAATGCAGGAGCCGTTGATAATGTGTGATGACTATCAGTCCCATCCTGCTGGCTTTTTTGATTTTGGAGATGGCTTTAGCAGTATTTTTCAGGGAGTCGATATCCAGTCCGGAATCCACCTCATCCAGTATCGCCAGGTCCGGCTGTAAAACTGCCATTTGCGCGATTTCAGCCCGTTTTTTTTCTCCGCCGGAAAACCCTTCATTTACGCCGCGGCTGATAAAACTTTCCTCCAGGGCAACTGTCTTCAGTAACTTTTTGGCCACCGGAAAATATTCCGCCACACCGTATTGTTTTTCCTTTCCCTTTTTCATTCTCAGATTGGACGCTTGTCTCAAAAAATTGCCAAAAGTTATCCCGCCCACTTCACGGGGGTATTGAAAACCCAGAAAAATTCCCATTCTGGCTCTTTCGTCAGTGGACAATTTGGAAATGTCCTTGCCCTTAAATTTTATACTGCCACCGCTAATCACATAGCGGGGATGACCCAGCAGCGCATAACAGAGCGTGCTCTTGCCGGAGCCGTTGGGACCCATAATGGCATGGGTTTCACCGGCCTTAACTTCCAGACTGAAACCATCCAGAATTTTTTTGCCGTCCACTTTTACCTGTAAATTCTTGATCTTTAACATGCCTTGATTATTAAACAGCTCTTAATAAAAAGCCACTTTTCATGATATAATAAATAGATTTTACCTAAGCGATTGTCAATGGAAGGAAACGACCAGCCAAACAGGGAAAATGATTTGACGCAGGCCGAACAGGCCACACCGGCTCCCCGTGAACAGCAGCCAACGGGCGGACCGGAGAAAGTAAGCGTCAAAATTGAACGTGGAACGCACAAGGACGCCAAAGACCAGCAAAAGGACAATGTGGAATTATTGCGTGCACTCAACGGCATTAACGAACAAGACCGCCAGAAAAATATCGAACAGGCCCGCCAGTGGCAGAATCAGGGTAATTTGGATCTGATGCGGGCGGCCGGACTTTCACTGGAGGAATTGCAGAAAAATCCCCTGGAAAGACATATCCGTTTATGTTCGACCTTTTTGCATAGTGAAAAAAGCACTTCGGGACTGGTTTACCGGGTTGATTATTCGGGTGTTGAGATGGCGGCCTGGGATCTGGATCTGGCAGACATGTTGCCGCCCAATATACTTTCGGTAGATATTCTCAACGATAAAAACCAGATTATTTACAAAGGAGCCGTCCGCGGTTTTGACGATGGTCGTCCGGGTTATTTTGATCCTGTCACCAAACAGCGGGTGACTGTGCAGAATGAACAGAAAATCCGCATCAATGAAACTCAGTCGTCCCTGGCCATCAAAGACAGGGTTTTTGGAGAACAGACCAATCAGCATGCCGTCAAAGAAGAAATGTATTTGGTGGAGAACGCCCAGAAAACGGTAATCAAAGAAGAAGCAAAAAAACAGGCAGCCAGACAGAATTTGGATCTGCAGACAAACGATAAATCGTTTTTTGATGTATTTCTGGCCAATATTACCCAAATTATCAACGGGGAAGGGGCTACCAAAGACGGCAATCCTCTCAAAATCGATTTTAGCGGCGACAAAATACAGACAGAATTAAAAAAATTGCTGGCCAGTTTTGGATTTTCCAAATTGTTGCCCGATCAAACAAAAACAACTACTCCTTCTGGTACAGGCAAATCACCGGAATCAGTACCGGAGCCGGCTACAAATCCGGGGTCAGGTCCTGCCAGGACACCTGCGGCCGCCGGACAAAAAAGAGAATCCATCGAAAGTCGCAACGCCCCCAGAATCAATCAGGAGTGGCTGCTTGCCAATGTCGGCCGCAATAACGCCGAAGTGCAGCGCTGGATGGTTCCGATAACTTTTATGGGCGCAAGAGTGCGCGTCAACAAATTGATGGCGGCTTATCTGTGTGAGGCGGAAGAACGAATGAGCGCTGCCGGAGTCAAATATGAGGTAAAACAAAATCAGATCAGTTGCCAGAACTGGCGTCCCATCAGGGGAGGTACCAGTTTAAGCAATCATTCCTGGGGAACCGCCATTGACATTAACAGTATAGAAAACCCCTGGCAGCCCAATTTACGCGGTAATCCCGCCAATAAAAATCGCGTCATCACCACTATGCCTCCTGAATTTGTGGCAATCATGGAAGATGTGGGACTCAAGCAGTTGTGGTGGGATCCGATGCATTTTGAACTGGTCGTAAATCCCTATAAAAACACCGGCGTACTACGCAGCGAGAAAGCCCGTCAACTGGCTGCCAACTATTTGGCCTGAAATATCAATCCATTCTGATTACAACCTCTTCCAGTGGAAATCTGACTTTTGCCGGCGCAGTCATCTTTCTGTAGCCGAGTGGAACAATCAGTGCCGGATGTAAATTGGCAGGTAGATCCAGGATTTTATGTATCTGTTCCGGTTCAAATCCTTCCATCGGACAGGAATCAATCCCTTTCTCGGCGGCCGCCAGGATCAGTGTTTCGGATGCGATATAAAGTTGTTTATTCAGCCAGGTGACAACTTCTTCCGGAGTTTGGTCTTCCTGCATTTCCGCGACCATTTTCCGATAAGATTCTTCCTGTTGAGGTAGCGTCTTCAAAATTTGTGTAAATTTCTTAATATGCCTTTCAATTACACCATTCTCTCCTTCCAGGTTGGAGTCTGCGCAGAATACTACCAGTACGGAGGCTTCAGCGATTTGGGGCTGATTATAACAGGCAGCCTGCAATTCTTTCTTGCTCTCGGCATTTTCCACAACCAGAAATTTCCAGGCCTGCAGTCCGCATGAACTGGGTGACATTCGCGTGGTATCCAACAAGTCATTTAAGTCGGATTCGCTGATTTTTTTGTCAGTATCAAAATGTTTGCAGGCAAACCTCCACTGCATAAGCTCTTTAATCGTTGCCATAAAATGCGGATTTGAGAGATTAATAAGATTTCTTCTTGTTGATCAGTTCCAGGGCGGCCTCCGAAGTTAGACTTTCCACATTTTGTCCGCGCGGTATGGCGGCATTGGTTTTTCCGTCTGTCACGTAGGCACCGTAACGTCCGATTCTGGCCACAACGCCGTTTCCAAAATCCTTTACTGCGTTGGGCTTGCCTGCCTGGCCGGGATGGGACTTGCCATTGGTTTTATCGGGTGCGGTTGCCAGTATCTTCTGGGCATCGGCCAGTGTAATTCCCATTACATCCACTCCGTTGGGGACAGCCCGGTTTTTGCCGTTAACTTTAAGATAAGGGCCGTAGGGACCAACATCAAACATCACTTCATCGCCGTTTTTCATTTTTCCCAAAGATTTGGGCCAGCTCAGAATTTCCCGGGCCTGATCCATGGTCAGCTTTTCTGCGTCCAGAAATTTAGGTACCGATTTCATCTTGAAAGCTTTGTCTCCTTTTTCTCCGATCTGCAGATAAGGTCCGAAACGTCCGACCTTCTTAACAATTTCCAGTCCAGTTTCTTTGTCTTTGCCAACCTCATCAACTTCTGGCGTGGAATTGGCCAGAATTTCTTTGGCTTTTTCCTCTGTCAGTTCTGCCGGCACGGTATCGTCGGGCAGAGGGGCTCGTTCCGTGCCTCTTTCCAGATATGGTCCGAAGCGGCCGATTCTAACCTGAAAATCAACCTTCTTGCCTCCCGGTGCTATTTCAATTGTGCAAACTTCCCGGGCATCAATTTCCTGGCTGATAAGTTTTGTAAGCCCGGCATGTCCTTTGCTGCCGAAATAAAAATCATGCAGATAAGGTACGGATTTTTTCTCACCTTCGGCAATTTTATCCAGATCCGTTTCCATTTCCGCGGTAAAAGTATAGTCAACCAGATGGCTGAAATATTTTTCCATCATGTCGACCACTGCAAAAGCGATGAAAGTCGGTACAAGTGCCGATCCCTGCTTGAAAACATACTCACGGCGTACAATTGTATCCATGATGGCCGCATAAGTGGAAGGTCTGCCGATTCCACGCGCCTCCAAATCTTTGATCAGTGAAGCTTCCGTAAATCTGGCCACAGGCTTGGTCTGATGGCCTTTCACATCCACTTTATCCAGGTCGGCGCGTTCACCTTCTTTCATTTCCGGCAAAATCTTTTCCTGATTTTCCAGTTCTTCCTCCGGATCATCGGAACCCTGAACGTAAGCCTTTAAAAATCCTGCAAAAACTATCTGTTTGCCGGATGCGCCGAAAATATTTTTTCCGTCTGATACTTCCACCACCGTCGACATCATTTTTGCTTCCTTCATCTGGGAGGCGATGGTTCTTTTCCAGATCAGCTCATAGACGGCTGCTTCTTCATCGGTTAATTTGCCGGTCTTGGCCAGTTCTTCGGGCAGACGGAAAGTCTGACCGGCCGGACGGATCGCTTCGTGAGCTTCCTGCGCATTCTTGATTTTGGACGCATATTGTTTCGCTTCCGGGGCAATATAATCTGCGCCGTATAATTTGGTGGCCAGATTTCTTGCCTCTTTGATTGCGGATTCGGCCAGCGTGGTGGAATCGGTTCTCATGTAGGTAATGAAACCGTTTTCATAAAGTTTCTGGGCGATCTGCATGGTTCTTTTGGCGGAATAGTGGAGCTTGCGTGCCGCTTCCTGCTGCAGGGTGGAGGTGGTGAATGGTGCCTCGGGATTACGCACAAAAGGCTTTTGCTCAATCGATGTGATCTTGAAATTGTTGTCCTGAAGATCCTTGGAAAGTTTGGCCGCTTCCGTTTCATCCAGCATCAATTTGTTTTTGCCCTTCAACTTTCCCGTTTCAGGATCAAAATCTTTTCCGTTGACCAGTTTTTTCCCTCCTACCGATTTCAATTCCGCGGTAAATTTTTCTTTTCTTTCGGTTTTGAATTCGGCCAGCAGATCAAAATAATTGGCGGGCACAAACTTCAGTCTTTCTTTTTCCCGTTCCACCACCAGTCTGATCGCCACGGATTGGACGCGGCCGGCGGACAGTTTCGGGGCTATTTTCCTCCATAAAACGGGCGAGACTTCATAACCGTATAGTCTGTCCAGAATTCTGCGCGTTTCCTGGGCATGTACCAGATTGGTATCAAGATCGCGCGGATGTTTCAGTGCGCCTTCGATGGCCTCTTTGGTAATTTCATGGAAAACCAGTCTTTTTACCGGAACTTTCGGTTTTAACACCTCCAGCAGATGCCAGGAAATACTCTCTCCTTCGCGGTCTTCATCAGTTGCCAGATAAAGAGAAGTGGCTGTTTTGATGGCATCTTTCAGTTTTGCCACCTGGCGTTTTTTGGCGTCGGGTATGACATAAAGCGGTTTAAAATCATGCTCGGTATCCACACCCAGTCTGGCCCATTTTTCTTTCTTAAACTTCTCCGGAACTTCCTGCGCGTTGCCGGGCAGGTCTCTGATATGGCCGATCGAGGCTTCCACTCTGAAATCTTTTCCCAGGAACTTCGAAATAGTCTTGGCCTTGGCAGGCGACTCCACAATTACTAAATTTTTTCCCATCTAAAATTATTAAGCTTAGGCTTTACATATAATACTGATGGAACCTATTATGTCAAAAAAGTAATTAATTTTAAAAAAGCCCAATGAAAAAAAAAGAGCAGGTCTCTCAATATTTTGATTCCAGAAAAAAAGTCCCGGCCCAACATCAATGGCGACTCGATACCATCTATAAAAATTTGGATGCCTGGCAAAAGCATTTTTCCCAGGTCGGCAAAATGATTGCTCCTTTGGGGCGCTATCAGGGCAAGCTTAAATCACAGCCGGTTATTCTGGAATTTTTCCAAAAATCTTCCGCTGTTCTCCGGCAAATTGAAAAACTATACGTCTATGCCAACCATCTGTCCTCGGTTGATCTTTCCGAACATCATGCGCAAATCATCACCCAGAAATCCCAGGATCTTTACAGCCGGTTTTCCCAGACAGTGTCTTTTCAGGGGCCTGAGCTTTCACGCTTACCTGACTCACTGCTCAAAAAAATGTCCGAGGAACAAAGATTTCATGAGTTTCACCGCGAACTTAAGTTAATTCTGGCCAAGAAAAAACATATCCTGGGGGAAGGGGAGGAAGCTTTGCTGTCAATGTTTTCCAGGATATTTTCCGGACCGGAGGATATTTTTAGCGCCCTCGACAGTATCGATTTGACCTTCGGAGAAGTGAAGGATGGCCAAGGCAAAAAACATCTTCTTACCTCGGGAAATTTCACCAAATTGCTGGAAAGTCAGGATCGCTCTTTCCGTGAAAAAGTTTTCAAAACTTTATATATCGCTTATCAGTCGCATGTCCACACCTATGCCCAGACACTCAATCTCTGTGTGAAACAACACTGTCTTTATGCCAAGGCCAAAAAATACCGCTCCGCCCTGGAGGCCTCGCTTTCTTCCAATCTGATCGATCCGAAGATTTACCGCAAACTGATTGCCGAGACTAACAATTCGCTGCCGGTCCTCCATGATTATTTCAAATTCCGCGCCAAAAAACTGGGATTGCGCCGCCTCAATATGTGGGACCTGCGTGTCAACCTGACCGGCAGTTCGCCTTTGCGGTATACTTATGAGGAGGCGGTGGAAATTTGTCTGGCGGCCTTGAGGCCGCTGGGTGATGAATATGTGAAAGTCCTCCGAAAAGGTCTCCTGGGAGGCTGGGTGGACAAATATGAAAACAAAGGCAAACGCAGCGGCGCATTCTCGGGAGGCTGTTATGACTCATTGCCGTTTATTCTGATGAACTTCTCCGGCACCCTTAATGACGTTTATACTTTGATCCATGAAGCCGGCCATTCCATGCACGGTTGGTTGTCCCGGCGTCAGCAGCCCTATCCGCTGTCCGATTATTCTTTGTTTGTGGCCGAAATTGCCTCCACGGTCAACGAACGTCTGCTGACCGATTATCTGATCAAGACCTACACCGGCAAAAAACGGGAAATAGTAATTGCCTATGAGCTGGATGCCATTCGCGCCACTTACTTCCGCCAGACCATGTTCTCCGAATTCGAATTGCTGATCCATGAGAAGGTGGAAAAAGACGAACCTCTGACTCTGCAGTTTTTCAATGAATCCTATGCCGCTCTGAATGCCCGTTATCACGGACCGTCGGTCGGAAAAGACCCCTTCATTCAGTATGAGTGGGCCCGTATTCCCCATTTCTACTATAACTTTTATGTTTACCAGTATGCCACCGGCATCGCTGCCGCCTTTTATTTTGCCGATCAGATCACTCACCTGAAAACCGGAAAAGCCGCGGCGGAAAGATATTTAAAGTTCCTGCAGTCGGGTGGAAATGATTTTCCGCTGTTACAGCTGAAACGTGCCGGATTGGATTTTAACAAGCCGGAACTTTATCGTGCAGTTGCCAAAAATCTCCGGAAGTGCTTAAATTTACTGGAAAATTAAACAAGAAATTAATACCAAAATATGACTAAAAAAATCCCTTCTTTTATAATTGTTTCATTACTGTCTTGCTCTTTTGCGGGTTCCGCCTGGGCTACAGCCGAGCTGCCGCCTGCTCTTGAAACAACTACGGATTCCACTACTGCAACGTCTGAATCCACTCCGGAGTCAACCACCACGGAATCAACGGACACTCCTGTTCCCACCCTATATACCGTTTCCGACGAAACTCTGACCACGACAGAAGCCCCCACGACCGCTACCCCTACAGCCACCAAATCTTTTGAGGATTTTGCCGATGTGCCCGTGGATTATCCCGAATACACTCCGATTATTGTTCTGCGCTACCAGGGATTATTAAAGGGATATGAAGACAACACTTTTCATCCCGATCAGCCTCTCAACCGTGTGGAAGCCCTGAAGCTGGTTTTTGAAGCGGCAGCAATCGAAATCAGCAACGGTGTAGCCCCCGCCAATTTTACCGATACCGAGGCTATGGCCTGGTATAGCGGTTATTTGAACAAGGCTCTTTTCCTGGAAGTAGTCAGTGGCTATCCCGACGGGTCTTTTCAGCCTTCCAAATCTGTCAACACCGTGGAATTTCTGAAGATGCTGTTACTTGCCCAAAAAGTCGATTTGTCCAACACCAATCTCAATCAGATTCCTTACGCCGATGTCATGCCCGGCCAGTGGTATACCAAGTACGTGAATTACGCAAAAATCAACGACCTGCTGAAAACCGGTGAAGACAACAAAATTTATCCCGACGCGCCTTTAACCCGCGCCCGCGCCGCCGACATTATCTACCGTTTCCGCAACATGAAAGCCAAGCCAACTGGCACTTCCACCTCAAGCACAACTACCACCACCACCTCCGCCACTGTTATTCCGGTGAAGGATTTTGCCCTGTATGTCAGCTCCGCTTACAAAATAGCCTTCCAATACCCGAAGACCTGGTATTACAGCGCATTCGTGGAAAAGCTGGATCCGACAGACATCGCCATTTATGGTTTTGGTCCAGAGGATCTTTCCACCAACCCTCCGCTGGTGAATCTGGAATTATTGCCGGATCTGGCCGATTTCCAGACCAATCTGGTTCACAACGGCTTTTCCTATCTGCGTGAGGAAGGGACTGATGACACGGTCAAACTGTCTGCCAAAATCAATGGCTCCTCCCGCATCTATCGCATTTCCGGCCCTCATGAGCAGGAAACCAATATGCTGACCATGCTGGAATCGTTGACCGCCGACATCGAAGGTCTGGAGAGTTACAATCCTGCCGTTTCCGCAGCGACTACAACTGACACGACTACACCCGCCACAACTCCGGCGGCCACTGCCGAAACAACCACTTCTGCTACAACCACCGAAGCCAGCGCCGAAAATGTCACTGTGCCGGAATAAATTATGTCCAGCCAGGAAGCTATTTTTGCTTTAACTGGGTGGAATAAATCTTATGAAAATGGGAAGAGGGATTATGACTTAATTTCTGATAAGTTCCTTCTTCCACTATTTTACCGTTGTCCATCACGATGATACGGTCGACATTTTTTAATGCGGATACTTTATGCGCGATAAAAATTACAGTCTTCTTTTCCAGCCTGGTTTCCAGTCCTTTCAATACCGCCGTTTCGGTTTTACTGTCGAGGGAGGAAGTGGACTCGTCGAAAATCAGTATCTGTGAATTCTTATAGATGGCTCTGGCGATGCCGACTCTTTGTCTTTCCCCGCCGGACAGATGATAGCCTTTTTCTCCGATTAATGTGCCCAGGCCTTCCGGCAACTTTTCGATTACCGGCCCCAGCTGGGCTATTTCCACGGCCAGTTCCAATAGTTCGGGATTGAGAGGACGTAACAGAGTAATATTTTCCATCAGGGACAGATTGAACATTTCCGAATCCTGCAAAATCAGAGTCATTTCTTTTTTGACGTCCTGCTCCTGCAGGTCATAAAAATTATGTTCCCCGATCCGGTATTCTCCGGATTTGAATGCGTATAGTCCCATCAGCAGTTTGACTATAGTTGATTTGCCGCTGCCCGATCTGCCCACCAGTCCGATCTTGGCAAATCTGGGAATCACCAGATCAATACCGACCAGCGCTTTTTCAACCGAACTGTCTTTGGCGCTGCGGTAGGTAAAGTTGCCTTTTTGGATGGTTATCTCCTGCCAGTGTTTGGGGAACTTTAAATTGCCGCTTTTTACTTTGCTGCTGGTCTGGTAAATCGGCAGCATTCTGGAGATGGCAGACTTGTCGCGGGAAGCCCGGTCATACAGGTCATTCAGCCTTGCGGTGGTGCCAATCATGGTCTGCAAATAACCGTAAAATATTACCAGTGTCCCGGCCGAAATGTCTCCGCTGACAATAGCTTGACCAATCAGAAATAGAAAAAAAGTATAACTTAAGCCGTTTAATATCTGAAAATTTTTCCAGAGCGTGAAAATCAGTTTTTCCACCTGGATGCCGGAATTTCTAATATGTTCTTCCTTGCGGGCGATATGGGAGGAAAAATGTTTGTTAGCCCCCATCGTTTTGATGGTCAGCAGATTATTCAGTCCTTCGATGAAAGCTCCGCTGGACTTTTCCTGGGCGATACTTTGTTCACGAATTTTCTTTTGTATTCTGGTGTTGAAATAAACAAGATTAGTAAAGAACATCAGCAGATACAGCAGAAAAAACAGAATGAAATACGGCTTCAGAAAAAGAAACACCACAATTATCCCGATAAAGCCGGCAATACCTTCAAAAACAATGTTTTCCATCATCTGGCTTAGATCGTTCAGAGCGCTGATTCCGTAAGAAATTCTTTGTGATTTCTCTCCGACCATCTGTTGATCATGCCATTCAATGGAAAAATCCAGTAGATTTTCAAATCCTGATAATTTCAGTACATAGGCAATTCCAATTCTCAGATTACTCAATGTGTTTTTGAGGGTTAGCCGGAAAAAAGAAACAATCGCAAAAGACACGCCAAGAACTACAATCAACAGATAGAAAGGATTCAGGGAATCACCGGTTTTATAGGTGCCAAAAAAATCCACGATTTTGCCCAGCAGCAAAGGTGGAACTACCGAATAGGAGAGCAGCAGAATTAAACAGATATTCCAGAATAGATAAATCTTCTTTTTGTCGCCCAGCAGAAAAAAGTATCCCCGGATCAGATCCAGCCAGCCGAATTTTTCTTTGGTATTGGTGTTGGCCATGGGCCTTTATCTTGCTTCTAAATCACTTAATATTAACATAATCTCCTCCTGCATGTCACTGAAATCGTCTTTGGACAAAGAGCTGATTTCTACCCACCGGAAATCCCTGGCCTCATCGTCTTGCACTTCATCATTGTTTTTAAGTTTCTGATCTGATGTTTGGCAGTCATAAAAAAATAGAAAGGCATGCATGGCTTCATCGGTCGGTTCATAAAAGAAAAAGTTTTCCACCGAGCTGAGACATTCTCCGATCTCCACTCCGGCCAGACCGGTTTCTTCAGCAATTTCCCGCAGCAAAGCATCTTTCCTGGTTTCACCTACATTTATGCCTCCGCCCGGAAACCAGATCTTTCCGTCACTCATGTTGCGGCAAACGCAGATCTTGCCTTCCGGGTTGCGAATTATCCCGTACACACTGGGCCGAAAACGGAATTTATTGCGCGGCAAAGTGACCCATTCATTGCGCTGGTTTTTGCATTTAATCATGGTGATACTTTTTAGGCGGGTTTTCAAAAGTGATTTCCGGAGTTTGCATATTGATGACATCCGGCGGTATTCCCAGTTTCTTTTCATAAACAATATCCACAGCGCCGAACAGAGCCCGGGCAAAATCCAGTCCCAGTTCAGCCGTTACCTGTTTGACCTCCTCCTCACTATGCCCCTCAATCTCCACAAACGGGTCAAGACCGGGCCAGGTATCAATCGTTATTTCAACTTCATGCCAAAGCCAGGTTTCACGCTTGGTTTCCTGATAAGCTTTTTTCTTTGCTCCCAAAGCTTCCAGCAGTTTCACGCCGGAAGTGAAATCATGTATGCGCAGCATTACCTCCTTCTGGTCCTCCATTCGTGTGCCGGTGACTTCTTTTAGACTCAAAGTGATCACGTCACCCTCGTCACGCACACGCAGCCAGCCTTCCACGCCCTGCGGCGGAAAAAATACTACACGCCGCATCAGCGTTTCGGGCTTTAGACAGGTGGCACCTAGAGACCGAAGCTTTTCTCTGGTTGCAGAGATATCAATATCGATAAAAGTTGCCTCAAATTCTATATCCATTTGGAAAATTATTTTTCAAATTTAATAAAATATCTTTTTGGGGCCATTCCGCTTTTCAGTAATTCCTGATAACTGGAGTCGGATTCGGAAAAACGCTGTATCTTTCCTTCCGACAGAAAAAGCGGATCCACCAGCCGGTTTTTGCAAAGTACTTCCGCCTCAAAATTTTCCGGGTCGTTGCGGAAAGGAATTCTGTTGTTCATCCTTTCGAAAAGCAGTTGCAGGCGTTCATCATGATGATGGTGTCCGGCAATTTTTTCCAGTACCTGCCGGTCGGTGGTATAGAAATCCTTGACTGTGATATAGCCCTTATTGAGTGCATATTTCACATAGTCACCCACCGTGCGGAACATTACGGCGGAAGGCAGTCCGGCATAATAATTGTCATTCAGATAGCGAAACAACCTGGTGTAATTCCTGGCACTCTCCAGATCGTTGAAATACCATTGCCCGTTGTTAGCTATCAGACTGGCCAATACGCTTTCCGCATCCTCCAGGTCACCAAAAACCACGGCCGTTCGCAAAGAATAATCGATACGGTCGGCGCACAGATCTGGCAGTTCGGTTTCCTTGAGGGGAAAATTACTGTCGTCCAGAATATAATCCACGTTAAACCCGTGTTTTTCCAGGATCGCGGGGAGTTCGGACTTTTTTACGTATTGTTCATGCAAGTCGTCCTGATGACTTTGAGTAGCCTGTGTTCCATTGTCCATGACATAATCGGCGCAATGAGAAAAAGCCGAATGCGAAACATCGTGCAGCAACCCGGCAATCTGTTCGGCTATCTCCGCCTGGTAGCGTTTCAAAAGCAGCATAACGCCTACCGAATGTTCATAACGGGTATGTGCGGTTCCCGGAAAATGCGGTTCCAGAAAACCCGCCTGATCAATCCCTTTCAGCCTCTGCAGCGAGGGAGCTCCAATCAGTTCTACCAGGACCGGTTCGGCCACCTCCATCTCTCCATAAATTCTGTCAGTGATTCTCATTTTCAGTTTGAAATGGTCGGAGTGGCGGGACTCGAACCCACGACCTCGTCGTCCCGAACGACGCGCGCTACCAACTGCGCTACACCCCGACATCGGAAAGCTTGGCGTCGGAATATTACCCCAGGTAACCTTCATTTCGCAATAAATTCTCTTTTTTTTGCCGTCCCCGGTTGAAGCCGCCCAAACTGCCGTCGGTTCGGATTACCCGATGGCAGGAAACTGACGGGTCGTGATTGGCATGCATTATGGCCCCGACTGCTCGGGCGGCGCGCGGGTTGCCCGCGCGCCGCGCCACTTCTCCGTAACTCAGCACGGACCCGGCGGGAATTTCCCGTACAACCGCCAATACTTTCCGTTTGAATTCAGTCATCTTATTCATTGATCATTATATTTCCCGATTCATATCGCTTCAATCCGGCACGGAAAACCAAAACTCCTGTAATGGTAAAAAAGGCGATGGCTCCCAGCATCATCAGGGGAGCGGTCCAGTCCAGCTTTCTGATAAAATCCATCGGCACTTGCCCGATCAGTAGCGCGGGTAGCACCAGATACAGCAGAAGTTTCACCGGACCACCAAATACGCTTTGGGGATACAGACTGAGACTGACCAGCATCCAAAACAGCTCCGTAGCCACCGCTTCAAATTCTCCGAACCAGAAAGTCAGGGATTGAACCAGCACGCAAAATCCCCAGAAAATAAAGGCCACCATCCAGGCCGCCACCAGCAGAAGCAGCAGATTGAGCCAGGAAAAGCCCAGCAAAAAAATGAAAATCAGGATGCCGGAAAGAAAATCCCCGATGGCTGAGATATCTGTGCGACTGACCGTCAGGAACCAGAGGGGACTTTTGGGATAGGTCAGATAATAATCCAGCCGGCCGTTGGTTATTTGTAGTCCGATGCGATGCGCCCCGCCCATAAACACCGAGAAGATGCCAAATCCGGTCATGCTGATGGCGTACAGCCATTGCATATCAATAAAAGTCCAGCCGTTGACGTTTTGAAAACGCTGAAAGAAAAGATAAAACACCAGTACCCAGCCGACATTATTCAGAAGCATCCCGAATACCTGCATCAGAAAACTGACGCGGAATTCCATGGCGCTTTGCACCGCCATTTTGGTCATGTACCATGATAATTTGATGTATTTAACCACCGTTGACTGTTATGTGTTTCTCCGCGAATTTGAAAATTACAAAGGCCGTCACTGTGGCAATGATTGCCCAGCAGACTTGTACCATCAGACCAAAACAAAAAGACTCCCAGTTAAAATTCACCATCGTATTGGCTGGCAGGAAAAAGATATTACTGAAAGGCAAAAAATTTAAAATGTTTCTGGCAGCTTCCGGCAGAAATTGTACCGGAACAACCATTCCTCCCAATACCAGAATAAATTTGCTGTAAATCCAGTGTAGCGGTCTTACCTCTTCTATCCAGAAAGCGGACAGTCCGATCGACATC
This sequence comes from Candidatus Altimarinota bacterium, assembly GCA_963677745.1. GTDB lineage: Bacteria > Patescibacteriota > Gracilibacteria > UBA1369 > UBA1369 > UBA1369. The sequence goes on from OY782391.1 coordinate 1,205,258, forward strand.
ATAATCATGAAGTCCAGATATATTCCCACCATCAGCGACACCAGTCCAAGCAGCAAACCTTCCCAGGTCAGTCCGGGGACGCCCACCATCCACACGGCCACAGCTGCGCCAAAGACAATATTCAGCATCAGTGCGAATAAGCCCCGCCCGATGGAATTAAAATAGTAATAAAAAATATAGGAGTAAGGACGGTTGAGAGTATAGGCAATATCTCCGTTTTTCACTTCCTGCTCAACTATAAAAGTCACGGGAGGGCGGGCGACATTCTGAAAACTCTGGGTCAGCATGATCAGCCAGACCGCCGAGGTCAGTGAAAGACCGTCTATTACCGGCAGGGCATTGGTACGAAAAATCGCCCCATAGAGCTGACTGTAAATCCAGATGCGCATGGCAATGGTGAGGCCGCGCGCCAGGATAGTCCAGGAATAGGTGGTGGCATTGAAATAGCCAATTTTCAGGGCAGCCCAATACTTGGCGACTTTCTTTAAAAAAGTCGTCTCGAAATTTTGCTCCAAAGTATTTTCAAAGCTTGGGCGCATAATTTTTATTCTGATAAATACCGGCAATAATTTCCTCCATCGGCGGATCGTAGATATTGATGTCCTTGGGAGCGTATTGTTTTATCGTGTAATCCAGCAGTTTTTGAATGCCGTTTTTGGATGTATCAAGTTCGATTTTCAGATCAAACTGGCCTTTTGACAGCACTGTGCCTCCGTGGAATTCAAATTCACCGATTTCCTGTTCAGTCACAATTTCCACGATTTTTTTGCGAATAAAAGTTTTCTTTAGTTTTTCGGTGCTGTCGTCAAACACCACCTGGCCGTGATTGATGACGATGGTACGCTGGGCCAGAGCCTCAATGTCCCCGGCATCATGGGAGGTCAGAAAAATAGTCACATTTTCTTCCCGGTTCAGCCGCAGCAGAACTTCGCGGATGCGCTGCCTGGCAATTACGTCCAGTCCGATGGTCGGCTCATCCAGAAAAATTATCTCGGGGCTGTGCAGAAACGACGCTGCGATTTCGCAGCGCATCCGCTGTCCCAATGACAATTTGCGTACGGGAGTTTTAAGCAGTTCTTCCAGTTCAAAAGTTTCCACCAGCATTTTCAGCCTCTGTTTAAATTTCCCATGATCCAGTTCATAGATTTTTTCCAGCAAAGTGAAAGTCTCCTGAGGTGGCAGATGATACCACAGCTGAGGTTTCTGCCCAAAGACTGTTCCCACATGGAAGGCCAGTTTGCTCCTTTGTTTGGAAGGATTAAAACCCAGTACTTCCAGCCGACCGGAAGTCGGGTAAATCAGGCCGGTCAGCATCTTGATAGTGGTGGACTTGCCGGCTCCGTTAGGGCCAATAAAAGCCAGAATCTCTCCCGCCTTAACCTCAAAATTAATCTGATCCACCGCTTTCACCAGTTTATAATGGGGCCTGAAAACAGAGGACAGCGAACCGATCAGGCCCTGCTGCTTCTGCTTTAGCTTAAAAATCTTGGTCAGATTCTCAACTTTGATGATGGGTTTTTCCATAATGTTCGTGAAATACCTTTCAAATACGCGACCATTATAAATACAACTTCCCAAAAAACAATCAGCTAGGATCAGCTCAATTTATTCAAACTCCTTGGGAGTCCCGCATTTGCCCGGGGAAATATGCCGGTCTGCCCGCAAAGCCACATAATGTTCCTTGGAGTTCTTCAGTACGTTCTGTTCTTCCGGGGTTTTGGCAAATTCCATTGCCCGGGAACATTGCCGGTGCATCTTATCCATATAGGCATTCAACATCCGTGAATTATTGCAGCCTTGTCCCTCTTTGGAGACCAGAACCACCGGATCATAGCCAAACTGGCAGTTGACCGAGAGATTATAATAAAACTCATTTTCCAGATTTTTGTAAACGGAAACCGGCACTGTTTCTTCATCGGACTGCTTATCCTGTTGCCCGGCTGTTTCCTTACTTAACAGACATTCCACCTTTTCACCGGTAACTCTGCGCAGGGCGCTTTGCTGTTCGGTAATCACAGCCTCGTTTTTTGCCCTGTCCGGCTGCTGGTAAGCTTCCATTGCTACTATACCGGCAGTGGCAGCCAGAAAAGCATTAATAACATCTCTTTTTAATCCCGTTTTCATGATTCTTCATTCAAAGAAGATATTAGAATATCATAAAAGGGTGACGTGTCAAATGTTTGGTAGAAATTCCTGGGAATTGATTCTGTAAATTTACCAATTTGTCTTATTTATATTGAAAATATTTGGTATAATACTGAGATTAAATCATAATATTCGTACCAAAATGTCAGAAAAACTCACCAGTAATGAAACGGTCTTATCCTGGCACAATTTTGGCCCCAATATCAAAGCTGCCCTGGTACACAGGGATGACGCTCGGGTCCTTCGTTTTGAGAAAAGCAACTCTTATCACGATTTGAACACCTTTTTTGCGGCCATGAAGAAGGGACGGGTTGATCAAAAAGTTAACGCAGAGGGGATTTTCAACGGGACAGAAATTGTTGTGAGTGACCCTGCTGAAACTTTTCTGCAGTTTGAAAAAAGGTATTTTGAAGAGGCTCGACTGCAAAGAGAAATAAGAAAGAAAGGCCCTGAAGGCCAGTCAAAATTAGACAGGGAGAGGGGAAAAGAAATAAGTGATGCCCGAAAACTTCTGGAAGCAAAAATGAAATTTGCAACCGAAAGAGAAAGAATTGCCAGTTCCGCTACGCGCACGGAAGATACTGTCAAAATATTGGGAGAGAACTGGCCTGCAATTTCATTATGGTATGACAAAATGCTGGAGCAAGTGAAAACAGAGTTAGCCGGTCACCCTAATGCAAAGACGGTCCATGATCTGGAGGTGATAGAAAAAAATATGGGATTTTTATTTGGAACGACTTACCGCGCCGGTCAATTGGACTTCGAAGACAAAAAAATAAGTAAGGCCATAGAGGAGGCTTTTTGGGCAGATTTGACAAAGGTTTTTAACCGCTTTAAAAAGACATCCTGATTTTTGGTCGGAGTGGCGGGATTCGAACCCACGACCTCACGCACCCCATGCGTGCGCGCTACCAACTGCGCTACACCCCGACATATCCAGATATTGGCGAAAGAATTCTACTACCTGTCCGGTCTTTCGGCAAACCGGATATTTACTTGTAATAAAAAATTTCAGCCAGTAGTAGTAAATAGCAATGGCAGAATTCAGGCCAGAACGATAATTTTAAGCAGAAATGAAATTTATTTTGTGGATTAAGAGAAAAAAGCTGCTGATCGGCTTTATGTTAATAGTGATTGCTGCTGTGATCTATTGGCTGTTTTTTATGAACGGAACAAAAACCAGCGCTACTAAATATACTCTAAGTGCCGCTACCAACGGTTCCATCATTTCCTCCATCAGCGGCAGCGGGCAGGTGGCTGCGGAATCCCAGGTGGATTTAAAACCACAGGCTTCCGGAAAAATAACATCCCTGCAGATCAAGGAAGGAGAGCAGGTCAAAACAGGTCAGACTTTGGCTATTATCGACAACAGTGATGCGGTCAACAACATCCGTGATGCGGAACTGAACCTGGAACAGGCCAAATTGAACCTGGAAAACATTTTGGATCCAGCCGACAACTTGAGCTTAACGCAAGCCAAGGACTCCTATAATCAGGCTGTCAGGGATTTAAACTCACTTTTAAAACCCGCCGAACAATCCGATCTCGATAAAGCAAAAAATGCTGTGCAGGAAGCAACCCGCAAGCTGGCCCAGGTTAAAAGTGATTATGAAAGCCAGCAGCTGAGCGGGGAGCAAAACTTGGATAAGGCTTACCAGGATGCTTATAACGCCGTTTTTAATTCTGTTACCAACATGCACACCTTCACTGACGATATGATTGATGTACATTACAATGACAGTAGCGATAATGGTGAAGATTACATTTCCGCCTTCAATATCGTTTTAGGGAATGGTAACTCCTCCGTAGTTAATTATCAGACAGATTTAAGTAACGCGGTCAGTGCAGTGGATCACAGCAATTACAAGACAATGATCAAATCTACTGATCCGACCACTATCAAACAGCAGATGGACGATGCGAGAGTTTTGGCCCAGACTGTCTATCGGGCTTTGGGGACAACCAGAATTCTTATCAATAATTTACAAAGTTATGATCTAAAATATTACGTCTTTAAAGACGTAATTGAGAAAATGAAGCCAATCATCGAACAGGATATTTCCACCATTAACAGTTACATCAATACCCTGAATGATGCCGCAGACAATCTGAATCTGGCGGAGTTGAACTCTCCGGCCGCACTGCAATCAGCCCAAGACGCCATCACCTCCGCCGAATCAAATTTAGAGGAACAGCAGAATGCCCTGGAAAAATTGCAGGAAGGCCCGACTGCCGAAGATCTTGCCACGGCTCGGGAAAAAGTCCAGGAAAAACTTCTGGCCTACCAGAATCTTCAGACTCCCGATAATGATTTTGAGGTTAAAGCCCAGAAAATTGCCATTACCCAAAAGGAAATTGCCCTGGCCAGAGCCAAAGACACGCTGGCGGATTATTCGGTGAAGGCCCCCTTCGACGGCAAAATTGCCACACTGGATGTCCGTCTGGGGGACACTGTTTCTTCAGGAACAACAGTCGCGACGATCATTTCTACAGAATATCTGGCGGAAGTCGACCTCAATGAAGTTGATGTCCCCCAAGTGAAAAACGATAATAAAGTAACCATCACTCTGGATGCCTTTCCCGATGATACTCTTACCGGCAGGGTGATTTCAGTTGATTCGGTGGGAGCTTCCGATCAGGGTGTGGTCAATTACACTGCCAAAATCAGTTTTGATAATATCATTGACGGCGTAAAACCCGGTATGACGGTGAGTGCCACTATCATTACCGATGTGAAACAGGATATTCTGTTAGTTCCCAGCGAGGCAGTAAAAAGTGATGGTGAGACCAGTTATGTGGAATATTTTGACCCGCCGCCGTCCAACTATGACGAAACTACCTTAACGCTTAGTTCCGCCTCGGTTCCGCTGACCAAGGAGGTAACCGTCGGCTCCAGTGACGACACCAATACCGAAATTACCGGTGGATTGTCTGAGGGCGATCTGGTTGTCAGCAAAACCGTCAACGGCACTACCGGTACCGCCAAATCAACTGCTTCCGGCAGCGGTTCCATCAGAATTCCCGGCATTACCGGCGGAGGGGGATTCGCCGGAGGAGGGCCTCCGGGTTGATCATCAATTCTCAAAAATGATTGAATTAAAAGACATCAGTAAGACTTACTATAATGAAGGGGGAAATACCCCGGTCTTGAAAAAAATCTCCTTCCAGGTAAAGTCCGGCGAATTTGTGGCCATAATGGGGCCTTCCGGATCGGGTAAATCAACGCTGATGCACATTATTGGAGCCCTGGACAAACCCACCGGCGGTGAATATTTCCTGGACGGCAAGAACATGTCCCGCCTGTCCGATGATGAATTGTCCGAGATCCGCAGTAATAAAATCGGTTTTGTTTTTCAGTCTTTTAATTTGTTGCCGCGGGCCACGGTTTTGCGCAACGTTATGTTACCTCTGGTTTATGCGGAGATACCGCACCGGTTGCGGGACCAGAAAACCAGAACCGCACTGCATGCGGCCGGAATGCCCGAGGAAAGATGGCATCATTTTTCCAATCAGATCTCCGGGGGACAAATGCAGCGTGTGGCCATTGCCAGAGCACTGGTCAATGACCCCGCCATCATTTTAGCCGACGAACCTACCGGCAACCTGGATTCCAAAACCGGGGAAATCGTGCTCGGGACTTTTCAAAAACTCAATCAGGAAAAAGGGAACACAATCATCCTGATCACTCATGAACAATATGTGGCGGAACATGCCGCCCGCATCATACACCTCCGTGACGGGCATCTGGTGGAGGATATAATGGATCATAACCGCAGAATAATCAAACTCTAATATGCTGATCAAAGATCTTATTTTTGAAGTGAATTCGGCAGTGACGGTCAACAAAGCCCGTTCCGGGCTGACGATTTTGGGAATTGTTATCGGCATCGGATCTGTTATTGCCATGGTATCAATCGGGCAGGGAGCCCAAAATTCCATCGAAAGCAGCATCCAATCGATCGGAGCCAATCTGCTGATTGTAATGCCGGGGGCTCAACGTACCTCCAGGGTCAGCAGTGGCATGGGATCGGCACAGAGTCTGACTCTAAAAGATTCTGAAGCACTTGCCGCAATTTCTTCCATAGAGGCTGTTGCCCCGGAAGTATCCCGCCGTTATCAGGTTACAGCCAAAGGAAACAATACCAATACCCAGATTACCGCCTCCACGCCGAATTACACCCAGGTCAGAAATGTGGAAATTGATACCGGTAAGTTTTATTCCGATGCCCAAAATAAAAGTAAGGCCAAAGTTGCCGTAATCGGCCCGACCGTACGCGATGATCTGTTCGGTGAAGGTTCCAATCCGATTGGTTCCACCATCCGCATCAACAAAATTGATTTCAAGGTGATCGGCGTGACCAAATCCAAGGGCGGAAGCGGCATCAGCAACCAGGACGACGCTATTTATGTCCCCATTAACAGCGCGATGCTTTATCTCTCCAATTCCAAATATTTAAGTACCATTGCCCTCCAGGCCAAAAGCGCTGAAATTATTACCACTGCCCAGGAGGAAATCACCTCTATGATGCTTTCCCGTCACAAGATTACTGATTCCACACTGGCTGATTTTAGTGTGATCACCCAGGCGGATATTGTAGCCACAGCCTCTTCCGTGACCGGCACCTTTACCATTTTGTTGGCGGCAATAGCCAGTATCTCACTGCTGGTCGGAGGAATCGGCATCATGAATATGATGCTGACCACGGTGACCGAAAGAACCCGTGAAATCGGATTGCGCAAGGCCATTGGCGCTAAAAGTGCCGATATCAGCCTGCAGTTTCTGATGGAGTCCGTATTGCTCACCTTTCTGGGAGGGGGGATAGGTATTGCTTTGGGCTGGCTGATTTCCGTTATCGTCAGTATGACACTGAATGTCAGTACCAGCATCAGCCTGTCGGCTGTAATACTGGCTTTTGGAGTGTCCGCCGCAATTGGTATAATCTTCGGATTTTATCCCGCGCGCCGTGCCTCCCGCCTCAATCCGATCGAGGCCTTAAGACATGATTAACAACATAATTAATAACCTACTTTTATGAATAAAACGAAAAAATCTGTTCTCTATTCAGTGATCGTGCTGATCCTGATTGCCCTGTCATTTTACGGAGGCATGCAATACCAGAAAACCGGCAACGGCACTAAAAACGTTAACCGCAGTCAGCTTCCCGGTATGGGAGCGGGAGGGGCCGGCGGAAGAAATGCCGGTGGGTTTACCACCGGTGAAATTGTTTCCCTGGACGGTCAGAGCCTGACCATAAAAATGCCCAATGGTAGTACAAAAATTGTTTTCTACTCGGCTAAAACACCCCTGGCCAAACAATCACCTGCTACCTTGGAAGATTTGAAAGCTGGCGAAACTGTAACCGTAGTTTCCACGGCCAACCCTGATGGGAGCGTCACTGCTAAAAACATTCAGATTGGCAAAGTTATCATGAACACTCCACCCTCCATGTCACCTCCGGCAGTGTGATAAAAAACCTGAATGTTTGGTCGGAGTGGCGGGATTCGAACCCACGACCTCACGCACCCCATGCGTGCGCGCTACCAACTGCGCTACACCCCGACAAAATGTTCAACGCCTAAACAGCCCAAACCGGGCAAACGGTCAAATCAAGCCAAACAATAATAGATATATTTCGGCCGATTTCAAGCTGGAAATCCGGCAGTGAACTGATGCCCTGCCGGATATTGCTTGTCGAACCGTGAATATTGGCTTATATTTGCCTTAAATATTTTCTAACAAAAAAATATGAAAAAATATCTGGCACTGGCGCTGCTGATTTTTACCATGGGCGCCCCGACATCACTGGCGGACATCCCGGTTGAGGGGATGAAACCGATTCAGGTCTGCGCTTATTTCAACAACACCGAGGCCCTGCTGGACACCGTGGCGGTCTGGGGTTATGAAACGGCACCTGATGGAGGTAAAGTTGATCTTTCGAAGTTTATCTCCAATGAATGTTTCTCCCTGGGTTACAAATTCAACTCCTATCATGTCTATGGTACGACTGCCAAACACGCCGCAGATGTCAGCGCGGACAGCTACGACCCCTCAACGGATCCGGAGGCCTATCCCACCGATCTTGATCTTCAGTTGGGCATGCTCTATGTGGACGAAAACAGCACTCTGACCCGTATCATGAACGAATATCATATCGTGAAACTCGATACCGCGGCCGGTAAACTGGTCATCGAACCGGTACTGACCAGACGTTTTTACGGTACAAACGAAACTCCCACCATTGTTCCAGGAACCGTAACTGCCATGTCCTGGACTGAAGATCAGGTCTACCCTCCGGCTGCCAAAGATGCGGTATTTACCGATGTCGACGGAAACAGCAAGTATTATGACGCCTTGAAATATTTGAAGGATCAGAAGATTATTTCGGGCTATCCCGACGGCAGTTTCAAACCGGGTAACACCATCAACCGCGCCGAATTTGTAAAAATAGTTTCCGGAAGCGTAGCTACCCAGGACGAGCTGACCAACTGTTCCGCCCACTACGCCAGTCAGGGGGACTATATGCTTACTCTGTTTTCGGATGTGGCTTTTGCCATGGTTGGCGGAAATGAACCGCCCTGGTATTTCGATTTTGTTTGCATCGGCAAACTGAACGGATTCATCGGCGGCTATCCGGACGGATCATTCCGTCCAGCCAATGAAATAAATTTTGTGGAAGCTGCCAAGATTATTGTAGAAGTGGCGGGCAAGCCAACCTCATCCACAGACCCCTGGTTCAAAAAATATGTGGAGGCATTGGAAAATAAAAATGCCATCCCGACTACCATCACTGCTTTTGACCAGAAGGTGACGCGCGGTGAAATGGCCGAAATAATGTACAGATTGAGGGCACAGGTAAACGATCTGCCTTCACAAACCTACGCCGGTCTAAAATAACCCCAGTCGACCTATGATGGTCTTCATGCTGACATTCATCAAGGCTCTGGGGCTTACCGTTTTCATTGAATGTTCCATCGCAGCCGCCCTGCGACGCTTCGCAGGGCGGCTGCTTTTCCCGTCTGAAACGCCGTATTGGCGTCTTCTGGCAATTGTGGCTTTGGCTTCCTGCCTTACTTTGCCTTATGTCTGGTTTGTTTTTCCGGAAATATTTCCGGGTCGTCTCGCCTATCTGATTAGCGCCGAGTTGTTTGCCCTGCTGGTTGAGACTTTCTGGTATTTACTGGCCCTGCGGCAGCGACTTCGCCAGGCCTTTCTGCTGTCATTTTTGGCCAATCTGGGCTCACTGTTGTTCGGCCTGTTTTTGTTCTGAAAATCCCCTCATTGTTAAAGCCTCAGACAGAGTTGACGGAAAGTGGAGAAAATGGTAAAACACTTGCTCGGACTAAGATTTAACAATTTTGATCCGGTCGATGGTGGTTCTTGAATAGTCTTCAAGTGGCGATCATCAAAGTTCATTGAAAGCCAGAGTCAACGAAGACCATTACAGGGAGGCCATAAACGGAGGAGAGTTCCATGAAATCATTTACATCCATACCGTCCGTAGTTGCGCTGAGTCTCTGTCTTGCCGGTTGCGGTGAAACCGTAGTCATCGGCGAAGGAGCGCCAGACCCCAAGTGTGGTCTGGCTCCCCGGAGCACCATCGAGTTGCTGGGGGAGCAGATGATCGCCCGGGGACAAGCCATCGTGGCCGATAACAGCTGCATGGAAAAGTACCAGCAACACCTTCAGGAGCTGAAAGACCAGGGAGTCTGCACGGAGGAAAACTGCTGGAAATTGATCGGCAAAGAGGCCAAAGTCTGCAGCTACCAATACGCCGTGACCGTCAATGAGCCCACTGTGACGCGTTGCGGTGCTCAGGTACTGGTTGTACCCAAGGGCGTCCTGCCGGAAGAGTACGTTATGAACTTCGAGCAGCAGGTCGACACCGACGGTGACGGCGTGTCCAACTACGACGAGTACGAAGGCTTCTCCGATCCTTGTACGGCCAACTCCGTCGATGTCTGCAAAAGCGACGGCGAGCTGGATTACGACGAGGACGGCCTGCCCAACGACTCCGATCAATACCCCAGTTGCCCCGGTCTGGAAACACCCGCCTGCTAGACCCACCCTTGATTCTGGCTCATCCGCGCCGATCTGCTTCACCCCAGCTTCAACGCTGCAGGGAAAAGTGCGACCGGCGCTTTTCCCATGCCTGTGATATTGAAAAACGTCTGCTTTCAAAAAACGCTCAGACGTGGCATAATATAAAGATAATATTAATTAAACCCGATGCCTGAAGTAATCGATCTTCTCAAAAAAGCCAGCATCAGCATGCTTCTTGACGGTTACGATGACATCTTCTCGGATTTCGACCCGAGGCCGTACACAGAAAGAGCCATCTCCGATGATTTTTTGATTCAGGCCCACAAGGCCGTGCATGAAACCAAATCGGGTCACTTTGAATTGCATCTGCTGATTCCCAAACACAAGCACAATCCGCATGAGGATCCGGTAATAAAAGAAAGATTGCATCAGCATTTCAGGATTTCCGAACATCAGTTATCGGCTTCCGCCAGACAGACCAGAAAAAAAGGAATTCTTCTGACTGTTGTGGGATTTATTCTGATGTTTTTGGCCACCTATGCCAGAATCTCCATGTCGGAAGGCATCATCAGCAGTCTGATCCTGGTGTTTTTGGAACCGGGTGGCTGGTTCATGGTCTGGTACGGTCTGGACATTATTTTTTACATTTCCAGAGAGAAAAACGCCGATCTGGAATTCAACCGCAAAATGGTCAGAGCGGAAATACATTTCAATCCGTATTAAATAAGATTTATGTCAAATCGTGATCAAGATGTGGCAGGACTGCCGGACGAGGAAAACAACCAGGAACCTTATGCCGATCTGTTCCGTGAATATTTAAAACAGTCAGGCCTAAAAATAAGCGAAACGGATGAAGAAGCAAAACCTCAGGATATCGAAGCTGTTCGTATAGGTGTGGCTAACGAGATTTTGTCGATTGATGAATTAACCAGAGAATACGAAGCAGAGGGAATATTTGATGCGGAAAATGCGCAGAAGCAATACGATGATCTGATAGCTGAAGGACTTCGTTCTTTAAGACCGGAACAAATCCAAAAAGTCCTGGCTTTTATGCGCATGAAAAATAGAATTCCGGAATTGATGCGGAGCTTCTACGTACTGAGGCGGGAAAAAATCAAGGAAGCAAAAGAGAAAAAAGACTTGTCGTTATATCTCATGTGGTATTCACAGCAACTGGACACGGCATACATTAATTATGTCATGATGACAAATAATTGCTTTGATTTCGACCAATTGTTTAAACTTATTTTGGCTGATATTGAAGAAAAAAGATCCAGATTTGCCACTGAGGCAAAACATGTCAGGAAGATGTATCACACCATGAATAGTATTCCGCGTGATTCGTCCAAACCAAGGATTGCTCTGGGCAGGCTGCCGAAGGAGTTGGATCATATGCGTCCGGTTTGGGTGCTAATTGAATATCCGGAGGGATCCTATTTATCCCCTTATGATGAATACCTTGACCGGGAAACGGGAAAGATTATCGGAAAACCTGAAAATAAAAGAAAGATATTTTTATCCAGTCACCCGAATGGCTGTTCGTCCCATGCCTACGACGATTTGTATAAGGCCACCAGAATCCCAAAAGGTAAAGATTCGTTTGAATCAAGACCTTTCTATATTGCGGCATATGAAGCTATTGATCCGCCTGAAGGGTTTCCAGATTCCGCAAAAAACATTCTTGAAATCTCATTTCAGAGTGGAAATATCATCCCGAATACGCGGGCCAGGATTAAAGAAAGTTATCCCGACATCCAATATGCAAAAAAGCCCTATATTAGTCAGGATGATTATTCACAAAGTATTAAGCATCAAAACGGAGTGGCTCATTATGCCGTACAAAATGAAAACAATGGTCCCGTGACCAAGCAGGATCTGGTCCCTTATGCCATGATGAGTATTAGATCAGGCCAACACTCAATTCCAGACTTAGAAGATTTCCTAAATGAATAAAAAAAATTTTGGTGCGCGAGAGAGGACTTGAACCTCCATGATCTTGCGATCACTACCTCCTGAAGGTAGCGCGTCTGCCAGTTTCGCCACTCGCGCGCAGAGGGATTATAATATTTCCCGGCAGTAAATCAAACCTTTCTCACAAATTGGCTTAAATACGTGGATAAAGCTTCCTGATTTCGGCAGTCTGCAGGTGGGGCACAGCCCGGTGCTGAGCGGCGGAAATTTGGCGGAAAGCAGTTTCACCGATTTGCAGGGTGTCCCCGTGCGAGGCCAGCACAATTTTTTGGTCAGAAAAGTCCCGTTCGCAGTCCATTATTAGCTCCCAAAATCTCCTTTGCACCGCATTGGCCGATTCAACTCCCATCTCTGTGTGGTCTGGATTATGCACGTCCAAATCCCATACTTTCTGATAATTTTGGTTTGAACCCCGTTCATATTTTCCAAAAAATCTTTCTCTCAGCCTGGGATCGAAAATTATCGGTTGGCAGGATAAAATCTGACGGGCGATCTCTGCGCTTTGTTTGGCCCGGGAAAAATCCGAGGAAACAATCACCACGTTCTCGTCCAGTTCACCTTTTCGCACTGCGGCGATAACAGCAGACTGAACCTGTTGCAGGCCTTCTTCCACCAGCCCGTAATCCAGACTGATTCCGTCCACGGGATCGCTTAAAATAATTCCTTCGACATTGGGCACGGATTTGCCGTGTCTAAGGGTGAAATAGCTGTTTTGAAGATTGTGTCGGTTGTCCATTGTCGTTTAATAGTTTACAAGCCAGAAGATATTAGTAGGTTTAGTAAACAAATCAAGAGTTATTTCCTTTTTAAATTATTGCGGCTTGCCTGTAATATTCCAGCCCGAAATACGTTCTAATTATGTGCGTGCAAACGCGTTTTTTATTTTTTGAATATTTTGAAAACAGTTCAAACTACAAAAATCCCCGGCAGTCCTCTGCAATACATGATTTTTTTAAGTAAAAAATATCGCTTATTGGTCGTGGGGATATTTTTAATGGTGACTTTCGCCTGTGTCCTGGGCACCGGAAACAACTATGTCTTCAAAAAAATTATCGACTCCATCGGTACTCCCGAGGACTTATGGCTGTGGGGAGTGATTTACGCGGTGGTTTTCTTTCTGAGCGCCATCAGCTGGAGATTAAGCGGACTTATTGGTATGCGCTGGATGGTTCATGCTTGTTCGGATTCCTATGCCCTGCTATTCAGCTACCTGATCAATCACAGCAGCAATTACTTTGACAATCGTTTTGCCGGAGCCATCAGCAGCAAAGTTTCCAACGCCTCCGATGGTGTGAGAAGAATAATGTCCGTCCTTTGCTGGAATTTGTATCCGGTTATTGTAAACATTGCGGCCAGTCTGGTTCTGGCTTTTTCGGTTAGCTATAAGTTTGCCGTCATTCTGATGATCTGGGCGACTATCTTTATTTCCTTCAACGTATTTGCCGTATTGAAAAAGCAAAAACATTCCATTGCCTATGCTGATTCGGTTTCGGCGCTCAGGGGACAGATGGTGGACATTACTACCAACGTCAAAGCCGTCAATCATTATTCCCGGAGAACTCACGAATTGGGGCGCCTGGACGGATACATTGCCGACAGAACCAAAAAGCACATGAAGAATTGGTGGATGGGCGAGTGGATGCTGGCCACCAACAACTTTTTACAGTTTATTTTCGTGATGGTCATGCTGCTGCTGGCCCTCTGGCTGAATCAGAATCAGGGCTTAAGTATCGGCAACACCATTATGATTATCACGCTTTCGGCCTCCCTCAAGGATCAACTGATGTGGGTAGGCAATCACCTGAATGATCTGATGGATTTTTACGGTGAAGTGAAAGACGGACTGAATGAGATCCTGGTTGAACATGAATTAAAGGACCGGGAAAACGCCCGGCACCTGGGTGTCAAAAATGCCAATCTGGATTTCCGTAACGTTGGTTTTAAATACGGGAAAAAATATATTTTTAAAGACTTTAATCTGAATATTTTCCCAGGTCAGAAAATCGGTCTGGTGGGGGAGAGCGGAGCCGGCAAAAGCACTTTGGTCGGCATGCTGTCCCGGCAGCACGATCTGGCTTCCGGGGAGATCCTGATCAATGAACATAATATTGCCCATGTGACGCAGGAGAGTTTGAGATCTGCCATCGCCATTGTTCCCCAGGAACCAATGTTGTTTCACCGTTCCATCATGGAAAATATCCGTTACGGCAATTTGCAGGCCACCGACGAGGAAGTGATGCAGGCCGCCCGGCAGGCCCAGGCTCATGAATTTATTCTGGAACTGGCCAACGGTTATCAGACCACGGTAGGAGAAAGGGGCGTGAAACTTTCCGGGGGACAGAGACAAAGAGTCGCCATTGCCAGAGCAATTTTAAAAAACGCACCGATTCTGGTCTTGGATGAAGCCACCAGTTCTCTGGACAGTAAAAGCGAAGGGGAAATCCAAAAAGCCCTGCAAAACCTGATGAAAGACAAAACGGTGATTGCCATTGCTCACCGCCTGTCTACCATCAAGGCTATGGATAGAATCATCGTCATTGATAACGGCAAAATTATTCAGGATGGCTCACATCAACAACTGCTAAAGGAGAAAGATAGTACCTATCAAAAACTCTGGCAGAAGCAGAGTGAGGGCTTTATCTAAACGCCCTACACTCGGACAAACTTCTGGACTTTGATGCCATATTGTATGGAAAATTTTTCCATGGAGACATTGTCGATCACTATCTCTGCGGTCGCTCCGGTAAAATCGTATTTGGACTCCAGGTCGTATCTTTCCAGGACAGTACCGGCTATTTTCTTTCTGGCATCTTCCAGATTTCCACCGGTCCAGATAAAAATCCGCTTTCCCTGAGCCGCATAGTTTTCCAGCATCGCTACCATCTCGGCATTAATACTTCCATCCCGCATTATCAGTGTGTCGTCCAGATCGCAGTAAACTCCTTCTATCTTGCAGCGCATTTTTTCCGGTAAATTAGGTCTGGAATTTACAATGAATTCCACCACCTGTTCATCGGTTGCCCGGTCATTTATGGCAAATTGCTTCCTGGCCTGGGCAATGATCGAACGATAAGTTTCACCTTTTTGTTCGATCACATAAGGTTTCAAATCGTGTCTGAGATGTCCCATCAGTCTGGTATTCAGAACCATAATCAGTCCGGCTATGGCCGGGTCGACCAATTCTTCCATTTCATCAGAAACAACCGGCTTTTCTTGCGCCAATTTGGCTTCCTGCTCGAATTCAACCAACAATTTTAGTATTTCCAGTGCTTCCGGTAAGGGATGTTTACAAACCTTGACGCGCGGGCTGTCTACCAGATGTGACTTCAATTCATCCTTAAACTCCGACCAGGCATCTGACACCACCACCATTTTCATCTCCGGATTAGCCCGTAACAAATCAACGGCTTCCTGTATCAGCTTCTGATCCTGCGGGAAAAGAATTATGATTTCTCCGCCCATTTCTGCCGAAGTTTTTTGCCACATCATTGGCAAAACCATACCAAGCGCTCTTCCAATCGCTCCTGGAGCAATTATCCGCAAACCTGAATCTTTTATTTCCTTTTTTTCCATGGGTATAATTAGTTTAAGGTGTTAATATACAACATAACGGGCGGGAGGTCAAGGCCTCGAAACGCCTCGACCTCCCGCCCTGCAAAGCTAAAACTCATCGTCTTTTTTAGCTTTTTTGAGCAGTTTCCCGTCTTCAGTGATTTCATAATCTTTTTCCCAGCCGCCCCTCCAGCCGGCTCGTCCATGATAGTAAGTGTTGGCCTTGAATCCCTGTATCAGCGGATTGGTGTCATCCACCATGATATCCAGGAGCTTGCCGCGATAATTTTCCTTGGCCTGTACCGGCAGATACTTTGCCGGTAAGCCCATTCCCGCCAGTCTGGCTGTCTGCCTCTCCGGATCTCCGCCGGTAAAGACAATCACTTTGCATCCTGCCTTTTCCAGCGCCATCATTAATGTCAAAACATTGTCCGATATGGCCTCTTCCTCCAAGCTATGTCCCCGTTCATCTCTTACATAATCTCCATTTTTCATTACGGCTCTCATTTGTACCAATGTCCCGTCCACGTCCACCATCACCGCTTCCACCAGCTCTTTGGCCTCCTCGGCGGCGGCCAGATTGCCAACCAGGCTCAGCCTGTCCAGTCCTTCCCTCTGATAACGGAGCCCCACTACTGCGTCGGCTTCTTCTGCCGAAATATCTGCGGGAACCAGCTTGGCCAGAACGGCTACCAATTTTTTTGGATCAAGAGAATGCAGCACATTGTACTCTCTATAATCTTTCTTAGCGCTTAGATAGCTTTTAATAAGTGCAATCAGCAGCGGCTTGGGAGATTTGGCCAGGCAGAATAGTTCCATGGTGGGATTTTGGTAATCTCCATCACCTCTCATAATTCTGGCAAACTCTGTATTATTCAGAGATTCGGGCTTATAGGGCCACTGCCCATCCAGTCCATCCGCCTCCAATTTATCTATATTGTATTTGATCAGAGGACTGACGATTCTTTCCACGCAACCACCATGGCGATGCTTTAAGGTCCGGGCTACTGCTTCATCAATCAGTCTGGTGCAGCTTGGTTGTAGGGATTTGGCATCGAGCAAACTTCTGCTTCCCTCTGACCCGTTCATTTCATAGTGTTCAAAGACATGGCAGAGCGAATGGCTCCAGCTTTGAAAAGCCCTGTTTCCCCAATCCGAATCCTTCTCGGAAATGAACAGATCGGCAATCTTTTCCACCAGACGGTCATAATTCCCTCTGTGGAATGTTTTGTATTTAACCAGATAAATCAGATTTTCAGCCGCAGCCGCGCCTTCATAGTAACGATCTGAGATTTCCTTTCCCGATTTCTTGGACAATTCCAGCGTCAAGCCATAATAATCAGGCTTTCCTCCTTCCGGAAAATATTTATCCAGCAGATATTGTTCATCCGCTCTTTCCCTGATGTCCTCCGGATCAAGCTCCAAATCAGCTGTCAGATCCACTCTGGCGCGGCCCTTCGGGCCGCCCCCCTCCGGGGGGGCGGCCATTGGAACCGCCTCACATACTACATTGCCTTCCACCTGATTTTTCTTATTATCATCTGTCATAGATTTTGGGGTTAAAAATAATTGTTTTAATACTTTGTTGCCGTCCTAAAAGCTCCGGCTGACCGTGAAGTTGCCCCAGAGCGATGTGCCGCCTGTCTTTTTCATTAGAGGGTCTAGCGGGTCATAGTTAAGGTTGGCGCCGATAAAAGTCTTCTTGTTGTCAAAAAGCAGCCCGGCTGCCAGACCAAGGGATAACTGATGTTGGGGTATCAGAAATTCCGGTGTGCCGTCACCGTTGCTGTCATAGATTTTCAAGGGCAGGTCTGAAGTCCTGAGCAGTCGCTTGTAGCTGACCGAAGGAGTGATGGTGAAGTAGTTGGCTTTTTTGTCATCCAGCGACAGTGCCATCGGCAGGCCTAAATTGGCGGAAGCATAAGGAACCGGAATGAAATCGGAAGTTTCTTTCTTGTCCAGACCTGTCATGTAGTAAGAGAGTCCGGCGTTGACCGATGGGTTTACTGCCAGGTAGGCCGGTTCGCCGACTGGCCTGGAGGCTAACTCCAGGTTAGCGCCCAGATTCAGCTGTACCCCCGGAACAAAGCTGGCGTTCAGACCTGAAACCGAGATATCTCCGGACGGTACAATTGGTCCGAGCTTTGGAGCATTTAGCCTCACGTTGAAGAGATGACCCTTGCGGTAGGTGGTAGTCAGGTATTGCAGGCTGGAGCTGACCGCACCAGACAGGTGGTAAGAGTCAGGATTGGCTTTTGGCTTTTCCTGTGCCTCTGCAGTCGAGGCGATAGCAGATGCCAGCATTAGTGATCCGACCAGGGCGTTAAATCTTGCGCAGATCGGCGTTACACTTGGCGGAGAGGTACCGGCTTTGTCACCCGGTGCGACTTCCGATCCGGAAATAATTTCCGGTTTGTCCTTGTCCAAAGTATCCATGGTTTAGAGGGTTAATTGTTACTACCCAAAGGCTAAACTTGGGCAATAGGAAAAGCAAACCACACCATAAAAAGCGGGCAAGTCAATATTTCGGCAAGAGTATGCAAAAAGTGCGTACTGTCATAACACTTTGACAACAGAAGTGAAAAAGTAGTAGATGTAATCTATACTTAAAAGTCACAAAAACATGCTGCCGCAAATACTCAAAAACCTGGGCCTGGACGAAAAAGAAATCAGAATATTTCTCCAGACAGCGCATCAAAAACTGGCCCCTGTCAGCCAGATCGCCAAAAAAACCGGTCTCAAGCGCACTACCTGCTATCAGATTATTGAAAACCTGGTAAAACGAAAATATATCCGGCGATATATCCAGCATGGGATGAAATACTATGCCGCTGCTTCACTGGAGGAGCTAAAACAGCTGCTGGATAAGCAGGCGGCTCCTTTGGAGGAAGCCAGAAATCTACTTGCGCACGACACGTCCGAACTGAAAAAATTTTACAATGTGGGCACCGCTGACACGCAAATATCTTTTTATGAAGGATATGAGGAAATTCAACTGGCTTATGACAAAGTACTGGACCAGGAGGACAGTGAAATTTACTCACTGCTGCGCAAGGAGGAAACTGCCAATCACCCTCTAAAAAAATACTGGGAAAAGTACCTGCAAAAACGTCAGCAGCTGGGCAAAAAAAGTAAATCGCTGGTCCCGGCCAGCCAAAGATCAAAAACTTATGTCAAAACCAGCGCGCAGGAAAATCGCTACACTGTCAGCATCAAAGAGCAGGACATCCCGATCGTCGGTGATCTGAAAGTCTGCGGCAATCTGGTTGCCATTATTTCCCAGCATCAGGGGCGCATTTTTGGCATCACCATCGAAAATCCCCGGACCGCTGCAATGTTCAAAGGCATCTTGAAAACGCTCTGGAAACACTTCTCCAAAGCAAAAAAATAATTCCCCCGAAATAAATAATGGTGGGCGTGCACGGACTCGAACCGTGGACCTCTGTCGTGTGAGGACAGCGCTCTACCAACTGAGCTACACGCCCCTATGCGTAAAATTATATATACTGTAATGAAATTGGAAACAAGAGGCTTTTCTATTTCCCGTATAAATCGTAATCTGTGAATCTCTTTTTGGCTTTTTCACTTTCCTCTACATCATGACCGACGTCTGAAATGAACTGTCTTTTTCTGATAATTTCAGTTTGCAGGGCATCAATGTGGCTTTTCAGCATTTTAATGTCAAAACTTTTGTCTCCAATAGACTCACTGGTCAATTCCTGCATTTTATTTCTCAAATCGGCAGCTTTTTCCTCCTTTTTTTTGAGGCCTTCCGGAGTACTGTTGACCATCTTGCGCCAGATACTGACGCGTTCGCGGTCGCGCTTTATTTCTGCGTTTAGGTCCTGATATTCCCTGTTCAATTTTTCTGTTTCGCGCTGAATTTCCGATGTAGTCCGTTTAACTGCGCCTTTTTTCTCCAATGTTGCCAATTCCTTTTTCTTAGCCGCCAATTCATCCTGCAATTCATCCAAACTTTTTGTGGCCTGCTCATATCTATGCTGGTTGGATTGCAGATCTCTGGCTCTGGATTTTTCTCTTTCTTTTTTCTGATCTCGTTCCTGCCGCTCCATTGCAGCTTTTTGGGTTTCATAATCGGAAGGCAAGGCCCGATCGTCAGCTTCAAGGTAATTTCTTTTCATATATATATTAGAATTAATATATTCTATATATAATACAATAAAAGAGGCTGGTGGTAAAGAGCCGGAGATCTGATTTTAATAAATCTTTATGTGAAAACAAATAAGTCAATCCCGTCCGCGACAAGCTTTCTTCTCTTTTGCTAAGGCAAAGAGCTGTCAATTGAATTATTGGCTTATTCTGCTATGATTCTAAACATGTATTCTTTAATCAAAAGATTACTATGAAATTTTCTGTTAAAAAATCAGTTGCCGGAATTGTGGCTACATTATTTATGTTTTCATTGTCACCCATAGCTCTGGCGGGCGGCTCCAGTTATGAATTTACGACTTATGTGCGAAGCGGTCTGGTCAAAACCGGTTCCACCCTGCCCGAAGCTCTGCGGATCAATGTTCAGGTATACATGAATCCAAATATCTTTAAGATGAATCAGATTGGTATAAAAACCGTCAAGATCAGCTGTGAAGGCGATGATGCCCTGGAGTCCGCCCAGTTGAAACTGGGGAACACGGTACTGGCTTCAACCAACTTTGTCCCGTCGACTCTGGCTTCCAATTGGCATAAAGCACTTCTCCAGCCCCCATCCCTGATTCTCGACAATGACACTGTACATAATCTGGGCATTGATCTGAAAAGCCGCCCCAACCTCAAGGGCAACCAGGTAGTGATTTGCGAGGCAGAAATATTGGAACACGATAAAATGTACAATAATGCGCTGGCGGATGTTCAAGACCTGGACTTTGCCAACATTGACCAGGATAATCGAGCCATGATCGTAGCCACAGACTCCGGAAAGTTATTCTCCAGCGACCAAAATTACCGTTTTTTGGATATGACTCAGCCTGTTTATTTTGGCGATATACTCACTATTTCGGGTACGGTTTCCAAGGTCAAAACCGGACAATATCAGATTTCCACTTCCTTCGCCGATTGGGGAAAGGCAGGGCTTTATAACGTGATGATTCCTTATTTGGATTTAAGTCCGGTAAAGTTTGACATCACCAGTCCCCGTTTTTTCACAACAGAACAATTGAAGCCATATAAGACTTTTTCCATTCAGGAAATGCACCTCTATGACCAACCGGCTGCCAACGGCTCGGTTGGGAAAATTACTCTGAAATAGTCCTGACTGCTTCCTTTACCGCCCATTTATGGAAATCCCGCCCCGGACCGTTTAGAAATTCCTCCACCGTTAACCAGTAGGGGACATGGTCCGGTTCCGTTGCCTGGGAAGGCTCAAAACTGATCATTCTGGCGACGTAAAAAGTCGCCAGTTTGTTCAGGTTTTTCAGTTTAGGTTTCAAAAAATACTGATTGGCTTTACCCAAAAAACGCAGGTCGGTGATTTCACAGCCTGCTTCCTCCATCGTCTCGCGCCTGGTTGCAGTTTGATGGTCTTCGCCGGCTTCCACTCCGCCTCCCGGCAGATGGTAGACATCGCGGACTTTTAAAACCAGAAGTTCCTGGCGTTCATTAAACACTATGGCATAGGCACAAATCCGCTCAGTAAACTCACCCGGATGTTCTCCGAATTGTAAAACTAGCTCGTCCATTTTTATTTTCCCAAAATTTTAATGGTGGGCCCAGCAGGACTTGAACCTGCGACCAATCGGTTATGCTTCTCACTATCACTTTCGTGATCCCTTTCGGGTTTGTAAGCTGGACTATCCCTTCTCCCTCGAGGGGAGTCTGCCGTCTAGTCTCTACACCTTCCGCACCGAAGCGCGGCTTGGCTCGGGATTACCATTGTGTCGCCACTTTAGGCTTCCCCGAATTTGACAGATTATCATTAGAAAATTGCTTCTCTAACAGCCCTAGTACTCAAAAGAAAAGCTGATATACTACGGTTATGAAAAAACACACTAACTGTACAATTTGCTCAAAACCTCTTGATGGAAGACAAACGTTATTTTGCTCTATCAGATGCAAAAACGTTTATCACCAAAGCTATCAATCCCAGAAACAACGAGCATTAAAAAGAAAGTCAAATCTGGTAAAAGAAGCAGGAGATAAATGTACTCGCTGCGGATATAATACGAATCTTGCTGCTCTCGCCTTTCATCATCTTGATCCAAAAAAGAAAGATTTTAAACTTGATGCCAGATCTCTCTCTAATAGGACATTGGAAAAAATTGAACGCGAATTAAGCAAATGCATATTATTATGCCACAACTGTCATGCGGAAATTCATAACCCAGAGATGAGTCTTTCTTAAGAATCTTTAAGCCGACTGCTCTAACCACTGAGCTATGGGCCCATTTTTCAATGTGCATCTCCGCCTGTTGCAGCCGCCTGCTGCCTTAAAATCCATACCAAAAGAGGGGAGGCATGCTAATCTTAATCAACGGCTTCCCCTCTGTAAATAGAAAAATCACCGCACAGCAGCATGGAAATTAACTGCTCTTCTTGGTCTTGATCAGACTGATGTCAGGTACGTTATCTGTCAGTGAGCATGATTCCATCAGAGAATAACCTTCCTTCTCAAAGGGACGGATTATATTGTCGGCGTCTTCGCTGTGCATTCCGGTTGCGGAAGCTGCCCAGCCCGCACTTACCAGACTAGCCTGAATGTCATCGCAAACCTGTTTTAAATCTACGTTTTCAACTTTATAACTGAGTGAAGCCATGGTGTCGGCACTGAAATAGCTGAAATCAGTGGCACCACTTGGGCTGGGTAAATCCGCCGGTGCATCGGATGGTCTTGCCGCACCTTCCCCCCCCTGAAATGTACTTACTTTTCCCTGGGTGTCCGTCACTGTCATTATATTTCCATCTGTTTTTAACACTTCCTTACCACTCTCGTCTTTGATTACCACATTGTCTCCTCCGCCTGATCCTTCCACCAGTGTTTTGCCGGTATTGTCAGTCACCTTAAAGTTGGCGTCTTTGCTGCTTCCGTCAATTGCCATATTGCCATCCTTGGTTTGCACCGTGAATTTTCCGTTTTCCAGATCGTCAAATTTCACCTTAACCTCTCCGTTGGAGGCTGAGTTAATAATGCCTTCGGCGAGTTTGTTGCCAATTTGATCCTCCAGATTCTGACAGCCTGCCAGAATCAGAGCGGCTGCCGCTCCGGCCAATAGAATTTTTTTGTTCATGTCTTTCCATTTATGAAATAAAAACTTATTCACTTATAACAAAGGCATCTCGTTCCGACAAGTTTGTTCCGTAGCCAAATATTACCGGAAATTTGTCACGCACCTCGCCTCTCAGATATTCAATGTCATCGATTTCCAGCGCGTCAAAATGGTCAAGCACATGTTCCTGCAGAAAAGACTGCAGCTGCCGAGCGGCCTCCTCGCTTCTGCATAACTCCATCAGACGGGCACCCGGTTTCAACGTTATGGGCAGATTGTTCCGGAATTCAAATTGGACATAATCCTGTTTGTCCAGATTATAGGCAATAATGTTCCTGGCCACATGACCGGAAGCCTGGGCTTTATCCATCAGTTTGGCAATCAGCGCAACCCGGTCATTATCTGCCGGGACTTCAAATCTGTTATAAATTGGGATGATTTTTTGCGCTTGTTCCCTGGGTAGTGATTTGTGCAGTGCGTACTTGGCCCACCTTGGTTCCAGCTTCTTTTTTCTGATTCCGTCCAGAGTTCCCTGATTGGTAAGGACTACATCGCCGGTTCCGATTTCTCCCACATCATGGACTATTATCATCGTCAGAAGTTCGTGCCAGACGGATCTGTCTTCACCCGTGATTTCAGCATAAAGCGCCGGGTATTCCCTTTCAATCAGATTACACCACTTTATCAGGCCCAATACATGATCCAGATCGTTTTCATGGAAATCAGGATTCATTTTTCGGGGTTGGTCCTTCCAGGTTACATTCTGCCAGCGCAGGGTTTTTTCCAGTCCTGCGACCAGTCCCTGTCTTACCTCTCTCCTGACTTGAAGATATTCAGGTTGAAAACTCCTTGGTAGAACATCCAAAATTGGATCGGACTCACGTCGAAGCTGCAAATCATGTGAGGATAAATATTTGGCCCGGCGTTGGAATCCAACCTTTGGTGAAGTGACAGTATCTTGTTCCGCTTCGCTTTTTAATCCGGTCCAGTCTGATTCAAAAGCCATAAATGATTTTTATTTATCACTTGCAACCTATACTCGCGGACTTCCGTCATCAAGCAACTGGCATTGACGCCCCCCTATACCCGTTGCTATAAGTTATAGCGACTTGTTTTTGTATTTCTTAACACAAAATTCTATATGGGGTTTCTTTTGGATCCTGTCGTCAGCGCGATTCTGGTTTCGTGTTTGGCGCTTCTCTATGCCGTCTACTTGACCTGGCAACTGCTCAGTGTCGAGACCGGAACGGAAAAAATGCAGAGCATAGCCGGTTACATCCGCGAAGGTGCCACTGCCTATCTGAACAAGCAGGCAATGTACATCGGTATTTTTGCCGTTGTGATTTTTCTGCTGCTTTGGCTTCTGTTGCCTAACGGCGTCAAGATCGCCGTTGGTTTTCTGGTTGGTGCCGTCCTTTCCGGTTTTGCCGGTTACATCGGCATGATTGTTGCCACCAGGGCCAATGTCCGCACCGCGGCCGTGGCCAAACACGGTATGAAAGAAGCTTTTAATCTGGCCTATAAAGGCGGAAATATCGTCGGACTGTTTGTGGTTGCCACCAGCCTTTTGGGTGTCAGTTTCATGTATTATTTTTACAAGGATCCGACCATGATGATCGGTTTCGGTTTTGGAGCCAGTTTGATCTCATTGTTTGCCCGTGTCGGTGGTGGGATTTACACCAAGGCCGCCGATGTGGGAGCTGATCTGGTCGGTAAAGTGGAGGCCGGAATTCCCGAGGATGATCCAAGAAATCCTGCCGTGATTGCCGATAATGTCGGTGATAATGTCGGTGATTGTGCCGGTATGGGTGCGGATCTTTTTGAAAGTTATGCCGTGACTCTGATTGCTTCCATGATTCTGGCAGCCACTCCCGCCATCAAAGCGATTTACGGAGAGAATGGAATTTTACTTCCGATTATTCTCGGTGCCGTGGCCATAGTTGCCGGTATCATCGGTTCGTTGTTCGTACGTCTGGGCAAAAAGAAAAATATTATGGGAGCCTTTTATAAGGGCATTTTTGTCACCGCCCTGGTGGCCACGCTCGGTTTCGGAGGAGTAATCTATTTCTTTTTCCCCGGTCAATGGATTCCGCTTACCGGTTGCGCTTTCATCGGTCTGGTTATCATGGTTCTCATCAATAAAATCGCCGAATACTACACTGCCACGCATTACAAACCTGTCCGCTCCATAGCCAAGGCTTCCGAAACAGGAGCCGGTACCAATTTGATTGCCGGTCTGGCTATCGGTAAAGAAAGCACACTGCTTCCGGTTCTGCTGATTCTGGCAGGTATGCTTGCCGCACACCAATTGGCCGGTATTTTCGGTATTGCCATTGCCGCCGTCGGAATGCTGTCCACTACCGGTCTGGTTATCTCCATGGATTCTTATGGACCGATTACCGACAATGCCGGAGGTATTGCCGAAATGTCCGGTCTGCCGGAAAAAACCCGTGAGGTTACGGACGAACTGGATGCCGTTGGCAACACCACCAAGGCCGTTACCAAGGCTTTCGCCATCGGTTCCGCCGCTCTGGCCGCTCTGGTTATGTTTGCCGCTTTTACCGATTATTTCCCCGGTATGCGGTTTGATCTGAGTAACATTTATGTACTGGTTGGTCTGTTCCTGGGCGCAGTAATTCCATTCGTTTTCTCTTCCATGACCATGAAGTCAGTCGGCAAGGCCGCCTTCTCCATCGTCACCGAAGTCCGCCGCCAGTTCAAGGAAATCCCCGGCATTATGTCCGGTGAAGGCAAACCGGAATATGGAACCTGCGTGGCTATCGTCACTCAGGCCGCTCTCAAAGAAATGATCCTGCCCGGCATTCTGGCCGTTGTTTCCCCGCTGCTGGTTGGTTACCTGTTTGGTCCAAGGGGACTGGCCGGTATGCTCACCGGTGTAATTATTTCCGGTTTCCTGCTGGCTATCCAGATGACCACCGGAGGTGCCGCCTGGGACAATGCCAAGAAACATATTGAAAAGGGTCATCATGGCGGCAAGGGCTCCGACGCCCACAAAGCAGCCGTGGTTGGTGATACTGTCGGCGATCCATACAAGGATACAGCCGGACCAGCCCTCAACTCCCTGATCAAGGTGATCAACACTATTGCTCTGATTATCGCCCCTCTGCTGACCACCATCGCTCTGATGAAATAACAGCCAAGAATCAGTACTGAACAAAAGCTAATAAAAGGCGCGCCCGCGGGCGCGCCTTTTATTAATAGCTATTTTATGCTAAAATAATAAGATTATTTAATTGCAAAAATGGCTGTCAATTCGGTAAATAGCGGAGACCAGACACGGCGGGACAACCATCTGCCGGTACCCGATGATCTTCAGATGGCGGAAAGCCTTGAATTTCAGGATACCGAGAGACGTCCCGGCGCAGGTGAGGAGGGGGATCCTGAATCACTTCCTGGGAGTAAAACCGATGTCATGAACAAGCCGATCGGTTTTGTTGAACCGGAAAGCCCGGCAGCACTGACCGTTGCCTCGTCGGGAATAAATGACTATCTGGCCAGTACCCATGGCAAGGTGGGAAAAGCCTTACGGGAAATCAAAATTTTTGAGCCCTCCGTGGACGATCAAACCTCATCGGAATATGCCGAGTTAACTCAGGTAAAAAGAGGAGATCTTTCCCAGACCTTTCCCAGCGCCGGCGTCTGGCAGGATGTCGACCTGAGTAAAATTGAAGAATCTTTCGCCAATCAAACAGCTGCCGCGAAACAGGCAAACCCAAACGAAGAAGGCACTGTTGTTAAACATTTATCAAAAGAAGGGAATGATTTTGTTGAATTGACCCCTGAACAGGCAGAGGCATTATTGGCAGAAGCCTCAGGGGAAGAGTTTCCCGAAATAGAAATTGACGAAAAGGAAATGCCTGCCATCGCCCCCATTCCGCTGGAGCAATTTATTCTCAAGGAAAAGTTGGAAAGTCATGACGCCTATCATGTATTCCGCTTGCTGATGTTACATCGCGAAGATCCCCTCCTCTGGAAATTCCTGTCGGAAAAATCCAGTAATCCGGCCAATTTTGAAATATTCAGACGGAACTGGAAAAAGAGACTGGTTCTTCCGCCCAGGAATAAGTTGAGACCTTTACTTTCTCCCAATTTTGTCCAGTCATTGCTGATTACCGGAGGAGTAAGGGAGAAAATCAAACATCCCCGCTACGGTTATGATGTTTCGGTTTTTACTTATTCCGATGAGAGAAACAAATTGGGCGGCGGGCAACAGGGAGAGGTTTTACATGTGCTGTTTGCCGACGAGAATGCCAAGGAAAGAAAAGACATCCTGGTTTTGAAAGCGGTTTTACTTAAAAAAGCTCTTCCGACCGAAATGGCCCAGGAAAACTTTGAGAGGGAACGACAGATTGCCATCTATTGCGGGAAAATTGTAGAAAACAATCCCGAAGATTCACGCAGTGGGCATTTGCTGACCCCGATTTATGTCGGAACAGATAAGATAATCATGCCGGTGCTCCGTGATCAAAACGGCCAGTCTTTGAACCTCAAGCAAATTGCCAGAAACAATGATTTTAGAACTTGGACCCGCTGTCTGGCAGGGGCAGTAAAAGGAGCCAATTTTGCCAGTGATAACGGACTGATAAATTCCGACTTTAAACCGGATAATATTGTTAACACAGAGGCCGGCGGTGTCATGATCGACTGGGGTGGCTTGATCAGGGCCGACGACGTAAAAAACGGCAATCTGATTTTAACCGACCTTGGCGATGGAATTGTCTGGCCGCTGCGCCCCAGCGGGAAAACCCCGCCGCTCACGCCCAACTATTGGTGCGGTCACCTGATGGCAATGGAGTTGAAGGGTGATCTGCCTGCCGGGGCTCTTCATAAATACATGTTTGCGAGGATTATTGAAAAATATTTAATTACGAAATACGCTGCGGATTTTGACCGCAAACAAGTCAAGGAGGTCGTTCCGGAAAATAAAAAAGATGTGCCCTTCGGCAAGTTGCCCGATAATATTAAACTGAATTATCCGCCGCTTCAGATTCCAACCGAAGCAGTGCTGCCTGAGGAAAAATTATTATATGAACTATATCTAAAACTGCACCAGTCGCACCGTCATCCTTTCCGTTTCAAAAACAATGATACCAAGCAGGGCATTGATCCGGATTATATTTCCCTGAGCGAAATCGTCGACAGACTGGAGGAAATTTCCAATCTGCCGTCTAATGAGCCCGATACCCAGCCAACAAAATAATAAAATAAAATGTCCACCGATAAAATCAATGAAAATCCGCTATCCCTGATACTTAACGCCATTGTGTTTCTTACAAAAAGTGCCAATGCCGGAGAGTTTAAAAAGGAAAATCCGCCCGCCGCACCCGAAAGATTCACTCTGGAAGGGCTGATTTCCACTTTGCTGGGAATAAATCAGGACAACTTTCTAACAGAGGCCCCGCTTCACGCATACCTTGGCAATTTCTCACGTGGTGAAGAAAATGACAACAGCAGTCTGCCGGATTCGGACCAGGCTCCTGACGCCCAGCTGCTCAGACCGGTCAGACAGGCGATTCCCGAGGGAGCACGCCTAACTTTTGCCGTTCTTCCCTGCCGAATTAACGGACTGCCACTTGTTCCTCTGGATTATGATGACATTCAGAATAATAATTTTAATTATTTCCACGTCTTTTACAGTGACCCGAATAATAAGCGGGGAATGGCTAAAACCGCTGACTGCGAGGAGTACGCTCCATACTTAATGGTTATTCCCCAGGAGTTCCTGGATCAGTGCTCTTTCGTGGTCAAATATCCCGACTCTCTCCCGCCAATGCTAAATGAAAGGGATCCGGCCAGAGACGAACGGGATTTCCTCTATTTTGAAGGTGAATGCCTCAAAATATTCCGGAATATCCAGAGTCTTTTGAAAACGAACAAATAATTATTTACATACGGTTAATATCCTTCGTCGATAATGGTGGAAGTAGAACTGGTATCCGGTGCCGGTGGATTCAGATCAAGATTCAGGACTCTCCACTGCCCGTTTTCATTGACCAGCTGCATGGTAATCGGAGCAACCTGACCGTCGGTGGCGGTAATGGTGCCGCTGATGGTGGCAAAATTATTTTCAATGCTAAAAGAATTGAAAGAAGTTGATTTAACCTTTGTTAATACCGGGAATTGAACCAGAAATCCGTTAAACTGTTCTTTGGACACAGTATTTTTGAACTCAATGGAACCCGAATCATAGGCAGTGTCCACCTGATTGCTGGACAGCTGTGTCAAAAACGTCTCACCTGTTTTCAGGGTTGGGCCGCCCGCCCAGAACACCAGGGCAATGATACCTGCCACCATGGCAATCAATCCTCCAAAACAAATACCAACGATCAGAAGCCAATTGGTCTTTTTCGGTGCTGTCGGATTATCGGGCTGACCGGGCGCCTTGGGCATCATGTTCATATTTTTAAAATTATGAAAAATATTTAGAAAAATTATAGCCTAGAAGGAAAATTTTTCATAATGGATTTGTCCGGTAGGAATACCGAGCTCCGAAAAAATCTTCATCAGAGCGGCGGTCATTGGCCGGGGACCGCAAAGATAAATTTCTCTGTCTTTAAGGTCAGGAACCAGCTTCCGCAGTTTCTCCAGGTTTATCTGACCTTGCTCGCCCCGGAAATCAGGCTCGTCGCTGATTATAAAGTGGATTGGAAATTTGTATTTTGAGCCAAGTTCCCGCAATTCATCGTGGAATATCAGCTGATTTTGTTTCTTTGCCGCATATAGCAGTATGGAATCATGACAGTCACAAACTTCCCGTAAGATGGAGATAATTGGGGTAATGCCAACTCCTCCGGCTATAAAAAGGTATTTGCAATTCTTTTCCTCCCGGGGAGTAAAAGTTCCGAAAGGACCTTCGATAAAAACCTTGGCAGAGGGGTTTAATTCAGAAATCCGGGAGGTAAAGTCTCCCAGTTTTTTTATGGTAATACGGAAAGACCCGTCCGGGTTACGTTGTGAAACCGAAAAAGGGTGTGCCTCCCACCAGAATCCTTTTTGAAGAAATCTTATAATCAAAAACTGTCCGGCTTTCATCCGAAATTTTGCCGGATTTTTTCCGGAGATCTGAATGGAAAAAGTATCTTCGGTTTCTTGTTCCACTTTGGCCACCTCAAACCTGAACCTGGTAAAATTATACAGAGGGACAATTAGTTTGAAGACCAGAAAGTTGGCAAAAACAACCAGATATAACCCTGTCCAATAAGCCGAGAAGAGCTTGTTGCCAAGCAAATCACCGCCAATTTCCAGCTGATGCGAAAAAGCCAGGATTACGGCCAGATAAGTAAGCAGGTGAACCAGAAACCAGGCCTCATAACGGAAATGCCTGCGTATCAGTTTAATCGACAACACAACCACCGCCAAAAACAGAAAGACGGCAACGGTAGCCGCTGCAACTCCTTCGAAATTTTGAAAAAAATCGACCATCTGCAGCCAAAAACTGGTTTTGGCATCCATTGCATAGGAAAAAGCCAGTAACACAGGATGAACTAATATGAAAAACAACGCCAGAAATCCGTTCAAATGATGAAAATAAGCCAGCTTGTCATGTCCAAAGAATTTTTCCAGCCAGACCGGTCTGCCGATCAGCACAAATTCCAGCAATACACAAAAAACGGACAACAATCCCGTCAGTCTGCCAAAAGCCAACAACAACCCCGCCGTATCAGAACTGAAAAGACCGTGCGAACCGGCCCACCATCCCCAAAAAATCACAGCCAAATTGGCTAAGAGTAGGATTGCAGCCAGCGGTTTTCCAAAATATTTCATGGGCGATTATTTTTGCAGGTCGCCCAGATAATAATTTTCCAGTAACTTTCTTGCCCGGTCAGAGTGGGGGACTCCGGCAAACATCATGCTGCCGTCTGTTCCACAGCCGTTCAGGATGGCTTCTCCACCGGGATGCTTGGCAATATATTTGCTGACGTCATAGACCTTGCCGTCAATCGCCATCCAGCAGTCTGCAGCCGTGGAATGGCCGGTAAGTTCACTCAGGGCATATTCTTTGGCGGTTGTGACTGCAGAAGTCGTACCGCTATCAGCCGGAGTGGTCACAACTGCAGGAGTTTCTGTTCCGGTCGTAACCTGGCCTGCGGTTTGATCAGGGGTTTTTGCCGTATTGGCTGTATTTTCCCCGCAACCAAAAAGCAAGATAAGCAATGTCGAAACCGCCAGTAATTTTAATTTCACCATTATTTTAATAATTATAAATTTAGCGAAATGATTATTCCTAAAAAGTTCTATCTTTATTACCGGTAAAATTCAAACAAAATTACATCAACTGGTCCGTGCTGTTAAGATAATGACAAAAACTGAAAAACATCCTATGATTGGCTTATGATAAAACCAAAACCACTATTATGAAAATGCCTAAAAAAGAGATTGTCTGGCTCGGCCTGGTCAGTTTCCTGACGGATGTAAGCTCTGAAATGATATTTTCGGTTCTGACCATCTTTTTGAGCGCCGTATTGGGGGCATCCAGTTTTATTATCGGGACAATGGAGGGATTGGCCGATTTCGCCGCTTCCTCTCTTGACTATCTGTCCGGATATTGGTCAGATAAAACCGGCAAACGCAAAGCTTTTGCGGTTTTCGGCTATGCTTTTTCAACGGTTGCCAAGGGGATTCTGCTGATTTCCAGCTCTATTGCCGGTGTTTTTACTTTCCGCATCGTGGAGCGGCTGGGAAAATCCGTCCGTGGTGCCCCGCGTGACGCGCTTCTTTCCTCCCTGGCTGATAAAAACACCATGGGTTTTGCCTTCGGTTTCCACAAAACCATGGATAAGGCCGGAGCTGTCCTGGGACCATTTCTGGGCTATGGGATACTCAGTCTGCTCGGACAAAATCTGGCCGCCTTTCAGGTGCTTTTCCAGGTAGCCATAGTTCCGGCTCTGCTTTCCGTACTGATCCTGATCTTCTTTGTGCCGGAGCAGAAAACACCCGTTACCGCAGTACGCGAGAATATTTTCAAGAATTTCCATAAACTGGGCAAAAATTTCCACAACTATCTGAAAGTGGCGGCTCTTTTTTCGTTGTCCTATTTCAGCTTTGCCTTTCTGTTGCTTAAAGCCAACGAGGTGGGTTTTGACATCAAAGATGTGGTGCTATTGTATGCCCTTTTCAATACCTCTTTCATGCTGATTTCCATTCCGGTCGGTAAAATCGGCGACCGCATTGGTCGCCGGAAAATCATTCTGGCCGAATACCTGATCTACCTGCTGATGTGCGTGGGCTTTATCTTTGCCACCGATAAAATCGCAGTAATAGCTTTATTTCTGGTTTACGGGGTCTTTTACGCCATCGACGAAGCTCAAACCAAGGCTTATATCAGCGATCTTTCTTCAGCCGAGCATCGCGCTTCGGCCATCGGAGTCTATAATTTTGTCACGGGCATGGTCTATCTGCCCGCCTCTCTGCTGGCCGGCTGGCTCTGGTATGCCTACAGTCCCTCCGCAGCTTTCGCCGTGGCGGGGTTTATTGCACTTCTCAGTGCTATTGTGTTCATCGCACTCAAACCAACAGTTCTATCGTCAAAACAACAGAAAGACTATTAAAGATCATTTTAGTCGGATTTGACTGAAAATAAATATACCTGATTCAACACGGGAAAACTCGCTCTATTCCTAACGAATTTGAGTAGCTAAGGATTTGAAGAAAAATATAAAATATGTTAAAATAAATAGAAATATTTACATAAAAATATATGAACAACGATCTTCTCAACACCGGGAAACAACATCCTGTGGACCGTAAAAAGGCTTTTAATGTAATGCCGCTGCGCGTTCAGACTAATTCGGGGCGGAGTCAAATAGAACAGTGCCGGAAGGAGGAACTGGCTAAAATCAATGGGTTTATCAGCGGGGTTGACTCAGCCGGTGTCATTGAAACCGTGGCCAGATCAGGAAATACCTCTATGATAAATTATTTGGTACTTTCCGGAACAGAAAATGGTCAGCAGATTGTCTGTTTAAGTGCTGAAGACAGCCCAAGCCGTCTTAAAGAAGAACTACGACACATAGTGACGGATAACGAAACTGTCACAATATTGCTCGATGAGTCGCCGCATTTATTGAATTGGGAGGAAGAATTAAAGCGGACACCTGATAAAAACGATAGAGCCGCGCGAGACTCACAGACTGAAATTAAAAATTTTTTTGAATACTTGAAAGAACTGATCTCTCAGAAAAAAGTTAAAATTATTTTGTTGGCGCACGCTGGCATGGATGAACAGGGAAATACTACCGGTGACGAAATGGTGAAGTGGGGACAAAGCCGTTTAATCGATGGGGAATCAACAATTCCCAAAACCAATTTGGAAGTCATGAGTAAAGAAGGCCTGGCCCTGCTTTTCGAAATGCATCCCGAGCGGGAGAACTTTCCTCCTGAATTGATCTCTGCCAAGGAGGACATAGTGGCTTATGTTTGGGGACCAATGCAACTGAACGCCTATCTGGACAAATATTTGGAAAAGCGGGATCAGGGCGAAACCGACCAGCAGTCTGCGGAGTTCGCCAGGAGCTTTATAATCAATCAGAATGAAATCTGGGATGTGATCCGCACCACAGCCGGTTTACGTTCCAATGAAATACTGCAACTAATGGTCAAGGCCGGTCTGGGGGGAATATCAATGGAAACTCTTACTGAGGAAGAAAAGAAAACTCTAAACGCTCTGCAATTTGCCCATCTGTTTGAAACAAAAGATGGTATGGTGCGGGTAGGCGCTGGATGTCTTTATGATTACGCTAAAGTAAAGACTGAAACTGAGAAAACCCGCCGGCAGCAAATGGAGGCTCTGGATTCCAAATTCCAAAAAATTTAACTTTAATTTCTGGCAGGGGTAGTAGGAATCGAACCCACATCAAAGGTTTTGGAGACCTCTGTACTACCATTGTACTATACCCCTAAATCATTACTATCTTACTCCGGTCGCAGCTGTCTTCCAACATAATCACGCTTCTTCCGGCCGTAAAAAATTACACAAAAAAGGCGCGGAAATCAAATGATTTCCGCGCCGTCCGTTTAACAAAAATTACTTTTTAGCAGCAGCTTTCTTGGTTTCGGCGGGCTTATTTTCGGCAGCTTTGCCGATCAGTGCGGCCAGTCTGGCTTTCTTGCGGGAAGCAGTATTCTTGTGAATAATGTGTTTTTTGCTGGCGGTATCAATTACCGATTGGGTTTTTGGAAATAAAGCCTTGGCTTTAACCTGATCGGTCTTTACCGTTTCCAGGAATTTTTTGATTTCCGATTTTAGTCTGGATTTATAAGGTTTTCGTCTGTCCAGTCTGGCGTTTGCTTGCCTCATGGCCTTTTTGGCCGAAGTTGTGATTGGCATATCTTGAAAAAGGAAGTTAAATTTTGCGCCGTAATATAATCAAATTCAGGTCGGCCTGTCAATTAAATCACCTGTCGGCATTGAAATCTATGACATCATTAAAAAAAATCAGGGAAAAGCTTGACATAGACTAGAAATGTGATAAGATTCATGTCTTAACCAGGCGAAAACTCAGGGGAATTCCCTGAAACAAGCCAAATTATAGCGCGCCAGGTGAGAACTTTGACAGACCGGTAAGAAACCCACTGCTAATCTGTGTAATACGGATTGGCAGAATCAGATCGGACCTATGTATATGAAAATGTACGGGTTTGATCAAAATATTAGCATTATTTCACTTATCACTAACCTGTCTGACCACGTGTTTGTAATACAGCACCCGGTCACGCGTTATATCAATTGTAAATTTAACCATAAACAATCACTATGAAAAACTTCCTTCGTCAAAGTCTAGCGAAGAAAGTGATACTTTTCGGCTTTATAATCGGCCTGGTATCACCTTCCGCTATGGCTTATGTAGATGGGGGCTATCCAGTTGGAACCCTCCGCGCTCAGCCGATTGAACTTAACAGTTCACTTCGCGCCGTGGATCCGGCTCTTCTGGTAGCCGTCGTAGCACCATCCGTTCAAAATTTGAACGTTTCAACAGCTACGGGTAGCGCCGACGTATCTTTCAGTCTCAATACTAATGCCACGGCAACGGTTTGGATCAAGGATACCACCGACACTATCGTCAAGACTCTTATTTTCGATAACAACCTCTCCGGAGGCACGGTTTATTCCTATACCTGGAACGGCACCGACAATAACGGCCAGAAAGTGGCCAACGGTTCCTATAAAGCCCAGGTCGTGGCCTATAACACTGTTTCCTCTGACATTGAGAGCTATTCCTTTAATTTCACTTCAGGTTCCGTGGTAACCGCCCCGGACGTGACAGCTTCCGTTTCTCCCAGCTCTTTTGAACCAACCAAGGGACAAACCACTACCTTCAGCTACAGCCTCAATACTGCTGCCAGTCTGAAAGTGGAAGTTAAGCTGAACGGCGCCGTTGTCAAAACACTGCGCGCTCAGTCTCAACAGGCAGCCGGTTCCTACCAGCTGCTCTGGAACGGCACCAACGACAGCAATGTCACCATGTCTCCCAACACCTACAATATCGAGGTGTATGCCAGCAACACTGCCGGCACCGATCTCGCTTTGGCCAGAGTCAACATTACCAATACACCGGTAGAAGTTGCTCCGGTCGTCTCGGTTTCCGCTTCTCCAGTTTCTTTTGACCCCACTAAAGGTCAGAGCACTACAGCTACTTATACCCTGAACACCACTGCCAACCTCCGCGTTGACGTGAAGCAGGGCAGCACTGTGGTCAAGACCCTTCGCGGTCTGAGCGAACAGACAGCCGGAACTTATTCCCTGGTCTGGGACGGCAGCATTTACAATGCCAATCCGCTTGCACCGGTTGGAGCCTATACCATTGAGGTCTATGCCACCAACAATGCCGGCAGCGACACCGACACCACCACTGTCAACGTTATCACTTCCAACACCACTACCGCTCCCAATGTAACCAATCTTTACGCTACTCCGACTCCTTTCAATCCAAGTAATGAAAACACCCGTGTCTACTTTACTACGGATAAAACTGCCGACGTAACAGTCAGCATTCTGGATGGATCCAGCACGGTAAAGAATCTGGTCAGCGGCACATCACTGTCCGCCGGTACTTATTACTATGAATGGAACGGACGCGATTCCAATGGCTATACCATGGCCGACAAGGTCTATACAGCCAGAGTTACTGCTTCCAACACCGCCGGTTCCGACACCGAGAGCACTTCGGTTGAAGTGAAAACCTCCGGCAGCGGCACCTGCGACCTTATTACTTCTCATTACGTCAATCCGACCACTTTTGATCCGGATGAACGTGATGCCCTGATTTCCTATACTTTGGCCCGCTCGGCTGAAGTTACTGTCAGAATCAAGGACGGATCCACCACCATCAGAACACTGGTTGATCATCAGTCTCAAAACTCCGGTTCCAAGACAGTATCCTGGAACGGACACGAGTCTGATGGCGATCATGCCACAGATGGTTACTATACTTACGAAATCACTGCCTATGTCAGCGGTTGCAGCACGGACGTTGAGTCCAGCTCGGTCCGCGTGGACAACAACGGCACTACCGACGACGAGGACGACTGGGATTCCACAGATGAAGATCTGATCACCGATGTCACTGTCAGAAACGAAGTTTTTGACCCGACTGATGGAGAAAGATCAACTGTTGAGTTCACACTCGACCGCCGCGCCGATCTGATCGTCCAGGTTATGGATGGCAGCCATGTAGTAGAAACACTCAGAGACGCCGACGACCAGGCCGGAGGAGACTACTCCTACAGCTGGGACGGCCGCGACTCCGACAACGATATCATGGATGACGACGTATATCAGTTCCGCATTATGGCCGATGACGGCGATGATACGGATACCGACCGCGCCTACACAGAGGTGGATACCGACGGAATCATCATTGGTTTCCCGGACAGCGACCGCTGCGCCGGCTACCGCGATGTATCCATTAACTCTCCTTTCTGTAAAGCCATCGAACTGATGTCGGAAAGAGGCATCTTCGAAGGATACTCCGATGGAACTTTCAGACCTTATGCCAAGATCAACCGCGCTGAAACAGTCAAGGTTGTCACCCTGGCCCTGGGATATGATGTAAACACCGGAGGCACCTACAACCTCGGTTATCGCGACACCTCTTCCACAGCCTGGTATTCACCATACCTCTATGTGGCCAAGAGGGAGAACATAGCTACAGGTTATCCGGACAATACTTTCCGCCCAAGCAGCACTATCAACAGAGTTGAACTCCTGAGAGTGTTCCTGGAAGGAAATCAGACCGACGACCTCTTTAGCTGCAGCCCTCAACCGTTTGACGACACACCTATTACCTCCGATACCCGCTGGTATATGAAGTATGCCTGTTATGCACAGGATCATGACCTGATGGACAGTGGATACAACAACAATTTGTATCCTGCCGAAGCCATGACCAGAGGCGATGTAGCCGACCTGTTCTACGACTTTGAAGTCAAAGGACTGTACTCGGATTATGTACTGGACCGCACCGGCAACGGTGACAATCATTACGTTTGCGTCGAATACGACCATGACGATGATTGCGTACGCTACGAATCGACTGCCGACCGCTATACCTACAACTATTCCAACAACGACAGTAACGACGGATATTATGTATATAGAAACGGCCGTTACGTCTGGGTTTCTTACTAGGATCTGAACAATCTGACAAAAAAGGCTCCTTTCCTTTACAGGATCGGGGCCTTTTTGTTATAGTATGATAAACAATAATATAAAAAAATAAAACTATGGCCAGAAACGGAAAATTAGTAATTGGTGCCATTTTAGGCGCTCTCTTCGGTTTGGCATTCGCTCCCAAAAAAGGCAGCGAACTCCGCAAAGACATCAAATCGGAACTGGACAAAGGCGGACACGGTGAAAAAACCGCCAAAAAGGTAGCATCTGCCATCAGTCAGGACGTTGCCGATACGGCCAAGGAAGTCTATGCGGACCCGGCAGTTCAGAAACAGCTGGAGAAAGGCAAGAAGGAAGCCCGCAAACTGGTCGGTCAGGCCAGGGAGAAAATCCAGGTATCAAGCGAGGAATGGGTGAAGATGGCCCGGGAAAAGATTATTGAAGGTGAGAAAAAACTGGAAACCGAAGGTGCTAAAGCATTTGATACATTAAAGAAGAAAGTGATGCCCGTTCCCGCCCAAAAAGCCGCGCCGGCCGCCTCCGCCGCCCCGGTCAAAAAGGCCGCTCACGTTGCCGCCAAAACTAAAAAGAAGCGCAAATAAATTACCTCTAGAACCCCCGGACAGCCCGGAGTAATAGTACAATCGCGGCCTGGACGTGCTGTGGAGAATGAGACGCCTGTTGTTCGATCTTTCCGGCCAGGTCTTTCGATGCCTCCACCAGATGGGGATTGCCTCCTTTAATCAGAGGTATTTTGGCCGGCAGCAGATAAGGCAGAAGCTGTTGATTCTCCGCCAATTCAACCAAGGTCATCCTAAACAGCTGTCTGAAAGTCTGAATTACTTCTTCCTGGGTCTTTTTCAGGTAAAAATCCCGGGGGAAAAACTTTTCCAGCTCAAAGCAGACTTTATAGCAAAAATTCAAAACCCTCATCACGCCGATCACTCTCGGATCATGTACATAGCTGGTGAAATCAAATTTATCATCAAAAAACGCCCGGTAATCATTCATTCTGGCCTCATCTATGTTCTGATCTTGTGAGGTCAGGCCGGCCTCCCTGCGGCTTCTTCTGCAGATGTCCCTGAGCAGGGTTTCCACCTGGGAAGTTATTCCCTGATGCAAATCAATTTCTTCTATAGGCTGTCTTTTGCCTACGGATTCTGTTGAATAACCAGTACTGTCTTCCGGAAAACGTCTTCCCTGTACCATAAACCTGATAGGCTATAGCAAAATAGGAGGTTATTATAGCGGAAAATAACTTTATGTAAAGGTCAACCCGCTATTTTACGTTCAGGGCACCTGATAAACGAAAAACGACTCCACGGAAACGTTGTCATTATCCGAGTTTCTAAAATCTTCTTTTATCTTGTCATTGATTTTGTCAAAGAACAATTGAGGAGAAAGATGTTTGGACTCGGTGGGTTGGCCGTTTGAATCTGCACTGGTTGAGCGGGCGGTTTTTAAGGATTCTCTGATCAGATCCTGAAGTTGTAGAGCTCCTTCAGCTTCAACAAAATCATCCGGTAAACCTTCGGCCGAATTTCTGGTCATTTTTTGTACCAGAGAGCGTAACAGGTTGTTGCTGACAGCTAAAATTATATCCCCCTGTTCCAGAGAGAAAGTCTCGCGTAGAGTTAAGCTCTCTGAAGAGGTTCCGCTAATTTTGTTGATATTTTTCCCTCTGATTATGAAGCAGATGGACCGGCTTCCCGGAGTTTGCATAAGCTCCAGAGAATATGCTTCCAGCTTAATGTCCAGATTGAGCTGGCCGGCTTCTTTATCCGGTAAATTCATTTTGCTTAAGCCACCGTTTTTTCTTGCCCGTGAAAGAAGCTGTGGCAGCTGTTTTTTCTGCTCCGGGGATACTATTTGAAAATCGAGCATATTCACATCCAGGCTATTTTTGCCGTATCTGACCGCAGCAACCCCTATTCTGGCGGTCTGATCATCGGCAATTTCCAATCCCGAGGTGTTACTGAACATTCCGATCGCCACAGGTTTTCCTTTTACAATACCAGCTCCCAGATGGGCACCTGCTTCAATGCGGTTGGGAATAGGGTATTGGTAATCAATTGAAAGCATACTGGCCCTATTGGCTTTTAATTTAATTGTGTCTGCTATTTCTGAGGCTTTCTCTTCGTCTTTCGCTTTTTCTTGTTCCCTTTTCTCAGCGGCTAAGGGGTCATAGTATGCATAAGCTTTAGGTTTAGAAGCTTTTGGAGTGTTTTCAAAAAAATCCTTGTCATAAGGAATAGTCCGCTCATTTGAACTAACCGGATTTAAAAAACTTTCACTGTAGGAAGGGACTGTTTGGTCAGTTTTTTGTTCCAGAATATGTTCCGGTCCCGGTTTATGCAGGTCCCGCAGACGTTCATCGTTTTCCTGAGGCTGTGGGAGCTGTGGCGAGGATCCTCCTGTATGTTTTGATGGACTCATATATTCAGTCATACTAAATAATCCTATAATTATAGCATATATAGAAAATAATGCAATTATGGCGTTTATCTTACAAGTTCGATTTGCTGAAAACTATTTTCCGAGAGTATCGATCACCATTTTCTTGTACTGGACCGGGAGTTCCAGCAGTTTATTCTCCGTGTTATTCTCCTCTACTGTTTCACCTTGTTGCATCGAAACCGTTATTTCCTGAATACAGCGGTTCAACTCTTCCAAACAAACGGCAGGTGGCTTTTTTGCCCCGCTGTCATTGCTGGCTGATTTCAGACCAATCATAGAGCTGACTCGGGAGCTGTAATTCAAAAAAACCAGCATCATCAGAATATTGGCTTGTTTGATTCGTAAATCCAGCCTGGAGTCGGCGGGAGGAAAATCAAAATAACGGGCCATTTTAATGAAAAAGCGCTCTGCAAAATGCCAATAATCAAGCTTTGTCCCGTCATCATCCACTACCTTCCGGCACATCTTTAACAATTTCAACCAATCTTCTTCAGAATACACTCCCCCGACCATCTCCAAAACAGCCAGCACTTCCTTTTTTAGAGGATTTTCGGTTTCCTGCTCCGATACCAGTCTCAGATTGCCAAGTTTGGCCATAAACCTTGTTAAGGCCATAATAATAAACTAAAATAGCCAAAAGTCAAAAACTGGCGTGAAACACTAAAAACCATCAGTTAAATCAACTTATTTAGATTTGGCGCGTATTTATGGCCGCTTTCAGCAGATTTAACATCAGGCAGGCCACTGTGAGCTTCCCCACGCCCCCTGGAACGGGCGAAATCAATCTGGCCCTGTCCTTTACCTGCTCGAAGTCCACATCCCCGCTGGTCTTATCCAGACCGTCTTTGGAAATGCCTACGTCTACCACTACCGCGCCTTCCTTGATCATATCCGCAGTAATCATCCTGGGCGAACCCACGGCTACCACCAATATGTCGGCCTGTCTGCTGATTTCAGCCAGATCAGGAGTTTTGCTGTTGCAAATGGTGACAGTGGCCTTACGGTTGGAAAGCATGATGGCAATCGCTTTTCCGGCAATAATTCCGGAACCGATTACAACGACTCTTTGGCCCGTAATCGGCACGTTATAGTATTCCAGCATGGTAATAACCCCTCTGCCGGTGGGCGGGGCGTAATATTCAAAATCCATGCCCAAGGTTGTTTCTCCGTAGTTGAAGGGATTAAGTCCGTCCACGTCCTTGGCGGGGTCGATCGCCTTTATGACAGCCGACTTTTCAATCTGCGGTGGCAGTGGCATCTGGACGATAATACCGTCCACGTTCTGATTAGTATTATGTTTTCTGACAATTTCAATCACATCCTTCGTGCTGTATTTTTCTCCTTCCTGATGATGATCCAGTTCAAAATCAAAGCCCAGGTTCTCACAGGCTTTCATCTTCATTCTCACGTAAATGGCACTGGACTCATTATTACCTATCATCACCACGACCAGTTTGGGCTTTCTTTTGAGCTGGCCGGATTGCCGGGCTTCGCTGAAATCAGCCCGGATGCGGGCATAGATATGTTCGGCCACGACTTTTCCGTCCATCAGTTGTTCCATCAGCTTTTTTTCAGAAAATTATGTACGGTATTCCAGATATCATCGGCGGTTTCACCGATGGAAGGCTTGATATTGACCCTGGTCCAATTGAATTTGACCGCCAGGTTGTCATATATAAACTGACAGGCTTCCACCAGCTCGTCGTTGCTTTCATGCAGATGGTTGTATTCCTTGGC
Organism: Candidatus Altimarinota bacterium; assembly: GCA_963677745.1. Taxonomy (GTDB): domain Bacteria; phylum Patescibacteriota; class Gracilibacteria; order UBA1369; family UBA1369; genus UBA1369. The sequence goes on from OY782391.1 coordinate 1,247,007, forward strand.
CTGCAGATTCCTTTTGCCTTTCAGATAAACGGCCAGATCCTCTTTGAGCAGATATTTGTTCATTTCCATCAGCCATTCCAGGCTGGCTCCTTTGGCGCTGCCCCAGGCCAAACCTGTGGCTACATAGTCCTCGGCGATCACCACTTTTCCTTCGGCCAGCATCTGTTTCAGTTCCGGTTCGAATTGATAGCGGTTGATGGTGTACCACATTTGCAATTCGTCCTCGGTGATATTCTGTTTATTGGAGGAGTTGCGCAGAACATTGTTGATGTAAGTGCCGGACGGTTCGATGCTGTAGACCGGATACTTCAGATAGACAGCATCATAACCATGCTTTTTGAGATTATCGATCAAAATTTTGCATTGGGTGGACTTGCCGATATTGTTGATACCGTAGACTGTTATAAGTTTTCCTCTCTTCATGTGAATTGTTTTAAATTATCCGGTGGATCCGAAACCTCCCCGGGTCGGGGCGTCAATATTGTCCACTTCTTCGAAGCCAAAGCGGTCAATACGTACAAACACCCCCTGTGCGATTCTTTCACCGCGGGGGATTATAATTGATTTATCCGTAAAATTGTAGACCTGTACTTTCAATTCGTCCTCCGGTCCGTGATAATCGTGATCAATAATGCCGAATCCGTGCGGAGTGGAAAGTCCTTTTTTGATGGGCGTACTGCTTCTGGAGGCCAGGCAGAGCATGTGGCCTTCGGGCACTTTTACAATCAGATTGCTGGGTACCAAAACCACTTTTCCCGGTTCCACAGTTGTCTCCAGTCTGGAAAGCAGATCAAAAGCCACCGCTCCCGCCGTTTCGTATTTAGGCAGAGGCAAGTCCTTGTCTATCCTTCTGATCAGAACATTTTCCATTTTGTTTCTTTAGAATATCTGCACCAATTTAGTACCGGCAGGATTAATTTCCAAGTTTCCGGGCTTATTTTGATTTGCCATTTGAACCGAAGCTTGGTTACCATATAAAAAAGTAATCTATCCAATGTCCCAATCAAAACCAGCCATAGATTTTGCCGTCGGCGGTCAGGCCCTGATGGAGGGGGTAATGATGCGTTCACCCAGCCACAATGTCATTTGCGTGCGCACCCCGGAAGGCAAAATCATTCACCAGGTCGAGTACTATCAAAATCTTATTAAAAGAATAAAAATTTTGAACATCCCTTTGGTCAGGGGAGTGATCAACATGTTTGAAATGCTCCTCATCGGTACCAAAGCCCTCAATTTTTCCTCTCAGGTTGCTCTGGGGGAGGATCCGTTGGTAAAAGACAAAAAAGAAGGGAAATGGACTCAGATTACCGTGATTTTTTCGATTATTTTCGGACTGGCTTTGGCGATTCTGCTGTTCAAATTTATCCCGCTGCTTCTCGCAACCTTTATCAGCAGCTTTATCCCGGCTCTCAACGATAATTATCTGCTTTTCAATCTGGTTGATGCAGTCCTGAAAACCGCTATTTTTGTCGGATATATTGCCCTGATGTCGCTGGTCCCGGATTTGAAAAGGGTCTTTCGCTATCACGGCGCCGAGCATAAATCCATTATGACCTACGAACACGGCAAGGAATTGACCGTCGATAATGCCCGTAGCCAGACCCGCTTTCATCCCCGCTGCGGTACCAGTTTTATTTTGCTGGTTTTTCTGATCAGTATTGCGATTTTCACCTTATTGCCCCGGCAGACCGACTTACTGACCAATTTTTCCCTGAGATTTCTGGCGCTGCCCCTGATCGCCGGCCTTTCTTACGAAATCCTCAAGCTTTCCGCTAAAAAGTCCGGGCACTGGTTTTTCCGCCTGGTGGCAGCGCCGGGCCTGCTGATGCAGCGTCTGACCACCGCCGAACCCGATGACAGTATGCTGGAGGTGGCACTCAAATCATTAAAACTGGCCCTGGAAGCCGAACAAAATTTTCAAAATAACAAAAATGTCCCTTAAATTACCCAAAATAACCCGTCAAAGGTTGATCATCCTGATTGCCGCCCTCGCCGGTCTGCTGGTAGTCGGTTACTATATCTGGTCCGGTCAGGCCGGTCTGCAGAAAAGCAGCCGGGACCTGCAGAACTCGGATAAAAATATTGAACAGATCACTGTGAAAGAACAGCAGGAAGGCCAAAAAGATGTTGAGGTAAAATGCAAGGACGGCAGCAGCTACGACATCTATTATCCGCCCGGCGAAACCAATTACGACTCGCTGGCCGCCGGCAAATGTCAGGAATAACAGACCTTTGCGGAACAATGTCTGAGCATAGGAAAAATAATAACAATATGTTATAATCACCAGATTGTGTTATTATTTTTACTATATAAAACGTGAGAAAAAAAACTGATAGAATATTGTCGCGCTATATTAACCGCAGACACGGCCCCAAATTTATACTGGTAGCCATGTGTCTTCTTGTTACAGTTTTCTTCCAGATGAGCCAGATAGCTCTGGCCTCTGGAGTAAACAAATGGGCCAGCCTTTTGCAGGTCAGCAACTCCTACTCATCCCACAATAATGTCATAGTTCCCACTTCCGACGGCAAATACATTATCGTCTGGGCTCAGGAAGTTAGCTGGGATGATGATCTGTATGCCATGAAAATCGAAAACCTGGGATCATCCGGACAAAACGTCTGGGGAGCACCTGTACAGCTTACCAACCTCTCCGGCAGTGAACCGGATCAGGAGGGGGGCCTCTCTGTGGTAGCGGATGGCAGTGGTGGGGCGTATATCGCTTACCGCCGCAACGGACCAGATGTTTATGTCCAGCACATCGACAGCAGTGGAGCGATCTGGCAAATGAACGGAGAAAAAATGTATTACGATTCCACGGTGGAAAACTGGGAGACCCAGCCCAGTTTATTGTATGACTCTACATCGGGCGGCGTCTACGTAGCCTGGCATGATGCTCAGTCCTTCGGCAGTTTCAATAATTATGTTTACCTGAGCCGACTTGGCAGTAGCGGCAGCGTTCATGCCAACTGGAATACCGGAGACGGCGACCCCAATCACACCTATCGTCCCGTCAGAGTAGGGACTTCGGATAACGCTGAACGTCCATTTCTGATCGATAATGCCGCTGACCTGCCTTTAGTCACTACCATGAATCTCGATGCCACCAGGTCTGTCACGGCATTCAGGTATAGCGCGACCGGAGCCCCGAGCTGGGGGCCTACCACCATCACGGATGCCAATAATATGTATAACAATTCCGACACTTACATTGCTGTTCCCGACGACAATGATGGTATCTATCTGGCTTACGAATCTTTGACCGACGAGGTTCACGCTGTCCAAATCAGCAATTCCGGAGCTGTCGGCTGGAATTCCACGGTGTTTACGCCGGGAGCGGAGGAACAGCTGGATTCAGCTTCTTACATTCATGGTATCAATGATGGCGACGGGAACTTCATGGTAGTTTGGGGAGTACAATCCACTTCAGATTTTTCCTACGACCTCTTTACCCAAAAAGTGAATTCCAGCGGTTCGGCTTTGTGGAATGAAGGCACTCCCTACCAGGTCTTCGACGACCCTTCAAAAGGCAATAGAATGCTAAAAGATAACAACTATTCGATTGTGAGTGACGGTCAGCAGGGACTGATCGTTGCTGCCTACAAGTTTTCACAGAACAAAGTCAATCTTCAACATCTACTCAGTGACAGCACCAGGGATTATGGGGACTGGAATTATGTAATGCCCTATTCGAGTTACTATCACTCTATTGCTCCGGATGGGCAGGGGGGCGCAATCATTTCCTACAATATCAGCAGAATATATGCGCAGCGTTATAATAATCCCGCGCCCGCCGCACCTTTCAGTCTTACCGCCGATTATCAGGCGGGAGGCGGAGTTCATCTGGAATGGGCAGGTTCCTATAGCCCTCCAGCCACCTTCAGAATTTATCGTTCAACCAGCCAGGGAGGCCCCTATGCATTCCTGGACGACAGCGCAACAGACACCTATGACGACCTCACTGCGGAAGGCGGCATTCCCTATTATTATGTGGTCAGGGCTTACAGAGGAGGGGAAGAAAGCACCAATTCCAACGAAGCATCAATTATTCTGACGGCTCCCGCATCTCCGCAGAATGTTGGAGGTGAGTCGGGCAATCAGACCACTCATATCTATTGGGACGCCTCAACCGGTGCGGACAACTATGACGTCTATCGTTGTGAGACGGCAGTATGTGACTATCCCCTGGATCTCGTGAGGATTGCTGAGGGGGTGGCTGATTTATTCTATAACGATTCTGCACTATCCAACGGGACTGAATATACTTACTCGGTCAAGGCAGCCAATTTGTACGGGGATAGTGAATATAGTGCATCGGTTGATCTGATGCCTACTGCAGGAGGGCCCTCTCCATCAATTTCTTATACAATTGAGAACTTCACCTGGATTGGTGCCACCAATGTAAATATCGAAATATTTGGGCAGAATCTTGATAATGCAATCAGCGTTAATGTCGGAGGTGAAAATTGTAGTATTTCTGTAAACCAGACAGATTATATCACCTGCCAGTTAGCCAATGTCCCTGCAATAGCCGGAAACAGCAGTCTCAACCTTTTTACACCCAATGGCCCGGTATCTGTATCATTTTATATCTACGGCCCTCCCAGCGTTTCAGACATGACTCCGGTTTCAGGTTTCTCTACCGGCGGAACTCCGGTAACAATTTATGGAAGTGGTTTTGGCTGGAACACAGTGGTGGAATTTAATGGTAATCCTGCCAATGTCGTGGATATATTTACCGATGCCATCGAAGTAGAAACACCGGCAGGCACAGCCGGTCAGACAGTTCCGGTGATTGTAACCAACCCAGGAAATCAGACCGCCTCTGCAGGTAATTTTACCTATGTTGCTGCTCCGGTTCCACCGGGAGAATGGTGGAAGCACGGAATAACAGGAGACGGATTGATTATCTCGGATTATCCGGACGGAGACGTTCCCTATCAGTTCGACCCGCAGGCAATCAGGACCTCGGACGGTCATTATCTGTCGGTCTGGGTAGATGATCGGGAAGATTCAACCAGTCATTTGTATGCCAAAAAGATCAATGAGACCGATGGAAGTTCCTTTGCGGGATGGCCGGACAACGGCCTGGCTGTAACCAGCTTTAATCTGCCGGTGCCCAGCGAAAATACCGAAAACTTCAGCCTGTATTCAGACAATGCCGGAGGCGCCTATGTAATTTTTGACTATGTGGACGGCAGCGGACAAGAACTGGTCTATGCTCAAAGATTGTCTTCGGCAGGAAGCCGTTTATGGACCGACACAGGTGTGGCAATCGAAACCCCTCTATCAGGTCACGACCGGAGTATTTATGGAGCAGCCGGCAGCAACGCTGCCGACGGTCTATATGTCAGCTGGAGCAGACTGGACAGCGGTTTTAACTTTGAAGATTTTTACCTGACCAGACTCAATGCCAACGATGGTTCTACAGCTTTCTCTCCGCTGATTATAGACAGCGGCAATACTACGGATGAGGGCAATACGCAGCTCGGTGTCGACAGCAACAACAACGCCATGTTCTTGTATACCAAGACCGGCAATCTTGCTCTTGCCAGTTCAAGAATTTCACCATCCGGAACAGTCACACCAGGTCCTGTCATTCAATCCGGCCAGGAAGATTATGATTTTACGGCATATTTCTATGCGATAATGGCCAGTGATGGGCAGGATGGCTACTTTATCACATATTTGGGCATCAACAGCTCGGATGAAACTGAACTGAGGGCCAGAAGAATTTTGTCCGGTCTCACCCTGGACAGCAATTGGCAAGTCAATAACGCAGGTGATTTAACCGGTATTCAACTGGCCAATAATATACAGGGAATTGAGAATATGAATATAGTCGGGGACGGAAGCCAGGGTGCTTACTTCGTCTGGGATCAGTTTGTTGGGGCGGGTAAGGAAGGTGCTTATGATATATATGGCCAATATGTTGGATCCGATGGACAAAAGAACTGGGGTGGTGGTGACGGAGTAGGTCTTAGTGATACTGGAGATGATGTCGATCAGTTTTTGACTTACGAGGGAAATGTAGCCATATCTGATAATAACGGAGGATTTATTTACACCTACTTCGACGAAAACTGGGAATCACAAATCGGGCCAAGTGTTTTTGCACAAAGGGTTGCCAATGATATTGACAACTATGAAAACCTATGGCCGATCGCCTCACCTGATACTGTCGGCTATGATCTCGGCGGCCTCACTTCTGGACGGGATCGGAAACCGGTGCTGGTCAGTGACGGAGCGGTTGGCGCAGCTGTTTTCTGGATTGGATATGATGAAAACACCGAATACTACGATCTCTATGGTCAATACCTGACAGGCCAGGAGGAAGCCGGTGGCGGAGGAGAGTGTCTCGCCGGGCCCGGACAAACCTGCGGAGAGATTACTATCGGATGTAACCTCGGTGGAACAATTTCCATCAGCAATATTACGCCGGAGGCCACTTTTGAACCCCGCTCTACCAACTTTTATCAGGATCCCACCAACGCACCCCTGGATAGTAACATCCAGGTGGACATAACTGACACACGCGGTTATGGAAGTTGTGGCGATGCTTCAACATTATCAATACAGAGCACAGGCTTGGTCCTGGGATCCTCAACACTGGGACTGAGTCTTGGAACTGCTTTGACGCAGGGAAACATCACTTGTCCTGGCGACAATTGTGTACCAGATTCCGCCCATCTTTCAGATGTAGCTACAACCCCCGGAACAACCGGCAGCATCGCCACTGGTGCTGACGTGTTAAACCTTTCAGAGGGCTTTGACGGTACAATCAGACTGCAATTCAGCAGCAACAACCTGGAAGTGGTAAAGCCATCCAGCCCGATCAGCAAAGGTGATTATGTCGGAGATATAATCTTTACATTGATCTAAGTAATAAACAATCAAAAAATACCGACGGAATTTCCGTCGGTATTTTTTTTTCCTATCTAAAACGATAAGTCTATAACTCGCTCAAAGCAGCTTGAGTATCGAGCTTAATGCCCGGTCCCATGGTGGTTGCCACGGACAGACTCTGAATATAAGTTCCTTTAGCCGTTGCGGGCTTAGTATCTACAATGGCCTTGATCAGTTTTTTCAGATTGTCTTTCAGATCGGCCTCCGAAAAGGAAACCTTCCCGAAGATATTGTGCATCTGACCCTGTTTATCTGTTCTGAATTCAACTCTTCCCAATTTCAGTTCTTTGATAGTCTTTCCAATATCCGGGGTTACGGTTCCGGCCTTGGGATTTGGCATCAAACCTTTGGTACCCAAAGTCTTGGCGATTTTACCAAGATTTTTCATAACTTCCGGACTGGCTACCGCGACATCAAAATCCAGCCATCCTTTGACAATTTCCTCAATCAGTTCATCCAGACCGGCTTTGATGGCACCTGCTTCTTTGGCCTCCTTGACCTGTCCTTCACCGACAAACGCAATCACTCTCACATCTTTACCTGTACCGTGTGGTAATGACACTGTCGATCTGACCAGCTGGTCAGCCTGGCTCACATCCACTCCCAGTTTCACGTGCAGCTCGCAGCTGGAATCAAACTTGGTGGTGGAGGTCTTTTTCAGAAGCTCGCAGGCTTCGTCCAAACTATAAACTTTGTTGCGGTCAATGTTTTCCACAACTTTGCGATAATTTTTCCCTTTCTTTGCCATAAATGTATATCTTGCGTGGTTTTAACGCCGGACCGACATCCGGCTCCCACAAAAATAAATAATAAACTAACTCTTTGCTCTGGATTTTTTCCAGTCCAGTTGAATCAGCCAGAAATGCAGCAGCCAGACCGGAAAACCAACCAGGGTCAGCGCTACGGATTCCGAAATCTGTCTGTTAAATTCGTTCTGTTGTTGAATTTCCTGTTGTTTCACCATGGCCAGTTCGCACTTTTGAGCTTCCTCGGTTGATACCATGATTTGCTGCTTGCCGTCGGGAGACCATCTGTATTCACAGTTGGATTTCTCGTAAGGCATGGTGTAGCTGAAATAATTGTTTACCGGAAACCAAACATTCAGCACCAGTTTAACAGCTCCCGAAGCTCCCATGATAAAGCAGATCAAACCGATAATGGCGGCCAGACTTAGATAAATAGTCCTTATATACTGGAGTGCAGTTGGCTTGTTGTGCGGACCGATAGTTTTTTCCATTGTTTTGATGATTATTTTTCAACAACATCTACTCCCATGCTGCGGGCGGTGCCGGCAATAATTTTCATGGCGGCCTCCACGTCATTGGCGTTGAGGTCGGGCATCTTTTTCTCGGCAATTTCGCGCAGTTGAGCATTGGTGATTACTCCCACCTTGTCTTTGTTGGGAACACCTGAACCTTTGGGGATTTTAATTGCTTTCATGATCAGAACGGCGGCCGGAGGAGTTTTCAGGATAAAAGTAAAAGACTTGTCTTCGTAAACCGTGATTTCCACAGGGATGATCGTGTCTCCCATTGGGGCGGTGGCCGCGTTAAACTGGCTGCAGAAACCTGGAATATTCACACCGTGCTGGCCGAGTGCCGGACCGATCGGAGGTGCTGGATTGGCCTTGCCGGCCGGTATCTGTAATTTGATTACAGTATGTATCTTTTTTGCCATAGTAAATTGATTGATTGTAAACGACTGACACGAGTGTAGAAGCGGCACCCGCCAAGTCTTAGATTAATTCCGAAAGCAGTTTGGAGGTCAGTTCAAAATAAGTCAGGTCTCCATCTTTAGCCTTCGGGTAGCTCAGAGCATACACGTTGGTTCTGGTTTTGACAACTAAAAATGCCTGGTCTTTGGGCACCTGGAAATTTATATAAAAAGAGCTCAAACCAAACTGATTTGTTTCATTGATGGTAACCCCCAGTTCATCCTTGATTTTTGCCCTCAGAAAATCATAAATCTCCTGAGTACTGGCATCGTCGGTAAAATTGAATTCATAAACTCTCAACACTGGCACCTCATTACCGTCAATTATCCGGGTAATTTTTTTATCCACAATGTCCAGATAACTGAGCATATTCAGATCAAAAAGCCCAAACAACTGTCCGTCAAAAGGGCGGGGCTTGACGATAAAATCCCGGTAACCTGCCTTGTCCAGAAGCTCATTGCTGATATTTCTGGTCAGAAGTTCGGTCTCGGCCGGATCGGTTTCGTCAGTTGTCGGATCCGGAATATTGTCTGACACCAGATTATTCACCAAATCTGTAAGTTTGTTTTCCTGCTTGGATTCCGCCGTAACAATCTCAACACTGGTATCCTGGTCAAACGCCCCCACAGTTTCAACCGGCTCCTGTTCTTCCGTTTCATCCGCACCCGCGCTGGGAAAAGGCTTTCTGACAGGGGAATCCTCCACATTGCTCAGTGCGATAAACAACACTATCAGAATGGACAGGATGGAGATTAAAGCCAGTGCTGTGGAAGATTTGCTATGCATACAGCAATAATAAACCACCGGCTAGGCAAAAAGTAAAGAAACGAAATTCAGTAACATTTAAGAAAAAGTCTACCAAGGTAATTGTTAGAACTTAGCAAATATGTTAAAATAACAAGATATTTTTTAAATTATGTAAAAACAAATCAATGAAAACAAAAAAAATATTCTCTAAACGATTTCTGCATAAATATTTTGACCATATCAGGAAAATGGAGATGCGGGATCTACTTATTGCCTTGGCGGTGACGGTAATGTTGGTATCTATATCGCTGGCGGCGGGTCAGGGACAATGGCCCAACACCAGTTCTCCTTCAGCTGTCCAACTAATGAATGGCGGCTGGGAGTCCCGGGGAGTAAGAACCAGCGATGGGAATTATATAATCGGTATGATTGCCAACAATGTTGGTTTACAAAAATTAAATTCAGCAGGCAGCAAACTCTGGAACGGCGGAGACCCGATTGATATACCCGATTCCTACGCTGTAAACGAAATTGTCGCAGATTCATCTGGTGGGGCCTTTGTCCTTTATGAGGGCACAAGCATAGGCAGCAGCAATAAATATATTAGGCACGTCGACGGCAGCGGTAATGAGCTCTGGACTGTCGGTCCGTTTGATTCAACGGAAGATAGCGAAAATAGTCCCAGAATACTTAACGACGGGAATGGCGGTCTGTATCTTGCCTGGTATCGGTCTGACATGTCTGGGTACATCACCCATTTAGGCGCAGACGGTGATGTTTGTGATGTGGCCACCTGCGGTTATTCCTGGAATCCGGGAGGACCCGGCACCTATCGTGAGAAAGCTTTCCCAACTACCGGCAGCGTTAGTCCAGAACCCAAATTAATTCTCTCTGATTCAGGCAGCGTAATAGTTTCTTATATGGTGGACGCTGGTATCGACGTTACCAAATTTAATGCCGATAGCAGCTTTGCCTGGAGTCTGCCTGCAAGCTACCAGTCAATCATTGATCAGAATTACCTGATGATGGCCGAGTCGGATGGTAATAACGGTATAAATATTGCCTATTGGAATAATGAAGGGGAAAATACCAATCTGATGATGTCCAGAGTTCTGTCCACGGGAGCTTTTTCTTTTGCGCCGAATAGCCTGACCATAAAAACTATCGATAATACAGCCCTGTATACCGGCAGTATGGCCAGTTCATCCGACAGCAGCGGCAATATGTATCTGGCCTGGCAGCAAGCCGACGTGGCCACGGACGAAACGGATACCTACGTCCAAAAGATAAATGCGTCCGGAGTAGAACAGTGGACCTCGGGTGGAGTTCTGATGGGTACCCTGGGCGACGGAATAAGCGATTATATCGAAAATTCATATCTTTATAATTTACCCCATACCATTGTTGCCGATGGTACCGGCGGTGCCATTGTAGCCATGAACCGAAACCAGAATATGGTTGGCGGCATGGTGGTTGGCCAAAGGGTATTAAACAACGGTAATTTGGATTGGGGCATAGGTTATTCACTTACCAACAATCCCTTTGTGGACAGTGATGACATGCCGGATATAATCAGTAACGGATCAGGCGGGGCATTGTTCAGCTGGCATCAGTGGACAAACAGTGGAGAATTTGTGTCAGCTCAATTGGTTCAGTCCGCAGCACTTGGTCTGAATGTAACCGAGGTGCTGGATAGCTCCGTTCCGACACGGGGAGGTCAAATTGTAAACATCAAAGGCAGTGGTTTTATCAGTGGTGCCACAGTGGACATAGGCGGCTCAGCAGCCACAGATATTATTGTTCTGGCTGACAATGTACTGTTGGCCACCGTGCCGGGCCATGCCATGGGGTTGGCTGATGTTTCTGTAACCATTCCCGGTCCGTCATCGTACATCCTAAACAATGGCGTGAACTATATTAATCCAACGCCCGCGCTTAATTATTGCAGCGGTGGTTTCAGTAAAATCGATTATGACAGCGGACATGGCATAGCTTTGGCCATGGACGGCAGCGTCTGGACCTGGGGCAGTAATATTAATGGGCAGCTCGGTGACGGTACAACGACCGACCGCCAGGCTCCTGTAAAGATCAGCGGTCTGACCGATGTGATTGATGTTAAAGTAAATTATAACACTTCGTATGTACTCAAAAGCGACGGAACCGTCTGGGCCTGGGGAAAGAACACCAGCGGCGAAATCGGCGACGGTACCTACACTGACAGGCATGCACCGGTACAGATCACTTCCCTGAGCAATATGACGCAGATTGAACCGATAGGGAATTGGGTTGTCGCCTTGAAAGGGGACGGCACGGTCTGGAGCTGGGGTTATAACGGATACGGGCAACTTGGTAACGATTCGATGGCCGAAAACAGCAATGTTCCAGTTCAGGCCACAGGATTGACAGGAGTACAAAAAGTTTTCGGAGAATTTGAAACCGCCTACGCCATCAAAACAAACGGAACAGTCTGGGGTTGGGGCTACAACTACTATGGACAGGTAGGTAATGGAACCACTGGCTTTTACCAGAGAACCCCGGTACAGGCAACTGGTATAACCACCGCGACAGATTTACATGCCGGCTTATATCACGTAGTGGTAAAACTAAGTGATAACACACTAATGGCCTGGGGAAAAAATGATGAGGGAGCGGTGGGTGACGGTACAACTACCAACCGTACAACCCCGGTACCGGTTAATGGGCTGACCGATATAGTCAAAGTAGAGGCGGCAACCAGTTCTCACAACCTGGCCCTGAAAAGTGACGGAACAATCTGGGCTTGGGGTCGCAATGAGGCCGGCACTATCGGTGACGGTACAAATATACAGCGTAATTCACCCGTGCAGATAACCACTCTTACCAACGTATCTGATATTTTTTCTTACGAGCACACTGCCTTTGCCATCAAGAATGATGGAACTGCCTGGGGTTGGGGCTCGAACGGTACTGCCATGCTGGGTGACGGAACATATACGGACAGTAACGTTCCGATACAAATCCATAATCTGAGTAACGTAACTTATCTGCACGGCGATTTCTATAATATGGTGGCTCTTGAGGAGGATAACAGTGCCTATGGCTGGGGAGATACTTTCGATCCTTGGCTCGGCGCCGGAAACAACTATGGCTTCAATAGTTATGAGCCCGCCAGAATTTCGGGTACCGCCTGCAGTACGGTAATCGACCCGGTTCAGGGGTCAATTGGAGGTGGCACAGCAGTAACCATAACCGGTGATAACTTCTACGATGGGGCTTCGGTAACATTTGACGGTCTTCCTGCTACTGATGTCACAGTCGTGGACATGGGAACAATTACGGCCACGTCTCCTGCGCATGCTGCCGGGGTGGTCAGCTTTTCGGTCACCAATCTGGACGGTCAGTCGGAAACATATGCCAACGGCTTCGAGTACAGCGGCGTGACGCCCACGGTGACTGATGTATCACCGGCAAGTGGGCCGGCCTCCGGAGGAACAATGGTTTTAATTACAGGAACTGGATTTACAGGGGCCACTAGTGCATCGTTCGGAGGCTCGACTTGCAATGCGTTTAGTGTAATGGATGATACCTCAATTGAATGCGAAACTTCCGCTCATCATCCAGGTGCTATCATAGTCTCTGTAACAGGTCCTAATGGTACCGGAATGGGGCCGGGGCTATTTACTTACAATGCGGGAGGTCCCGCGCCGACTGGTGTGACTGCGACCCCCGGCAATGAACAGATTACTTTGAACTGGGATAACATGCCTGATGCCACGGGGTATAACATCTATAGGGTTATGGGCGGGGAACTGCCTTTATTTGTTCTCGAAGATACAGGAGGACCAATTGTTATCAACAGCTATACTGTCACCGATCTGCCTAACAACATGGAAAGAAGATATGTGGTTACAGCGATTTATGCAGGAGGTGAAAGCGACTACAGCGATCCGCCGGTTAGGGCAACGCCCACTGCCGGAGGAGGTTGTGTGGCCGGCCTCGGAGAGACCTGCGGAGAGATCACCATCGGATGTAATCTCGGCGGGACAATCTCCATCAGCAATATTACGCCGGAGGCCACTTTTGAACCCCGCTCTACCAACTTCTATCAGGATCCCACTAACGCCCCCCTGGAGAGTGTTATCCAGGTGGACATAACTGATACACGCGGTTATGGAAGTTGTGGCGATGCCTCAACATTATCAATACAGAGCAGCGGCTTGGCTCTGGGAGCTTCCACACTGGGACTCAACCTTGGTACTGCTTTGACGCAGGGAAGTATCACCTGTCCGGACGACAATTGTGTACCTGATTCAGCCCATCTGTCAGATGTAGCCACAACTCCTGGAGCAACCGGCAGCATCGCCACCGGTGCTGACGTATTAAACCTTTCAGAGGGCTTTGACGGTACAATCAGACTGCAAATCAGCGGTGATAACCTGGAAGTGGTAAAACCGCTGGAGCCGATCAGCAAAGGTGATTATGTCGGAGATATCACTTTCACGCTAATCTAATCTGGAAAGTAATTAGAGATATCAAAACAGCCCCGCCGTACGGCGGGGCTGTTTTCTAATCTAAAAATTCTATCCGTAATATTCGGCAACCAGACTTGAACCCTTGTCAAATACTCCAACGGTTTCCGTTGTTTTTTGCTCTTCTGCCGTAAAGTAAACAGTTGGCAGAGGGAGGGGAAATATGTTAAAATATAAAGATATTATCTAAAATTGATAAATAAAAAAACACAATGCTACAGCCAAAAATCATCCACACAGCGAAAAAGCTTCACTGCCATATTAAAACACATGGTTTCAAATACCTGGCCGGTTTGGCTGTTTTTTCTATACTGACCACGGCCTTTGTCTATCGTCCATCCCAGACTCCAACTGCCAAAGCCGCGGCCAGCTATCTATGGAATACAATGTTGAATCCCGAAAACGCAACATATGAAGATAGTGCAAAAGTGGTTCGAACATCATCTGGAAATTATTTTGTAGCCTGGGAAGAATCAGTGGCCTATGATTCAACAGACGACATAAAAATGGCCAAAATCGATGTCGATGGCAATCTAATCGGATCAATTATAACCGTAACGAACAGCGCTGCTAATGACGAAAATCGCGTGCAATTGGCTCCCGATAATTCAGATGGTGTTCAAATAGTGTTTACTACAGAGGCAGATGTTTATGCAGCTCATTACAATTCCAGTGGTAGTCTGACTTGCAGCAATGCAATATACCGGGGAAACGTGAATCCTGGCGGTGGTGGAAACAAGGAACAAGTGGCAATGGAGACAATTCCCCAATTGCTGCACGATGGAAATGGTGGAATGTATTTTAGCTGGATTTTATATGATGGTAACTGGCGGACCTATGTCACACACCTCGGTTCGGATTGCAATATGGACAGTGCCTGGAATCCCACGGTTACCAACTATGGTCCGTTCAAAGTTATTGAAGCGTTAAACGTCGATGGCAGTAGCTTTAAAATGACTAGTGGCGGCAATAATGCCATGATCTGGACCGGTGATGATAGTGCATCAAATTATCTTATTACTAACAAAATAGATAATACCGGTGCCTATGTGACCGGCTGGACAGGTACAAAATATGTATATACAGGATCAAGTACTTCTTCCGCTCACACAATTGCGTCGGATGGCAGTGGGGGATTGGTTGTGGCACACCAGGATTCAGCCGCCCTAATGGTGCATTTAACACACCTTAATTCCGATGGAACGGCAGATACTAATTGGGGCGGAACAGGAACGATTGACGTCTTAGACACTCCCTCAAATAGTCTGAATTGGGCCAGAGTAATTAACGATGGTACCAACAACTTCATTGTAACCTGGACTCGTGGGGAGGCGGGGCCTATCTACCACCAGTATATCCAAAAAGTATCCGGTTCTGATGGCCAATTACTTTGGGGAGCAGGCAGTCCGATAGAGGTTATTTCGTCTGATACTAACGCACTGGCATCGGGCTCCACGGATAGTATTGTTCCGGACACTCACGGAGGTGCCTACCTGAGTTATACTACTTTTATGTGGGGATACAGACGCATACAAAACGTTAAATCTGACGGGTCGCTTGATTTTGGCAATATGGGTTATATGGATGGCCGCATATCAAATGGGTGGGAGCCCACCCTGGTTGTCGATGGGAGCGGAGGAGTGATAGCCGTTAGAACAGAACAATCTGATGCGCCTGATTTTGACTGGGATATTTTTGCGGAACGAATTGAGTCTGTCCCACAGATCGATTATGTCTCTCCAAACTATTCCTATATTGACGCTAACAATGTTATTATTACAATTTCGGGCAGCAGTCTGGCCGACATGACTACTGCCACAGTCGGCGGTGAGCCCTGTACTCTTATTACCAAATCATCTTTTTCGTATGAATGCGAAGTAGCCACTATGTCCCATACGGCAGGATTGGTTGATGTATATTTGGAAGGTCCTTCTGGCAACACTGGCTCCTCGGGAAATAATCTTTTTCAAATATATGGCCCACCAACTGTTACGGGTATGTCTCCCAACCATGGCAGTCCTGTTGGGGGGACCGAAATTACCATCAATGGTGACGGTTTTGGACCCGAGACCACAGTTTCATTCGGCCCAACCCTGGCCAATATTAGTACCTCATCGAGTGACAGAATTAATTTAACCTCCCCTGAAGGTACCCCAGGAGTTGTTGCAGTAACCTTAACCAATCCTGGAAATCAGACTGTTTCAGCAGGGGACTTTACCTACGACGCATATCCCAGAGAAGGAGCATGGTCTGTCAATAATATATTGAAGGATGGTTATCCTGATATAACACAACTGTCCAAACAAAATCCATATATTATCAAAGCCTCTGACGGTAATTATATTGCTGCCTGGACGCGTTACGGATCTGATATGGACCAGGACATTATTGTACAAAAGATTGATCAGACGGATGGTCATTCCATCTGGCCTGACGATGGCGGGGGGAATGGCGGTATGCAAATAACCGACCTGGATGCCACAACCTACAGCCAGAATATTCAAACATATTCACATCCCAACCTGATAGCGGATAACAGTGGCGGTGCGTATTTTATCTTCAGGGAAGATCACTCATCTGTCGGCGGCGGACTAGATTTGATGATTCAACATGTCAGGGCTGACCATTCGTTACAATATGGACCTAATCCGCTTAATCTGACCAACAATTTGTCCGGTGTTGAAAATGACACCTACAATATCATCAGTGATGGCGCAGGCGGAGTATATGTCGGTGGATCAAACATTGATTGGAATACCGAGGAAAGACACGTTTTTGCCATGCGAGTTGCCTCTGATGAAACAGTCACTCCTATGCAGCCCAGTGGAGGAAATTTCCCTATTGGATCGCAAAGTCCGGCATTAGCGCTGGATAGTAGCCAGAACCTCTATGTAGTCTATAAAGTAATACAACCAGGCACATCCACACACACCATCGAAGCACAAAGGTTTGCTCCCGACGGCACCAAACCGGGCGTCGGGCTGGATTGGCATGACACATTTAACATGCCATTGGTGGCCGGTGAAGAAATATATTCTCATGAAATAGCGGTTGATAGCAGCAATAATATTATTGTGATTTATAGCTCTTATGTAGATCCGGTTTCCAGGGTTGCGGCCCAAAAGATTAGCAGCGATGGCAGTTCCAGCTCCTGGTTTACTCCAGGCGTCGGAGGAACAGCGCTGGTTGCCTCAACAACAAATCCGGGGAGCCTGCAAATCGTGCCCGATGGAGCGGATGGTGCCATAGCTGCCTGGAATGAAGGTAATAATGGAATAATCTATGCCCAGAAAATCAACACCGGCGGAGTGACGCAATGGGGCGCTGATGCTCTTCAGGTTTCCAGCGGAACAAGGTGGGATTCTTTGTCAATAGTGAATTCAATTACTTCGGATGGAGCTGGAGGAGTTATATTGGCATACTCGAGCGACCAGATCACGTTGCAGAAAATAGATAGCTCAGGTGCTCTACAATGGCCCGAAGCTGCGCCAGGTACCAGTGGTTATACAAGTTTCAGTGAATATACCAATAACATGGATCAGAATCCGGCCCTTGTAGGTGATGATCTCGGGGGGGCGGTAGTAGTCTGGATGGGTAGAACTATGATCGGCTGGGACAGCTACGACAATGTCTATGCCCAACATTATCAAATAGACAATACTCCGGTGCCGCTCAGCGTAGACCCGGCTTTGGGAAGTCCGGCAGGGGGTACCAATATCACCATCAGCGGTATTCATTTTATCGATGGTGGCACTACGGTAACCGTTGGTGGATTAGCCTGCCAAAACATCGTAGTTAATTCCCCGCGTGAATTAACCTGTGACACCCAGGCACATGAAGCTGGAACTGTTGATGTCTCTGTGACAACCATTAATGGCACATCTACATTGACCGGAGGTTATGAATATGGTGAACCTGTGATTGTTCCTGAAGGAACGATTGAATTACATATTGCTGACAGCGTCATCGGATCCAATAGTGATACCGGTGCCGGTATTTCCAATGGAGATGACGCAGGAGGGCTTGCAGATCTTGATTTTACCGGTGCTCCCGCTACCGCTCCAGACACTTTTTCAGGTGCAGAGATATATACATTTAATTCCGGTGTTCCAACCATGAATCCGACCGCGTTAAATATTGAAAATCTGGACGGATTTGATTTAACTGGAGCTGATAGTATTCACCTTTCCAATGAGGATGACCTGATTAGTACGGTTGTCCCACTTGGTTTTACAACCAAAATATATGGACGCGATGTTGATTCCGTTGTTGTCGACTCCAACGGTCTTGCCTATCTGAATACCAGTGCCGATATGTCTGTAAATGATAGCAGTTGTTGCAACGGTTACAGCATGTCAAATTACACCGGAGTCGATTGGCCTGCCTCTGTCGACGGGTCTGCAACAGGAGACATAATGATTGCGGCGAAATGGACTGATCTCCTGCCGCAAGCAAATCCAGGATCTGCAATTACCTATTCTACAGACGGAGTGGCACCAAACCGCCGTTTTGTAATTACCTTTGCGGATGTTCCGTATCTTGATCCGGACACGACTCAAAATACATTTCAGATAAAAATTCTCGAGTCGGGGCCTGGGAGCGGCGTTACTGTTACCAACGTTTTACCTGCCTCCGGCACTGACGCAGGAGGAACCCCCGTTTTGATTACAGGAACAGGTTTCACGGGAGCAACTGCCGTCTACTTTAAAACTGGGGTAGATCCCGAACCGGGAACGGCCTGTATAAATTTACTTGTTATAAACGACACACAAATCGAATGCGAAACCGGAGCGCATGGAGCTGCTTTGGTCAACGTCAAAGTCGTCACGCCGGGCGGAGAAGGAATCGGAAACGGCTTATACACATATACTGGAGCGGCCGGTGGCGTCCCTACAGACCTCTGGGGATCAATCAAACAGGTGGAGGGCAACGGAACCAATCAATATTTTGCTCCATTTATCTCAAAAACTAACGATAATAATTACATTATTGCTTATGCGGATTCTACTCTTGGTACGGGAAACGGGGAAATAGTTGCCGAAAAAATCAATGCCACCACTGGTGCAGATATGTGGGCCAGTCCGGTACAGGTTTCCACTAATGCCAGTATGGACATGAGCAAAACCATCCAAATGATTCCCAATGCCAGCGGAGGAGTTTTCATGGCGTGGCAAAATGTCAATGGGGACATATTGTTGCAGAGTATTGATGGCTCCGACGGGGCATTATTATGGGATGCTGTAAACATTTCAGAATCTTTTAATGCTGACAGCAAACCGGTGATGGTTTCCGATAATGCCGGAGGAGTCTATCTGGCCTTTGTAAGACACTTCCCGGAAGGACGCTGGGGAATCGATAAAACAGAAGTCACTCGCGTCAATGCAGAAGGAACCGTCCACTCAGACTGGAATACTGGCGGCATCGGCAATTACCGTCTCTTTCTGGTTGATCATGGTATTGGTTCTTTGCGAACTATTAAGACTAACTCAGACAATGACCTTTTTGTTCTGACAGCCCAGGGGTCCATTGCCTACGTTGACAAACTAGTATCCACCGGACAGACAGACCCCGATTTCCCTTCGGTCAGCACTAGCTTAATGGGAGATTCAGATGGCGAAATATCAGATATCATTGTAAATACCTCGGGAGGAGTAACCCTCTTTTATGAATCTCAAATGTTTATTGGATGGCCAACCTATCATGTTTCGGCAATCAGCTACAATGATACCGGTAACATCAATTGGGCTCATTATTCTGTTACGGCAAACAGTTATGACAATCGGGCGGAAGATGATATTGCAGATCTTCATGTACTGGACATGGGAGCACAACAATTGATTGCCTATGAATTCAGTAATGACAATAAAATATATGCCCAGAAAATAGATGCCACCACCGGGGAACCGATTTGGGCTGCTCCTGTTTCGGTTACCGATTCCACTGATGATTCCAATGCCAGTTTCTATTCTTTATGGGGCAATGTAAAACTGGATGCAATGATCAAGGACACCGGTTCTGGTGCATTCTTCGTCTATACTTCACAGGGGGCAGACTTCTTCTATCGCGTTCATTTGCAGCATATAGATACTAACGGATTAAAGATATTTGGCTCGAATGGCTATGAGTTGGAATCTCTTCCTGGCCATAGCGATGACAATGCCCCTGCCATTGCAGGCAACAGTCTAAACGCGGGCGTCATAGCCTGGATGGGATATGACAGTGATCTTAGTAATGCAACCTCAATCTATACCTTTGGTTTTGATTCCACACAAAGTGGAGGCGGCGGAGTATGTGGCGCCGGACCCGGAGAGACCTGTGGTGAAATCATAATTGGCTGTAACCTGGCAGGAACAATTTCCATCAGCAATATTACGCCGGAGGCCACTTTTGAACCCCGCTATACCAACTTCTATCAGGATGCTACCAACGCACCACTGGAAAGTAACATCCAGGTGGATATAACTGACACACGGGGTTATGGAAGCTGTGGCAATCCCTCAACATTATCAATACAAAGCAGCGGCTTGGCTCTGGGAGCTTCCACACTGGGACTGAGTCTTGGCACTGCCTTGACGCAGGGAAATATCACCTGTCCGGACGACAACTGTGTACCAGATTCCGCCCATCTATCAGATGTAGCCACAACTCCTGGAGCAACCGGCAGCATCGCCACCGGTGCTGACGTATTAAACCTTTCAGAGGGCTTTGACGGTACAATCAGACTGCAAATCAGCGGTGATAACCTGGAGGTGGTAAAACCGCTGGAGCCGATCAGCAAAGGTGATTATGTCGGAGATATCACTTTCACGCTGATTTAATAACAATTAAAATATCGCTTGAGATTAAATTTCCGGGTGCAACACCTTGGCATGTAAACTTGTAAACGAAAAGTTGGTCTAACCCACTTCTTTTGAGATATTCGGGTGAAAAATTAATCTGCGTAAATAATAGAAGACCAAAGCATTAAGCGGATAGACGGGAGCTTCAAAATGTGTTAAAATAAAAAGAATATTATTAAAATTCAAATGAAAAAAATTAATAAAATATTCCTTGCTACCTTGCTGTTTGTATTATCAATTTCCATCGCTTTTGCGGACGGTGCCGGTCAGTGGCCAAATACAACTTCACCAGTACCAATGCAACTAATGCAGGAGGCCAATAGTACAGGTACCTACGGAGTCCGCACTTCCGATGGTAACTACATTATTGCCATGCAAAACTATACCGGAATCAGTGCGCAGAAAATCGATTCCAGTGGAAATAAACTTTGGGGTGTCGGTGGAGAACCTGTTACTGTCACTGATCCGGCTGGTTGGTTTACGGAAATAGTTGCAGATAATGATGGGGGCGCTTTCATTACTTATACAAACATCAATACGCAGAATGTAGCAAGAATTGACAGCAGTGGAACGGTGCTCTGGCGTAGTGGTGATTTTGAACCGGGTAATTCAATAGAAAATTGGGGAAAAATTCTTCACGATGGAAATAATGGTGTTTACGTCTCGTGGCTTGGACACGACTCAAACAATGATGTAGTCAGGGAAGTCACGCATTTGGGCCCGGACGGAAATGTGTGTACTATTGCCACTTGCGGTATCGATTGGAACAACGGAGGAACTGGCACATTCAAGCCCGTAACTTTGCCAAAACCAGCCGGGGATGGAGTATGGCATTATCAGGCCAGGCTAATTCCTTCGGATTTGGGCAGTTTAATAGTGGTATACGGTGATTACTCGCCACGAGATAACGTTTATGCGACAAAATTGAATACCAACGGAACCTTCGCCTGGAACGCTCTTGATTATCGAATGATTGATGACACCTACAACATTAGCTCTAATTCTTTCGCGGCAGAATCTGATGGAAGTAATGGAGTATATATCGGGTATCGGGTTAGCGACGGTACCAATGATTATTTAAAACTTGTTAAAATCAACTCGTCCGGAACCTTTACGCTTGGCACTGTTAACGGTGGGTCTGCCGAGGGAGTAGTGGTCAAGACTCTTGACAGAGCAATAGCATACATAGGTAATGATATGGTTAGTACTTCAGACGGCAATGGAAATTTATATTTGGGATGGAATGAACGGGATGTGGCAAGCGGTGTCTACGACACTTATGTCCAAAAATTCAACAGTTCAGGTGTCGAACAATGGACCGCGGGTGGTAAATTATTGGGTACAATTGGTGATGATGTGGAAGACTCTTTCTGGAGCGATACGATTAATATTCCTCATTCAATAGTCACAGACGGAAGTGGGGGAGCCATCATTGCCACCTCTAGATACAGTAATACTATTACCGAGGCAGTTGCCATGCAAAGAGTTTTAAGCAATGGAAGTCTGGACTGGGGAAGCGGATATATTGTTACAGCCGATATTGAAAATCATCAGGATGAATATCCGGATCTTGTTAGTGATGGTACCGGAGGAGCTGTAGTTTCTTTCGTGCATATTGATGCTGATTGGAATTATTTTAGTAACGCTCAATATGTTAAAACAGCAGCTGCCGGAGGAGGTTGTGGGGCGGGTCCCGGTGAGACCTGTGGAGAGATCACCATCGGCTGTAACCTGGCAGGAACAATTTCCATCAGCAATATTACGCCGGAGGCCACTTTTGAACCCCGCTATACCAACTTCTATCAGGATGCTACCAACGCACCACTGGAAAGTAACATCCAGGTGGACATAACTGATACACGCGGTTATGGAAGTTGTGGCGATGCCTCAACATTATCAATACAAAGCAGCGGATTGGCTCTGGGAGCTTCCACACTGGAACTGAGTCTTGGCACTGCTTTGACGCAGGGAAACATCAGCTGTCCGGACGACAACTGTGTACCTGATTCAGCCCATCTTTCAGATGTAGCCACAACCCCCGGAGCAACGGGCAGCATTTCCACCGGTGCAGACGTGTTGAATCTTTCTGAAGGCTTTGACGGTACAATCAGGCTGCAATTAAGCGGTAATAACCTGGAGGTGGTAAAACCGCTGGAGCCGATCAGCAAAGGTGATTATGTCGGAGATATCACTTTCACTCTAATCTAATCTGGAAAGTAATTACAGATATCAAAACAGCCCCGCCGTACGGCGGGGCTGTTTATTTTAAATTCTGTTATTTCTTCCTTACCTGCATGAAATCCAGTTCGATTGGCGTTTCGCGTCCAAAAATCGAGATCAGTACTTTTACCTTTCCTTTTTCTTCATCAACTTTGTTCACCAGGCCGTCATAGTTAACAAAAGGGCCGTCCAGAATCATCACATGGTCGCCCACGCTGAAGTCAATCTTGAACTTGGCATCCTGTTCGCCCATCTGCTTCTTGACTATATTAAACTCATCCGGAGAAACCGGAACAGGCACATTCCCTGCACCCACGAATCCCGTAACATTTGGAGTATTTCTTACCACATACCAGGATTCATCGGTAACCGTCATATCCACCAATACATATCCAGGGAAAATGCGCTTCTTTTCCGTGACCGGTTCACCCTTCTTGATCACGATTTGGGTTTCTTTGGGAACAACCACGTCAAAAATGTAGTCGTGCATGTTCAGTGAGTCAATTCTCTGCTTGAGAGCTTCAGCCACTGCGTCCTCGTATCCGGAGTAGGTATGAATCACATACCAGTGTCTTCCTGTGTTTTCCGCTTGTCTGCCCATGTGATTGTTTTATAACTTTATAATTTTGTCGTCGCTGCCAAATCCAGAAGCTGATTGTATCCGAAATTGAGTCCCCAGTCCAGGAGTCCCACGAATGCCGCAAAAGCCAGACAGAAAGCCAAAACAATCACTGTTAGACGTACCGCCTTTTTGCCGGTTGGCCAGGTTACGCGCTTCAGCTCCATCACGCTTTCCACTGCATAATTAACGACGGGATTAGGTTTCTTTTCAGTCATAATTGAATAAACCAATAAGTAAAAGCAGCAAAATTTAAACAAAAAAGAGCGGATTAATCAAGAACTTTTGAAAAAAAAGCCAATTTTTGCTAAAATTTATAGATAAACCATGCCTTGAAATGAATAAAAAAACAAAACTACCGGAAAAATCCGCATCTGTAATGAAAATATTCAGCAATTCTCTTATCTTCATAGGACTGTTGCTTTTTATTTTCCAGGTTGTCACTGCTCAGAGCCTTCCCGTTCCCGATGTCGGTAACTACGGGGGAATGGTGCAGAATCCCGGCAACGTGACTTTTGATACAGGCTTTGCCACTCTCGTTGTGGGGCTGGTTATGAATATCCGTTATCTGCTTACGGCCGTAGCCATTGCGCTGATGCTGTTTGCCGGATTCAAGATGGTTACTTCACAGGGCAAGGAGGAAGCCTGGACTCAGGCCAAGGCCACCATGGTCTGGTCGATCATCGGATTGGCATTGGTTGGACTGTCCGGAGAGATCGTCAGAATCTTTGCGGTTGGGAAATGCGCCGAACTGGGGATGTTACCTTCGTCCAACAACGTCGGTTGTATAGAAGGAGGCTTTCTGAAAAACCCTCAGTCCATTATTCAGAGAACCACCATCTTTAATAAATCGGTTCAGTATATAATCACCTTTTTGAAATATTTAATCGGCTCGGTAACGATCCTGATGCTGGCCAGAAACGCCATTCGTATGGCTTCCAATACCGGAGGCGACGAACTGGAAAAAGACAAGAAAAACATCGTGGCCAGTTTGCTTGGCCTGATGCTGATAATCATTGCCGACCCCATCATCAACAATGTCTTTTTCTCCATTGATAAAACCCGTTACCCCAGTGTGGGCGGAGCAGTGGTCAGTGTCAATTATGCCCAGGGAGTCGGGGAAATAATTGGTTTTACCAACTTTTTGGTTACCATTATCACCCCTATTGCCATCCTGGTGGTGCTGGCCGGAGGGATCATGTACATGACTTCCGGTGCCAACGCCGAAAACCAGAAGAAAGCCACTAAAATGATTACACTCGCCTTGATTTCGCTGGTCTTGATTTATGGAGCCTTTGCCATAGTTTCCACAATAATCAGCGGCCAGTTTGACGCTAATGCGCCGACCACCAACCCCGCTTCCATTGTGGAAGGCCAGGGACAAGTAACACAAACCAATGTCTAAAACACCCATACATCCGAGTAAAAAAATTGGTCAGACAGTCATGCTGGTCTTAGTGGCGGTCGGACTATTCTGCTCCTCACTGCCTCTGACTCTGGCCGTAGATCCCGCACCCGCTTCCACTGTCACTCCTTCCTCCAGTCAACCCGCCTCCGGTGCCAATTCCACCACCACGCCCACCGGCGGCATCAGTTCGGTTGTCCGACAGGTCGGGGGGACAACCAGCCTGCCCGACTATGGCAGCGGCCATGCCAGCCAGAATTACCGCCCCGGTGCCTCGCAGCTGACCAGTACGGTTTATTATATTCTGGACTTTTTTAAGTACATTTTAGGCGGTATCGCCGTCCTGATGATAGTAATTTCGGGCATCAAACTGATTTTGTCTGCCCGCAGCGTCCAGGATGTGATGAGCCGCGAGAAGGAAACTCTCCGTTTTGCCTTTTCCGGCCTGCTCATAATCTTACTGGCCGATTCCATTATTCGTAATGTCTTTTTCGGAGAAGAAGGCGAAATTTACCGTACGGGCACGGATATGACAATGGCCGCCACACAGGGGGAAAAACTGGCCCTGGGCGTGACCGGCATGCTCAGAATATTTATCCCTTCCATCGCTATTCTTTTCTTTGTCATCGCCGCTTATCGGTTGATGATTTCGCGTGGAGAGCCGGAAGCCCAGAAAAAAGCCCAGACCCAGATAACCTGGTCTATTATCGGTATAATTCTGGCAGGACTTTCCGAAATTGTGGTCTTCCAGATTCTTTTTCCCAAGCAGGGTACCACCATTCCCGATGCCCAGGCTTTTGCCCGCCAAATGGTGACCATGACCAACTGGGTGACGGGCTTCATATCGACCATCGCAGTCACCATGCTGATTTACGCAGGTTATCTCTATGTCACTTCCTTGGGAGGCGAGGGGATCCAGAAGGCCAAAACTGTCATGATTGGAGCGATTGTCGGCTTGCTGATATCAATGGCTGCCTTTGGACTGGTTAATACTTTCGTAAAATTGGAACCACTTACCAGTAGCACCACAACCCAGGAAATACCCGTTCCCACCGGCTAAACGGCTTAAAACAGAATAAAAGTTTGCAGTAGTCAACAGAATTTCCCGCCATCAACTTGGAAACGCCTCTTCCATTTTGGTCCTTTTGGCTGAAACATGGTATAATTTAAAGATTCAAATTACACCAAACACTATGTTTGCCAACAAAAACAAAAAACTCGCCGTGGCTCTACTGGGACTGATCTTCCTGGTGCAGGGAATTACCATGATCTTTCCTTCCACCGCTCGGGCGGACTCCGGCCAGGACTTTCTGCAATTTATGGGCTGTGACGACAAGAACGGCGACGGCAGTCTGAATTTCTTTGATGACTGTACGTCCGGAGGAAGCACTCCCGGCCAGGTCACCTCTTTCATTACCTTCAAAGGAGATCTTACTCCGCCCAACACGGAAGGCTATGCTGCCGGACTGACTCAGGCTACGGACGCCCGTACTTTCATACTGCGTGTGACCAACTTCGCCCTGGGTTTTCTGGGTCTGATTGCCGTTTTGATTGTAATCTATGGCGGCTTTTTGTCCGTCATATCCGCCGGTGACGCCGAAAAGGCCAAAAAAGGCCGGAGTGCTATTACTTATGCCGCAATTGGTCTGTTGCTGGTGATGGGATCTTTTGCCTTAGTCAACACGATCCTGCTGGCTCCCGGAGGAAAAGGGGAAACCAGCGGCGCCCAGTCCGCTCTCAACAACAGTACAATCCGCGGAGTGGCAGGAGCTCAGCGTTTCAATTATCTGGCTTCCCAGATCGAGGACATCATGGTTCAGGTCTACAAAAGTTATCAATTCCACCTGTCCGCCAAACAACAGCTCGAAAATGGACAGGCCGCCATCAACTCCTATAACGAATCAAGCTGCGTAGTCCCGATGAGCAGCTGCGTCAGCGCCTTCAGAACACTTACCACTAGTCAGGTAATAATTCTGCGCAACCTGGTCAATCTGCCCGACGCCAACGTCAAATTCAATACGAACATGACCAAACTGATCAATGACATCAATACTTTGATCAACAACGGTGGTGACGGAGCCAAAAGTCTCTCGGCCATCGCCGCCTATAGTCTGGCCGAAGGCTGCGATGATTCGGAAAACACTTTTGCCGATACCAACCCCTGCAAAGACAGCCAGAAACAGAAAATTATTAATGATATAAACGTTTTAAAGGGAGCGATAACCGCAAAAATCGCCGGAGCAGGTGCCTTCCTTTCCGAAAGTTACAAAATTGACTTGGACTCGGCTGCCCAGAAAACAGCTGCTGTCTATCAGACCGTCAAAGGTCTCGCTAGTAACATGATAGGTCAAAAATACTTTACGGATCTCATTAAAGTTTTTGTGGGAAATCAAAGTGCGACTGATGTGACGACAGCCTTTGCGGGTAGTGCGTACGAGGCGGAATGGAAGTCCATGACTCCTTTTCTTAAGATTGATGGAATTAACAACAGTGCTTCTCTCTCCACTCTCGGACAGGACAACATCAAATTGATTTTAAAGAGCTTGATGGAAATCAGGTCACTTTTGACCAATCTGCAGTTTGTGAATGCCATCGTCAGCGCGGATGTGGTCCAGGGTAACGCACCATTGATCGTCAATTTCTCCAGCGTTGGATCCACCGATCCTTCCGGTTTCACTATTACAGATTCACAGATCAAATGGGATTTGAACGGCGACGGAGTATTCTCCGGAGACAACGGTGCCTTATCCGCCACTTCCGGCAGCAAAGAGGAAGGGTACATGAACTGTCCTGAAAACCTCAAGGCTACCGCCAGCTGTATCTTCACCAAAGCCGGTACCTACCGGGTAACTCTCAAGATCAAACCAAAAAGCGATCCCAAGGCTTTGGATCCTGCTACAGGTCTCAGCTGGGAACAGGAGGTTGCTCCTGGAATTTCCTATATCGACGTTCTGGTCAATCCTCCCGCCACCAAGATCAACCTGGAGGTTGGTCCCAAGTCCGGTCCGATGCGTACCATCATTAAGTACAGTGAAACTACCGGTACTATTCAGGAGGATCATGACAAAATTTATTTTACTCTGGCGGAAGCAAAGGCAGGTTTGAAATTTGATGCCACCAAGTCCACTTTTTCCGACGGGTCCACCTCCATTAATGGAGACATAAATACAAAAGTACGTTGGAATTTCGGGGTCCCTTCTCCCAACAACGATATTTATCAGGTGGCTTCCGATGGGAGTCTGGCACCTTTGGAACAGGCTTATAGCGCCGTGGGCAGTTATCAGGTCAGATTCGAGGTTATGGACAAGAACGGTGTCATTGACCGCAAGATCTTCACAGTAGTTATTTCCAACGTGGCTCCGCGTATTACCAATCCGCCGGTCAGCGGGGAAGTAAACAAGGAAATTATTTTTGACGGATCGAATTCCACCAGCAGCGGCGGACCAATGATTTTCAATTGGAGTATTGAGAAAATCCCCGTCGGACAATTGACGGCCTATATCCGGTCTTCAGACAACTGGGTTGCGCGTAGCGCTCATGCGGCTTTGGTGGATCCAAACAAAACTCTTAGTGAGGCCGGGGCAGTCAGTGCGGCGGCCAGTCAGGTTTTACCGGTCAAGACGCTGGAACCCAGCAAACGCTCGGAAAGCAACTCTTATTATGACTGCAGCATGCCCGAAGGGAAAGACGACACACTGAAATGCAACTTTAAAAAAGCAGGAACCTACAAAGTGACGCTCTATCTGGATGACGACGGTGAAGCACAGGATGAATCTACCATCATCACGATCAATTCCACTTCTCCAACCGCTTCCTTCCGGGCAACCAGAATAACCGATGCTTCCCCGGCACTTTATCGTCTGGATGGAAGTAATTTCAGTTTTGATCCGGATGAGAAAGATAATTCCAATCTGGAGTACAGCTGGGAATTCAATCCCAACAATTGCGTATTGGTTGGCTTTGCAGACGAGAATACGGAAGCCGATCTTACCAATGCCTACTCGGCCCAGACCCCCTGTGAAAGCCTAAAACCTTTCAGTGCTAAGAGTGGACAGCCTGTGGTCAAATTCACGCAGAAAGGGAATTTCACGGTAAGTCTGGTAGTCAGAATGATTGATGAGCCGAATCTGATCTCAGAATCATATGAACAAACACTGGTAATTGACAATATTCTGGATGTGACCTGGGGCGAAATGAAACCCAGTAACGTTTTACAGGTGACAGGAGGCGTTGCCGGTGCGGATCAGTTGCCGTCTGAGGTCAACACTACTCCGGTTGCCCCCATAACTTTCATCTTCAACAGTTCCCAGGCGATCAGTTACGATCTGGACTTCGGCGACGGAATCAATGAAAGCGGCGAAATGTCTATGGAAATTCCAAAGGAGGTGGTGCATCAGTATACGGCCACAGGTAAATACACCGCCAAACTAAGCGTCTTTGACGCGGATGATGTAGAAAATTCCATATCCAGAAAAATCTTTATCGGTGACGGAAAATCTCCGGTATCGATAGTAACAACCCTGGTCGACGGTTCGGAAGTGGAACCGCAGGATCTGGAGATGGAGGACGGTAAAACTCTCGAAAACGTGGTCGTGGTCAACCGTAAAAACAACCTTACTTTTGATGCCGTAAAATCTCTGAATACCGACGGCACTTCCCGCCGGCTCAAGTATTCCTGGAATATCAACAACAACGAAAAGCAATCTACCAACAAACAGATTGCCTATAATTTCAGCCAGATTTCAGAGAACGGCCAACCCTATCCGGTAAAACTGAAAGTAACCAATGAAAAAGATGCCACCCAGGTCAGTGAGGATTCCGTAAACATTCTGGTGGTAGGGGAGCAGCCGACACTTCGCTCTCTCACAGCTGTACCGGACGGCCTGGAACAAACAACTCCGGTCAATGTTAAATTGACTGCGGTCGGCGCACAGGATACCGACGGACAAATTGTTCAATACAAATGGTGGTATTATCCGGCCAACAACCCGCCATCTTCGGACGAGCGGCTCGGCCTGCAAATTACAGCTGTTCCAACTGCTGTCCTGACTATCGGGACACGTGGAATAGAAGGAGAAAAACCAACCTATAAATTCGGTGTGGAAATGACCGATAACGATAACCTGACGGTTTCCACCGACAGCCAGAACGATGACCAGAAATTAAATCTGATCGCACCGCAGGTGCAGGTTACCAATGGCCCAAATAAAGCTCCGGTAGCCAGATTTACTGTAGATAGGACCTCAGTACAGGTGGGAGAAATGGTAAATTACGCCTCCTCTTCGTTTGATCCGGATACCGGCGGCGGAATCAAAGAATACAAATGGGATTTCGGTGACGGCAGCAAAGGTGAAAACAAAGCCAGTGTCAGTCATGCGTATCAGAAAGCCAATGTTGACGGATACAAAGTCAAGCTGACGGTGGTCGACAGTAACTCCAGCGAAGCCACCTCTGATCCTGTTAAAATCTATGTCGATGCGCAGGCCGAACCACCCGTGGCCAGTTTCACCTCACAGCAGCAAAGCGGTGCCAAAACGGTCAAGTTTACCAACACCTCTACTGCCGATGAAGCGGCCGGAGCAGCCATTAAAAAATACTCCTGGGATTTTGACGTTAGCCTGGACTCCAACGGTGACGGCAAAAAAGACAATGATATTGATTCCGGGGAATCCAATCCCACTTACACTTATCCCAATTATGGCATATACAGAGCCAAGCTGACCGTGGAAGACAACCAGGGGCAGGTACGTTCCATCACCAATTTCGTAAACGTAAAACCGGCGGTGCCCGCCACTGTCAGCAGCACCGGAGGAGGGGTGAGAATAGCCCAGGGGGAATTCGATTCGGCCGTCAAATCTGCCGGAGCCAATCTCTTCGAAGCCAGTCACAAAGTTGACACAGGATTACTTGCCGGAAGTGTTGGAGCTTATGCTATACTCTGGTTAATTTCACAAAGAAAACAAAAAGCCACTACCAAAAATAAATAGACCAATATGGAAAATACCAATCCCAACAACACGGCTGCAACACAGGGTTCTGCTCCCACTCCCGGACAGGCTATTCCGATGCCGGCTCCCAGCCAGACACCTGCACCCGCCCCAACTCCAGTACCTGCCCCGACTCCTGCTCCTGCTACTGCTCCCGCCACTCCGGCCGCCGTACCGGTGGCTCCAGTGGTTCAGCCAGCTCCAGTCGCCCCGGCTGCGCAACCAGCCGCTCCAGCCGCAACTACAACTCCAGCTCCCACCACTACTGTATCCCAGCCGGTTCCCGTTGTTCAACCCGCCGCGCCCGTTTCCCAGCCGGTTCAAAACGTCCCGACAGTTGCTCAGCCAGCCGTACAACCATCCGTACAGCCATCCATACAACAGGTGGCTCCCCAACAGGTCAGGATGCAACAACCCACAGTCATGCCGCAGGGGATTCCTGCCGGCCAGCCAATGCAAAATCAGCAGTCGTTTTATCAGAACCGTCCGAACCCTCAACAGATGCAACAGATACCTCTGCAGGGACAGCCGCAGCAGCCGGGTCAACCTGTAGCAGGCCAGCCTGGACAACCGGGTCGTCCCGTGCCCAGACAACTGGCCGGCCAACCCGGCGGACCCAACCCCAAGAAACTTTTGCTGGGATGCCTGGGATTTGTAGGCTTTTCCATAGTATTATTTATAATCTTTGTAGTCGCTTATGTCAGCCAGACCACGGCTGCCGGTGAAAATGCTTTGGCCTCGTCGCTGGGCGTAAATCCCGCGGAATTTACCAACACTTTGATTCTGCTGACCAACCTGATTTTCGGAGCGGTAACGATGATTGTCTTCTTTGTGGCGGTATTCGGACTGTTCAGAGGGGCGATGGCTCCCAAGACCGATAAACCGGCCAGATCCAAAGGATTCAAACAGGCGGGGATTTCCGGTGCGATTTTACTGTTGGTAATTTTTATCTGGGTGATAGTTTTCATTTACCTTAACGGCAAAAAGATCGATATCCCTCAAAACCAGCAGCAAACAGTCGGCTTCACCACGGAACCCGAGACCACTACCCGTCTGACCGCCCCGATTGATATTAAATTTGATGCTTCCAAACTGGTAGTTCCGAAAACCATTGAGCTGACTTTCTATCAGTGGGATTTCGGTGACGGGTCGGCTTCGACTGCACCGATTGTGACCCATACTTACCGTGAAGTGGGACAATATCCCGTCAAACTTACGGTCAGCGGCATCAACAAGAATAACAATGAAACGGTTACCGAAACTTACGACAAACTGGTTACGGTAATTGATGTAAAAATCAATGCTGATTTTACTTACACGCCGGAAACGGGACCCGCTCCGCTCAAAGTTTCTTTTGACGCATCCGGATCAAGTTCCCCGGCCGGAGAAATCACCACCTATGCCTGGGATTTCAAAGGACAGAATAACTTCGCTGATGCCGATGGCCAAACGGCTGAATATACTTTCAATGGATCGGGAGATTATGACGTGAAGTTGAGAGTGACCGACAATACCGGCAAGGACGCCATTGTCACCAAAACAATTACGGTCGGAGGTCCCGATACTCCGGTTGCTGTTATTGATATTCCCACAACTGACGGAAAATATTATGTCGGTAAACAAATGACTTTTCTCGGTGAAAAATCAACCTCTCCAAGTGGAGCAGTCACCAAATATGAATGGGACTTCGGTGATGAAACCCCCAAGGCCAATACCCGCACGGCCACTCATACTTATAAATCCGGCGGGCTATATGAGGTGACCTTAAAAGTCACCGATGAAGCCGGAAAATCTGGAATCGCCGCACAAAAAATTAACGTTGGCATGGAGGAACAGCCTCCGGTAGCCGTAATTTCCACCGATCCACCGCTTGGCAAAAACGAGAAATCGCTCAGCGGACAGGCCCCGTTCGAAGTGGCTTTTGATGCCGGACAATCCACGGATCCCAATGAAAATCTGGTTGAATTTAAATGGGACTTTGATGGAGACGGCAAGATAGACGCCAATGGCGATGCGGTTTCCTATATTTTCAAAATACCCGGTTCCTACAACACCAATCTTACAGCGGTCGATTCGGCCGGACTGGAATCAAGCAGCACACTGGTCATCAAGGTCGCCGCCCAGGATCTGACTGCCCGTCTGACCGCCGACAAACTGGAAGGTACACAGCCACTGGCCGTAACTTTCGATGCCTCCAGTTCCAGCTATCCTGACGGACAGATTACCAGTTATGAATGGGATTTTGGCGACGGTTCACCCAAAATGATCGGTGCCTCCCAGGTCAGCTACAAATATTCGGCGATTGGAACCTTTAATGCCAGCGTAGTGGCCAAGGCTTCCGACGGCAAGACGGACAAAGCGGAAATTGTCATCAACGTGCGCCCTGTCTCGCTGCAATCCTGTTTCACCCCTTCAGCCGAGGAAGGCCCCGCCCCCTTGACCATTGAACTCGATCCGCGCTGCTCACAGGGCGCCGTGGCCAAGTACCTTTGGGATTTTGGTGACGGAGAAACCTCACGCACCAGAAAACCGACTCACACCTTTGCCAAACCCGGATCGTATCAGGTAAGCTTGGAAGTGACTGATAACCAGAATGTTATCAGCACCTTTTCCAAAAACATCCTGGTTACCGGTGAGGTCCAACCGTAAAACAATCAATATTCCACCTAAAATACCGAATACATGAAACCAAGAAACAAGAAAAAAATGGCCAAAATATTTGCGGTAGTAGTAATGATATTAATGATCGGTCAGGTTTTGCTGCCGCTTTTGACCCAGAAATAACATAATGCGGAGACAGCCGTACTCCGGCTGATTGACAATCAATTTCTATTTGTTAAATTAGGTGCGCACTTGAAGTAACTTTCCGATTGCGAAGGGGATTCGCCAAGTGGTAAGGCACCGCCCTTTGGAGGCGGCATTCGGGGGTTCGAATCCCTCATCCCCTGCCAGAATTCAATATCTTTCGTCCAACTTAATCCATTTTCTTTCTTTAATCTTTTTCAAGATCTTAGGAACTAGCTTTGGATCATATTTGAACAGGCGTTCCTGGATATTGTGTTCCCAATCGCTGCCTTCTTTCTTGGCTTCACTGGCGGCATGTTCCGCTGTAATTGCGGCAATTCCATCGGCAGTCCTGTCCATTAAAGTAGGGAAAGTCCTGTGAAAATTTCTTCTGACACCTTCGGAAGGGACGTCCTTCCAGGAAACGGCCATCGCCATCCAAAAAGCACTTCTGACTTCAGACATTTTGCCTTTTATCTCTTTCCAGGTTCTGTGCCTCTCCAGCATATTGGTATATTGCTGAAAACCAGGCCAGTATAACGGTCTGGTTACCATAATGTCAGAAACCAGCCAGGGATCGTCTATCAGTTCCACATGATTTTGAGAATAATCATACCGGAGTCCATCCAGATAATTCATACAAAGCCGTAAAATCTGGGTTCTTTCCGGCACTTCAAAATAAGAATAGACATCACCTATTGAACTCAAAATTGGTCCAACCCAATCCTGATTGGGGCCACCGCACATAGCTTCCAGGTGAGGTGCAGGATTCACATTTCTGGCTTTCTGAATGTATTCTGGAAGTTTTAGAATAGCGGCGAAAGCATCCTTGGCAACTAATTCCCGATATCCCTGTATAACAGCTCCCGCTTTATCCTCTGTGGCTAACATCTGTCCCATTACTCTTTCCACAGCCTCTGTTCTCTTGGCCTCTTTATGCGCACTTTCAAAATCCAAAATATTTCCCATAGTTGATAATTAAAGGGGGAAACTATAACACAAAGTTTATAAAAGACAAATTAATACACGGACATTTATACCTGCTGCACAAATCAAACTGAATTGACAGTATAAGGGGAATTCCTATTATATGTCCGGCCTGGTAATTGCCCATTTCTTTTAAACAAAGGAGGTGACGCACCAGGCAGAACCTCTATCGCAGAGCTTCAAGGAGGAGGAGAACTTGACAAGCTGGACAGATGGAAAGATACCCCTTGCCAAAGGTGCAAGGACCAAGCGTCCCAACCCCAACTTCGAACAGAGGAAAGAACAGGAGGAGCTACGAGAACTGGTACTGCTGCAGGGCGGAAATCCCGGAGCAGTGACCCGTCTGCCTCCTTCCCGTCGAGGTTCCAGGGGAGGCGGGAGAAGGCTTAGTCGCCAGGAAAGCCTGGCTGCGGAGCACGAGCGCGAGCTCAAGGAATGTCTCCAGAAAGGAGTGGCAGAGGTCTATCACCTCGAGGACTACCGGCAGGCAATTCCGGGACAACAGGGCGAACAATCAAAAACCCCAACGGTTGCAGATGTACGGCAGCCGATGGAGAGCCCTGCGGTTTCCGCGGAAGTGCGCCCCGTCCAGGTGGAAGACCCGGATCCATTCTATTGGAGCAGACCGGAGTCCTACTCACCGGAGGCGATCGAACAGAGAAGAAGGGAAGACGAGGCCAAAAGGCTGGGTGATGCCGAATGCAGGGCGGCCCGCGCAGAGATGGAAGCTGCCGTAAACCGCGTTTGGCAGAAAACACTCAGTCTCTATCGAAGCGCCTCAGGGGTCAAACAGCGACAACGCCAGTCGACCGCCGACAACGATCCAACCCAATCCGATGCGGAAGGTACGGATTGCTGTCAGGCTCCCGATTGCGTCAGTCACCTTCAGCTCAAGCCGGAAGAAACCATGCCGGTAGAGCCGCCCGGACCCCGCATGGCCATCGGCTCAAGTCACAATGTCAGAGCCTCAACGCTCAAGGCCAGGAAGACCAGGAAAGAAAAGAAAGATGCCGGTAAAGCGGCAGTTCGCCTGGTCAAGGAGGCCAAGCAGCAGCTGAAGGACGCTCGACAGGAACAGAGGCTCGTCCGGGCCAATCGCCAGAAGTAACCATCTTCCAAAGCTTGTTTATCGGGGCCGCGCGCAACGCGCGGCCCCGAAGCTTTTAAATTGGGTGAATTTACTGTATAAAAGTTTTGACATAAATACCAAAATACCATGCCAATTCCCTATGTTTTAATGATTCTGGACGGTTGGGGCTACAGTCCTGAAACCGCCAACAACGCCATTGCCCAGGCCAAAACACCAAATATCGACGGGCTGATTGAGAAATATCCCCACGGCCTTTTGAAAGCCAGCGGTTTGGACGTGGGGCTGCCTGAAGGGCTGATGGGTAATTCCGAAGTCGGGCATACCAATATCGGGGCGGGCCGCATCGTTTATCAGGATCTAACCCGCATCGATCAGTCTATCCAGGATGGCTCATTCTTCACTAATCCGGTTTTAGGCAAAGCCTTTGAACTGGCTGCCGAAAAGGGGACCAAGTTGCACCTGATCGGGCTGCTTTCGGACGGAGGCGTTCATTCTCATATTCGTCACCTGGAAGCTCTTTTGCAGCTGGCCCAAAACAGGCAGTTTAAAAAACTGTTCGTTCACCCCGTTTTTGACGGACGCGATACCGCCCCCATGATCGGTGAAACTTTTCTTCAGCAGTTATTGGGATATTTTGAAAAGTACGGAGTGGGCCGGCTGGGCACGCTTTCCGGCCGTTTTTATGCCATGGACCGGGATACCCGCTGGGAGAGAATTGAAAAAGCTTATAACGCTCTGGTGTTGGGGCAACCGGCATTGGGCTCCGATCCACTCGATTACCTCAAACAGTCCCATCAAAAAGGCATCGGTGACGAATTTATTGAACCCGTTTGTGTCAGCCCCGACTCCACCATCGACGAAGGGGATGTAGTAATTTTCTTTAATTATCGCTCAGATCGCGCCAGACAGATGACCAGGGCTTTGACCGAAAAAGAATTTACCGGTTTTACCAGACAAAAATGGCCCCTGCTTTCCCAATATGTCTGTATGACTGAATATGATCAAAGTTTTCAGTTGCCGGTGGCTTTTCCCTCGCCTGCACTGGTCAACAACCTCGGCGAAGTTATTTCCAAAAACGGACTGAAACAGCTGCGAATAGCCGAAACAGAGAAATACGCTCATGTGACGTTTTTTGTAAACGGCGGCCAGGAAATTAAATTTCCCAATGAGGACCGTATTCTGATTGATTCGCCCCGCGATATTGCCACCTACGACCAAAAACCGGAGATGAGCGCGGTTCCGGTCACGGAACGGCTTTTGCAGGAACTGGACCGCGACATCTATGATTTCGTGATCATCAATTTTGCCAACTGTGACATGGTTGGGCACACGGGAATGATGGACGCCACCATCAAAGCGGTGGAAGTTGTGGATCAATGTGTGGGAAAAATCGTGGAAAAAGTCTTACAAAAAAAAGGTCTGGTTTTTCTGACAGCCGACCACGGTAATGCCGAAGTGATGATGGATGCGCAGGGCAGACCCCAGACCGCTCATACCTCCAATCCTGTGCGCTACATAATTATCTCGGAGCAATATCCCCTGGGCAGTCTGAAAACGCATGACGGTCGGCTGGCTGATGTCATGCCAACGCTGCTCACATTGATGAATCTCCCCATTCCGCCAGAGGTGACCGGTCAGAAATTGCTGGATAATTAATTTGTACGGGGTGCCTGTCCTGGTCTAATCCTTGGATAATTCCGGGTGTCGCTTGTTCCAGGGGCAGAACGGCCTGAGCCGGCATTTTTTACAATAGGGACGGGGAGCCTTGCAGACATCTCTTCCCAGCTCAATCAATAAATGTGAAAATTGTCCCCACTCGTGCCGGGGAAGGATTTTCATCAGGTCTTTTTCCACTATCGCCGGTTTATCGCTGCGGGTCAGCCCCAGGCGGGCGGAGACTCGTAAAACGTGCGTGTCCACGGTTATTCCTTCATTTTTCCCAAAGGCATTGTACAAAACCACATTGGCGGTTTTTCTGGCGACACCCGGTAATGTCAGCAGATCATCCATTGTTGAGGGAACCTGTCCTTTGAATTGTGATTCAATCAGCTGGGCCGCTGCCTTAATATTTTTGGCCTTATTCCGGTAAAATCCGGTAGATTTTATGATTGACATTAATTCCTCCGGATCGGCGTCCGCAAAATCCTCAACGGTTCTATAACGGGAGAACAGTACGGGCGTCACCAAATTGACCCTTTTATCCGTACATTGGGCACTCAGAATAGTGGCGAACAGCATCTGTAACGGATTGTTAAAATTAAGAGCACAATGTGCGCCAGGATAAGCCTTTTTCAGCGCCCCAAGCAAAGACGGTACACGACTAGCGGTCTTCCCGTTTTTCTGGCTGCCCTTTGTTTTTGAAGTCTTGTTTTTTACAGAAATCTTTTTCATAATGCGCTCGCACCAATTTTCTTTGTCAGCATAACCAACCCTATGTCCAAACGGAAGATCAAATTAATGATCTTGTTGTATGCCGCCTGGAGTATTCTGGGAGTGTATGCCGATTATGCCTGGCTCACCCAGGTTCCCTGGTATCTGATCCCACTGACCGCGATCTGCTCACTTTATCCGCCGCTTTTGACGGTCTGGTATCTGTATCAATATTTTGAACGACCTGCACCGGACTGGTTTACTTATTGGATTATTCTGGGTACCTCCAGTTACGGATTGATGGCCCAGTTTTATTTCCCCTTGCTGATGTCGCTGGTCGGAATCAATTTTCACGATGTCGGTTCGATGTTTTGGGTGGCGGTATACGGCTGCCAGTCGGTCTTCCTTTTGCCATATCTAAAAAAACTGCATTTCCGCACCATGCTGCCGGGAACACTCTATATTTTGGCGGCCGATCTGGTTCATTTTTATATTCCGACTTTTGTGGATTTTACCATACCGGGATATCCGCTCTGGATGAAATATCTGACCGTAATTGTAGCCGTTACGCTTCAAATATCCTGTTCAATAATTATATTCATCAAAGTCCAAAAAACAGCGCCTGTTGCAAATTCAAAGGAGTCTGTGACTTTGGCTGCCCAGATTTAGTCTGAAAGCAGACCACCCGTGAGTGGATCGCGCAATGCCAAATCGTTATAGGGATTTCTGACTTTCATTTTTACCGGCAGCCGTCGGACTTTGCTGCGGTCGCCCAAGGCCTTGGAGACATATTTATCGGGTAATTCGGCAAAGTTCAGAACTGCCAGGTTCAGATAATCCAAAGGATCTTCATTGTCGCCGTCCCTGATTATTTCGAAATGAAGATGTGGACCGGTGGTATATACACCCGCACCTCTGGTTCCCGGTATTCCGCCGCTCAGACCGATGATATCACCCTGATTTATTTCGTCCCCCTCGTTCACCAGTATTTTGGAGATATGACCGTACAGCGTCATATAGCCGCCCAGATGGGCCACAATAATATAACTGTAGCCATAACCGTTGTCGGCCGCCCTATAGACAATTCCATCGGCGACGGATTTTACGGGAGTTTCCTGATTGGCTCTGATGTCGATTGCATCATGTCGCATGCCAAAAAATTTGGCATAAGAGGCTTCATGGAAATAGGCGCTGATTCCACGTGCCGGCGTGACCGGCCAGATTGGCGAAAACTCGCCCTGTGACAAACCAAAGGTTAGATAGTCCAGTAGTTTTTTATTTGTACCGACATTTAGCAGGGTGGCATAATCGTCCGGATTGAAATTGCTGCCCTGTTCTTTGATTCTGTCCTGTACATAAGCCAAATTCTTTCTGAGGGTATCAATCTCCAGCAGCACATTCTCCTGCTGTGCTTTTGATCTGGCCAGTAATTGCTGGTAAATGTCTTCTTCGCCTTTAGTCTGGTCCAGCAAATTTTGTTTGGCCTGTTTCATTATTTCCAGGTCGGCTTTTTCTGCTGATACTTTCTGGTGATAGACAATTAAATCATATTTTTTCACCTCCATAATTTTTTGATCGGCTTCCTGTTCTTCCATCAGTTCCCCCAGTTTTTCAAAAATCTGCCGTCCCTGTTCTTCCAGCACTTCCGAATAGCGTATTGAA
Organism: Candidatus Altimarinota bacterium; assembly: GCA_963677745.1. Taxonomy (GTDB): domain Bacteria; phylum Patescibacteriota; class Gracilibacteria; order UBA1369; family UBA1369; genus UBA1369. The sequence goes on from OY782391.1 coordinate 1,286,846, forward strand.
CGCAGCTTTTCACTGGTTGTGTCGTCGCTCAGCAACAGTTTGAGAGTATTAAGATAGGCTCCGTCCGAGTCCAGCGTACTGAAATCATGCTGGTCTTTAAAAATGACTTCCAGATAACCGGAAATCAATTGTCTCTGGTAGGAAATTTCAATCTTTTTCTGTTCGACCTGATACTCCAGTGTTTCTATTTCACTTTCTTTACGGGCAATTTGAGCTTCCACATTATCAATAATGCTCTGTGTGGCCGCTATCTGATTGTCCAGGTTGTCCAGTTGGCCTTTGAGAGTCCCAATCTTTTCCAGCGATTCCTGTATTTTCCCCTGAGTCTCCGCAATCTGCCGGTTTACCGAAAATAAATCTTCCTCGCTTGAACTAATTTCCAGCTTGATCCTGTCCAGAAACTTGTTGGTTTTATACTGTTTGATCAGATCAGCTTCATTGGCAGCCGGATTTTCCTGTTGTGCCGCAAGAAATCCGTCCTTCACCGGAAGCAGCAGTATCATTACGGCGGTTATCAGGAAAACCAGTTTTTTACTGATAATTGATTTCAACTTGAAATATTAATTAATCTCTACATTTTAACAGAAAACGGCCCTTCAAACAATTGCCAGGAGGCTTGGATCGGGGCAAACAGAAGCTTTTTCCTTGCAAAAAACCGGGAAAAATTGTAACTTGCATTCGCGTCGGATCTTCATTAAGATAATCAAGCCATTATTCGGCTTAAATATAACCTAATTCAGCACTACTATGGCTCATAAAAAGGCCGCAGGTTCCACAAAAAACGGTCGCGACTCAGTTGCCAAGAGACTCGGCGTAAAGATCTTTGGAGGGCAGCAGGTAAGGGCCGGCAATATTATCCTCAGACAGAGGGGGACCCAGTTTTTCCCCGGTGAAAATACCGCTCTCGGCAAAGACCATACCATCTTCGCTCTGATTGACGGAGAAGTGAAATTTTCCGAAAAACAACTTACCAAGTACAACGGCCAGGTCCACAAGGACAAGTTTGTACATGTTTATAAGGCCTAATTTTGTCTGATTTAGAGTCCTTTTCATTTGAAGAGTCCAATCAGGGGTCAACCCCCGAAACTTTCAAGCTGTTCCAGGAAAGAATGAAAGCGGCTTCCTCTCAAATCCAGGCTATTCGGGCGGGGGAGCAGCGGCAGAAAAAAAAGGAAGATGAGCTGGCTAAAATTCTCAGCGAATTTATCAAATCGCTCCAGCATGATTCGGTCTATGCGGAATTTCTTGTCCATGTCAGTAAACTACTGGGCCTGAACGTTCCCGCAGCGTTTATCCTGGTGCTGATAATCATTAATTTTCCAAAACTACAGCAGCAAACCGGCCTCAAGCTGATTACTTTTGAAGAAGCGGCCCGTGCCGGCGCACTGGAAACACAAACCCTGCCGGATCTTTATCTGGCCGAAAATGCGCTTCCGCCTTTCCTGAAAATTGCCATCGACGCCTGGATCCAGGAGATTTCGCAGGTCGCCACGGACAATCGTTCCAAATTGCTGCAAAGAGCTCTTACCCTCAGTCAGGAATTTTTTCCGGAAATCGACCAGATGATGGCCTACAACCTGACCTTTTATCTGGAGAAAAACGGCTTTCCCATCGCCGAAGAATTTGCCCAGACTTTTTCGCGGTTTTGCCTGAAAGGAATATTGGATCAAATAAAAAAGCCTTTACAGGAATTGCCAAAACCCGGCGACAAACTGGAATAACAAAAACATTATGAAGCTGTATTTACTTCAGCACGGTGAATCGAATCCGGAAGACGTTGATCCGTCAAAAAACCTTTCCGAAAAGGGGAAAGCCGATTTGGAAAAGGTCTCTCTGTTTTTGCAAAAGAATTCGGTAAACATTCCCCAATTCTGGCACAGTGGCAAAGCCCGCGCAGAGCAGTCTGCCCGGATTATTGCCGCCGCCATGCAGCCCGTTCCACAAATTACGGAGCAGGTGGGTCTGCAACCAAACGATTCTCCACTCAACCTTGTCCCGCTGATTCTGGAGGAAGAAGATGATCTGATGATGGTCGGGCACATGCCAAATCTGAGTAAACTGGCTTCATTTTTGCTTTCAAACACTGAAGAAGCCGATTTTATCGGTTTTCAACAGGGCGGAGTCCTGTGCCTGGAACAAAGGGATCAGCAATGGCATCTGAACTGGATGGTTATCCCTGAAATTATCTAAAAGGATCTAAATGGGGTGTCCAATGGGTTTCGAACCCACGACCTCCAGAGCCACAATCTGGCGCTCTAACCAACTGAGCTATGGACACCATAATATCTGCCCGCTGATTTTAACATAGCCGTAATTCAAAGCAACCAAAATAATTTAGGAGACAGTATAAAAATACGGCGGAAATATCTTCAATTTATTCAAGGAGTCCAAAAAACTATGACCGAGCAATATATGAATATTGTGAGAGAATAGTTTTTGCAGATGACAAAGAATAAGTTGAAGAGAATAATCAACAGGCCACTTGAACTTGCAAGTGGCCTTAGTTGATATTTAGGAGTAACAACGCCCTAGAATAGCCTCATTATCCTAAAAAAAACATCAATTAAACTCGCTTTCCCTTTGCAGTCCACACATTCCTAACAGATTATTTCACGAAAGCAAATGAATTATATCACTTGTTCATGAATATGCAAGAAATTTATTCAGATCAAACCCGAGAACAGTCACATCATAGTTTCTGCTCTCACTGAAAACCAAATTCGGTTGTTGATCGTTACTGTATTCCACACCGGAAAACACGGAATTTTTCATAAAATTATACTTTTTGGAAAGTGCCGAATTCTGTTCGGCCATCTGTCGGAAACTTTCCCCGTGCAAGAGGTAAAAATTATAGGTCTCTGCGAAATCTTCAAAAGGATCGGTCATGGCATAGCCTGAAACAAAATCCTGTTCCTTGGCCTGTCTTTTTAAAGTATTCTCATCCAGAAAGCTTATTCTGTAAAAATCAAGGCTGAGGTCATTTTGGTAAATATCGGCCTGTCCATCCATAAATTCACTACTTTTTGCCCAAAAGCTTCCTTTAAGTACTCCTGTATCCTCAATATGCCCCAGTTCATGAACCAGCACGCTTACCAGCTCCTCATCTGTAACATTCTGACAGCGTAAAATAATGGTTGATCCACCTCCCAGACCACGCCTGCCGTTGGAATTGGAATAAAGAGTCAGATTTTTAATCTTCTTTACTGTATCTTGGGGCATCGTGCTGAGTGTCTTATAGACGAGTCCGGCACATTTTTTAAGAGTTTCCGGATTGTCATTGCTGTCTTTGGCATAATCTTTGCCCGGATGCAGTGTAATACCCAATTTCTTGATTTCCTGAAGATAATCAAGGTTCTGGTTGGTGGAAACGCTGGTTCTGGAGCTTTCCCTGGCCAGAGCTACCGGACGGCTTTCAAATCCTGTCAGTTGGCCTGTTTGACCTACGGTGAGATTAAGCCCGACTGCAGCCTGCAACCCTATAATAATGGCAAAAAGATAAGTTTTTAGCATATTAACGCTGTTAACTGATCGTTTTTGTCTTTGTTTTTAGAAGCTGCCGGTTTTGGCAGAATTCCGATAAGGGCTAATTATATACTAAAAAGGGCTAGTGTCAAGACACCGCGTTCATTTATCGATCCGGAACTGGCTCAAATTAGCTGGCTTTGTATCTTACCAGGTATTTCAGTGTAGTTGTATTGGCTACAAAAATCGTCCCGTGCGGCTGGCATTTGCCGGAAACCGTGCTTTTATCTGCTTTGAATTGTTCCACTAGAAAATTCTCCGCCGTATCGATAGCAGATTGCACAGTCTGATCCAGTACTTTTTCGTCGTTGTTGACATTGTTGAGAGGCTTGTCGACTATCATATAAACGTATCCGTCAGCCGCACGCCGGTATTTTAAACCGTATTTTGCGTCTACCTTGCCGCTCAGATTGGTATCAGTATAATTCTTGGAGGCAGTGGGGTCGTTGCGTAGCAACCGGTCTTTAATGACCGTATTAACTTCTTTTTCTTCATTGACAATTTCACCGAATTTCTTGGAAAAGTCCTGCAATTCGTCTTTGGTAGGTTCTTTGCCAAACCAGGATTGATACTTTTTGGCCATCCAGACGCCTGCAGCTGAAGAAGCCAGGTAATTGTATCCTCTTTTGAACCAGTCGCTGACAGTATCGGTGACCCTTGAGGTAAGGCCCTCCTGCATTTTTACTTCCGGATCGTTGGACATTTCTATTATGGCTGCCTGGCTGAAACTGATGGGAGGATTGTATTTTGCGTATTTCTCTCTCAAATTCTTGGCACCGTACTTCTTTACAAACAAATCCATAGCTGCATAAGCTTCATTGGGAGGCATTTTGGTTTCCGTGATAGTGCCTTTGCCGGTTTCATACTGGTCAAGCAGTCCCATGAAAGGCACTTCCCCCAGATGGACCAGAGCTTTACTCATCAGTTCGGCGCCTTTATCATCGGTTCGGAAAGCCAGTTTCAGAAAATCACCGCTTTTTTTGCCTTTAATTTTGTCGGAAGCATAATCCACAAAGGATTCACCGGAAAACAGATACCATACTTTGTTGAACAGCCAGGCCCCGCCGGCAATTTTCAGTCCGGTCATCAGGGTACCGCGTATGCCCTTAATCGTATCGTTTTGTGATTTCATAAACCAGATGCCGCCCAGAAAGGCCACACCGGCCATTAACATTTTTTGTCCGGACGACAGTTTATCCCAGTTTTCCATGGCCCCGCCCAGTTTTTCCTTAATTGTGTCTCCGATGCCCTTGGTTTGTGTTAACAGATCCTTTCTGCCTTCAACTGAAGCTTTCACTACATTTTGCAGTCTGAGGGTATGCTCCTTCACCAGATCGTAATAATCCTTGGCTTCCATGATTTTTTTGGCTTCAGCCTGTTTCATGTTTGCGGGCGGAGTCTTCAGATTCTCCAGCTGTGACAGCATCACTTCTTTCGATTCATCCATAATGCCGATTCTGCCGTAACTGTCCAGAATCTTCTTGGCATCCTTGAACTTGCCGCAGAGCATCGCTTCGGTCTTGGTTTTGCCTTCTGCTGTTAATTGGATGGCCTGTTCAAAACCAAAAGTGGGAGCGGCTCCCGGTCTTTGCAAAAAATCCAGAATTCGCTTGTCATTCAGGGTTTGTGTCTCCGGAGTCAGGTTTTTGTCCTTGGCATCCTTGGCGCGCAGGGCGTCGATACTGGTCGGGGATACTTCTGGACCTCCATTAGGCATCGAATTTCGTTAAATATATCTTGATATTTTAGCATAAAAAGGCCTAATTCAGCAAGAATGCACAGTTAGACTAGAATACTAAAAGTGCGGGCTGGCAAGTTGATTGCCAGCCCGCACCTGATTCGTTTAAAACCTTTCTTAACGCATGGCCACGTAGTTGCTGTTATATTGCAGATTCCAGTTGTAGAATCTTAATGCTGTTACGTAATATTCTGCATTGGCCTTATCTGCCCTGGCCTGTTCCAGTGAAACGCTCTGGTGATCGCGGATTCTTGCCTGAATTCCGGCCAGTCTGGATTGTATTTCCGATAAACTGACATGATAGGGGACTATTTCGCCGCCCGTTCCAACATGATTGACGGTAAAGTTTGCCTGTGTGGAGCCGGCCAGTTTTTGGGTTGTAGCAAGCAGATCGATAGCCTGTCCCAATGGAATAATGGTGATCGCTTCGTTGAGAGTTTTTACTGTAGCCTCATCGGCCGTAATAATCCGGTCTATTTCCGCCAGACTGGCGTTTACTCTGTTCAGATCGGCGGCCACGTTTAGATTGCCCATCCGTGTTTTAATACTATCTAAAATCTGGGGGACTCTGACATTCTGCATACTGATGGAGTTACTGCCATTTGCATATCTGTCTATCAGCAGTTTGTCCCTGTTAATTTCCGTCAGTCTTTTGCTGAATCCATCAATTTTAGCTTTCAGCAGCCGGGCCTCCGCCAATCTTTCGGCTTCCGTAACCTGTTTCTGTGCAGGGTCGGTACTTTCCGAAGGGATATGGCGCTGTCCATTTTCCAGATTGGGATTTGCCGGTCCGGGATTGATATCGGTAGTTCTGGGATAGGACTTTATTCCGGCCAATGAAACGCTTTTGGCATTTCTTTGATGAATACTAATATCCGACTTTGCTACCTGTGTCTCCTTCTGGAGCTTGGTCGCGTTGCTCTGAACAGCTTGTAATTGTTGTTTTACTGCTTCTTTTCTCACCTGCTGAACCGAGGGAGCTGAATCAGCAGCTGAAGCAGCCACGGTTTGAATTGCCTGTGTCCGGTCCATTGTTGAATTTTGATGGCTGCCTGCAAACGAGGAAGCGGTAAGTCCTGCCGCCGCCGCCAAGGCAAATTTCCAGCGGGAAGGTTTCCGAACCGGTGTGGTTGGAGCCTCCTGTGGCTCAATTATAGTATTCTGAACAACCGGTTGATGGTTATCGTTCATCACCGGAGAGGTAATGACAACAGGCTTGGATTGCAGTTGAGTGACTGCTGAAACGTTTGCAGCCGGTTTTTCTGCTGGATTAAAAAAGCTTTTTACTTTATCAAGCAGTCTGTATCTCCAGGAAGTTTTCTTTAAATCCGTCTCCATTTGTTCTGCCAACTCCAGGGCACAACGGTCATTTTGAATTGCAGCAACCGCTTTCTCATATTGTACTTTGCGTTCTGCCAGTTTTTTCTCAATTTTGGCTTTAACCGCTGGATAGTGCGGAGACTTTTCTTCAAACTTGCATTCCACTACAAAGTTATGGACAGCTTTACTGTCATTTGAGTCCAACCGGGAAATGCAATGTGATCCATTCTGATATATATACTCGCCGATAGCGTCATAGCCACTGTTTATTCTCAGCACATCTTCGTCATAAGCCCTTTTAGCTTGGACAAGCTCTCTGGCTTGTGATTCTTTTTGACCGGCAATCATTTCCATTTTTGGAACAATCTGCATACCGGTAGGGAGTACCGCGTCAACCAGTTTTGGTATCGCTGTTACTACAGACTTGGCTGCGCCCAATAAGGACTTGCCAATCCTGCTCCATTTGGAACCTCTGGTCTTGAATTCGGCATAATCAAGTTTTTTTTCAATAAGCCGTTCTTCCTGAAGCGCCAGTTGATTGAGATAATCATGCACTCTCAATCCCTGATCGTTTTGCAGGGCTTCCTCCGGAGTGGCTGATTTTGACTGGAAGGCAATCCAGTCCGGATCTTCCTCCAGCTGCGGCAGTTGTTCGGAATCATCCACAAAAGCCCTTCCGCTATTGATTAAGGCTTTGGCCGCCTGCGACAGCATTCTTGCTTCAGCAGAGACCGGTTCGATGTCGTATAATCCATGCTCGTCCGGGATAAACCTGTTACCCGGTTTTATCCTGTTGACGGACGATGCGTTGTTTGGGGATTGAGCCCCAGACAAAGCTGTTTTTTCAGAAACGTCCTGGGCAGAATCAAAATCCACTTTTGAACCTATCCCGACATTGGGAGGAAAAGGTGCGTCAGAGCTGAGAATAGCTCTGTCCGTACCCGGATCTGTCACAACCGCCAGTTTTATTACATTATTCATAATTCTTCAAAAATAATTAGTTTAATTTAACTCTTTTCTTTCTCTCAACCATATATAACCAAGTTGAGGCGCAATTATTACACGCGCTTGTCAACTTGTCAAGAGTGAAAAAAGATGTTCTAATCTAATTAGAGTTTTTCAGTTTTGTCTTTATCCAGTTTAAAATAGGGCCTTTAACTTGGCTTATCTCTGCGACCAGTTCTTCCATGCCCCGGTTGTTGATAAATTCCTGGATTTCCTGCAGCAGATAGGGATTGTTAAGAATATCCATAAAACCCTGCAGGGCGGCATCCTCAACCGGTTTGTCAGCTGAGAAATTTAAAATTAAGGCTTTGTGTGACTGTAATTTCTTCTTGAAGTCCTGCCCAAGGTGTTTTTTTGTGAAAAAGAAACCTAAAACGTCATCATATTGGTTTATCAGGCTGAAATAACCGGTTAGCACAGCTTCTTTGCCGGCAAATCTGGCCTCCAGATAGGCAATCAGAGCATCAGTATGACCCTCGCTCAAAGCAAACTTATTCAACATTACGTCACGGGTGGACCTGGTAATTTCTTCCAGGCTCTGTTCCGGTTGTGGCGGTTGTTTGTCTAAAACTGGGACATTTCCGGAGATAGCGGCTGAGACCCGGTGTGTAAACAGTTCCCGGTACTCCGATATTTTTTCGGCTTCTTCCTTGCCAAAGTGCAGATTCCGCTGCGCATCCAGGTAAGCTACCGATCTGACTTCCGGGTCCTTAATATTAGGATGGCCGGCCCCGAAATCAACATTGGCAAAAGTAATTCCCGACGCCGAGTAAATGCGTTGGGCGGTTTTGTAGGTGTGTCCGTGTACTATCAATGTTATGCCCATGGCATTCAATTCAGCCAATTTTTGACGTATTCTCGGACCATTTTCGGGATTATTCAGTTTTTGGGCGAAATCTCTGATCAGATCGGGGTTTAAAAACTTTTTACTAAGTTCGGTAAATCTGGGATAGCCGGTTTTCACTTTATCTTCTAATAATAATTCCTTCAAAGTGCCGGAGAATTCATCATTAATGGTTGCAACGCTGTTAGCAACATTGTCGTCTTTCAATAATTCATCCAGAATTTCCTCGGTTAATTCGCCATGGAGAACCAGGGTGTTTCCGTCCAGATGCAGCAATTGCATTCTGGAAAATTCTTCAAGGATCCGGAGTCCAACAGGATCGGACTTCATGTTCGACAGTGCTTCCGGACCTGCTCCGGCAATCTCGTCGATTACGTCAGATGAAAGAGTTCCAAAGGCGATGGCATCCGCCAATAAATCAGCACTCAAATCTGTCTGTTTGCCAAATTTAGTATATTGTTTGATAAATTCCACCACGCCTCTTCCCTGCTGACCTTTCCATAGGAACATCCAGTTAAAACCTGCGTTTAGCCTGTCACTGGCGGATCCAAAGGCGGGCCTCTGGGTTAGATAGGACAGAGCGAAGTCTTCATGATTTCCAAAAATTGTAGTTAAACTTCCAAAACTTTTTTCAGCCTGTTTTCTCAAATCTGCCAGTCTGGACATGATTTGCAGCCCCTCAGTAACACGGTCTGCCATAATGTCGCCAAGCAATATTAGTTTGCGGTTCCCGGCAATCCAGGTCCACTGATCATCGGGGCCGATGCTAATAACTTTCAATGACACCAAATTGTTTCTTAAAGCCTCCAGACTGCCGTTTAAATCTCCAATAAAAAGTATTTCCGGTTCTCCCAGGACTTCTTTGGTCTCTTTTTTTGAAGGGGTGAGCGGCGGGACAGTCGGGGGAGGCGGGGGGGATGCGGGAGGAGCAGCTGCAATTGCTGTCCGGGGGACTGATTGAAGCTGGGGAGTCGATGTTAATACGGGAGGGGTGGGGGGAGTTGGTGGCGGAGGAGGTGGAGCGCCGGCAGGTGCAGCAGGAGCTGCTGGAGCCGCTGCTACAGCAGGGGCGGAAGGTGTCGGTCTGACTGCAGGAGCAGCAGGAGGTGGTGGGGGAGTAGGGGATCCTGCAGCGGCGGGAGGTGGTGTAAGGGGCGCAGCTGGAGCGGGAGAAACCGTGGCTGCCGGCGCAGGTGCAGACGCAGGAGCAGGTGCTGGTACGGTAACGGGACCGGGAGTTTGTAGATTTACCACCAATGGTGGAAGATTCAAACTGGGATTTTCCCAATTGGGAATAAAATGAGTGGGAGCAGCAGCAGGAGCTGGAGTTGAAGGCGTTAGAGCTGGTGCTACGGGTGCAGGAGCAGGCGAGGGCGTTCCAGCCATAAATGTTCCGAACGGTAACTGGTTTCTAGGAGTGGCCGGTCGATTGGAGGCTGGGGTTATGGCTGGCTGTGTCACTCCCGTGGGAACATTCTGGGGAGCGGTTGTGCCGGCAGCCGGGGCCGGTGGCTGTCCTTGGTTGGGACCAACTGCAGGATTCTGAATGGCAGGTGCAGGCGCCGGATGTCTGGAACGGCTCAAAACGGCCATTTCACGCTGAACTGCCGCCAAATTATTGGACGCCATCTGTAGAGCAGGATCGTTTTCCGGAAGAGTGACCAGTATGCCCAGTTCTCTATCCAGAATCTCCACCAGTCCCCGGATACCGTAATTGGCCTCGAATTCGGCAACTCTCCTTTTCAAATCCTGGAATCTTTCATAATCACTGGTGGTTTGTCTGACATAGGCAGCCCTGCTTTCGGCTGCCACCTGAGGCAGATTTACCTGCCACTGTCTGATCATCGTTACCTCATCGCCAAATTCGTGCCAGAATAACATTTCCTTTTCTGCGGGCGATCTGCGGGCCAGGTTAGCCTGTCGTTGATAAATTTCAGCCATCGCCCGTTCCTGGGCGGCTTTTTGAGCCTGTTGTTGCTGCAACATCTGGTCGAATACAGAGATTTTGCCGGTGGAATGTGCTCCATACCTTGCCATCAAATTTTGCAGATAGGCCAGTCGAGAATTTAGTCTGGTGTATCTCTTATATAATTCTGAAAGTTGTATATTGTTTGGATTGAACGCAGTCTGTGCATTCTGATTGTCTTCGATGGGTTCAATGTTTAAATCTATGCCCAGTACATCAACCTTAATTCTTTTTTCCAGCTCCATAATGTTCTGCTCCAGTATTGCCTGTTCCTGATGCAGTGACTGATATATGTTGAAATCGGGAGCCTGATGAATTATCTCTGCGTACAACAAACGGAAATTCCCCCAGAACCGCTGGCTGAGTGAAGCGTTCTGAAGACTCTGTTCCAAAAGCATGGCCTCATAGGCCTTTGCCATGCGTGTCAGCCAGTTATATTGATTGGCCATTCTGGACACAATTTCATTCAGCTTTCCGTTGATTTCCGCTGAAAGATTTTTTTCCGCACCGATGGCCGACAACACCATTTCTATATTCTGCCTGGTCTGTTCCATTTCGGCTTCCAGTTGCATGCGCCGTGGGACATCGGCCCTGACCGCCGCCATTTCAGAGTTCAATTTCCTGGCCATATCATTACTTAGTCCCGGATTGCCGGTTTCAGCTTTGGTGGAGACATTATATTGGGAAGGAGATCTGAGATCGATCACGCGTCCTGCTTTATGGCCAAATCCTTGCGCGGCATCTATCACTTGTCCGCTGGCCAGATCACTGGCAACTGAAGGATTTACAGTTGGTTTTGGAAATCTTCTTCTGACCTGAAAATCTGCCAGATCTTTTCTGTCTTCCGCCAATTTGCCTTCTCTTTTCAGATCCGAGAAATATTTGATTCTTCTCCAGACCGAGTCGGTTAACGCTTTGAAAGTGGCTTCAGTTATTCCTGGGAAATCAGCGGCAATTTCCGACTGTAAGTTTTTATGCAACTGTTCATATCCTTCCTTGGTGACTCTTTTATTTTCAATGGCATCAAAAAACATCTCCAATGCTTTGTTGTGCGCATAGTCCTGCTGGGCTTCGTTCAGATTAAATTTTTCCTCATCCAGCCGGTCCAGACTGTCGTATGATTGCATGCCTGATGTTCCTGATAAAGCCATAGGATAGATAAATAGATTATTTCTTTAGTTTCTGGTCCAGAAGCCTCACCGTTTCCACAATTTCATCAAACAGATCGTTTACGGCTTTTAAAATTCTGTCGTCCAAACCCGGTATATAAGATGTGATTATACTTAAACAGTCAATCTCGTCAAGTTCAGGGTGGTCTTCCAATGTTTTCTGCAAAAGGAAAAGTTCTTTCGGACCCAGTGAAGAAACAACGACTGCCGTTACCCTGTCGCTGAGGGTCTGGGCTATTTCCAGGCTTAGTTCTTCTTTAATTTCGGGGCTGGCCTGATCCATTTTTACTTCTTTTAATATCATCGCGATGAAATTCTCGGCGTTGAAGTAAATCCCTTTCTTTTTTGTTTGGTTGTTTTTCATAGTTTAGTTATTAGGCGGCTTTTTTGCTTACTGGTGCCTCTGCGTTGTCATTGGCAGGCAGCTGGGATGAGACAATGGTTCCAATATCGACTTTGTTTTTGGCAGCCGCAGCGTTATATTCAGCGACTTTTTGATTCAGATCCATCTGCTGCTCAATCAGTTTGTTGATCTTTCTGGCCAGTCTCTTCCTATCCCATTTGTAAGGTACGTTCATTTGTTTTCTGCGCAATTTTCCAATATCCACGCCGATATCGAAAATTTCCTCGTTCAACTCTTCAATGCGGTCACGATAATAGCCGCGTAAAGTGGATTTGCTGAACATTCCAACCATTCTCTTGGGCATATGGGTGGACCTTCGAAGTGCCCTGCCCACCAGCCTTACCGGGAAGGTTCCGCCTTTCCAGGCCCAGCCCAGCGGTGCCGTAACAGGAGTAGCCAGCAGTCTTCCCACGCTGAATGATTTGCTGGCGGCCGATCTGGCCTTGGCGGCATTGAGAAAGTTCCTTCTGCTCCAGGCCCAGCTTTTCTTGGTCCCGGACCAGAAAGCCCTGGCTCCTCGTTTTGTGTGACCCCAGCCGTTCTGTAAACGGAAGTTGGTCGACATTTTATCAAATACCTGTGCCAGTCCTACTGATTGTAAATATTCTTTTTTCTCTTTCCTGCTAAGCTTGTTTTCACGGATGTACTGCCGGGCCTTTTCCACCCGGTCATGGAGATCGGAAGCATCTCTGATTTGTCTTTCTATAGCCGTGATGTCTGCTCGAAGGTCGGCAATTTGGCTGGCATAGGCTTCCCGTCCCGGATCGTTTGCGGGCAGGGCATTCATACTTGCCTCCAAACCGGCTATTTCCTGACGTTTTCTTTCCAGACCGGCCTGTTTAATTTTGTTCATGCCGTCCAGAGCGTCTTTATCCAGAACCCTCTTCAATGCTTTTTTGGCAAACTGCACTCTCCAGATGGCATCCTTGTGTTTAACCTGGGCTCTGATTGTGTTATCAAGTTGTTTTTCCTGTCGTCTGCTCTCCCTGAGCAGTCTGATCAGATTGTGTTCGCGTTCACCGGGACCTCCCGCAGCTTCCACCCTGTCCAGAAATTCTCCCACCCACATTTCGGTTTTAACTTGTTTAAAGGCTTCAATCAGGTTTTCCAAATCCCAGTCATCCGGATCCAGATCCTTACGCAGTTCGGGGGAAACCTCCTTGAATTGTGAGATTGCCTCCTCCAGTGTCTGGGCAAATCTTTCCAGAGTTTGCCGGGAAACTGGACGGCCGGCGTTATTCATCATTTGTTTGATGTCGCGCCTGGTGGTGAATTTGTTGATGCCTGTGAAAGGAGTATATTGGTCATTTGATTTGACCAGTCCCTCCAAAAATTTATCTCCGGTAATTTCCTTGAAATCAATCATTTCCAGACCAATCAGATCCTGTCCTTTAGCTATCATATACTTAAATTTGTCGTAGCCGCGGGCAATTATTCCGCGATTGGCAATTTCCGCTGCCTGGGCGTTGGCGGTGCGTTTTCTGTTTCTGCTTTCTACATCTTCCACTCTTAAGACAGTTTTGATCAAAGCATAACGGTCTGCTTCCTCATTAAACTGATTGACCGGTATATGCCTTTCACGCATGTGGTCACGTCTGAGCAGTCTTTTCAGCAGCTCAAAAGGAGTAAGACGGGCCCGGGGAATAGGTATAAGATCATTTCCTCTTTGTTGAACCTGGTTTTCCAGATTACTGAAATTTTGATTTAATTGTGTGAGAAAATTTGCCGCAGCAGCAATAGCGGCAGTGTAATCTGCTGTATTTCTGGCAATAGTAATTGGATCCAGGTTGGGGGGAAATCCAAAAGTTGCTGCAATATCATTGATGCCGTTGGCAGTCATCAGATTGGCCAGATCTGAAGCATTGGTACGGATTACGTTTTCAGCGTCAGAGATCTTTGTGATTAATGCGTTCAAAGCGGTCTGTTTGCTGTCCTGTACTGTGCGCAGCTGTGCAATCTGATTGGGGTTTGGAATAGGACCGCCCACCCCGTTAATGGTGTTTTCAATGTTATTAATCTGCGCTTGCAAAGTCAGTTGTTGCATACGCCCATTCTGAGATATGGAGATATTCTGTCGTATGCCGTTGACTAGTCTTCTGGTTTCTGTCTGCAGATTCCTGACGGCATCAAGCTGTTCCTGTGTTCTTTGAGTGGGAGGCGTTTCGGCAGCCATAATCTGTTGCACTTCATTCCAGACATCCTGATAGACTTGTGGAGGTATTGCGCCCGCAGCCAGATTGGTCATGGCGGCGCGGTTGGCCAGTCTGTTTCTCAGTTCTGCCAGTAAAGCCACTCCTTCGGGATTGTTCTCCTCCAATGGAAAAAGGCTGTGCGGTTCCAGCACTTCCACCAGCAAATTGGTAAAAGGTTGAGGTGCGCCTCCTCCCGGCGGTATAACCATTGTATTGGCCAGAGTTGGTGCTCCGGGTACATCAGTATCCCAAAACTGGCGAAGCCGGTCTGTATCATAAATCATATCCGCACCGAACTTGGAACTCTCTTTTTGCTCGACGTAAATCAGCAGCCGCAAGTCACGGAAAGCTTGTGCGTTGACCAGATTGGGTAGTCCGTTGGCCACACACCATTGCTCCAGTCGTCTCAAAGTCAAAAAGCTAAAGGTAGCCAGAGTATTGGCAATCACCGGTGGAGGTGCGTTTAGGGCCAGCGCTGTGCCCAAATTACCATTCATAAACGCCACCATGTTTTGCAACAAGACCGGAGCTCCGGTAAAAATCATGTTCAGTTGTACCTGCAGCCTGTTGGTCACAAACTGTCTCCTTGCCAGGAGATTTCTGTCTGCACCAAAACGCCTGTCAACAGCTGCCTCAACATAGGTATTGGCCCCTACCATTGAACCGACTCCCCGCATAACTTTCACAAAATTGCGGCCTGACCTTACCGGCAGATTCTGGTTCAAATGTTCAACTGTCAGAGAATCCTGATAATTCCTGATGTCTGGGCCGTCATTTTCTGGAATTTCATTTCCATATACCTCCCGATAAAGATGCATCTGCACTTTTTCCTCGATAGTGCGCTGTCTGAGATCGGCCATCCCTCCCGGCTGATTGAGGGTAAGCTGGTGGGCAACTTTTTCATTTACCCCGGTCCGTAAAAAAGTGACGTCATTGGCGATTCTGTTGGCCTCTTCATAGAAGGCGGCATTTTCCTGCTGCGCCTGTTCCATCATCCGTTCTCTTCGCTCTTTTTCGGAGGAGAGAATGGGATGTTTTCTGTGTGACTCCGGAAATCTGATTACTTTGCCCATCTGGACTTATATTAAATCTTTTGATTATACCATTTTTCACTGTTGAAATAAAGACTTTCCTACGCTAAGATGGGCACGACTTCCGCCGATCGCGAATTTTATAATTAAATCCAAAAGTGGCATGAAAATTACAGCAGACAAGAGCTCCCCGTCAGAAATCAAACTGACCGTGGAATTATCCGAACTGGAATTGCAGAATTACTATCAAAAGGCTTTGGAAAAGCTGTCCCAGCAGATCAACGTTAAGGGCTTCCGTCCAGGCAAAGTGCCCCAGGAGGTGGCGGAACAACAGCTGGACAAAGGCTTCGTGATGGCCCATGCCATCGATCTGGCTATCGCCCCCACTTATGTGGAGGCCATTAAACAGGAAAAAATCGAACCGATTGCCAGACCCAAGATCAATATTCTCAGTGATTCCCCTTTGAAATATGAAGCCGTCATAGCTGTTTACCCCGACGTCAAAGTAAAAAACTATCAGAAATTCAATCTGGCCTCGAAAAAAATTGAAGTCAGCGATCAGCAGGTAGAGGAGGAAGTACAGCATTTCCGCACCTACCATGCCACTTACAGCGACATTACCCGCGCCGCCCAGATGGGCGACCGTGTGGAAATCGATTTTAGCGGCAGCGATGAGACCGGAGTCCCTTTGGACGGAACAACCAGCAAAAACCATCCGATGGTGCTGGGAGACAAAACTTTCGTTCCCGGTTTTGAAGAGGAGCTGGTGGGGATGAAAATCGGGGATGAAAAGGAATTTACGGTTACTTTTCCCAAGGATTATTTCCACAAGCCTTTCCAAAACAAACCGGTTAAATTCAAGGTGAAATTAAACCGCCTGGAGGAAAGACATTTGCCTGAACTGGATGCGGAATTTATCAAAAAAGTATCCGGGAAAGACCTGACCGAAGCCGAATTTAAGGCGGAAGTAAAAGTCAATCTGCTGAAAAATCTGGAACAGGACGAGAAAAACCGTCTGGAAAACGAATTGCTGGAAAAAATCCGCGACAATACCGAAGTTAAATTGCCGGAAAGCCTGGTTGACGAAGAAGTTCATTTTATTATTGATGAAATCCGTGACAATGCGGTCAGACGGGGGATCAAGTGGGAAGAGTATCTGAAAGCCACCGGCAAGACCGAAGAAGATCTGCACAAAGAGAAACATCAGGATGCCGAGAACCGCCTGAAACTGCGTTTCGGTGTGCAGGAGCTTTTTAAACTGGAAAAAATCGAGGTGGGGGACGAAGAACTGGAGAAAGCTTACCAGGATGAAATGAAAATACTTGCTTCCATGAATTATGAGCCTAAAATGGAAGAGCAGGAAATGCTGAAGTTAAAATTGAAAAACAAACTCAAACTGGAAAAACTCATTGCGGTTTTCCTCAAATAATAAAGCCAACAACTATGAGAACATTTCTACTTAGCGGGACTATTCTGATCTTTGTCATAATTCTGATTGTCTTTTTTCAGAATCTTGCCAATACCATCACCGGCCTCTGGATCTTGTTTTATCAGTTTGACCAGACGACCAGCGCCTCCTTGGGAGTGTTTATACTGACCGGATTGGGCTTTATTTGCGGCGCCATCACCACCATGCTGATTACCACTCTCATTACCGCCGGCAAGGATGAGGAGGCCCCCGGCGGATCCAATTGGTAGTCCGGAGCCAATACTTTTCATAATAGGCTTGCTCTTCGTCCTAAAAAATTATACATTGCAGCCAGTTGTATAAAAGTTGTGAACAACCCTGGCAATGCTTAAACGTCTGTTTACTTCAACAACCAGAGTTAAACTGCTAACAATTTTTCTGCTCAACCCCGATCAGGAATTTTTTATTCGTGAATTGACCAGAGAGCTTAATGAACAGATTAATTCGATTCGACGTGAGCTGGACAATCTTAAGAAAATCGGTTTGCTGCGTACCAAGGAAAAGAACCGTAAAAAGTACTACACGGTGAATAAAAATTTTCTTCTGCTCAATGAATTAAAGTCCATTATAGTCAAGGGAATTAGTAACAAGGATGAGATCACCAGAAGGGTGGCCAGTTTCGGGGAAGTGGACGTACTGGTATTTTCCGGAATTTTTGTAAATAAGGAGTCACTGATTGATCTGTTGATAGTAGGCAATATCGATAAAGAAAAATTGGAGGAATATTTGAATAACGAGCTGGATACCTCACGCCCCATCAGATTCAGCGTTATGACCCGCGAAGATTTTCTCTACCGCCGCAAATGCTATGACAAGTTTCTGTCGGAATTGATGGACAGCCCCGATAACCTGGTTACCATCAATAATCTGGATGAGAAATAAGACGGAAATTTAAACATTCTAAAATTACTTGCAATTTAGTTGGCCATTACCTAATATAACACGGCAAAACTACTCTTTATTACTGGAATTTCCCTATGTCCAATCTACTAATTCAGAAAATAGAAAAGAAACAGATTAAACCTGATCTGCCGGTCATAAAAGCCGGTTACACCGTCCGCGTACATCAGAAAATCAAGGAAGGTGAAAAGGAAAGAATCCAGATATATGAAGGTTTGGTGATTGCCCTGAATCACGGACACGGTCCCAGCAAAACCATGACTGTCAGAAAAGTGGTTGAGGGAATCGGAGTGGAAAAAATATTTCCGTTGAATTCACCGGCCGTAGCCAAGATTGAAGTTGTCAGAATCGGCAAGGTTCGCCGTGCCAAACTGTACTATATGCGCGACATCAGCGGTAAAGCCGCCAGATTGAAGGAAATGCTGGTGGGAAAAGGTGCTGAAGTGCTTGCGGATAAGGAACTGGAAGCGGAAAAAGTTGCCGGGGTGAAAAAAGTAGCGGAAGTTGAAGCGACTCCGGTTGAAGACACTACTGAAAAATCCGAGCAAGCAGAGCAATAACCCTCTGAATGAGCCCTAGAATAGCCAAGAATCAGACACCAGTACCTTCAGACAAAGTAATAATTGCCGGATTGGATGAAGCGGGACGCGGCCCATGGGCCGGCCCGATTGTTGCCTGTGCTTATATAGAAACCAGGCCGGTCACAGGAGTCAAAATAACCGATTCCAAAAAACTCAATGAAGCGCAGCGTCAGGAAGCCTATGCGGAGCTGATCACCCATGGTCATTATGGAGTGGGGTTTGCCGAAGTGTCTGAGATAGACAAACTTGGTTTGGCCAAAGCCAATCGGCTGGCCTTTCGAAGAGCTCTGGAAGGTCTGAAAATCAAACCTGATCTGATCCTGATTGATGGGCGGGACAAAATTGACCGCAGAACGACCTTGGGAATACCGTTCAAAACGATAATACGGGGCGACTTGGCTATCAGATCGATTTCCTGTGCTTCGATCATAGCCAAAGTGACGCGTGATCAATTGATGGATAAACTGGCCAAAAAATATCCCAAATACCGATTTGAAGAGCATAAAGGGTATGGTACGGCCCTTCACCGGAAACTTCTCAAACAATTTGGCGCCAGTGAAATTCACCGTCAGAGTTTTAAACCGGTCAATCATTTGCGCCAGACCGCAATTTTTGAGTAATAATCAGGAATGCCCGGTCAAATTTCTGTCAAAGCAGCTCTTTCAGCAGTTTTTCGTGTTCAAAAAAGTTGTAAGTGCTTCGTAGTTTTTGGCTTTCCAGCTGGTTCCGTAGCGAAACATAATTAGTCTGGGTCTTTAAAAAAGACTTTTCCAGGGCAGTCAGATTGAAACTTTCATAATCCAGACAATATTCGCCCAAATTAATTGTCTGCAAAAAGGATTTGACCTTCTGGCTGTAGGAAAGTGCTATAAATGGAGTCACTGCAAGAATCGAAAAAATAATCGAATGAAGTCGCATTCCAATCACCAATTCACTTCTGGAAATAATTTCCAAAACCTGTGAAAAATCCTGAACAGTTTTTAAGGTCATAGCTTCGGGGTTTACCAGTCTGTCGGCAACTTCGCGGTAACTGACCCGGTCATCGTCCAGGTCGGTTTGAAAAGGGATAAAAACTGTTTTCAAACGGTGTTTTTCCCATAAATAATCAATCATTCCGGCTACCTGTCCAGAAATTTCTTTTGAATTGCCGTTGATCCAGGGGCGCAAACTCAAAACAACCTGTTTTTGACGGGTGATGGATTTCTCCTGGTCATAACCTATGCCGAAGGCGGGATCTGCCATTAGATGGATATTCTTTACACCCAGTGATTTTAGTAACAGCTCTGATTGTGAATCCCTGACCGTTACAAGCAAAGCCCGCTTAAACACAGCTGCGGTTAGTCTTCTGGCCAATTTGCTTTTAAGAGGACCGACGCTTTGGCTGATGCAAATCAATTTTTTATTGAAAATTCTGAACCATATATATTGAACAAACCAGATCCAGACTGCACGGGGTTTTTCGTCAGTAAAAAGACCCCCGCCGCCCAATAAAACGATATCTGCCGCCGCCATCCGGGCGATGGTTTTCCATCCGGAGGTAGTAAACCAGAAACGAAAAAATGATCTGACGCCGGCCGGGAAATGAAGAACTGCCTGAACTCGAAAATCTGCGGCTGTCTGAGCCGGCTTGGCAGACATCACTGTAATATCTGAATGTGGCCAGGTTGATTTGATCAGATGTATCAGACCTCCCAAAATCGCATCGTCTCCCAGATTGGATGCTCCATAGTTACCGCAAACCACTATTTGTTTTTTGTCTGCCGCCATTGTCGGTGAAATTTGTAATGACTCAACTTTATCTGAATTTAACGAGATGATTAAGCTATATTATAAAAAACATTGACAAAAGAGTAAAAAAATAGTTTAATTCAATCTTGCTTAAAATTTCCGGAACGGTTGCGGCAAGATTTTGCTCCTTGAAATAAAGGCACAAAGTCCGTACAGCACCTAAAAAGAGGCTAATTGCTCGACCAATGCTGTCTCTGCTTTTTAATCTGTCCCAAGTGGTCAGGGAAAAAGAGAGGGGTAACCTGGGAAAGCTGTAGCTTCCTTTAGGTGCTGTACGGCAATGGAAACAAAAGTCTGATCCCGACACATCGGTCGGGCAGACTGGCGGATCTGGCGCTATTTCCAACCTTTCAAGAAGAAGGCAGCGCAGGTCCGCGTAAGGATTCTGACCGGCTCCGCATGCTGCGGGGCCAGTCTCACTGGTTACGCCGACCCAATGTGGGCGGCGCATGCGAGGAGAAAACGACATGAAGCAGAGCATTCTAACCAACCTCGCGGTCCTCGTGTGTACTGCCGTCCTGGTAGCGCTCACGGGGTCTGCGGCTGCTCAGGAGGGGCTCACGCCCGCCTGGCGGTACCACGCATCAACCGATCTCGGCCTGAGCCACTGCGAGTCCGCCTTCTTCGGAGACGGCAAGGCAATGGTCAACACCGCTCAGATCGCGAAGTCGACCAACGGGGTAACGATCTCTGGTGAAACGGGTAAGACCGTTCGCATCAGGTTCGTCTGTGAGCGCGCCCAGGAAAAGGGCGCTCGCAGCGAGCTCTTGAGGATCGGCCCCGAAGGTACGTACAACGCGAACCCCGGCGGCGCCGGTATGTCGGTCGGCTTCGACAAACCCACTGATGATCCCAACAAGACAGCCCTCCACAAGGCGCTGGCGAAGGGACGGGAGTGGGTGTTCACGGTCGGCGCACAGCCCCAGACCATCGTGCTGACCTGGAGTGGTGAGTTGGGGAGCGACAAGTTGAGCGTAACTGTTCAACCGTTCGCACCTCCTCCCACCGTTCCCCAGGTGCAGGAAATGATCGCTCCGGTCGAGCAGAAGGCGGATGAAGCGCAGACGACTGCCAACGACGCCTACAGCCGGGCAGCCCACGACAATCTCGAGAAGTACCGCTTCATCGCCGTCACGCTCGGCTACCAGCTGGGATTGAACACGCTCGCTCGAGACGGCGGCAACGCGGACATGGGGGCAAATCTGAACATCGACTACAGCTTCGGACCGGCAGGCGCCTTCAAGGGGCTCACCGGAATGGTAGCGATGCTCAACTTCGTCCAGAAGCCGGTCATGGAGGCTCCCAATGCGACCGGCTACAACAACTGGATCGACTCGCAGACGCTCTACGTCGGCCCGAAGATCGGGTTCGACTACATGCCGGCCAAGTGGTTCGATCTCAGGGTGTTTGCTTCGCTGGGCGCGTTCATCAGCTTCGACGGGTCGGTGCCGCTGACCCAGCTTCCCGACGGGAGACTCTTCACGTCGGAGGCACAAACGAACACGGCGCTCGGCTGGATGCTCATGGCACAGCCGGGCTTCGTGATCGGCAACTTCCTCATTCAGCCCCAGATCGGCATCGGTGGCACGATGACCAAGGTGCAGACCGAACTGGGCCCGGACTTCGTCTGCTCGGCGCACGAACCCAACTGCGCCGAGCGCAGAGACGGGTTCGTGTTCAGGGTGCATGGCGGCCTGAACGCGGGAGTGATCTTCTAGGCCAGTACCGGAGGCCGGCAGCGAAAGTAGCAGCGTCAACACGCTCGCACTTCCGCTTCCGCACGGCCGAACGCAGCTTATTAGTAGCTGCCGGCCTCCGGGAATAACAAGTGATTCGGCCCGCTCGTAGTAGGGCCAACGAAAGCCCCTACGGGCACTCATGGAGGAAACATGCTTCGAAGAAAAGGCGGGCCGGCCTTGTGGCTGGCCCAGGTAGTGACGAACCTGAGACGACCGCTGACAACGCCTCTGGGCCTCAGCATCTCTCTCACCATCGCAGCGCCGGCCGCCCTCGCGGGCTTGACCGGCTGCGAAAACAATCCGAGTCCGGCCGCGTGCTTGAACAGCGGCGACCCGTTCTGCGACCAAGAGCTGGACAACAACGGCAACGGCGGAACGGGCAACTCGGGGGCCGGCGGCAACACCAACGTGGCCTGTGCCGACAACCCCAACTACGGGAAGGACTGCCAACTCCCCGGGGGCGGCGTTGGCCACTGGGTCTGCGCCGGCAACGGCATCGACCTCGTCTGCGCCGGAAGCGGCACAGGCGGCAGCGGTGGTGGCGCAGGCGGCAACACGGCCGGCAACGGCGGGTCTGGTGGTGGCGAGTATAACTGCGCCACGGACCCGAACAACGGCGATCCGTGCATCGCGGCTGATGGCACCAACGGCCACTGGGGTTGCAACGGGACGGGCTCTGCCCTGTTCTGTTACTCAGATGGCGGTGCCGGAGGCTCTGGCGGGACGGGCGGAGGCGGGCAGTACAACTGCGCCGACGACCCGCAGCTTGGCACCCCCTGTACGACCAGCGATGGGCATCAGGGCGCCAAGGTCTGCAACGTCTCCGGCACGGGGCTGGTCTGCCAGTGCACGGTCAACTGCAACGGAACGGGCGGCTCGGGCGGCGGCGGAACGGGCGGTAGCGGCGGTGGGGAGACCTACAACTGCTTGACCGATCCCGATCTCGGCGACATCTGCGTGATGGGCGTCGGGATCTGCAGCCGCACGGGCATGTATGTCTGCAACGCGGCCGGCGATGGCCTGCGCTGCAGCACCAATGCGGGTTCGCCCAACCCGGTCGGAGAGGTCTGCGCCAACGGCCTCGACGATAACTGTGATGGAGCCAAGGACGAACAGCCCTGCGTCAACGGTGGCGGGGGCGGCTCCGGCGGCACGGGCGGCGGTGGTGGATCGGGAGGCAGCGGAGGAGCACTCAGCTGCACGGACGCCAGCTCGATGCAGGTGATGGCGGTGGGCGCAAGTTCGCTGCACATCCTGCTGATGGGCCAGGCAGTCTCCAATTCCAATCCGTGGATCAAGACGCTGACCAACAACCAGCTCTTCACCGCGTCTTCGGAAGGCGGGCTGTCTCTCTCCACCACGGCTGGCTCCTTCAACTACTTCGAGCCCAACGTCGGGGGCGGAGGTGATCCAATGCCGATGGTAGACACGCTCTACTGCCGGCAGATCGGCATCGATCCTCCCGTCCCGGCGAGTTGCAATGCGACGGTGATCGGCGATCGGCACAGCACGGAGTACATGGCGTCGCTGCGCATCGCCTGGCAGTGCTGGGACGACACCAGCACCTGTCCGATCGAGCTGATCGGACATGTCCCGGGCGATCTGTTCGCTCTGCGTGGCAAGCCTGCCCCCGGCACTCCCCTGAGCCTCCCCGACTACGGCTACGAGGAGTTCGGCCTCGGTCAGGTCCCCCCGCTCTGCGCGCCGTAGCAGAGCACAATCGGAGCTTGAGCCCATCGCCGGGTTCGCTCCTACTTCACTTCCTAAACGTGGTGCACGCGGCCGCGACCTGCAAAGGTTCGCGGCCAAGCACTTTCGCCTCGACTGGTAGTCTGGGTCTTCCCTCATGGAGGACGCCGGAACTCGTCGTGGCTTAACCAAAGGCCCCGCCCATTGCGAAAGCGATGTGGCGGGGCCTTTTCAAATCTATTTAAAAAATCTCTCACAAAAGACTTTACAAAACAATTATAATATGTTAAAACATGATCTTGCTTTGAATCTAATAAATTAGGTTCCTGGCAGAATCTTTGAAAACTCATTGGATAAAGGCATCGGGATAACCGAATTGTTTCTAACAGAAAACAGGAGCTACGCATCTAGAAAATCAGCAACGACCTGCGCTTAGAAACAGCCCGGTTATCCCGATCATATCGGAAAAATCTTACCGGCGTCGCATCAGATGCCGGCGTCAGTGTCAGTAATAGTAGTCAACGTCCGTCTCAAATTTGGTCGCGCCTGAAAGCCGCGACTCACCAGTTACCAGGAGGAAACAGTCATGAAGAAGAATACATGGATGGTGGTTGCGATTCTCGCCATGGCCGCTCTCACTTTCGCGAGTGGATGCGGCGACGGGGATTCGGCAACGTTCCCCAACCCCGACTACTGCCCGCCCGGCGAAACCTGCGAAGATGCAGGCGGCGGTGGCAGCGCGGGCGGCAACGTCCTCAACCCCGGCAGCGGTGGCAACGATCAGTCTCCGGGCACCTGCGAGAGCGTACCCGACACCGCCGACTTCCGCAGCTTCAAAGGCTGCATGACGGGCGTGGATCTGTCGGTGACCTGGCGGACGGGCGACCACAAGGAATTCCACCTTGCTGGCAAGCGGTACCCGGAAACCGGCGTGGAGCAGGGTGAGATCGTCTACTTGAAGAGCACCCCCGACGATTGCGGCCCCGTGACATTCGTTGCTGTCAGCAGCAGCGGGTCGGTCGAGTTCGCCTTCCCTGAGACGGTGGACTGGTTCGTGGTTGACACGAGCATGGCCAGCATCATCTGGATGAAGTTGCACAACGGTGCAGCTCCCAGTGACGCAGACATGCAGTCAGCCGAGTTCGGCAGCCTGGCGATCGACATCTTCGAGTGTGTGGAGTTGAACTCCAACTGCTCCCTGAAGTCGACCCTGCCGGGCGGCTGGCCGACCAGCGACGGCGACGAGATCGTGTTCGAAGAGGGCGCCGGTCTCAACGTCGAGGGCAGTGAGTGCGGCAATCTGATTGTCGTCGCCCGAACCCGCTAAGCCTTACAGGCGAAGCGGGGACGGGTCCTGTCCTCCTCCGCAGAGCGCGCCCCCGCTCAGCCGCCGCACACCCCTCCACTCAGGCAACTGAAAAGGCCTGGGTGGAGGGGGAATGCGGATTTTCCTTTCATCCTTTATCCAATGAGTTTCTCCTTCCAAATTTAAATCCCAATCAACCTCTTTCAGGTTTCTTCCCGTTGAGTCAGCTTGAGATTGTAAATTTCTTCATCAGTATATTCACCTTTTTCAGGCTGTCTCGTATTCTGGCTATTGTTAATATTTGTCACAATAAGCGGCTTCTGACGCTCGGAAAGTAGTGAACTTAAAATTTGTTCGCGCTTTAGCAGGTTCAACAGATAGCCCCCGTATCCGCTTTTCAATGTTCTTTCCGCCAGCAGCCGTAACTGATTGGCATCAATATATTCCATTTTATAGGCCACCTCCTCAATACAGCCGATTTTAATATCCTGTCTGTTTTCCACAACTTCAACGAAATTGGAGGCCTGCATCATTGAATCAAAAGTACCGGTGTCCAGCCAGGCCACTCCCTGTTCCAGAATTTGTACTTTGAGCCGTCCTCGCCTCAGATATTCAGCGTTTACGTCGGTAATTTCATATTCACCCCGGGCGCTGGGTCTCAGATTTTTTGCTATCGAAACGACTTCATTATCATAAAAATAGATTCCTGGAACGGCAAAATTGGACTTGGGTTGCAGCGGTTTTTCTTCTATTGAAACTGCTCTTTTCTGAGAATCGAATTCCACCACGCCGTATCTACCGGGATCAGCTACATGATAGGCAAATATAATGCCGCCATCAGGATTGGTAGACTCTCTGGCCAAATCATCCACATGATTTCCATAAAAAATATTGTCGCCCAGAATTAAACAGACTTTGTCCCTTCCGATGAATTGTTCTCCAAGCACAAAGGCCTGAGCCAGACCATCCGGTTTGGCCTGGGTGACATATTGAAAGTTACATCCGTACAATGAGCCGTCCCCCAAAAGGTTAATAAAAGCATGCTGATCCTGCGGATTGGTTATGATCAGAATATCCCGAATTCCGGCCGCCATCAGTATCGAAAGGGGATAGTAAATCATCGGCTTGTCATAGATCGGCATCAGCTGCTTACTGATCGCCAGAGTGATCGGATGGAGTCTGCTGCCCGTGCCGCCGGCTAAAATTATTCCTTTCATACAGAGCAATTATAAGAACACAAAATAACGGAATAAATCCGCTATTTCAACCAAAACAGCTGTCTACAAAGCCTTTAAATCATCCAGATATTCATTCAGAGCCTCTTTCCAGTGTCTCATTTGTGGCAATTTTGTGTTCAACAAAGTCGAATACTGCGGTCTTTTGGCCGGAGAAGGCCAGTCGTTCACGGAGCATGGTTCTACCAGTTCGGAAACAAAGCCCGCCTCTGCCACCAGTACCTTCGCCAATTCATACCAGTTGGTCGTTCCATCGTTGGTAATATGATAAATGCCGGATTCATATTCATTGCTTTCCAGAAGCCATTTTACCTGGCGCGCCAGATCCAGCGTATAGGTCGGTCTGGCCCATTGATCGTTGACCGCCTGGAATTTCAGCTTTTGGCGGGCATTATCCAGCATTCTTGAGAAAAAATTCTTACCGTGGCTGCCGAACATATAGGACGCTCTGATAATAAAATATTTCCCTTCTTCGGTCAGATCGGTTCCCTCGAATTCTGCCTCCATTGCGTCCACCAGCAGCTGTTCGCCCAGCAATTTGCTTCTGCCATAGGCATTTAGCGGATTAGGCAGATCATTTTCCTTGTAACCATCTTTTTTCTGACCGTCAAAAACATAATCTGAACTGAAATGTACCAGCGTTATGCCAAAATCTCTGCAGATACGGGCCAGATGCCCAACCGCCTCTCCATTGACTCTGTTGGCCAACAGCTCGTTTGATTCTGCTTTATCCACGTCTTTAAAAGCAACGGCGTTAATGACAACATCCGGTCTGGCATTTAGTATCTCAGTTTTGAGTGCGTTTTCATCGGTAATATCCAATTCCTGATGTCCCAGCGCCACATAATCGCGGTCATGAAAGGCCTTCTGCAGGTCCATTCCCAGCATACCGTTTTTACCCAATATCAAGTAGCGGCTTCCTTTATCAATCATTTTTCTTTTATAAAGTTAAGTAATCTTGAATTGGTGGCTTTTACCCAATCCTGATGTTCATTGTACCACTGGAAAGTTTTTTTGATTCCCTCGCTGAACATCACGGTTGTTTCCCAACCCAGTTCTTTGTTAATTTTTGACGGATCGATTGCGTATCGGCGGTCATGGGCTTTACGGTCTTCCACAAATCTTATCGCGTCGGGGGATTTTCCCAAAAAAGTAAGTATTTCCGCTGCTATCTGCAAATTGTTTCTTTCATTATGTCCTCCCACATTAAAAATTTCACCATGACGGTCGCTTGACGCTATCAGGTCAATGGCCCGGCAGTGGTCCAGCACATAAACCCAGTCACGCACATTTTTACCGTCGCCATAGATGGGCAGCGGCTGGCCTTCCGAAGCCAGTTTAAAAAAATAGGGAATCAGTTTCTCCGTAAACTGGTAGGGACCGTAATTATTAGAGCAACGGCTGATGGTAGCAGGAAAACCGTATGTCTCAAAATAAGCCCTGACCAGCAAATCCGCCGAGGCTTTGGCGGCTGCATAAGGACAATTCGGCGCGAGGGGAGTCTGTTCCGTAAAAAAATCGGTTGAACCGTCACCCAAGTCCCCGTAGACCTCATCCGTAGAGATCTGATGATAACGTTTGACACCAGTTTCTCGGGAAACCATCAATAAATTATGTGTGCCCACTATATTGGTCTGAACAAAAATTCCCGGATCCAGAATACTTCTGTCCACATGAGTTTCTGCGGCAAAATTTATGACCAGATCAAACTTTTCTTTTTGAAAAAGCTGCCTGACGAATTCCAGATCGGTAATGTCGCCTTTCACGAAATTGATTTTACCCGACTCGATCAGGTCATTGATATTGGGAAGATTTCCGGCATAGGTTAATTTATCCAGTACCGACAGACTGTCGTCGGGATATTTTTCCGTATGATAATGCACGTAATTTGAGCCGATAAAACCGGCTCCGCCTGTAACCAGTACTTTCCTCATTTGTTAATCGAATTAATGTATTTTTCGTATTCTTTTATGTCAAAAATATACTGCGACTTGTCATAATACAAATTGCACAGGGTAAACATTACTGAATTTTCTGAAAACCGGTCCACTTCCCTCCACAGGTCTGCCCGCAGTTCCAGCGCTTCACCAGGTCCTTCCAGGTTGATTTCATACCAGTTGCTGCCGTCATAGATTTTAAATCTGCAGCTTCCTTTTGCCATTATGTAGAATTTCCTCTCACCCTTCACGCAATGCCCTCCCCGCGCCGTTTTAACATTGGAGAGCCAATAGGATCTTTTTACCGGCCAGTCCACCATCTGATCCAGTTTGTCGAGCACCGTAAGATCTCCTCTTTCATCGCTGAAAGTAGGTATATTATGTTTTATAAAAAGAGCTTCCCGTACCATGAAGATTTTTTTACAGAGTTCTAATCTTCTTCTCCATTTTATAGGGTACCAGCAAGTCGCCGACTTCCAGTTTGATGTTGCCGGTTATTTTGATTCCGCAGTCATGCCCCTCTTTCACTTCATCCACCGACTCCTGGTTTTTTTGCAGAGAAGTAATATGGGTTTCACCAAGCAATACTCCGTTTCTCATTACCCTCAACTTGGACTTCTTTTCCACAACGCCCGACTTGACCTTGCAGCCCACAATCATTTCCTTTTTCTTGCTGAAGAAAATCTGTACGACTTCCATTTCTCCCAAAATTGACTCAACTAATTCAGGTTCCAGTAAGCCATTTAAAATCTTCTTAATGTCGTCCAGAAGTTTATAGATGATATTGTAATGTATCACCTCCACATTCTCTCTTTCCGCCGTGGCCATCACGTTCAGATTGGCCCTGACGTTAAAACCCATCACGATACCTCCGGAAGCAGCCGCCATCATTACGTCCGATTCGGTTATATCTCCCACACCCGAAAGGATTATCTTTACGCCGACATCTTCATGTTTGATTTCGGAAATGGAATGCTTGAGAGCTTCCAGACTACCATTCGTATCGGCTTTCAGCACTATCTTCAATGTTTTCAATTGACCTGAGGAAATAGCTGAAATAATCTCGCCCACACCACGTTCTTTTTGTTGGGCCTTGCGCAGGTTTTTAATGGTGATGGCCCGCATGCGTGCCGACTTTTCATCAGGTACCACCTGGACGAGATCTCCGCTAACAGCTTTATCAGTAAGGCCGGCAATCCAGACCGGAGTGGAGGGCCCGGCTGATTTTAATTTATGTCCCAAATGGTCCTTCATTACCTTCACGCGGCCGTAGCTTTCACCGATTACGATATTGTCCATCAGTTTAAGTGTTCCTGTATTAACGATAATTGTGGCTACCGGTCCCAGACTATGATCAAGATGTGCCTCGATTACGGTTCCAATTCCTTCTCTGTTTGGATTTGCTTTTAAATTGGCCATTTCAGCCACCAGCAAAATCATCTCCAGCAATTCGGGAATACCCTGTCCGGTAATTGGGGAAACTGGCACCATCACCGTATTACCGCCCCATTCTTCGGGAATCAGATCCACGCCTGCCAGTTCACCTTTGACTTTTTCCACGTCGGCATTGGGCTTGTCAATTTTTGTAATTGCCACAATGATCGGCACTTTGGCATCCCTGGCATGTTGCAGGGCCTCCAATGTTTGAGGCTTAATACCTTCATCAGCTGCCACTACCAGCACGGCTATATCGGTGGCTTTGGCTCCTCTGGCTCGCATGGCTGTAAAAGCTTCATGTCCCGGTGTGTCCAGAAAGGTAATTTTCTTACCGTTTTTTTCTATCTGATAGGCACCGATGTGTTGAGTGATTCCACCCGCCTCCTGTTCCACAACGTGCGTATGTCTGATGGCGTCCAGAAGCTTGGTTTTTCCATGATCAACGTGTCCCATAATCACAACAATCGGGGGTCTGCTTTCCAGAACCGAACTGTCATGTTCCTTCATCAGCGCTTCCAGGTTGCCTTGAAAAAGATCTTCCGCTGAAGCGAAACTCTGCTTCTTCTTAACCTTAACTTTTAAATCTTCCGCTACGATCATGGCGGTATCAAAATCAATCACCTGATTGATATTGGCCAGAATGCCGTTTTTCATCAATTCACCGATAATTTTTGCGGCTCCCAGTCCAGTCTTTTCCGCAAATTCCTTGACTGTAATCACATCCGGAATTTCCACAATCCTGTTGGGATCATATTTTACCGTGTGGCTGACCGTAGGAGCCTTCTTGATCTGAGGTCTGGAAGCTTCTTTTCCGGCGGTCTGTTTTCTCTGGCTCTGAACAATTTCCCTTTCACGCTCCTCGGCTATCATTTCATCATATATTTCAGCCGTATCACGGGGTCCCTTTCGGTCCTTAATACCCAGCAATTCGTCGGACACCGTTGTATCCTGTTTCAGCTTTGGTTTCTGCTGTTTAAAACGCTCTTTGTCCCGGTTAACTTTTTTCTCAAAAACGGGCTTTACTTTATCTCTTTTGGGTTCCTCTACATATGCCAGCGGTTCAGGTTTCTTAGACGTAACGGGTTTCTCGAAAATAATAAATTTCTCTTTCCTTTTGGGCTCCTGCTTAACCGGGTCAGTTACCAATACCTTGGGAACTTCCTTAATCTCCTCGGTTTTTTCCTCTTTTGGTTCTTTGTACGTAACCTGTTTCTTGAGGGATTTTGGCTGCTTGATCTTGGGTTTGGCCTTTTCCTTTTTCTTCTCCTCCTGCTCTTTATCCATAAAATACGAAACCAGCAGTTTGCCCAGTTTGGAGTCGACAGTTCTGGCAGTTACCGGAAGCTCATGCCCAAGCGCTTTTGCGGCGAAATGTATATCACGTACCGACACACAACATTCTTGTGCAATATCTATCAATAAAACATCGTTTTGTTTGGAGTTTACCACGTTTTTCTAAGGTTTACTGTTCAAAAGCCCCTCAAGTTTAGTGACAAGTTGGAAAAAAGTCAAAAATTATGCTAAAATAAAAGGAATTTAAGCTTTTTTAATTGACTATGCATAATCCGGCCAAAAAAATGTTTACCACAGCCCGTCTGGTCTATGAAAATCTAGGCTCAGGTTCGGGCAGTTTGGGCACAGGCAGCCTGGAATCCGAAAAGGCACCTGTAATAAAAAGTGACGAGGAAACACTAAATCAAATTACCGAAGTAGTCCGGTTGAGCTATGAGGAACAGTTAAAAATGATGAATGTTATCCGTGAGCAGCTGAAACCGATCGCAGAAGATATCGATAAATACTGGAGTCTGGTGACGGAGATGCACAGGCAGGTACAATCCACGGGCCAGCCTCAAATGAGAGATTTGCCAATATATGGACAGACTGTACAGGTCCACATGGACGGCAACAGCACCTATTGGGAAACAGTAGACGGAAAACCTGTCAATATTTATGAATGGATGAAGGAAAACAGTCAGAAATATAAAAATTAATGATTAGAGGAGAAAATTACAAAGGGATGTTCAACGAAAAAAGACTGATCTTTCAGGAAAGACCTGATCCGTTAACTGAAGCTGTCCGGAAATCTGTGGAAGCGGGCAAAAATGCAGACCGCGAAGCAGCAGTGGCCAAGGGCAGGGAATTGGGCGGTGCCAACCAGCCCAAGCCATGGGAAACTCCCTCCTCCAGACCGGCAGAGACGACTTCAGCACCCGCAGCGGCTCCCGGGGCAGCTCCATCAGCTGCCAGCGATCAGTCCAAACCATGGGAGGCCCCCAGACCAGCGCAGGCTCCACAACCGACACCAGGCCAGGAAGGAAAAACCCCCTCTGCTCTTCCAGAATTACCGCCTGAATTGAAGTGGCTGAAGGTTGAAAACGGAGTTCCCAATAAGGACAATCCCAATTCCGTCGAGTATACTTTCAATTTTGGGGAAAACTCCAAGGATTTGACGGGTAAAATAATCATGCCCAGCAATCCTAAAGAGGGTGTGAAGCCGGTGATGGTTTTTAATTATGTTAAGGATCCGGATAAAATCGATCCCAAACTGCTTAAAGCAATGCAGGAAAATGCCAATCTGCAAAATGCCATCGTAGTGACCTTGAAAACTCCCAGCGGTGAGACAAAAGTTGATGATAAGATGGTTAACAACATGTACAGACTGACCGGAGAACTGGAAAAATGGCAGCAGGAAATGGCCCAAAAAGATCCCAAAAACAAACCTTTCTCACTGCGCGCTGAACAAATCTTGCAGATCGCCGACAGTGATTCGGGGGACAGGGTATTCACAATGCTGGAAAAATACCGCAAAAGTCCCAATGCCGATCAGCGAATAGTACAATATCCGCCTTTTGACAATAATCCCGAGAATTTTGCAGCCAATCTTCAGAAAGCATTGTCCCAACCGGCAGAAACACAGCAAGATCAACAGCCAGCAGACCAGAACGCCTCCCCGCCCGCCAGAGTAGGCGGAGGTGGTGGCGGCGGAGGAGGAGCTGGGGGAGGAGGCACCGGCGGAGGTGGCGGAGGCGGGGGAGAGGGCGGAGGAGGAGAGAGCGCGCCTACCGGCCAGCAACCCGAAGTAACTTCGGTCACCAAAGTCGACAGCCCCGGTTCAACCCCGGAGGTACAGGGCGAGGGTGTGAACAAACTTATCATACTGGGTGATTCTTTGATGTATGGAGCCCAGGGCATGTTGAAGGCAAATGATAAAAATCCCAAGGCGGTTGTCGGTAAAATGGTACAGACAATTGCCCGTGAATTCAGTTCAATGGATCTGACCCCATACAGAAATGAGACAATGGTGTTTAACGGGGGAGTGAACGACATAGCCAATTTTGCCCATATGAGAATGACCGGCAACCTGGAAAAAAATCCGGAGTACCGGGACTTCAAGGTGGATCCCGGTAAGCCCGGCACTAAATATGAACAATACGTGGTCAATAAAATTCTGGATTCTTATAAGACCATCTGGAGTAAAGCCAGAGAAAACAATATCAAAATTTTCCAGTGCACCGCTCCTCCTTTTCTGGCAGCGGATCCTAACAGATATAGAGAGCTGAATCCTCCCGGTCAGCCGGAAATCGGCAAGGAAAACGAGGAAATTAGGAAAATGCTCAATCAGGAAATTGAAAATGCCCAAAAAAGTGGCTCCGGGCCTAGCAAAGTAATTCCTCTTCATCAGAGTAAGGACGCCGGGGGACTGGCTTCCAATGAAGACTCCTCCAAGATGTTCCCTGATTATCTGGCCGGAGACGGCCTGCATCTAAGTGACCGTGGAGGAAAATTAAATGTCGAAAAAACCGGCTATGAACGGATGGCCGAAATCATTCAGAGTTACATTGGTAATCCGATCAAACCGGGCGGTACCGGCGCCGCCGCAGGCGGAGGAGGGACTCCCGAAGTTCAGCCGGGCAATCCTGGAACTCCGTTAACTCTCGACGTAAGACAGCCTGGCTCGGGAGGAGAACCAAGAAGTCATTTTGAAAGCGGTAAGGATTATGCGGATTGGGCATCGGCAACGCAAAAAAGACTAATTGCCGAACATCTGCCCTATGAAAAATATGTAAAAGTTGAATATCAGGGAAAACCGCTGCTGGGTATCCTGCGGGATCCCAATGGGCCTAAACGTCATACCAACAGAGGTCCGGGTACAATCGGTTTTGAAACCTATGAATATGATGCGGCATTAGATCCGGAGGCTCAAAAAAAAAGCCCTGAGACAGTGAAGGGGGGAGTGGAAAAACAGCCTGATCTGATGAACGGAAAAGTGGATTTTTACATTAATTCGCCGCCCAATTTCAATCCCGCCCTGCCCACCGAACTGGTTATTTATGCTACTCCCAACAAACAGGACCCCTTGACCGTCAATGGTCCGGGCAATCAGATAGGCAGACAGGCAGACTTGCTTAGAAATAGCCGGGGCAGCCAAAACAAGAATATTATCATTGCTTATGTTTCGCCCTTAACCAGAGACTGGCCCAATTATCTGAATCAGAATGCTTCAGCCGGTAATGAGGTTTTTAGGGCTGTGATGGATAGAGTGAAAAGCCGATTTCAACCGAGACAAATGGACGTCAGCTTTGATTCACACAGCGGAGGCGGGGCTTTTGCCTTCAACGTTATGAACAGCAGAAATGAGATTCCACCGGAAGTAAAACACCTGGATTTCTTTGACAGTCTTTACTTTTATCAAACAGGCGGTCATGCCCGGATGATTAAAGAATGGCTTGATCGCAGTCCGGAAAATACTTTTACGCTGGTT
The DNA here is from genome assembly GCA_963677745.1 of Candidatus Altimarinota bacterium. Taxonomy (GTDB): domain Bacteria; phylum Patescibacteriota; class Gracilibacteria; order UBA1369; family UBA1369; genus UBA1369. Next base: position 1,320,878 of record OY782391.1, read on the forward strand.
GCCGGGACCCCGCAAATTAATGATAAACAAAAAGCTTTGATCAGCGATCTGGAAAAGTTGGGGGTCCAATTCACCAGCACTGGCGATCAACCGGAATTCAGTGAACAAGCAGCATATAATGGCAGGATAAGAATTAAAACCCTAAAAATGTTTGATCATGGTGGCACTGTGACCAGAAACGGGTTTGCCTACGCCCACGATCCTCAGAACTTCGATATAACCAGCAGAGTAGCATAAAAAAAGGGGAGCGATGCTCCCCTTTAAATATTATTCTTCTTTTTTCTCTTTCTTAACCACCTTCTTTTTCACCACTTTCTTTTCTTTCTTTTCTTCAGTGGCTTCTTCTTCGGTGTCATCGCTTTCCTCGTTCTCTGACTTCTTTTTTACTTTCTTATCCTTTTCAGCCGGTTCGGTCAGAGCTTTGATGGAAAGCCCTACTCTGTGTTCCTCCGGTTCAATTGCTATCACCTTGGCCTTAACCTTTTCTCCAACTTTCAACACCAGGCTTGGATCAGCTACCTCCTCATGAGAGATTTCACTTACGTGAATCAGTCCGTTGATATCGTCACTCAGTTTAATAAATGCTCCAAATGGGGTGATTCTGTTTATTTCACCTTCGATAACAGTCCCCAGTTGATATTTCTTGGTTGCTTCCAGCCATGGATCTTCTGTCAGTCTCTTCATGGAGAGTGAGATTTTGTCTCCCTCCAGGCCGATCACCATTACTTTTACCTCTTCACCCAGTCTTCCGTAGTCGGAAGGATTCTTAACATGGCCCCAGGCAATTTCTGAAATATGGACCAGGCCTTCCAGGCCGTTGAAAGCCACAAAAATACCAAACTTAACTACGCCGCTGATTTTTCCTGTGACAACATCACCGGCCTTGATTCCTTCCAGAGCGGTTTGTCTCTGTTCCTCCATCGCGGCTTTTTCTGACAAAATCAGTTTACCGTTATCCTTGTCGATGTTAATGATTTTTACTCTGAATCTCTGCCCGACCAGTTCCTGCAGTCTCTGCAAAATCATATTGGAATCGGCTCCATTGACGCGTGGATAATGCATCGGAGCGAGCTGTGAAACCGGAATAAAACCTTTGATTCCGTCTATATCCAGCAGCAGACCGCCTTTATTGGCCTCGCTTGCGGAAACTTCAATAACCAGAGCTTTTTCATAAGCATCCGAGAATTTCTTCCAGGTCTTTTCCTGTGAAGCTTTGCGGAGTGACATAACGATGTATCCCTCCTCGTTCTCATTGTCTATAACATAGGCCGAAACGGTGTCTCCGACTTTCAATGATTTTACTGTTTCACCGCTGTCCTTGGCTTCACGTCCGCTGATCAAACCGACGGCTATACCGTTGATATCGACCAGTATTTTATTCTTATAAATCGCGATTACTTCGCCCTCCACCAGTTCTCCGGGAGTAGGCAATTTAAAATCAGGAATCTGAGCTAAAAATCCTTGATCTTTAGGGATAGCTTTGTTCATACTAAAGTTGGCCTGGCAGTTATTAAATATAAAACCTGATTGCAGGGCACCTACCTGGCCATACAGCCCCAATCAAGCGCAACAAGTCTAAATTCAAGTAAATATATAGTCAAGTTAAACTATGAAAAACAATAATTACTGGCGTTTTATTCTGAGAGAGACCACTTTGCCCGAGCATCTCACTCCCGGCCAAAATTACCTGCTGGAACGGCAGGAAGAGGATTTGTTGTATCAGTTGACCCGCGTACTGCGGGCCAAAGTTGGGGACAGCGTCATCCTGATGAACAAAAACAGATCATTGTCCGAAAATTATGAGGCTCATTTTCAAGTGCAGGAAATCAATAAAAATCAGATAAAATTGGTTTTTGAGTCCGGAAAAATCCTTTATGACCCTTTGCCACAGGAACTCTCTCTGGCTTTGGCCCTGCCAAACAAACCGGCCAAGCTGGAAATGATCCTCCAGCACTGCACCGAACTGGGCGTCTCCCGTTTCAAACTGATTGAAAGTGAATACAGTAATTATCACCATCAACTGAGGATGGACCGGCTGGAAACAATCCTGATGGAAGCGGTGGAGCAGTCTGAAAGAGCCAGGATCCCCCAAATAATCTCTTACGTCAGTCTGGACCAGTATTTTGAGCTGGCTGATAATGACTGTTACGCGGGACTGGAAAGACAGTCGGACTTGAATCACCGATTTCTGCAAGAACCGCTTACCGGCAAAGTTGACGTATTAATTGGTCCGGAGGGGGGATTCAGCGAAAGAGAAATCAACTTAATCAAGGCAAGCTCCAAAGGGACATTCTCGTTGGGAAAACAGATCCTCCGCAACGAGACTGCAGCCCTGGTGGCCTGCGGACTGTTTGGTCTTATGCTGCAGGGATAACTTTCTTTGTTTTTACGGCTTTTTTGAGAGTCTTTTTCCTCAGGACAATTTTATCCGCTTCTTTTTCAATCAGTACGGTGTCGCCGTCATTGAATTTTTCTGACAAAAAACCCTCAGTAAGCTGATCCTCAACCAGTTCCTGGATTTTTCTGCGAACCGGTCTGGCCCCGTATTCCGGATCAAAACTTTCATCTGCCAGTTTCTCCAGTGCGGCCGGAGAGCATTCCAGCATGATTTTCTTTGACTCAATTCTGGTCTGTAATCGCTCCAGATGAAGTTTTACAATTTCCTTAATATGTTCATGGGTCAAAGCCTTGAAGACGATAGTCTTGTCAATTCTGTTCAGAAATTCGGGCCTGAAATGCTTTTTAAGTTCTTCCAGTACATCCTGCTTTAGTCTTTCATAGTCCTGTTCGGCTTTGGTCAATTCGTCATTGTTGAGGTTGAAACCGATCGGAGCAGCCCGTTCCGTAAGGCTCTTTGACCCGATATTGGTGGTCATGATGACAATGGTGTTCTTGAAATCGATCATGCGGCCTTTGGCATCGGTCAGAGTACCGTCTTCCAGAATTTGCAGGAGCAGATTAAACACATCCTGATGAGCTTTTTCAATTTCATCAAAAAGAATAACGGCATAGGGTTTTCTGCGGACGGCTTCAGTCAGCTGACCACCCTCCTCGTAACCGACATAGCCGGCGGTAGCTCCAACCAGTCTGGAGGTGTTGTGACGTTCCATGAACTCACTCATATCAATTTTAATCAGGGCGTCGCGGTCATTGAAGACCTCCTGGGCCAGGGCTTTTACCAGTTCGGTTTTACCAATACCGGTCGGGCCCATGAAAATAAACGAACCGATCGGCCGGCGTTCGTCGGAAATACCGACTCTCGATCTGCGGATTGCCTGGGAAACGGCTTTTACAGCTTCTTCCTGACCGATAATTCTCTTTTTAAGTTTTTCTTCCAGATTAATCAGCCGGGTTTTGTCATCCTTAACCAGACGGGAAACATCAATTCCGGTCATCTGGCCAACCACTCTGGCAATATCGTCAACCGCCACAATTTGTCTTTGCTCTCTGGGAATTTTTATATAACGGTTACTTTCAATTTCTTTCAAAACTTTTAATTCCTTGTCCCTTAATGCTGCAGCGTGTTCATAATCCTGTTTGGACACACTTTCTTCTTTTTCTTTGATGATTTTTGCCAGTTCTTTTTGCAGAAGGCGAATTTTATCATTGTTGCCTCTGATTTTTAGACGTTTCAGGGAGGCTGCCTCATCCAGTAAGTCGATTGCCTTGTCCGGCAGAAATCTGTCATTTATATAGCGTTTGGAAAGAGTAACCGATGCTTCCAGGGCCTCATCGGAAATAATCAGGTTGTGATGGTCCTCAAAACCTTCACGAATTCCACGTATCATCAGCAAAGTGTCATCGGGAGAGGGTTCATCCACCTTTACGGGTTGAAATCTTCGTTCAAAAGCGGCGTCTGCTTCCACCTGTTTTCTATATTCATTGATGGTAGTCGCACCGATCACCTGAACTTTTCCTCTGGACAAGGCCGGTTTCAAAATATTGGATGCGTCCAGACTGCCTTCGGCGCTGCCGGCTCCTATCACCGTATGTAATTCATCAATAAATAAAATTACGTTGCCGACACTGGTTGCCTCATCAATAATCTGTTTGATCCTTTCTTCAAACTCACCTCTGTATTTGGTTCCGGCAACAACAGAAGACATTTGCAGTGAAAGAATTTTTTTATCCAGTAAAGTGTCCGGGACTTCCTCATTAACCAAAGCATAGGCAATTCCTTCGGCAATGGCGGTTTTTCCTACACCGGGCTCGCCGATAAAAACCGGATTATTCTTGGTTTTTCTGCAAAGAATGCTGATGCCGCGTTCAATCTCTTTTTTTCTTCCAATTACCGGGCTCAATTTGCCCTGACGGCACTCCACGGTAAGATCGGTGGTGAAATAATCCAGGGCAGGAGTTTTGGATGGCTGTCCTTGTTTCTCGCCCTTTTTATACTTGGTTTTGCCTTCCATTTCTGCCTGAGGGTTGCCCATCATCATCCCCTGTAATCCGTTCAGGAAAAACTCAAAGGGATTGACGGTCTGTTGTCCGTTGGCGGCATTCGGTCCTGCTGCAACCGACTGAAGATTGGATTTTTCAAAATTCTTGATCAATTGTTCCTTGATGTCCGCCGGATTTACTTTCATATTCTCCAGTATCACCGTGGCGGCAGTATCATCCTGACAGACCAACGCATAAAGAAGGTGTTCTGTCCCGACATAACTGTGATTGTAGGCATGCGCGGCTCTGACGGCTTCTTCAATAATTTTTTTGGCTTTGCCTGATAAACCTCCCCAGCCTCCCTGTGGCGAATTTTGGGGGGCGTTAATTCTTCCAACGCTTTTAATCACCATATCAACATTTTCCAGGCTCACTCCGAAACCGCCCAGAATAGTTGAGCCGAGAGACTGTTTCTGGCTCAGTACTCCCATCAGCACGTGTTCCGTTCCGACATAATTACGTTTTGCGTCTTTAGCTTTCTCTTGAGCCACAATCAAGGCCTGCTTGGCCTCCTTGGTAAATTTCTCAAAATTTGTGTCTGGCATCCTGTTTCTTGTTTAAATATTTCAATACATTTTAGCATATATAAGCCATCAAAATCATGCCTTACTGGCTAAATACTCTTTACTTAAAATCAATATATGCATTTGTTATAATTAGCACTCACGATTATAAAGTGCTAAAAAGTGAAAGTCAATTGAATGCTATTGCAACGTAGCTGCCATCTGCTGGAGCAATCCCTGTTTTGATTTGTCTGCCGTTAGCCTGAAAATCTTTCCATTATATTCGGTATAGACGGAAGTTGAAGCTCCGTCATTGACCATTACCATATTTACACCGTTATATTCGGTATTCTTGCCGCTGGGCAAAGTTCCTTTGACAATATCCAGCGTGATTTCACCGGAAGTTTCCTCCAGAGGTTCGCTGCCAAATTGATAGGAGCGGATTGCGTCAGCAGAACTGGCTCCGACGCTGCCGAAATAATAACTTTTTGGATACTGGATAGAAAACTTTTGAGATTCACTGCTAAACGTCTCAAACCCGCTGATGGTTCCCCCTGAACCGCCTGATGAAAAAGTATCCGACTCCTCAGGTATTTCAGTCTCAGTTTCGGTCGACGTCTCTTCACTGACCGGGACATCAATGTTTTCTCCGGTCAAAGAAGTCTGTTCGTCCGTGGAATTGGAGGTGCTGCCGGATGCACCTCCGCTTTCCGTTGATCGTGAATCTTCGGAATCAGATGACTGGCTCGTTGTATTGGTAAAATCCAAGGAGGCCAGTATGTCATAAAACATATTTTGTTGTTCCACCAGATTCTTCTCTGAAAAAGATGCTGAAAAACCGATCTTATAAGAAGTCTCGCCCGCCATCAGAAAATATTCCACTCCGCCGCCTGATAGGGATTTTTTGTATGCTTCGATAGCTTTCTGGCTGATCTTGCTCCGTGTAAAACCTCCGGCCAGCACATCTGCCGAATCAAGGCTTGCAACTCCCATGGAACCGGTCATGCCTGACAAACCTTCGGATAATTTTTCAATCTGAATCTGAGTCTGATCTCCGTTGTCCGCTGTATTTACGGTTTTGGGGAGCTGTGAATCACTTTCGCCATCCAGACCGGTATTTTCCGTATCGGGTTTTTTGGTGATTGTAATTTGATTCGGGCTTTCCTGGACCAGATAATCATCGCGGTACTTGAATCCCAGTGAAAGATTATCCGAGTTATAGTCAAGCCATTGCGGTAAACTGTCTTCCGTATTCTGTTCGACATCGATCACGTCAATACTGGTAACTGTCATCAACTGAACCTTGTCCGTAGTTCTCATTATTTCTCCCATTACCTCCACTTCCTTGTTGTTATATTTTTCATTATTAAAATCGACGGTGTCGCTTTTTAAATAAAGATTTTTACCATCCTCCATCCGTAAGAGATGGGTGGCCTGGCTGGAGGTATAGGCTCCCCCCAGAGACTGCAGCACGCCGATTCTTCTTTCCTGTCCCATTGTCGATTTCTGTACTTCTTCCGGATTTACGGACTTGGAGTTCTGGCAGCCGTTAATGGAAATGGCCGCAAAAGCCGCCAATATTACTAGAACTTTTTTCATGTTATTTTTCGGTATTATTAATAAATTCAAATCCAAGGTGCTGATAGGCGCGTTCAGTAGCTGTACGGCCTCTGTTGGTTCTCTCCAGTAAGCCCAATTGTAATAAAAAAGGTTCATAAACCTCCTCGATGGTACTCTCCTCATCACTGGTGGCTGCCGCCAGACTGCCCAGCCCTACCGGTCCGCCCCTGAATTTTTCAATAATAGTGGAAAGTATTTGTCTATCCATTTCATCCAGTCCCAATGCGTCAATACCCAATAAATCCAGGCATTTCCCGGCCAGCTTGGCATTAATCTGTGTCTGGCCGTGCACCAGTGCAAAATCCCTGACCCGCTTGAGCAGTCTGTTGGCGATTCTGGGGGTTTGTCGTGCCGATCTGGCAAGTAAGGCCGATGATTGCGGATCAAGCTTGATGTTAAGTTTGTCCGCCGATCTGAGAATTATTTCCGTGATTTCCGATTCCGAATAAAATTGCAGCCGATACACTGCTCCAAACCTGTCTCGGAGCGGGGAAGAAAGCATACTCATTTTAGTGGTTGCTCCCACCAGCGTAAAGCGGGGTAATTTCAATCGCATGCTCTTGGCTGCCGGTCCCTTGCCGATCACCAGGTCGATGGCAAAATCCTCCATGGCCGAATAAAGAATTTCTTCAATTGCCGGTTTCAACCTGTGGATTTCGTCGATAAAAAGAATATCATTTTCTTTGAGATTGGTAATTATTGAAGCGATGTCCCCCTGCTTTTCCAGTGCGGGTCCTGAGGTGATCCTGACACTTGCTCCTATTTCATTTCCGATAATATTGGCCAAAGTAGTCTTGCCTAATCCCGGCGGACCGTGCAGCAGAATATGGTCAAGCGGTTCACTGCGTAACTTGGCAGACTCTATCAGATAGCCCAGATTGACCTTAATATCTGCCTGGCCGACATATTCACTTAAAACTCTGGGACGTAGACTTGCATCAAGATTGGTGTCCGTTTCGGTTACGGAGCTGGAAGACATCACGGTTTCATTCTTTTTGGACTGATTGGAAAATCTTTTGATGGTCACCGGCAAAAATTAATTGCCCGTGCAATATAACAAATTTATTCCAATGTTGCCACTTTACCGGAGGGGATTTCGGATTTCTGGTTAATTACGGGAACTTCAGGCATTTTTTTGAAGACAGGTTTTGCCGTCTCCAGTCCTGAATGCTGACGGGAAAGAGTAGTGACGAAAAATTTTATTTCTTCAGGGTCCGGCGCCTGGTTGAAAACCAAAATGGTTTTGGTTGAGGAGGTTTCTATCTTCAGAATGCCAAAATCCAGGATTTTAAATTTGGAAAGAAAACCGTTCTCAGAAGAACCAATATCCTGAATATCATTAAGGTTGGCCTGGTTTTCGGTGTATTTAAAAAGATTAATCCAGTCCAGATGCACCACCCGCTGATTGGTAATTACCAGGGTGTCCAGATAATACATCAGAAAATCGTAGGCTGTAACCAGTGCAAACAGTGCCAGAATTGAAAAGGTCATTGTCCAGTCGAGCCAAGCGGGGGTCAATATGCTGATTACAAAGACCAGCATAAAAAACGGGAGACTGGCAGCCCAAACCTTTACTCCTCTCCAGAAAAAGAAAAATTTATGGTGATGGTAAACTTTGATAATTTGCTCTCCCTTTTGCAGTTTCATAACGCGGTTGGGATAATTCTAAAGCAAATATTAACACAAAACTTTCAAAAATCAACTAAAGCAGCACAAAATGGTGCGCCCGACACGATTCGAACGTGTGACCTTTGCCTTAGAAGGGCACTGCTCTATCCAACTGAGCTACGGGCGCATTGCGTCCACGATTTTACTGAACAGCAGGACTTAAATCAACCTAAAATTAGACTCTCTTAAAAAAATCCGCCAAGTCATCTTCATTTACAACCAGCGTGTTTTCATATTTCAGCTTACCGCCAGCCTTCATCAAAATTACTTTGTAAAGAATCTGGGCGACCTGAGCACGGCTGATCTGGTCGTTCGGGTGGAAAAGGTTGGAACTGGTATCAAGAAGGTTTTTGTCTTTGGCCAGAGCTATATAACCGTAAAACCAGTCTTTGCGGGAAACGTCGTTGTATAACGCGGTCAAAGGTACATAGTCTTTGGCATTGAACCCGGAAGCTTCCACCAGCATCTTGGTAAATTCCGCCTTGGTAACAGAGTTGGCAGGCTTAAACAGATTGCCGGAATATCCCTTCACCACGCCTTCTTTCTGGGCGGCCGAAATATATCTGGCATACCAGGCTTTGGAGTCCGTATCGGAAAATTCCAGTACCACCCGGGAATTTACTTCTTTATTTAAGCCTTCGTAAATAAATTTAAGTGCTTCCACTCGTGTTACTTTGTTATTTGGCTTGAAAGATCCGTCGGGATAACCGCGAACAATGTCGTTGTCCTTCAGAAAGTTTACCGCCACCCAGCTTTCATCTGTCTCGTTCAGGTCGGTAAATCCGCTTTCCTGTATCACGTCTGAAAGCCTGACAATTTCGCCGGCCATTACGCTGACTCTGATACCGAATTCGGCAGTCGGGGTAACAGTGAACTCAGCTACGCCGTTCTGGAAGTCACCGGCCGCCAGATAACTCTTGGGAAGTGTGGCGCTGCCGTTTTCTACTTTTATATAAAGCTCACTTGACGGTTTATAATTGGTAATCAGATTGCCCGAACTGTCCAGGGCCAGGACTTTAAAGTTCAGCGGGGTGCCGACTTTGAATGAGGAATTATATTTCAGCTCCAGGGAAGCGAGAGCCGGTGTAAAACTAACGGAGGGCTGGGAAGTGACGTTTACCGGTGTGTTGGGTGTCGTTTCGACTGAGTCAATCGGAGGAAGCTCTGATTCAGCCATATCATTGACGTTGGAAGTTCCGGTAGTATTTGCGGTTGTAGTGGAGATGGAACCGGTATTGGTTTCAACCGGAGTGGTGACAGTGGGAGTAACGCTGGAATTGCCCTGGTAATTAAGGTATTTCTGTACATAAGCTACCGGACTGATGGTTGTGGCCAAAGCCTTGTCTTTGTTAAGACCGGCACTAACCGCATCCCAGAAACTTAGTCCGGCATCAGAGGCTTCTTTTGTAGTAAATGGCCAGTATATGTGCCAGGGAGCCTGGTCATTGTCGATTTGAAAATGCAAATGTGGAGTGGTGGTAGTACCTGAATTACCGCTATAACCAATCAGTTGGCCCTTACTGACCGAATCTCCTTCCGCTACCGACAGACTGGACATATGCCCGTATCCGGAATAGTAAGTGGTCAGTACGGACTGGTTATCAAGCGAAGGAACGCTGTCATGTCTCAGCACGATATGATTTCCAAAACCACCCGGCTGATTGGCGGCTTTTTCAACTATACCGTTGGCGATAGCATAAATTGGAGTCCCGGATGGGATTTTTATGTCGACTGCCAAATGGCTGCCGGCATATTCCTGGCCGTCCAGTTTATAGTTTCCCATGTAGGGGGTGCTGTAGGTCACTTGAGCGTTGCGGATACTTTTGTCGGCGGGCTTGCTGAAATTCAGACTGGAAAAGGGGATCGTCAACTGGCTGGGCAGATACTGAGGAATGTCGATAAATTTATTCTGGGGAATCTGATCATATGGCAGTTTCCACTCAGAGGTGCTCAGATCAACCCAGTTGGGGACTTTTTTAACCGGGTAGGTCGTACCGTCAAACGGTGCCGATTTTTTCCCGCCCAGAAGATTGGCCTGGAAGTCAGTCAGATTCACGTTCAGCATTACACCTGCTACCAGGAATGCCAAGACTACTGTAATCAGTTGTTTGGCGTTTTTTCTCCAAAAATGAACTATCCTTTTCATTTTGATTTTTGTTTTGTGAAAATATTCTTTAAATTATAGCTGAAAATACCTAATTATTCAAACCGGACCTGTGCGTCAAATAGAGAAAATCGGCAGTCTTATGACACTGGAGAAGTACGCCAAAAGGCTGAGTAAAGAGCTGTCTGGCCGGTCATTGCTTCTGCTTAGCGGGTCTTTGGGCACTGGCAAGACAGCCTTGACAAAAAAACTACTCAAGGTTTTTAATTTTCCGGAAAATAAGGTTAAAAGCCCTACCTTCAGCCTGATTAACCGTTATCAAACCACACAATACACCTTCTATCACGTCGATCTTTACCGTTTGGAAAGGGAAGACCCTTTTTTGATTTCCGAAATGAAAGAGTTTCTGGATGAATCAAAAACAGTCCTGATTGTGGAATGGCCGGAAAAACTGGATCTCAGCCCGATCTTTCACCTAACCAGAAAAATTATAGAAATCAATCTGAGTTTTACCGATAAAAACTTAAGAAAAGTCGAATTTTGTGATAAAAGATCATCAACTAGCAAGAAGATATGACCTTTGTCCACCTAAATTGCCATTCACACTATAGCCTGCTCGAAGCGCTTGGTACGCCTAAGGATATTGTAAAAAAAGCCAAGGAATTTGGTTGTCCTGCAGTCGGTCTGACCGATAATTCCTATCTGTACGGGGCTGTTGAATTCTATAAGGCCGCCAAAGAGGCAGGAATCAAGGCGATTATTGGCAGTGATTTCTATATTACCAGTGGCTCGAGGCTTGATCGCGGTCCGGAAACTGCCAAAAACATCTTTCGGCTGACTGTACTCTGTAAAAACAATCAGGGTTATGAAAACCTTCTAAAACTGAGTACGCTTGCCTCTCTGGAAGGATTAAGCTTTTATCCCAGGATTGACTTTGAGCTGCTCCAAAAATATAGCGAGGGGCTGATCGTGCTAAGCGGAAATAAAGACGGTGAATTAGGACAGGCTCTCCTCCAGGGAGACCTGGCGGCCGCAGCAGGGATCGCAGAAAAATATCATCAGCTGTTCGGAGAAGATTATTATCTGGAAATACAAAGACATCCCCAAATTCCCGAATACCGGCAAATGGAGCCGTTGCTGATGCAGCTGGCTCAGGACCACCAGCTGCCACTGGCTGCCACACAAGCATCCCACTATTTGAAATCGGACGACGCCGGACCGCACGACATACTTTTATGCATAGGCAATCAGACCAATTTAAATGATCTCGGCAGACTGCGCTATGAAGGCGACTTCTCAATGAAATCTGCCGAAGAAATGCTGGCCCTGTTTTCCGATCTGCCGGAGGCCTGTGAAAACACCCTCAAAATTGCCGAGAAATGTGATTTGTCGATAAAATTCGGCCAATACCTGATCCCCCAGTTTAAAACCCCCAACGGGGAGAGTTCACGCGAGTATTTACGGCTGCTTTGCCTGAAAGGTCTTGATGAATTATATCCGCAGGAACGTAAGGCCCAGGCCCTGAAACAGCTCAATTATGAGCTGGAGATAGTCGATAAAATGGGGTTTAACGATTACTTCCTGATAGTCTGGGACTTCATCAACTATGCCAAAACCAACGGCATCATGGTGGGGCCGGGCAGAGGTTCGGCCGCCGGTGCAATTATCGCCTATACGCTGAAAATAACGGAACTAGACCCGATCGAACATGGTCTGGTATTTGAAAGATTTTTGAATCCCGACCGTGTTTCCATGCCAGATATAGATATAGATTTTGCCGATCACCGGCGCCATGAAGTTCTGGAATATACTATCAATAAATACGGCAAGGACTGTGTGTCCCAGGTAATCACATACGGAACCATGTCTGCCAAAGCGGCGGTCAGGGATGTGGGAAGGGGAATGGGCTATCCCTATTCGGAGGTTGACCAGGTGGCAAAAGCGGTTCCCCAGCCCAAACTTGGCAAGCATACCCCGCTGAAAATTTCCATCGAAAAGGACCCCAATTTAAGTGAGCTTTACAAAAATAATGGCAGGGCCCGCAATCTGTTGGACAATGCCATCAGGCTGGAAGGTACGGTCCGTCATGCCGGAACCCACGCCTGTGCCGTAATTGTGGCCGACCGGCCTCTGGTGAATTTTACGCCGCTCCAAAAATCCACCGATGGAAGTGACGGAATTGTCACGCAGTATTCCATGAAGTACCTGGAGGAAATCGGACTGCTTAAAATGGACTTTTTGGGGTTGAAGAACCTGACCATTATTGAAAAGGCTCTGGAACTGATCGAACAGAGAACCGGTGAAAGAATTGATATTACTAAATTGCTTCTGACCGACGAAAAGACCTTTGAATTGTTGCAGAGAGGCGACACTACCGGAGTGTTTCAGCTGGAATCTTCCGGCATGAGGCGCTACATCAAAGAACTTAAGCCCACGCACTTTGAAGATATAGTTGCGATGATTTCGCTCTACCGTCCCGGCCCGCTGGAATGGATCCCGTCATATATAGAGGGTAAACACCGGCCGGAAACGGTTAAATATTTGGATCCTTCTTTTGAGTCCATCCTCAAGGAAACTAATGGAATAGCCATTTATCAGGAACAGATTTTATTGATCGCGCGACATTTTGCCGGTTTCAGTCTCGGCCAGGCCGACATTCTGCGACGCGCCGTGGGAAAAAAAGATCCCAAAGCGCTGGCCGAACAAAAGGATAAATTTATTCAGGGAGCGGTTAAATGCGGTCAGGGAGAAGTTCACGCCCGGCAGATTTTTGAAAAAGTAATTGAACCGTTTGCCGGTTATGGCTTCAATAAAGCCCATGCGGCCTGCTACGCCATGATCTCCTACCGCACCTCCTGGCTCAAAGCTCATTATCCGACCGAATTGATGGCCGCCCTGCTCACTTCCGACAGTGACAATACCGAAAAAGTGGCCCAGGAAATGTCTGACTGCGAGGAGATGGGACTACGGGTACTTCCGCCATCCATCAATGAATCCGAGCTGGGATTCTCAGTCGAAAAGGAGGGGGTGATACGTTTCGGGCTGGGCGCTATCAAGGGGTTGGGGGAGGGTGCCATCCAGCAGATTCAAGCCGCCCTCCTGAAGGCGGGCGCATTCCGCAGTCTGGAAGATCTGATCAGCCGGCTTCCTTCCAAACTGGTAAACAAAAAAACGATTGAATGCCTGGCTTATTCCGGTGCACTGGACGAGTTCGGCGACCGCAGAACCATAGCCGAAAATTATGAAGTAATTTCTGAATTTTCCCGCAATATTGAAAAATCAAAAAGCTCTGATCTGGCTCAGACCGATTTGCTGGGTATGTTTTCCGAAGAATCCCAGAACTCCCTTAACCAGACGCTTAAACTTAAACCGCTCGCCCCTCTGTCTGTGATGGAAAAACTTAAAAAAGAAAAGGACTATCTGGGGCTGTATGTCTCCTCGACTCCGCTCAAAGGGCTGTCCCGATATCTCCGCGGCAAGGTCAGATTTATCGGCGATTTTGCGGAAAAGGATTTGGGCAGGACTCACAAAGTGGCAGGACTGCTGACTTCCATCAAAACCATCATTACCAAGTCCGGGTCGGCCATGGCCTATGCCGAACTGGAGGATCCGACCAACAAATTGATCCTGGTGATATTTCCAAAAATTTACGAAGAATTTAAATTCAAGATCAAGGAAGACCAGGTCTTCATTGTTGAAGGAAAACTGGAAGCCCGGCGGGGGGAACTTCAGCTGTCGGTATATGGAATGAAAAATGTCTCTCTGGAGACAATGATTAAAAATGCCACCGATTCCGGTCTGTATGATCCCGATGAAAAAATAAAAAAAAGAGCACCCGACATCCATTTGGAAAAAACCTTTGATAAAACTGATGGAGCAGCTCCGACCGCCGCCCCGAAAAATCCCTACAAACATTTGGTTTTGGACGACCGCAAGTTACTGATCACTATCCCGGCAGGCTTCGACCCGTCCCGTTTTTCCGGGCTGAAGGAACTCCTGGCCACCATTCAGGGGCCGCTTCCCGTACACATTTCCATTCCTGAAAACGGTAAAAGCAGACTTCTGAAAACCGGCATCAATATCAACGCCGAACCCGACAATCTCCTAAAAATTGAGAAATTTCTTGGCTAATACCGTGATTTAATTATAATTCAGCAGCAATAACAAAAACATGAACAGAACACATAAAAACAACGAACTGAGACAGTCGGATATTGGAAAAACTGTTACTTTATGCGGTTGGGTGCATCACCGGCGTGACCATGGCGGCGTGATTTTTATTGATCTGAGGGATCGTTACGGCCTCACTCAAATAGTCACTGATCCGGAGAAACTGCCTGATGCCCATCAGAAAGCCGACCAAGTCCGTCCTGAATATGTGATAGAAATACGCGGCGTGGTGAGGGCCAGACCCGAAGGTCAGGATAATCCCAATTTGGAGACCGGTTTGATCGAGGTGTTAATTGACAATTTCAAGATTATCAATGAATCAAAAACACCTCCTTTTGAAATTGACCATGAATCTTTTGTCAACGAAGAACTGCGTCTAAAATACCGTTATCTGGATCTGCGCCGGGAAAGACTTAAAAACAATATTATTGAAAGGCACCGCATTGTAAAATT